>DATHMH010000014.1:0-244003 GCA_035487295.1 Terriglobales bacterium
CGATGAAGACGCCCGCGATCGTGTCGCAACAGGAGTGGGAGGCCGCGCACCAGCAGCTGCTCGTGAAGGAGAAGGCCTTCACCCGTTCTCGTGACGCGCTGGCCGCCGAACGCCGGCGAATGCCGTGGCTGGCTTTGGACAAGAAGTACGAGTTCGACGGACCCAAGGGCAAGGTAAGCCTGCTCGATTTGTTCGAGGGCCGTCGTCAGTTGATCGTCTATCGCGCCTTCTTCGAGCCCGGGGTGTTCGGCTGGCCCGAGCACGCCTGCCGCGGCTGCTCCCTGGGCGCCGATCAGGTCGCCCACCTGGCCCATCTGAACGCTCGCGACACCACCCTCGCCTATGCCTCACGCGCGCCGCAGGCGGACATCGCGCGCCTGAAGGCGCGGATGGGCTGGGAGATGCCCTGGTACACCATCACCGACGGCTTCGACGCGGACTTCGGCGTCGATGAATGGCACGGCCACAACGTGTTCTTCCGCGACGGCGAGCGGGTGTTCCGCACATACTTCATCAACAACCGCGGCGACGAGGCGATGGGGACCACCTGGAGCTACCTCGACCTCACGCCGCTCGGCCGTCAGGAGATTTGGGAGGACTCGCCAGAGGGTTACCCCCAGACCCCGCCGTACAAGTGGTGGAACTGGCACGACAACTACGACGCCGAGGCCTCGCCTGATCCGAAGTGGGTCGAGGTGTCCGACGCTGGAGAAGCCGCCTTCCGAAAGCGCGACGCAGAGACAAAAGCCACTTAGCCGATGCGGATGAGCCCTACTGGCCTGCGGACGCTTTGCCCGCACACTGAATAACCGAGCGCATCTCAAGCCGGCTCATGGCCTGTCATTCACAAGATGACTTCGGGCCAGAGCCGGCAAGAGGAGAATCATTCAGTTGAACACGAAGGAATGAAGACTTCAGTTGACGAGCTAAGGTCGTTTCCCGTGAGAAGTGACTTGCCGTTGCACGGGAGCCGTTGGCAAAATGAACTCGACGTTCCCGAGACGTCTAAATTAGATAGGAGGATATATGACAATCGCAGACAAAGCAGTTTTAGTGACCGGTGCCAATCGCGGTATAGGACAGGCGCTGGTCGAGGAAGCCTTGAGGAGAGGCGCGAAGCGAGTGTATGCCGGTACGCGCCAGCCCTTGGCCCACCCGGATGGGCGCGTCACGCCCCTGACCCTTGACGTGACCAACGCCGCGCAGATTCAGGCATCTGTCGAGGGAGTCAAGTCTCTCGATATCCTCATCAATAACGCCGGCTTGGCGCTTTTCGATGACTTGAGCGATCGTGCCGTGCTCGAACGGCACCTCGCCGTCAATCTCTTTGGCACGTATGGCGTGACCCAGGCTTTCCTGCCGTTGCTGACTCGTTCTCGGGGGGCCATCGTCAACGTTCTGTCGGTGGCGGCCCTTGCCGCCTTGCCGATCATTCCGGCTTACTCGATCTCAAAGGCGGCCGCGTTCTCCCTGTCACAATCGCTGCGTGCTCTTTTGGCCGGACGGGGCGTGAGCGTACATGCTGTCATGGCCGGCCCCGTGGACACGGATATGTCCCGAGGCTTCGACGCGCCGAAGGCCTCACCGGAGTCCGTTGCGCGAGCCATCTTCGACGGAGTGGAGAAAGGTGAGGAAGACATCTTCCCCGATCCCATGTCAGAGTCCATGGCGGAAAGCTGGCGCAGTGGTGCGCTCAAGGCGCTCGAGCGCCAATTTGCGGGGCTCGTAGCAGCGGGGCCCGTCAAGTCATAAGCAAAAGATCCCAGGTCGGCGAAGGCCGGGACGTGAGACGGCCACCGGTGTGAGACGTCATCGGTGGCGCGCACGCCAAGCTGATGTAACGACAAGAAGGAGAAAAACGATGAATGATCAAAATCTCACCACTACCTTTACAGTAGACCAAACTCCGGAAGAAGCCTTCGCTGCCATCAATAATGTTCGTGGATGGTGGTCAGGAGAAATTGAAGGTAGCACCGACAAACTCGGCGATGAGTTTACGTATCGTTACCAGGACGTCCATTACAGCAAACAGAAGATAACAGAATTAATCCCTGGCAAAAAAGTCGTTTGGCTTGTTTTAGACGGCTACTTGAATTTTATTAAAGACAAAACCGAGTGGAAAGGCACAGAAATTACGTTTGAAATCTCTAAAAAGGGCGATAAAACCGAAATCCGCTTCACCCACCTGGGTTTAGTTCCCGAATCTGAGTGTTTCAATGCCTGTTCAAACGCATGGGGCTCTTACATTAACGGTAGTTTACGGAGCTTAATTACTACAGGTAAAGGGGCGCTCAACCAGAAAGAAAAAGGGGATGGGGGAAAGGCTTCTCTATGAGGTTTTCTCGGTGGCGTGAAGCGGGTGATACGGGGCGACACGCGCAATCCGGGATGATCGGCATGGTTCCACCGACAGCAGCGGAGCGGCGCGGGCCACGCCAAGTTGTTGTAACGACAAGCAAGGAGAGAAACGATGAACGGACTTGGAATCCTGATCGCCAAAGGCTCAATTTCCGTGAAATCTTTCGGAGGGGCACAGCTTCAGCTGCGCCATAAAAACTAGTTTGAATGCGACCTGCTGCGCGACCCTTGTCCATATCAATTGCGAAACTAATCCAATGCCGTGACGCACGCTACTAGCTACACGATCAAGATTTCACCTGGGCACTTCCACGCCAATACGTATAATCTACTGGTCTAACGGTTTTCGAGGTACAGAGAATATATGAAGTCCAGGCTTTTGCGGACCATGAATCGAAAGCCAGCTCTGTTGGCGCTCGCGGCTTTGCTGGTTGCTCTCAGCTCTGTGCCGGTATGGTGCCAGACGGCACAAATCACCGGCAAGATCCTGGATAAAGACGGCAAGCCCCTGGCCGAGGCGCAAATTGTTTACACCAGCCTGACTACGAACAAGAGCTTCAAGGTAAAGACCGGCAAGAACGGCGAATTCGTCGAGCTCAGCGTGCCCTACGGTAACTATCAGGTTGAGGTTTTAGGTTCCGACGGTCAGAGTCTTTTCAAACAGAAGGTGATTGTGAACCTGAGTCCGGAGAGCCGCCATCTGGTCATTGATCTCTCCACGCAAGCCAGCTCCGGAAAGCCGGCCATCTCCAAAGAGCAGGCTGAGGCCATCAAAGAGAAGAACGCACAGCTTCTAGCCGAAAACGCGTTAATTACCAGGTACGAGACGGCCCGACAGGATAAGAATTGGCAGGATGCCGAAAACATTCTCAGCCAACTGATTGCACTGAACCCGGATCGTTGGCAGTATCAGAAGTCGCTGGGCGACGTGCAGTTCAACCAGGGAAAATACGACGAAGCCCTGGCCACATACGAGAAGACCATACCTGCGGCCCAAAGCGAAGATGCGTCCAAAGGCGACCCGGCTGCAACCAAAATTGCCATCGCCCAGATGCTGACCTTGGAGGGCGATAGCTATCTCAAGTTGCGGAAGAACGAGGCAGCGCTTGCAGCGTTTAGCAAGGCAGCGGAGATGTCGCCCAACCCCGGCGTCGCGTATTTCAATCTCTGCGCCACCCAATACAACATGGGCCACACCGAGGATGCACTCGCAGCCTGCGACAAGGCGATTGCCGCCGATCCTAACAAAGCGGACGCGTACTTTATTAAAGGTTCAATCCTATTGGCAGAGAGCGCACCAGACGCAAAGGGAAATGTCAATGCGCCGGCCGGAACCGCTGAGGCGCTGAAAAAGTATCTGGAACTCGCTCCTGACGGCGCACACGTACAGGATGTGAAGCAGATGCTCGATTTCATTGGCGTTAAAGTTGAGACCACGTACCAGGAAAAGAAGAAGTAATTCAATAAAGCCATTGCATGCCTAACCCGCCCCGCTCCGGACACGCCGTCGCCGCCGGCTTCCTTGGCTGGACGCTCGATGCCTTTGATTTCTTCATTGTTGTCTTTCTCTACGACACCCTCGCCGCAGAGTTTCATGTAAGCAAAGCCGCGATCATTGCTACGGTAACGGCGACGCTGGCTATGCGTCCGCTGGGCGCGCTGCTGTTTGGCCTGCTGGCTGACCGTTACGGACGCCGCCTGCCACTGATGGCCAACGTGATTTACTTCGCCGTGATTGAAGTGCTGTGCGGCTTCGCGCATAACTACCCAACGTTTTTAGTTTTACGCATTCTCTTCGGCATCGGCATGGGAGGCGAGTGGGGCGTAGGCTCGTCCCTCGCCATGGAAAGTGCCCCTGTACGCTGGCGCGGCATTCTCTCCGGCATTCTGCAGAGCGGATATTCCTGGGGATACCTCTTGGCGGCAATTGCCGCCCGCGTGATCCTGCCCAACTTAGGATGGCGCGCCATGTTCTGGGCGGGCGGCGCTCCCGCACTGCTGGCGTTGTATGTTCGCTTCAAGGTGCCCGAGTCGCAGGCCTGGGAGCAGCACCGGGCGCACAATGTGAGCGCCATCTTTGGCGCCGTGGCCACGTACTGGAAGAGCTTCATTTACCTGATGCTGCTGATGACGCTGATGATGTTTCTCTCCCACGGCACGCAGGACCTTTATCCCGACTTCTTGAAAGTCCAGCACAAATTTGCCCCGAGCATAGTTTCTTATGTGGCCATGTTCTACAACGTGGGCGCGATCCTGGGAGCTGTAATCTTCGGATATTACTCTGAACGCATCGGCCGCCGCTATAGCATGTTGGCCGCGCTCGGCCTCTCGCTTGCCGTGATACCACTGTGGGCGTTTTCTTCAGGTCTCGCCAGGCTCGCGCTGGGAGCGTTTCTCATGCAGGTGGGCGTGCAGGGCGCCTGGGGAATTATTCCCGCGCACCTCAACGAGCTTGCGCCTGACTCCGCCCGCGGACTCGTCCCCGGCCTGGCCTATCAGCTCGGCATTCTCTTTGCTTCTCCCGTCAACACCATCGAACATCATCTATACCAGCACGTGGGATATCAGTGGGCCCTGGGCGGCTTCGAGCTGGCCAACATCCTGCTGCTGGCTACAGTTGTCTTTTTGGGGCATGAGCGGAAAGGAAGAGAGTTCGTGCGGGAGTAAGCTCTCACGAAGGATTCGCCAGCTACGTAGGCTTTCTGCCCATTCCTAAATCAGATCCGCTTGCATCGTCAAAACTTACATGGTCTCTAACGCATGGGTTCCATCGCCCTATCTGTAACAAATTAATTGCTGGCAACACTACTACTGTAAGTGGCGTGAAAGGCCAATCTGCAACACTAACATCATCCGTATATAGGTTAGTGTTACTGGGCCTTGGCAGAGGGGAGTACAGGATTGGGAAATTACAGCCTGGGTTTCAATCTGGGATGGTGCGATTGTGTTTGTGAAGGAATACTTCCTATGGTATAAACTAAACATTCCCCACAAATGGCGCTGTTGCGTTGTGACAGAACTGCGGCCCATGGCAGTAATCAAGAATATTCCATATTAAAAAATAAAAAAGGCAGGTACCTAATGAGTAGACCCTTAGCGGTAATCTTTGTGTTGATCTTTGCCCTTGTTGCAATGGGCACTGCGCAGTCCGGCAATTTCACCGGCTTTTACGTCGGAGTGAATCTGGGCGGAGCCTCTGGCACTTCTGACGCCAAAACAACTACGATCTTCAGTCCGACCGGCTATTTCGCCATGACCAGCCCTGGGGCGATTGCCATTGCCGGCAGGCAGCAACTGACCCCAACCAGCTTTACCGGCGGCGGCCAGGCTGGCTTCAACTTTCAAATCAGCCATATCGTCCTTGGTGCCGAGGCTGATTTCGGCCACATGCAGTTGAGCCAGTCCATGCAGAAATCAGGGACTTATCCCTGCTGCGCCCCGACCGGGTTTACGGTTACGCAGTCGGTCAGGACCGATTGGTTGTTTACCGCGCGGCCTCGTCTCGGCGTGGCTTTTGGCCCCGTCATGTTCTATGGCACCGGCGGCCTTGCCGTAACCGACTTCAACTATAAAGCGCGATTTGACGATACCTTCGCCACCGCCACAGAAAATGGCGGCGTGAATGAAAATAGGACCGGCTGGATTGCGGGCGGCGGCGCAGAATTTCGCATCACCCACCGTTGGTCAGTGAAGGGTGAATTCCTGCGCGCTGATTTTGGCGGTGTGAGGAACACAAGCACCAATCTCATGGCCTTCAGCCCGCCGATTGCGTACCCCACAAACGTCTGGACCCATCGCGCCAATCTCACCACGAATATTGGCCGCGTGGGCATCAATTTCCACTTCTAAGCTGCATCGGTCGTTGGCACTGCCCCGCGAGACTTTTTGTATATAACGTTGTCTCGTGGGGCGGTCCCGTCCCGAAGCCCGATAGACGCCCCACGATTCGGGAAACAAGCCACGACGTAGCGTGAGCCGCCTACGCACGCAGGACATCCGTCAATACCCAGAAGTGGAAGGCAGGCCGGGAGTCAACCCCGGATTTGCAGCTTCGGAAGCTACTGTGTTGTTCGTTACACCACCCGCCCGTTCCCTCTCGATTTAAGACGCTCGCGCCGGGAATCCAACCCGGATCTCTTCGTTAGGATCGAAGCGTCGTGATGCGTTAGACCACGCGAGCAAATAAATGGCAGGGATGCAGAGAATTGAACTCCGATCTCACGGTTCGTAGCCGTGCGCCCTTATCCGTTGGACCACATCCCTAAAATTGTTGGAAGGGGATGCCGGATTCGAACCGGCGTTCCATGCTTAGAAGGCATGATCCTGTCCTATTGGAAGAATCCCCTCTTACAACTAACCACTGGTGCGGGATGCAGGAATCGAACCTGCTTCGTCTCGCTTAAAAGGCGAGTGCATATCCATATCTGCCAATCCCGCAAAAACTTTGGTGGTGCGAGAAAGAATCGAACTTTCATCGCGCGGTTATCAACCGCGTGCTCTGATCCATTGAGCTATCGCACCATGGTGCGCCGTTTGGGAGTTGAACCCATATCTGTTCTTTGTAAGAGAACTATTCTGGTCCGTTGAACTACCGGCGCAAAAACTTTGGTATGGGCGCGGTACTTCATGAGTTGCACCCATCTTTTCAGCACCGGGTCGTTCTCAGCCTTCGGCTCTTATACCAGGGCTGCGGCTTGCCGGCGCAGACTTCAAGACTATGGTCCCTCTGGGATGAATCGAACATCCGTCGGGCGGATATGAGCCGCCTGCTCTGCCATTGAGCTACAGAGGGAAGTTGGCTGGCCGGGCGGGATTCGAACCCGCGGTTGCGTGATTAACAATCACGTGCCTTACCAGCTTGGCTACCGGCCAACAAAAAAGCAAAAGGCCCCGATTTTTAATCGGAGCCTTCGAGAATTCGCGTCTGTACTTTTAAATCTTAAACTTTAAAGTGTGACAGTCAGACCAATCCCGAGGGCTCAGCGCGATTGACGCGCCGTCTCATCATGGATTTGGTCGTAATAGTCATAAGCAAAACTAAGTATAGCATGCTTTCATTTGCCGTCACGCGCCTGCGCGGGGATGCTTTCCTTGAGCGTGAAGGGCAAATCGCGCGAGGAATCACCGACCATCACGTCATACTGCCCAGGCACTGTGGTCCATTGCTTGGAGGCGGTATCCCAAATCGAGAAGGCGCGTGGGTCGAGGGTTACGATGATTTGTTTGTTTTCGCCGGGCTGCAGGTTGACCTTCGCAAACCCCTTGAGCTGTTTAGGAGGCTCGCTCGTAGCAGCCGGGGCTGCGATATAAACCTGCACAACATCCGCGCCCGCGCGTGGGCCCGTGTTCTTAACATCAACCATAAGGCCATAGAAGCTGTTAGAGCCGCCTTTTGTTATAACTAGAACGGGCTTGCTCAAAGCGAAGCTGGTGTAAGAAAGTCCGTAGCCGAAGGGAAACAGCGGCGCGATCTTCTGCGCGTCGTACCAGCGGTAGCCGACCTGCAGCGCCTCGGAATACACTGCCGTGCCGTTGACCCCAGGATACTGTTGCGGAGTGTGTGCCGGTGTGTCGCCTTCCGCTTTCGGGAATGTCACCGGCAGTTTGCCCGATGGATTGGCATCGCCAAAGAGCAGGTCGGCGACGGCGTTGCCGTCTTCCTCCCCCGGATACCACGCCTCCAGCACCGCCGGAACCTGTTCGAGCCACGGCATCAGCACCGGCCCACCAGTTTTTAGTATTACGACAGTGTGCGGGTTAGCTGCGGCTACCGCCGAAATAAGTTGATCCTGATTGTCGGGCAACGAAAGGTTCGGCCGGTCGCGGCCTTCGCGGTCTATGTTCCCAACCATCACCAGCGCCACGTCGCTCGATTTCGCCAGCGCGGCTGCGGCCGCCGGATCCTTACCATCGTTGTAATCCACCTTAATATCAGCGCCGCCGTGGTTCTTGAGGACGTTCTTGATACCCTCCACCGGAGTGACAGTATAAAGCGGCGCGACCTTCGAGCTGCCGCCTCCGCCCGTATGTGCAGCGCCGGCGTACGGGCCGATCACCGCGATGGAATGCAGGGCCTTGGCCTCTAGCGGTAACTGTTTATCGTTATTCTTCAACAGCACGGCACCCTGCTCCGCGATGGACCGCGCGATAGCGCCATCTTTCTCCGCTGCAATCGAAGTCACGGTTCGAGGATGGTCTAGAATTCCCAACCGGAACATCTGGCTGTAGCGGCGAATCAGCATCGTATCGATCACCGATTCATCGAGCTTCCCGCCGGTGATGGCGGCCTTCATGCCCTCGTCAGACCACACATCGTGCTTCATCGCGAGGTCGAGTCCAGCCAGCGCGGCTGGTACCAGGCTGTGCGTCGCAGTGTAATCCGACTGCACAAATCCCTTGAACCCCCACTCGCCGCGCAAAATGTCTTTGAGCATGTGAATGTTCTCGCAGCCAAACTGGCCATTCACGCTGGGATAGGCGCACATGATCGCCCCCGGCGTTCCTTCTTTTATCGCAGCCTCAAAGGCCGGCAGGTAAATCTCGCGCAGCGTACGCTCGTCAATGATCTCGTTGACGGTTTTGCGGCCGTCCTCCTGATTGTTGGCTGCGAAGTGCTTCACCTCGGCAATGATGCCCTGTCCTTCGATCGCCTTGATCTCAGGCACTACCAGTCGCGCCGCCAGGTACGGGTCTTCGCCGAAATATTCGAAGTTGCGGCCGTTCTGCGGAACCCGGGCGATGTTCACCCCAGGCGCCTCGAGCAGGCTGTTTCCCCAAGCAACGGACTCCTGCCCCGCGATCGTTCCATAAGTCTCGGCGAGGCCAATGTCCCATGAGGCTGCAAGCGCCAGCGCCGAAGGGAGCGCGGTTGCGGGCTGACCTTGACGGCTGTCGCCCGGCCCGGCTCCCACCGGTCCGTTGGTGATCTTGAACCCGGGAAGAGCGAGCCGATCAATCTCCTGAATCATTCGCGGATGCTCACGCGTATCCATCATGTGAATCTGTGTCAGCTTTTCATCCAGCGTCATTTTGTGGACGAGAAGCTCGGCGCGCTTCTCCGGCGAGAGAGATGTGTTCATCCATGTTCTTTCCGAGAGTGGTACCGGGGTAGGCGTCGGAGATGGCGTGGCAGATGCCGCTGGCGTCTGCGAATCGGCCTTGCCTGCCGGGGTTTGCGCGAAAACGGGAAGTAGAACGACTGCTGCTAAAACGAGGACGAGGTTTGCCATTACGGTGTTCGTGAACACCGCCCGATTGCATTTCATTAGATAAAATCCTTCTTTTGGATCGTGACGGCCCACGTGTGCATCACCAAATTAACACCAGCCCGCCATGTCTACTGTAAATTTTTTCACAGCACGTCAACCGCCGTTGCAGCAGTTTCAGGAAATTGCGTCAAGGAATCCACCTAAGAAAAGACCGTTATTTTATCTTCTTCCACACCACGTCTTCATTGTTTCTGCGGTCAATCATTGCATCCACTTTTCCGTCATCGCCGTGGCGGAAGAGGCGGCGTCCTTCCACGCCCTTGCGAAAGAAGATGTCCGTCGCCTCGGGGATAAGTAAGGTCTTCGGCCCCTCACCGCGTTGCGCATAAAGGCTCACGCCGTCAGCGGAAACGACCGCCGTTTTCCCCGGGACAAGCTCATAGGTCCCCACATACTCTCCATATCTTTTCGTGTCGGCTTTTCCTGCTGCAGGATCTTCGTAGTAGCGCAGCATCTGGCTGGCAACAATCTGCCACTCCCCGTTGCGCAGCATCCATGTATCGGTGCCGTGATATCGCGCTGTCATGTTTTGACCGAAGATGGTCTCGGTTTCGTCCAAGTCATAACTCAGGATGGCCGTATCTGCAAAGATACGGCTCTGAGCCTTTACCAGTTTGATGGTGCCGGAGTAACCCGGCGGCAGCGGCGTCAGGTCTTTCAGTAGCGCTGTTTTGTCCATATTGCGGCCTTTTTCGTCGAAGACCATGCTGTCTTCGGCATAATATTTTTTCCACGGCGTCTGGACGCCTGGTGCTGTCGCATCCATCAGCTCTTGTGTCCGTCGCTCCAGCTCTGCCTGCGTGATGCTCTCGTGTCGCGCCCGGCTGCACGAATCAATGGCCAGGATCAGCATTGCACATCCGAAAATAAGAGCCAATTGTTGGACTGCATTTCGTTTCATCAAGGGCCCCTCCAATTTCATCTGGCTCCTTAGACGGCTGGCGCTTCTGCAGGATAGCTCGCCGCAAATGCGTAAGGGCATCGCAAATAGACCATTGCGATGCCCTTGCAGAACTGGATGAAATTTTCGCAGCCTTACAGTTTTTTCAGCAACCCCAACCACCGCTCCCAAGCCTCGTCATGGGCCTTCTTGTTGGCTTCGACGGTGTTGCTGGGGTCTACGCCGGCGCGCATGAAGCCGTGCTTGGCGCCCTCATAGGTCACCGGATCGTATTTCTTGCCGGCCTTCTTCATCGCCACCGTAGTGTCGGGCAGTGTGGCGCCGATGCGGGCATCCTCGCCGGCATAAAAACCATAGACTGGTGCTGTGATCGTGGTGACATCCTTCGGGGGAGCTCCGTAAAACACAAACGCCGCGCTCAGATCAGCACGATTGGTTGCGAAGCGGAACGACTGGCCACCGCCCCAGCAGAACCCGGCGACGGCGAGCTTGCCGTTGGCTGAGGGGAGCTTCTTCACGTAATCGGCAACGGCATTCAGGTCACGGGTGATTGTATCCACGTCGAGGCCAGAGACTGCTTTCATGCTGTCTTGCGTGCTGGCAAAACCTTCGCTGCCCTTGCCGTCAGGACCAAACCCCGAGAGCAGATCGGGAGCAATTGCGATGTATCCGTTGGCCGCAAGCTGATCGGCCACAGTGCGCACCCAGTCAGTAAGGCCAAAAATTTCATGGATCACAAGCACAGCCGGAGCTTTCTTCCTGGTTTCCGGATAAACAATGAAGGCGTGCACCACGCGATTGTCATGTTTGATCTCCACCCACTCCTGGTGGCGCGGAGACTTCTCGAGCGTAGCCTTGGCCCAATCCTGGGCAAAGGCAGGCAAAGCGTAAGTGAGCAGAGCGATTGCAAGTACTAATAGACGTTTCATGGCCATCGAGTTTACTCCGGGGTGCAATTGCCCGGCAAATGACGGCAGACTCTCTGTGGTCTCCATTCTCTTCTCTTCGAGCGGCCGGCAAGAACGCTCGAATGCGTTGTTACCTTTCTGCGTGAACTTATGGTCCCGCCTTAGCTACAGAAGCAGGAGCAGAGCCCGGATGCACGCCGAGCTGCCAAAACAGGAAACTGAGTTCATTCGCATCATCATCGATCACCTTGCTGATTGGAGTTCCGCCGGAATGTCCGCTTTTCGTCTCGTAGTGAAGCAGGATCGGGCGCCCGGAAGCGGTAGCAGCCTGCAACAGCGCGGTCATTTTCCGTGCGTGAAGCGGTGCCACGCGCGTGTCGCCATCCCCGGTGTTCAGCAGCACTGCGGGATATTTTGTGCCCGGCAGCACGTGATGGTAGGGTGAGTAAGCGTAGATGTATTTGAACTGCTCCGGGTCCTCGGACGAGCCATACTCCGATACCCAGAGTTTGGCCCGCAGGAACTTGTGGTAGCGCACCATATCAAGCAGCGGATAATTACACACCACTGCAGCGAACAAGTCAGGCCGCTGGGTGAGTGCAGCACCCACCAGCAGCCCACCGTTGCTGCCGCCGGCAATAGCCAGCCGCGACGGCTTGGTGTATTTGTTTTGGATCAACCACTCGGCAGCCGCGATGAAGTCATCAAAAACATTCTGTTTCTTCTCGAACATGCCTGCATGGTGCCACTCCTCGCCGAATTCTCCTCCACCACGGATGTGGGCGAATGCGTAGACACCGCCGCTTGCCAACCAGGCAGCCACATACGAATTGTAGGCAGGAGGATACGAAAGGTTGAAACCGCCATAACCAGACAGCAGAACGGGATTTGACCCATTTAACGTGAGTCCCTTAGCGTGCGCGAGCAGCATCGGCACTCGAGTGCCGTCCTTGGAGTTGTACCAAACTTGTTCCACATCGTACTTGCTGGAGTCGAAGGGCACTTTGCGCTGCGACCAAACCTCCTGTTTCCCGCTGGCCATGTCGTAGCGGTAAATGGTTTGCGGTATATGGTAGGAGGTGAAGGTAAAGAACCCTTCGTTGCTCTCGCGATCGCCGCTGAGGCCTGATACCGTACCCAGGGCAGGCGGCCTGATCTCACGCACGAACTTGCCGCTAGGCTCAAAGATCTTGACTTGCCACACAACGTTCTGCAGGAAGCGCACCGCCAGTTTGCCGCCGACCACCGAAAAGTTGTCTAACACGGCTTCGCCCTCGGGCAGAGTTTCTCGCCAGCGGTTTCGCGCGGGATTTCTGAGGTCTACTTCCACGATCCGCCATTTGGGGGCCTTCCAATTCGTGCGCAGAAACATTCGGTCGCCCAAAATTTCCTCGTAGAACTTGGCGTCCAGGTCGTTCACGATCGGCGTGATGGGCCCCTTCTTTCTCAAGTCCTGAAAGTAGATTTCTGTCGACCCGGAGGTTCCATGCGCGACCTGGAACGCGAGATAGCGCCCATCGTCCGACACGTCAAGACCAATGCCTTTGTCCAGGCCATATCCTTTGCCGAAGACTTCCATGTCGCCCGCCGGATCGACGCCAATCTTGTGAAAGAAAACTCGAGGTCCTTCGGCGGTATGCCGCGTGTAATACAAACCGCTCTTGTCGGGCATCAGTGCGATGTCGTCATAGATCGCGTTTGGGAAATGGTCGGGCAGATCTTTGCGTGCCTCCACGTCAAACAAATGGGGTGTTCTTTCGTCGGCTCCGCCCTCGCGTAAGGAATAGACCAGCAGCGAGCCATCCCGGGAAACTGCGCTGATACCTACCGTAATAGAGTGGTCTGCGCTCAGCGCCATAGGATCAACCAGCGCCTCTTCTTTGCCATCGAGGCCGTTACGCAGGTAGAGTACAGACTGGTCCTGGCCGGCTTTGTGTTTCAAGAAGAAGTAGCGATGGTTTTCGACCGTCGGCGTGTAAGTGTCATCGGTGTCGATCAACCCGCTGAGCAACTGTTTCAATTCGGTGCGTCCCGGTAACCTGGTGAGCTGTGAATCGGTATACGCGTTCTGCGCGTCAATCCAGCTCCTGGTTTCAGCACTGTTCTGGTCCTCCAGCCAGCGGTAAGAATCGGTGATCTCCACCCCTTGCACGACATCTTTTACCTGGTCGGTTCGGGTTTTGGGTGCAGCCGGAACCGTGGCAGCATCCAGCGTGTCCAACTGCTGCGCCCGGGCGTCAAGGGAAACCAGCGGCAAAGAAACAGCAAGTAAGGCGGGCAAACAGTAAGCAAACAGAAGGATTGCAAGAACCAGCAGACGCTTCATGAGCATCGAGTTTACTCCGGGATGTAATTACCCGGCAAATGACCAGGGGCGTAGAACGTTTGCATAAATCTCCGAGCCGTTGAGGCTTGGAGGGGAATCGTAAAAAAGATCCGTGATGATCCGTGTTCATCCGTGGCCAAAAAAGAATCGCCCAAGCTCCCAGCGAGCCGTTTTTATCTAGTGACCCGGCCGCTCTTCTCACGTCAAAGGTGTGAGGCATACAAATGATCATCCCCCGAGCAATTCTGCTCTTTCTCACTCTGTTCTCCGCTTGTGCTATGGCGATTGCCCAAACGCAACCCCCGGTTGGCGAATGGCCGAAAGCCTCGGCAGCCGAGAGCGACCTTTCTGAAACCAAGCTGCAATCGCTCGAGACCGCTATCCATTCCGGGCAGTTCAGCAAAATCGGCAGCGTTCTGATCGCCCGCCACGGCAAGCTGGTTTATGAGGGCTATTTCGACGGCGATGCCAATTCACTGCGCGATACCCGCTCGGCCACCAAGAACATTACCGATGTGCTGGTGGGCATCGCCATCAGCGAAGGCAAACTCAGCGGAGTTGATGCCAAAGTGCTTTCGCTGTTGCCCGAGCGCGCTCGCAAGCTGCAGAATCCCGATCCGCGCAAAACGACCATCACTGTTGAGGATTTTCTCACCATGAGCTCGCCGCTCGAATGCGACGACTGGAACGACGCCTCCCGCGGCAACGAAGAGCGCATGTATGTCGTGGAGGACTGGGCGCAGTTCATTTTGGATCTGCCCATTCGTGGACACATGCATCTAGGCGAAAAAGTTGAGCCGCCCCCCTACGGCCGCTATTTCAGCTACTGCACCGGAGGCGTGTTTACCCTGAGCGAGGTGCTGGCCAAGGTCACCGGAATGCGCACCGACCACTATGCACAGCAAAAGTTGTTTTCCCCGCTCGGCATCACGAATGTGCAGTGGGTGTACTCGCCGCTCAACGTTCCTCAGACAGGCGGGGGATTACGGCTCACCAGCCGCGATCTGCTGAAGATCGCGCAGCTTTACCTCGACGGCGGCCAATGGCAGGGGAAGCGGATCGTGAACGAATCCTGGGTGCAAAGTTCCATTCAGCCGCATGCTCAAATCGACGAGACCACCAACTACGGATATCTCTGGTGGCTCAAGTCATTCAAGAGCGGCGAGAAAAGCTATCCAGCGTTCTTCATAACGGGCAATGGAGGCAACAAAGTCGTAGCCATTCCCTCGCTCGATATGACTGTCGTGATCACCAGCACGAACTACAACACGCGCGGCATGCACGAACAAACCGACAAAATTCTTACAGACTACGTGCTGGCTTCGGTGGAGAAATAAAGCGCCTGAGGGGGTACTTGCTACTAGTGCCTGGAGCCCTAAGAACAGCGCTGGGGCACCCTATAGATTAATCATGAGACAAATGTTTTCGACCGGGCCACCCGCCCGCGAATAGCAACTCTTAAGCGTGTTTGCGCGACTGCTTTTTCGTTCGTACCGGCTCTTCTTCCACCAGCGCAAATTGCAATTTCCTCTGCACGCGGTCAATGCGGTCCAGGATCACGCGCACGTGCTCGCCCAGAGAATATTTCTTCTTGGTGCGTTCGCCGATGATCTGCCGGGTGTTTTCGCGGTAGGTATAGCGGTCGCCTTCGAGGCTGGCGATAGGCACCAGGCCCTCGATGAACATCTCTTCCAGCTCAACGAACAGACCGTACTTGGTCACGCTGACGATCAGCGCAGGGAACTCGTCGCCGACGCGGTCTTGCATGAACTTGATCTTCTTCCACTCCATGAGCTCGCGTTCGGCATCGTCGGCGCGGCGCTCGGACTGGCTGCTGATTTCGGCCAGGTGGTGCAATTCTTCTTCACTATAGGGGGCTTGTGTTTGACGCCCGGCCGTGCCCGTCTTGGCCTCCCATCGGCCCTCGGCCTCAGCGCCCGTCCCGCTTCGAGCGTGACCTGTTTTCGTGGGGTGCGCAGTGTGCTCGCCATGCTTCGCGCGTTTCCCATCCTGCGCCTGACCTGTTCGCTTCGACCATGGTGACGGCCCCTCGCTATGTGCGGGTGTTCCCTTGCCTTCGCCGTTGTCACTCTCCCGCAGAATTTCCTTCAAGATGCGGTGCACCAGCAGATCCGGATACCTTCTGATCGGCGAGGTGAAGTGAGTATAAGTCGGAGCGGCGAGCGCGAAGTGGCCTTCGTTCTTCTCCGAGTAGCGCGCCTGCTTGAGCGAGCGCAACATTAAATAAGAGAGGATTCGCTCTTCCGGCTTGCCCGCAATCTTCTGCGTCAGCTTCTGATACATGCGCGGAGTGATGTGTACCTCTTCGGGAATCTCAATCTCACGCGCATTACGCCCGCTGCCCTGGCGGGCACGCTTATCGGCTTTGAGCTGCACCCGCTGGATGGGCAGCGCGCCCACGCCTAGCGAGTAGCCAAAGGTCGCGGCGATGGTTTCAAAGTCGTAGACTTTTTTGGCGTCCGGCTTTTCGTGGATGCGGTAAACCGCTGGCACGCCCTGTTCTTCCAGATACGAAGCCACGCACTCGTTGGCCGCCAGCATGAACTCTTCAATCAGGCGGTGGGCATCGTTGCGCTGCGAGCGGGTTACGCCCTGCATCAGGCCTTGTTCATCGAACTCGATGACCGGCTCAGGCAGATCGAAATCAATAGACCCGCGCCGTACGCGCTTGCGGTTCAGCGCCTGGGCCAGCTCACCCATCAATTCGAACGTCGGGACGAGCGGCGCGTAACGCTGGCGCAATCCGGCGTCGCCTTCGAGGATCAGGCTCACATCGGTGTAAGTCATGCGCTCTGCCGAGCGGATCACCCCCGGCATTAGCTCATAATGCAACACCTCGCCCTGGTTATCTATTTCCATGATGCAGCTCATTACCAACCGGTCCAGCTTTGGGCGCAGGCTGCAGATATCGGTGGAAAGCTCGACCGGAAGCATAGGCACGGCGCGGTCAGGAAAGTAAACCGAGGTCCCCCGCAGCTTGGCCTCGGCATCGAGCGGGGTATCGGGTTGAACGTAGTGGGCCACGTCGGCAATGTGCACCTGCAACTGAAAGTTGCCGTTGGCCAGGCGGTGGACTGTGACAGCATCATCGAAGTCGCGCGCGGTCTCGCCGTCAATAGTGACAATGGGCTGCTGGCGGAAGTCGCGGCGCTCGCGCAGTTCAGCGGCAGGGATGACGTTAGGAATATCCTGCGCCTCGGCGATGACATCGGAAGGAAAGCGGTGCGGCAGATGATATTTGCGGATGATGATCTCAACGTCCACGCCGAAGTCATCTTCATATCCCAGGATTTCAACCACCTTGCCGCGTGGGTTCTGCGTAGGAGTGGGCCAGTCGGTGATCTCTACATCCACGACTACGCCTTCCAAGTCGTCAAAGCTCTGGCTGCGCTTGGCCTCGCCGCCCACTACGCGGTGAACTGCCGCCTTTGCCGGTTTGCCATGCGCCCCGGGCTGCGCAGAGCCTGCCGGCTGGTCTTTTGATTGCTCTGGGCGCTCCATCCCCCGCGGGATCACGATTTCCTGGGTGATCTTGTCATCCATGGGGATAACGTAATTATTGCGGTTCCCGTAATGGAAAACCCCCACCACCGTGGTGTGCTCCCGGCTGAGGATGCGCACAATGCGTCCTTCAGCGCGGGTTGGCCCTGAGCTGGCGCGGCGGCCATCGGAACGTGAGCTCAGCTCCACCAGCACACGGTCGCCGTGCATGGCATTGCCGACGGTATGCGGCGGAATAAAGATATCGCCATCAATCTTGCGGCGCACAGCTTCGCTCTCCGGCTCGACGAAGCCGAAGCCGTCGCGGTGCATCATCAGCCTGCCGGCAATCAGGTTCTTGCTGGCCGCCGCCTCGGGCACGGTGAAGCGGTCGCGCTCCAGCTCCAGCAGCTCGCCTTTGCGCACCAGCGCACGCAGCCGCTGGGCCAGCTCGCGGCGTTCGTTGCCGCGGATGCCCATCTCGCGCACAAGCTGCTTGTAGCCGGCGGTTCGTTTGGGCTGGCTTTGGATCTTGCGCAGGATGGTAGAGTTGTCTAACATGCAGTTCTCAATTCCAGTTTCTTAAGCACTCTTAAAGTTAGATCCTTATACATATCGTCTAGAAGCCAACTGATAACTACTTATCACCATAGTAAGCGCGAATAACAAGGGCTTCTAGGGGCTTTCTCTAATATAAGAAATGCCCACACGGTAGGAATATTTACGCGCAACAAGGTTACCCGCATTGCTCAATGCCAGCCAGGGTTCGTGAAATTTGGGTGAATTCTGCTTTTCAGGATTGACAACGCGGAAAACCATTTGGCATTGTACATGCCTGCAGTAAAGACAAACTCCCTCAGAGTATAGCGAAAGGATTACAAGATATGTGGAAGCCCGCGAACTCGCCCAGCACTCCAGGCAAAACTTCGGAGCCTGAAAAACCCGTCACCACTACTACCAGCAGCATACACACAACCTCCGAGCCCGCGCCAGCTCCTGCACCGCGCACCAGCACCCTGACTACGACCAGCACAGAGCAGGCAACTATTGGGAAATCCTTGGTCATTAAAGGCGAGGTCACAGGTTCCGAGTCGCTTTATATTGATGGCCGCGTGGAAGGCTCCATCAACCTGCCGGGCAACCGGGTCACAGTGGGCCGCAATGGCGTGGTTTCTGCCAACATTACTGCCCGCGAGGTTGTCATCATCGGGAAGGTAAAAGGCAACATGACGGCCAGCGACCGGGTGGATATCCGCAATGAAGGCTCGCTCACCGGAGACGTCATTGCCCAGCGCATCAGCATCGAAGACGGCGCGTACTTCAAGGGCGGCATTGATATCCAGAAGCCCAGCCAGAAGGCCAATGGCAACGCCGATACACGCTCGACCAAAATCGAGCCGGCTTCGGCCTCTGTGACTTCGGAAGTGTCAGCTCCGGCGGCCAGCGCTTAGACATTAAGAAGTATTGAGCGGAAGGCGAAGGGCGTAGCGGTTTACTGCGAAGCCCTCATATTGGGTGAGCCAAATGCGAGCGCCGAGCCAGCGCGAGCAGTTGGCGAGGGCGTAGCGGTTTTACTGCGAAGCCCTCATATTAATGTTGCGCGTGCCAACAAGGTTCGCGCTTCCGCGAAGGTTCCTTGTTCGTATGGTTTGAAAGTTCTTATGGTTGAAAAGATACTGCAACTACTCTCGGTCACCTGCCGCCACCGGAAGATCTCGCAGCCGTTCACGGCATCCTGGACGCCGCCCGGCCGCTCAGGCCAATCTTCGGCGTTGTGGGAAAGTGTGAGCACCCCCGCCAGCCATTATGTCGTATGCCTGGATTGCGGCAAGAAGTTTACCTACGATTGGGACAAGATGCGTATCGTGCGTTAGAAGCAGCTTCCAGGAAAGACACTGCCTACCGCGGATTTTCACGGATAAACGCGGATCGAAGTAGTCAATTCCCCGGTTGCCAGTAGTCAGCATTTAGTACTTGAGGAAGAGCTAAAATCTTAGCCGCAGATCAACGCAGCTCGCGCAGATTTTAAAAATCTCTGCGCCCCTCCGCGTCCTCTGCGGTGAATTAGAAAATCCGCGTGATCCGTGAAATCCGCGGTAGGCTTTTTCTTCCAAAAAAAGCAAAAACCGGCGCGTTCTCCCCCGAGAATTTGCGCCGGGTTTAGCCCCCCAGGTTTCGGGGATAAAGGCCGCTCATCTCCCTTTCGGCCTAACTTGCTGGCATGGCCACTGCTCTAGGCCTCGCGGGAGGCTTTCGTGAAGTTCGAGTGGCGCTGCTCAAAAACTTCCTCAATCAAGATGCAACGCGTTGGCATATTAGTCAACATTAAAGCGGGGTAGTTTATTTACTTTCTGGATAACTGCGGCCCAAAAGATCGCTAAAACTACGCCCTGCCTTCGCTACGTACTTTCGAATGGGGCAGGTCTATCAATGTAGAAAAAGTGGTCAGAAGTGAACATCCGTGTAGTAGGGCCTGAAGTGTAGGGTATACTGCGGTGACATATATAGAGGTATTTCCGCCGGGAGAGCGGCGGAAAGCGAAGCAACCCCTCATTCGAAAGATCTTAATAAAACGGCTTCGCATTACAGGTTTCCCGGACCTCTCTACGCAAGCGCCCGGGGTGGCAAGGAGGTCCCACGTGGATCTGGCATTCATTCGTTCTCTTTTTGTAATTACCCTGGGAGTAGCGGCCTGGTTCCTGCGTCCCTTTGGATTGAATCCCGTTCAATCTGCAGCCGCCGGAGCGGTCATTGCATTGGCCATTCTGGTCTTCGAGATGCGCCTGCGCACCGTAAGCCTGAAGCGGCTGATCGGCGCCGTGATCGGCAGCATTCTGGGCATCTTCGGGGCTTATCTTTTCAGCATTGTCATCCGCGAGAGCCTTGGCCTGGGCAACACGCAACACTTCCTGCAACTGCTGGTCATGCTGCTCATGGCCTACGTTGGCCTGATTGTCGGGGCCAACAAAGGCGACCTGCTCAACCTTTCGGCGCTGGGAGGCATCTTTGGCGGCGAAAAGATGGGCAAGAAGATTTACAAGATCCTGGATACCAGCGTCATCATTGACGGCCGCATTGCCGATATTGCCGAAACCGGCTTCTTGGATGGCGTGCTGGTGCTGCCCCAGTTTGTGCTGCGCGAGCTGCAACTGGTGGCCGATTCGGCCGACCCGTTGAAGCGGAACCGCGGACGGCGCGGGCTCGATATCATGCAGCGTATCCAGAAGATGGCTTCGATCACGGTGCAGATCGTGGAGGATGATTTCCCCGCCGTGCGCGAAGTTGATCTCAAGCTGATTGAACTGGCCAAGCTCTACGAGGCCAAAATCATCACCAACGACTTCAACCTGAACAAAGTCGCCCAGCTCCAGGGCGTGGACGTGCTCAACATCAACGAGCTGGCCAACGCGCTCAAACCCATCGTGCTGCCGGGCGAGATTATGAAAGTTTTTATCCTCAAGGAAGGCAAAGAGTACAACCAGGGCGTCGCCTACCTGGATGACGGCACCATGGTGGTGGTGGATAACGCCCGCAAGATGATCGGCAAGACCGTGGATATCTCGGTGACCTCGGTGCTGCAGACCACCGCCGGCAAGATGATCTTCGGTAAATTCGACGAGCGCCCGGGCCACGCCAACAACGTCCGCACCGAACCCGTGCGTACGCCGGATACAACCGCGAATCGCACAACGCATCCAGTGATCGTAGAGCGGCCGATAGAGTAGGCCTCCGCGCATCTCCGCGTCCTCTGCGGTAAGGCCCTTAATCCGTGAAATCCGCGGTAGGCAGTTTTAGGTCGATTTCTTCCCCGGAGGCCAGGCATCAATTCGTTGCGAGCTGGGCAGCTGGCGATTGTACTCATAGACCCAGCAAAGCAGGGTTTCATCTTTAAGACGAACCTCACACTGCTTGCGTAAGAATAAGCTTTGGTCCAAGTTTTTGGGATCGTATCCCTCATAGGCATCGAGGGATTCGAAGACCGAAGGCGAGTCGAAGCCAAAAACCTCGCCGTGAATCTCGTTGCCATCAGCCGCCAGCCGCACCCCGGGATACTCCCCTAAATCATAAAGAAACCCGCGAATGGCGCCGCTTCCCACGTGCCTCAGTTGACGCACGATCGCGGCGATCTCCGGCGGAGCGTGTTCCGGCCTTAGGGTTCCGTAGACGAAGAGGTACTCAACCATAGCGATGCCGGGAGTGATTTTGGCGCTTTGCAGGGGTGATCTCGGACAAAATCTTCCAGTTGCCCGTAGCTTTGTTGTTGCAAGAGCTCGTCAAGCGCCTCCGATTTTGCTTCGGGTTTGATCTTGAGGATTGCCTTGTAAGCCTTCAGCACACCCTCTACGCCGGCCACGTACTGTGCCACAGGATCATTCACCTTGTTGGGATGTTCGATGGCAAAGGCGGCACTCGAAAGTGCCAATTGGCCGATGATCTCGGAAGAATACTTGTACTTCGACTTCCTGAAATCTCCCAACACGCTTGGACATAAATTCACGTGCACATCGGGAACTTCAATGACCCAGCGAATCGCCCATGCGCGCTCAGGATAAAGGCTTTCATCGAGCGGCGCCGCTTCCAGCTTATGCGCAATGGCCACCTCCCGCGCCCGCTCTTCTGCGGTAGAAGGTTCCCGGGGGTTTTCCTGAGCGGTTGCGACGCAACATAGAAGTAAAGTCGCGAAACCTATGGAAATAACTGTTCGCATTTTCTTTTGCCGTGAAGCACTGAGTTTATCACCGGTGCCAGTTATCAGTCCCGGTTGCAAGTTCCCCGTTTCTCAAGACTGTCATCCTGAGCCCCGCGTTTTTTGCGGGGCGAAGGACCTCCGATGGAGATGGGAATTACCCGCGGCCTTTATCGGGCCATCTGTGATTCTTCCCTCTCCCCGATGGAGTCGAGACGATGATTGTATCGTCCCGAAAAATTCCTCAGTGCCTTTCGAAAACTTCCCAAAAACCTCCGCGTACCTCAGCGTCCTCTGCGGTGAATTAACCAATCCCACTGCTATACTTCTAAATTGCTCAATGAACGTTTTCGTCATCATTCCGGCAGCAGGCTTGGGAACGCGCATGAGCGCCGGCGCAAAAAAAGGCTCTCGGCCCTCGAAACAATTTACCGAACTGGCCGGCGCCCCTATCCTTATTCATACCCTGCGCAAGTTTGCTGCTTGCAGCCAGGTCAGCGAGATCTGCGTGGCCTTGCGCAAGAATGAGATGGAGCCATTCCGCCGCCAGTTGGAGCACGAAAATCTGAAAAAGCCGGTGCAGATGGTCGAAGGCGGCGAGCACCGCCAGGAATCCGTCGCGAATGCGCTGCGCAGCATTTCCGCGAAAGACGACGATATTGTACTGGTGCATGATGCTGTTCGCCCATTTGTGGAAGTCGAAACCATTCAGTCGGTGATCACCGCAGTGAAAAAATCAGGCGCAGCCATCGCCGGAGTTCCGGCGGTGGATACGATCAAAAAAGTCGAGCCTGCAGCGGCGGGCGCGGTGATTACCCTTACCATCCCGCGCGAGCAGGTAGTGATGGCGCAGACCCCGCAAGGGTTTCTCTACAAGATCGGACGCAAGGCCTTTGATGAAGCCGCCGCCGACAGCTTCATAGGCACGGACGAAGCCTCGCTGGTCGAGCGCTCCGGGCACGAGGTAGTGGTGGTCATGGGCTCGCCGCGGAATATCAAGATCACAACCCCGGCAGACATGGAGCTGGCAGAGTTTTTTATAAGCCAGAAAAAAGCTTAAGAATTCCGCCGTGGATGAACGCAGATCAACGCAGATTTTAAAATCCTCTGCGTACCTCCGCGTCCTCTGCGGTGAATTATAAAAATCCGCGTTAATCCGTGAAATCCGCGGTAAGTTTTTTAAATCTTATGATGAGAATTGGTTACGGGTGGGACTCACACGAATTTAAGCCTGGTATTCCCCTGATGATTGGCGGCGTTGAACTGCCGCATGACAAGGGGCTTGCCGGACACTCCGATGGCGACGTGCTGCTGCACGCGATCACTGACGCGCTGCTGGGCGCGGTGGCGGCGGGCGATATCGGCAGCTACTTTCCTCCTTCTGATCCCAGGTGGAAGGGCGCAAAGTCGGCCATCTTTCTGGCGGAAGCCCTCAAGCAGGTCGAGCGCGCGGGTTACGCCATCGCCAACGTGGATTCGACGCTGATCCTGGCCGAGCCCAAGATCGGTCCCCACGCCGGCAGGATTCAGGCTCACGTCGCTGAATTATTACGAATCAAAGCCGGGGACGTGGGCATCAAAGCTAAAACTCCTGAAGGCATGGGGACAGACAACGCGGCCATCGCGCATGTGACGGTGCTGCTCGAAAAAAAGAAGGCCCGGCACAAGTTGCGATCGGCAAAAAAAAGGAAGTGAGTGCTTGAGAAAAAGAACCCGGTGTTCATTCGCAATCTCTTTTTTGTTAATAACTGCGGCGTTTGCACAAAAAACCACTCCTGACCCCGCCGACTGGCGTACTCCCACAGAGATTTCTGACTACCGCATCACGCCGCGCTATGACGAGACCATGGCCTATGTGCACCGCGTGGCGACGGCGGCCCCCAAGCAGGTGAAGGTCGAAACCTTTGGCAAGACGGGCGAGGGCCGCGACCTGGTGGTGGTGATCGCGTCCAAAGACGGGGTCTTTGATCCGGCGACGCTGCATCAGGCGAACCGCCCGATTGTGCTGATTCAGAATGCCATCCACGCCGGCGAGATGGATGGCAAAGATTCCTGCCTGGCGCTGCTGCGCGACATGGTCATTACCAAAAGCAAAGCTGCGCTGCTTGAGCACGCCGTGGTCGTCATCATTCCTATTTACAACGCTGACGGCCATGAACGCTTCGGCCCCTACAACCGCATCAATCAAAACGGCCCGGAGCAGATGGGCTGGCGCACGCAGGCGCAGAACCTGAACCTGAACCGCGACTACCTGAAAGCCGATGCGCCCGAGACGCGCGCCTTCCTGAAGTTGTTTAACAAATGGCTGCCCGATTTTTTTGTTGACGACCACGTGACCGACGGCGCCGACTACCAGTACGACGTGACCTACGCGCTGGATACCGGCCCGGATGTTGATCCCGCGCTGGCGGCCTGGCAGAAGGAAACGTTGGCGCCCTATCTGGACCAGTCTGTCACCGCTGCCGGACACAAGATTGGTCCTTACATTGATCTGGTTGACGAGACCGACCCCTCCAAAGGACTGACTGCCGTGCAGGACACGCCACGCTTTTCCACCGGCTACATGATTCTGCAGAACCGTCCGGGTATGTTGGTCGAACTGCACATGCTCAAGGACTACAAGACGCGCGTGACCGGCAACTACGAAATTCTGCGCGCGCTGCTCGAGGCCATCAACCGCGATGCCGCCAAACTGGTCAGCATGAACCGTGCAGCCGATGCCGCTACCATTGCTGCCGGAAAAAACTTTAACCCTGCGGCCGCTTTCCCGCTGCAGCTTACGTCCACCGAGACCCAGCCCTTTCATTTTCTGGGATACCAGTACACCCGCAGTTTGAGCGAAGTTTCCGGCGCCCTGCGCATTGAGTACAGCCACGAACCATGGGAGCAGGATGTCCCGCGCCAGACCACGCTCAAACCTGCACTCACCATTGTGCCGCCTGTGGCTTACATTGTTCCCGCGCAATGGACGCAGATCATCGCCGTCCTCGAAGCACACGGGTTGCGCTTCGAGCGCACCACCGCGCCCTGGAGCGCCGAGGTAGAAACCTATCGCTGCACGCCCACATGGCAGACCAAGCCGTTCGAAGGGCGTATCCCTGTCGCAGCGGCGGCCCAATCCGGTGCGCGCGCTCAGGCGATCTGCAAGACCGTGCAGGAAACACTTTCATTCCCCGCAGGCTCGGTGGTCGTGCCCATGGACCAGCGCGCCGCCAAAGTGGCCATTCATTTCCTGGAACCTGATGGCCCCGATTCCGCCGTGAGCTGGGGTTTTTTCGACGCCATCTTCGAGCAAAAAGAATACGGCGAGAGCTACGTGCTGGAAAAACTCGCCCGCGAGATGATGGCCAAAGATCCCAACTTGAAACAGGAGTTTGAAGCCAAAGTAGCCGGCGACCCCAAGTTCGCCGCCGATCCGGATGCGCGCCTGAACTTTTTTTACAAACACTCGCCCTGGTGGGACCCGTATAAGGACCGCTATCCCGTGGGCAGGCTGAAGTCGCTGGAAGGTGTACCGCTGGGAAAATAGTTTCTCAGAAAAAACTCACCGCGGATCACGCAGATTTTCGCGGATCGGGTTGTGGGGGAGCCCCCCTTGCTTGCTGGGTTGGAAAAACAGTATTCAGTACTCGGTGCTCAGTACTCAGAAAAGCTAGCCTCACCGCAGAGGACGCGGAGGTACGCCGAGGCCAAAGCAAGCAATCAGTGCTCAGCCAAAACATAAAGTCGGATTTTCAAAGATCTAGAGGGCCTTTTCTTCATTTTCTTCTTCTTACCCCTGGCCCTGCATTCCATTTTGGAAGGCTTTTCAAACCTTGTGAATCTGCCTTCTTTCGTTCTCGCAATTCTCCGGCTCCCTCAATAGGTCGGGCAGGGAGGCGGGTCTTTCGGCAGGTTTCGGGCTATGAATCTGGGGGGCCGGGTACGAACGTCCCAGACTCGTTCATACTCCTGCGCTGGTTGTGGATTTTGTGGCTGTTCTTCCTGCGGCCCGGTTTCTGTATTGGTCAAAGCAGGGGTGCTGTGCCATGCGGGTGTGCTCGCAGCCGAGTCAGGGCCAGCGCTGTTCCGCGGGCTTTGCTCCTGCCGGGCTGATTGGGTGACTTCTTGAGCGTCTTCGGATTGGGACTGGGGTTGGGGTTGGTTCCGTTTGCCGAGCACGATGGAGGGGGCAAGGTTAGCTGTGCCCAGGATGGCCGGATGCGCCCCGTTTTTCTTCTCGTCGGAGTTGCTGGCGGGGGAGCTGCGCGCTTCCCAGCGGGGAAGCGGGGTAAAGAAAAACTTCTCCCGCGCCGGTTTTTTATCGGCATTGGTTTGGCGCTGCTGGCGGGCCTGGGCGTTCATGACTGCCAGTTTGGTGTTGGCGATGTAGCAGAAAAAGCGGGCGGTGCGCAGGTCCATTTCTCCCTGAGCGACGTGGCCGGCGATTTCATCCAGAAAGTCGTTGATCTGGGAGAGATCTTTCAGGGGTGGGAGCTTGAAGTTAGGCGGCAGGATGGCCTCCAGGGTGTGGCTGCGGGCCTGGCCGCCCTGCTTGCGGGCCTCGGCTTGTTTTTGTTTCTGGCCGGGGTCTTTATCATGGAAGAAGCAAAAGGGTTTGCCGGTCTGAGGATCGGCTTTACAGCGGCTGCCGTTCTCGTGGAAGTGCTGGCAGCGGGGCTTGTTGCTGAAGATATCTTTAATGCCCATTTCTTGTACCTCCTTTCGGGTACACGAGGATAGGATGGCATGGATTTGGGTGGAATGAACGGTATGGTGCCAGTTTGATACCATTATGGCACTCAAGGATTGACATTGGCTACTGAGACCCCCAAGCTCAAAGTGAAGATAACCAAGGCACGTTTGGAGTCGTGACATGAGACATATGCTTAGATCAGGCTATCCCACTCGCGCTGGGGCGCGAATGGGGCACCCCGGTTATGCTCTGGGCATCACCATTTCCATGTCCCTCTCAGGTCTTCTGTATGAAACGGGCCGCCATAGGTCACCTGGGCTGAATCTGGCCAGGCGTTGCGGAAGAATTCTGCTAGTGTGCCAGCTACTGTTACTGACGATTCGTGGGAGACATACAGCACCCATTCGAAATCGCTGGTCAGGAATGACTCGTCGCCGTCGTAGTGCCTGGGTGCGAGTGACGATGCTATTTCATAGTCAGGCGGCACTTCACGGAAGAGAATGCAGCGTTCGATCTTGCGCTCGGTGAGGAAGCGGCGGAGCAGGGTGTCTGCGTCGCGCGCATTCCAGAGTTCTCGATGAAAGGCAATGACCTGCTCTGGCCTGCTGGTCTCGCTTAAGGGATACCAACAATGCTCCCGGCCGATGTCCCAGCGGGCCTGCAAGGTCTTCCAGAATTTTTCGCTCTCGATTTGTGTGAGCACTCTCCTGTAGGGCAGCGCCGTAATGGTTTTCAGCTCTGCCTCTCCGAACTGGTTGATGTACTGATGAAAGGCGGAAAGCTCCTCTTTTATAGCAACAGTCTCGGGGCCGTTGCCTTTGAACTCTGTCAGCAGCGCATTACATGCCTGCTCTGCCGCTACAGCCAGAGAAGCACGGGCGTGTTGGAGCGAGGTGAATTCAGATGGAACCAGGCGCTCGATCTCGACCAGCATGGCTTCATCAAGCCTGTAGCGCGGGAAGAGCCTGAGGCCTTCTTGCGAATCCATTGCCGACCCGAGCTCGTTGTACTTCTTCGCCCAATGTGAGTGGCGCTCCTGGCAGAACCTGCGGGCGGTGGTGTGCAGTGCATTTTTTTCGTCCATGGTTGTTTTTTTCAGGCGCTCCGCTTCGCTACGCGCGGGCCTACGACAGTGCGGAAAGAATTTTCATATTCGCTTACCCAGCACTGAAAGTGCTGGGCTATAATGCGCCGCCCCGGTTGGGGCTGTGAATAGTTTGGAAGTGAACGATGATCTTCTTTGGCTCTTATGAAGAAAATTCGGATCGTTTGTGAGGCTGGCTTCATGGTGTGCCGGGGCTGAAGCCCAATTTTATGTGATGCTTACCCCCGGCTGAAGCCGGGGGCTCCCACCATTTAAAAATCAGCTACAAGCTTATCAGGTACAAGTTACAAGGAAGACAAATTCAATCTGCACAAATCTGAGACGATTGAGATGCGGGCAGAACAATTCGAAAACGCTCCCGGCCGCCAGCTCGACTTTCTGCGAAAAATGCGATCCTCCAGGTCGGATTGAAGAGCTGGATTAGCCGGAACTATTTTGCATCCTCAAGATATCCGGATACGGAAAAGATGGCGATGGCGTTACCGGAATTTAGGGCCACGGCGGAAAGCTGGCGTAAGGAAGAATGTAGATGGTGAAGTGCTTATTGTCGGGGCTGAAGTCGACGCGCACGTTGCCGTGCCGCAGCAGGATCTCCGAGTAATACCATGGGCCCACTTCGCCCGGCTTGATTCTGTGAAAACGCGTTTCGCCCGTCTGCTGTTTCTGGGCGCGGCCATAGGCGATCTCAGCAGCCAGCAGCTTCTTCAGATATGTGACCTGCGAGTACTCGTAAGTGTCGGGCCAGTAATTAACAAAGACCAGAGCGCTGCCCATGAGATAAATGGCAACAACACTGAGCAGGATTCCCGCGGTGATCAGCCGCCAGCGTGAGACCTTGGGCCAGGGCTGCTGGGAAGGGCTTTTTTCTACAGAGGCACCGGGTTCCGGAGAAGCACTGGGCTCGGATTCTGCAGACTCAGCGGGTTTCGCCGGCTTCGCTCCCCAGACGATCATGCGGATACCTCGAACCAGGGCAAGAACGCCGAAGATCAAGGTCACCAGCATGGAAAAACCTTCGTGCGTAAATCCCAACAAAAATAGGATGGTGATCACACCCCCGCGCACGATCGTGATGAACCTCGATCGCTTGTGCAATCGCAGGATGGCGTATCCGCCGCCAAGAGCGGTCAAGAGCGCCATCATGGGCAGCATGAGTATTTGCGGCAGGCTTACCCCCGGTCCGGGTGGCTGATTGGCCAGGGCGGGTGTAGCCAAACAAAAAATGAAGAAAGCAATGCAGCAACAACGCTTGATGAATGAGTTAAATAAGATCATTGCGCTCTCCAGGAGAATATCCAATCCTGATCAGGCATGAATTGCGTTTGTTGAAACACGGCCACACCTCTTCCTCCCGGCATGGTGCGCAAAGGATAGTTCGACCGCAGCAACGTTACCCCCTCGGGAACCAGCCAATATTCGCCGGATTGCAGCGGACGCATCCAGGGACGGGTCGTCGTGAGGATGTAGCGCGCATCCGAAGTGGGCGCCTGCTGGTAGTAATGCACGCGCAGGCATACCGCTTCGTGTGCTTGCAGCGGCAAAGCGAAACGCGCCTCTCCCCAAAGATTGCGCAGCAGGAATGCCTGCGGCCGCGGCCATAACTCCTCGGCTTCGAGTTCTGCAGGCAGCGGATGCCGGTCGTCAGCGGGCAAAGGAATGGAGAGTCCCTGCACGATAGGAAAAGGATAGGGATTCCGGTAGAAGTAAACGCCATCAACAACTATATGATCTGGGTGTACTTGAATGTTGATCTGCTCGCGCTCAAAGCGGGCGGCGGGAAGCCATCCTGACAAAAGACTCGCGGCCACCAGCAGAAAGAGCGCCAGCAGACCCACGGGAATCCGGCTTTTGGGAAGCGCCATATTGAGGCCGATTGGAAAGCTACTCCAAATCAATACGGAAGAAAAGGTTCTTTAGACGAAGAGGCCAACCTTCTATATAACTCTTGTGTGACCTTTTTCGGGGTGGAGATTGGGCGTCCGCAGATTTTTTGTGGTCTTCTGCTGCTGGCGCTGGCACTCGAGGCAGCACTGGCATCCTATAAAACCCCGCTTTCGTTGGAGGAGGTCCAAGTCATCAACCGGAGCATGGAAGTCACAGGCTCTCAGGTCAGACCGGAGCGGCATAATTCTGAACTGCAAAATCCTGAACCACAAAAAAACCCGGTCACAGATTCGATCTTGCTCTACCGGGTCACAGCCCTGTTTAAGCCGGAGTTACAAGCAGGGCAGGAGTTGCAACCAGACCAGCCACACACTGCCAGGTTCCAGCGTTTTTTACCCGCGCTCTATCGCCTGCCGTTTCTTATCTTTGGTTTATGGCTGGGCGGGGCGTTGTGGTGGGTCTCGCGCCGGCTCTTCAATAATGAAGGCGGATATGTGGCGCTGGCGCTGTTCTGTTTTTCCCCGCTGGTGATTCAGGCGAGCTCAACCATCAATGCGGAGATCATCGCTGTCTGGGGGCTCTTTGGAATCGTGTACACCGCCATCGGCGTCGGACACACGCTTTACTCGCCGCCGCGCCGATGGCCGCCGCGCATTGTGCTGTTGGGGCTGGCTTTCGGCTTTACTGCCGCAGCCCACATGGGCGCTGCTATGTTGGGCGCCGCTCTGGCGGTTTTTTTTCTGCTGTATCTCTCTCCGCCCGATCGCAAGCTGGCGGCTGCCGCCGTTCTTCTGGCGGCATTTCTTATAGCATGCGTTTTTCTTTGGGGATGCTATGGATGGAATGACTCCGTCTTTAATCTTGTGCCAGGTTCGGCCTCGGGGTGGCTCGCTCATCCCGGTCAGCTATTCCCGCTGAACCTGCCGCCACGCGGCATATTTGCGCCTTGGCTGCAGCTCCGAAACTGGCCGACTGTAGCTTTATTCCTGCTGGGACTGGTTGTTTTCTTCTGCTGGAAGCGGACCCGCTATTTTGGTAATTGGACACCGCTCGTGGTCATGGCGGTGCTCGGCCTGCTGCAATTCCCGCGGACAGCGCCGGCGGTTTGGATCGCGCCGTTTGTCTATGTTTTTGTGGGCGGAATTGCCTCCGATCTGCTGGAATCGAAGTATCGCCGCGGGACGCAAATCCTGCTTTTTGGGCTTGTTGCCGTGCAGGTGGTATTTGCCCTTTCGTTACTGCGATAGGTCTGCAGGCGTCAAGAAACTTTACAACCCCACGGAACAAAAATTTATGTACCTTTAGCCCGCTGGAACATCTAAAAAGATGTACAGGCTCATAGTTGAGAGTATGATGTTTCGTACACGGAGGCTTCTATGCGGCGGACAGGCTTCTTCGCCGGATTGTCGATCCTGGCGTTAATCATTTCAATTGCTAATGCGCAAGGTAGTGTAATGTTCCGGGGCGTCCCAGCTTCGGTCACTTCCATCAGACCGAATAACCCTACCCCGGGTATTCCGCCCAGCGTGACTTCGCCCATTCAGGTGCCTTCCGGCCAATTCAACAGGCCGTTCTTTATTTCGAATAGTCCTACGCCTCTGTTCCATCACCACCATCATTTTGTTCCTGTACCGGTGCCCGTGCCGGTGTATTACCCGTACTACTCGTATCCGGTATCTGATGAAGCTCCGCCGGCTTATGAAGACCAGCAACAACAACCTCAACAACCGGTTGTGGAAGTGATAGAAGCGCCGGCGCCGACCATCTTTGAAAATCGCCCTGGATACCAGGCTCCGCCGGCCCGCCCCAGTGAGCCGAGCACGGCAGCACCTTCGTCGAGTGATAATTCCACTGCACCGGCGAACCAGCCAACTGGGAAAAAAGAGGACCTCGCAGCCAGCGAAGCCGAGCCCACTACCATTCTGGTGTTCCGCGATGGGCACATGATCGAGATCGGTAATTACGCCATCGTGGGCGATACCCTGTATAACCTGACGGGGAACTACCAGACGCACAAGATCCTGCTGGCCGACCTGGACCTTGATAAGACCGCCAAGATCAACGAAGAACGCGGCTATGATTTCCGGTTGCCGAAACAACAGGGAAATTAATAGCGACTGCAAGCACAACGCAATACTGATTACCTGGGCTTTGCAGTAGATAGTTAGTAAGTGATTACTTACAAATATTGTTTACTTTCCTGCCTTGCATGCCTAGAATATAAGGTAGAGCACGCTCAGAGGGCATATGTCAGGAGGCCTTTTATGCGACAGACGAGCTTTCTTGCCGGAGTAGTGGTTCTCACCATATCCATTTCAATCGCCAACGCACAGGCGAGAATGTACAGCTCAGCCGGTTCAAATAATCAGGCGGGAGCGGTGTCTAACGGCGATTCCCAGCGCGGACGCGCGCCCCAGGCCACTCCGCGCGGCACATCCCCGGGTACGCCAGTGGGTCAGAATAACTTCAACCGACCGATTTTCACGAGTATTGACCGTGATAGAGATCGTGACCGCGATGGCGATCGGGACCGCGATCGCAACTTCCGCCGTCGCACTCACATTTTGCCGACGCCGGGTTACGTCTACTACTCCGACTACCCGCCCCCGGATTCCAGCGACCAACAGCAGCAACAGGCAGCCGAGCAGCCGGCGCAGCCAGAGGCCCCGGCACCGACCATCTTTGAAAACCGGCCAGGATACCAGGCTCCACCTATTCGGTTTAACCCGTCCAGCACTCTGCCCGCGGGGCAGATGGCAGCCAACCAGACGACTGAAGATGTAGAAAGGACTTCGGCCGCCGATCCGCAGCCCACTACCATTCTGGTCTTCCGCGATGGACACATGATCGAGATCGGTAATTATGCGATCGTAGGCGATACGCTGTATAACCTGGCGGGCGACTATAAGACACACAAGATTTTGCTGGCTGACCTGGACCTCGATAAGACCGCCAAGATTAACCAAGAGCGCGGCTATGAATTCCGGTTGCCCAAACAGCAGGGGAAAAACTAGCCGCGGATCTCACGGGTTACGTGGATAGAAGGATTTCCTACGGCACCAACATCAGCGCGGGATTTAGCTGCCGCCTTCTGTGCTCCAGTAATGCTGGCGTAAGTAGCCAGGCGCTCTAACATCTCCGCAGCCTGGCTTGCAGCGGGCGTATCCGACAAGCCGCACGAATAGGCGAGCTTGAGCAACTCCCGAAGGGCGTCAAATTCTCCCCGGCTGGCTTTTCTGCGCAGGGCAATGTTCAAAAGCAAGCCTGCAATAGCATCGCGCTCCGGATATGTAAGTTGTTCCAACTCACCCCGCCAGTGCCCACTGCGTGCATCAGCGTCCTTGTTCTTATCAGCATCAAGAAAGCGAAGAACCAAAGTCCCGCTTCCCTGTACCGCCGTACTCTTCCCTGTGGGGAGCTTCAACGGTGGGGCGCTTCCCGCTTGCAGTGCGGCGGCACATAGCAACCCCATCACGTAGGCCGTGTGATACGCCGTCGCCAGCAAATAGCAGGTACGGGCCTCGCCTTCGAGCTTGGCAAGACGCGCGAGGCGCGTGCTCGATGCGGGAAGAAATCCAGCGCGGTCTTCAACCTGCGCCAGAACACGAAACCCAAACACCGACGCCGGGCTCCACGATTTTCCTGTGAGCGGCCAGCCGAGCAGCACCTCACCGCCCAGGTCGTAATCCTGTTCATCGAGACAGCGGGCGAGCGCGGCCTCGGCTTCCGCCAGTATCTCCGCCCTGCGGCGCGGCAGACGCCGGGGACGGATGTTGAAATCCCGCACATACATCAACGCGTGCGTGAATGCATAAATGTCTTCCCGGCTGCCGTTCAGCAAATCCATTGGCTGATTGAGAACGGAATCGAGCGCTGCCGGCGGAGTGCGCAAGTGCGAAGCGGGGCCAGGGTTCTCCCAAACTGCAGTGATCCACTCCTGTTCGAGCATGCGATGAGGAACGCGTTCGCGTCCGGCACGTGCCTGGGAGCCCGCGCTTTGGCGAAGCAGCGCATCGAAGCCCGCATCGGGAAATCCGAGCCTTGTGAGACAGATGTGCGCCTGGGCGTAATCCAGGGCGAGCGCCGGGTGCAGGCAGAGACCCAGAAGCATGCGCTCGCTGCGAGCATGAGGAATCAGAAGCTGGGCTACACGCTCAATGCGCTCACGCACCTCACTGCAATCGGCCGCGGTAGAGGCCGCCAGCAGAAAAAAAGCTGTCTCAGAAACCAGTTTTTCCGGACGAACACTGTTGCCCCGCTCCTCGGGATCGGTGTATCCCTCTTGGGCGAGGTGTTCGAGGGCTTGCCGGGCAATATCGAGAGCATGACAGAGACGCCGCGCCAGATCTTCTTTGCTCCACGCGTGTTTTTGGACATTCATGGTGAGTTCTTTCGTGCCGGTCTGCCGTGCTCCCGCATGATTGGTAGGAAGGTTCTACTTCAACTGCCCAGAGACACCTGCCAGCCCACCCAACTCTTCCACCGGGACCTCCGGATTGAAGATCTGATAAACGTGGATGAACCTGCGCATGGTGCCGCAGAAGCCCTCCCAGGGTTCATCGGCGACCGCAAGCGACGGGCCAAGTTCGGCGACCGTTTTACCGATTGCTGTGAAATCTACTGCTTTGCTGTCAAGAAGTCTCTTGACGATTTCTTGGTGACGATTCGAATTTGCACTCATTGTTAAAACTCCTTTTTCCTTATCGGATATTGAAATCGGGCACACGGAGAGACGCACATGATGATTCATATGCGGCACCGCAACTGCCCTTCTTGAGGATTGTGCTTCGGAAGCGGTTTCCGTTGCAGAATTGAAAAGAATCCCGAAAAGTGATTGTGCCATTTTGGGAATTATGCGTCCCGGGATATAGTCGGCAAGGATACGGCTGCAGAGCTTGCGAAAAAAATTCTCTTTGGGGGGACGACTGAGTCTTTTGAAGGACACAGTTAACACCCCGCGCAATTGCTCAGCGCCGGCCCTGTTTTCGATTGGCTGCCGGCCCTGCAAAACTATCCAGTTAGTGGTATAATTCTTGTTGCGCTCTCCGCTACTAACGTCCTGTATTTACAAGCACTTAGAGCAATTTCCAGGCTTGAATTCTGAGAGGAACCGACAGCTCTCGGTGTGCTTGAAAACGGACCGCAAAAGCATTGTGAACTGATCCCGCAAGAGCGGGAAGAACTGAGAAATGAAAGCTAATGGCTGACGACGATAACCCTCAACTTCCTCTTGAACCACCCAGCGGCAATGGCGGTCTGCCTCCCGGCTCGCCTGGCGCGGCGAATCTGGTGCCCATCAACATTGAAGAGGAGATGCGACACTCGTATCTCGACTATGCCATGTCGGTCATCATTGGGCGCGCGTTGCCCGACGTGCGCGACGGGCTCAAGCCGGTGCACCGCCGCATTCTGTATGCAATGTTCCGCGAAGGCCTGCACTACAACCGGCGATTTTCGAAATGCGCCGGTGTCGTGGGCGAGTGCTTGAAGAAATATCACCCGCACGGTGACAGCGCAGTGTACGACTCACTGGTAAGGTTGGCGCAGCCGTGGAGCTTGCGCTATCCGCTAGTAGATGGCCAGGGAAACTTCGGCTCCGTGGATGGCGACCCGCCAGCGGCCTATCGTTATACCGAAGCCCGGCTGATGAAGATTGCGCACGAGTTGCTGGCCGATATTGACCAGGATACGGTTGATTTTGTCGCCAACTTTGATGAAAGCACCACCGAGCCCGTGGTTCTGCCCACCCGGGTCCCCAACCTGCTGATCAACGGCTCCAACGGCATTGCCGTGGGCATGGCCACCAACATCCCGCCGCACAATCTGACTGAGATTCTCGAGGCCACCATCACATTGGTGAACAATCCTGAGACCTCGCTCAAAGAGATTTTGAAGATCGTGAAAGGCCCCGATTTTCCGACCGGCGGCTTCATTCACGGGCGCGGCGGAATCGCCAGTGCCTACAAAGACGGGCGCGGGCGCTTCATCATGCGCGCCAAAGCTTCCATCGAGAACCTGGCCAAAGAACGCAAGGCGGTCATCATTACCGAAATCCCCTACCAGGTCAACAAGGCCAACCTGGTTAAGCGCATTGCGGATTTGGTGCTCGACAAAGTGATTGACGATATCTCCGACGTGCGCGATGAATCGGGCCGCGACGGCATGCGCATCGTGGTGGAACTCAAGCGCGGGGCCGAGCCGGAGATCATTTTGAACCAGCTCTACAAGCACACCAGCATGCAAGAGAGCTTCAGCATGATTTTCCTGGCCGTGGTCAACGGACAGCCGAAGGAGATGGGGCTGATCCAGGCCATTCAGCACTTTATTGACCACCGCGTGGAGGTGGTGCGCCGCCGCACGGCCTACCTGCTGGCGCGGGCCCGCGAACGCGAACATGTTTTGGAAGGTTATAAGATCGCGCTCGACAACCTCGACGCTGTAATCAAGCTGATCCGCGCCAGCGCCTCACGCCTGGAAGCACGCGAAGGCTTGATGGAGCGCTTCAAGCTGAGCACGCGTCAGGCCGATGCCATCCTGGAACTGCAACTGCATCGTCTTACCCAGCTCGCGAAAGAAGAGATCATTGCCGAGCTGAAGCAGATCCGTGAACACATCGCTGAATATGAATCCATTCTGGCCTCGGAGAAGAAGCTGCGTGGCGTGATCGTGAAAGAACTGGAAGAGATCAAAAAAGAGTACGGCGACGAGCGCCGCACCGTCATTCAAGACGAAACCGCCGAGCTCACCCTGGAAGATCTGATTGCCGACGAGCAGGTTGCGGTCACCATCACTCACTCCGGATACCTGAAGCGCACCCCGGTTTCCACCTACCGCCAGCAGCGGCGCGGGGGCAGCGGACGCAAAGGCATGAGCACGCGCGATGAGGATTTTGTCGAGTATCTGTTCATCGCCTCGACCCACGCCTATATCCTTATCTTCACCAACACCGGCCGCGTCTTTTGGCTGAAGGTCTATGAGGTCCCCGATGTGGGTCCTGCAGGAAAAGGAAAGGCCATCGCCAACCTGGTGGCGTTGCAGCCTGGAGAAAGCGTGCGCGCTCTGATGCCGGTGAGAAACCTGGAAGAAGAGGGCAAATTCGTCATCTTTGCCACCCGCAACGGAACCGTGAAAAAGACGCCGCTGGTGGATTTCAGCAATGTCATGTCGCGCGGCATCATTGCCATCGGCATCGAGAAAGACGATGAGCTGGTTGCCGCTCACCTCACCGACGGCAAGCAAGTTGTCTTCCTGGCCTCACACGAGGGGCAGGCCATCCGCTTTGAAGAAGACGACGTACGCCCCATGGGCCGCCCCGCCTATGGCGTACGCGGCATGGACCTGGAGAAGAAAGACTACATTGTCGGCATGGCGGTAACGCCCAAAGAAGCTCCACCCAAATCCACCAAGAAGCGGGCTCCCGATGAAGAAGAACCCACGGCGCGCATGATTCTTTCCGTCACCGAAATGGGCTACGGCAAGCGCACCGATATTGACGAATACCGTATGCAGTCACGCGGCGGCAAGGGCGTGATCAACGTCAAAACCACCGAGCGCAACGGCAGGGTGAGCGCCATCATGCTGGTGAAGGAAGACTCGGAGGTCATGGTCATCAGCCAGTTCGGCAAGATCATCCGCATGGATACCAGCAGTATCCGCGAGGCCGGCCGCTCCACCCAGGGTGTACGCCTGCTGCAAATGGATGGCGGAGATAAAGTCGCCGCCGCCGTGGTCATCCCGCCGGAAGAGAAAGACGAGAATGGCGAGTTGATACAGTAATTAATTCGAATTGAAACTCAGGAGCCCGGCGTAGCTGCCGGGCTTTTTCTTTGAATCCGTTTAGGTCTTAGTGAATCATTTCGATCGAGTGAAGAACTTCCGCCGGTACGAAATCGGGCTCGTGCCCAGGTGCCGGCTGAAGTGTACCCGCAGGGTTGCCGCCGTCTGCCAGCCGACGCATTCTGCAACTTGCTCCACGCTGTCGTTCGTCTTTTCCAGAAGCCGTTGCGCCGCCAGTAGCCGCTGATGCGTCAGCCATTGATGCAAAAAGGACGGATAGCGGAGGTTCGCCGCGCACTCGAAGAGGCGTTGCAAGCTGCCCAGGCGATCCCCGATAAAATGGCGCGCGACATGAACATCGCAATGATCTCGAAGGCCTTAACGGCAAACGCCAAGCAGTTGGCATGCGCGCAGCGAAAGCGGAGCGCCCTAAAGATAAGGGTGCACCAATATCGAAAATGCCGAAGTTAAGGCCTGATATCGAGCATAACATCTACAATCTTGTTCTGATCGTCAATGCTCTCATTCGTCAGCGAGTTCGCAGCAGCATTTGTGACTCTTGATCAACTCACTGATGAACCTGCTTGGATAGGTGTCATCGTAGGCTGCCCCAGGCGCCAGCTTCCACAGTTGCTGTATTCGTGCCTTGTGCTCCTGGTCCACGCCTCGAATGGTCAGCTTGCCCATTTGATAGGGCACGCCCTCATGCAATTGCACTTCAAAGCTTGCGGTACCATCCTGCATTAAATGGGCCTGCACCTTGTGGGTTACGCCGAGGTAACCACGCGGTCCATACAATTGTCGCAGTCCGGCCAAATCTTTTTCCAGCCTAACAGCATTCGCCAGGTCACCATTTTGTAATGAGATAAGTTTCTGGAGTTCCTGTGGCGAGGAGATGGTATTTCCTGTCCATGTAACTCCGGCAAAGTGATACTGCGGCCCCTCATCCACTGGGACGGTGACCTCGACAAGAGGCTCCTGCACGGATTCATTCGCAAGTTTGTACACCAGATCACCAAAACGCACCTTCAGAAAACCCCGGGCCAGGTAAAGGCTCTTAAGATTGGAATTGCAGAAGGTCTGCACCGCGCTCTGGCTGTAAGCAGTCTGCAAAAGAGAATGGGCTGCATCCTCCAGCAGAGCGCTATCGAGTTGTTGGGCTCCTTGAAATTTGATGGCCGCAATGCGGGGTTCCACATCTTCGACGATATAGCTTATGGAAATGAATTGGCCAAGCTGGCCATTCACGTTAGTTTTCACCGTTCCTGGAATGTTCTTGTTGTTGATCAGTGCCTGCAGCGCCAGTCTTACATCTTGCAGCAGGCTCCCCGCGTTGGGCAGCCTTCCCTGAAACAGGGGAACACGAGTACGCAGCTCGTTCTCAAGCTGATCGGGAGCAAACCAGACAAAATTCTCAAAGATAACCGGCGCGGTTCCGACGTTATCTGTGACCTGGTAGGTGGCGCTGACGCCCTCGGCAACCGGCATGAACTGGAAGTGCACCCCTACAAACATTCCAGTTTCGCCCAATTCGTTTGCGGCTTCCTCCAAATCGTGCTGGGTTACTTCTTCGTTTAGTTGCAAGCCCGTGGCTTGGAGCACCTGGGCTTCGCTGTAGAGCTGTGAGCCATTGGCATGCAGAGAAACCAGACGCAATTTTTTCTCGCCAATTTGGGCGGAGCAAAAAACAGCCGTGATGGCCAAAAAGAGCAGAAGAGCCTGGAACTTGCGCATGGCAAAAGCATAAGGCACTCTGCCGCGATTGCAAACTGGATTTTCAGAAAACGCTGAACAGCAACCGCTTGGGTTTATGGGCCTTTTTGATTAAGGGCTGGTTCATGAACTCCAGGAATGGAGTCATCACGCGAAAGCGCTTCACCAGCTCGGGTACGAGTTTTGGAGTGGTGACCAGGGACGATGCCAGCGTCGTGTCAAATCCCCATCCTTTGCCGCGCAGCAGGTCCGCAGCCGGATGATCTTTCGGAAAGCCTTTGGGCACGCGCGTTAACTGCTCCATCTGCAGATCGCCCATCAGAGCGCGCAGGGGCTTGGCACGAACAATCTTGCGGAAGTCTTCGTAGTGCTCAGCCAGCAATGTGCGAAAAGCCCGCAGCTCGTCGGCCGGAGGCATATAGACGCCTCCCCAAATCAGCAGCTCTTTGGCGTTGAAGTGAAAATAAAAGAATGCACCTGACGTCTTGCTTTCAGCTCCCTGCACGTGAAAAACAATGGCAACGCGGGTTTTATAAGGAGTTTTATCGTGCGAGAATCGCGTGTCACGGTAGATGCGGAAGATGGCCTTCTGTGGCGGCGAGATGTAGTTCGGAGCGAAATCCATGAGCTGGTGGTTGAGGGCGGTGACCAGCTCGATGGTGGGCGCTTTGATCTCCTGCTCGTAGATATGCTTGTTCCGTTGAAACCACGGACGGCGGTTGTTGCGGGCAAGCTTGCGCAAGAAGTCGAGGGCCGCGGGAGAGTAACCGGGGAACGCCATAATTTTCCAAAGTTGAAATTAAAGATGCATGCCGCTTGAACAATGACACATTTTTATTAGAGGGTTGTTGCTTTTTCTGCGATCAACTTCGTCACATGTGCCACGAAGTCGCTCGTGGCCATGTCCTGCGTTTTCTCACTGCCGCGGGTGCGGAGATTTACTTTGCCGGCCTCAGCTTCCTTATCGCCCACGACCAGCATAAACGGGACTTTCTGCAGCGCATGCTCGCGGATCTTGGCGTTCATCTTTTCGTTGCGCAGATCCACGTGCACGCGCACTCCGGCCTGCCGCAGTTCTTCAGCAACTTTGTTGGCATAGTCGGCGTGGCGCTCGCTGATGGGCACCATGACGACTTGTACCGGCGCGAGCCATACCGGGAACGCTCCCGCGTAGTGCTCGATGAGCACGCCGAAGAAGCGCTCGACCGAGCCATAGAGCGCGCGGTGCACCATCACTGGACGTTTACGCGTGCCGTCTTCCGCAACGTACTCCAGGCCGAAACGCTCGGGCAGGTTGAAGTCGAACTGCACAGTCGAGAGCTGCCACAGACGTCCGATGGCATCCACTAATTTCACGTCAATCTTAGGACCGTAAAACGCAGCCTCGCCGGGAATCACTTTATATGGAATGTCGCGGCGCTTGAGCGCGTTTTCCAAAGAGCGGTTGGCCAACTCCCAGTTTTCGTCGCTGCCCAGGTAGGTCTGGCGGTCTTTCTGGTCCCAGGTGGAAAGTTCCACCTGGAAATCGCTGAAGCCGAAGGTATGCAGCACCGAGAGCGCGAAATCAATGCAGCCCACGATTTCATCTTCAACCTGGTCCGGGGTACAGAAGATGTGGGCGTCATCCTGAGTGAAGCCGCGCACGCGCAGCAGGCCATGCATCACGCCGGAGCGCTCGTAGCGATAGACCGTGCCCAGTTCGCCCAGGCGGACAGGCAGATCACGATACGAGCGCAGGGTGTTTTTATAAATCAATATGTGCCCCGGACAGTTCATGGGCTTCATGCGGTAGTTGGCGTCGTCCAGTTCGATGGGCGAGAACATGTTTTGGGCAAAGTAGCCTTCATGGCCGCTGGTCTTCCATAGATCCACGCGCATGACGTGCGGCGTGTAGACCAGTGAGTAGCCACGCTTGAGGTACTCGTCGCGCATCCAGTCTTCCATGATCTTGCGGATCAACCCGCCCTTGGGATGCCAGAAGACCAGCCCGGGCCCGGCCAACTCCTGAATGGAAAACAGGTCAAGCTGCTGCCCCAGCACGCGATGATCGCGCTTCTTGGCCTCTTCCTGCTTGTGCACCCACTCGTCGAGTTCCTTTTTGGAATAGAACGACGTTCCCGAGATGCGCTGCAGTTGCGGATTTTTTTCGTCGCCCAGCCAGTATGCCCCGGCGATGCCGAGAAGCTTGAATGCCTTGATGCGCCCGCTGGAGGGGATGTGCGGGCCGCGGCAGAAATCCACGAAGTTGCCGTTGCGGTAGAAAGAAACTTTATCTTCGCCTTCGGTGAACTTCTCGATGAAGTGGACCTTCATCCAGTCACCTTCGCTCTTGTAACGGGCGATGCTCTCCTGGCGCGGCTGATACTCGCGCACAAATTTCTCGTCGCGGTTCACGACTTCCTGCATCTTGGCTTCGAGCTTCGCCAGGTCCTCAGGAGTGAAGGGCGTCGGGCGATAAAAGTCGTAAAAGAATCCGCTCTCGGTCGGCGGGCCGTGTCCCAGTTTGGTCTCAGGGAACAGTTCCAGCACGGCCGTAGCCAGCACGTGCGCGCTGGAGTGGCGAAAGACCTCGAGTGACTCCGGGTCTTTTTCGGTGAGAATGCGGACCTCGGCGTCCTGTTCGATGGGACGGTTCAAATCCACAACCGTGCCGTTAACTTTGGCGGCCAGCGCGGCCGAAGCCAGGCGCGGACTGATGGCGCTGGCTACATCCAGCGCGCTTGCGCCTTTGGGCAGGCTCTTCTCGGAACCGTCAGGCAGTTTGATCTTGATGTTTTCTGGCATTTGAGACCGGCTGATGGTTGGAATCTCCACGCAGCAGTAATCTTTCAGTCTAGCCAAGCCGCGAATTTGGGTCAAACGGAAGAAGGGGTACTACCTATCGAGGGCATTTTGCTACACCCCTGGCGCGGAGCTGGAGGAGTAGAGGGGCTGGCGACTACTGAATCACTTTCATTCTGCCCCTTCTGGCCGGTTGAAATAATTTCCGATTGCCCGTAATAATCAAGAGCGCGGTAAAAGATCGGGAGGAGATCTTATGAAAAAATTCACCATTCTATGCGGTTTGAACTTTTTGCTTTTAGCTGGGTGCAGTCAAGGCACCGCTCAACAGCAGTCAAAGGCGCAACAAAACAATCAAAACACGGTTTACGAAAATCAATATATGAAGCTTGTTTTGCTGCCAGGATGGACAGCAACAAGACCTCGTCACGTTCCAGCTGCGGTCAATATCACCAAAGGTAACTACATCCTTTACATCAACACCCAGGCTTCTCAGGCAAGCGGAGTAGAGGGCGGGCGATTCGCTGAAATAGCCATGGGCGCGCCCAGCGTTGATGCTGTTATGACTGTGCAGCCCAGCCCGCCATGCGGCACGCAAGAATCAACGCCAGTCTCCGCTCCGTATACCCGTAGCGATTTGTATGTAAGCAAGGCTAACTCAAAATCCCAGGACTGGTGTAATGCGCCTTCAAGCGGAGCAACGGTTTGGTATTTTTCATATATAACGGACGCTGCCGGTGGCTATTTTAATGACTACGTTCCAGGGCAGAACCGCGCACTGGTGGTTACAATGGCGTATCGTTCAAAAAACGTGGATAGCTTCCCCCTAAAAGGCAGCAAAGAGCTAACTTCCGTTCTTTCGGAAATGACTTCCATGGTGAATTCGCTCAAAATAAAGCGAAAATAGAAGCAAGTATTTTAAGATAGCCTATAGCCTCTACGCAGCGCAGCATTCATGCCGATATCAGCCACCCGCCGGCGGATGACGATATCTCGGCGAAGGTTGCGAAAACAGTTTTAACTGTAGCGATAGTCTCTGGGTTCTTGCTTCTCATCAGCTTTTTCGCAATGCGGTTCTCGCTCCAGCTCCAGTCACTGGCGAGCAGTTCGTCCTTTATTCCTCTGTATAGGAAAAGGGAACCCACTTGCCTGACGGCGAAGGTGCATTGCTCTTGGCATGGTGTCAGGTGCTGTGGGCTGCTATGATTCTCACCTATCTTCAAAGAGGCCGGTTATGGTTTGCTTAACCTGTGGCGCCAGTGTTCCCGGCGGATCAACGTATTGTTCGAAATGCAAAAGCCCGCTGGTTCCGGGGCAGTCGCCGGGTTCTGCCTTGCCAGAAGCCCAAACCGACGGCAAAGCAGTCGCAAGCCTGATTCTGGGCATTTTCTCTGCGCTGTTCTGTTTCAATTTCCTCTTGGGTATTCCGGCAATCATTCTCGGACATATATCGCGTTCGAGCATTCGTAAGAGCACGGGACGGCTGAAAGGCAATGGCATTGCGCGGACCGGCTTGATTCTTGGCTATCTCAGTTTGCTGGTCCTGCCCGTCTTCTTCATGATGTCAGCGATTCTCCATCCCCACAAGCCTGCGGACGAATCTACCATCGTGGCAACAGTTAGAGGCTTGAACACCGCTCAGACCCGGTATCGAGCAAGCTATCCTGATGTCGGATATGCACCCGATATCGTAACTCTGGGCCATAGATCAGGCAGCAAGTGCGATAGCACAAGCCCGCCTACTGCTAAAAGGGCCTGCCTGATTGATGATGTGATCACAGACCAGGATTGTACTGGCACAGAGTCGTGTTGGAAAGGTGGCTACGCCTTCATCATTCAAGCCGACAAGCAAAAATCTCAGCAGCAATACGTCATCACGGTCACTCCGATATCACCGCAAGCAGGACCAAAAAATTACTGTTCCACCAGTGATGGCGTGATCCGAACGGAAACAGCAAGCCCACCCCGCTCCACACCCTACACAGCAGCGGAGTGTGCGGCGCTCACGCCACTTGAGCATCCGTGAGGATCTCGCTTTCATTGCAGGCTTAGGCTGGGTCCCTCAGGATCGCGAGTGCGGTTGAACTTGTTGATCATTTCTTTCTAGTCTCCAGTCTCAATCTTGTGGATCCGCCCTTGTTCCCAATAATAGATCGTCGGCCAACTTCCGACTTCAGAAACGCTTACGCTATCTGTCTTGATCTTGGGGTGCGGCTGCGTCTCGGCAGCGTCTGCAAGCTTTTCCGGCGGCGTTTTTACAATGACCTGAAGTTCCTCCTTTACGATGGCCGGTGGAACCACGATTTCGACGCCATACCCATCAGCACTGGGATGAAAGTAAAGGACCTGCTGCCGGGTTCTGTTGTTTTCGCGTTTTATCAAATTCAAAACATATCCGACCTGGCTGTCAGAGAACTTGCCCGTGATCATGCCTGGACATTCCTTGCTGTGATCGCTATTCCAAATATGCAAGTCTGATGCATTGAACATGGCCGGCGTGACAACTTTCCAGCCGGTATAGCTGGTCGCGAGTTTGTTTTGAATTTGTTCGGGCAGATTGGCAGTTGAACAAGTGTCTGTTTGCGTCCCCTTTTTGGCTTGACCATATCCAGCTTCACCGGCTACGAATAAGGTCAATAAGGCAGCCACTCCGAACATGCGCAACCTTAATCTGTTTCTCATGATGGTCTCCTCCTTTGGCGACCGTTCATCTTCTACCAGAAACAATCTCGATCCTAGCTGCATTTTCATGGTGTTTTTCTTCGATTGCAATTGCTCACTTAGGACGGCCCAAGCGCCGGGCGCGCATGTTTTTGTCGGATTTACTGAGATGTAGTGATTTGGGACATGTTTTCGTATCCGAAGGTTGAGCCCTTCTACCAGCCCCCTCCCCGCTCTGCCCCTTCAATCGCCGAACCCAGGGGGTGTAGCACCCCCCTCAGTAGGTAATACCCCGTCAAACGGGAAAATGAATCAGCGTAGTGTCTCAGTTTGGATGTATGGGTTTGTTTCTCTCTTGCTGCTGCTCTGCTTCATGGACCTTCATCCAAGTGCTAATCGAGGTAAGATCGGTTTCAGACGCCTTCCTCCCAAGAGATCTGCTGATTCTTCGCCGCATCCGAAAAGCAGCTATCCAAGCTGGGACCGTTATCAAAAGCCAGATTACCAGTTTGATCGTCAGCACACATCCTCCATATTAGCGAGCACGGCGGCCAACTGCCGAAGTTGAGCGAAGTATATGCCGTGCCCCAGTGGCTCGGCAACTCTGCGAACTTTACATATCACAGCAACTCAGAATCGTATTTCTTAAACACCGCCTGCATTGCCTCAGGAGTGCGCTCTGACATGGCATGGATATCCTGAATCAGGCGAAAGATGTTCGCGGTCATGACGAGCAAGTAGCGCACCGGCCCAGGACCAGGATTCCAATATGTGTGTGGCGTGCCTCGTGGCACAAACACCGCCGAGCCTGCGCGGGCTTCGACATCTTTATCTCCAACCCGTACGCACAGGGCCCCCTCGAGCACATACCAGGCTTCGTCGTCACTGTGGTGCAGGTGTAGCGGAGCGATGAAACGCGGAGGCCCGGCAGGGCCGCCGGCATCGCGCCACTCAGCGATCACAAAGGCGTCGCCAGTTGATCCAATGGTCTTGCCGGCAAGCAGCGGAGCGATAATAGGTGAGATCATGTCAGGCGAATCCTATCTTGGGCAGTTATGCCAATTCAAATCTCGCGGCCCCATTTGTCCACTTCGCATCCGCAATTTGGACAGGTTCCTCCGCCCCACATGGCTTGCTTGAATGATTTAGGAACGCGGACCGAGGGCATGGCAGTGTGACAGCGGGGGCATTGCGAGGGATCAGGATTAATCCCTAACTGGTTCTTGGTAACAGTACCATGAATCACGAATCCTGCCGCAGTGATGAGGGCGACGCAACACGCCACAAAGATGATGACGAGAACAAGAGTGATCAACACTGTGCCATAATCGTATCCCGCTGGTAGTCTAAAGTGAAGCAGAAGGAAGGCTAGACCTCTTAGAATGAAGTCTTGGGCTGAAGTTCCTGGGAATGAATTTAAAGTCAATGAAGATTCGCCGTCTCACCGAAGTTGATGCCGAGCCGCTCTGGAGGCTCAGGCTCAGCGCTCTGCAGACCGAGCCGGCGACTTTTGCCGAGTCACTCGATGAGCTGTTGCAGAGCACTCCAGAGACTTATGCGGAAAAGTTACGCTCTGGCGGGGACGAAAATTTTATCCTGGGAGCGTTCGACGAGGAAGACGCCCTCGTGGGTATGGCCGGCTTCTACCGCGAGCAGATTGCCAAGAAGCGGCACAAAGGCTGGGTGTGGGGCGTGTTCGTTTCGCCGTCCCATCGCGGCCAGGGCGTCGGGCGCGCGCTGTTGGTCAATATACTGGAAAGCTCCCAGGCCCTGGACGATCTGGATTGTATTTTCCTTACGGTGGCAACCACGCAGGTGCCCGCGCGCTCCCTCTACCGCAGTTTAGGGTTCCGCTCCTTCGGCATCGAGCCGCGGGCGCTCAAGGTTGATGGAAGCTATGTTGACCAGGAACACATGGTGCTGGAAATTTCTCCCGCGAACGGGCAGATTGCAGAGACTTAACGCGCTAAAGTTTGTTTCATAAATAGGGTTGTCAGGCTGAAGCTAGACACGTTGCAGTTTTGACGACACCCCGTATCGTTGCGTGGCATAGCCTACAATCAGGCCGACCATGCCTCCGGGAAGCATGATTGCAAAGTAGTGTCCGTGCTGAAGCTGGGCGATAATAAAGGCCAAAAATAGTCCCACGCTTAGCCCGAAGACGATGCCCCAGGCCAGCGAATTTACCTTGCGCGCAAACCATCCAATCAGAACACCGGCAATGATTCCTTTGACCGTTGATCCAATCACGATTCCCACTATCTGGTTCCGCACCTCAGGGGTAAACCAGGCCGTAAGACCATCGAAGATGCCTAACACCGCACCCAGAACAATGCCCAGAAGAACTTTGTTCATGCTTTCACTCCTCCTAAAAATTGCCGCTACTTACGTATTACCCCTTTTGCCGGATTCCTTTAACCGTTGCCCAGCGCTGACACTTGACTTACCTTACCGGTGAGAAAAAAGAATAAACAACACCCGCATAGCGATATAGGCCAAAACCAGGACCACGGCAACGCGATGGCGTTCCAGCAGCCGCATGCCACGTTCGACGATACCTTCACGGTAGGCGCTGATCGGGACGCCTTCGAGGTATTGGGATATATCAGCGCTCATCTCCTGGATCGAGGCATATCTTTCTGAGATTTCCGGAGCCATCGCCTTCTGGCAGATAGCATTTAACGGTTTGGGCAATGGCGCTGTAGTGGGTGTTTCTTCCGGCGACTGGCCGGTCAGCATAAAGCGCAAGATCGCTCCCAGCGAAAAGATGTCGCTGCGCTCATCCATGGCGGCGCTATCGCCGCGGGCCTGCTCCGGGGACATGTAACCCGGCGTGCCTAGAATTTTTCCGTGCGACGTAATCGGAGCCGCAGTGGCAAAACCAGTTTGCTCGCCGGGCGTACCGGCAGAGGTTATATGAGATGACTCCTGAATCGTGCTATTCGTTATTTTTGCCAGCCCCCAATCCATAATCAGCACCTCGCCAAAAGCGCCGATCATGATGTTGCCGGGCTTCAGGTCGCGATGAACAATACCCTTGGAGTGCGCGAAAGCCAGGGGCTCTGCAATGCGTTGTGCCAAACCCAGGCGCTGCGGCAGGTTCGTGTTCACGATGTAGCTCTCCAGAGTCTGGCCCTCGACATATTTCATGCAATAGAAAACTCTGCCATCGGGCAACGTGCCGGCATCATGTACGGGCACGATACCAGGATGCTCCAGGTGCGCCAGCACAAGCGCCTCGCGCTCGAGACGCGACGCCAACTCACCCGTGCGATCTTCTACGTCAAGCACCTTGAGCGCCACTCTGCGATGCAACACGACGTCCTCCGCCAGCCAGACTGCGCCCATGCCGCCTCGGGCCACGAACTTAAGCGCTCTATATCGCGTGCTGCTCAGGTCGGGGCATTGCACCGAGGCTTGCAGGCGAGTCAGAGTCTCATCCGATAACCACTTCATTTTGCGCCCATCTTCATTGCAATTATTTTGATTTTGCACTCACTCCCAGCAGCGCTTGCGCCTCGCGATGAAACTCTTCTTCGTTGCCGGTCATCTCGTGAAGCTGATCGAGAACAGAACGCCGGAACTCGCGGCGCGCAAATGCCAGGTAGTTGGTGACATCGGTGACCGCGAGATGAAATTCAGCCGCCAGTTGCACGTAAGAAATTTTTGCGTCACTGTCATCAAGATCGTAACGCTCGAATAGTTCAAAGTGCAGCATCTTTCCAGCTTCTTCACAACGGCTGCGTAACCGCATGACCGCAAGCGCGAATAAACTGCGTACCCACTCTTTGTCGAAATAGTCCTCAAGCGAGCCAGAGCGCACGCACTGGCCCAGCTCACGCTCGGCCTCCTCGAAGTCGAGCGAAACGTGCACCGCTCCGCTGCCGCGCTTTTGGCGGAGTGCATCTCTTGATTGGTTCAGGAACAATCGGTCTACGCAGGTGCGAAGAAACGTGCGCAAGTGTCCCTTGGCCGGGTCGTAGGAATCCAGGAACTCTTTTTCGATCAACCGGGTAAAAAAATCCTGTGTGAAATCCTGGGCTTCGTCAGCATCCAGGCCCCAGCGCAGGCGAACATACTTGTAGACCGGCTTCCAATAGGCCGAAATGAGCGCATTCATGGCCCTGGAGCGCTCCGCCGGGTCGCTGCTTTTTGCGGCCGCGATCACCGAGAATCGGGTTGCCGGAAATGTGCCGCCTTGTGCTTCCATTGGAGCAAACTCGTAACCGGGAGTCTAAAGAGTGTACGTCGAAGCAATAGGCGCGACAAGGCACTCATTCTGAATTTAGCGACGCCGCAAGCTGCGTTTCCACCTCTTATATTTTGCTTTGCACACGCTCCTAAAAATGTGTGCAAGTTTCACAGCAGGCTGCGTTCTTTTCATAGAGCGGGAAACCGCAGAAATAATTCGAGGACAAAAATTATGGTTCGCAAGAGCATGGCCCTGCTGTTGATCTTGATGGCTACTCTGGGACAAGGTACAGGCAGTTTCGCGCAGAGTGAAGAAAAGCAGGGTGCAGACAAACAAGATAAACCCAGGAAAGCCGAAAGCACCGGCGGCCAAACGGCACTCACGATTTACAACGGCAATTTTGCCGTGGTCCGGCAGGATGTGCCGCTGGAGTTGACTTCAGGGGTGAATCACATCACCTTTAACGACGCTACGGCGCACATCGAGCCCGATTCGATTGTTCTGCGCGATCCCAGCGGACGCCGCACGCTACAGATTTTGGAGCAGAACTACAGAAACGATCCACTCTCGCAGGGGTTGTTACTTTCGCTCTATGAAGGCAAGACCATTGACTTCCAAATACCGCGCGTTGATGCAGAAGGGCGGAGCGCACCGGAAATCGTTCAAGGCAAGATTATCCGCAGCGGCTACGCACCTTCTTCACCCAACGGCTATACCGAGCCGATTATCGAGGTCAACGGCAAGCTGCAGTTTACGCTTCCTGGTCAGCCGATCTTTCCTGCTCTGGGTAACGACACGATCCTCAAGCCCACCCTCGACTGGTTATTGCAGACTGATAAGCCTGGATCGGCCAATGCTGAGCTCAGCTATGTAACCGGCGGTTTGACCTGGCACGCCGACTACAACATCGTGGCCCCTCCCAAGGACGACACCATCGATCTGATCGGCTGGATCACCATGAGCAACGATAGCGGCAAAGAATTCGACAATGCCCGCATCAAGCTGATGGCCGGGGACGTAAACAAAATCCAACCCTCGGAGGGACGCTACGACCTGGATTATAGAGCGCGTGAAGCAGCCAAGAGCGCATCCGTCGCGGCGGTGGTGGAGAAGGCGTTCGATGAATTTCATCTCTACACCCTGGAGCGTCCCACGACGTTGCGCGACCGCGAGACAAAGCAAGTGCAGTTTGTCGCGGCCAGCGGAGTAAAGTCGCAGCGACTCTACGTTTACAATGGCGCCGCCATTCCGGACTACGGCTACGGTGCGGAACAAATTCGCAACGACGCCAGCTACGGCACGCAATCGAATCCCAAGGTCTGGGTCATGCAGGAGTTCAAGAACTCGAAGGAAAACAACCTGGGCATGCCCTTGCCTAAGGGCCGGCTGCGCTTCTATCGCCGCGATGACGACGGCCAGTTGGAATTCACCGGCGAGAACACCATTGACCACACGCCCTCGGATGAAACCGTACGGGTTTACACCGGCAACGCCTTTGACATCGTCGGTGAGCGCCGCCGCACCGACTACAAGCTGGATAGCGACCACGACTGGATGGACGAATCTTTTGAAATCAAGCTGCGCAACCACAAGAAAGAGGCCGTCGAAGTGCGCGTCGTGGAAAAACTATATCGCTGGAGCAACTGGAAGATCACGCAACAATCAAACGACTACAACAAGATCGACGCGCAGACCATCGAGTTCCGCGTGCAGATTCCGCCCGATGGCGAGCGTGTGGTCACCTATGGTGTGCACTATTGGTGGTAAATCTGAAAAATTGTCCGCTGCTCAAGAGTAGAGACGTAGCATGTTACGTCTCTACGAGACTGCTTGAAACTAAACTCTAGCGGACAGGAGTATTGGCTGGTTGAATTTCTTCCACATCAATCCATTGCGTCGGATACTTGCCGGTATAACACGCCGTGCAGTAGCTGGTGTTTTCGCCCTCGCCGCAGGCCAGCTTCATGCCTTCCAGCGAAAGATAGGCCAGCGTATCGGAGCCGATGAACTGGCGGATCTCTTCGACGGATTTGTTCGCCGCAATGAGCTGCTTTTTGGAAGGCGTATCCACGCCGTAGAAGCAAGGCGAGACCGTGGGCGGACAGGAGATGCGGAAGTGTACCTCACGGGCTCCGGCGCTGCGCAACATGCGCACAATTTTCTCGCTGGTGGTACCGCGGACAATAGAGTCGTCAATCACGATTACGCGCTTGCCTTCCAGCAAACTCCGCACCGGGTTGAGCTTGAGTTTGACTCCGAAGTCGCGCACCGATTGTTCGGGCTCGATAAACGTGCGGCCCACGTAGTGATTGCGGATCAGTCCAAAACGGAAGGGGATGCCGCTCTCGGCGGAGTAGCCCATGGCCGCGGTTACGCCCGAGTCGGGTACGGGCACAATGATATCGGCCTCCACTGGAGCCTCGCGGGCGAGCTGGCGTCCCAGGGCTTCGCGGCTTACAACTACCGGACGTCCGAAGACTGTGCTGTCGGGACGGGAAAAATAAACATGCTCGAAGATGCAGCTTGACTGCGGTGCTTTGGGAGCATAGAAGTGTGAAGAAATTCCCTCGGGCCCAACCACGATCATCTCGCCGGGCTTGACATCGCGTTCATAGACCGCACCCACCAGATCGAAGGCGCAGGTTTCAGAGGCGAAGACAATGGTCTCGCGCTTGCCAGCATCGTGCTCGGCTTGCGTAACCGGGATGCGTCCCATGGAAAGGGGACGAAAGCCGCGCGGATCGCGCACCGCAAAAACGCGGTCGCGCGTCATGAGCACCAGGGAGAAAGCGCCTTCAATGCGGCGCAGCGCATCGGCAATGGCTTCGGGTAGCGTCTGCTCCTTGGATTGAGCGATCAGGTGAACCACAACTTCGGTATCGCTGGTGGTCTGAAAGATCGAACCCTGCTGCTCGAGTTTCTGGCGAATAAAATGTGCGTTGACCAGGTTCCCATTATGGGCAAGTGCGATCATGCCCTTGTTGCAGTCCACCGTAATGGGCTGAGCATTGAATAAAGTCGAATCGCCGGTAGTGGAGTAGCGGGTGTGACCAATGGCGACGCGTCCGGGAAGCCGTGCAAGTACTTCTTCAGTGAAGATGTCAGCGACCAGGCCCATGGCCTTATGAGCGTAGAGGCGGCGCTCGTCGGAGGAAACGATGCCGGCTGATTCCTGTCCGCGATGCTGCAGCGCGTGCAGACTGAGGTAGGCCAGCGTGGCAGCTTCGGGGTGATTGTGGATAGCAACCACGCCGCACTCGTCTTTAAATTTGTCAGAACCGCTAGACATTTGTTCCACCTTAAAAGCTTCTCAGCATCGCTCGGCGCGCTAGTCGGCCTCGCTGCTTAAGTGCCTGTCATTCACCACACAGCGCTATTTCTGATCCACCCTACTCTGAACTTCCGCAAACCACTTGGGATCTTCAATTCGATCTGTGGCTCGTGCACTTACCTCTCCTGCTTTAGATGTGGTCACGTTGGCCGCTGTAAGTTGCAGAACGCGCCCACTAGCGTCCCAAGCTTGATATTCTTCGTTTTCGACATCAATCGCTTCCATCCAGTTCAATTCTGGCAAAGACCGATAGCAGCGAACTTCTTCACAATCCTTCATCAGAACGTAAATGGGAAACTGAATTTCCACATTCCTTAACTCTTTTGCAGCACTTCAGGAACCAGGTGCTCGCGTGTTTCCACGTGCAGCATCTTGGGCAGGGCCGATTCGTAAACCTGCCTCAACTCGGACACTGCCGCGGCCACAGCCACCTTGTCGTCTAGCTGTATTTTCAAAGTCCCTGGAATCGTTTGTCCGAGAATTACCGCCGACAGGCCGTATTGTACCGCACTTTGTTGGATTCGCTGGGTATGTTTCGGGTCGCAGGAAATTACCACGCGGCTGGATCGCTCACTAAATAGTGCAATCTCAACAGCCTGCTCCTGCGAGCTTATTTTGACCTCTGCTCCAATCCCTAAGGGGAACGTGGCTTCGGCCAGGGTTACGGCCAATCCGCCGTCGGAACAGTCATGGGCTGATTCGAGCAAGCGCTGTTCGATGGCCGCCACAAGGAATTTTTGCAGCGCAGCTTCCTGCTTCAGATCGAGGGATGGCGGATATCCCCAGACCGCGCCCAGAACTTCTTTGGCATACTCGGAAGAGCCAAACTCAACTACGGCCCGAGCAGGATCAGCCGGCTTTGCCCCGCTGATAAGTAGAATGTCACGGCCCGGGTTGCGGAAGTGAGATTTTACGGCGAGGTCAACATCTTCCAGAATTCCCACAATTCCGACCACCGGCGTCGGGTAAATGCCCTCTCCCAAAGTTTCGTTATACAAGCTGACGTTGCCGCCGGTGATGGGTGTACCCAATGTCTCGCAGGCCTCGCTCATGCCATCAATCGCCTGCGAGAGCTGCCATATGATCTCGGGTTTTTCCGGATTGCCGAAGTTCAGGCAGTTGGTTGCCGCCACCGGAGTCGCGCCCGTACAGGCAACGTTGCGGGCAGCTTCGGCTACGGCGTGCATACTTCCCAATTTGGGATCGAGCCAGCACCAACGCCCGTTGCAATCCAGGGCCATGGCCAGCGCGCGCTTCGTGCCCTTCACGCGCATCAGGCCGCCGTCTCCGCCGGGGCCATCCACCGTGTTGGTTTGCACCATAGAGTCGTATTGCTCGTGGATCCAGCGTTTGGAACAGATATTGGGCGAGGCCAGCAGCACTTTCAACTGAGCAGTGAAGTCGTTCGATGTGGAGAGCTTGATGTGAGCCGGCATCGAGCGCGGCACATCCGCCTGCCAGGGCTTCATAGGACGCTGATAAACCGGAGCATCATCGGTGAGCGCCTGATTAGGAATTTCAGCCATCACCTCGCCATGATGCAGCACGCGCATCTTGTTTTCGTTGATCACGCGGCCTATGGCGACCGCATCCAGCCCCCACTTGGTAAAAATCTTGAAGACCTCTTCTTCGCGCCCGTGCTCGGCCACCAGCAGCATGCGCTCCTGCGACTCGCTCAGCATGATTTCGTAAGCGCTCATGCCGGTCTCGCGCTGCGGCACTCGGTCGAGTTCGATTTCGAGGCCAACGCCGCCACGGCCGCCCATCTCGCAGGTGGAGCAGGTAAGGCCGGCGGCGCCCATATCCTGAATGCCGATGACAGCGCCGGATTCCATGGCTTCAATGCAGGCTTCCAGCAGAAGCTTTTCAAGAAAAGGATCGCCGACTTGCACGTTGGGCCGCTTCTGCTCGGAACCCTCGCTGAACTCTTCGCTCGCCATCGTGGCTCCGTGGATGCCGTCGCGTCCTGTCTTGGAACCGACGTAAATTACCGGATTACCTTCGCCGGCCGCGCGAGCATAAAAGATTTTTTCCTTGCGCGCCAAACCGAGGGCAAAAGCATTCACCAACGGATTGCCCGAGTAGCATTCTTCAAAGCGCGTCTCTCCACCTAAATTGGGAACGCCAAAGCAGTTTCCGTACGAGGCAATACCGCTGACCACACCTTCAAGAATCGAATGATTTTTATGGATGGTCGCGTCTGTGCTTTCGCTGAGCGCTGAATGCTGAGCCTGCCCCGGCTTGCCGTGGGTGCTGAGTGCTTTCTTAATCGGTCCAAAGCGCAGCGAATCCATCACCGCCAGCGGACGCGCGCCCATGGTAAAGATGTCACGCAGAATTCCACCAACGCCTGTGGCTGCTCCCTGAAAGGGCTCGATAAAGGAAGGATGATTGTGCGACTCAATCTTGAAGGCGCACACCCAGCCGTCGCCGATATCAATAATGCCGGCGTTTTCGCCGGGCCCCTGTACCACGAGCCGACTGCGCGTGGGCAGGCGTTTGAGATGTACGCGCGAGGACTTATACGAGCAGTGCTCGCTCCACATCACGCTGAAGATGCCAAGTTCGGTCATGCTGGGCGTGCGGCCCAGATGCTTGAGGATCTTCTGGTACTCCTCCTCCGTGATGCCGTGATCGCGGATGACTTCTGGAGTGATTTCAGGTGCTTTTGCCATGAGGGTGGACATAGCGGGAACTAATATTTTCGCATGTCCTGAGGGTAAAGCCCAGCTAACCTTTCGGAGTAGATTGGCATCCGATCTTTGAGTAACACCAACGTACGAACGTCCTGATAGCTTCAAACGTCAGGCCACCCAAGAGTCGTGAAACAGCGGCTGCTTGGGCTTTTTAGTTGTTTGACCCAAGCCGTCCGCTAACTTCCTGAGCTTAAGGGGTTAAGAGATATTCAATTCTTTGCGTTCAACTTTGCATTGGAAGCAAGTACTGCTTTAAGCCGGTAGGCGACACTTTGTTGGGGATTTTCACCTACGATCTTTTGCGTAATGATTCCTTCTTCATTAATCACAATATACGTTGGAAACCCCTGTACACCGAAAGCGTTGCCAATGTCTCCCTTCTGATCCCAGACCTGAGGCCACTCCATCTGCTGCTTGGCAACAAAATCGCGCCAATGCTTCTCGTCTTCATCCGCGCTGATGCTGATCAATGCCAGTTGGTCCCGCGAGTATTTCTTCTCCAATTCCTTCAAATCGGGAACGGAGGCACGGCAAGGCGGACACCATGTCGCCCAAAAATCAAGCACTACCGTCTTGCCGGCCAACTGGTCGAGGGAAAGGGTTTCTCCTTGCAGGGTGGTGAAATGAAATTCAGGGGCATAGTTTTCCCGCGCGCGCTTAGGATTGGCAATCATTTTTCTGACGTTGTCCGCAGATGGGCCCTGGGGCGCCAGAGTTAAGTATTGATTGAGCTCCTGCACTCCTTCTTCATCGTGTGACTGTTTCAGCAAGACAAAGCCGAGGTTCAGGTGAGAGGCAGGCATCTGTGGATCGAGTTGGATCGCGGTACGAAATTCCTGCTCAGCCGCGCTTAGTTTCTTGGGATCCGAAGCTGACTGCGCCATCAACACACGTCCCTCGAGAACGTGCGCTTGCGCTCGGATTGTATCGCTCGAAGCCACCGTTAAAGCTTTTTGCGCACTCTCCAACGCGTGCTGGAGGTCGCCCACCTTGGCATATATGTTCGCCGCTTCCAGATAGCATACGTCGCACTGATTGTGCTTCACCTTATTGGCCTCTTTAAATTCCTTGAGTGCGTCTCCGTATTTGTTCGCGGTGGCAGCTTCCCTGGCTCGCTGAAGATGGTTCTGCAGTTCGGCATCGTTAGCATCACTTTGTGCAGAAGCGGTGTAAGCCAACCCAATCAAAAGAAATGCTAAAAGCAGCTTCACGGATACTCTCCTTTGTTGCACGAGCAATTCTAAGGTATTTTCGACAAGAGCGCTTTTGGAGATTTAACCTCACAGGCAGCATTTAAGAACTGATTGCTGCGTATTCTAGATGGGAGAACACGCATGAAATCCTCAGCGTACCTCCACGTCCTCCGCGGTTTTACTGAGCCCGCTCCCATTTGCGGAAGAGTACCGTTTTGAGAATTTTGTTTATACTTCTGGCAAATCCTGCCGATTCGCTTTTTTTATTGAGTCATTACACAATTTTGACAAGACAATAGCTGACGGCAGGCAATCGGGGCCTGTAAACTGCTTCTATGAAGTCGGTCATTGTAGGTACGGCGGGACATATCGATCACGGCAAAACCAGGCTCGTGAAGGCCCTGACCGGCATTGACGCCGACCGACTAGGCGAGGAAAAGCGCCGCGGCATCACCATTGATATCGGCTTTGCTCATCTTGAACTGACCGCCCTCAACGGAGAAAAGCTGGAGTTGGGATTTATTGATGTCCCCGGCCACGAGCGCTTTGTGCGCAACATGCTGGCCGGAGTTGGCGGCATTGATCTGGTGCTGTTCGTGGTGGCCGCTAATGAATCCATCAAACCCCAGACCCGCGAGCACTTCGATATATGCCGTCTGCTCTCGGTGCGCCGTGGCATTACAGTTCTTACCAAATCCGACCTGGTTGATGCCGACACATTAAGCGTTGTGCGCGCCGAGCTACAAGACTTCTTGCGCGGATCATTTCTCGATCCCGCTACCTCGCCGATCATTGCGGTCAGCTCCCGCGAGGGCACAGGCCTGGAAGAGCTGAAGCGCGCCCTGGCCAGCCTCGCGGCGGAAATCCCTGCCAAGAATGCCGACGCATATTTTCGTCTGCCTGTTGACCGCGCATTCACCATGAAGGGCTTTGGCGCGGTCGTGACCGGAACCATGATTTCGGGCAGCATCAGCAAGGATGCCGAGATCGAAATTCTTCCCAAAAAACTGCGGGCCCGCGTGCGCGGCGTGCAGGTGCATGGAACGGATTGCGAAAAGGCGGTCGCGGGCGAACGTACAGCGTTGAATCTGGCCGGACCAGGAGTTTCGACCGAAGCCCTGGCTCGTGGCATGGTGGTGGTGGAACCGGGTTTGTTCACGCCTACACGAATCGTGGATGTCCGCCTGTCGCTATTGCGCTCGGCCAAGCCTCTGCAAGATCGCTCACGAGTACACTTCTATGCGCATACCTCGGAGGCGATCGGCGACCTCCTGCTGCATGGCAAGAAGCAAGTCGCTCCCGGAGAAGATGCCTACGCCCAGCTCAGGCTCAGCGGTTCCACGCTCCTTCTGCCCAACGACCACTTTATCGTCCGCCAGTTTTCGCCGGTTGTGACTATTGGCGGCGGCATTGTGCTCGATGGGTCCCCGATACGGCAGAAGCCGGAGGAGCACCTGCGCTTTCTGGAAATCGTAGACAAGGGATCTCCCGAGCAGATTCTGGAGGCGCGCATCGCCCGCCAGGGTGGCAATGGCCTGGACGTCGCCCGCGCTGTCGCGGAAACCGGATGGCTATCGAAAACCGTCAAAGACGTAGCTTCGGCCCTGATCAATCAGGGCAAGGTTGTGTGCTCCAGCGGCGTACTGGCCTCGACCGGTATGTTGGCGGAATTGCAGAAGAAGACCTTTGCCGAAATCGAGACTTTCCAGCAGCAGAACCCGCTGGCCGGAGGCTATAGCAAAGAGGCGCTGCGCGAGCGCCTCGGGATACGCAATGAAATTTTCGAGTGCGTAATCGCCGATCTGGTGCGACTGAAAAAAATCGAAGTTTCCGGGGAACGAGTACATGCAGCCGGAAGCGGCGCGGTGATGGGCGTCGTGATGAAAGATGAAGAGATTGAATCCAAGCAGGCCATTGAGCAGGCATTCGCCCAGGCCGGATTGAAGGTCCCGACGCTGAAGGAGATTTTGGCCGGATTAAAAATTGATAAAGGCCGCGCCCAGCGGCTGGTCACCCTGCTGCTGCGCGAAAAAACGCTGGTCAAGCTGGGCGACGATCTGGTGTTTCACCAGGAGGCCTTGCAGCGGCTGCGCAAATCTTTGGCCGAGCAAAAATCCAAATCGCAAAAAATTGACGTGGCAAAATTCAAGGACCTCACAGGCGTCTCCCGCAAGTATGCCATTCCCCTTTTGGAATACCTTGACCGCGAACACGTCACTCGCCGCGAGGGCGATGAGCGGATTATTTTGTAATTTTTCCTCCGCGCCTTTGCGTCTCCGCGGTAAGAATGCCGATCTAATCTGCCGAGGCTATATGGCTTTGGGCATAAGCCACCGAAGAGCTGGCGGGCTTGCGGACGCCATCGGCGGTGGTCTCTTCCCAAACCGAATGGTCTTTAAGAATGCGCGAAACCAGGGCGGTATGCATGGCGTGTCCGGCACGGTAGGCGACGACTTTGCCGATGATGCGTTTTCCCAGCAGGGCGAGGTCGCCAATCAAATCCAGTATCTTGTGGCGCACGAACTCATCGGGATAGCGCAGCGGCCCATTCTTGGGGCCTTCCTGGGTCAGCACAATCACGTTCTCTTCATTGGCGCCGCGAATCAATCCCATGTTGCGCAGCACGATTTCATCTTGCAGAAACCCGAATGTCCGGGCCGGGGCAATCTCGCGCAGATAAGAGCCTCCGTCGAGCTCGACCTCGAAGGTTTCCTGTCCGATAGGCTCGGGGAAGTCAATGGTGTAAGAAACCGAATATCCATCTGCAGGATAAACCGCGATGAACTTCTCTCCCTCGCGTACCTCAACTTCCTTGCGAATTCGTAAATAGGTGCGCTTGCGACGCTGCTGACGAATGCCCGCATTCTGCACCATGCGGATAAAAGGTTGCGCGCTGCCATCCAGAATCGGCAGCTCGAGATTGTTGAGCTCGACAATGGCGTTATCAATGCCCGCACCGATGAAGGCAGAAAGCAGATGCTCGGTGGTGGAGATGAGCACGCCTTTTTTCATCAGGCTGGTGGCGTAACTGACTTTGGCAACGTTGCGGCCGATGGCTTCGACCTGGTAATCATCCAAATCTACACGGCGAAAGACGATTCCGCTGCCGGCGATTGCCGGCAGAATGCGCAAAGAAACCTGCGCTCCGCTGTGCAAGCCTATGCCTTTGCACTCTACAGAGCTGCGAATTGTCTGTTCGTAGAGCAGTCTCGTTTACTCAGAAGCAAGATATGCGCTGGGTGTTGCTGACATAAACCCAAACTCGCCCGGAAAGTGTCGGGCGTATATCTAATTGCAAATGAATAGATTACACGTTTCTGTGGAAAACAAGGTGTGGCAAAAACGGCACACTCCGTGTCTTGTATGCACATAGGAAGCAAGTTGGTTACGGGGTGGGGGCTTTTGGCCGGTTTTGGGCTGAAAGAGCCTTAGAGCAAACAGCAATTCCTATGAGTTGACGGCGAAAAGTCCGCCTCTGCGCTTGCTCTGCGGTTGACTACTAAGGCAGCGAATTCTTGCATTCAGGCTTGTCAGAGGCTGTGGCCTCAAATTTGGAATCCGGGACGCCGGCATTATAGGTCACGCCTGTGAGAAAGCGTTGCCGCGTCATTTCTCCGTTGTGTTCGCGCACCACCTGGAACGGCGTGTTAATCCCTTGCATCAGGTGGTAGTCGCCATAAATCTCCGCTTCCTCATTGCGGTAGTGGTCAGGATCTCGCCACGAGAAGGTTTTCTTGATAGGAAGATGGGTCTGTTGGTCGAGGTAAAGCGTGACAGATTGATTCTTGCTGTTCATCACCGTGACCCGTTCAACCTGGTGGTTATCGGCGAGTGCGGGCCCCTCATAAAACAGGGCGATATCTGGCTGCGGAAACCAGCGGCGCAAAACGTATTCCAGTGAATACTCGCGCTGTCGCAGATATTCGGCCAGGTCCACAGGGTTTTGAGCACATGTGCCGCGAAAGGTAGTCTCGTATCCCTTATCGCCGTTCTCAATGTAGATAACATCGCGTTGCTTGGTCAGCTCGATCCGGTCTTTATCAGGCCACTTCCAGAAGCGCCAAAACAGGTTTCCCACACCGTTGGCCTCGCCGTGATAGAAGCCGTAGGCGCGCCCCTGCTGCTGCATATCTTGGATATTCAAATAAGCCTGGCCGCCCAGAGCGTGAATGGCCAGATTGATCAGCTCACGGGCCTTTTGGGTGTTGGCATCCTGCGGATTGATAGCGACAGGCGGCGTCTTGCTGGCCGGTGTGGGCGCCACCCGTGGCGCAGGGCTCTGCGCTGCGGCAACTAGGGAAAGCAGCAGGATCAGCACACCAAATTTCATGTGAGTCAGTTTACTTAGAAGCAAAATCGGGCAGAGTAGCTGCCTGGATTCTGCATATCATCCTACCAGCACGGCGCCCCCGTTCACGTTAAAGATCTCGCCGGTGATAAAGCCGGCGTGCTCGCTGCACAGGAACAGGACCGGGGCTGCAATCTCTTCGGGGGTCGCCACCCGCCCCAGCGGGATAGTCTTAAAAATTCTCTCGCGGATGCTGGGATCGTTTAAGGCAGGGGCCGACATATCGGTTGCTACCCATCCCGGGGCCACACAGTTGACGCGGATCCCGTCTGCGGCCAGCTCGGTGGAGAGCCCTTTCACCATGCTGATCAGTGCGCCCTTGCTGGCGGCGTAATCGCAGTGAAAGGCCTCGCCTCGTTGCGCAGCCGTGGAGCTTATCAGCACAATGTTGCCGCCCGAAGGCTGCTTCTTCGTTTGGGCTTTGATTTGCACTTTCATTTGCGCGACGGCATGTTTTACCAGCCCGAAGACGGAATCGAGGTTGATGGCCAGCGTGCTGCGCCATTGCTCATCAGACATCTGATCAATAGACTTATCATTCGACACCCACACACCATGATTGGCGACCAGGATATCTAGGCGTCCGAAGCGCTGGATCGCAGCCTCAACCAGCGTGCCACCGCTGGCAGAACCATTCAGATCAATCTGTACTGCAGCGCAATTGGCTTCGCCACACTCACGGACTAACTGTTCCGCCGCCTTTTGTGCCTGCAGATAGTTAAATACAACCTTGGCCCCGGCAACGACGAACATCTTGACGGCCGCAGCGCCGATGCCACGTGATCCACCGGTAATAAGGGCAACTTGATTGGAGAGGTTTAATTGTATTGGCATAGCTTGTGTGGCACAGGCGTCCCGGCCGTGCCGTAGCGCCGGCGTCTCGCCGGCTGTCGTGTGGGCATCTTGCCCGCACGGTTAATTTAGGCTCTACTTACTCCCAACGGCAACCGGCAGCTGGCAACTATTTTGACTGCTGATATAGAACAGCGGCCCTCATAAACGCTCGAAACAACGCCCGCGAGACGGGATCGCCACCGTAGCTCCGCTCTGGATGCCATTGGACCGCTATCACGAAGTGTCCGGGATGCGTTCCTTCCAGCGCCTCAACCACGCCATCTTCCGGGCAGCGGGCGCTGACGCGCAGGCCATCGCCGATCACATCGGCAGACTGATGATGGCTGGAGTTCACCGCCAGATTCAATGAATTCAAATCATGGGTTACTTCATGGCCACGTACACTGGCTTCCGGATCGCATTCCAAAAGGCTGGCCAGGTTCGAGATGGGATCGACGCACACGCGATGGGCGTGCTCTACGGTGCGTCCGGCGGAATGGTTCACCGAAGTCTTGATGTGCGACGGAATATCCTGCACCAGCGTGCCCGTGCGCCAGACGTTGAGCGACTGCAAACCATAGCAGATGCCGAAGATTGGCTTGCGCAGGTTGTGTGCGTCTTGCAGCAGCAGCTCATCGGCCACGTCACGCAGCAAGTCGGCATCTGCGGTCTTCGGGTCGCGCTCCGCGTTATATTTCTGCGGATCAACATCGGCCCTGCTTCCCGGCAGCAGGACCGCCTGACAAAACCCAAGCTGCCTGGCGATTTCCGTGGAGCTTTGCTCCAGCGCAATCACCACCGCCTCGCCTCCAGATTTCTCAATGGCAGAAAGATACTGGGGCAACGCACGCTGGGCATACTCTGGATTTTGTGAGTGTAGTACCGGGATGGCAATCCTGGGTCTCATAGGCCGCCGTGGTTACCGTACTGCAATATAAATCTCGGCCTCGGTTTGGCCATCATCAGTGGTTCTGTACAACTCAAAATCGGTCGTGTAGGCCCTCTGGTAAGCCGCCTTTTGGGAAAAGTGCTTCCAGATATTGCTCCAGGCTATGATGATCGCCTCTGGCATCTTTCCCGGAGCGGGAAATACCAGATACTCGGCCGCTGGAATAGTAATCCCCACCATGCCTTTGGAAATCATTCCCAACTCAGAAACCTCCGCGCCCACGATGAGGGTATAAAAGCCGGTATGGTCACTTTCGTAGTTGGTATAAGCGCCCAACAGGCTGCTGGCGTCTTTTCTGTAGTCAATCTCTTCTGCCCGCTTTTCCCGAAAAAATCTGCTCCACAAGCCAGGGATTTTGGCGGTGACGGGGTTTGCTTCCAGGTCATTCTTGGTGCGCGCCTCGATGCCTACAACCTGCATTTCCGGCTTTGTGATTTTCGTGAAATCCATGACTGCCCATTGTAATCGAGTCTTTGTTGCGAACGGCAGCTAGCGCAGCTACGTTCTCTCAGGGCCCACCGGTGCTGCTGCAGGCGTCTCGCGCGGATCAGGCACTTCAGCATGCGGATAGTACAAGTCTTCCACCGCCCTCTGCACGACGGCGGCGAGTTTTTCCATGTCGCGTGTGGTGTATCCCTGGGTGGGGATCGGATCGCCCACCAGCATCTTCAGCGGACGCGGCCTGATATGGAACGAATTAATGGGCAGCATCTCATAGGTCCCCACAATCGCTATGGGAATGATTTCCACCTGGGTCTTGATGGCGACATAAAATGCGCCGGAGAGGAAGGGCTGGACCTGGCCGCTGGCAGAGCGGCCGCCTTCGGGGAAAACCACCATGGGCATGCCGCCGCGCAGGGTCTCGGCGGCGCGGTTGAGGCTGCGCATGGAAGAAGCGGCGCTGGTGGCATCCACCGGGATCTGCCCTGAACGCCGCAGGTGCCATCCTAAAAATGGATAGCGAAACAGCTCTTCCTTGGCGATGATGCGAAACTGAAAGGGAAGCTGGGTATAGAGCACGGGGATATCCAGCGCGGAAATGTGGTTGGCGGCGTAGAGATGCGGTTTGGTGGTGTCAACCCGCTCTAACCCGCTCACGGTCACGTGCGTAAGGCAGGTCTTCAGAATCAGCCACGCCCATAGCCTTGCAAAGCCGTGCTGCACGCGCCCGCTGCGGTCAAAGAGGGAAGAAAACAACGAGAGACTTCCCAAAACCCCGGTATAGACGAAGATCAGCGAGTCGATGATCAGAGACAGCAGGCCGGTGAGCGCCCACCTGAGTTTGGATTCCTGTTTTGCCACGATGCCGGGAAGCTTCCAGAGAATTTAATGCCGGCCCTGAAGAATGCGCAGGGCCTCTCCTACAATGTAAATCGAACCCGTGATTACTACCACTGTGCCTTTGCCGGCAAGAGCGCGGGCGCGCTGCCAGGCGCTTTCGACGCTGGGCTCAAGCATCGTCTCGGCGTTGCCGTGCAAGGCGGCTTGCTGGAGTTCGGCTGGAGTGGCCGCACGCGGGCTTTCAGCATGGGTCAGAATCACTTTGTCGGCCAGCGGGAAGAGGACCTCAGCCATTTCTCCGATGGCCTTGTCGCGCATGGCGCCGAAGATCATGATGAGCGGCCGCCCTTCGTAATGCTGTGAAAGCGCGGCGCGCAACGCCCAGGCCCCGGCGGGGTTGTGGGCCACATCGAGCACGATCTCAGGATCGCCGCCGGTAGCGGACAAAATCTGGAAGCGGCCCGGCCACTCGGCCTGGCGAATTCCAGCTTCGATCTGCTTAGGCGTAACTGCGAATCCAAATTGTTTCAGCTCGATAGCGGCAGCAATCGCCAATGCAGTATTGCGAAGCTGATGCCGCCCCGGCAATGACAACTCGACACAGATTTCCTCTCCTAAAACCGTGAGCGGATACGACCCGCCTTCTGCCCAAACCACCTGCGATCCCGGCGAGACCGGAGGGACATAGGGCACAGCACTCACGCCGCGCGCGTCACGTTCCAGAATCGTGTTTCCGATAACGTCATTGGCTTCCGGGTGCTGCGGAAGCGTGACCACCACTCCGCGCGGGCGGATGATGCCTGCCTTCTCGCCTGCAATCTCACGCAGCGTGTTGCCCAGAAAATTCTGGTGATCGAGCGAAATATCGGTGATGACAGAAATGCAGGGCTCAACAACGTTGGTGGCATCCAGGCGCCCGCCCATGCCCACTTCGAGCACCGCGATTTGCACCCCCGCGCTGGCGAAATATTCAAAAGCCATCGCCGTCAGCATCTCAAAAAAACTCGGATGCCAGGGCAGCGCACCTTGTGCCAGCAGTTTCTGCGCAGCCTGCTCGACCCGGGAGTGTGTCTCGGCAAATTCTACGTCGCTGATTATCTCGCCATCAACCTGGATGCGTTCATTGGCGCGAATGAGATGAGGCGAGGTGTAGAGCCCGGTATGAAAATTGGCTGCCCGCAGAATCGAATCGAGCAGTGCGGCGGTAGAACCCTTGCCATTGGTTCCCGCAATCAGCACGCTGGCGAAGCGCCGTTCAGGGTGGCCCAGTTCCTGCAGCAACACGCGCATGTTGGCCAGATCAAATTTATGCGCAGGCGTCTGCGCCAGCTCGTGGCCGAGTTTCAATAGCTCGGTAATGGCATTGTCGTAAGAAAGCATTTGTAAGCAGCAATCGGCGTTTTAGCAATCTACAGAAGCACTCAGCATTCAGCCAAACCATCAAACATGTGATTGCAGCAGAACTGTTTTGGATTTCGATAATGTCAAAGGGCTGAATGCTGACGGCTGAGTGCTGAATGCTTCTCTTGAGTGCAAGTGCTAACTGCCCACACTCATAAAATCCAGCGCCCGCGAGATATAACTCTTCATTTCTTTGCGGTGCACTACCGCGTCGAGCATTCCGTGCTCCAGCAGGAATTCGCTGCGCTGAAAGCTCTCCGGCAGTTTCTGGCGGATGGTCTGCTCGATGACGCGCGGGCCGGCAAAGCCGATGAGCGCGCCGGGTTCGGCAATGTTCAGGTCGCCCAGCATAGCATAGGAGGCGGTCACTCCCCCCGTCGTAGGATCGGTAAGGACAGAGATATAAGGCACGCGGGCCTCATCCAGGCGGGCCAGGGCGGCTGAGATCTTGGCCATCTGCATGAGGCTGACTACGCCCTCCATCATGCGCGCGCCGCCCGAGGCTGAAACGATAATCAGCGGCGTATGCTCTTCCGTGGCGCGCTCGATCGCGCGGGTGATGGCTTCGCCCACCACCGCACCCATGCTGCCGCCAATAAAGGAATACTCCATGGCGCTGACGATCACGGGCCGCCCGTTCATCTTGCCTTCGGCGTTGACCACGGCGTCTTTCAGTCCGGTGGAAGACTGCGTCTGGCGGAGCCGATCGGAGTAGGCGCGCACATCCACAAACTTCAGCGGATCTGTAGAGGCCAGGGTTTCGTCTTCCACGCTGAAGCTGTTGTCTTTTTCGCCGTCATCGAGCAGCAGCGCCAGACGCGCGCGCGCATCAATGCGGAAGTGACGGTTGCACTTGGGACACACATTCCAGTTCTGGTCCAGATCTTTCTTCCAGATCACCTGGCGGCAGCCTTCGCACTTGACCCACAGGCCTTCCGTGCGAACCCGCTTTTCGCTGGATGCTTCCAGCTCCGTGTTTTCGCGTTTAAACCACGACATAATCAATTGCCAGCGCCCAGTTGCCGGTTGCCAGTTAGAGACTTGGGCGAGGAGAACTACCAGTATTTCGCACTGTCATGCCTACTGGCAACTGCGTAAGGCAAGAAGTGACTCAACTTGAAACCAGAAACTTGAACCCGAAACTAATACTCAATTCCCCGCTGCGCCATCACGCCTTTGTCATACGCGTGTTTCATCTGCTTCATTTCGGTTACGGTGTCGGCGATTTCCACGATGCTGGGGTGGGCGTTGCGTCCGGTAAGGATCACATGCACCATCTCCGGCTTGCGCTTGAGCGCTTCCACCACCGGCGCGGGATCGAGCAGGCCATAGCTGATGGCGTAGTTGATTTCATCGAGGATCACCAGGTCCCACTGGCCTGACATGATCTCGCGCTCAGCCTCGGCCCAGGCTTCCTGCACCATCTTCACGTCTTCCGGATCGGTCTCTGCCCCGCCAACTTTTACGAAGCCGCGGCCCATCTGCTTCATGATGAACTTGTCGCCGAAGCTCTGCACGGCATCCAGCTCCCCGTAATGCCACGACCCTTTGAGGAATTGCAGCATCAGGACACGCATGCCGCAGCCTACGGCACGGAGGCCGGTGCCCATGGCGGCGGTGGTCTTCCCCTTGCCCGGACCGGTGTTGACGATGATGAGACCCTTGCGAATGTCTGTCATAATTTTCGTCGCGAATACTCGCGGATGAGCGCTGATGAAATGTTACCGTTACATATCTGTATTTCAGCAATTAGCACTTGGCACTTAGCATTTAGCCAAATTGAGAGTTTTGCCTCCCGTTTTCTTGGATATTCTTTGCTGGCTAAATGCCAATTGCTAAGTGCTGATTACAGATGCAAGCCGCTCATGACCGTAATCACACAGAACACCTCTGTCGCGAGATTCAGTGCCCACAATGATACGGATGTCCTTTTAAGATTGTAAATGCACGGTAGAGCTGCTCCAGCAAAACCACGCGCGCCAGCTCGTGTGGCAGGGTCATCTTGCCCAGCGAAATAGAGGTGGAAGCGGTTTGACGGGCAATGTCGCTGAAGCCATCGGCCGGACCAACGGCGAATAGCAACGTCTGCGTTCCACGCGTCTGGTGCTGCTCCAGGAACTCAGCCAATTCCACTGAGCTGAGCTGCTTTCCGCGAGAATCAAGTACGACTAATACCGGCGGCGTGCGCGAGGCGGATTTCTCGATCTGCTTCAGCAAGGCCGCTTCGCCGGCCAGCTCCTGTGATTCGACCGGCGTATAGCGCGCCAGGCGCTTAAGATACTCGGCTGTCAGCGAATGAATCGCCGGCTCTTTGGTTTTGCCGATCCACGCAACTTTTAATTTCACCAAGATGGTTTATCACAATTGAGGGGCCGAGGACCGCGAACGCCCCCTAAATCCGCCAAATCAGCGAAATCGGCGGTCAGCTTTTTTTCTTGTGCGAAGGTTTGGCTTTCTTTCTTGCTGATGCTGATTTGTTCTTGCTCACAGCCGGCTTGCGTTTTGGGGCAACAGCCGTCGCCGTTGATTTCTTTTTGGCAATGACCCGCTTTGCCGGCGTCAGCACCTCGGCCGGGGTCAGCCGTTTGGCAGATTTCCACAGCCGTTCCAGATCGTAGAAGCGGCGGGAGTGCTCGCTGAAGATGTGGACCACAAAATCCACGTAGTCCATCAGCACCCACTCGGCCTGGTTGTAGCCTTCGACGCTTTTGGGAGCAAACGTCATGGCGTGCAGCCGTTCGCGGATATCATCGGCAATGGCCTGGATCTGCCGCGGGTTGCTCCCGCTGCAGATCACAAAATAATCGGTGAAGGCGCCCGCGTTTTTATCCATCTCCAGAACGGAGATGTTGGCGGCTTTCTTGTCTTCGCAGGCCTGGATTGCGGCTGCGACCTGTTGTCTCAAGGCGGTATTAGCTCTCATTCCGCCTCGCCTACAGCTTTGGGGTACAGGTTCATCTTTTTAATGTACTCGGCAACCGCCGGATTGACCAGCTTGCCGAGTTTCTCTCCCTTGCGGATGGCGGCACGGATGCCGGTGGCGGCAGCGGGCATATGCACACCTTCCAGAAGATGCAAGGTGATGCCGCGCAGCTTCAGCGTGCTAACGAGACGGGTGCGCTTCAAGGGGCGCCGAACGGTTTTAGGGCGCAGGCCTGGCGGCAGAGCATCAGCCACATCCGCCAGATAATAGCCGGGACGGCTGACTACGATGAATTCGCACTCGCGCAGCAGGGCCTCGGGCTCGCGCCACGTGGAAATTTCGCGGAAGGCGTCGACGCCCATCACGAAAAATAATTTGTCCGCAGGCCTGAGCGAAGCCTTGAGTCGGCGCACCGTGTCTATCGAATAGTGGACCCGGTCTTCGCCGGTGGGGTCCTTCTCTTGCGGCGCTTCCAGCAGCGATGGGAAAAACTTTTTCCCGCCCTGCAGCGCCAGCGTCACCATGGCATAGCGATGAATGAAATCTGTAATGGGTTGTTTGCGCTTGTGGGGAGGAATGTCGCCGGGAACGAAGAGAACCTTGCCCAGCTTGCAGCGCTCGAGCGCGGCCTGGGCCACGGCAAGGTGTCCGTTGTGGATCGGATCGAAGGTCCCCCCCAAAAGGCCGATATTCATCTGTAAAAAACTTACCACGGATTGCGCGGATGGCGTGGATTTTAGAAGGGGGGTGGGTATTACTCGAGTAATGAATTCGCCAGAAGCAGAAATATCCCTTCGCCTCCGGGAGCGGTGAGAGGCGCCGCTTTGATGTTTTCAAAGACCGTGGACACGGAACCTCCCATTCATCATGCCAGCATTTTGGCAAAAGGCAATGATTTGATACCACTTTGCCTGTATGTTCAGAATAAAAGCGGTCTAAGCCGCTTTCTTTTTGGGCACCTTGGCGCCGGAACGCCGCGCCTCCGACAGACCGATGGCGATGGCCTGTTTGCGGCTTGTAACTTTCTTCCCGCTGCGTCCTGATTTGAGCTGGCCATGTTTGCGCTCATGCATGGCTTTTTTCACTTTACTTTGCGCTTTAGGGCCGTATTTGCGCCTGCTGTTCGATTTTTTTGCCGGCATAATATTCTCCTTTGATGGATATGACGCATTCACGCTAACAGGGGGTTGCGTGCCTGGCGAACGGAAGAGGCTGGCGTCTCGCCCATTTACGAATGTGCCACGTCAAATCCTTGGGGCATCGTCCTTACAGGACTTGGCTTATTTGTTTGCTTTCCCAGCACTGGGAAGTGCTGGGCCGCAATACGCCACCCCTTTGGGGTTGTTCGCCCCTCATGTCCACAACATGGGTTAGAAAATTGAATGATTGGGGGTTTGCCGAGCACAGGAGCAGAGGATAAAGGCCAGCACAAACTTTCAACCTGTGGAAAGGGGAAGATGTATTTCCAGGACCAATCCGCCGGTGTTGGCGTTGCTGGCCTGTATGCTGCCGCCATGCAGCTTGACGGCGCGCTCGGCGATGGTGAGCCCGAGGCCGACTCCTCCGGTATGCTGCGCGCGGGCTGCGTCAAGCCGGTAAAAGGGACGAAAGAGATTTTGCAGCTCGGCTTCCGGAACTCCCGGGCCATGGTCGCGAACGCGAATCACCACTTCCATCGGTGAGGTGGAATGGGTGCGCTCGGCGGTCACTTCCACTGCGGTGCCTTCCCTTGTATAGCGGATTGCGTTGCGCATCACGTTTTCCAGCGCGCTGCGCAGAAGCTCGAAGTTGGCCGCAATGGTGTAGTCGCGCGGGGCAACGTATTGAATGGAGCAGTTGCGCATTTTGGCTTCAATCTCGACGTCAGCAATGATGGTTTCTATCAATTCCGTCAGGCTTACCGGCGCTTTTGGCGGCGGTTCAGTGGCCGATTCCAGCCGCGAAAGGGTCAGCAGGCGTTCAATCATCTCATTCAGGCGCTCGGTTTCTTTCTCGATGCGGTCTAATGCAGCCTGGTTCGGAGCCTCAATCTGACGGGCCAACCCCAGGGCCAGCACCAACCGGGTGAGGGGAGAGCGCAGCTCGTGAGAAATATCGCGGATCAGGCGCTGTTGCGCGCCAATCAGGATTTCAAGGCGCTCGGCCATGTGATTGAAGTCGCCCACCAGTTGCCCGACCTCATCCCCCGATCTTGCCGTTTTGTTACCCGCACGGGCGCTCAGGTCTCCCTGGGCGATCAGTTGCGCCGCGGTGCGCAAACGCGTAATGGGGGCGGTCAGGTAACGCGCGAGCACAAAACAAACCAGACCTGAAATGGGAACCGCAATCATCAGGCGCTGCAATGCCGCCCAGGAAAAAAAGCGGATCTCAGGCCCGGACAACGTAACCACAAAGCGATAGGGATGGCCGGCAGCGGTTACGATGCGCTTGGCGATGACTCGCCGCCGGTCAGCACCGGTGAAATCAACGGTCCCGCTCGCCGAAGCCCGGTTCGCGGCATCTTTAACAACGGCATTCGGAAGCTGGCCACAAAGAGGATTGCCGTTGTCGTCGAGGAAAAAACTCTGCAGATGGATTGTCTCTTCCAGACTTTTCTGCTGTTGCTCAAGCCCGGCACAGCCCTGGTTTTCATAGGCCTGGGCAAAGGTGTAAGCATTGACGGAGATGACCCCGGAAAACATGTTGCGCCAGGATTCATGCAAATCGGCGGAGCGCCGGGTTTCAGCGGTGAGCGCCAGAATGCTGATGATGAGGATGGTGCTGACCCAGAAAGAAAAGAAGATTTTGAAAAACAGACTGCGCATAGACTACCGCTCACCGGCCTTCTGCTCCGAGGCAGGCAAAGCGTAGAGATAGCCGGCGCCGCGAACGGTTTTGATGCGCTCGGCGCCGCTGACCATTTCTCCCAGCTTTTTCCGCAATTTACTGATATGAACGTCGATGCTGCGGTCAAACAGGTTCAAATTCCGGCCTAACACCTTCTGCGCCAATTCTTCGCGAGATACAATTTTGCCGGCCGAGCGCAGCAGGGCTTCGAGCAAGCTGAATTCGACAGAGGTAAGGTCAATCGCTTCGCCAGTGCGAGTGGTGGTGCGCGCTCCAAGGTCGAGCTCTACATCTCCGACGGTGAGGCGCTCGCCGCTTTCAGGCCCATCTTTGCCATTCTGCGGACGGCGCAAGATCGCCCGCACCCGGGCAAGCAGTTCGCGCGGATTGAACGGCTTGGGCAAATAATCATCCGCGCCGATTTCCAGGCCCACAATGCGGTCCACGTCATCTCCCCGGGCGGTCAACAGGAGCACGCGCAGATCAGAGGAGGTGCGCAGTTGCCGCAGCAGATCGAATCCGTTCATGCCGGGCAGCATCACGTCGAGGAGCAGCAGATCATGGTCGCCGGAGAGCGCGCGCTGCAATCCGCGCTCGCCGTTATGCACGGCCTCAACCTCGAAGCCTTCCGGGCGGAGGTATTCAGCAATCATGCTGCATAGCTCCACGTCGTCATCGATGATAAGCACTCGTTCCATGAGTCGATAAGATGTGTTTCACAAATCCCCCGAGTACTCCTCAGGGGCTAAAGCCCGAATTTTGAAGGTCCCTTAGCGGCACAGCTGAAGCCGCGCCCTTTCAAAACTATTTATGAAAACACGCTTGCAGCCAATTCCTCTTTACACTTTATAGTTTATTTCTACTGTAGACGTACCTGGCAAATCGTAAATATTTGCAAAAGCGTCTTTACACTTCTTTACACGGTCTCGCCCATTCTTAACCGCAGAGCATGACAATCAATCGTCTTATAGATAAAGCAGAGAAAAGTATCTGCAAAGTATAAGGAGTCTACAAAGAAGGTTATGAAGAAGCGTTTGATCGTAATTTGCGTCATTTTAATGGGTGTGCTTTTGACCGCTGCGGTGGCACAGAGCATCGTGAAGCACCAGCGAGCGCGGTATACCGCGATGATGTTGCCGTTTGGAAACCATGCCGTTGCGTTCCTGACCGATACCCTGAACCTGACCGACCAGCAGCAAAGCCAGATTAAATCAATCCTGGCGCAGGAGCGCACGCAAATGCAGCCATTGCTGAGTAACGCCCGGCAGGTGCACCAGCAGGTGGAGGCGGCTGCGCTCTCCGATAATTTTGATGCCAACCAGGTCAAGACCATTCTGGAGCAGAACAAAGATAATCTCGTCAATCTGGCTGTAGAGGCAGCCCGCACCCAGAATGAGGTTTACAAAATCCTGACCCCGGAGCAACGGACCAAGCTGGAAACGCTCCGCGCCCGCCATCAGGAGCGCATGAACAAGTGGATGCAGGAGCAAAACCAGCAGAAGAATAATTAAGAGGTTGTAACTCTCTCTCCTCCGAGAGTGAAAAAGGGCGGGAGCGGTTTGTTGGCTCTCGCCCTTTGTATTTGGTAATTATCCTTTCGATCAAATGTGGCTTGCAAGTATGCCCACGCAGCGAGGACTTCTCAAGAGCATGTTATACGAGACTCCACGAGGAACTGGTCGCGGTTTTGAGTTCAATGTATTTACTTATTTGAGCGACAATATTGTTGATGAATTCGTTAGTTGTTGAAAGAATCTTGAACGAGGACCTAGTTTTTACACTTAGGATTAAATATGGTGGTTTACGTTATTGAAGTCAGGACAAACTGATGAAAGGCTTGTTTACCCAGGGAGTTGCTATTCTTACCGCGCAACCGCTGGCACTCGATGAGTTACGTTCGCTTCTGTCCGAATATCGCGTTCTTCGTACTGTTAAGCCGGGCGCAGATTGGCCATTGGGAGGTGCGAGCGCGCTGATTGACTACAGAGAGGAAATTAACGGCCTGGCGCAGATCGACACGGTTGACCATCCTTGGCCTGATGGCATGGGTGACCCGAAAAATGATCCGACTATTTTCTATGCATGGTCAATGGGGTTTTTCGGCCCTTTTGCCTATCCGCGCGGACTCAAGCGTGCCACTGAGCAAGCCTGTTCCTGGCCAGATGCGAAGACGATCGTTCCGCGGCATCGGGCCTTTCTTCGCATACGCATCACCTACATGGCAGGTCCTGATGCGCCCGTAATGCCTGCTGGCGTCGATCCGCTGCATGAACTGGAATTCGTGACCGGCCTGGCTCAGCAACTGCTGAAACATCCCGCCGCCTTATGCTATTTCAATCCCAACGGCGAGGTAGTCGCGCCTGCCTTTATTTTTCGTGACTCGGTCGAGTATCACCAGAAGCACGATCTCCCGCCTTTTGATCTATGGTCAAATGTTCGGTTGTTCAATCTTGCTCCAGACTGGCTTCTAATGGATACGGTCGGCCTTTGGCAGCTCGATATGCCGGATCATGAGGCCGTTTTTCCGAAAGACCACTTCAACCCGAGTGACGTGTCCAAGTTCCTCAGAAATGCTCCCTTGTATGTGATGAGAGGCGGGCGTGAGATCAAGGACAACGACACGATGGATGGTCCGGCTGATGCTCATTGGCAAGCAGTCCGATTCCTGAGACCATTAGTTAAGCCGCCGCGTGAGGTCTTCTGTTGGGTACCGCAAGGTTCGCAGTCGATCCCGAAACAGATCACGAATCGCGAGCGGGTGGCCGAAATGTCCTCTAGACCGTCATAGCACCTGCCCCTGGAATTAAGCTACGGAAGACTTTTCCGGCCGCTTCTGCTTTTCCTTACCTGCGTTACTGCGGCTTACCTGAAAGATCATCTTGCGTTCTTTCAGATCAGCGTCCACCGACACGTGGTCGCCGTGGAGCACCTCGCCGTCGAGAATCTTCAGCGCCAGCGGGTCCTGGATCAGCCGCTGGATGGCCCGTTTCAGCGGACGCGCTCCGTACGCCGGATCATAACCTTCGCTGAACAGCAGTTCGCGGGCGCGGTCGGTAAGCTCAATGCTGATCTTGCGGTCAGCCAGCAAGCGCCGGAGATCGTTCAGGCGCAACTCCACGATGCGCGTGAGCTGCTCTTTGCCCAGCGGCTGGAAGACAATGATGTCATCTACCCGGTTCAGGAACTCGGGCTTAAAGTGCGCGCGCAATGCGTCCATCACCTTTTCCGTGGCTTCATAGAACTGCTCGCGGTTGTCGAGCCGCACGGCCTGCAGGTAAGCGGCGCCAATGTTCGAGGTCATGATGATGACGGTGTTCTTGAAATCCACGGTGCGGCCCTGGCCATCGGTCAGGCGGCCGTCGTCCATGATCTGCAGCAGCACGTTGAAGACATCAGGGTGCGCTTTTTCGATCTCATCAAACAGGACCACAGAGTACGGCCGGCGGCGTACCTGCTCGGTGAGCTGTCCGCCCTCTTCGTAGCCGACATAACCAGGAGGCGCGCCGATGAGCCGCGAGACCGCGTGCTTTTCCATATATTCGGACATGTCGATGCGAATTAGTGAGTGCTCGTCATCAAAGAGAAACTCAGCCAAGGCGCGCGCCAACTCGGTTTTGCCCACACCGGTCGGTCCTAAAAAAATAAACGAACCGATAGGACGATTGGGGTCGCTCAGCCCGGCACGCGAACGGCGGATAGCATTGGACACGCGTTCCAGCGCAGCATCTTGCCCTAGCACGCGCTGGCGCAAACGTTCTTCCATCTGCACCAGCTTTTTCACCTCGCCTTCCAGCATCTTGGAGACCGGGATACCGGTCCACTTGGAGACGATGCGGGCGATATCTTCTTCATCCACTTCTTCTTTCAACATGCGCGAGCGGCGGTTGCTGGCGTCAGTCTCGGCATTCAATTTGGCCAGCTCGGTTTCCGCCTGGCGCAGCAAGCCATAACGGATCTCAGCCACACGCTGCAGATTGCCTTTGCGTTCTTCGGTTTGCTCTTCCAGCTTGAGCTGCTCGATGCGCTCTTTAAGCTGGCGCACTTTGGCGATGGCTTCTTTCTCTTCCAGCCATCGAGCCTTCAAAGCATTGGATTTCTCGCGGACCAGGGCCAGCTCTCTTTCAACCAAAGCGAGCCGCTCCTTGGAGTTAGGGTCGTCCTCTTTCTTGAGCGCCTGTTTTTCGATCTCAAGCTGCGTAGCGCGGCGCTCGAGTTGGTCGATTTCCGTCGGCATGGAGTCGATCTGGATGCGCAAAGAGGCGGCGGCCTCATCCACCAGATCAATGGCCTTGTCGGGCAGAAAGCGTTCGGTGATGTAACGATGCGAGAGCGTAGCCGCAGCCACGATAGCAGAATCTTTAATGCGGACGCCGTGATGGACTTCGTAGCGCTCTTTCAGGCCGCGCAGGATTGCGATTGTGTCTTCGACCGTGGGCTCGCCTACGTAGACAATCTGGAAGCGGCGCTCCAGGGCCGCATCTTTTTCGATGTATTTGCGGTATTCATTCAGAGTGGTAGCGCCGATGGCCCGCAGTTCGCCTCGCGCCAGCGGTGGCTTGAGCATGTTGCTGGCGTCAATCGCTCCCTCGGCTGCGCCGGCCCCGACCAGCGTGTGCAGTTCATCAATAAACAGGATGATCTGGCCTTCGGACTCTTCAATTTCCTTCAGCACGGCCTTGAGACGGTCTTCGAATTCACCGCGGTATTTCGCGCCGGCCAGCATCGAGCCCAGATCGAGGGCCACAATGCGCTTGGAGCGCAGGACTTCAGGCACATCGCCGGAGACGATACGCTGCGCCAATCCTTCGACAATCGCAGTCTTGCCTACCCCGGGTTCGCCAATCAGCACCGGGTTGTTCTTGGTGCGCCGCGAGAGCACCTGCATCACGCGCCGGATTTCGTCATCGCGGCCGATTACAGGATCGAGCTTTCCACGGCGGGCAAGGTCGGTGAGATCGCGCGCATAACGCTGCAAAGCCTGGTACTTCGCCTCGGGATTCTGGTCGGTGACCTTCTGTGTGCCGCGTATCGTGGTCAGAGCCTTGAGGATGGCATCGCGGGTCGCCCCCTGTGCGGTCAGCAGCTTGGCGGCTTCGTCCTTTACATCCGCAATGGCCAGCAGCAGGTGCTCGGTCGAGACAAACTCGTCTTTAAAACGCTCGGCTTCTTTGAAGGCGCTTTCCAGCACCTTGGACGCCTTGGCTGAAAGCTGGGCCTGGGTCGCGCCTCCGCCAGACACTTTGGGCATGCGCTCGATCAGCCCTTTCGCATCTGCCGCAATCGCTTCAACACTGGCGCCAATTTTTTCCAGCACAGGCGGAACGATGCCCTCGCGGTCTTCCACCAGCGCCAGCAGCAAATGCACCGGCTGCAATTCCGGATTGCCGTGCTCGGCAGCAATGTCGTTGCCGCGCTGCACGGCCTCTTGCGCCTTCAATGTCAGCTTGTCCCAGCGTATCGCCATAAATATCTCCTTACATTTACTCCCAATACCTAGCTAGTTGCCCTACCTGCCTGTGGATTACGAAAGCCGGAGTCTGTCACTCGGTCAATAATAGATTCAGATGTATGCAATTCGGTAGAGGGTTGAAATTCGTCAATCGTACTTTTTAAATCGTACTTCCGTTTACTTCCCAAATCGTACTCTCAAAAATAAACAGGAGATAGGAGCCCATGTTGAGCTGCCCACCTCCCATTCAGATACTTCGGGTGTGAGAATTACGCGGCCTGGCTCTTCTTGGCCTCGATGGTCTTGGGAGCCGTGCTGGTGCCGACCTTGATCTGCTTCGGCTTGGCTTCGGCCTTCTTGGCCAACTGGAGCTTGAGAATGCCATTTTCGTAGGTAGCATTCACGTTCTCCGGATCGACCGTGTTGGGCAGCGTGAAAGAACGCGCAAAAGCACCGTAACGGCGCTCAATGCGATGGAAGTTCTCTTCCTTCTCTTCTTTCTCGAAGTTGCGCTCGCCGCGCACCGTCAGAGTGTTGTTTTCCAGTTTGATGTCGAGGTCTTTCTCCTCAATTCCGGGGACCTCAAGCTTCAGGGTGATGTTGTGCTCATCTTCATAGACGTCAACCGGGGGCACGAAGGTACCGCTGGTGAGCAGTTCATCACTTCCGCGGCCGTAGTCCTGGAAGATTCGATGGATCTGATTTTGGAAAGTCACCAAATCACGAAAGGGTTCAAAGCGAGTGAGATATGCCATTTTTCATTCCTCCTAAAGTCTTTCCGTTTTAAAGTTCAAAGTTTAGGGTTAATAAACCAACCACATTACGTCAGACTCATAATTAGTATATAAGAAGCATAAAATATTAGTGTGTTATTGTCAATGTATATTGTGCTTTATTTTCAATTACTTAGTTTTTAGTTTGCCACAAATATTCTCGCTGCTTAGACTCGAAGCCAGCCGGACACACTGGCGGCTATAATCAGCCGCGCAGAGTTTTCGCTTGAAGACTGTCTTCCTAATAACCAAGCTTTTCTTTTGGTGGATTTTCCTGCCGCTGCTCCTGGGTGTGGTGTTCGTGGTCGCTCCCTGTTATACCCTAGGCTACCTGGGGTGGGAGCGGGTCTGGTGTGGATTCAAAGGCGGGCTTGAGAGTTATTCCCAGATAGTTTCGGGGATGACGGAACAAGAGCAATCGATAGGTGGCTTTGATTTTTCTCCGTGCCTCCGTGGTCAATTAGATTTCAGGCCCGAACAGCTTGAGGCAGAAAACGCGGCCCATAGTAAAATCGAACGGCATGCCTATTGCCGATAAAGTAGCCGCTGCCCACAAGATCAACGACCTGCTCAAAGGGTTGATCGCCACCGGAGAGTTCAAGCTCAAGTACCGCATCACCGTCGATCCGCAACTGGACAGCGCCTTTGAAGACGTCCCCGAGATCCTGGTGGAATTCGCCGGTCCTGACAGCGGATACATGCTCGATCGCGGGGCGGAGCTGTTGCGCTCGTTCGAGACCCTGGCCTATGAGAGCCTGCGCCTGGGGCCGGATGAGCACACCAAAATCAGCTTCGACTGCCGTGGCTACCGGGCGGCCCGCATGCAGGAGCTGCGCACAGCCGCCGAGGTGGCGGCCGAACGAGTCCGCAAGACCGGCATGCCTTACCAGTTTGGGCCTATGAGCTCGCGCGAGCGCCGCATCGTTCACCTGGCGTTGCGTGACCAGAACGACTTGAAGACGGAGAGCGCGGGGGAAGGACCGGGGCGCAGCGTGGTGGTCTATCCCAAGGATTACGATTCCAGCAAGAAACCTGCGCCAGCCCCGTTTGCCCGGCGGCGCCGGTAGCGACACTGCCCCGGAAGTTGTGCAGAACATAGACTTTGTCCCGGGTAAATCCAATAATTTGTAAATTCGCTTTTTATTCGCTTTATTTTGCTCCGAACGTGTATAATGCGGCAATCGAATTTAACGATTGTAAGGAGCTCTCCCATGGCAAGCGACGAACGCGGCAAAGCAATCGATCTGGCACTCTCGCAGATTGAAAAACAATTCGGCAAAGGCTCGATTATGCGCCTGGGGTCGAGAGAGGTTCTGCCTATCTCGGTGATCCCCACGGGAGCCATATCTTTTGACGCTGCCCTGGGCGTGGGCGGCTTTCCCCGCGGGCGCGTGGTGGAAATCTTTGGCCCGGAATCTTCCGGCAAGACCACCGTCGCCCTGCAGGTGGTGGCCGAGGCGCAAAAGGCCGGCGGCATGGCGGCTTTCATTGATGCCGAGCACGCGCTCGATCCTATCTATGCCAAGAAACTGGGTGTGGATGTGGACAATCTCCTCATTGCACAGCCTGACTATGGCGAGCAGGCGCTGGAAATTGCCGAGACCCTGGTCAGCTCGCGCGCTATTGATGTGTTAGTCGTGGATTCGGTCGCCGCCCTGGTTCCCAAAGCGGAGCTCGAAGGCGAAATGGGCGACAGCCACATGGGACTGCAGGCGCGCCTGATGTCGCAGGCCCTGCGCAAGCTGACCGGCATCGTCTCCAAGACCGGCACCTGCATGATCTTTATCAACCAGATCCGCGAAAAAATCGGAGTGATGTTCGGCAATCCCGAGACCACCACCGGCGGCCGCGCCCTCAAGTTTTACTCTTCGGTGCGGGTGGATATCCGGCGCATCCAGGCCCTGAAAGAAGGCGACGTTGTGGTCGGCTCCCGCACCAAGATTAAAGTCGTAAAAAACAAGACCGCCGCGCCCTTTCGCGAGGCCGAGTTCGACATTATGTATGGCGAGGGCATCTCCAAGCTGGGAGACATGCTTGACCTGGGCGTCCTGCACAACATCGTGGAGAAATCGGGCGCGTGGTACAGCTACAACGGCGAGCGCATCGGCCAGGGCCGGGAAAACTCCAAAACCTATCTCAAGGAAAACAAGACCGCTGCCGCCAAACTCGAATCCGAAGTCCGCAAGGCCGTAGGATTGAAAGAACATCCTTCTACCGGCGGACACACCAACGGCTCTGAAGCCGCGGCCCAGGCTGCTAGCCATGCTAAAGACGCGCCACACTCCAAAGCCGAGCCGCCGATTAAGCTGGCGGCGAGGAAGTGATTTTACCGGGACCTTCACAGATTTCTTCACGAGAGCTGGCATCTCTCTCTGCAAGCCTGGGGCTCGATTGCAACTGAGCCCCATGGCTTTTCTCTGTGTCTTTATTGTCTCTGCGGTAAAACCCCTTAATTTGTTGGACTCAATTGATGGACGGGAATTAGAATCTAATTTCCGGTGCTGCGCATGCCTGAGGCCGAGCTTTGAGCAAAGTCATCGCCATCTATCCCGGCTCGTTTGATCCGCTGACCAACGGACATATTGATTTAATCGAGCGCGGCAGCAAAATTTTTGACCGGCTGATTGTTGCCATTCTGCGAAATTCAGAGAAGCAACCGCTGTTCAGCGTGGCCGAGCGCCGCGAAATGTTGCAGGCCATCGTGCGCAGCAAGCGCTGGAAAAACGTAGCGATCGACACGTTTGACGGCCTGCTGGTGGATTACGCGGTCAAGAAGAAAGCGCAGGCGGTGTTGCGCGGCATCCGCGCCATCAGCGACTATGAGTATGAGCTGCAAATGGCGTTGATGAACCGCAAGTTGCAGCCGCACCTGGAAACGGTTTTTATGATGCCGGCGCTGTCATATTCATATCTCAGTTCGCGGCTGGTGCGCGAGATCGCGCAACTGGGAGGCTCGGTCACCGGACTTGTTCCGGAGTCCGTCGAAAAGCAGCTCCAGGAAAAACTGAATGGCAAATTTTGAATCGCGACCGTTCAATTTACTGCGATTAAAAGTAGAATAAGAGTTTATGACTACGACTCCAGCACTGAAGACCAAACTTCTCTCCGACAGGATCAACCGCATTGAGGTCTCGGCCACTATGGCAGTGGTCGCCGAAGCCGCCAAGCTGCGCGAGCAGGGCGCCGACCTGGTGGATTACGGCGCGGGCGAGCCGCATTTCTCGACTCCGCAGCATATTAAAGACGCGGCCATTGCCGCCATCAATGCCAACTTTACGCGTTATACCGCGGTGGGCGGGATCACCGAGCTGCGCGAGGCCATTGTGAAGCGCCACGCCGCCGACTTCGGCTCGAATTACAACCCCGAAGAGTGCATCGCCTCTACCGGAGGCAAGCTGGCTCTGTTCAACGCCATCCAGGTGCTGGTAGACCATGGCGATGAGGTCATTCTGCCCATCCCCTATTGGGTTTCGTTTAAAGACATCATCCAGTACGCAGGCGGCATTCCTGTCTACGTGGAAACGGAAGAGAGCAACGGGTTCCAGCTTACACCCCGGATGATCGAGCAGGCCATCACGCCGCGCACCAAGGCCTTGATCCTGAACTCGCCGTCGAATCCCTCGGGCGCCGTGGTGAAGCCTGCCGATATGCGCGCCATCATGCAGTTGTGCCATGAGCGCGGCGTCTACGTGATCGCCGACGAGTGTTACTCCTATCTGGATTTTTCAGGAGCGCATATCTCTGTCGGGGCATACCACGAGACCAAAGAACACGCAGTAATTATCGGTTCGCTCTCTAAGACTTACGCCATGACGGGATGGCGGCTCGGCTATGCCCTTGCCTCCGGACCCATCGTCAAGGCAATGCAAAAGCTGCAGTCTCAATCCACTTCTAACAGCACCTCGATGGTGCAGAAGGCGGGCGTGGCTGCGCTGACCGGCCCGCAGGAGTGCATCGCGGAGATGCGCACCGACTACATCCGTTTGCGTGACCGCGTGCTAGAAGGGCTGGCCGAGATTCCCGGCGTCCATTGCGTCAAGCCTGGCGGTGCGTTTTACGTTTATCCGAATATATCTTCTTTCTTTGGACGTAAGGGCATCAACTCACCGGCCGACGTTGCGCGCAAGCTGCTGCACGAAGCCCACATGGTCACTGTACCGAGCGAGGCTTTTGGCACCCAGGAGCACATTCGCATCTCTTATGCCACCTCGCGCCAGGAGTTGGATAAAGGTCTGGAGCGCATGAAGAAGTTCTTCGCCGCTCTATAGAAAATTGTGTGGCACAGCCATCCTCGGCTGTGCCCTGTTCCTGCGGACTATAAAGACTTAGGAAAGGGCAACTGCCCGCGTCCTGTCACTCTCTAAGCTAAGCAGAGTTGCTGCTGTTCCGCCCTCTGAGTACTTGGGTACCGAGTACCGAGTACTTTGAAATACAATATTCTTCTATCGTCATGTCTCAGTTGTATCCATTCTTGCTGGCTCCGCAATTCGTCGAACGCATCTGGGGAACGCGCGATCTCGCGCCTCTCTACCAGCATCGGCGCAGCCCGGAGCAGACCCCCGTAGGCGAGGTGTGGCTCACCGGTGATGAGTGCCGGGTGGTGAACGGCCCTTTTGCCGGTGAGAACCTGGCCACACTGGCCGGCAGGTTTGGGTGTGATCTTGTGGGTGAGGCAGCTCCCCGCAGCAGCCGCTTTCCGTTGCTCATCAAGTTTCTTTTTCCCTGCGCTAAGCTTTCGGTCCAGGTGCATCCGGATGACGAGGGCGCCCGCCGGCATGGCGAGCCCAACGGCAAGACCGAATGCTGGTATGTGCATTCAGCCCAGGCGGGCGCGCAGATCGCCCTTGGACTTAAAAATGGCGCCACTCTCACCGAGTTGGAGCGTGCTATCGCAGAGACTCGCGCCGAGGAGCTGCTCAACTGGATTGACCTGGCCGCCGGCGACCTGATTTACGTAGACGCCGGCACCGTGCATACCATTGGCCCGGGATCGGTTCTGGTGGAGGTGCAGCAGAATTCAGACCTTACCTATCGTCTTTACGACTATGGCCGCCCGCGCAAGCTGCACCTGCAAGAAGCTTTCGATGTAATCAGGGAAAAGACTTTCGCCGGCAAGATACCGCCCAGCGGCAGCAACGGGAACCTGAACCTGGTTACTGCACCTTACTTCGTCGTCAACAAGCGCACGGTCACGGAAAACAAAGAGCACCTTATCACGCGACACATGCCGCCCTATTCGGTGCAGATCGTGGTTGGCCTCGAAGGCAGCGGTTGTGTTTTGGCGAAGGATCGGGAAATGGTCCCGTTTGCGCGGGGTGAGGTGGTGGTGGTTCCGGCCAGCATTAACAATTTCAGGGTCCGGCCGCACAAGAACCTGGAATACTTGCACGTCTGTTTGCCGCAGGATGAGGTCAAGGTGCCGCAGTCCGTGCCCAGCGACCAGAAGTGATGAACGGTTCTGATGCCGCCAACATTAGGTAAGTGCATGAGCATCTTTGTCCAACTCGAAATTTGAAACTCGAAACTGGAAGCTGATGAAGAACTTTTATCCCGTGATCCTGGCTGGTGGGCGTGGCACGCGCTTTTGGCCGTTGAGCCGCAAGCGCCGCGCCAAGCAGGTGCTTGCCCTTGACGGCAAGCGCACCATGATCCAGCACACGGTGGCGCGTCTAAAACCACTGGCAGCCGAGAAATCTTTTTGGGTCATTACCAATGGCGACCTGGATGAGGTGATTGCCGCCCAGCTCCCGCGCATCAAGCAGCAGCAAATCATCGCCGAGCCGGCGGCGCGGAACACGGCGCCGGCGATCGGGCTGGCGGCGTTCATCCTGGCGCGTCTCGACCCTGCCGCGGTCATTGGCATGTTTCCGTCGGACCACGTCATCGCCGATGAAAACAAGTTTCGCAAGATTATCGGCGAGGCGGCCGCGCTGGCCGGCCAGGGCGAGAACATGGTGGTGCTGGGCATCCACCCTACACGCGCCGAAACCGGTTATGGATATATCGAGGCCGGCGAGAAACTCTCTGGCGGCATGCTGCGCGTGAAACGCTTTACGGAAAAACCCAACGCCGAGCGCGCCCAGGAGTTCGTGGAGGCCGGCAATTATTTTTGGAACAGCGGCATGTTCGTATGGAGCGCACAAACTTTGGCCAACGCCCTGCGCGAGCATCTTTCGGAGACGGCGCCCTATCTGGAAGAAATTGCCGCCGCCTTCGGAACTCCGGGATTTGAAAAGACGTTTGCGCGGCTGTATCCCAAATGCGAAAACATCAGCGTGGATTATGCCGTGCTCGAGCCGCGCTCGGCCAAGGGAGAGCACGCATCGAATTTGTATTGCATCCCTTCTTCCTTCGGATGGAACGATCTGGGCTCGTGGGCCGCGCTCTATGAATATCACGCAGACAAGGAGCAGGTTGGCGGCAACGTGATCCATGGCATCGCCAGTTTTGCCCTGGATGCGGAAGGCAACTTTGTGCACGCGCCCAAAAAATTTGTCGCCGTAGTGGGAGTGAAAAATCTGGTGGTAGTTGAAACCGACGATGCCTTGCTCATCACTACCCGCGAGAACTCCCAGGATGTGGGCAAAATTGTGAAACACCTGGACGAAAAGAAGCTGGAGAAATTATTGTAGAGACGTAGCAAGCTACGTCTCTACGGCGAACGCATATCATGTCGCAAGATCAAATCAAATTTGGCACCGACGGATGGCGCGGCGTCATCGCAGATGACTTTACCTTTGAGAATGTGCGTCTGGCGGCGGCGGCCATTGCTTCCTATGTCCTCAAAAATGAGGACGCGTCGAAAGGCCTGGTGGTCGCCTATGACACGCGCTTCGGCTCACAGCGCTTTGCCCAGATCGTTGCCGAAACATTGGCGGCGGCGGGGATTGCTGTGGGGCTGGCGCATGAATCCACCCCTACGCCGGCGCTCTCTTATGCTGTGAAGCACTTCGGCACGGCCGGAGGCGTGGTGGTGACCTCGAGCCACAATCCCTGGAACTGGAACGGAGTCAAGTTCAAGGCCAAGTATGGCGGCTCGGCCACGCCTTCAATCATTGCCAAGATAGAGGCCGAGTTGCGCGCCGGGGCTGCGCCCAGGGCGGCCACGCCGGGCAAAATTACCATCACGGATTTCAAGCGGCCGTATATTGAAGCCATTACTAAGTTTGTGGACCTGGATCGTATCGCCAAAGCCCACTTCAAGTTTGCCATCGACGCGATGTATGGCGCCGGGCGCGGCATGCTGGCCCGCATCTTTCGCGAGCGCGGCATTGAGTTCGTGGAAATTCGCGGCGAGGTGAATCCGCTATTTCCCGGAATCAATCCTGAGCCCATTGAGCCGCACGTAAGAATGCTGCAGGAGACCGTGGTGCGCGAAAAGTGCCACGCCGGTTTTGTCACCGATGGCGACGCCGACCGCATTGGCGCAGTCGCCGAGGATGGCAGCTTTGTGGATTCGCACAAGATTTATTCTGTCCTGCTGCGCTGGCTGCTGGAGCGCAAAAAGTGGCCGGGAGAAGTTGTGCGCGCCTTCAACACCACCCGCATGCTCGACCGCATTGCCGCCCGTTACGGACGCAAGCTGCACGAGTGCGGCATCGGCTTCAAGTTCATCTGCGATCTTATGCTGGAGCGCGACATTCTTATTGGCGGCGAGGAGTCGGGCGGCATCGGCATCACGCGCCATCTTCCCGAGCGCGACGGCATCCTCAACTCGTTGCTGCTGGCGGCGGTGATGGCCGAGGAAAATAAGACGCTGGCGCAGCTTGTCGCGGATTTACAGCGCGAATACGGCCCGCATTATTACGGACGCCTCGACCTGCATATTCCCGATGATATGAAGAACTCGGCCATTCGCCGCGCCTCCAATGGTCTGCAGCAGATCGGGCACTTCAAAATTCTGCGCCGCGACACCATCGATGGCGTGAAGTTCTACCTCGACGCTCCCACCCATGGCAACGGCGCCGAGGCCTGGGTGCTGCTGCGCGCCTCGGGCACCGAACCTCTTCTACGTATTTACTCCGAGGCCGCGGCCCCCGAGTTGGTAAAAGAGATTCTCTCTGACGCGGAAACCTTCGTTCGCGGCTGATACGCGTTAGAATCTGCACAGCAGCGGCGGTTCGGTTTGACCTGCGCCGCCTTTTAATCTGTGCGATCCGTGAAATCAGCGGTCAGCATTTTTCCTGGAGCTTGTGGTTTGGAGCTTGTAGCCACATCTGCCGACTCGCCCGAAGCCAGACGTTACAACCGCATTCAGCGCTGGCTGGGGCTGAGTGACACCATTCTGAGCATCGCCCTGCTGGTGGTGTTGCTGCTTACAGGATGGACCGGCAACCTGCGCGATTTCGCCTTGAAGGCCGCCAACCAGAATTACTCGCTGGCGGTGTTTTTCTATGTCTTCGAGCTTGCTCTCCTGGCCAAGTTGCTGGCTTTGGGGCTGGATTATTACGGCTTCCGTCTGGAACATCGGTTTAATCTCTCCAATCAAAGATTGCGAAGCTGGATCGCGGACGAAATCAAAGGATTTTTTGTCAGCTTGATTCTCTTCGCGATCCTGGTGGAGGTGCTTTACTCAACCATCCGCCTCGCGCCTGAGATCTGGTGGCTGCTGGCATGGATTGTCTTCATCAGCCTGCTTGTATTTCTTGTGCAGATTGCGCCCGTTGTGCTCTTCCCGCTGTTTTACAAATTCAATCCCCTGGAAAACGACGAATTGCGCGATCGGCTGGTGCGACTGAGCGAACGCGCCGGCACGCGGGTGCGCGGCGTCTATGAATGGAAAATTTCGGAGAAGAGCAAAAAGGCCAATGCCGCCCTCACCGGGCTGGGGAAGACGCGGCGCATTATCCTGGCGGATACGCTGCTGGAAAACTATACGCCGGACGAAATCGAGGCCGTTCTGGCCCACGAGTTAGGACATCACGTGCGCAGGCATATTTTAAAGCTGATCATTGTGCAGATCGCTTTGACCTTTCTCGGCTTCTACGCCCTGGATACTGTCATGCGCTACGCCGTTGAACAGCGGCACATGTTTGAGCAAATGTCAGATTTCGCGGCGCTGCCACTGCTGGCCCTTGTGGTCACTGTGCTTTCCCTGCTGCTCATGCCAATGCTGAACGCGTATCTGCGGCACAACGAACGCGAGGCCGACCAGTACTGCTGGAGCGCGATTCCTTCCGTCGGTCCCTATATCTCTGCCATGAACAAACTCTGCGAGCAGAACCTGGGCGAGCGCCAGCCCTCGCGGTGGATAGAGGTGCTGTTTCACTCCCATCCTGCGGTTTCACGAAGGATCGCCGCCGCGGAGGAGTTCGCGCAGAAAGCCGGGGCCAAGTAATCGGCCCACCCCCTATTACCCGGAGTAGTTCAGCAGTCTTAACCTGCTCAGATTCAATAACATACTGTATGCAACGGTTTGGTATCACTTCTCTTTAATCAAGGTACCGCAACGATAAGACTGCACGATTGCTCAGCGCAGACCGCCCATTTTTTTTGATTCGATTTTGCTTGTTTTGACACTATCTGTACGGTAAGGTTGCTGCCCAAATAAATTCTTGAGGTGCGAAGATGCAAGATCGCTATACCCGTCGTCGCTTCCTTGTTACTGCAGGCGCCACCGCTTCGGCCACTGTGCTCGGGGCATCGCTGTTCAACATTGAGACCGTTCTGGCAGGGCCGCCGGTGGTGCGGCGAGATATAGGAGGGCTCAAGGCCAGCGATTCCATCATCGTCTCGTATCGCAAAGCCATCAAGGCCATGCGCGCCCTGCCCGACCACGATCCCTTGAGCTGGGCTTTCCAGGCTGCGATCCATGGCACGACTCTGTCTCCGCCGCTGCCCACGTGGAACAAATGCGAGCATGGCACCGACTTCTTCTGGTCCTGGCATCGCATGTATCTGTATTGGTTCGAGCGCATCATCCGCAAGATGTCGGGCGACAAGGACTGGGCGCTCCCCTATTGGAATTGGACCTCCTCCTCCGAGCGTCAGCTGCCCCCGATGTTTCGTAATACTTCCAGCGATCTTTACACGGTTCATCGCAACCCTGCTATCAACAGCGGCGCAGGCTCGCTGCCCGCGGCGCATGTGAGTTACAGCAGCTCATTCGTCGAGACCAATTTTCTCAGCGCCAACAGCACGATCCAGGGAACACCCCATGGGGCAGTGCACGTGGATGTGGGTGGCTGGATGGGGAACATCAGCACCGCGGGACAAGACCCGATTTTTTATCTCCACCACTCCAACATCGACCGCCTTTGGAACCTTTGGCTGGCACAGGGCGGAGGCCGACACGATCCATTGGGTGATGCTGCGTGGAGAAACAAGAAATCCACCTTCTTCGACGAGAACGGCCACAAGGTGGAGATGACCGCCTGTGACGTTCTACGCGCGGCGGAACAGCTCAACTACACCTACGAGGACGAACCCGCGGAGGTCAATGAGTACTGTCGCGGCCAACTTCCGCCCCGGATCGTTCCTGCAGTTGAAGTTCTCATCCAACTGCCCGGACCGCCGGTCGAACTTGGGGCGCAGCCGGTTTCAATGCCGGTTGATGCGCGCCAGATTCGCGACCGCTTGCTGCCGCTGGCCAAAAGCGGGAATGAAACCGTCTTGCTGGTATTGGAGGACATCGAGGCCGCGACCCAGCCCGGCATCGTGTGGGAGGTCTATCTCGGACTGCCGGCCAACGCCGCCCCCGACCCGGAAGGCCCGCAATTTGTGGGCAACGTTGTGCTCTTTGGGCCGGGGATCCGCGACCAGATGCCCGCCGGCGAGTTCATGCCGGGCCACTTTGCTTTCGCCATCAATCGCGCCCTGCTGGCGGCCCTGCAGGGAAATGAAGCAACGCTGCAGGTAACGTTTGTGCCCAGCGGAATCCTGATTGACGGCAAATCTGCGCCACCCCAGGTGGCGACCCCGGCGCGAATCGGCCACGCTGCCTTCGCAGTACGGCGGGAAAGACAGCAGCCCGCGGGAACAGTTCCGTAGCGGTAGGTGAGAGATTATAGCTTCGAGCTTGCAGCTTGGAGCTGCTTCTCGGCGCGGTGCAGGTCTTCTTCTGTATCCACGCCAATTGTGTCATAGGGCGTTTCAGCCACATAGATTTCGATGCCGTTATCCAGAAAGCGCAGTTGCTCGAGGCGCTCGGTGCGCTCGAGTTCCGATTCGGGCAAAGCGTAGAAGCGGTCGAGCGCTGCCTTGCGGTAGGCGTAGAAACCAAGGTGCTTGAAGTACCGGATCTGGCCGGTCTTGTCGCGGTCGCAGGGAATGGTAGAGCGCGAGAAATACAGCGCGCGGCCCTTCAGGTCGGTGACTACTTTGACGGCGCTGGGATTGTTGATGTCTTCGTGAGGGCACGGGGTCTTGATGGTTCCCACTTCGATTGCAGGGTCGCTCATCAGTTCAACCAGCGCGGCAATGTGCTCGGCGCGGGCCAGGGGTTCATCGCCCTGGATGTTGATGTAAACATCTGCATTTATTGTCTGGGCGACTTCATGCACGCGTTCGGTGCCGCTGCGGTGCTGCGCCGAGGTAAGCTGCGCCTTCCATCCATTTTTTTTGCAGACCACAGCGATTTCGTCGGAGTCGGTGGCAACGATCACATCGGCCAGTTGCGGGCAGCGTTTTGCCGCCTCATACACGTGCGCAAGCATGGGGCGTCCGGCAATTTCACGCAGAATCTTGCGGGGCAGGCGGGTGGAGGCGAGGCGCGCGGGAATGATGGCGATGATTTTCAATTTGAAGTTAAAAGTATAAAGGATTGTGCGAGCGGTCACATCCTGGTAGTCGTGTTCTTTCGTGTAGATTGCGGCCAAGCGCCGTCCCTTGCGGGCCTTGCATCATTTCTACCAGATACCCAGCAGTGAACTGCTGGGCTATAATGCCTCACCCCTTCGGGGTTGTTCATCCACAGGTTTCATAGTTCATCTATCACCTTTAACAAACCACGAAGTCTTCAAGGAGAAACAATGAAAAGTGATGCCGGCAATCTCAAAAATCACCCAGTGGTTTCGCATGAGCAGTGGCTTACGGCGCGAACGGCGTTCCTGGCCAAAGAAAAGGAATTTACCCGGCTGCGCGACCAGTTAAGCCAGCAACGGCGCGAGCTGCCGTGGGAGGCGGTCACGAAGAACTATGTTTTTGAGGGGCCGGATGGAAAACAAACCCTGCCGCAGCTCTTTGATGGGAGAAGCCAGCTGGTTGTCTATCACTTCATGTTCTCCCCTGATTGGGAGGCAGGCTGCCCGCACTGCTCCCATTGGGCCGACAATTTCAATGGAATCATTGTGCACCTGAATCATCGCGATGTGACCATGATCGCCGTGTCACATGCGCCATACAAGAAATTAGCGGCATACAAGAAACGCATGGGATGGAATTTCAAATGGGTTTCGTCGTTCGATACGGACTTTAATTATGACTACTTCGTATCATTCACGCCGGAGCAGCTGGCCAAGAAAGAAATGTTTTACAACTACACGAAACAAGACACGGGCGTTGGGGAGCGCGAAGGGGCCAGCGTCTTTTATAAAGACCCGTCAGGCGAAATGTTTCACACCTATTCAACCTATGCGCGCGGCATTGACATGCTGAATGTGGACTATCACTACCTCGACCTGGTTCCTAAGGGCCGGGATGAGGATGGCCGGGGGCCGTTCTGGGTGCGCCGTCACGACGAATATGAACGGTAATCCGCATTACAGAGTTCGCCTGGAACTGCTTTCTTGCCCGTGATACCATAATTTCCCTCTGGAGCAGATGATGGAAAACCGCTGCGAATGCTATCGCGCCATGGGCGACCCGACTGGGGAGAACGCCGTGTTGTGCAATGCGCCGGGCGAATATTGTGCTGGTTGCGAGAAGATCGTGTGTGCGGCGTGCCATCCTCTGGTCGCTGGCGCTGAGTGTGTGCTGAGCAAGAAATTGCCCGTCGGAGCGAGCGCAGACACTAAGAAATCAGCCAGCCGCCGGCGCGCCTAGCGCGTCTCACTCCTTATGGCCATGCTTTACGCCGGGACTTCGGGATGGAGTTATCCCAACTGGAAGCCAACGTTTTATCCTGCCAAGCTGGCTGCGACAAAATTCCTGCAGCACTATGCCACCCGGCTCAACACGGTTGAGGTCAACTACACCTTCAGACACTACGCCAGTGAAAAGAGCCAGAACAACTGGATTGCGGCCGTGCCGGCCGGGTTCAAATTTTCCATTAAAGCCCACGAGAGCATTACCCATATCCGGCGATTGCAGAACGCGGCCGAGACGGCGCAGGGCTTCTTGAATTCGCTTTTGCCGCTGGCTGAAGCGGGCAAAGTAGGGATGGTGCTGTTTCAACTGCCGCCTTTTTTGAAGGCCGATATGAAACTGCTGGAAGATTTCTTAGCGGCGTTGCCTAAATCGGGACGGTTGAGTTTCGAGTTCCGGCACGCCTCATGGTTTAACGACCAGACGTTTGCCTTGCTGCAAAAATTCAATGCCGCGCTGTGCGTGGCAGAGAGCGAAAAGCTCACGACGCCCGACGTGGTTACGGCGGACTTTTGTTATTACCGTTTGCGCAAAGGCGAGTATTCAACCAAAGAGCGCGAGCAATATGCCGGGCAGTTTCAGCAGCATTTGGCCAGCAACCGCGACGTGTTTGTGTATTTCAAGCACGAGGAGACGCCGGATGGGGCGTTTTATGCGGAAGAGTTGCTGGGACGGAAGGGGGTAACCCCATAAGTGCACAAGATAGTCACCTCCAAGGTTAAAAACCCAAATTTGTAAGAGCATTAACGGCCCTGTTGGAGCCATGCCCTGACACGCAGGTCTTCACACCCGACAGTTTTTGCAAGCTCTTCAGCGGTGTCCTTCAGAAAATGCCTTAATGCAGCGTAGGAGTCCTCCATATTCTCGGGGTCCTTCGACTCGATCCTCGCTCCTACGTCGCTCGGATTCCGCTCAGGATGACAGAGGTTGGGTATTTGCCATGAAAATGTTTAACCTTGGACGGGCGTGCGCACCAGGGCTCCTAACTTCTCCAGAGCGTCTTCCAGCGTTTGCTTCAACTTCAGGACTGGTTCGAATAGATCGCCTACGCGTGCGAAGCGCTCCAGGGCGTTTCCCAAATTGAACTGAGTTGGGGAGAGGCCCTTTGCTACTTCAGCCCACGTTAATGGCGTGGCCACCGGGGCGACGGGATAAGCGCGCAGCACATAGGGCGCGGCGATGTTTTTCCATGAGGCGATCTGCAGGTAATCGAAATAGACTTTGCCTTTTTCCCGTTTTGCAACCGTGCGGGGGGTGGTGAACAGGTCGGGGCGCTCGTGGGAGAGGAGGCGGGAGAGAATTTCGGCAAAGGTCCGCACCTGGTCGTAGCTGTAACGCGGGTCGAGGGGAACGTAGACGTGCAGGCCGTCACCGCCGGTGGTTTTCGGGCAGCCCTGCAGCCCCAGCAGGCCTAGTTTTTGCTGCACCAGCAGGGCCGCCTCTACGATGCGGTCGAAGCCGCAGTCGCTGGGGTCGAGATCAATCAGCATAAAATCAGGGTTTTCCAGCGACCCTACCCGGCCCATCAGAGGGTTCTGGTCTATACATCCTAAGTTGGCGAGGTAGAGCAGGCTGGGGCGGTCATTGGCGATCACAAAGTTTGTGATTCCGCCCTCGTGGTCAGAGGGAATGGCCTCGGTCCGCAGCCAGGAGGGGAAACTTGTGGGCGCGTTTTTTTGAAAGAAATAGTCGCCCTCAATTCCGTTGGGATAGCGTTTTAGAGAAAGCGGCCGGTCCTGCAGGTAGGGAAGGATCAGATGGGCAACTGCGTCGTAGTAATTGATGACATCGCGCTTGGTGTATCCCTGCTTGGGATAGAAGACTTTATTCAGGTTGGTAAACTTCAGGCTCTTGCCTTCAATGGTAAGAGCAATCTCTGCGGGCTTAGGCGGCAAGAGCCTGTGAGGCTGGGCGGGGACATCCGCCGTCTCGGCGAAGGCTTCGATTTCCTGCTCGCGAATGCAATCGCGGGGGCTCACGTCGTTGCGGATTCCGAAAAATACCGGGGCGCGCAGGCGGCCCTCGTTGGTCCACGAGCTGAAGCGGACCGCACAGACCACCTCGGGCTTCACCCAGACGGTTTCGCCCATCATCTTGGGCTCCTGGGCAAATGGGCACACTTTTGTCTTTAGCGGATGCAAGAGATCGTACGTGGTCTTGAGGAGCTGCTGATCGAAGCCGGAGCCTACGTTGCCGGCATAGACCAGCTCATCGCCTTCGTAGACACCGAGGGCGAGCGAGCCGAAGTACTCGCGATCTACACTGGTTAGCCCGCAGATCACGCAATCCTGCTGCTTGACGATTTTGATTTTCTGCCAGGCCCCGCTACGCCTGTATTCATAACGGCTGGCCGCGTGTTTCGCCACCACGCCTTCCATCTCGTGGTCGCGGGCAAATTGCAGCAGGTGGCGTCCGTTGCCGGGGTAGTGCTCTGAGTATCGGACTATCGGGTTGGGCCTCAGAACTGCTTGCAGCAAGCGCTTGCGCTCTGCCAGCGGGACATCACGCAGGTCATATCCGTTGAGATAGAGGAGATCGAAGACAAAATAGTTTACCGGCTGGCTTTTCGCCAGTTGAGCGGCTGCGCTGGGTACTGCGCCGATCCTCGATTGGAGAAGAGAAAAGTTCGGGCGCCCCTGCGAGTCTAAGACAACAAGTTCGCCATCGAGGACGGCGCTTTCTGCGGCTACATAATCGGCCGCCCTGGCCAGCTCGGGATACTGTTTCTCGATTTTCTTCCCGGTTCGGGAGGTCATGCGGATGCCGCTTTGGTCGAGAAAACACAGCGCGCGGACGCCATCCCATTTGAGTTCAAAGAGCCATTCCCACCCTTCGGGGGCGGCGCTTACTGGAGCCGCCAGCATGGGGCTGATTTTAGCCGGCATTTCGGCCGGCCTCGCGCCAGAGACGGTGGCCAGGTTGAGCTTCAGCTCGGCGACGCTGCTGGTGTCATCTTCAGCATTCCAGCCGGGTTTGGCGGCAAAGTCTTTTTTCTTGATCAATAGCCATTCGTTACCCTTGCCACGATCTTTCATGCGAGCCAGGGCAAAGGCGCCCATGAGTTTGTGTCCGTGAAGAGAGAATTTGAGGTCGCCGCGCTCCATCTGCTGCTCGAAAGATTCGTCGCCGATCAGTTCATACGTACCACGATCCCAGACAACCACACTGCCGGCGCCGTAGTTGCCTTCGGGAATCGTGCCTTCGAAATTTCCATAGTCTATCGGGTGGTCTTCCACCAGGACTGCCAGCCGCTTTTCGCCGGGATCAAGCGTCGGTCCTTTGGGCACGGCCCATGATTTCAGCACTCCGGCAGACTCGAGGCGCAGGTCATAGTGCAGGCGCCGGGCGTGATGGCGCTGGATATAGAAGCGCGCCGCCGGGGCGGTTGTTTCGGGTTTCTCGGCTGAGGGCGGTTTGGACGGCGTCGGGGGCGGCTCCGGCGTCTTTTTGAAGGACCGTTTACGACCGTATTCATCTAGGGTCATGCGATTGAAAATCAGGTTCTTATTGTTATAGCCTAGCCTTTTGCTTCCCCCCTCGTAAGGCCCTGATTTACGGAGGTTACAACATGGCATCCACGGTGTGGAAAGGACACCTGACCTTTGGGTTAGTGTCGCTTCCCGTCAAATTGTACAGCGCCGCTCGTAGCGAGACTGTGAGTTTCAACCAGTTACACAAGAGCGACCACTCGCGGGTCAAACAGGTGCTCTACTGCCAGGTTGAGGATAAGCCCGTGCCGCGCAGCGAACTGGTGAAGGGCTACGAGTATGAGAAAGACAAGTACGTGGTGGTGGATGAGGAAGAGATCAAGAAAGTAGCTCCCAAGACCGCCAAGACCATGGAGATACTGGAATTCGTAAAGCAGAATGAAGTGGATCCGGTGTATTTCGAGAGCTCTTATTATCTTGCGCCCGACGAGGCTGGGGAGAAACCCTATTGCCTGTTGTTTGAAGCCCTGCGGCGCTCCGGTTATATGGCCCTGGCCAAGATCGCCATGCACAACCGCGAGCACATCGTGATCGTGCGGCCGGGTAAGCATGGCATGCTCATGCACACCATGTTCTACAAAGACGAGGTCAGGCAAACGGAAGAGTTCCGCACCGATACTTCTCTGGTTAAAGACAAGGAACTCGAGCTCGCCATGGCGCTCATTGATTCGCTTACCGCGTCCTTCGAGCCCGAAAAATATAAAGACAACTATCGCGAAAACCTGAAGGCCATGATCGCCGCCAAGGTGGAAGGCAAAGAGACCATCGCGGCGCCCGCGGCGCAACACCTGGCGCCGGTGGTGGATATTCTGGAAGCGCTCAAAATGAGTTTGGCGGAAGGCAAGAAGCCTCCGCGCTCGGTGGGCGGCAAGGCGGCATCGGCAGAGAATGCAGAACCCGCTGCTGTTTCATCGATTCCCAAGAAGGGAAAGAAGAGCAACACTGCGGGTTAAGCCTGCAGGCTTGGAGCTGATTTTGGTGGCGGCGGTAGGACTCGAACCTACGACCTACGGATTATGAGGCTCTGTTTCTATTTGTCCTGTCAAGCGTTTGCAGTAGTTTAGCTTGAACTGGGTTGGGTCTCAGGTGGGCAAAATCACGTCCCGTGGGTACTACTGTTCAGCGGATTGTTCAGCGCCAAACTGTTGCGATAATCGCAGATCGATGGGGCTCACTTCCGTGTACGCCCAACCTGAATCGTTGCCCTTGGATGGCGCCATCTGCCACGGGCTCGCCGGAGCCCTTAAAAAAGAGCATACCCAGCTCGCCAAAGATGGCGGATAATCGAGCAATTCAGGGGGTTGGCCGTATTACCAAGCTATTCCTAGATGACACACGCCCGGCTCCAGATGCAAGCTGGACCGTGGTGCGCTCCTATGATGCGTTCGTGAGGTACATCACAGAGAAAGGCGTGCCGGATGTAATCAGCTTCGACCACGATTTGCATTGGGAGCACTGCTACCCGGAAAGCGGGGAGTTTGCGGAGAAGGTCATTCCTTACGACAAGTACAAAATCAAAACCGGATACCACTGTGCAAAGTGGCTCATCGCGAATGGCCACAAGCTAAAGGAATGGCACGTGCATTCATCAAACCTGGTCGGAGCTGCCAACATTGAAGCGGTGCTTTCTACTGGCGAGAAGGAACATGCGTGATTCGGACAGGGATGCGGTCTACTCCCGCTCGCTTCGCAGCCGTGGCCCTGTGACGCCCGTTGGCGTTCGTAACTTCTCCGTTCTCGTTAAATTCTATTTCGACGGGCTCAACTTCTTTTCCTGCCTTGTACGCGTTGGTGAGCGAATTCACTAGGTTACGATCTGCCTCAGTTTTTATAACGCCTTCATCGGCTCCTATCTTGTTCAGAAAATCACCGGGCCGCACTGTCGAAATAGGTGGACTTTGAGTGCTTGGTTTTACCAACGGATTCTGCAACTTGTACCCCGAACTCAACGCTTCCGGTAGATCGCTCATCGGTACGGTGCCGGTCTGGCCAGAGGGATGCACTACTGAGACCTCGGCGTCGGTGGGACGGATCGCATCTACCGCAGTGTTAGCTCCAGATGGAACCTGGGGCGGCAGTGCGGAACTCGATCCTGGCACGGGTGGAGTACCGCCACTCGGCCCGGTCTTCCACACGGGAGGCCGTCGCGGTACTTGCGGGGGCAAAGGGGACGGCTCGGGCAACGCCGCCGGCTTCCCCTGATAACTAAAAGCCTTTCTAAGCGCGTTTGTCGTCGGGTTGCCCACAATTTTGTTCACAGTCCCGCCGACAATTCTTCCACCAAGTTCTGTTGCCGACTGAGGAGCCCGCTCCGAATACGGCGTCATGGCTCGGGTGTTTTCGGCTTGTTTCAGGGCATTCGCGCGGAACTGCATCGTATCCGCTACGTCCATGAGCTTTCCGTACTCACCGCGCAGGTTTTCCAGTTGGTTTACAGGAACGTTATATTTCTTGGACAGATAGTTATTGATCGTGTCCCTGATACCAGCGGCTTCACCCTGTAGAACCTGGGCACGATCAGCGTTGACGGCAGCTTGTGATGCAGCACTTCCCGCACCGCCTTTTTGAAATTTCGGATAGAGTTCCGCGTTGATATTTGTCAGGCGTTTGTTCAGTTGCCCGATTGTTGCCGAGTTGTAACCGTTCGACTCTCCCCCGTAGCTTTTGATGTTTGTTGTCCCGACCGAATCCGGTTCGGATGGATTGAGGTAGCGGTCAAAATACGGACGTGTTTGAGCGGCGTCACGCGCGGTACTAGCGGCGGCCTCCATTTGATAAGCAGGAGTTCGTGCTTTGTTGATTTTGTTTAATAGCCCAGTCTTACCAGCGTGATCCGTCAAAATATCGTGAACATCGTTGAGATTGCCCTCGAAACCTGAACCTCCTCCTTGTGCATTGACATGTCCAACATCCAACTTGTCGGGATTCGTCGCTTGAGTCAGCCGATACATGGACTCTTCGCGGGCTAAGGCGGCGTTCTGCATCGGTGGACGAATCCCCGATACCTCCCCAAGCGCCTTGGGGCCAAAAACCTGCCCCGCGATGCCCAGTGTCGTGCCCGTGCCGCCGCTGAAATCTTTGTTTTCGTATTGCGTGCTGGCTTTTTCTAACCCGGGGCCGATAACTGGAACCGAGCCCTCTAAGTAATGCACGGCGCCGGAGACTTTGTTGCCAGCACCAGGTTGCTTCAGCCGCTCCAGACCACGACTCTGCGCTTCGGCCATAGGATCAGCCAAGCTGTGGAGTAACAATTTTGCCGAATCAATCGGATGGGTGATCGCCTGCTTCGGCCCCGCAATAAAATCTCCCCATTGAACTTGAGGGACGGTTGCAGCAGCTTCGTGGATCATGTGCTTCCAGCCGTCGGGTGCGTCTGGAATCGGCTCCTTCATCACTTGCAGCCAGGTCTTGGCCGCGTCTATGGGATGGCTCAACACTTCGCGCGGGACATCGGCGTATTGGTGCCAACGTTGGGACATCGGTTCGTCCCCGCGTAGCGAGTGATAAAAATTAGGAGTAGCGGCGGCTGGCCCTTGTAGTTGAGAAAGGGTTGGAGCGGCCTTCTGTGCGGCAGGTATCCGATTGCCACTGTTGTCTAAATAAACTTTCGGGTTCCCGTTGTCGTCAAGGTAAGTCTTGCCTGACATACTACTGCTCGGCATCCGGCCAAGATGATCGATGATCTCCTGTGTCGAGTAGCCGGCTTTCCGTGCTCCATCAACATCAAAAGAGCGCGACTGCGCGAGGTGCTGCAAAATCTCGTCGTCGGAATATCCGGCTTGCCGCGCCGCTTGGGTGTCGAATCCGTTTTTGCTTGCCGCGCTGCTGCTGACAGCCTGATCTATTTCATCAGGCGTAGCGTCGTCGGGAACAGCGATGACCTTGCCTTCTACTTTTACTTTTTTCGGCATGGTGAGGTCGGCCCGTCAGTATTGCGATGGAAAGATGTATTTCTCTTCACATCTTTATCGTAGCCCGTTTTACAAGCGAAGATGCCCGAGACACGGGCGGAAGAAAGGCAGAAATCGCCAGTGTTTATGCGGGTTTGGGAGCATTCTGTTGGAACACATGGACGCTCTGGAATTGAGAAACTGGAGGAGTGAAGAAAATCTTCTTTCTCGTCCTTTTACTTTGTGCGTCCTTGGTTCAAGCTCAAACCGTCCAAGTTTCCGTAAACCTCAAAAACCTGGCCAACGCGGCTTCCGTAAGCACCATGCGGGCCTGTTTTTCCCTTGTGGACACCAATCAGGCACCGATCAACAACCCCCGTACCACGACTGGCGTTATCGTCCCCAATCAAAACCAGTGCTTCGCCCCCGACGGAACCGGCCTGGTTTCGACGCCCATTATTGCGAATGACCAAATAAATCCGCCAAATACCATGTATCTGGTGGATTACCAGCAAAGCGGGCAGTCAATCACGTCCTCTTGCTATTTCTTCAACCTGGCAGACACCACGGAGAACCTGAATACAAAAACCTCCGGCTGTATTCCTAGTTCATCCCTTCCGGCAATTTCGACTCCCGTGTTGACTAATCCGCTTCAGTCGCAAACGATTACGCAGCCCTCAAACACGAACTTCAACGTCGTTCTATCCGGTACCGGAAGCATGACTGTATCGGGTGGGGGTGGGTTTAATCTTGGTGCAAGTACATTTACCGGAACTCTTGGTTTGCTTAATGGTGGTACAGGATCGTCTTCGTACACCACAGGAGGACCGCTTTACTCTACGGGACTTGTTATCAGCTCGGGTGCCGCGAACGCCAACGGTGTTGCCTATTCTACCGGCACAACGGTTACAACTACTCTCGCCGGCGGTGCGGGTACTTTGGTTCTACAGGAAACAGGAGGAGGCACACCCTCCTTTGGCTCCGTTACCCCAAGTATGTTCACCGGACAGCTAGGCATAGGAAACGGCGGGACCGGGGCGAGTACCTTTACCGTCGGAGCGCCTCTGTACTACAACGGCTCGGTGTTGACCAATGGGGCTGCAAATGCCAATGGGATAGCGTATTCGACAGGCACGACACTTACCACCACATCGGCGGGGGGCGCTGGCACGCTGGCCTTACAAGAAACCGGCGGGGGCGTGCCGTTTTGGAATTCCATTACCGACAGCATGTTCAGCGGGCAATTAAGCGTGGCTCACGGAGGTACAGGAACGAGTACGTTTACTACGAACGGCGTTCTTTATGGTAACGGTACTGGAGCTCTGCAAGTGTCAAACGCTGGAGGTGCAGGAACACTAATCCTTACTTCAAACAACGGCGGGGCACCGTTTTGGGGGAGCGGGACGACGGGTTCTGGTACACCTCTTATCTCGAATACAGCCAACCCAGCCTCAGCGGGGACCATTCGATTAGCTTCTGTTGATGTACTTAATTTCCGCAATAACGCCAACACAGGAAATATAGCTGGAATAAGTAAGACCGCTGGCGATATTGTGGCTGTAGGGGATTCACTGGGCATAAGCACATCAGGTCCAATAAGCGCGGGTGGATCTGTAAGCACCAATAACAATACCCTAAACACCGGAACCGCAACAATTTCTGGCGGGAACGTACTGCTCAATAACGCGGGTAACACCTATCAAATCAAAAACAATGCCGGTAACGGAAATCTGCGAGCTATGGGCAACGACGCGGGCGATATTTTGTCATTCGGAACTGACTTCAATGGGATAAATATTGATGGTGGGGGCTTCATAGCCAACAATGCAGGAGCCACGCCTGCATCAGCGGGTTTCATCCGAATGGCTAACGGCAACCAGATGTGTTGGAACAACAACGCTGGTAACGCTAATGTGTGTCTATCAAAAGACACCAATGATAAGGTCAACGTACCCAATCTATTAGTCACTACTGGAGTAGCACAAGGCAGCGGCTTTAAGCACCAGCGGTTTAGTTCCTTGTGTACAGTAGGAACGTCGAACGTTGCCGACACCTGTGACACCACCCTGACCTGGACATCCGCCTTTGCCGACGCGAATTACACAGTTGTTTGCTTCTCCATCCCCGCCGCCGGTCTCCCTCAAAGCTATTTGATTTCCAAGGCAGCGGCGTCGTTTGTCTTCAGAACCGCGAACATCACCGCTTCAGCCGCGCACTATAGTGAGGCTGATTGCGTCGCGGTTCACGATTAGGGCCAAGATACGTTTCAAATGGACAACCCACAACAGACCGTTTGACCCTTATGGAAACACCCTCAGACCCATCAACCCCTCCCGCGAAAATTCCCGACTGCGGCCATTTTGACAAGAAGGTCTTTGCGCGTGGCAAATGCCGTGGGTGCTACAAAAAAATGCTGCGTGCAGAGAAAAAACAGAAGAGGTTGGACGCCGCAGCCGCCGAGGGCAGATGGGTTCATAAAGTCATCCGGGTATTCATCGAGGAGATACCTCAAGACGTGAACTCCGACGACTACGAGGCCAAGACCCTTACCGAATACGGCCAGCAGGGCTGGCAACTTGCGGGCGTGCTTTCCGAAGCCGACGAGAGTGTTCATATTTTCTACTTGCAGAAGAAGATCGTGCCCGAGAAAATCAACCCACCAAAGGGGGAACAAGCGTCGTGAAGATCACGGACTTTGATACTCCCAAAAAGGGAACCCCCAACAACGCTGGCTCGGTAGAATCTCTCGCGGCGAGCATCGCCGCTCTGCTCGGGCTTCTGCAAGAGCAAACAGAGTTTCTGCAAGAGTGTCGTTTGCACCTTCGTGCTCTGGGACTATACGCAGGTTGGATTGGATTCAAGCTCGGTATTCCGCCGGAGGAGTTACAAAAAATGCTCGACACCTCGTTCTCCATAGCACGGCAGGAAGAAGCCAAAGCCGGGACGCCCGATCTGTCCCGTGAAATGGCCTTTAACGTCCGTGCCATCACGGAGATGGGCAAACCCGGCGCCGGTCTATCAAATTGACGAAAGAATTTATGAAAAAACTACTTGAGATTTTCCTCCTTTGCTCCCTGGGTTTGACCAACGTTCGGGGCCAGAATGCACCTCGCTATCAGTATCATTTCGCCGGCCCGGTGCTGACTCTTCCGGGCTTCCTGCCGGAGAAAGCGTCCGAGTCCCATCCCTGCAATCGCCCCAATTTCGTTCCGAACATTGACAGAGCGGCAAGCTGCTTCGCCGGTTCCGTTACGCAGGATCTAAACCAGGCCGTGCGGGAACTCTACCGCGAGAACCCACGAAGGTTCAGGAAGCACTATCTCCACAAACCCATGCTGATCGTCACGGTAACGGACGCTGAGACCAGAACAACAAAGCGCGTGCGGTTTACCGCAGAGAGATACGAGGGCAAAGTTTATGTAGCCATCGTCCTCCCCGACAAAGCGCGGTTACTGTTGGGGGAGGGTTTTTAAGAAACCCAGGCGACTTCTGTTAGGTAGTATTGAGCTTATGGATGCTGTAAATAGTTCTGTTGAACGTAGGAAAGATAGTGATTCGGAGACTTTGGTTGTAGGAGAGGGTCTCTTACAGTTCGCTGTCAGCTTACAAAGGAAACCACCTCAGCTACCTGCCCTAATAGATTCATCTCTTGCAACAAAGTGAGTGTTAGTCCACTCCGTTTGGGATATTTCCTTCTCGGTGATTACGTGTCCGGTGCAGATCGTCTTACAGGCGGGGCATTCCAGAATACCAATCGTGATGAAGCTCATCTTACGTCCCTCTTTCGTTCCTGCATGGTTTACGAATCATAGCAGGTGGGCCATAAGGTTAAGTTCTATCCCCCAAAGTTGCCACTATTGGTGAAGCCGTGTATTGCGTGGCCCATCCAAATACCACGAAACGAAGTTGTCCACCCTAATCACCTCCCCCTTTGTGTCGCGGTGAAGCAGTTGTACCCGGTATCGCACAGTTCTAAAACCCTTGGCGTTAGGCTTCAGTTTTTCAATCTCCTCATCCGAAGGATATATCCGCACAACTTCGGGGCCGTTCCAGCGCCACTGCTCCTCACTAACCACCCAAACGTTGTAGTTCCCCCCGCACATCTGTTGAGCGTGAGTCTGTAGCGCAAGAACGACTCCTGCGAGGTTGTTGTCCTTGCCGGTGACCACATAGGTTCTATAAACGTACCGCATATCAACCAGGGCGTCCCTGCAATAGCATGAAATTGAGTTGTCACTATCGCTTTTGATTTCCGGCCCAGTGAGACAGTGGCTTTCGTCGGCGTAAACTTTGTTCAATTCCGTCTGCGCTGCAACAAGTCCTTGGAATGAAAGTACGGCACAAAAAACTAGCAGCCGGTAGATACGCTTCATTGTACGGACTCCTCGGTGTGAATTTTCGGAATCGCCGGTGGTTTGTTGAAGATCGCCATACGCCGCAGTTCGGAGAATGACAGGGGGCAACAGGCGCAATTTGCGAAGATCGGTGTGGCCTACCATCGCCCGAACATGGCCCGTCGGTGCTTAGAAGGGAATAAGGCCCACCACCCCTTCGTCCGCACGATTCTTTCTTGCTCGACCTGCATAAATCTAAAAATCTCATCTCGCGTTATGCGTAAACTTCCCCTCAACCTGACCGGCTTCAGCTTGCGCTTTTTAATCAGCGACCGTACCGCCCCGGTGGTTTTCCACAACGCCTCGGCGGTTTGCCCGATTGTCCGGTAATAGAGCTGGTCAAGCCGCTCCTGGGTTAAACCGGCTTTCTCCTGCTGCTTCGTAATACGAGGAGGATTATTAACCGGCGCCGTTTCCTTGATCGGCTCAGGTTCCGAGTCAGCCAAATACGTCTCTACGGCCTCGGGCGAAACTGGCGAGTCGTTGTCAGGGCGAACGCATTCGTGGGCGCCCCGGCTATCCACGCGAAAAACCTTTCCCAGCATCTTCACGAATACGGACCTTCCGAAGCACCGGGCTTCATCTTCTCCGCAAGCGGAGATCACGGGCAGCCGCCCAGGCGGTTGAGTCCATCTTCGGAGTCCCTTTTCATCCAAACGCCACTGCTGTTCAAAGACCCAAAACAGGACGGGTTGGGTGGTTGTGATCGTGCCGTTCGATATCGTCAGGACAGGTGCGGGGTCATTTTTTGGGTTCATAGTTTGTGCCTCGGTACAATCCTGCCACACGACGCACCAAAGTCAAGGAAACGTTGTGGACCTTATGGACGAGCTGACGCTGCGAACAGATTAACTCTGGGGACGCGAGGGCGGAAGCTGACAAAGCCAAGTCCGCGACGGACCCCGGTGTCATCAATCCCATAGATCCAGAGCCGGTGCAAGCGACCGTGCACTAAGAAGCTTTGCGGTCTAATGTTGCGGTAACGTCCAAGGACTTCCTTATAGTTTCAAGCAGGTATTCAATGGGAACAGGTTTGTGCAGAACAAGAACACCAATGGCAGTCGCTCTATCAATAACGGCATCGGTTGCATAGCCCGTGATAATGACGCATGGCAGTTCAGGAAATCGGCTGCGGGCAGCGTCGATGACGTCGAAGCCGGTATATTTGCTATCCAAGGCCAAATCCGTAAGCAGTAGGTCAACAGCATCGCATTCGGAAAGAGTATTGACCGCATCCTGATAAGACTCGGCAGAGAACGCGGCGTGCCCTTCTCTTTGGATGAAGAGTCTGTACGTTAGAGCCAGCGCAGGTTCATCGTCAACTACGACAACAGTTTTACTCTGCAATTTTCCCACCGCCCCCCTTCAGTAGAGTAAACACAAATGCCCTAATTAGGAACGTGGCCGAAGAAACTAGGGTTGGTGAGATGTTCAAAACTTCGTCAGAGTTGCTCACTAGTTCCACTTTGGAGACCCACCAACCTAGAAAACCTCCATGACATCAGAAAGATACGGGAATTTTGGTGTATTATGTCTGGCAGCAAGAAACAACCCCCCAGGGTTGGATTAACGTTGGTCAAGAAGTTGGACAAACCAATGCCCTCCTCCTTTCGCCCTGGCGAGAAGGTTCCTGCCAGCGGTATCTATGCAGCCCTCCACTCCGGGCACCGCTTTTCACACGAAGTTATTCTTTTAAGACAGCACGAGTTTCCGCGCTGCTCCCATTGCGGCACGAGGGTTAGCTTTGAATTGATCTCTGAAGTCCCAGCCTTTCAGGAAGACCGCGACCTCACATCGCGCCGGATTTTTGAGATTCCCCATCCCGAGCAGAAAGCAAAGAAAGAGAGCGCCTAACCAGTAATTACGCTTTTAAGATACATCAGAGACTTTTTGATTTTATCGTGCGACGTAACTTGCTCCATGACTTTCTGGCCGAGGACGCAGCCGGTAAACGGTAGAAATTCAACCCAATGGATCTTGTGAGGAACCTTTGGGCTACCGTTTTCCTTCAGCGTCTTCGGTTAGGAATTGCTCTTTCAGATTGTGGCGTTTGATAAAGGATAGGTAACGCGCCCCGAGAGCATCAATATAAACTTGCGAGACCGACTCCCATCCCCTCTCTATGCTTTCACCGGGATATGCGTGAGAGCACTTATTCATCTCTGTGCCGCGCGATGTTAATTCCGAAACAGACAGCGTTCCGGTTGCAGCATCTTTTGCGTCTGCGGCCCACAGGCTTCCGTAAGCTACGCACTGCTCCAATGCGGGCCCATGGTCTTGAGCATACGCGCACTCGTGAAACAGCCAGATAGTCCCCAAAACGATCAAAACGGGAATCGCCAGAAGCATATGTTCTTTCCAGTAGCGCATCATAAGCTAAAAATCCTAGCTTAATCAGAACTGAAAAACCATGCTCTTTTTGTTCACAACCAGGGCGGCGAGACGCTGGCGACGATCAGCGCGGCGGTGGAGAAGAATTAGGCGAATCATCCTTGCGCTTCTTAATGAGTTTCATCTTGAATTCTTTTCCCCGATCATCCTGTAAAATGAAATCGTCTTTGCCTTCGATTCTAAATTTAACATCGTCGTTCTCTGTCAGGATTGGTTCGTGCTGAAAACGCCAATTCAAGGTGCGTTCCGCAAAGTAAGTGTATTCGCCATCATCCACTTGGGCGCGAAAAGTGTTATGCCCGCGAGCTTCGACATTATTTGAGGCATTGATGTTGCCGTTATCGTCCACTCTGCCGGTTGTTGTTGAGCCTTCATAGCTTGTCCAATGTTGTTTTCCAATAGAGAGTAACTTCCCGGTTTTCCATTGCACATCTTTTTGAGCAGCTACGACGCAGATGGACATAAGCAGTATGGCAAGAAAAGTTTTCATAGGTCCACAATTGTACGTTCTGGGGTTTTTTAATCTAGTAGCTTTTAAGGTAAGAGAAGTAATGGCGAATAATCAGCGCGGTCTTGGAGAGGAACTAGGGTGTTGTTTTATTTGAGCATTCTCACATCTGCGCCGGAGTCGTCATCATCATTTACCTTCATGTGGCAACCGTAGTTTGTCGAATAGATCACGACATCCGGCATGTAAGCATAGTGATAGTGATAATGATAGGTTGACTGTTGCCAAATATGCCCGTCTGTCGTTTTGTAAATGGTTTCGTCTTCCCAGCCGTTGAACTCCCCATCAATCTTAGTTTCAATCGCCGGATTACACACCGACCTCGCTGGCGCAACGTGAACTATCTTTTCCCGTGGGGCCGCATTTTGGGCCGGCGGTGCGTAACTAGCAGCGGGCTGAGTATAGGACGAAGATGAGTTTCCCTTTGAGGTCTGCCTTGCCGTCCAATTACTCAGGTCTTGTATGAACCTCTCAGCGCCGCCAGGGCCAAGATATTTTTGGTCTGCCGCGTTCGGCCTCGGGTCCGGTTGGTAGTTAGTTGCTCCATTTGAGGCTTGTGTGCAGGGAAATGCGTCGCGCAAAGCATCGATTGTAAGCAGCATTTGGCTTTCTTGGAGTCGATTCGGATGATCGCGGAGGTATTTGACTATTACTCTGGCAGTTTGTCCCTTTGTAACACCTTGTGGAAAGCATATTCCCACAATTCCTGTCTTGCTATAGGAATCGAAATCCTGGGAAGTTGCAACGTGCCACTGGTCTAACGTAGCAATGACGCCATCAAGCCATCCGGAGCACCATCCAAATTTAACGTCATTGGTCTGTGCACTCGAATTGTCCGCATAGTTGACCATTTGGGTGCAGTTGTCTAGAAGATTATTCCCGTCTTCCTTTGGTTCTTCGGCAAAGACACTAGCAGGCAACAGCAACAGCGCAGAGAGTAATATGGTTTTCACAGTGTCACCCTTTCTGCTTCCAGCACCCTCGACAGTGCGGACCAGCAGAACACTTACTGCCGCAGTTGGTCTGATTGCACTTGTAGCCGTCGCATCCCTGTTTGCATTTCACATGCGCGGCTGAGAGCGGGAAGGTGAGAGCCAACACAAGGGCCGTTGTGAGTATCCGTTTCATGGTGGGAATCTCCGAGGGCTGAAATTGTGCTCTCTGGAACCTCATAAGTCAACGGTTCGTAGCGAACCAAAATGCTTGCTTCCCCTTGCATTGTTACAGCATCATCATACGTTCTTTAAGTTGTAAGCTAGGTGCACAGCAATGAGCGTAGCTGTTGTCTGCAATCTTTCGGATGGCGTGATCCTCGGCGTGGATAGCGCTTTAACGATTGGCGACGCCAGTTCGCCGGCCAAGGTTTACGAGGACGCCGAAAAACTCTTCGCCTTAGACGAGCTACCAATCGGCATCGCCACTTACGGGATGGCCGCGATAGGGGATAGAACGATTGGTAATCTACTTCGGCAATTTGAAGTATCAAATTCAACCGCGATAAATGCGCCCACCGCTACTCTCGAAGGTATAGCTGAACTACTCCGAGATTTTTTTCATCAAGAATATATGCGGGTGATAGCGCCTTCTTTGGAGCAGCAACTTGGGGTACCCTACGACCAAATTCCGGATAACCGAAAACCCGGCTTAGGGTTGGTGGTTGCCGGCTTCTCGACAGGCGCATACCTTTCAGAAGTATTCAACATCCTCATCCCCTTGCATGCGGCTGCCAACAGTGCAAGACGCTTGGGTAATCCAGGAGATATAGGAGCAGTTAGATTCGCCACTTGTAACCCGATTAGTAGGTACATTCTTGGCTATGACGAAGGGCTATTAGATGCCATAATTGACCATGTAAATACGATTCGTCCGCCCCTAACTCGGGCAGAAGTTCAGGGCCTGTACAACGTGGCAGCCAAATTTAGGTATCAAATTGTTTTTACGGGTATGCCAATAAAGCGGGGCATTGAATATGTGCGTTTTTTGGTGGAACTCGTGATTAATCATTATAAGTTCGTTGAAGGTGCTTCAATCGTCGGGGGCAAATGTAGAATAGGTGTGGTTACATACAGAGGCGGCAAGTTTAAAATATTGGAATGACCATTAGGAGAGTTGCCTGTGTGGTTTAGTGCCGAAAACTTGAAAACAGAGGACCAGAAGATGCAGAATGCGGCTCCTCAAGGATCTTTAGGGCCATCCCTCACGGATATTTCTGATTTCAAGATTCAAACATCAGACACATCAGAGGAAAAACGCAAGAGCGAGTCTAAGCAGCTCAAGCTTCCCCAAATTCCATAACTATTTTATCTTTACCTGCAACATTGCGCTATGCAGGTCCCGCCGCCACATCAATCTGACGCCCTCAAGGCTTAGCTCTACGTATGAAGAAGTGCGCTTCCGCCGGCTGTGTTGCGCCGTAAAACAATTTCAGTTTGGCTGAGATGATTTCATCAGTATCCCATTTTTCGTGGATTGTCCCACCGAACGGCTCCAGATTCCAAGTCTCCTGGGGATTCACTATGGTTGCAGGAAACCCTGGCCCAAGAAAGAATGCGACAGGAAAGTTTTGTTCATCACTGGGTGTTTGTTGCCAATTGCTTATCGAGCCACATTGCTTCGAGAGGTATAAACGCGCGGACAGTGAACCACTGGCGTGACCACCGCTGTTGTGGAGTCGAAACTGCGGCAGCGTAAACGCCACTGGCTGAGCGGCGTTTGGTACGTTGACAAAAATAGTTTGTCCATTCAGGTCGTGGTTATCGTTGAGAATTTGGACGTGCGCATCAGACGTTGCGCCAGGGCCTTGAGCCGTCTTCATTACGGCCAGCGCCATCGCCTCATAAGCTTTAGTCTGCGCGTCTGGACTGCCTGAGTGCTGCTGCGCGGCGAAAGTCAAAAACTGTTGTTCAAAATGAGTGATAGCATCCAACTTTCCACCTTGTTCGCTAACCTTGTTGGACATCTCTTGCTGCTTCTGCTGAAATTCCCTTGTCTGCGTTTCCAGGTCGTTCTTAGCCAAGTCTTGTTGATGCGCGTTCCTTGTCGTCTGCCAAATATTTAACGCGATAGCGGCCAACATGAACACAATGAAAGCGCCCCTATAGATGAGTCGCCGCCCGGACGTCATTCGATCTGGTGGGGTTAGGGACATTTCAACGCCCGCCCATCCAGCAGCTAAGGTAACGACCGGTACCAGAATTGCGAGAACCAAGTCAGCAGTTTGCATTCGCGGACACTCCAGGCCTTTGCTTTTTACTTCGATTTCTCTTCCGCTCGTATCTGCCAGAGCATAACTTCTGCAGTAGCCGCAGCAATTTCTAAGCGTTCACCGAGCAGCGGATTCCAAAAGCTTGCACCTGGGTTCGCGAGATGCTGCTTCATGTATCCGCGTACAACTCTCATTGTCAGATCTGCGGCAGTTGGATCTGCGGGCTGATTTTTCGTGGCAGCATGTCGAATTTCATAGAGCGCCTGCGTCGTAACCGCAATTTCTACATCCTGAGTTCGGGCACCTGAAGCCATTCTCGCCCGGTAACACTCTGCCGGAATTACTTGGTTCGGCGGCCCAGAGCATCGGCCAAGGTAGTCAATTTCTTTGATCGTCCACGAAGCCCGCACACCCACCTTCGACAAGGGAAGTCAGGATTTCACCATGTTACCTTCGACTAGACGCGGCGGGCTCTAGTCGGATATGGAAGTTCGGGTCAAAAGTCAGCTCCAAGCATGTCAGATAGCGATTCACTGCTAACGATGCCCGTTGCCATTGCATCCATGAACAAGAACGGGACCAAGAGCGGATCACGGAATCTAAAGCGATACGCACGCGGCTGTCCATCACGTTCTAAAACTTCGCCTCTCGTCTGTTTACAAAATTCGCTCAGGTGATTGCTGAACGTCGCAATCTGCACTGTTTTACCTAGAATTGCCTCTAGCGGAGATACTACAGAACTGGGATTAAAGTATCCAAGGGCGTCGTGCAAAGTCGCGGCAGCCACCCCGCAGGCCAGAAGCACATGGCGGTAGATAGCATCTCTATGGGAGCTATGAGTAGCTCTGGAATGTTCTTGGGTGACGGTTTGCTCGGCTTGTTTCACAGATTGTTTTAAGGCTTCGAACACCGCATTCTTGTCTACATACGCAGTATTCGATTTTGCCGAAATCCTGACTGAGTGTAATCCTAGAAGATGCGTGTAGTGCGGAAGGCCCTGAGAAATGTTGACAATTAGGCTGAGGGCTTCATCCGAGAACTTTATAGAGAGGGTCTTTTCAGCGTTCCGCAGTATCTCGCCTAATTCTTGCGATTCCATCCGTGGCAACAGGATCTGGACAAGAGCACGATTGATTGAAGCGTGGTCAGCAACTAGCTCATCGACGGTATCGGACACGCCGACTAGGATGAGGGTGCAATTAAGGGAAAAATCGGAGAATGTTTTAATGAGATCAGTGAAAGCACGCGATGCGCGGCTTGCTGCCCGGTCAAATTCATCAACAATAAAAACAGGCCCGCCTTCAATGTGGGATACGACTCGACGAATGTCGTCCACTCCCAGCTCCTGTGGCAATTTGAAAGCATTACGAAGAGTGCCTCGGCCCTTGGACTGTGGCTGGAATCCGACCTTCCCGGTATCGCCTATCAGTGTTATGTCTTCAAGCAGCTTCTCCCAAATTGACGAAAACGTGTCTGCACTGTTGGCGTTTTTCTTGATAACGGTCCGGCGAAGTAACCTGTCCTCGGGAGTTCCTTGTTCCCCGTCCTCCTGTGGGCGATCAAAGGCCCAGATTATCGGGCGAACAATATTCGCAAGAGATGTCTTGCCGACCCCGCGTTCACCATAGATAAGCACGTGCAGTCCAGGCTGACTGACGGCATCGACCAATGTCGTGATTTGTTCCCATCGTCCGGCAAACAGTTCTCGTGTGTTAATGGGAGCGCGGGGCTGAAATACCTGTGCAGCCTGTACCTGTAGTTTCCGAGCTTGTTCGGCTGTAAGATACCAGTCATTAATCGCCTGTTCCATTTCATAAGTATAGCGTTCATTTATCCAAGTAAGAAGCGGCTTTACTTAAGTAGGCTATGGAGGCTATCTCCCAAATGGATGGTTTTTACTATTTTTAAACGCATCCAAAGAAAAACAGACACAATGGGGTTGCGTTTATCAGCTCACGCATGGAGTTTGGAAGAAAGACTTATGCGGCATTGAAAAACTGATAGAATGAAGTCTAAGATTTGCGTTCGCGCGCACCCCCTACATAGGTACTAAGGTAACCCCTAGAGACATTTGGCTTGCGTTAGCGGCGACCAATCGGTATTGTTTGACATCAAATCGAATTAGAAGAGCAGGAAGGAGCGTGGTGACCATGGCAAGACCAATTCAACCAACCCCACCGATAAAGGGCAGAGACGCTAAAATCTTTGTTGAAAAGATGAACGCAGCGGTCATGACTCCAGAGCGGTTGACGTATCTACAAAACGCTGCGGAGCAGAGTAAACAGGCAGAAACCAAGAGGAAATAAACTCTTCGGTGCCAACCCTCGACGAACTTGAGATCGTGCCTCCCGACCCAGCCAGACATCCTATAGGCGAGTTTGATTGTGGGCACGCCGATCTGAATGACTTCATAAAAAACGACTATGCGCGACAGTCAGACCAACGGCTTGCTTACACAAAACTCGCGCTATATCAAGGCAACTTAGTTGGATATGTCACGCTGCTTTCGGACTCGATTGCGCTTCACGAGTCCGAAAGGGCGTGGTTGTGGGAGAAAAATCTCCGGGTTATTCATGTCGCAGCTCTGAAGATTGGCAGGCTTGGGACAGATAACAAATATAAGCGGCAAGGCGTTGGGACAGCCCTAATGAAATATGCCGTGGGTGTTGCATTCCGAATGAATGAAATGGGCGTAGGGTGTCGATTCCTTACCGTTGACTCCGATAAAGATGCGGTCTCGTTTTATCAAAAGACTGGTTTTATCTTTAGCCAGCATCGGGAGTACAAAAAGAAAGACTTCCCAAATATGCACTACGACATCATCACCGGTCCACCCATTGGATAAGCTTTTCAAACTTCCAAAAACATCTGTCTGTCGAAGCCTGCGGGCTCCATTTCCACTCACACAGAATCAGCAACTTACAAGCAGGAAAAACGCATTGGCGGCGCCTGTGGCGTGCCGTTTTCGGGCTCCCTTCCTCGCCCGGTAGACAGGTCTCAGCTTCTATCTTGAGTGCTAGTTACAAACCTGATGCGACACGGCGGCAGTCCAATAAGGCCCATGCTATAAACGCCCACATGCGTTCGCTTGTGTACCTCACGAGTCTCGCTCCGTGTCAGATTGCCGACGAACTCCGGCTGGCTGGCTATACGGTTTTTGAAGCCCTTGAGATTTCCGAGGTTTGGTATTTATGCGAACACGAGGATATTGATGTGGTTGTGATCGCGCCAGAGGTGGAAGACCAGGATCAGATCGAACTTCAGTTGCGGCGACCCACGATTAGATTGAAACCGGGGTCCACAGCCAAAGACATTTCATGGGAACTGTGGAACTTGTTTCCCAATACGCAACAGTTGATCCAATGACTCGTGAACTAGCTCACATCATGGCGGTGTCGGACAATGGTTGTACTAGGTCTGCGCTGGCTCTGCGATTTCGCTAACTTGCTCGGTGGGACGGCCAAGACAAAAGTCTTTTGCCAACTATCCGAAGTCTTTTTTCCAAGTCACGAGTATCAGTGACCCACGTCACATTAAGAGAGAGATTTCGCGTTCCGAAATGAAACAAAAGCCAATTTGGGAAACTTAAGCAGGCTAAATATGGATCGAACAGGCTAGATCGGGGGAATATTCGGGCTTGGGCGAAGGCTTGAACCGTAAAATCGTTCAGCTTTTCAGGCATTTGGTAATCACAATGAAAGTTTTTCTAGCTTTGTCATAGATGATTGAGAAGCAAAAGAATTCCGGGTTTTCCAAAAACGACCGGCATTTTCATCTGTCTTTAATATTGTGCAGGTACTCTGCTTTGGCATCGGGTTGCGGTTACTCGGCATTGATGGAATTCATGGGTAAGGAGTTTGTATGACAGGAATTCTGAGGTTTGTTAGAAAGACAGCAACTGCGCTTATTTTTGTTATAGCTGCGGGAGGGGTGAACGCTCAAACCGCAAGCACGTCCACTAATACTACCAGCGACCCGCAGGCTGTCACCCTGGCGGCGCAATCGGTTCGGGCGTTGACTGGAGGGACTGCAGTTTCGGATGTGACGCTCACCGGCACCGCCACCCAGACGGCGGGCTCGTGGAACGCGAGCGGCGCGGCCACCTTCAAGGCCAAAGGCTTTGCCGAGAGCCGGGTGGATTTTGCCGCCTCCAGCCAGAGCGAAATTCATGGGCTTGATGCCAGCGGCAACCCTGCCGGGGCATGGATTGGAAGCCCGGCCAAGACCGACAGCACCCGGCACACCATGGCCCTGCACAACAGCTTCAGCGACGCCGCCTGGTTCTTTCCGGCGCTGACCTCGCTGGGGGCGGCTTCACAAGCTGGCGTGGTGGCCAAATACATTGGGGCTGAAACCCATAACGGGGTCGCGACACAGCACGTTCGTCTGTGGCACACGGCCAGCAGCTACAGCAATTTGGCGGCGATCGCCACAGTGATCCCGCGCCTGAGCACGGTGGATATTTACCTCGACGCCACCAGCTCGCTGCCGGTGGCGCTCGCCTTCAACGCGCACAGCGATAAAGACATGAATACAGACGTTCCCATTGAGGTGCGCTATTCGGACTACCAAGCAGTCAATGGAGTCAGGATTCCGTTTCATGTGCAGAAGTATTTGAACAACGGATTGGTGATGGATTTCACAGCGAGTTCAGCAACGATCAATAGCGGATTAAGCGATGCACTATTCAGCACACAATAATGCAGGACTTTCCGTCGCGCGGATCAACGCGGATCAGGAAAGCTAAAGGCTAACAGCTACATTGAGAGGAAGACGCCATGAAGAACTTAGTTAATTGCAGTTTCTCGAAACTTGAAACTCGAAACCCGAAACTGTCTTTTGAAACGCGAAACGCGAAACTGAGTTGTAAAGCATTGGTGTGCAGCATTGTTTTTATTCTCATGAGCGCTCTCAGCTTGCAAGCGCAAGTGGCAACCGGTACTCCTCCCTTGGGCAGCTTTGCCGGCGGACCGGATGTAATTGATCTGGCCAATCTGAATGTGCATTGGGACTTCCCTATCATTGCCAAAGCCGGGCGCGGTTTACCGTTTCACTATTCACTCGGATTCGACAATTCCGTCTGGCAGGTTGTAGATGACGGGAATGGCAATCTCTCGTGGCATCCTATGAACAATGTCTTCGGCTGGACGCGACAGACCGAGGCCATAGCCGGTTACATGACTTACGATCAGTTACTCAATCTGGGTTGCGGCTATACCTACCAGAATTGGGTCTATCATGACCCGGCAGGAACTGCGCATAGCTTCGGCAACCTGTACGTGGCTACTGCCGGCTGCAGCGCCTATGGTCCTCCCGTCGCCAGCGCGACCGCAACTGACGGTTCCGGTTACCTGACAACCGTGAGCAGTAATCCGAATGCAACCATCTACCCGGCGTCGGGCGGCAGCATTGTGCCGCCACTGCAAAACGCGACCGGCGCGGCGCAAATCACCGATCCCAATGGCAACTACATTATCAGCAGCGATGGGGTAACGTTTTACGATACGATGGGCATCTGGCAGATGACCATTGCCAACCAGGGCGCGCCTTATCCTACCAGTTACACAGTGCGTATCCCGGGCGGAAGTTCGGCAGCAACCAACATCAGCTATACGACTTACAACGTCCAGACCAATTTTGGGTGCTCGGGCATCACCGAATACGGGCCGACATCGGTCCCACTGATTTCCACCATCACCTATCCCGATGGCTCATCGTACCAATTCACTTATGAACCCACCCCCGGCAATACGGGTAACACGACCGGGCGGTTGGCCAGTGTGACTCTGCCTGCGGGCGGGGTAATCAGCTATAACTACTGGGGCGGAGGAGGCGGCTTGAACGGAATCTTCTGCGACGGCACCACGGCAGCTATAGGCCGTACCGGCCCCGATGGACAGAGCAGCTACGTGGTTGCAGAGAATGGCAATGGCGCGACCACCACCCAGGTAAACACGTATACTCCGTGGCCACAGTACGATGCGACCCTCATCAATTTCAGCAATGGCATAGAGACGCAACGTCAGGTCTACCAGGGACCCGCGCCCCCCACCACCGGGGGCACGCTCTTGGAAACCATCGAGACCTGTTACAACGGGGCCAGCCGGCCTTGCGTTTCGCAAAGCACGCCAAGCTTTCCTCTCACCGAAAAGACGGTCTATCCCGAAACTACTTACCGGATAGCCAAGCACGACTTGTTCATCAACACGTATGGTTTAACGACCGAACAGGATGACTACGACTGGACGAGCACCGGCGCTTTCGGGAACCCCCTGCGCAAGACGCTGACCACCTATGCCACTAATTTAGGCAACATCGTGAGTCGCCCGGCCAGCGTGACTGTGAAAGACGGCAGCAACAACATTCTGGCGCAGACTACCTACGGTTACGACGAAACCACGCCCATTACCACACCCCTCTGTCCAAATCCCAACTGCGTTCCGAATCACGGCCCGCCTTATCAAACCCCAGGCAACCTAACCAGTGTGCACTCTTGCACGGCGGTATCAGGCGGCAGTTGCACCAACTCATTGACCAAGACTTTCACATACTACGACACCGGGACAGTCAGCACCGCGACCGATGTTAACAACGCCGTCACCACATATAACTATCCATCCCCTGATCCTAATAACTCGACCTGCGGCTTCGCCTTCCCCACCAGCGTGAACCCGCCCACGGTGAACAGCATTACTTTGACCACCTCGACTACATGGGACTGCTATGGCGGGGTGGCGGCCTCCACAACCGATGCCAACAATAACACCCGCTCAGTGACTTTGGATTCCTTGTGGCGGCCAACAGCGATCAAAGATGAATTGGGCTATCAGACCAATATTTCCTATACCCATGCTACGACGTCGAATCCGGCAGTGGTGGAAAGCACCTTTACATTTAACAGCAACAACTCCACCATAGACACACGTACTACCCTCGATGGTTTGGGGAGAGCCCACGTCGTGCAGCAGAAGCAATCGCCCACGGCCACCAATTACGATTCGGCGGAGACCGACTATGATTTCTATGGGCGGCCTTCGGAAAGCACCATCGCGTATGTCGGTACGGCAGGGCAAAACTATTGTGCAAGCCTGGGACTGCCCAGCAACTGCACTCCACCTGGAACGAGTACCACCTACGACGCACTCAGCCGGCCGACGCAGACGACCGATGCCGGCAATGGCACGGCCAACTACTTCTACTACGACAACAATGTCCTGATCAAAGCAGGTCCGGCGCCTACAACTCCCGTGACTGAAAATCCCAAGCAGAGGCAGTATGAATATGACGCTTTGGGCAGGCTGGTGTCGGTATGCGAACTGACCAGTACGGCTAATGGTGGCGGTAATTGCGCGCAAAACACAACGCCGCGGACCGGCTATTGGACTACTTATGCCTACGACGCGGCAGACCATTTACTGACCGTGACCCAGAACACGCAGGCAACGGGTTCGCACCAGGCCCGCAGCTTCAGCTATGACCTTTTGGGACGGATGCTCTCGGAGACGAATCCGGAATCGGGAACCACGAGCTATGCCTACGATTCACCCGCCAGCGTGTGCAACACGACCAGCCCCGGCGATATAGTGCAGAAAGGCGAAGCCAATGGAGTGGCCACGTGCTATTCCCACGATGCCTTGCACCGGCAGACCATACTGGGACACTATTACAATGGCAGCCTGATTTCGGCCTCTTTCTTTATCTTCGATTCGGCTACCGTGAATGGAATCTCGGTGGCCAATCCCAAAGGGCGGATGACGGGAGCTTATAACTGCCTGGCTCCGTGCAGCACGCATCTGACGGATTTGGTGTTCAGCTACTCGGCACGGGGAGAGACGACGGACGTCTACGAATCCACGCCGCACTCGAATGGCAATTACCATGTCACCGCCGGCTACTGGCCGCACGGAGCCCTCAAGAATTGGACGATGCCGGGAGTGCCCACAATCACCTATGGTGCAACCGACGGCAGCGGGCTGGATGGCGAGGGCCGGCTTACCAAAGTGACGGCGGCGAGCGGGCAGAATCCGGTGACTGGGGTCACTTACTACAACAGCGGAACAGCGCAGCCCATTGGCGCGCTCACGCAGGTAAACTTCGGTTCTTCAGATTCTGACCAGTTCAGCTATGACACAAACACCGGCCGGTTGAAACAATATACCTTCAATGTAAATAGCCAGACTGATGTTGGCCAGTTGACCTGGAACGCCAATGGAAGCCTGCAGAAGTTGCAGACCACAGACGGCATCACCGGGGCGCAAGACACCCAGACTTGCACTTACAGCCACGACGATCTAGGGCGCATTGCAAGCGTCGACTGCGGCAGCGGCAACTGGGGGCAGAATTTCGGCTACGATCCTTTCGGCAACATCACAAAAACAATTCCCAGCGGCCGCACGGGGCAACCCTTCCAGGCCGCTTACAATTTATCGAATCGTATTACCACCAGTGGTTTTGTCTATGACGGCGGGGCGAACAGTATCGGCAACCTCACCAGCGATACTATCCATACCTATTCATGGAATGCCGATGACCAAATGTCTTCGGTGACGACGGGAAGCAACACGGTGAACCTGACCTACGATGCCCTGGGGCGCATGGTGGAGCAGCAGCGCGGCACAGCCTATCAGCAGATTGTGTACAGTCCGGGCGGCAACAAACTTGCCTTGATGAATGGACAGACGTTAACCAAAGCCTTTGTTCCGCTGCCGGGCGGGGCGACGGCGGTGTATAACGCATCAGGTTTGCAATATTACCGGCACTCTGATCATCTGGGCAGTTCGCGGCTGGCTTCTACGTCAACACGAGGTCTGTACTATTCTGGCGCCTACGCCCCCTTTGGGGAATCGTATAAAGAGACGGGAACCACAGACCGCTCTTTCACCGGCAACAATGAAGACACGGTTACGGGCACAGCCGATTTCATGTACCGTGAGTACAGTTCCAACCAGCAGGGCCGCTGGATTTCGCCCGACCCGGCAGGACTGGCGGCGGTTGATCCTGCTAACCCGCAGAGCTGGAACCGGTATGCGTATGTAATGAATAATCCTCTACTGTTCACCGATCTCTTGGGATTGGTTTGTTCACCAGACACTCCGTGTCACATCGACCTTCCTCCTTTAGTCTGGAATCCTATAACCAGTGATATTGTTCCTGTTAGAGTCGGTTTCAGCGGTAGTGACTCCGGTAGCTTCTTTTTAGCGGGTGGATGGGGAGGGAGCGGCAGTAGCAGCAGTTCTGACTTGGAGGCACCCCCGGCAGGAGATGATAGTGGCGGGGGGGGCGGTGGCGGCTGTACAGGGTGTGATGATCACCCTGGTCTGCGAGCGTTTTACAATAATCCAGATTGCCAGAACTGCGGCAGCCTTCTCCATAGCGCCAGAGATTTTACGCAAGCTATCGGAGTAGCAACATTTGCGGTTCCCGTAGGAGTGGTTGGGATATATACGATTGCCTCCGCAGGTACAATGGACGTCGCAGTGGGAAGCGTCAGAGCTTTAGGACAAGAATCGTTACATATTGCCTATGGAACGGGCGGGCAGTGGGTGCACGCAGTTGGAAGAGTAGGTGTCATGATTGTAACATCGCATGCCCTCGATGAATTCCTCGAAAATTCATACCAATTCAAGGTTCCGGTTTTGAATCCAGAAGCGATTATTCCGGAGTTGGGCAGTGCTGCCTATAACTGCTTCACCTCCACTTGCTCAGCTTTCTTCAGAGGGTTGAAACCATGGTAGAGGATAGTTTCCAACAAGGCCGGAGTTCCAAGCCATGGGTTAGTTTTCGGCTTGCAGAAAAGACTGGGGTGCGTGTTGGTGAGAGCGATTTCTCGTTGGCAGCAACCTTATTGGAATCATTCAAGAGATATCTGCAAGCCAGCAACGTAGATGCGGAAGGGCCATTCGATAACTCTTTAGGCTATGCTGTACTCACATGCAAATTGCCGCAGAGAGTAGATGTACTCGCATTTTCGAGCATCAAGTCCGATCCTAACCAGTGGCATGTTCGTATAATTCCTTCAATGCCGTTTTTCAAACGGTTACTTTTGAAGTGGACCGCAAGCTCAACCAAAAAAGAAGAAGAACAGTGGCAAGCTATAAGTCCATTTATCGTAGGCTTTTTAGAACAAATCCAGGCTTTCGACGTGAGGTGGCTTACAACAGCGGAGGCAGAATCCGTGGCCGCTTCCGGGAGCACTCATCGGACGTCACACCTATAGCATTAGGTTCAGTAAGTTTTATTTCTGGGAGTCTTCTCTTCGATTTAGTCTACCAATCCTATTCAGAGGCGCTATCTAAGCTGGCTAACATTCTTTCGTGTTGGCCGTAGGAGGCATGAATGGATTTTGGTGGCGCGACACTCAGTCGAGAGGATGCGGGAGGATTGCTTCCGTTACTGTTCATGGTTAGCGGGTACGCCGCCATGGAACGCGGCTCCGAGTTGATTGAACCGCGGGATCTAATCAAGGCAATCTACGTTGCTGATCTTGAACACGTCTCGATCTTCTGGAACGATTGGGAGGGTTTGGAGAGACTGGTCAGCAGCGAAAAACTCGTTACTGGCAATTCGGGAGTGTACATTAACCGAATTCTGTATCTCATCGGAATAGACCGAATGAGCCGGGAAAGTGAGGGTGTTACTGTACTCGGAAGGCCTTCTCAGGCGTTCAAGGAAATAATGGCCGCCGCGAGGAAACTCGCAAGCGAGCGCACGGGCGCTCCTAGCACTCCGTCCTCGCGTGATCTTCTATTTTGCGCATGCTCTCAAGATCCCGAACTTTCGGCAGCTTTGCAAAAATCGGGCTTACGGCTTGAGAAGCTTGCAGCAGCGGTGGGGAAATCGGGTGTGTGAATGGGAGGATTTAGGGCAGGTGGCACATCCTACAGTTTTTTCACGATTGATCTCGATTGCTCTTTCAATTAACCAAAAGGAATGTGTTTTATGAGAAGCATTATCCAGAAATTGCTAATTAGCGTGTTATTGGTAGTGGGTGTTCGTCTTCAGAACTTGTGAGACCCGCTTGGCCCAGGGACCTTTAAGCGTTAGTGCGGCGGCTGTTCAGTCACACGATTTTCATTAGGCCGTCCCGATCTGGGAGGTGTGATATCCATCTCATGTTTTCTACTTACCGCCGATCCCTTAACCCCCTCTGAAATCGTCGTGGGTAAAGTCTAACGCTCCCCCCCCGCGCGGCCCCCAGGGTCATGCCTCCTGCTTCTCTCCGAAGCGCCCTGTTATGCGCGCGGGACGGGCTGAAGGGGGAGTGGTCCTCGGTGTCAGTCAAACGCTCTGGGAAACGGTTAAAGTTCATCGTCTCGATCTGAGCGAGATACCTCTCAATTGTGCTTTAGCATATTTCATTGTAAATATTGATTATTCTGTTGACATTAGTATCGGGCTATGGAAGAATCGGGCAGGTCAAAAGGGACAGAAATAAAAACAGGCCAATTGAACGTTCGTAGCGTTCAACTGACCCTGACCAAATTCCATCTGGGAGGATGAAAAATGGCTTCGAATAATTGTAACTCCGACGCTCACGGTTCCTCAACCGCTGAAGTTACCTTAAGATTCATATCGAAAAAACAGTTGCGCCGGGAGATGGCGGAAGCAGAGGCGTTCTGGCGTGAGGAACGACGAAAACGACGAACATACGACCGGCGGTTTCTTCAAGGCATCCAGATCGCGCCGCTGGGCAATATCCGCAAACTGATTGACCGCAAAGCGGACGACGATGCGTTCCTCAAGAAACTCAGAATTCAGCCCCTATAAAAGAAAACGGGGGGATTTGCAAAGCCGGGGAGCTAAACGGAAACTCCCCGGTTTTTGTCCTTTCCGAGTTGAGAACCGAACTAGGAGGAGCTGTGGCGAGAATGAGCAAAGAAATGCTGCTTAGTTTCAAAAGAGCGGCAGCGGGCCGGAAGGGCGGGAGGAAGAGCGGAGCTGCACGGTTGGAGAACATACCTGCGAAGAAGCGGAAAGAGATTGCGCGGCGGGCCGCTAAGGCGAGGTGGGGAGCCCACTAGGGAAAAGTTCCCCACACCCGAGGGGAAACTTTGGCGAGAAACCCCCGCAAAGATGGCTACAAAACGCGGAAATTGTCACAGCACGGCCCGCTGGCTTCCCCAGGTAACTCCCCGCATTCTCCCTCCTCACATCATCGGACCTACCCCTAAAAGCGCCCGGAAGGCCCGCGCAAGACCCCTCGTATGGTGCCCCCTCGCGGGATCGTAAAAATCCGTCGAGTCCAACGGCGCCGGGGGAAAAATCTGTCGAGCGTTTCGTTCCGAACAAGGGGCACACGCGCCCAGCTCGACGTGGGACGAATCAACTTGGCCCCCAAAGCAACGGCTAAAGCAACCGTGGTTCGTTCCCAAACCCGCGTAAATATTGAGGGGAAATGCACCGCTGAACAGGTTGCTGAACATTGGGGGGCTTGCCGGAGCCTCGTCTGTCGCCCTAAGACCCCCCGTAGGCCAGGTGCCCCGATTGCCCTCCGCCGGCACCGGACCCGACCGAGGCGCCCAAGGGGAGGTAGGGGGAGAAGCCAAACACCCCTCCCCGGTTAAACCATCGCTATGGTGAGAATTTTACAAAACCTGTTTTTTGGGTCGGGGCCGTTGCCCAGTTCTGATGACTCAAGATGCGTCATTGTGTCGCATGTGAGTAAGCAATTGCGTCATTCGGTAAGACCAGTGGTTTCAGGTGGTTAGTGCGTATATATATATCTATATGACACAATGACACATTTATTTATATACTACCTACCAATGCCCGAACCCTTTATCCCAATACGGGAACAGGTGGGGACAAAGGGGCACACCCTTTCTCCCAAAATTGCGTCATTGCGTCATCGCCTACATTCCACACAACTTATTGCGTCATTGGAGTGCGACATCGAATGCGTCATTGGAACCGGGGATGCGACATAGGCCAAGCCGCGACTCGGGCCTATCCTGGCCCTCTATCATCGCGGGAGCATCGGACTTGTAGATTGCAAACCCGATAGGTCTCTTCGTGCTGGTCCGGCGCAGGCTCGGGTGCGAGCCCGTAGCCAGGAACGCCCAACGTTGGAACTTCCCCCCGTTCAATCGGCGCACAAGAGCGGTTGCACTGCGTGGCGCGTCGTTCATCGTACTTTGGAGCTTGCTCACCATTGCGGCGGCCTCGGTGACGTACAAAATCGCCGGTCTGCCGTCGATCACCGCATCTTCAGGAAGAACCCAGTGGTTGTTAGGTACGAGATTATGGCTGAAACTGTCCGAACTCAAGAGTGTGTAGATGGGATAGTCCAACGCATCCTCCGAGTCGTCTAACGTTACCGCGTTCGTGCTTTCCCAGCGCGAGTAGATCGACTTCGCCCATCCCTCGGGCTTACCGGCGACCCGCTCATACGCCACGATCAGTTCGCACATCAATTGAAAGTAGTTGGTGAATTGAGGACGGGTGGAGTCAAACCACAGTGTCTTTCCTTCCTCCCTTACCCTCAACCATTCCCGTAGAACGTGCATAAGAGCACACTCCATCGCATCCCTGCGGTCAAGGATTATCAGCACGGTCCTATCACGGTCGTCCTTCTGTCCGGACTTGATTTCAAAATGAACTTCAATCGTGCGGGCGGTCAGCTCCGGTCTGATGTTTATACCTTCAATCGCGGTAATTACGGCTATGGGGCGGCTACTCGCGGCGCGAATAGTCGTACCCGAGCGGCTCGACCTCGCATCTTCGCCCCCGGTCGAAAGGGTGATGATCTGAGCTATGCGGGCTTCAGTCAGTTGCTTTTGTTCAAGGTTGTCGATAATGAGATAACCCGCATCTCCTGCGTTTCGGGTCGCAGCAACAGAGTTCTCGGCGGTTTTTACTTCGCCCAAACCGTGCATCATTGAAAATCTCTCCGCTGCGGTCGTCTTGCCGTTCTGGGTCGGCCCGGTGTGTACCATAATGGCGCGGGTTCGTACCACTTCACGGACGAACGGAAATAAACCCTCATGCATCGCACAGAGCCAGCGACCAGGTTCGTCCGTTGACATTGTGTTTATGCACAGACGTTCAAAATCTGCGAGTCCCGGCTTGGGGTCAGTCTCCTCCCATGTGAACGTACCGGCGCCAGACTGGGTTAGCGGAAATTCCAGCCAGAACTTGTCCTGACTATCGCCATTCCGCTCCAACACGAACTTATCCCGTTCGATCTTCAAAATCTGCCCGTCTGCTACGGGGACGTAGATCCTCTTTTGATCCCGGCTTATGGTCGAGAAGCGTTTGAACGTTAACTTCTCCGCCGAATCGTCCGCGAGAACCTCCCACCGCTTCAGCATGATCTGCGCCTCGCGGTCGCTGTTGGTTCTGTCACAGACCCTAAGCAGGAACCGATTCTGCGCCCGCGATTTCAGATCCAGGGAGAGAGGGACACGGACGCCCTCGGCCACAATAAATATCTGGTCTTCGTGGTCTCGGAGATAGCCGAATTTCACCTTGTCGGAGGCCAGCTTCTCAAGGGCTTCGTTCAGCAGCATAATCGCCCCGATTTCGGGGTGCTTTGGATTCACCGAAGACTTTGCTTTCTGCTTCGTCGCTTCGGCCTCTTGGGTCATCCTCTCTGCTACTGCCCAAGCTGCCGGCTTGAATTTGGGCTTACCATTGAGATTGGTGTTGTTCGGAGTCACAATTGACGCGGGTTTCACATCCGCCAACGCGCCCTTTGAGGATTCCGTTATACTGGGTTTATAAACTGAAAGGTTTTCTTTTTCACACGCCAAAGCCGCCCGCAACTGGGTGGCTTCAGCGTTTCTGGGGATTAGTTCCGTCATACTTTTTTACTCACTTGTACCGATTGATCGGGGGTTTGGCCCGCGCCGTTTTCAGCGCGGGGTTGAGGTGGGAAAATGCGAATTTCCAAAACTGGAATCGCTGGGTCTTTGTCGAGATAGGGGCCGGGATAGATTCCGGCCTCCAGCCCATATTGTTTGAGAAACGATTGCAGGTCGTTCAAAGCACTCGGCCCTATCGAGCAAGGCCGCGTAACAAAAACTTCCTCATTACCGACTCGCTCAGTTCCAGCGTGATCTAACCAACTGAAGTCGGGCAATTGCTCATCGGGGAACAACCCACGTAGCCAACGCGGGACGCTTCCCGATGTGAAACTCGTCGTTCTGCAACGGCTCATGCTACGTCTGCCTTTCTTTCAGACATCTCTTCGGACTTCAAAGCATCGGGGTAGGGGTGAATGATGATTTTCAACCACCCCTCTGGCGCGTCTAGGAGACAACGATCCGAAACGCGGCCCGTTTTGCTACTCGGGTAGATGGAGTATTGCAAGTCGCCCCATGAGTCGCCGTGTTGATGACAGAATTCGTGCAGGGAAACCAGGGCCGAGTTGTTTAGAAACGGAACGTAGGTGACAAACGAAGTGCTCAGGAGATATTCGGTCCCCCACACATCTTCGACCCACGGCAGATCGGGAAGGGGTTCGCCTTTCAGAAGCTCACGCATCCAATCGGGCTGGACGTGCAGCTCGGGCAGTTCGGACAGGTGACGGAGGTGTGGAGGCAAACTTTCGCGGGTGTGCTTTCTCATCCAAGCACCCCCCGTTGATCGCACGACCAAAGCTGGCCAAATCCCCACCAGCAGGAATCAATATGGCTCCTGCGTGCGGCACCAAAAACGTCGTGCTCTTTGTGGAACGCGCGGAGTTCAAATCGCGTGCAGGCATAGCTTCCGGGGTCGCGGGCTTCGAGGGAAGCCCATAGCGCCATCGCCGGGTCGTCCAAAGCCTGACCACAGCGCGGATCGGCGCAGATGGGGACAATCGCCAACTTCCCGTTTAAGATTAGCTGAGCGAACCTTTGAGGACTGACACTGGCGACAATTGCGTCAAAAACGCCTAACTGCTGCGTTTCTTGGGCAACTCCGCAAGCTGTTTTAGAATCGTATTGGTTGTTGCGAAAAACCTTTTGATATTTGCTGCGGCTTCTGCATCCAACAGGAGCCGTTGCTCTTTGCGGGGAAGGAGGAGCCTCCCCCGGCTCAGTTCGTGGCTGTGTGGACATTTCGCCGCCCCCTTCTCCCCCGCGCCCTCTCTCTTTTTTGTTGACGCCGCGTAATTTCCTCGGCTGGAATGCGCCATTCGGAGCCTTCCCTTACTGCTTTGATCCGCTTCGTTGCAATCAGTGCGTAAAGGTAGTTCCTTGAATGGCCCAGAACAATAGCTGCTTCTGTTGGGGTGACGTACCCCGATTGTGTCGTCATTTTTCATAAACCTCATACGTTTTTATTTTTTCGGTTGGTCCGGCGCAGACTTTTATATCAGCAACAACACCAACACCTTTTATTGTTTCAAAGAAATCGGGGTCGCGTGTACGGCGCCGTGCTCCGCCCTGGTCTACGCCAGTCCGGTAGGTCTCCTGAAACCCACCTGAGCAAAAGAAAACGCCCCAGTACGTTACGTTCTCCGCGCTTCCTGCATCTAACCCACCCGAGGAAACAACTTGGCTCCGCTGCTTGCCAGTAACCACGTTGGGAGGAGGTAAGCCAAGGAGTGTCCTTTGTCGCGCTTTCTAACCACCGCAGAAGTAGCCGAGAAGCTACGCGTCCCCATCTCTTGGGTCAAAGAAAAGACCCGTAAACGTTGCCCCAAAGAGCAACAAATCCCTCACGTCAAACTCCCCGGCGATAGGTACGTCCGTTTCCTTGAAGAACACATAGACGCGTGGATTGCTAATGGGTGCCGGCCTTTACGGACACAAAAATCTTCTACACAACCACTACTTGACAACGTATGTCGGTAAGGCATACCATTCGCGTATGAAGAGAACTACTGTTTGGCTCACTGAACAACAACTCCAAAAACTTAAACAGCAGTCGAAGAAAACCGGACTGGCAATTGCCGAACTCGTCCGGCGCTTCATCGACGCTGGACTTCAGAAAGGAGCGCGACAATGAAGAAGCAGAAAGGTTGTGTATTAGTAGATCGGGGAAAATGGGTTGTCCGATGGCGTGACAGCGTGCCGGATGGCAACGGCGGCAAAGTTCGCAAACTACGTTTCAAAATCCTCGGCGCTGTGACACCGGAGCATCGGCGCAGTAAAGAGAGGAAAACCGGAAAGTTCCGTATCCCCGCTGAGATTCAACAACAAGCCGATGAACTGGTGAAAGCCTCCGCCGAATCAACCATGAGCGTGCTCATGACCGTTGAAGAAGCGGCCAGAATCTACTTCGCGGAGAGAAAGGATGCGATGCTCGCCGGGAGAATGAAGAAAAGAAGCTACACGACCCTTGAGGATCGGTGGAACCTCTACTTGAAAAACCGCGTCGGCAGTCGTGTACTCAGGGACTTCAAACAATCCGATGCCTATCGACTCTGGCAAGAGATTTTCAAGGAAGCCGCAAAAGAAGGCCGCGACCTGAGCAAGCGCACCATGAGGCACATTCGATTCTGTCTCTCCGGCTTATTCACCTGGGCCATAAACAACGGCCTTTATTCCGGCCACAATCCCTGCCAAGCGGATTTGCCCGAGGGACTTAGGGAAGGTGGTGAAACCCGTACCTACACACCCGCCGAAGTCTCGCAAAACCTCTCGCTGCTGGCCCCGAGCAAAAAAGCCCAAGCCATTGTCGCACTCTGTTACGGTGCGGGTCTGATACCGTCCGAATGGGCCGCGTTAAAGTGGGAAGACATGCAGATCACGGAAGACGGCGCGATTATCAACCTCGTCCGAAGCTACTGCGACGGGCAATTGGACGAACGGCGGCTAAAAACCCGAAACAGGAAGGATTATGTGGTGATCGACCAGCTCATTCTCGATTACGTTGAGGCGTACCGGCAGGAGCTTGGTGGAATCACAGAAGGCTTCATGTTCATGGGGAAGAAGAACGGAATATTAAACTACCGCTCGTTCTATCGGTACACGATGCAGCCGTTACTCAATCGCTGCACGTGTGGAAAGACGCGGAAGGAACACACCAAGAACTACGCCCATCAATTCAAACGCGACGAAAGTCTTCCTGTCTGGGGCGGATGGTATGGCTTTAGACGCTGCACGGGAACGGTTGTTGCCAAGGGTCAAGGCGGGGCACTGCAAATCAACAGTGCGGCGTCGGTTCTTCGCAATACGCCCACTGTGGCGCTCAAGCACTACGTTCAGCACACAGCGCAGGAAAAACGGGCAACACGGGTACATGAAGAACTAGCGAAACTGGAACAGCGCAAGAACTCATCGGTCGTTCTGAGCGGCGCACTCATGTCCGTTCAATAGCCGATTGTTCAGTGATTGTTCAGCAGCGAATGTAAAACAGAGCTTTCTAATTCACTCCAACCTTTTGAAAATTTAAGTATTTAGGTTGGTGGCGGCGGTAGGACTCGAACCTACGACCTACGGATTATGAGACCGTCGCTCTAACCACCTGAGCTACACCGCCACGGTTAACTGCTTAGGAAGGATATAGACTTCGCCGCTTCAAGCAGGAATTTTATTTTATCATCCCAATTGTCAAGGCATTTGACCGCTACTTAATTTTCTTTCTCTTCCCGGGAATTTTCGTGAAATGATATGCCGCTTGCATTCACAATCTTTTGTTGCAGATCATATTCGTCGGGCCCCTGACGCAGCTTCGTCGTTTAACTGCATCTGTAAAATTCATTTGTAAAAATCGGTAGCAGCATTTGGAGGTCGTACATGATCTTGAAGCGGCTGTTTATTTCCCTGGGTTTTGTGGGCCTTTTCCTGACTTCAACCGTCACCCTTCAGGCGCAGTATGGACCTGAGACCTGCCGCCAGGGCTTTGTTTGGCGTGAGGCCTGCGGCCCCAACGATCATGTTTGTGTTCCGCCCGCTACCCGTAGCCAGGCGGCACAGGATAACAGCCAGGCCAATGCCCGTCGCGAACCGCACGGCGGCCCTTATGGGCCTGATACCTGCCGCCAGGGTTTCGTGTGGCGCGAGGCCTGCGGTCCGCAAGACCACGTGTGCGTTCCGCCGGCAACGCGCAGCCAGGCTGCCCAAGATGACGCCCAGGCGCTCTCCCGCTTTCAGAATCCGCCGGTTTTGTGGGATGTGCTGACCCAGCACCAGGACTCGGCTCGCACCGGCGCGCAGTTGCACGAAACCACCCTTAAGCCTGTGAACGTTACGCCCGCGACTTTTGGCCGGCTCTACGAGCGCAATGTGGAAGGCCAGGTGATTACGCAGCCGCTTTACGTGAGCAATCAGTCCATTCCGGGCAAAGGCCTGCACAACGTCGTTTACGTTGCCACACGCAAGAACTGGGTTTATGCCTTCGACGCAGATGATACCGATCCTGATCCTACCCACGGACTTATCTGGAGCAGTCCGGTGCAAATCGAACCCGCGGCGGCGGCGCCCGGCATGTGTGGCGAAACCCACGGACCTTTAGGCATCACCAGCACGCCAGTCATAGACCGCGTTTCCGACACGATGTATGTAGTCGCACGCAAATCCGATGGCACCATCTGGCTGCATGCCCTCGATATCGCCACAGGGCTTGCCAAGGCGGGAACACCCGGCGCGGTACAGATTACTGCTAACGTAGGCGGCATCAATTTCGACCGGAACCTGGAACTCAACCGCGCTGCCTTGCTCTTCCACGATGGCGCTATTTATCTCGGCTTCAGCGCTTTGAACTGCGACAATGCCGGCTGGCACGGATGGGTGCTGCAATACCGCGCTCCCGATCTAACGCAGGTCGGGGCTTTTGTTACAACCACCAGCAGCAACGGCGGCGGCGTATGGCAATCAGGCAATGGATTGGTTGCTGACAACGACGGAAACATTTATTTCACCACCGGCAACGGTCCAGTCGGTGGTGCGAACGATCTGGGAGAAAGTTTCGTGAAGCTTCATGCCGGCCCGCATCCCTTTTACGGACTCACCCTTGCCGGCCACTACGCCGTCAGTAATTTTGCGGCCCTCAACGGGGGCGATACCGATTTGGGCTCCGGGGGCACGGTGCTTCTTCCCGGCAGCCGGCTGGTTGGCGGGGGCAAGCAAGGCAAGCTCTACGTCTTCAACACAGCGACCATGGCGCTCTCGCAAAATCCTGCATCGGGTGGGCCGGTGCCGCCGGGAGGCTCCGACGGATTTCAGGCTTACATCAATACCTGGCATGACGATACCAGCGATGTAGCTTGCACCAATGTTTCTTTTCTCGGACGCATATGCTTTATGGCACACCACCGTTATGAGGATGGCGAGCTAACCGGGCCCAATATTCATGGCGCGCCGATCTATTGGGATGAGGCCAACGCCGCCTACGGCCTTCTCTATGGCATGCCCGAGAAAGATTACCTACGTGCCTTGCGCTACAACCATGCCACACACACCCTGGACACCACGCCCACTGTCATGAGCAGCCTGCGCTCCCCCGATGGCATGCCGGGGTCGTTTCTGGCGCTCTCAGCCAATGGCAATGCCAACGGTATTATCTGGGCTTTGGTTCCCAAGTCTGATGGCCAGTGGCAGAACGTACCGGGAAGACTGGTCGCTTTCGATGCGCTTACGCTGCATGAGCTTTGGCGCGACGATGATGACATAGCATTTTCTAAATTCACTCCGCCCACTGTGGCCGGGGGCAAAGTTTTTCGTCCGACCTTTGCCGACAAGCTGGTTGTCTATGGGTTAAAGGCCGGGCCAGACCCGGCTCCGTGTTACAACATCGCGCAAAAATATCAGAATTACACTGGAGTTGATGGCATTCTCGGAGCACCGACCATTCCCGAATCCATCGCTCCTGACGGCGTAGGTCATTATCGGCACTATCAGGGCGGCTCCATTTACTGGACGCCAACCACCTGCGCCTATGAGGTGCAGGGTGCTATCGTTGGCAAGTGGCAGGCGCTAGGCTGGGAAACCAGCGTCCTGGGTTATCCCGTGACCGATGAGACGGTGACCCCCGATGGCATTGGCCGCTATAACCACTTCCAGCATGGCTCCATTTATTGGACGCCACTCACTGGCGCCTACGAAGTGCATGGCCTGATACGCGACCGGTGGGCCGCACTGGGATGGGAGCGCAGCACGCTCGGTTACCCCATCAGCGATGAGACTGACGAGATCGATGGCAGCGGGCGCTTCAGCCTGTTCGAGCACGGCTCAATTCATTGGAATCACACGACCAACGCTATCACCGTGAACTCCCATGCGGGCGTGCTGATGAGCCCGATGCGGGGCAACATTGATCGCCCTGGCTCTGATATCGCAAACATGAACCTGCCCGCGGCCAATGCGGCGATGTGCCAGCAGCAATGCACCGATAATGCTTCATGCCGGAGTTGGACTTACGTGAACCCTGGCGTCCAGGGTCCACAAGCCCGCTGCTGGCTCAAAAATGCCATACCTCTCGAGCAGGGCAATGCCTGTTGCACCTCGGGCGTCAAGGTTGATGTTCATCCCGCCAACATGCATAACCTGGAGGGCACAGTAGATCGGCCCGGCTCCGACTTCGCCAATTTCGACCTGCCCAGCGCCGACTTTCGTCTGTGCCAGGGCGAGTGTTCACTGAATGGCACGTGCCAATCCTGGGCCTATGTTGAGCCAAACACCATCCAAGGTCCCAACCCACGCTGCTGGCTCAAAAATGCTGCGGCAGCACCGGCAAATAATGGCTGTTGCGTCTCAGGAACAAAGTAATGTAGTGGCCGAGCCTCGGATAGACAAATGAAGTTATGCCAAATCGCCTTCATTAATTCGGGGTTCGGCTTTTCCAGTTTTTGCGCGGATTCCAGCGGAATTCTTCGTCTTTTTTGACGGCAAATCTTTACATTTCTCCACCAATTTGGCTTCGGGTCGCATCTAAATCCATCGTATAATGGGATTCACAGGTTTAACGCAAATCCTGCCCCCAAAACTTTCAGTAGCACCTAAAGCACGGAGCAGCGTCTAACCACTCTGATCAGGAATATCCAAAAATGATTTCTACGCGAGTCAAAGCATTTATCCTCACCATCTCTCTTGCCCTTGTACTGTTCATTATTGCCGGCGGTCTGGGCGTATACGCTTCTTCCGACAGCAGCGAAGGAGCCTATAAAGAGCTGGGCGTTTACAGTGAAGTGCTCTCCCGCATCCGCAGCGAGTATGTGGAAGAGCCCAACATGCCGGCGGTGACCGATGGCGCCCTGCATGGGCTGCTGGAATCGCTTGATCCGAACTCCAGCTATCTGTCGCCCGAAGAATATAAGAAATACAAGGCGCGCAAAGCCGAGGGCAAAGCGGATATTGGAGCCACAGTTTCCAAGCGCTTCGGCTACGCGGCCATCGTTTCCGTCATTCCCGGAGGCCCGGCAGACAAGGCCGGCCTGCAGAACGGCGACATCCTGGAGGCCATCGAGGGCAAGAGTTCGCGCGAGATGTCTCTGGCTGAGATTCATAACATGCTCGCCGGCGCGCCGGGATCTAACATTAACTTTTCTGTAGTCCGCGCCCGCCGCGCTGAACCGCAAAAAGTCACGGTGACGCGCGATGTGGTGAGCATTCCCACGGCCAATGACAAGATGCTGGAAGCCAACGTGGGCTATGTGAAAGTGGATGCCCTCAGCAAAGGCAAATCGCAGGAGGTTGCGAGCAAGATCAAAGACCTGCAGAAATCGGGGGCGAAAAAGCTGATCCTGGATTTGCGCAATGTTTCCGAGGGCGAACCTTCGGAAGGCATCGCGATCGCTAACCTGTTCCTGAATCACGGCCTGATCACATTTCTTGCCGGCCAGAAGTATGCGCGTGAGAGCTACAATGCCGACCCCCAGAAGGCAATCTCTACCTTGCCCCTGGTCGTGCTGGTGAATCACAACACCTTTGGCGCAGCCGAAATTGTGGCTGCCGCCATCCTCGATAATGCCCGCGGCGACGTGCTGGGAGATAAGACCTTCGGCAACGGTTCGGTACAGAAGGTGATTGAGATCCCCGATGGTTCGGCGCTCATTCTTTCCGTCGCCAAATACTACACACCTTCGGGCAAGGCGATTCAGGATAATGCCGTAACTCCGAATATCCTCGTGGCTTCCGATGAAGACGCGCTTGTTCCCGATGATGAAGAAGTTGCGCCCGAGAGTCCGGACACAAAACCGGAGCAGAAGAAAGAAGATGAGCAGTTGCAACGCGCCGTGGAAGTCCTGAAGAACCACGCTTAAAGCACCTACAAGCTGCAAGTTACAAGCTACAAGGAAAAACTGCTTACCGCGGATTTAACTTGATTACGCGGATTGGAAAAGAAAAGCCCGGTTCGAACCGGGCTTTTGATTTATCAAGAGTCATTGGCAGTTTCTTGAAGCTTGTAACTGTCTTACGACGGTTTTGCCGGCTTTGCCATTCCTAATAACAACTGGAACAAAACCAGCCAGCGCCTGATGTTGGAAGTGATCAGGAAATTTTCTTTCACGTGCTCGCGGCCGTTTTTGCCAAGCTGCCGGGCAAAGTCGGGATGGGTGAGCAAATAGCGTATCTGGTAGGCGCAGCCCTCGACCGAGTGCACCAGGATGCCGGTAAGTTTATGGATCACCTGCGTGGGAATGCCGCCCACCGCGCCGGCAATCGTAGGTTTGCCTTTCCACAGGGCTTCGGTAACGGTGAGTCCGAAACCTTCTTTGAGCGATTTCTGGATCACGATGGTAGAGGCCTGCTGCAGCGCGTTAATCTCGGTTGCGGACCAGGGTGGAAGGTTCAGGATGATAATGTCGAGGTCGTCACCGGCGGCTTCCATCACCTCAGCGAGCACGGCCGCGCCTTCCGGATCGTCGGTGGCTCCGCCACCAGCCAGCACGAGCTGGCAATCCACATACTTCTTGGCCAGCTTGTAGGCCTGGATGACCCCAACCGGGTCTTTGAGCCGATCAAAGCGGGAAATCTGCGTAATGATGGGACGCGAGCGGTCAATGCCAAAATCTTCGCAGACTTTCTGCACCAGTTCCTCATCCACCGGCTTGTTTTTTTCCGAGAGCGGATCAATGCAGGGATAAAACAAATACTGCGGTATGGCAAGCTGCTGGGTAAAAGCCGGGGAAGAAAAAATCGCGGCATCGTATTGCTCCACGAAGGGCCGCAAAAACTTCCAGACGTCGGGATGTGGGTTTGAGAGATCGATGTGGCAGCGCCAGATCCAGCGGCCGCGGTCGCCCTTGGAGCGGATGAGCCCCACCGGCTGCGGATCGTGAATCACGAACAGGTCTTCCACGAAATCCATGCGCTGGCGGTTCTGCTCGTTAACCATCTGAAACAGGTCGAGAATTTCCTTGGTAACGAGGTACTCTCCCCCGTGCAGGGCATTGTGGAAGCCCTTGGTGATTTCAAAGAAGTCGTTGCCGCCGGTGATGACCTCCCACTTGGTATGGATCTCGAGCTCGTTCATCAGCGGAACCAGGCGGTTCAAAATCTCGGCCACGCCGCCGCCCACCGCGGTGGAGTTGACCATTTTTACGGATTTGCCCCGCAGATAGCGCGCGAGGAAATATAACTCATCAATGCCGGCCTTGCCGACAATGGGCACGTAGTCATTCAACCTGGGAGGCGGTGGAGGCGGTGGAGGCGTTTCGCTGACCTTGTATTTGCGGCGCTCACGGGCGGGCGGGATAGGGATGACTTCGGGATTGCGACGCTCCACCTGGGGCGCGTCGGGCTGCGGAGAAGTTTCAGTCGCAATTTTTTGTTCAACGGTTTGGGTGCGGACGCCTCCGTTCTGCGGCGCTGCTTCCGGAGTTTGTTTAGAATCCTTGTCTTTCTGGTTCATGCCTATCCCTCACCTGACAATCGTGTCTTTTTCCCTTGTCTATCCATTTATAACGCGGTTTCAACGATCTTAAGGATTTGCCGGCGTACGTCCTGCAAAGTAGCGGTGTAAATATCGATGCGGTTAACCCGGTCGGCGAGCATCCCCATATCCAATTCTTCCTCCAGCCAGACGGAAAAGTCGTTGGAGTTCAACTTGAGCCGCAGCCGCGCCTGGATAAAATGGTAATGAATGCTGCTCACGCTGACCTGCTTTAACCCTTCGGCAAACTCGGCCAGGTTGCGCGCCACCAGCGGGGTAGGCACCACCACCGTATCGCTGGCGCAAAAGTAAAAAGGCTCGAAAGCTGTTCGCTCGCGGGCGCGGGGATTCTTCTTCAGATAGTCTTCCAGGATGTCAGACAAGGTCTTCCGCAACGCCTTGATGGAGGTATACTCGCGCACATCAATCGCCGCCAGACGTTCGGCCAGGCCCACTTCGTTGCAGGCAGCGAAGGCCCAATGGGCAAAGTCGTTGGAAAATCCCTCGCTGATGTAGTGGTGCTCCTGCAGGGTTTGAAACATGTGCTGGAAGATGGAGTCATCCGGGCAGGATTGCAAATTGTCGGCAAATTCGCCCAGCGTCGTAGCTTTCTGCCGTCCAATGCGAATCACGGGGGCCGCGGAATTGAAGAAAAATGGGGAGCGCGCCCAACGCAAGGGAGTCGCTGGTCGTTGTAAATTCTGAGCTGTGGCCACGCCTCTGGATCCTCCTTCCGAATCGTATCGGAAGCACTGTTCAGTCGCCAAGCACATGGGATGCCGCGGACAACCTCCCCGTTGCAATGCCCGGACAGAAAACGTCAATTTGCGCGGTAAGGCCGCGGCAACTACCGATTTTTGTGGTTTGTGCACAGAAATCGCGGGAAAATCTCGTATGAGCCACGCAGCCGACCTTTTAGAAAGAACGTACCCCATGCTGGCGCCTGACCGGCAAAGGCGAACCACCGGCGCGCAACATGGCGAAGCCCTCATAAAATTGGCGACTAAGGACTGACGATGATTGCCCCCAGCCTCTTACTGGTCGATCTTTTTGTCATTTTTGTCATCACCAAGTGTTTTGGTGAAATCTTCGAGCGCCTTTCGTTGCCGGCGGTTCTAGGTGAAATTCTTGCCGGCATCGTGATGGGGCCTTATGCGTTAGGGCTGGTCCACCCCAGTGACACTGTTATTTCCCTGGCCCAGGTGAGCGCTGTTTTTTTGTTATTTATGGTGGGGCTGGAAACCTTTCCCAAACAAATCATTCAAGTGGGCGGCAAGGCCCTGCAGGTGGCAATCTCAGGCATGGCCGTCACCTTTGCCCTGGCCTTCGGATACCTTATCGCACGCCACCAAACTGCGCATGAGGCCATGTTTGTGGCCACGGCCATGGTGGCCACCAGCGTTGGCATTACCGCGCGAGTGCTGGCAGACATGGGCCTGCTGCAAACTGCTTCCGCCAAGATCATCCTGGCCGCCGCCGTTTTTGACGATGTTCTGGGAATGCTGCTGCTGGCATTCGTGGTGGGCGTACTCTCGCCGCACGGCGTACATTGGCTTTCGATCACGGTACTGGCGGCGGAAGCCATCGGCTTCGCGCTTTTCATGATTTATGTAGCGCCGCATGTGATGCGCCGCGTTTCTCCCGGGCTTGAGCGCCTTTCGACTCGTAATCCTCAATTGGTGATGGCCCTCGGCATCTGCCTGGGCCTGAGCGTGGCCGCGGAAAAGGTCGGCCTTGCCGCCATCATCGGAGCATTCTTTGCCGGTCTTATATTCGCGGAGTACGCGGACGAGTGGAACCTGCGTCCCGGGGTCAACGCCATCAGCGAATTTCTGGCGCCCTATTTCTTTTTCACCCTGGGAGCACAATTCAATATTCACTTGTTTACCGGACCGGTGCTGGAAGCTTCTATCGTCATCTCTGTTCTGGCCGTTATTTCGAAGGTTGTTGGGTGCGGGCTGCCTCTCATGTCCCAGGGACGCAGCACCGCGCTGCAGGTCGGCGTGGGAATGATCCCGCGGGGCGAGGTCGGGCTCATCATATCTTTGATTGGCTTGCAGATGAAGGCGATCTCCGACGCTACTTATGCCGTAGTTGTGTTCATGACCGGCGTGACCATACTCGTTGCCCCGCCTCTGTTACGCATTGTCTTTCACAAAGAACGAAACACCATGCAACCGCACCAAACCGAAGCCACAACCGAGGACGAACCGACCGCCCTTCCGCAAGAATAAATGAATGGGATGATTTCCGATCTGCGCTCATCTGCATAAAGCTACAACTGTCAGTTAGCTTTTGCCCCGGATTTCTCCGCGTCTCAGCGCCTCCGCGGTTAAATTCTTTATAATTCTCCTTCACAGAAAGGAACCCGAATGTCGGACCTCAACGGACACGTCGCGCTGGTCACCGGAGCCTCGCAGGGCATTGGCCGCGCCTGCGCGATCACATTGGCCAGGGCTGGGGCCAAGGTTGCACTGGCGGCGCGTAATGAAGAAAAACTCGCGGAAGCCGTGAAGCAGATCAAAGCCGGCGGAGGCGAAGCTGCCGCCTTCAAAATGGATGTCGCCAGCGAAGAGCAGATCAAGTCAGCTGTCAAATCGGCGCAAGACCAATTTGGGAAAATCGATATTCTGGTCAACAATGCCGGGGTGACGCGCGACACTTTGCTGATGCGCATGAAACGCGCCGACTGGGATTCGGTCATTGCCACCAACCTTACCGGCGCTCATCTGTGCATTCAGGCTGTCATTGGTTCCATGCTGAAGCAGCGCTGGGGGCGCATCATCAACATCACCAGCATTTTTGGACAAATGGGCCAGGCCGGCCAGGTCAACTACGCCGCCTCCAAGGCCGGGCTCATCGGGCTTACTATGGCCGTTGCCCGCGAGGTGGCCTCGCGCAACATTACCGCCAATGCCGTTGCCCCAGGCTTTATTGAGACTGCCATGACCGAGTCGCTTTCTCCCGAGCTGAAAGAGACCGCCCTGAAGATGATTCCGCTGGGGCGCGTAGGCACTGAGCAGGATGTCGCCAGCGCCGTCCGGTTCCTGGCTTCCGACGATGCCGCTTATATCACCGGCCATGTGCTGAAAGTGAATGGCGGCATGCTTATGGGGTGATGGCAGAGGATTTCACATATTAGAGATACGCTAGCCAAATGTCAGCGATGCGGTGGGTCATTATCTCGATTCCATCAGCGCAGGGAAAGATCCAAGTGAAGTCCGATTTCAGCCGTGGGTGGCGCCCAGCGCCATCGGAGGTCCTTCTCCCGCTTCGCGGGATCAGGATGACAGTGCATAAAGAAATATAGTCTTCGATTGCGTCTTGCCGCCCTGTGACACACAGCCAATCTGCAGTCAGGCGTTTGCTTGCGGCTACAGGCTCACAGCTAGTAGCTTGTAGCTTGCATGGACATCGCTTCACTGCTCGCGCCCTTTCTTCCCTCGCCTGGACTCAGCCCGGCGCAACTGGAGCAAGTCCAGACTTATCTTGACCTGTTGCTGCGATGGAACCAGAAAATCAATCTCACCTCGGTGCGCAAGCCGGAAGACATTGTCACACGGCACTTTGGGGAATCTTTTTTTCTGGCAGCTTCACTGTGGCAAACAGGGGTCGCAGCCACAAATGTTTTGGGAACTCATTTTATCGACCTGGGGTCAGGCGCCGGTTTCCCCGGCGTTCCCTTGAAGATTTATGAGCCCGAATTTCACGGCACACTCATGGAATCGCAGAACAAGAAGGCGACCTTTCTCAAAGAGGTCATCCGGGCCCTTAAGCTAACCGAGATCGATGTGTTCAATGGCCGCGCCGAACAGTGGCTCGAGGGCTCTCCTACGCGGGCTAATCTGGTAACTTTGAGGGCGGTAGAGCGCTTCGAGCAAGTACTGCCGGTTGCCGCCGAATTGAGCGGACCGAAGGGACGCCTGGCTTTGCTCATCGGCTCCGCCCAGGTTGAAACTGCTCACACACTGCTGCCTTCCTTCAAGTGGGAGGCCCCATGCCCCGTTCCCCAATCCCATTCCCGCATGCTCCTCATGGGTCACCCAAGGCAGTGAGGCCTGGTAGCCAAGAACGGCTCTCCAGACAGGCGTTTTTATTTGCGCTTGAGCAGTTCAGGCTGGGTTAAACGTTTTAATGAATCCTTTTAATGGGTTGGCGCTTCTTTCATCGACGGATTCCTGCTTTGTTGGTATTCTTATCACTTCCCCCGAGTCTTCATTTGCCCCCCAAAAGACCACCTGTTGGGAGTGGTGTGAGCGCCTACCCTCAATTCGGGAAATCCCTGCGCTCGTAAGGAGCTTTTTGCAATGCATGCACGTTGGAAGATCGCCGGCTTATGGCGACGTAGTAGTTTTGCTTCGCCGGGCGGAGTGCGCGGTGTGACTTTATCGGCTGGAGGAGTGCTGTTGCTGTGGCTGGCGGCAATTTCCGCCTCGGGGCAAACCGTGACCACGACTGTCACTGTGGGGACCGCTCCCACGGCCGTCGCCGTCAACCCGGTGACCAACAAGGTCTACATATCCAACGCGACCAGCAACAATGTGTCTGTGATCGACGGCGCCACCAATACGATCGCCACTGTAGCCACAGGGACCACACCCAAAGCAATCGCCGTGAACCCGGCTACGAACAAGATTTATGTGGCCAACAACGGCGGCGGTAGCGTGACCGTGATCAACGGCGCCGACAACACAGCCTCTGCCCCCATTCCTGTGGGAACCAATCCTTCGGCCATTGCCATCAATCCGGTGACCAACGTGATCTATGTCGTCAATACCGGCAGCAACAACGTCAGCGTGATTAATGGGAGCAATAATACGGTGACCACTACCGTCAGCGCGGGAACTGCTCCTAATGCCGTGGCGGTCAACCCGGTCACCAATAAAATCTATGTGACCAACAAAAACGATAATAGTTTGACCGTAATTAATGGCGCTGATAACAGCACCATCGCACCCATCACCGTTGGCACCCGCCCCAGCGCTGTGGCCGTCAACGCTGTGACCGACCTGATTTATGTGGCCAACTTCGGCAGCAACGATGGTACGAACAGTGTGACTGTAATCGATGCGAATAACGGCAATCTTACAACCGCAGTTAACGCCGGCTTCAATCCCAGCGCGCTGGCCATCAATCCTGTCACGAACCAGATTTACGTCGCCAATCCCAGCATCAACAATGTCACAGTCATCAATGGAGCCGACAACACTACAACGCCATTAACTGTTGGACTGCAGCCAGTTGCCATTGGTGTCGATGCAATCAGTAACAGGATTTATGTTGCCGACAAAAGCGATAAAACGCTGACCGTAATCAACGCGGCAAACGGCAATGCCCTCATGCCGCTCAACGTAGGGACATCACCCGTGGCTGTCGGCTTAAATCCGGTGACCAATAAGATCTATGCGGTCAACAATGCCGATGGAACCGCAACCGTTGTTGACGGAGCCACCAACGCGACTAACTTGATCAGCACGGGAAACATGCCGGTCTCCGTTGCCCTGAACCCGGTAAGCAACAAGGTTTATGTCGCCAATCAGAGCGACAACAATGTCACCGTCATTGACGGGTCAACCAGCCTTGTGCTCACGACAGTCAGCGTGGGAGCTGCCCCCGTTGCAGTGGCGGTGAACCCGAGCACGAACAAAATCTATGTAGTCAACCAGGGCGACAATAACGTGAGCGTGATCGATGGGACCACCGATACTGCCGGTACGCCGGTCGACGTGGGAGCTGCCCCCACGGCCATAGCGATCAATCCAGTGACTAACCAGGTCTATGTCGTCGATAACGGCGATAACACTGTGACCCAGATCGATGGCGCTTCGAACGTGCCAACGATGATCAATGTTGGAAATCTGCCCACCGCAGTAGCGGTGAACCCAGTCAGCAACCAGATTTATGTGGTCAATCAAGGCGATAACAAGGTGACGGTGATCGACGGAGCCACCACCAGCGCCACACCCGTGAGCGTCGGAGCCAATCCCGTTGCTGTGGCCGTCAATTCCGTCACCAACACAATCTATGTGGTCAACAAAAGCGATGGCAATCTAACCGTAATTGACGGAGCTACGAACACCACCTCGGCGGTCAGCGCTGCGACGGCCCCCGTTGCCGTGGCCATAAATTCCCTAACCAACAGGATTTATGTGGCCAATAGTAGCGATAACAGCGTGACTGTGATTGACGGGAGCAATAACACACCGCCCGTCACGTTTCCCGCCGGAACCAATCCCAGCGCTTTGGCGGTGAACCTGGTAAGCAACAAGATCTACGTGGTCAATAATGGCGGTGGCAATGTGAGCGTAATTGATGGGGCCACGAACACCGTTGCCCCGATGAACGCCGGAACTAACCCCGTTGCTCTGGCGGTAAATCCGGTGAGCAACATGGTTTATGTGGCCAATCAGGGAAGCGCCAATGTCACTGTGTTGAGCGAGCGCAAGATCCAGCCTGTTCCGCTGACCACCTCCATCGCTCCTTCATCTGGCAATCAATTGACTTTCACGACCAACAGCTCGTACAGTCCCGTGGCGCCGCCGGTGCAGAATGTCTATTTCCAGTTTGATAGCTGGCAAGGACCCTGGCTCAAGGCGGCGGGTTCGGCGCCCAACTTTACCGGAGCCCCTTCCACGCCCCTGCTGCCCGGTATCCATATCGTTTATGCTTACGCCGCTGATGGGCAATTTGCAGATTCCATTCAGCCTGGTGGCAGTGGATTTGGCCAGAGCAGCCCCATCCCGGGCGCGATGGCTGCGTTTCTCTTTCTGGTTGTGCCCGAGCCGTCGAATATAGCTATCTCTTCCAGCGCCAATCCTTCGGTTTTCGGTCAGCCGGTGACATTCACGGCTACAGTGACTTCCAACAACTTCGGTACGCCTGGCGGCACAGTAATATTCATGGACGGGGCAACAACGCTCGCGACTATTGTCCTCAACAACGCCGGTGTGGCAACCTTTAACACCTCTACTTTGGCCCTGGGCAGTCACACCATTCAGATCTTTTACAGCGGCGATCAGAGTTTTCTCAGTGGCAGCTCTCAGGTAATTGAAGTTGTAAATAAGGCTGCCACCAGCTCCACAGTAACCCTGACGTCCGGTTCGACTCCTTCCAGCTTTGGCCAGACACTGACCTTCACAGCCAGCGTGCTGCCGCAATTCACAGGCATTCCTACCGGCACGGTGTCATTTGTGGATGCTTTCGACTCCTCCTTCCTGGGAGGCGGCCCCATCATGCTCGATGGCTCTGGCCAGGCGAGCGTCACAGTTTCGACTCTGGCTGTTGGTTCGCACGACATTAGCGTTGCTTATAGCGGAGACACCAACTTCATTCATAGTGCGTCCTCCACCATCACTCAGGTGGTGAAGTCACCAAGCATCTCATTGGTGGCCCTGACCTCTGGCAGCAATCCTTCCAACTCCGGTGACATGCTGACCTTTACAGCTATAATTGGGCCGCAAAACCCCAGTGTACCCACCGGCACTGTGACCTTTCTGGATAATTTCATGAACAACACCACTGTCTTGGCCTCGAATGTCCCTCTGAGCGGCGGCCAATGCAGCGCTGTGACATCTTCCCTGGCGCCGGGCGTGCACCAGATTACGGTTGTTTATGGTGGCGACATTACCTTTGCCGCGAGCACTTCTGTGACGCTAACCCAGGTAGTAATGGCCACCGGAAACCCCAGCTCCACGGGGTTGACGGTAAATGGCGGCGCTTCCTCAAACCTCAACTTTGGGTTCGCACTAGGCATGCAACAGAGCGCGGATTTCGTTATCAGCGTCACAGGAAGCACTGACGGTGATTCGGTTGTGCTGCTCGAGGGAAACCAGCAACTTGGCCCTGTACTCACCTTGACGGGCGGGCAGGCAAGTTGGAACAGCCAACTCAGGGTGGGAGTGCACAATGTACAGGCTATATACATTGGCAATGGAACATCCGCAGGCAGTATCTCAACGGGTGTAGTCGTCAACCGCTCACCGCGGCCCCGGCCCAGATAACTAGATATAACCGTACCCCCCGACCACGGCAGTTCCGCATGGGGGAAAGAATCACGATGATTAACAACCAGAATTGGAACTAGATAGTAAACAGGTGGAAGGTGCTACCTGTTTTCTCTCCTGCCAGGGCGGAATTCAGGGCGGAGCCGTGCCTACTGACTTGGTCCCGAGTGGAGCAAGAATCTGATTTCTTCAGGACCTCTGTTGTTTCCTTATTTCTTAAAATGTGTGCGGTTAGAGATTGAAGTAGATGGAGGAATCAAGAGAGTAATAGTGGGATATGGGGGCCATATTAACCCACTTTAATGGATTCAACCAGGCACCTTCATCTGGAGTTTGGAGCCAGTTCAGCGGAAAAATAGCCTATGTTATCTAAAGAGTAAACAGTTGTCCTAAACCTGAAAAATGTTCCTCGAGGAACATTTTGCTCCTGGCAAATATTTACTCGAGGGCTTGCCACAATGGGCTCAGAACCAAGAACTGCATGGGATGCCCTAAAATGGGGCATTGCACAACCAGTAATTTTTAAAGTACCCTCGAATTCCAGGATTTATTTACTCCATCATCATGGGCAGAATCATTGCGGTAGCTAATCAGAAAGGCGGGGTCGGCAAGACCACCACAGCAATTAATTTGGCAGCCTCTTTGGCGGCGGCCGAAATTCCGGTGTTGCTGGTGGATTGCGACCCGCAGTCCAACTCCAGCAGCGGACTTGGGTTTGTCAAAGATCCCGATCGCGTCAGCACCTACCATGTGCTGATGGGGTTAGCGGAGGCCCGCGAGGCGATGCTGAAGGTTGATCCCGAGGGGCTGCTGGTCATCCCAGCGCATAAAAACCTTATTGGCGCCAATATTGAATTAGTCCCGCAGGAGCGCCGGGAATTCCGGTTGCGCATGGCGCTGGAAAGCATACGCCAGGATTTTGAGTTCATCATCCTCGATTGCCCTCCGGCTCTCGACCTGCTTACGCTCAACGCGCTGGTAGCCGCGGATTCTGTGCTGATCCCCATGCAGCCTGAGTATTTCGCTCTTGAAGGAGTGAGTGAGCTGCTGGATACGATGGAGCGCGTGCGCCAGAGCTTTAATCCCGACCTCACGGTTGAAGGTGTGGTGCTGACCATGTATGACGAGCGCACCAACCTGGCCCAGCAGGTGGCGGGTGAGCTGAAGAAGTTTTTTGGTGATCGGCTGTTACGGACCGCGATCCCGCGCAATGTCCGCCTGGCCGAGGCCCCGAGCCACGGTAAGCCGGTTTTGATATACGACGTGCATTCCCGGGGAGCTGAGAGTTATATCCGCCTGGCCAAGGAAATCATGTCACGCCTGCCTAAGCAGCAAGCCCCTACCCGGGCGGAACAGGTTATGGCTGAGGTTCCCGAGCCTCTGGCAACAACTGACTAGAGCAGTTGCCAGTTGCCAGTGGTTTGGAAGCACCAGGAACAATTGAGCCTCCAAATTGCAGCCCAAAAAGTGTTCCTTGAGGAACACTTTGGAGCCCTGAAAAAGTCGGTTTTCACACTTTCGGGAAGGGTAGACTGTTCCTTGAAGAACCACTAGCAAAGGCACCCTATCTGGTTTCCTGCCCCCAAATCAGATTTGCAGGCAGAAAATGTTCTTCGAGGAACATTTTGGGTTCCAGTCTTCAAAAGCTCCTTAAGGGAATACTGGTGATCAGGCCGGGCTCACCATAGCGAGAAACTTAAAAGATCCCAAATTTGGCAGGGAAAGCTGGGTTTGATATCTATTCCTTGCAATTCATTCCAAGGCTGGTTTAAATGGAAGTGTTCCTCAAGGAACATCTGATGGTTTGGGAGCCAATGAAGAAAATGAATTTGCAGAAGAGAAAAGCTTTAGGACGCGGATTGGAAACCCTTCTTCCGGCCGCACGAGGAACAGCCACTGTTCCGGTTCCGGCAGCCGATGCCATCCGCGAAATCCGCATTGAGCACATTGACCGCAACCGCTACCAGACTCGCGGACACATGGACGAAATCGCTCTTAACGAGCTGGCCGCCTCCATCAAAGCCAACGGCGTCATGCAGCCGATCGTGGTGCGCCCCACCCGCGATGGACGCTTCGAACTGATCGCCGGCGAGCGTCGCTGGCTGGCCTCACAGCGCGCCGGCAAGCAGACCGTCCCTGCCATGGTCCGCCAGGTGAGCGATCAGCAGGCCCTGGAGTTGACCATCATCGAAAACCTGCAGCGCGAAGATCTGGGGCCCATGGAGCAGGCCCACGCCTTCGAACGCCTCTCGCGCGAGTTCAGTGTGACCCAGGAGCAGATGGCGCAGCGCACCGGCAAAGACCGCACCACCATCTCCAACTACCTGCGCCTGCTCAAGCTGCCTCCCGAAGTTCAGGAGATGCTGAGGCGGCAACTGCACCTCACCTTCAGCCACGCCAAGCTCCTGCTCACCCTGACATCGGAAGAAGAAATCAGGCATGTGGTCGGAGAGATCATCAGCAAGCACCTTTCTGTGGCCCAGACGGAAGCGCTGATTCTTAACCTCAAGAATCCAGCTAGCCAAAACGGCGACAGCCAGCAAATGCGCCCTGTGGACCCCAACGTCCGTGCCGCCGAGCGTCAGCTGGAGGAATCACTGGGAGTCCGCGTGTTTATCAAGGACAAAAAAGGGAAGGGAAAGATCATTCTCGAATATGCGACGCTGGAAGACTTTGATCGTATTGTTGAAGTCTTATCGAAGAAGTAACTCAATTAATATAAAGTACTTCTCAATATAAAGTATTATGTGCTTAATAAAGTTTTCACGCGAGCGAACTCGGCGCACATTGCCTTGACAGGTTGAACAGAAATCGTATCAGCGGTAATTACCAGATTCGCGATGGAATTAACCTCTCTTTGCGATAGAATCCATCCATCCCCCAGCAACAACTTACCGGAGTTTGGTCTATGCCGCTTGTTCGCGCCGCATTAGTCTTGATTTTGTGTTTGTGTTCGGCGCTTGAGGCGCTGGCCCAGGATGAAGCTCAGGCCGAAATGGCGCGGTTACGCGCGCAAGTCGCCTGGCAGCGTACCTCGCCCAATGCAAAGGCGATCGATGGTCCGGTGCTCTATCAGATCATCATGCGCAGCAGTGCTACCCAGGGACACATCCCCAAAATCTCAAATACTTTCACTCTGACGAATTCGCTGATCTCCGAGGATGTGAACGGCATTCACATCGGCACGATGTCAGTGGATTCCGCTGGGATCATCACCTTTGCTAACGGACAAAATTTCCCCGGCGGTGGCGTTACCAGCATCACCGTAGGCGCAGGACTGACTCCTACGGGCCCCATTACCACCAGCGGCAGCATTGCGCTCGATACCAGCTTCACCGACTCGCTCTATGCATCATTGTCTTCGCTGGCCTCGTATCTGCTTCTCAGTGGAGGCACGATGACTGGCGCTTTGCAACTGAGCGGCGATCCCACGCAGCCTTTACACGCCGCAACCAAAGCCTACGTGGATGCGGGACTTCTGGCTAACAAGAACAGTTTGGGAGTCCTAGCCGCGGATTATGAATTCGACGAAACCTCCGGCACCAGCTTTGCCGACAGTTCGGGTTTTAACAACACTGCTACTAACACGCCGCCCGGGGGCATCGCGCCCGGGTCAGCCGGGCATACCGGGAAGGCTATAACATTCGCAGGTGGTGTTGTTACCGCGACCAACACGCCGTATAGTCCGCAGGTCTGGGTGGAAGGCTGGGTCTCCTATACCAACGGCTTCCCGAATGGAACGATTCTCAATAAAACTGGTGTCTATGCTCTCGCCCTGAATTCAGGAACCGTAACTTTTACTGTGAATGCCGCCAATGGAATGTGTTTGGTGGGATCGGCCCCGCTTCCCGCTGGGGCTTTCTTTCACGCCGGCGGCTGGTACAACGGCCTCACCGCTGTGGTCGAAGCCAATGGCAAAACGACCGAAGTTCCCTGCGCCAAGGGCCCACTTGTTCCAGCCAACCAGTTGTTTATAGGAGCTGCTAATGGCAGCGGCATGAATCCTTTCAACGGAACGATCGATGAAGTGCGCGTCAGGACCGTCGCGCCTCCGCCGGCACAGGTTACACCGACACCCACGAATCAGTACTGCGGCTCGACGCTTGCCACCACGGGACAGTTGGCATCTCTCTCGGGCGGCTATCACGCGGCCGCCGTGTTGTGCCAGACGGCGTGCAACTCTCCGGCAGCGACCATGTGCACAGCGACGGACATGGTACATTCTGCTCAACTCGGTATTAGTCTACCCTCCAATGTCTGGTACTCCAGTGGCACCTTCGTTCCAGTAACAACAAACTCAACCTTCGTGACTGACTGCAACGGCTGGACCGAAGGCCCTCCGGGCACTCCTTATGACGGGCCAACCTGGGTCACGGGCGCTCCCAGCATTGCAACCTGCTCGTCTTCGCTGCCCATTGCTTGTTGTACGTTGAAGTAGGGAATCGAGGCTTTTATTCCGCTTTGAAATCCTCTGCGCGTCTTCTGCGGTTAATCGCCGATCTTACTTGCATCCAAACGCGTCTTTGACCTCGACTAATTTTGGTCGCTTATCGGGCCGCTGAGATGTCGTAAAGTAGCCCCAGTTTTTGTCGATATCATCTTTTTGGTTGTTGGTCAGGTGCCAGGAGAGCGGGGGATAGGCATCATGAAAGGCAAAGATCACGCGATGAAAAGTCAGCCCCTGCGGAGGATGGTCGCTTAGCATTTTTAGTCCCAGTTCGTTGTGTTCAGCTTGTCCGCTGCTGCGCACGTTCAGCATGGTGGTAACCGGGGCTGTGAGTTGCGTGGTCCAGTCCCAGGGCTGTTTGGCCGCGCGGTCCTGTTCGGTCTGCTGCGGTGAATCGGCCTTTGTGCTGGGTGCGGCCTCAATTTCAATGAATAGCAGCTCTCGGTTTTTCGTCGATTTCTGACCTGGGCATTGAGCGCTTTGTTTTTGTGGGCATGCCACTTCCGCGGGGGGATTTTGCGGGAAAGCGTCCAGCAGCCACTCCAGGGCCGAGGTCACGCCGTAGTTGTCGTAGTATCCGCCATCGGCCAGGTGAAACGTCGGCCGGTGCGCCGGCCAAAGTTCCGGGGTGGATTGTCGAGCCGTCTTGTCTGGTATCGCTTTTGACATCGGGGTCACGTAGGTGAAAGTTGCCGAGAGCCGCGCTGCCGTGACCGCGTCAACATCGTATTCAGGATAAAGATTGTTAAACGAAGGGGCCGAGGTCAGCTCGGGCTCATCTCCCTCCGGTGCGGGCAGTTGGGCCGGCGCCCGGAAGTTCGTGAGCAGAAATCTCTGGCCGGTGTCTGCCGTGGTGGAATTAAAGATTACCGCCGGCATGCTTCCCTTTTCCAGCTCGGTGGTCCAGTCGCCGAGCCTGTGGGGGGCGCCCGGCCAGCAGCGCTTCCAGGCCTGCTCCAGCGCCCAGCCTCGGTCTAGGGTCTTTTTGGCGAAGACCGGAAAAATCGTCCGGAACAAATCCGGATAAGCCAATCCCCACGCTGCCTCGCGCAAGCTGGAGGAGCGTGCAGCATCTTCTACAGACAATTGCTCGCAGCTTGCAGGCACTGCCGTGCTGAAGCCCGGATCGTTTTCTTCGGCCAGGTGTTCCACAAAGTACATCGAACCTACACTGCCGCCTGATACCGAACTGATCAGCACTACTGACTTGCCGAAATCTTTTTGACAGCCTGGTTTCTTCAGCTCATTCTGCAGTTCGGTCAGCACCTTGGCTGTCCAGGCTGAGGCCTGGATCCCGCCGCCGGTGGCGGTCACGACCACCATGGGGACATTGTCATTTGCGTGTTGCGCCTGCCACCTGCGCGCTATCTCCGCCGGGCCAGGCACTTGCGGGGCGGCCATCTGCGAATGCGCTGACAGCTCGCCTGCCGCCGCCGCAAGTGGATGGACAACGTAATAGTGGTCGGAATCGAACGGTGTAATTCCCAGCACAGCGTTAAAGATTACGGAGTAGACAAAAACCAGGGTCAGCAGTGGAAAGCGATAGCGGTCGGCAAAGAACGAAAGCCCCGTACCACCCCAAGCCGCCATCATTACCAGCACCAGGATATAGCACAGGACCGGAAAATAGTTGTTGTCGCCGCCCGCTCGTGGGTAGAGGGTCCAATACCCCACCGCATAGAACACCAACACGATCGCAAAAAAGGCAAATGCCAGCGAATGTCCGGAATGTAAATAGCCATTCGCGTCAAAATAACCCGGGCCAAGGCGGGCAAACAGCCGCCTGAGTCTTGTGTGTCCGCTGAATGGTTGGGAGTGATAGGCCGCTTGCAAGCCGGGAGTAATTGGGAGCACAAGTGCATGGGTGAGCGGCGTCGCGGGATCTTTCTCATGCAGGTGGATCCATTCCGCGAAGTACAGCACTGCCAGGGAAATGCCCACGCCTACTGCCAGGTCGCCGATTAGGACAAGAAAATGAGCGGGACGATGAACGTCACGAGGCAAATCCGCCAGCAGCAGCACCCGCAGCAGCAAGGGCCAGCCGGGAACCGTCCAAAGCACGACCGTCAACCAGCTCATGTTGCCGGTTACAACCAGCTCCGGTGGCGGCGCAACGCCCACGCGCTCTTCCCCGTACGCCAGAATCATGCGCGCCGTAATCATTGCCACCCAGCAGGTGGCGGTAATCAGCCAGCCGGCGAAGACGAACTGCAGGTGGCTCTCGAGTGAAAGAATGCCGCGCGAAACCGAGGCAATGCTATCGGACCGCAGATCGAGCATTGGGAAGAGGACCAAAAACGCGCAGGCCAGCAGGGCGACGCGCAGCAGATAAAGATATGTGCTCCAGGAAACGAAGTTGAGCCAGATGGAATGCAGCAGGCCGCTTCCTTCCAGCAGCAGCAACAACAAAGCCAGGAACATGAGCAATACCGCGCCAAATAACAGCAACACAGTGTTGGAGTGAGGCGCGGCCGCGGCCGCGATTGTGCCGGCAACTCCTGAGACCGCGCTCGCGGCGAAAATTATGCCCAGGCTTCGCGCCACCCAGGAAGAAAGCGGGTTGGGCAGGGGCAAATCGCCGAACTTGGGATAAAAGAGAAATAGCGGGGCTGAAAATGCCAGCGCCAGGAAAACACTAATCCATTTTGTGATCGCAAAGGGGAGCGGCCACAAAACCCCCTGGTGGGTGCCGCTCAGCGCGAATAAAATCCCGATGTTCTCTCCGATATCCGCGGCCGCGCCGAGGGTTATGAATATGCCCACCAGCCAGCCCAGTTTGCGCGCCAATCCGGCAGTGGAATGGCGCAGCGCTCCGCCGATCAGGAAGAAGAATGTCATCCAGTAAAGAAAAATAAAGATGAAATCCAGGTATTGCTGCTGGCGCATCGCGCGCCAATTGCTCGTCCCCGGTTCGGTAAGGCGCTCGCCCAGCAGCGCTACCACACACTGAGGCGAGTTGGCGAACTGCATGGCCACCCCTGGCGCCTTATTGATGGCAATATCTGGCGCAGCGCTGGGTAGTTGAAAGCGGGCAGCCGTAGACATGAAGACCGCCCAAACCACCAAAAGGCTCAACAGCAACACAGAACGTCGCATAGCATCCTCCGTCAAGCTGCATCATCTCTAAAGCTTGTCTAAAAAATAGGGTTATGTCAGGGGCAAGGATTTATCCGTGCCACGTTGTACTGTGACTGGGTTGAATCCGTAATGGGAATACATCGCTGCCCTGCAAGTCAAGGAATTTTGTAATCTCTATAGTGCAAATCGCCTCAAAATGGTTTCACGCTGTTTTGGGAAGTCGGGGATCGGGCAACACCCTCAGCAGAGATGTGGCCTTCCTTTTCGCTCTGCGCCTGCAGGATTTTGGAATAACCTGCCTCATAAGACTGGAGAAGCTCTCGTGATGCGCATTTTGAGCGGCGGATGTTTATGTCCATTGGTCGGTCTTTTTCATTACCGGTATCTGGCTCCTGGGCGCCATCGGAGGGGCCATGGCTGCCACTGATTTTTATTCACGAGTGCGTAGAGAAGTTGCGTCAGAGTGCGACTGAACCCGGTTCGAAACAACCCGCAGAGGGCCCTGAGTATCTAGACCAGACGAGAGGATGATCCCATGTCGCACCATTACTCCGGCCCCGACTTTGGGTTTCCCCATGGGGACGCCCGCCTGGATTTCACCGATCTGTATGCCTTTCCCAAGCCAGGGGGCACTGGCAAGTCAATCCTGATCATGAACGTACACCCGTCCGCCAGCGTGAGCCCGCCAGGGCCCACTACCGCCGTCCCCTTCGCGCCCGACGCTCTGTACGAGTTCAAGATTGATACGAACGGCGATGCCGTCGCCGATATCGCGTACCGGGTGCGCTTCTCATCCTCCGAGGACGGGGCACAGACCGCGACGCTGCGCCGCGTTGAGGGTGCGCAGGCCGCCGGGACGGGCGATGGCGGGCTGGTTATCGTTGAGCGGGCACCGGTCTCAATGGATGGGTGGCCGCAGTTGACGGAGGCCGGCGACTACCGCTTCTTCGCGGGCTGGCGCGGCGACCCCTTCTTCTTCGACGTACAGGGCGCCCTCAACAACCTGCAGTTCACCGGCGACGATTTCTTCGCCGACAAGGACGTGTGCAGCATCGTGCTGGAAGTGCCCAACTCTGCCCTGGGGACTAAAGCGGTTGGCCTGTGGTGCCGCACGCTGGACGGCGCAGGCGGGAAATGGGTTCAGGCAGACCGCGGCGCGCGGCCCCAGCAAACCGTATTCCTCACCGGCGCCGAGAACGCTGCCTACCTCGCCGCGCAGCCGGCGGACGATGCCCGCTTCGTGGCCGTCTTCGCGCACTCCCTGGAGCACGCGGGTGGGTACACGCCGGAGGAAGCAAGGCGGGTGGCAGGGACACTGTTGCCGGACATCCTGTCCTATGATCCCAAGCGCCCAGCGTCGTTCCCGAATAATGGCCGGGCGCTCACCGACGACGTCGTCGATATCTTCATTCCTATCCTCACAAATGGGAAGGTGACGGGGGATAAGGTAGGGCCTCACAGCGATCTGCTGACCGAGTTCCCCTACGTTGGCCCGCCGCATAAAGCCTGGTCTGCAGAGATGGTTGCCGCTTAAGGCATCCCTCGACAATTTTTTCGGGGAAGCCTATTTGTGGCAGACGCTTGGCTGTAATGTCTCTTGAATTTGCTTCCACCACGCATCGAATTCAGCCAGGGCCTGCTCGCAGATCAGCCGGTGGCGTTGCTTGCGGTCGCGTACCTTCTCCGGCAGTGCCGGGAGCAGGTCGAAGGTGATATTTGCCGGTTGAAAGTTCTTAGCTTCGGCGCGCGTGATGTAGTGGATGAGCGATCCCAGCGCCGTAGCGCGCGGAATCAGCGGGGAAAAATCGGACTCAGCCTCCGGCGGCTTAGGGATTGCCTCGCCGTGTTGGTTCAGCAGCATCACAGCATAAATCCCCGCCAGCAGACCTGTCGCCATAGATTCCACGTAACCTTCGACGCCACAAATCTGCCCGGCAAAGAACACGCGCGGATGCGCCTTCATCTGCAATGATGCAGACAGCAGCGCCGGCGCGTTGATGTACGTGTTGCGATGGATTTGCCCATAGCGCAGGAAGCGGGCATTTTCCAATCCGGGAATCAGCCGCAGCACGCGCGCCTGCTCGCCATACTTCAAGTGGTTTTGAAAGCCGACCAGGTTGTAAGAATCGGCGCGCTGGTTCTCCTGGCGCAACTGCACCACAGCGTAGGGAATTTTACCGGTGCGCGGGTCTTTTAATCCCACCGGCTTCATCGGACCGAAGCGCAGCGTGTCGCGCCCGCGCCGGGCGATCTCTTCGATGGGCAGGCAGCTCTCGAAGTAATTCAGCTTTTCCCAATCCTTGCCCTCGACCGATTGCGCTTCCATGAGCGCATCGTAAAAGCGGTCGTACTCTTCTTTCGTAAACGGACAATTGATGTAATCCGCCTCGCCTTTGTCGTAACGCGCGGCGCGATAAACTCGCGATTCGTCGATGGACTCGGCCTCGACAATCGGGCTGATGGAATCGTAAAAAGAAAGATGGTCGCTGCCAGTAAGGCGGGCAATGTCTTCCGACAGCGCCGCTGAGGTCAGCGGACCCGTGGCAATAACGGTCAAGCCGTCGTGCTCGTCGATCTTCGTGACCTCTTCGCGATGGATCGTAATCAGCGGCTCGCGCGCCATGGCCCCGGCAATGCCCTGCGAAAAAGCAACGCGATCAACCGCCAACGCGTGACCTGCGGGAACCGCGGCGGCATGGGCGCATTTGAGCAGGCGCGAGCAGGCGCGGCGCATCTCCTGCTTGAGCAGCCAGGGCGCGCTATGCTCGCTCTCCGACTTCAGTGAATTGGAGCAGACCAGCTCACCGAAGTCCGCGGTCTGGTGGGCGGGCGTGGTCCGCACCGGACGCATCTCGAAAAGATCCACCGCCGCGCCAAAGCGCGCGCATTGCAGCGCCGCCTCGCAGCCCGCCAGCCCGGCACCGATGATCTTGATGCGCATCGTTCTATTTTATTCTTATTGGTGTGACAGACTTGTAACAGCTGGCCTTCGCAACGACATCCTGAGCTCTTCCCCTTACAGTGACGTAGAAGAAAATCTACAGGTGCGAGATGATCTTGCGTCCGAGATCCGCTCCGCGCGTGCGCGCATCAGGAACGTAAGTCATATCCAGGTAGATCAGGTTATTCCCTTTGAGCACATAAAAGGCGTGGCCAAAGGAGCCGATCATGGCGTGATCGCCGACGTCCGGCACATCCTCAAAACCCGGGACCGGAGATATGGCGGCGCGAGTCGCTGACCAGTTCGCGCTCTCGAAGTTGCGCTGCACGGTGAAAGAAAACACGCGTCCGTCTTTGTCGGGCTGTGACAGGCCGAAGGTTTTTACCACGCCTTCCAGCTGGTTGGGATCTTTCAATAGCTGCAGCGGGTTATCAATTTTCTGCTGTGGGCGTTTGGAGGCTTCTTCCGACTGCTTGCGCGTCTGTTCCATCGCCAGCTTCTGCAATTGCGCGAAAGCTTCAGGAGTGCTGTAGTAGGCGCACCCAGGCTCCGAGCCTTCCATAATCTCGGCACTTTTCTGGATCGTTACACCCAGCACTACTTGCAGATCCTCCTTCGAAAGCAGGCCGCAAGAGTTACCCTGGTCTACCTTGACTTGCGCCGGCGAGCTGCCGGTGATGGCCCCGGTGTACCCCGTGATCTTGTTCTTCGCCCAATGCACGCCATAGAAAATTCCGGCGGCTGCCATTGCAAACAACACCAGCAGGATGCAGCCTGTAATCACCAGTGCTTTAAAACATCCGGACTTCTCGGCCATAGGACCTCCACAAAACGGCCTCCATTGTACTCTCGATCAAACCAGCGGAGGCTTTCTATTGGAGAAATGGTGAAGGAACTCGTGAAACTGTATCAGCGACTGGCTGTGGAGAACCTTCGGACGGGAAGACTTGATAAGGACACAAGCTTTAACCAAGGCAGGCAAGTTTTTTCAGCGCTTCGCCTTCCACGCGCATCGCAAGCCACTGCTTCATAACCTGGGCTCCGAGCGACTCATAGAATTTGATGGAAGGGGTGTTCCAGTCGAGCACCTGCCACTGGTAGCGTCCGCATTTTTGCTTCACTGCAATCTTTGCCAAGTGGACCAATAAAGCTTTGCCGATTCCTTTGCCGCGAAATTCCGGATACACAAACAGGTCTTCCAGATACACACCCGGCCGTCCCACCCACGTCGAATAGTTGTAAAACCAGAGCGCAAAGCCGGCAGGCTTCTTATCCCACTCGGCGATGACGCAGTGGAACCTGGGTTTCCGCCCGAAGCCGTCGCGAAGAATATCTCGCCTGGTGAGCACGGCAGCTTCGGGCGCGCGCTCGTATTCCGCCAGCGCACGGACCATGGCAACAATCAATGCTGCATCTTTGCGGGTGGCAGGACGAATTCTCAGCATGTTGAAGAATTTTCGCCGCGGATGAACGCGGATAAACGCAGATTTTGATCGTTTACGATTGCCCGCAGCCCCGAGCCAGTACATGGCATTTGGCGCTCAAAACGCGGCGGGCTTTATTATTATATCGGTTCAGAAACTTTCATCAGCACGGAGACATCATGGCACGCATCAGCTACGTTGAACCCACCCAGGCCCAGCCTGAAGTCCAGGAAATTTATGAGAAGACCCTCAAAGGCAAACCCACCAGCACCCAGAAAGCCCTGGCCCACCGCCCGGAGCTGCTCAAGAATTTTCTGGCTTTTTATGCCAGCGTTGGCCGCAAGCTTGATTCCAACAGCACTGTGGGCCGCAGGCTCTACGAACTGGTGTACATCCGGGTCTCTATGATCAACCAATGCCATTACTGTATGCAGCACCACCTGTCGTCATCCCAGCGCGCCGGACTAACACCCGAAGACTGGAAGGCGCTGAAAAATCCCGCGACATCATCATTCACAGACAAGGAAAAAGCCGCGCTGGCCTTCGCGGAAAAGCTCACGCGCTCGCCGCACGATATCAGCGACGCCGACATCTCAGCACTCAAGCCGCACTTCAACGACGGTGAAATTGTTGATCTGGATATGTTGATCGGCTTGGCAAACCTGACCAATCGCCTTACCGACCCGCTGGGGATGGATCTGGAATTTCCCGCTATCGCGATTGAGTAGACCTTATGGCCAACCCAACTGCCTTAGCGGGTCATGAGCCAGAGGCGTCCGGTCTCAATCAGAGCCAGCATGACACCCACCGCAAAATACATATTGCGTGACTGGTTTTCTGTAGGCAGCGGCGGGCGCGGCAATCCCCGGGCATGGAACAGCGCCGCCAGGGCGCGCTCCTGTTGCAACATGAAATCGGCAATCGGGCGGTGAAACAGGGCTATTCCCACCCCCAAGCCCATGCCGAAGATAAGTTGAAAGAGTTGGAACGACATTGCCCACGATGCTAATTTCCCGCCAGCTCAGCCTCAATAGGTGAAAAAACTTAGTCAGTTACAAGCTGCAAGTTACAAACTACAAGGAAAGCAAGCTGTGAAATGCCTATCCCGCTAACGCGAGACCACTGCATAAACGATTCAATTCCCTACAATAATCAGGCGGCAATGTTTTATGGTGCTAGAATAGGGAATGATTCTCCGGTGTGCTTCGCATGCATCCTGATCTGGAAAGACTGAAGTCGCTGCAAGACGTTGATCGGGAGATCCAACGCCTCAACGATGAAATTGCCACTCTCCCCCGGCGCGTGGCTGATGTAGAAGCCAAACTGGCAGCCGCCAAAGGCCAGATCGAGCAGGAAAAAACCAGGATCAAACAGAACGACGCTGCCAAGCGCAGCTTCGAATCAGAAATCCAGTCGCAGCAGCAAAAAATCTCCAAATATCGCGAGCAATCGCTGGATGTAAAAACCAACGAGCAATACAAGGCGTTGCTGCACGAAATTGAGTTTGCGGAAAAGGAGATCCGCGAGCACGAGGAAAAGATCCTGGTCACGATGGTAGAGGCGGAAACGCACGAGAAGAGCCTCAAGGCGGCCGAAGCCGAGTTCAAGACGCAGGGCGTCGCCATTGAGAAAGAAAAGGCCGAGGTCCGCGCCCGCAGCGAGCAGGACGAAAAAGCGCTGGCCGAATGGCAAAGCAAGCGGCAGGAGCTGCGCGGCGGAATCTCGGCGTCAACCCTGGAACACTACGACCGCATTCTGCCGGCGCGCAAGACCGCGCTGGCTGAAGCCATTGGCCAGAAGTGTGCGGCCTGCAACGTGATGTTGCGCCCGCAAAAATACGACGAGATTAAGACTAATTCCCAAATCATGACGTGCGACTCGTGCAGTCGTATTCTGTTTTACGATCCATCCCACGAGCCTCCCCCGGCACCGGCCAAGCCGGCACGCAAACGAAAGTCCAAGTCAGAACCGACAGATGCGGCGGCAGAAGAGAGCGCCGTCGAAACCGATCGAACTCCGGTAAGTCCCTAGATAGACTTCTTTTCTGTCGCAAGGTAGAAAAGGGAGAGCATATGTTACGGCGTCTTAGTCTTGTGTCTCTTGCCTGCCTGGTCCCGCTCGGTGCGCTGGCACAACGTTTCCCCGGCCTTCCCAAGAACTCCAACCCCTGCCAGTTGGAAATACGCGTTGCCTATGAAGACGACCATCCGGCAGAGCGAATGCTGCAGGTCGAGCTTCTTGCCGGTAACGGCGGGATTATGGGCCAAAGCTTCACCGACGACCGCGGCATGGTCACTTTTCAGGTAACCGGCGGCGGAAATTTTCGGGTGCGGATCACCGGTACCGATATTGCCGAGACCACGTCATCTTTTTTCTCCATCGACGACCGTGAACTCAGTCATATCGAATACGTCAACGTGCACCGCGTGGAATCACAATCGAATGCGCCCACCGGGCCCGGCGGCACGGTTTCGGTAGCCGATCTTAACGTTCCAGCTGCTGCCGCTAAAGAGTTCAGGAAGGGAAACGAAGCGCTGGATAAGAACGACCTGGTTGAGGCGCGAAAGCGATTCGACAAAGCTATCCAGATCTATCCTTCGTATGCTTCCGCTTTCTTCGGTATAGGCGTGGTGGAGTTTAAGTCGGGTGACCGGCAGAAGGCACGCGAGGCCTTTGAAAAGACCGTCGCCCTGAACGATCATTTTGTTCCGGCATATTTCAACCTGGCAAGAATGGCGGCTGCAGACTCCGACTACAAGCGGGCTGCGGAATTATTGAGCAAGGCCAGCACGGCTGACCCTGTAAATCCCGAGGGGCTGCTGCTGACCGCGCAGGTTGACCTGCTGCTCCATGACTCCGATGGCGCCATACAATGCGCCAAGCGGCTGCACTCCATGCCGCACCAGGCTTATGCGGTGGTCCATTACATTGCCGCCCGCGCCTATCTTAGTAAACATATGCCCAACGAAGCTGCCGCCGAGTACAAACAATTTCTAGAAGAGGCGCCTCAGGACCCAAAAGCGCCCAAAGTCCGTGATGAACTCGCGGCGCTGACGAAATTCCAGAGCGAGAAGGCCCTGGCCTCCCGGGATGCGCAAAAACCAGATGCCCAAAAACCACCGGATGCGGACGACGCGCCAGAGCCGCCTGATTCGCCTGATCCGCCAGACCAGCAATCACCTAAGGCGCCACAACCCGAACAACAAGCAACCCACTAGAGCCTATCGCTGCCCACGCCAAAGTTAGAATCTCGCCCCGCGCCGCCTCCCGGCTGCGGCAAGGCCACGTGTGGGTCTACCGCTCGGAAATCATCGGGGAAAATTCCTCTCCGCGTCTGCTTTCTCCTGGCGCCCTGGTGCACGTTGAGAACGAACGCGGCAAATTTCTGGGGAGCATGCTGTACAGCAGCTCCTCGCAAATCGCCTTACGCAAGCTGACAGGCGAACGCCTTGAGACCGAGCGGGAGCTATTGGACTTGGTGCGGCTGCGGGTGCGCGATGCCTTGAGCTATCGCGAACGGCTCCTTCAATCAGAAGGCAGCAACGCCGCCCGCCTCATCTTCAGCGAAGCCGATGGCCTGCCGGGACTCATTGTGGACCGCTACAACGATGTTCTGTCTCTCCATAGCCAGACCCAGGCCATGGACCGCGCTGAGATCAAGCAGGCCATCATTACGGAACTACAGGCCCAGCTTGCGCCGAGAGGGGTGGCGCACATTGTGGAAAGGGTTGAGCCGCACATCCGAGAGCTGGAACAGTTGCCGGCGGCGGAAAACCATCTGTTGTGGGGCGAGAGGACTTCAACCCAATACGTGTTGAATGGCGTCCGCTTTCACTATGATGCGCTGAGCGGACAAAAAACCGGCGCCTTCCTCGACCAGCGGGAAAATTACGCAGCCGCCGAAAAATACGCCCATGGCAAAGCGCTCGACGTCTTCTGTTACCAGGGTGGGTTCGCACTGCATCTCGCGCGCGCCTGCGCTGAAGTGACCGCGCTCGATAGCTCGCGTCCGGCGCTGGAAGTTGCCGAAGATAACGAAAAACTCAATCACGGCCAAAACCGGCCCGCCATTGAGTGGATCGAGGCCAACGCATTCGACTTTCTCAAAGACTATTCTGCCGCGGGCCAACAATATGACACGATTATTCTCGATCCGCCAGCCTTCGCCAAAAGTAAACGGCATCTCGAGACCGCGCTGCGCGGATACAAAGAACTCAACCTCCGCGCCGTGAAGATGTTGCGCCCGGGCGGAGTGCTGGTCACATGCTCCTGCTCGTATCACGTAAGCGAGCAGGATTTTATCCAGATGCTGACCGCGGCCGCCGTAGATGCCGGCAGCGCGCTCCGTTTGCTTGAGATTCGCACCCAGTCCAAAGACCATCCCATCGTTCTGGGCATCCCTGAAACTCACTACCTCAAGTGCATGATCTGCACCGTGCGATAATTTTCATCATCATTGTGGAAGAGCGGTTCGATTGTGCCGAGCCGTACCTATTGGTCTACGTTCTCGTACCGAACGCCGGATTGGCAAGTATGATCCCAATGCCCGCCACCTGCAGCACCAGCTTGGTTGCCGCCAGCAGACCGCCGAATCCTCCAGGACCCAATACCACGTCTGCCAAAGCCGGCATCCATGATATTCCCACGACCGTCAGCACCTCCAGCATCGTCAGCAGTAGATATACGACGCGTGCCCAGGCGCGGCCCGCCACCACTTCAGCGGTAATGAACCACCAGATCACGAAACCAACCACTGCAAGGATAGGAAGACGGGCGAGAGCAAAGCCAGGGGAGACACGATGCCAGGCCAGCACGGTGGCAACGCCATCGAGCACCAATGCCACCCAAAGAAGATTGACGCCTATTCCCGCGCGGTTATGCCGTGCCATTGGTTGTTGGTCCTTTGCAGGGCTCACTCATGTAGAAAGCATTTTACACATTAGTCCCCGGAACCATTCCATGTTTTGCAGGGTTATTTCTATTTGTTCTTCTTGCGCAGGCGTTTGAGTTGCAGTTCCCTGATTTCGCGGCCCAGGCGTGTCTGGTTCATGGCCCACTGCTGCACCAGTGAGATGAGGTTGCTGGTAGCCCAATAGAGCGCCAGTCCGGCGGCCACGGCCCAGGTCATGAAGCCGAACATGAGGGGCATCATGATGTTCATCATGCGGCGCTGGGCGGCGTCGATGCCCGGCTGCGGCGTTGCGCGCTGCACGATGACCATGGAGATGATGGTGAGCACGGGCAAGAGATGCCAGGGATCAGGGGCGCTCATGTCGTGAATCCACAGCCAGCCCGCCTGGCGCAGCTCGACCGTATTGGCCAGCACTGCATAAAACGCATACAGAATGGGAAGCTGCAACAGCAGCGGTAAACAACCGCTATACATATTCACGCCCTCGGTCTTGTACAGCGCCATGAGCTCCTGCTGCTTCTGCTGTTGCTTCTCCTGGTCGCGCAGGCCGTACTTCTCATATTTCTTGTTGATGGTCTGCACCAGCGGCTGGATCTTCTGCATCTTGAGCGAAGTTTTCATCTGGGTGAGACGCAGGGGCAGGAAAACCAGATTGATGATGAAGGTCAGCACGACGATGGCCCATCCCCAGTTTGGAACCAGGTGGTCATGCGTCCAGTTGAGCGCGCGGAAGAGCAACTTGGCAAACCAGCCGAAGGTTCCAAAATCAATGACTCCTTCGAGGTTGGATCCCGTGCCCGGTTCGCCGTTCAAGCCATAGGAACGCACCGAATCGAGCACATCCACGGCTTTAGGACCGACGAAAAGCTCCGCCTGGGTGGTTCCGCTGGAATTAGCCACTCCGAGGCCCAACGCGTGCACGACCTCTTTCTCCGTCGCTTTAGGGTTGCTTGGGTCTTTAGGAATCTCAAGCGGCTGGTGCAGCGTCATCATCATGGATGACTGCGGATTCGCCGGCATGAAGACCGCGGCAAAGTATTGGTCGGTGACCCCCGCCCAGTTAAACGGGCCGGGGATGGTGTTGCCGTCCGAGACCCAGGAGTTCGCCTTGAAAAAGTGCTTCTCGAATGCCGCTTGTCTCTGGATGCCCTCCGGTGCTTGCCACACCATGCGTCCGGTGGCATAGCCGGCAGGCGTCTGTTGGTCTCCCAGTGAGCAGGGCCACACAGGATATGCCAGCACTGGTTGCCCGTTTCGGGTGACCGAGGTCTCAACCTTCAGCACGTAGGAATGATCAAAACTGAAACGCTTGTGAACAACGACATCCTGATCAGCGTAATCGAAAGTAAGACTGTGGGGTGCATCCAGGTGAAGAACGGGAGCGCTGTCCTTCTTCACGTCGAGGCTTTGCGCGCCGCGGCTGCTCTCTTTCTCATCGCTTCCCGTAATGTAGAGCGCATCGTTCAGCCTCTTGCGCAGCTCGGCATCGTAGGTCCACAGTGAGAGCGGCAACCCCATCTGCGCGGCAGCCGGCGCGTTGACCAGTTCGAGAGGATTGCCTTTGTCGTCCTTGTATTTCTTCAGTGTCCAGGATTTTACCTGCGCCCCGCGATTGGTGAAAGTAATCTTGTACAGGCCGTTCTCAACCACCGTCTCCGCCTCAGACTGCGCCTGCCTGGTAGCAACAGGGGATTGCGGTGACGGGCCCTTTGCCGCTGGAGCAGCGCTGGCCGGCTGACTTTGCGTCGCCGGCTGCACGGGCTGCTGGGGAGGCTGCGGCTGATTTTTTGTGAACAGCGAACTCAGCCCCATGACAAGGACGAATGCTAACACCATGTACAACAGGAAGTTCTTGTCGCCCATGGGGCCCTGATCGGGCCGGTGTTGGTATTCAGCCATAAAAAGCAGCTCTCAGTTCTCGGCCCTTGGTTGCCAGTGACCAGTGTTTCGCTTGGGATCGCACGATTGCTGCGGAGTTGAATTACATACCCGATGGTCCGCCCATGGAACCGGATCGTAACCGCCGCGGGCAAGGGGCTGGCAGCGCAGCAAGCGCCACAGGGCCATCGCGCTCCCGCGAAAAGCGCCGTGGTGCTCCACAGCTTCGGCGGCGTACTCAGAGCACGTGGGAACAAAACGGCAGGCGCCGGGAAGCATGGGCGAGACCATCCGCTTGTAAAAACGCAATCCGAGTTGAAGAAGTTTCTTCATTGCAAACCGTCAGCTTTCGTTCCGCGGCCCGTGCTCGCCTCAATTTTCACAAACGCCCGCTGCACTTCCTCGGCTAGCTGAGTGAAGGCAGCACCCAGTGCCGTCTTCTTGGGATTAATCACAACATCCACGGGTGTTGTCAGGCGGAACAGATGCAAGCGCACGGCCTCGCGTACCCTCCGCCGAATGCGATTGCGCACCACCGCCGGCCCCAGGGCGCGTCCCACAGTGAAGCCCACTCTCGCAGGGCCTTCTGCCTCGGCGGAAGCCCGCGGGCGTCGCAGGAAAAAGACCGTTATGTTGCCGGAAAAATGTCTCTGCCCGGTCTTGTATACTTTTTCAAAATCGGCGTGCTTGAGGAGGCGTGCCGTTTTGGGAAAACCCTGGATTGGCGCCTGCTTCGCGCTCAATCTGGCTACTCGCGAAAACCGGGCTTTACCGTGACCCGCTTGCGGCCTTTGGCGCGGCGGCGGGAAAGCACGGCCTGTCCGCTCTTGGTCTTCATCCGGCTGCGAAAACCGTGTTTTTTCGACCGCCGGCGGCGGCGGGGCTGGAATGTGCGCTTCGGCATGGAACGTCCTGACTCCTACTCTGAAAATTTCACAATGGACAAACTATGAGTATAAAGGAAGCGCGCCGTATGCGGCAATTCACCAGGCAGCTCTCGGTTCTCACCCGTCAGTTGCACGCCGCTATTCGATGCAAACAAGTGCTGAATTTTTTTCGCACGAACGTGCGGAAAACCTCTGCGCAGTTTTCGGCCAGTTGCACCATTCTTCGGCATTGACGAATGCGCCGCTTCCTTGCAGAATCTTTCATCGTGCCTTAACAATGGTTTTTCCGTTTTGGCTGCTCGCGATTCTTCCGCACGAAAATTTTTTTCGTGCTAGGATGCAACTAAACCGGTAAGAACTGTATTCGCCTTCTTTCAATTCCCCAGCCCCGCGCCAACCAGCGCGGCACAACATAGAGTCATTCGTGCACCGGAGGCCGCTGGAGCCGTCAGCTTTTGCGCCCCCGGGAGGTATGGCATTGTTTGATTGCAGTTTTATTGGCCCCGCGGAAGGTTCACCGCGTGTAAAGTCTCCTTGGAAACTGGAATTGTCATGTCTCTTTCGTCAGCCGTTGCTACCGCTACCGTAAACCCATGGATTGAAATCCTGGGCGCGCTGGAAAAAAAGATTAACCGGCACTCCTACGATACCTGGCTCAAGCCCACGCGCTACAGCCACGCCGAACAAAAAAGGCTCTTCGTGCGGGTGCCCACCCCTGAGTTCCGCCACATTGGCGAAAAATATGCCGACCTGATTCAAGAGGCCATCGACGCCCTGGGGCTGGCATTCGATGACGTGGAATTTATTACGCAGGAAGAGCAAAGCCATAATGCCTTGGTGGGCGAAAGCACGTACTTGCACTCCACGGCGGTACGCGCAGATGGCGGGTTTGCTCCTGCTCCAGCGCACGCGAATTCCGCCCCGGCCCGCGTCACGCAGGCGCGCTTCGACTGGGATTCGGCAGCGCAATTAAACTCGCGCTACACCTTTGACGCATTCGTCATCGGCGGCGGCAATCAGTTCGCCCACGCTGCGGCGCAGGCGGTGGCCGAGCGTCCTTCCAAGGCCTACAATCCGCTATTCCTGTATGGCGGCGTTGGAATGGGCAAGACCCATCTTATGCAGGCCATCGGACACGAGGTCAAGCGCCGCCAGCCTGAGGCCTCCATCTGCTATCTGTCGAGCGAGAAGTTCACCAACGAGATGATCAACTCGCTGCGCTATGACAAAATGATCAGCTTCCGCGACAAGTTCCGCAATGTGGACGTGTTGCTGGTGGATGACATCCAGTTCCTGGCGCAGAAAGAACGCACGCAAGAAGAATTTTTCCATACCTTCAACGCGCTGCACGAATCCATGAAGCAGATCGTGATTGCCAGCGACCGGCCTCCCAAAGAGCTGGCCGAGATCGAAGACCGGCTGCGCAACCGCTTCGAATGGGGATTGATCGCCGATATCCAGCCGCCGGACCTCGAAACCAAGGTCGCCATTTTGCAGAAGAAGGCCGAATCGGAGCGGGTGAGCCTGCCCATTGATGTGGCCCTGTTCATCGCCGGCAATATCCGCAGCAACGTGCGCGAGCTCGAAGGCGCGTTGATTCGCCTGATCGCCTACTGCTCGCTCACCGCGGTGGAAATCACCACTCAAACCGCCCAGCAGGTGCTGAAGAACTTCATCGAAGCGCAAACCAAGAAGATCACCATCGAATCCATTCAGAAGGCGGTCGCTGAGCAGTTTGGGCTGCGCGTAAGCGAGATCAAGGCCAAGAACAACTCCCGCGCCATTGTCTACCCGCGCCAGATTGCCATGTACCTCACCAAGCACCTCACCGAGGCGTCGCTTCCCGAGATCGGACGCCAATTCGGCGGCAAGCATCACACCACCGTCATGCACTCGGTCGAAAAAATTGAGGAACAACGCCAGTCGGATAAGGACCTCAACCGGCTGCTCAATAAAATCACTGAGACGCTGAACGGATAAACCGCTGGTTCGCAAAGAACCAGCATTGTTGGGCTACTCGCCTGGAAACATTGCTCTGGCTCGTGATCCAGGTTGCGGGAACGAAGGAAATAAAACGAATACTCCCGAATAAGCAACAGGAAAAGTCCAGGCCAGTCGCCGCTCTTGTGAGCCGTCGTCTCTTTCCTCGTTGTTAACGCCGGACATCATTATCACCCTGAGACACTTGTTCGATATAGTTTTGTCACTTACAGTAACAGACGCCATTCACCTAGTCCTCCTATTTACACAGGGTTGCCGCCTGAAATGCGGTAATATTGAACGCTTGATTACGGTGCATTTCCCTGTTTTCCACTTTTCTGCCGGCTCTTCCTCAGCCATCTCTGTGGATGCCCTGTGGAAGCTGTGTAGAAACGGGGGAATTAGAAATTGACGGGTCGCGTTATCCGCGCACTGCACCGGTGAGCGGCCCGGATTTAGACAGTGTAAAGATGCCGGGAAGCAGCGCAGAATGCGGTACGCAGCAGGTTTTACACATTTCCCCAGGGCCTACTATTACTACTGTTTTAAGATATTATTTTTGATATAAGTTAGAAAGAAGAAGTAGCGCTCAAATTCTTCAGGGAGCCCAGGTTATGGCCACCACCGGCGCGGGAGCAGAAGTACAGGGAGCTATGGAAATCATCGTCAGCAAAAACGATCTGCAAAAAGAACTGACGGCCACTCAGGGTGTGGTCGAGCGCAAGACCACAATTCCCATCCTCTCCAATTTTCTGTTTGAGGCTACGGGAGACAGGCTTTCCATTACCGCCACCGATCTCGATCTGAGCCTGCGCACATCCTGTCAGGCCAAGGTGAAAAAAGAAGGCTCATGTACAGTGCCGGCGCGCAAACTCTATGATTACGTGAAGCTGTTGCCCGAGGGCGAGATTTCAATCAAGATGCTGGAAAATCATTGGGTAGCAATTCGCTCGGGGCGATCCAATACCAAGATGGTTGGTATGGCGCGCGCCAACTTCCCGGCGCTGCCCCACTTCCCGGGAGCGGATATCGTAAAAATACCGGCCCCGATTCTGCGCACCTTGATAGCCAAAACCATCTTCGCCATCAGCAACGAGGAATCACGCTACACGCTCAACGGCGCGCTCATGGTGCTCAAGCCCGATTCCATCACTATGGTCGCTACCGATGGACATCGGCTGGCCCATATTGAAAGCAGCAGGGCAAAATTTAAAGTCTCCGGCGAAATGAAGACTTTGGTGCCAAAGAAGGCCATGGCCGAGTTGAATACCCTGCTGCAACTTGGCGAGGCGGAGGAAGTCGAGTTTGCCCGCGACGAATCCACGCTGTTCTTCCGCGTAGGTCCACGTTTGCTGACCTCGCGCCAGCTCACCGGGCAATTTCCCAATTACGAGGCGGTTTTGCCGCGTGAAAACAACAAGATTGTTACCGTCAAATCCGAAGACCTGGCCGGCGCCATCCAGCGCGTGGCCCAGTTCGCCGATGAGCGCTCGGGCGCTATCCGCATGCGGCTCGATAAAAATGAGATCAAGATTTCGTCTTCCTCCACAGAGACCGGCGAATCCGAAGATACCATCGAGACCGCCTATAGCGCAGATGCTGTGACCATTGGCTTCAACTCCCAGTATCTGCTCGATTTCCTGAAGGTATCAAGCGGCGGCGAGGTGCGCATGGAGCTGAAAGATTCACAATCGGCCGGTCAGCTTCGTCCTGATATCAAGGAAGAGGATTACCAATACCGCTACATTGTCATGCCCATGCGAATCTGAAGAGCAGTAGTCGGTTCCCGGTAGCGTATCGTACAGACAAAAAGGAATTCCCATGACAGAACCAAGCTATGAAGAGCTAAAGGCCCGCCTCGCGGAGCTGGAGAAGCAAACCACAAGCCGCCGCACCGGAGCGCTCGAATTCCGCGTCAGCGAGAAGGGTGGCGTGAGCGTCTACGGCCTGGGAAGATTTCCGGTCACTCTGTACTACGAACAGTGGGTCCGGCTGCTTGAGCAGGCCGAGAAGCTGGGTTCCTTCCTGGAAGAAAACAAATCAAAGCTCAAGATGAAGGAAAAGGCCTGACGAAAGGGCCTTGCCATGAATTGTCTGCGCTTGCCATCAGCGATTGCATTTATCGTATTGTCGGCGGCTGTCTCGGTTGCGCAGACGAGCTGTGAAGAAGGCGACGGGCCCTTAAACTCCAACCAGCCGCAAGGTACAACGCCGCAGGATATTATCCGGAAATTTGCCGCGAAGGAGTCCATTTTTCAACAAGCCCGTAATAACTACACCTACACGCAAGATGTGACCGTGCAGACGCTGAGCGGCAACACCGTGGATGGAGAGTGGCGGCGGGTTTGGGATATCACCTACGACAACCAGGGGAACCGGGTTGAAAACGTCACCTTGGCGCCGCCTGGGAGTCTGACGCGCGTCAAACTTACCCAGCAGGATTACGACGACATTCGCAACCAGCCGCTTTTTCCCCTGACAACAGAAGAGCTACTGCAATATGACATCGTTTACCTCGGCACGCAGCATGTGGATGAGATCGACACCTACATTTTCGATGTGACCCCCAAACACACCGGCAAAAATAAGCCTCATTTCCAGGGACGGATCTGGGTAGACAGTGTTGACTTTGAGATCGTCAAGACCTGTGGCAAGACAATGCATGAAGTGCGCGCCACAAAAGATGAGAACCTCTATCCAGGGTTTGTCACCTACCGCGAGCAGATTGATGGCCAGTACTGGTTCCCCACCTACAGCCGAGCGGATGACGTTTTACAGTTTACCGATGGCGGCGTTCACATCAGAGAAATCATCAAGTACACCAATTACAAGCGCATTGGTTCCCACGCCAGAATCATTTTCAAAGGCGAAACGCCGCCGGACCAGAAGCCGAAATAGCACTCAATCCCCGCAATATGGATCTTCAAAACAACGGCTATTGCAGGTTCAGCTCTTTCAACAACTGCTGAAACCTGGGTTCAGCGCGGAGATTGTCAAAATGCGAGTGCACTTTCAATTGGTTCATGTAATTCGAGCGTTCGCGATAGGCTAATTCCAGGTAGTCCAGAGCTTTTTCTTTGTTGTCCAGGGCCGCGTAGTCGCTTGCAATAAAATAAGAAATCGCGTTTTTCTTGAGGTCCTGGGCCAGATATTGTTCGAAATAGTATCTTTTGGCCCTTTGATATCCATGAGTGCGATACATCTTATCCACACCCTCTGCTATTCCTGTGAGCTTCTGTATTGCCAAAAACTTTTGTAATTCAGACAGGGCTTGAGGGTAGTCTTTTTTGCGGTCGTAAACCTGGAAAAGACCAAAATGGTCGTAAGGATAATCGGGGCCCAACGCAACCCCTTCCTGCAAGTACGCCTCGGCGTCGTCATAGCGTCCGGCATAAATGTAGAGCCAGCCGAGCTTGGAGTATGTTCTGAAAGATACGGGGTCGAGTTTCTGGGCCAACTCTAATTCTTGCGCTGCCCGATCTATCTGGCCCACGGTCCTGAAATAGGAAGCCAGGCGAAAATGAGTCTCTAAATTGTTGGGGTTCAGCTCTATCGCTTTCTGCAACTCGGCATAAGCCGCTGGCCAGTCCCAGTCATAGTTCAGTAAAATGGTTCCCAGCGCTCCATGAGCATCGGCGAGGGTATCGTCCAGCTCCAGGGCCTTTTGCGCCATGGCCTTGGCTTTAGGCATGGCGGTGGTGGCTGGTTGCAATCCGGCGGAAGTCAAGGCGCTGTAGCAATCCGACATTCCCGAATAACCCAGGGGATAGTTAGGGTCGAGTTTTATCGTCTCTTCAAACCAGGGACAGCTTTTCTTAAACCCATCCGCCGTCCACTGATTGAAGAAATAGCGGCCTTTGAGATAGGTTTCGTACGCCTGAGGGATCGAAGGACGAGGCACTTGAGCAATCGAGCGCTGTTCCTGCGGCGTCAGCTCAATTTGGACCCCATCTGCAATTTTTTGGGCCATCTCCGCCTGTACTCCCAGAATGTCGCGCAGCGTGCTCTCGTAGCTGGCGGCCCACAGGTGCTCGTCCTGGGCGGCGTTGATCAGTTGCGCCCGGATACGTACTTTATCGCCTACGCGGGTCACCGATCCTTCAATCACGGCATCCACGTTGAGTTCTCGCGCGATCTCGGGAAGCGGAATGGTTGTTTTCTTGAATCGCATCACCGAGGTTCGGGAGATGACGCGCAGCGATTTGATTTTTGCTAGGTTTGTAATCAACTCATCGGTCATTCCATCGGCAAAATAATCCTGGTCCGGCTCGCTGGAGATATTTTCCAGGGGCAAGACCGCCAAAGAGCGGATCTGCTGTGCTGAACCGCCGTGCAAACGTCCACCGTGATGCGAGAGGTAAATTCGCAGTAACACAGACGACCCAGCCAGCGCCACCAGGCCAAACATGACCGCGGCGATGCGTGGCGACACCCAACGAGGCCGCAGGGGCAAGCCGGCTGCCGGGCGAGCGGCTTCGGCGGTTGCCGGCAAAGCGGCGCTCCTTGTGCCGGCGTCTTGTACTCCTGCACCGCCATCATCGAAAGCTACAACCGTAACGGGAGAAATAAAGCGGTAGCCAAGCCGGGCCACGGTCTCCACGAAACGTGGATTCGAGGAGTCATCGGAGAGCGCGGAGCGTAATTTTGCAATCGCGGTATTCAAGACATTGTCACAATCGACAAAACTCTCGGTGGAGCAGATGCCGGCCTGCAACTCCTGGCGGGTGACAATGTCTCCAGGGCGCTCCAGCAGAACAGCCAGCACCAGGAACGGCTGCTTCTGCAGTTTCAAACGCACGCCAAATTTCCGCAGCTCACCTGTTCGCAAGTCCGCCTCATAGACCCCAAAACGGAAGATTTTCTGGTCCGATGATGCCAGGGGTTCGATTAAAGAAACCGAGTCAGCCATAGAGATGCAAATTGCTCCTTCTTGATTTTACCTGTTGGTGACTTTTAAAGGCCGCGCATGCATAACGTATTAACCTGAGGAAAGCGCAGGAGTGGTTACTAAAGGATAAATAAGGGATTGTCCTAACTCCTGCTCAAGCCATTTGAAAACCCGGTTTTTCGGCTGTATAGTGGATACTTCCGTCGGCCATTTCTGTTTAAAGAAGTCCTCGCAGTTCCACCCCACACTTCTTTTTCCAACGCAGACGGAATTCGAGACAAGAGCACGTCGTTCAGGAGGGCAACGTGAAACGGCTTGGGTTACTACCCGTTTTTGTCGGGTTGGTGTTTGCAACCATACCCTTGCTGGCGCAGGACTCCGAATTCCGCCCTGATTACGGCGCTCTCGATGGACGCCGCTATACCAACGGCTATTTCGGCTTCTCCTACCGCTTTCCCGAAGGCTGGTCGGGCAACGCGTTGCGCTATCCCGCCGTGGGTGAGAGCAAGATGTATCCGTTGTTCTCCGCCAACCCACCCGCGGCCGGCGCGTCAGACGTACGTTACATCAGCATCAATGCCGATTATTTGCCGCCGAATACCGCCATCAAGACCCCCAAAGATTTTCTGGATGTCTCCGTCAACTCGCAGTCCGGCTCCTTTGACACGCTGCATACGGACAAGCGCTATGTCTTTGCCGGCAAGCAGTTCTACCGCGTGGACATGGTATCCAAGCCGGATCCCGGCAGCCCGGTCTTTTATCAATCGCAAATCTCCACGTTTCTGAGAAACTACGCGATTACCTTTTCTTTCATGGCAGCCAACAGCGACGACATGCAAGAGCTGGTGCGCACTATGGAGTCGCTCAACTTTTCAGATCCAGGCGTACTTGCCAGCGTGCCGATCCAGCCGAGCCCCGAGGCTACGCCTGTGGCAGCCAGCATTGCGTCAACTCCCGCGCCCATGACCACAACCGTAGCTCAAGTCCCGAGCGCTGTGCTTTCGCCTGCAAGCACTGCCAGCCAGCCGGTTGAAGCCCCGCAGCCAGCCTCCGCGCCCACCCATTCGGAGCAACCGACCTCTGTTGCCCCCGTCGCTGCCGCGCCAACTCCCACCCCCGCACCGGTGAAAACCACTGCGCGCCGCGCGACAGCAACCGTCTCGAGTGCAGTTTCAGAGGTGCCTACAGCCGAGGTTCCGCTCAATACGGTTGCGGCCGCCTTACCCGATAGAATCCAGGAAGCGCCGGTCGCGACCTCTGACTCCCCCGTCACTGCAGCGCCCGCTCCATCGAGTAGTCCGATATCGGCAAGTGCTGTGCGGATGACATCTAACACAGTGGCGTCGAGTGCGACAGCGCCCGTGCCTGCACCACAAACCTTTCGAAGTCCCGCTGCCGCAGAACCTGCTGCCCACGCCGCGCCTTCAACCCTGATCCAGACGACGTATATACCTCACAAGGTCTCTGAGACGGCCACAGCTCAGGTCTCTACTGCGAGCCAGCCTTCAACAGCCGTCAGTCAACCCGCCGCGCAGCCCGAACCGGTTGCAATGTCAGCTTCAGCCGCCCTTGCGCCCACACCCGCGCCCGTAACCGCTGCCGCTCTAGTCCCCCAGGCTCGTTCGCCTATGGTGGCAGAACCGGTCGTAAGTACTCCGCGTGTTGAATCGAAGCCGGCGCCGGCCGTGACTGCCATGAATACTGCGGCCCCATCCATCAGTTCCCCGGCTTTGAGCACGCCAAATGCGCCGACACGGATCCATATTTCTGCGACAAGCCTGGATGACTACATCGCCCACAAAGTCCCGCCCGTGTATCCGCCCATTGCTAAAATGGCGCGAGTTGAAGGGGTCGTTGTGCTCGACGTCGTTTTAAATAAGAATGGTGAGCTGGCAGAGGTAAAAGTAGTAAGCGGTCCGGCCATGTTGGCCCGCGGAGCGCTAGACGCCGTGCGCCAGTGGCACTTTAAGCCATACATCGTAGATGGCAGCCCAATCGAGATAGAAAGCCAGGTCACGATGAGCTTCCGCCTGACACATTAAGCCGTAAAAGACGCACCGCGGATTTCGCGGATCAGATGTCTTTAAACTTTTGCTTTCCTCCCGTCCCTCGTTTGCCTTGTGTCCTTTGTGGTTATGTTTTGCTTTCCGTAGGCATTTCTCTTGTAGCTTGCAGCTGCAGTTTGACCGCCTTTTCCCGCGCATTTATTCTGAATAATTCACCTGTGTGAGGCGCCGTCGACCGTGCCTTGCCAGTTATCCCTTATGCCACACGAACTGGCGAAAGCCTACAATCCGGGAGCTATCGAGACGCGCTGGGCCGAATACTGGGTCAAAGAGAGCCTGTTCGCCGTAGGCGGACCGCCACAGCAGGGCCAGCCTATTTTCACTCTGCTGCTGCCGCCGCCCAACGTCACCGGACACTTGCACATGGGACACATGTTCGAGCACACCGAGACGGACATCATCATCCGCTGGCGGCGCATGCTGGGCTATAGCACGTTGTGGCTGCCGGGAACCGATCATGCCGGCATTGCCACCCAGTTGATGGTAGAGCGCCAGCTCACCGGCGAAGGCGTCAAGCGGTGCGATCTGGGGCGCGAGAAATTTGTCGAGCGCGTCTGGCAGTGGCGCGAGCACTACGGCGGCGCGATCCTCGGGCAGATGAAGCGCCTGGGCGACTCGGTGGATTGGTCACGCGAATACTTCACCATGGAGGAGAGGCTTAACATTGCCGTCCGTGAAGTCTTTGTGCGCCTTTATGAAGAGGGCCTGATCTATCGCGGAAAGTACATCGTGAACTGGTGCCCGCGCTGCATGACCGCGATCTCTGACTTGGAAGTGAAGCACGAGGAGACTGTAGGAAAGATCTACGAAATCCGTTATCCAGTAGCAGGAAGCAAGGAATTTATCACCGTAGCCACGACTCGTCCGGAAACCATGCTGGGCGATACCGCTGTCGCCGTCAATGCCAGGGATGAGCGCTACAAGCATCTGCACGGCAAGAAAGCGTTGCTGCCGCTGATGGAGCGCGAGATTCCCATTATCCTTGACGATCTGGCCAACCCCGAGTTTGGCACCGGCGCAGTGAAGGTCACACCGGCGCACGACCCTAATGACTTCCAGGCAGGCCTGCGCCACAACCTGCCGCAGATCGACGTAATGGATGAGACCGCCCACATGAACGCCAACGCCGGCCCATACGCCGGTCTCGACCGTTTTAAAGCCCGCGAAAAAGTTCTGGCAGATTTGCAGGAGCGAGGCCTCCTGGTAGCAGTGAAAGACCACGCGCTGGCACTGGGCAGGTGCGACCGCTGCAAGACCGTCGTTGAGCCCCGGCTCTCCACGCAGTGGTTCGTGGCTGTTCATAAGCAGCCCAAAAGCGGCGGTGTAAGCCTGGCCCAGGGGGCGACTGATCCGGTGCTGCGCGGCGATATCCGCTTCACGCCCGAAAACTATAAACAGATCTATTTGAACTGGATGGAGAACATCTACGACTGGTGCATCTCGCGCCAACTGTGGTGGGGCCACCGCATCCCGGCCTGGCATTGCGCCGATTGCAAGGAAATTACCGTCGCCCGCCAGGCGCCAAGCCAGTGTCCCAAGTGCGGCAGCAAACACCTCGAACAAGATACCGACGTGCTCGATACCTGGTTCTCTTCCGCGCTGCTGCCCTTTACCGCTTTTGGCTGGCCTGCGCAGGATGAAAAGACAAAGCAGGAGCTGGCGGCGTTTTATCCCACATCCCTGCTCATCACCGGCTTTGACATTTTGTTCTTCTGGGTGGAGCGCATGATCATGATGGGCTGCCACTTCCTAAAAGACCATCCACAGGGCAGCGTGCCCTTCCGCAATGTTTATATTCATGCCCTGGTGCGCGACGCTGAGCGCCAGAAGATGTCCAAGACCAAGGGAAATGTGGTTGACCCTATCGAGATCACGGAAAAGTACGGCACCGATGCCGTGCGCTTCACCCTGGCTGCCATGGCCTCTCCGGGAACGGACATCGCCTTCAACGAGGCCCGCACCGAGGGCTACCGCGCCTTTGCCAACAAGATCTGGAACGCTGCGCGCTTTATCTTTATGAACGTCGAGCGTGCCGAGGCCGCCGGGGTGTGGCGGCTCAGCGACTTTCAGAACCGCTCTGCGCGTGGACTTGCCACCCCTCAGCCCGGCAAGCTGAACACACTGGAAGACCGCTGGATTGTCTCTCGTCTTAACCGGGTAGCACAGAACCTGAATGCTGCGTTAGAGAGCTATCGTTTCCATGACGCCGCCAATGAAATTTATCAGTTCTTCTGGGGGGAGTTCTGCGACTGGTACATTGAGATTGCCAAGCTCCGTCTGACCGCCGGCAAAGATTCCAGCGAGGCTGAAAAAGCCCAGACGAGCGCGGCCTTTGAAAATCTGCTCACGGTCTTTGAGACCTCGTTGCGCCTGCTCTCGCCCTTTATGCCATTCCTCACCGAAGAGCTGTGGCACGCCGTCTATGACGGCAAGACTCCCAAGAAGTCCATCGCCCTGGCAGCTTATCCGAAGTCCGAGGCCAATTTGCTCAGCGACGCCGCCGAGACCGAGATGGCCATCCTGCAGGATTTGATCGTGAACATCCGCAATATCCGCGCCGAATTCGCGGTCCCGCCTAAAGAGCGTGTTCCAGCCCTGATTTTTGCGGCTTCCGATGTCCAAAAAAGCTTCGAGCAGAACCGTACTGTGATCGAGAAGCTGGCCAACGTGGAATCCATCGAATTTGCCGGGGAATCCCTGGCCAAGCTCCCTTCCGCGCGCAGCACATCGCGCTTCGACGTAGCCGTGGTGTACGAAAAGAAAGTTGATATTGCCGCCGAGCGTGAGCGGTTGACGAAAGAGCAGGCGCGCCTTGAGGCCGAACATGCCAATGCCGAGCGGCAACTCGGCAATGAAGGTTTTCTGCGCAAAGCGCCGCAGCATGTTGTGGAAGGCCTGCACAAACGCAAGGCGGAACTGGACGTTTTGATTAAAAAAACGCGGCAAGCCCTGGACGAGTTTAAGTAACAAGTAGCGAAAAGAATCCCTGCCCGGTTAGAGACGCTGCCGCCCCGTTCGCTGTGTCCATTACGCCATTGGCCGTCCGCGTCTAGGATGTTGTAACACTCTTGTGGTATTTTTCAGCAATAACACTTTGGCGCAGCATATTGGCTACAGATAGCAGCTAAATCATGGATTTTCACAGTCGTCGCATCACCGCCATCCTGGAAAACGCGCTGCGCGAGGACAGCGCCATACGCGATGCCACTACCTACGCCTGCGTTGATGCCAGCCAGCGCGCCGCGGGCACCATTATTGCCAAGCAGGATTGCATTCTCTCCGGGCTGGGTGCGGTGGCCCGCATTTTCGAGGTCTTTGCCCAACTCGACGGCACCGTGGTTTCCTATGCCGAGGTCACTAGCCATCCTGAAATCTTTGACGGCGTGCGCCTGCACCGCGGACAGCAGGTGGCCGTGGTGCGGCACAACGCGCGCATCATCCTCTCCTGCGAGCGTGTCATCCTGAACGTGCTGCAGCGCATGAGCGGCATCGCCACCCTGACCAGAAAGTTTGTCGAGGCCATCGCCGGCACCCATGCGCGCATTCTAGATACGCGCAAAACCGTCCCCGGCCTGCGCGTGCTCGATAAATATGCCGTGCGCTGCGGAGGCGGCCTGAACCACCGCCTCGATCTTTCCGGCGGCGTGCTGGTCAAAAATAATCACATCGCGGTAGCCGGTGGAATCGCACCCGCGCTCGAGCGGGCGCACAAGAACCGCCGCGGGTCGCAGCCCATCGAGGTGGAAGTCCAGAGCTTGCAGCAACTGGAAGACGCCTTGCAGCACGGCGCCGAGGCGGTTCTGCTGGACAACATGACGCCGGAAACCGTGGCCCAGTGCGTCGAGCGTGTGCAGAGCCACTCGCGCCGCATTCCCCTGGAGTGCTCCGGCGGCATCAACCTGGAAAACGTCCGCAGCTACGCCGAGACCGGCGTGGACTACATCTCCGTCGGTTTGCTCACCCATTCCCCCCAGGCCGTGGATATGAGCCTGCGCGTCACGCCCGTCTGAAGCCGAAACCTCCGGCCTCGCCCAACCCCATTTCTGAAAATCTTATGAAGATTCCCATAATTTTTTGCAGGCACAAGCCTCGAATCTTTTAACAAATATTTGCAATTACGGCCGGCTTGAGGAGTACACTTCCTATGAGTAAGTAACTGCTTACTTACTTGAAGCGCGCACGGGCCGAGTCCTCTTGTAATGGCAGAATTCTCCGGCTTGAGATGTCGCAACAGTCGACAGGAAGCGTGGCCGGCCCGTAAACAATTAAGACCCTTGCACCCGCAGAAAGGAGTCTTCTCATGCAACGTTGGATGAACCTGGCGTTATTTCTGATCGTGGCCGCATTAATTTTCTTTTCCTTGCTGCGCTCCGTTTGTGGAGTCTCACTGCGCGCAACAGTTTCTGAAACTAAGCCGCCATCCTCCGCCGATACGAAGATACAAGACCTGCAGCGGGCGCTGGAGCTGAATACTCCAGTCCAGACCACGCTGGTATTCCATGCCCGCGTCGCGCCGCCTTCCCCGCAAACCCAGAATAAGGTGGCCGTGCAATATGCCATTGACGCCCAAAAATTGGACTTCCAGCATGGAGCAGACGGCCGCGAATATGCCAGTGTTGAGTGTGTAGCGCAGGCCTTCACGGAAAAGGGAGAAGCCGTCAAGGCCAGCGCAAGCACCTACGAAGCCGCCTTGAAGCCCGAATCTTTCAAGCTGGTTTCTGAAGAAGGTTTTCCTTGCACGCAGAACCTTGACTTGCCGGTCGGGAATTACCTGTTGAAGTTTGCCGTCCGCGACAACCACACCGGATTGATCGGAACGCTGTATTCCAGTGTGAGCGTGCCTCACTTGCCGGGCGCAGCTCTGCCCTCGGCAAAACGAAGGGTAAAAAGACTACAGGATGAAAAGCCACGGAGTCATAAGCTAAGACCGCAAGAAGATTCAACCTTTGTGGCGTGACAAGTGAGCGTAACAATTCGGTAACAATTGGTTTATAGAATTACCGCGGTTAAGGAGTCCCCCATGCACAGATTCAACATTGCAGTGCTCCTGCTTATCGTTGCTGGTAGTTTCTTTTCTTCACGTCCACTTTACGGGGGTGAGCCCGGAAAGACCCCTGAGCTGAAGCGGCGGCCGGCGGCACAACTTCCTCCGGAACGCAACTGGCTCCCCACGACCGTCAAGGTCAATACCCGCATGGTGGTGCTCGACGTGGTTGCCACCGACAAAAAAGGCCACCCTGTCATGGATTTCAAAGCGGGCGATTTCACCCTGCTCGAAGATGGTAAGGAACAGAAGATCAGCATCTTCCAGTTACAGCAACCTGCGCCGCCATTGGTTACGAAGGCGCAACCGCCACAGCTCGAGGCGAACGTCTTCACCAATGCTCTGCAGCTTCAACCCATGGGACCGCGCAACGTCATTGTCCTCGATGCATGGCGAAGCGCGCCGGAGAACCAGTCTTTTGCCCGCTCGCAGATCATCAAATTTGTGAAACACATGCCAGTGGATGAACCCACGGCAATTTTCGAATTCGGCAACCGGGGAATTCGCATGCTGCAGGATTTCACCACTGACCGCGCTCTGCTGCTGGCAGCCGCAAAAAATATCAAACCAGAGCTCTCCTTGGCGCAAGTTGGCACCCGGCAATGGGGCATGTCAGGGTACTCATATTTTTCTTCAGCTCCGTATCGGGCAAACATAGCAGCGGTAGACGAAAGGCAGGCGCTGCAGGATTTTGCCACTACCCTGTCCGCTTATCCCGGCCGCAAGAACCTGATCTGGATCTCAGACGCGCTGATGACAACTTCTTATCCCGGCGGATCGCTGGGAATGAGCCCGTTTCTCGGCGGCTCGCTGGTGCTAAGCGATTTTGATTTTACCGAAAGCCAGAATGGCGCCAAGACGAAAAAAACCGCCCAGGCAATGGTTGACTCCCAGGTTGCTGTCTATCCTGTAGACCCAAGAGGCGTGCCGGGTGTGCCCTCGCCCTTCAAAGCCGAACAGTGCGGATCCCCTCTTTCTGCAGCACTGGGTTTCGGGGACCCCCAACCTGGCTTCCTGGGTTCCGCATGCGTGGACACCAGTTACCAACTCGATGGACCGGCGCTGTTTCGTGACGGTCCCTATCTTCGAGCGCTCTATCGTCAAATGGACGATCTCGCCGCCCGTACCGGGGGCAAGGCCTACTACAGCCGCAATGACGTGGCAAAAGCCATCAGCGACGGCGTTACCGATGGCTCTACTTATTACGTGCTCGGTTACTATCCTGACAACAAATATTGGACCGGCGCTTTCCGGCGCATTGAGGTGAGAGTCAACCGTCCGGACGTAAAATTGCGTCACCGGCCCGGTTACGTTGCCCTCGATCCGGGCGCCTATGCCGCCAAGCCTGTTGCCATGCAGAATACCGACCTGCACCGGGCGCTTCTCCTGAGCACTCCGGTCGAAACCATGCTCACCATCTACGCCCGGGTAACGCCGCCTTCATCGCAAACGCAAAACAAAGTCGCCGTGCAGTATGGCATTGACCCGCATGGCATCGACTTCCAGCACGGGGATGATGGCCTGGAGCACGCCAGCATCGATTGTGTTTTGCAGGCCTTTACCGAAAAGGGCGAAGTCGTATCAGCCAGCTCAAATACATATCTTGCTTCCTTGAAGCCTGAGTCGTTCAAGCAAGTTTCTGACAATGGGTTTCCTTGTATCCAGAAGCTGGACCTGCCGCCCGGGAAGTATCTTTTGAAGCTGGCAGCCCGCGACAACAATACCGGAGCCATGGGCACCGTGAATGCCAGGGTGACCGTGCCCAAACTGCCGGCGAAGGCGCCGGATGTTAAACCGTGACCTGGAGACGTAGCTTGCTGCGTCTGCGCTGGAGGGGGGCATGAATAATCTGAGGCGAGAGGAATTTGCGAAGTTCCTTGCGGCGCTGGATTCAGACCGAAACCAGGCGGCAAAGAAATATGAAGTCCTTCACCGCAAGCTGGTAAAGCTTTTCCAGCGCAGGCAATGCATTCACCCCGAAGAGTTCGCTGACGAAACTATCGACCGGCTGGTGAAGCGGCTGGGCACGGCCGAGATTACCGATGTTAGTTTGTTTGCCTATGGAATTGCGCGCAAGATTTGCTTTGAGATCCAGCGCAAGACTCACCGGCTGGTCTCGATTCAGGAACACGATTGGCATGAAGACCCGCTGGTGGGCGATGGCGACCCCGAGCAGGACATCATTGCGGTCTTAGGGAACGCACAAGACTTGGGATGCTTGACCCAATGCCTTGCGGCTCTTCCTGTGGAGCATCATGAATTGATCATTGAATACTATCGCGGCGAAAAGCAGGCAAGGATCACGCAAAGGAAAGCTCTCGCCCGCAAGCGCGGCATCAGCATTGAGGCGCTGCGCAGTGAAGCCAACCGGGTTCGAAACAAGCTCAGGAGCTGTGTCACGCGATGCCTCAGTAAAAGGCAACAACGCGAGGTTCCCCGGCCGGGGCCTGCGGTCATGGCCGGTCGGCCCAAGTCGCCTGGCGATACCCTTCCACAGCTCTCTCTGGTAAATGATGAATCATAGGAGAAGAATCATGCAACAGATCGTCAAACAACTGGTTGAGTCGGCGGCGCAGGCGCCCACTCCACTCAAACCCTCGGCGCCGGGGCCATCGTCGCCCTGATGCGCAGATTTAAAAGCAAAAAAATCCCCCGCCGCTGCCGGCAGGGGAACAATGATTTTTTCTTAGATAAGGTTTTTACTCAGGTAGCTCTTTCAGGCGACGGCTTTTTTCCTGGTTTGCTGGTCTGTCGTTTCGCTCACCTCCAGAGTTTTGGTGATTTCTGTGTAGCAGACCTTGCCGCGCTCAACCAGCGTGCTCAAATGCTCGATCACACCGCGTCCACTGGCAGCCTTATCCACAAACCGCTCCAGCTCTTTGCCGAATTCACGGCAGGCATTCGCCGGTCCGCCAACCTCCAGGCGAGTTTTTCCCGGCAGTTCTCCCGGGATGAATATGCCTTTGCTGGCCAGCAGGCCAAACGCGTAGAACAGGTGCGCGGTGGCGGCGTAGAGGGCCTTGCGATGTGCCTCTGGATCCCGCGACTGTCCCTGGCTCGTCGTTGGCCACACCCCTTCCAACTGCTCAGCCGCGTCTTGCAATCCGCGAGCGGAACGGCTCAGTTCTGTGATGAAAATGGGATCCACCAGACCATAACCCAGACCGCGCTGCTGCGATTGTCCACCGAGTGTGCCTGCAAAGTGCTCAGGCGAAAGGTATGGGGTTTGTTGTCCGGCAAATTCCTGCTGGAACGCTGAGGGGTTCTGGAAAGCGCTCTGGTAGGGCGAAGTCTGCGGTCCCTGAAAGGGAAATGCAGCCTGCGCGCCCGGAAACGGGGTTGTCGAGAACGGTGAGACATTCTGTGAGAACCCGTATCGCTGCTGGATATTTTGCGGATAGTTCTGGCCGTAGCCAATCCCCTGCGAAGAGACACTTTGGAACGGATTGGATGACGACTGTGGATTGATGCTTGAATACGACTGTGGATTGATATTTGAATAGGGCGACATTTCGTATTGGTACATATTATTTCCTCCAACTTTTTTTGTTTTCGCTTTGCTACTGGATTGATGTAAGTGAACAGCGGGAGTGCTAGATGGCAATCTCAGCAATACATTCGCCCCGCAGGTCAGAGCTCAATGTGCGTCCAAGCTCAGGATGGAGGCTGCGTTTGATAACTCCGTCCAGCAGCACCGGAAGGACGGCATGCAACAGGTATTGCTGGACCTCTTGCGGGTGGCGTCCAATCAACCTGTGCACCGGGAGTTTGATGTTCAGCTCAGCCGAGCGCGTAGTCACGATGGGAGATTGTGGCTGCACGCCATAGCCGGCATAAGGTGTTTGCGCATAGGGGATTGGCGCGAACTGCGTTTGCCAGGGATTCTGATAGGCAAGAGCCGGATGACTGAAGGGCTGAAAGCCTTGCGCTCCCTGAAATGGTTGAGCCCATCCCTGATTGAATGGTTGCTGGTTGAATGGCTGCTGTTGCTGGAAGAATGGCTGCTGTTGCTGGAAGAATGGCTGCTGGAAGAACGGTTGCGGTTGGAAAAATGTCTGCTGCTGTGGCTGCGCCCACGGGACCTGTTGTTGCCACCCCTGCTGCTGTCCCCCGAACGGTATTTGCAAAACATTTTGTTGTTGTGGATTAGCAGAGGCGCCGAATCCCTGCAGTCCTGGATGCATGCCCATCAAGTCATATGCGCTGCCATTGACGCGCGGATTGTAGGTGCTGGTCGTCTCGAAACTAGTCATGAATTTCCTCCATAAGTTCATTTTGGTTAGGTACTCAAGTTAGTATTAAGCCTCAGCTACCGACGGCTCCGGATATATGTGATTGTTCTAACCTACGCATGATCCTGTGCTGGTTCAACACTGGATTAAGAAATCACCCTGCAATTTCCTCAAAAGGTGAGATAAATTGGCTGGAAGATGCATTTTGTAAACTTTTTATGAAATTAGTTGGGGAACAAAATTGTCTCTTCAGTCCTAGGAACCCTTAATACTGAATGCTTAGATAAAGCCTTAATATAAAGTTTGCGACACCAGCAGCCCTGGAACGTCTAAAATGCTTGTCTGGCCGATTTCAACAATGAGGAGAAATCCATGAACATCCGGAAATTCACGCTGGTCTTGCTTGTTGCCTTGCTGCTCTCCACCTGTGTCTTTGCCGCCGATGAATACAAAATTGATAAGGTTCACAGCACCGTCGGCTTTTCGGTGAAGCACCTGGTCGTCAGCTCTGTCTCGGGGCGGTTTACCGATTTCGACGGCGCCATTGTCTACGACGACCATGACGTCAGCAAGTCGTCGGTCAAGGTCACCATCCAGGCCGCCAGCATCAACACCGATAACGCCAAGCGCGATGAAGACCTGCGCGGTCCCAGTTTTCTCGATACCGCCAAATATCCCACCATCACCTTTGAAAGCAAGCAGGTCAAGAAGACTCCGAATGGCCTCGTCGCCGTGGGCACGTTGACCATCAAAGACGTTTCCAAAGAGATCGAACTGCCTTTTACCATTAACGGAAAAGTCCGCCTCGGCGATTCAGAGCACCTGGGCGCCGACGCGCAGACCAAAATCAATCGCCAGGATTATCACCTGACCTTCAACAAGATGATCGAGGCCGGTCCCATGGTGGGTGATGATGTGAACATCAACCTCACCGTGGATGCGGTGCGGCCACTGGCCAAGGCGGCACAAAAACAGGAGCAACTAAAAAATCAAGATATCCCGCTTCAGCCATAGTCTTGATTTTTGTTTTTCTCTCTGTCTCAGTGAAGCTGTGATGAATTCATTTTTTGGTACAACTCAAAGGCAATTGGCGTATGCGAAAACCATATCTGATTTCAATCGCGATGCTCGCGCTTCTTGCAGGTTTTGTTTTCCTGCAAGGGTGTCAGTCTGTTGGGGAAATCTTCAAACAGGTTCATTCTGAAAAGACAAGAGCTGCCGAGCCTTCACCACCCACGGTTGATGCCCAACAGCCGCCGCTGTCTGCTCTAGCTCCAGGCGAGGGTATAGACACTGCCGCCAAAGTTGCCCAGGATGAAATTGACAAGTACACAGCGCAAGTTTCCGAGCTGCTCAAACAGGAAAAGTTCGACCGGCTCGACCAATTGGCTAGCGAAGCCCGGCAGAGCAAAGCCAGGCTTCCGGGCGGTGGATGGAGGCTGCACTCGCTCTATCGGTATGGTCTTAGGATGCGTAAGGGGTCTGAAGCAACGGATGATGAATGGCGAGAGCATTTGGCAAAGCTGAAAAGATGGGTCTTGCTGAAACCGGATTCCATTACCGCCCGCGTGGCATTAGCCGACTCGTACGTAAACTATGGATGGAAAGCCAGAGGCCATGATTATGCGGGTAAGGTAACCGATCAGGGATGGAAGCTTTTCAGCGAACGCGCCGCGTTGGCGCAAGAAACTTTGGACCAGGCTTCGAACCTGAAAGAGAAGTGTCCGGAATGGTTTGTTGTAATGCAGGATGTAGCCCTCGTTCAAGGCTGGGAGAAGCCAGATGAGGCTGCGCTATTCGAGAAGGCAACTGCTTTTGAACCGGACTATTACTATTACTACAACAAACATGCAAACTACCTCCTGGAAAAATGGTACGGAGCCGAAGGCGAGGCGGGAAGATTTGTTGAACAGGCATCCTCTCGTTTCCCAGGCAAATCGGGCGACATGCTCTACTTCTTGCTGGCTGCAGATCTCAACTGCAACTGCGCAGATGATCGGGATCACTTGAGTCGGATGTCGTGGCCGCGAATCCAACGGGGATATGTTGCCCTCAAGGAGCAGTACGGAACTACAACTTTAAGGCTGAACCAGCTTGCGCGCATAGCCATTACATTTGGAGACGCAAAGGTGGCACAGCGAATGTTCGCGAACATGGGAGAGAACTGGGATAAGGATATCTGGGGAACCAGAGAATACTTTGAAAGCGCCAGGCAATGGAGTGAAAGGTCCTCCAATCTGCAAACGCCTGAAGGCCGGCGCTACAAAGAACAGACCACCAGCGATTTCGACGCCCGGCTCCCCTCTCCCGCGAACGGATGTTTGGTCGCGAGTGATGCCATCACAAATATCGGCATATTCTTACAACTCGATAAAAGTGGAACCGCTTAACAGGTGCGGGCTGTTCCATTTAGCTACGCGTGGCCGGCCGGTTTCCCCCGCGTCTGTCGATGCGATCAATGCATGTTTGGATTCCAAACTCAAAATTGTCGCCTTTGCACCCCCGCCCGCGCCATCTTACTGGGTCAAGAGAACATAAATATAAAACCATAATTTTTTCAGTCACAAAGCTTGCAATCTGCGGCACATCCCCCAGCTTTCGTTTATGCTGGTCGGGTGGCGGCCCTCTATCGCGAATGCGCTGTAATTGATGCGGCTCTGGGGAAGCTGCTCAAAGGCACCATCTTCGCCGGGCGTGTCTATTGCTTTGCCTCCATTGATTCCACCAACTCAGCGTTATTGCAGGATGCCGCATTAAAAGACGCGTCCGGTTCAGGCCTGCCGGAAGGCACCGTTTACATCGCCGACGAACAAACTGCCGGACGCGGGCGTGGCGGGCACACCTGGCACTCCCCTCCCGGAGTTGGGCTTTATCTTTCTGCGCTACTGCGTCCACATTTGCCGGCAGAGGATGTATTGGGAATCACGCTGGCGGCGGGAATTGCTGCCGCCGAAGCCATAGCACAAGTAGCAGAAGTGGAATGCGATGTGCGCTGGCCCAATGATCTGTTGCTGCAAGGCAAAAAAACCGGCGGCATTCTGACGGAGATGAACTCCAGCAATCGTGGCATGGTCGTAGTCGGCTTCGGAATCAACGTCAACCACAGCACCCTGCCTGCAGAGTTGCAGGAAACGGCGACATCGCTTTTGCTGGCCAAGGCTGCGTTAACCGGCGGCGTTTCCTCGAAGCCCTTGCGCATTGACACTGTGGCACTCGCCGTGGCTCTGCTACAATTTTTTGACCGTGAGTATCGCCATTTGGCGCAAGCTGGATTGCCGGCTTTGCTGGCCCGCTTTGAGCGGCACTCGTCTTACGCCCGTGGAAAACACGTGGTTGTGGGTGAAGAAGGCGGTTACGAAGGCATCACCGACGGCCTGGATGAGCGCGGCTTCTTGCGGGTGAAAACCGCAAATGGCATGCGTATCGTGCTCTCGGGCACGGTAAGGGCAAAGCAACACCAGGGTGACAAAACGGACTCGTAGAGACGCAGTTCGCCGCGTCTCCGAAACCTAACATGCTGCTTGTTCTCGACGTAGGCAACACCAACACGGTTCTGGGCGTATACGAACGCACTGCCACCGGTGGCAAGCACGACGTGCTGCGCGCCCACTGGCGCGTGACCACGGTGCGTACCCAAACCGTGGATGAATACGGCGTGCTCTTCCGCAACCTGTTCTCTATGGAAAACATTGAGGTAGCGGCCGTGCACGGCATCATCATTTCTTCGGTGGTCCCTCCGCTCGATTCCACCTTGCGCCAGGTTTGCGAAAAATATTTTCAGACCACGCCGCTCTTCGTCGAACCGGGTGTCAAAACGGGAATGCCGGTGCGCTATGAGAACCCGGCCGAGGTTGGCGCAGACCGTATTGTGAACGGCGTCGCCGCCTTCGAAAAATATGGCGGCCCCTGCGTTGTCGTGGATTTCGGCACCGCCACCACCTTCGACGTGGTTTCGGCCAAAGGCGAATATCTGGGCGGAGTCATTACGCCCGGCATCGGTATCTCTGCGGAAGCCCTCTTCCAGCGCACCGCACGCCTGCAGCGTGTGGATATCCGCAAACCCGATCAGGTCATCGGCACCACCACCGTGAGCAGCATGCAATCCGGCTTGTTCTATGGATACCTGGGGCTGGTGGATGGCATCCTCGAGCGCCTGATCGTCGAGCTGGGCTCAGGCACGAAGATTGTAGCCACCGGGGGCCTGGCGGCGTTGATCGGTTCCAGCTCAAAATACATCAGCACCGTAGATGAACTGCTGACATTGGAGGGCCTGCGCATCATCTATGAGCGCAATGCCCAGCCCCAGGTTAAATCGCGGAAGAGTTCGACTTAGAAGTTATTTGGGCTCTGTTGACATCCTGGGAAAAATCCCTACTTTTTAAGAGTGTCATCCTGAGCGAGGGCGAATGCCCGAGTCGAAGGACCCCGAGAATGCCTCGGTCGCCCCAAGTTGCATCAAGGCATTTTCTGAAGACTCTTGCTGAAGAAAGCGACAATCTTAAAGGATGTCAAAAGGGCCAAGATACCTCATAAATATCTAAATAATCTTAAAGGGCACGGCTTCAATTGTGCCGCAACCGTGGAAAACTACTTCAACTACTTCACCGAAATCGAAGAACACTTCCAGCGTCGCCGGGGAACCATCCTGTTGCTCTCCACTTTCGATTGGGCTCTGATCGAAACCTGGAAGGATGCAGGCGTGCCCCTCGAAGCCGTGCTGCGCGGCATTGACGAGGCCTTTGATAGCTACGATAAGCGTCCCTCGAAAACCCGCAAGGTCAACAGCCTGGCCTATTGCGCCCAGGCCGTACTCGCCGCAGCAGAGGATATGAAAGAGGCAGCGGTAGGCGCCTCGCCCGATGCCGCTAAGAAACAGGACGACAAATTTACTCCAACGGAAATTGCTGCGTTTCTCAATCGCAATGCCGGCCTTTTGCGCGAGCGAGTATCTCATCTTCCGGCCTTGGCGCAACCAGCGGTAACAGAAGCGGCCAACTCATTGCATGCATTAGCCGAGCCGCTCGAGAGTAGAGACGTAGCAAGCTACGTCTCTACCCATCCTCATTTGCGCCTCGAAGAGCTGGAGCAAAGGCTGACCGTGCTGGAAGAAAAAATCTTCGCCGCTCTCACCGCGGCCCAATCCGAGCAAGATCTTTTGCAGGTGCGTATCGAGGTTGACCGCGAAATGGCCCCCTACCGCGGCAAAATGAGCGGCAGCCAGATGGAGCAGTTGCGCAAGCAGTACATCCACAAGCGGCTGCTGGAACGCTACGACCTTCCAAGGCTAAGCCTGTTTTATATGCACTAAAAACGCAGTTCTCGGTTCTCAGTTCTCAGTTTTGCTTCTTGAATCACTGGCACGCGGAAGACAATCCACAATTCTTCGCGGGAGCGGCACTGTGCGAGTGCTCATATTCAGTCAGCAGAGGAACACGTTCTTTCTGAGAACTGAGAACCGAGAACTGCTCTTTAATGTCGGAAGTGCCGTACGCCGGTAAACACCATAGCCAGCCCCAGGCGGTCGGCGGTCGCAATGACCTTCTGGTCTTGCACCGAGCCTCCCGGCTGGATGATGGCGGTTGCGCCGGCGGCGGCAATTTCTTCCACTCCATCGGGAAAGGGGAAGAAAGCATCGGAGGCGGCCACAGTTCCGGCCAGTGGAAGCACGGCTTTCATGGCGCCGAGTTTACAGGAGTCAACCCGGCTCATTTGGCCCGCGCCCACGCCCACACTCTGGCCCTCATTCGCGTACACAATGGCATTGGACTTCACGTGTTTGCACACCTTCCAGGCAAACAGCATGGCGCGAATTTCTTTTTCGCTGGGAGGGCGCTTGCTGACAACTTTCAAATCCGCTGCGCTAATGGGATGGTCATCTACATCCTGCACCAGCACCCCGCCGGAAACGTGTTTCAGGGCGCAGCGCATTTCTTTAGGAGTAATTTCCACCAGCCGCAGGTTCTTTTTGGCGGCAAAGCACTCGCGCGCGTCTTCATTGAAAGCAGGAGCGGCGATGACCTCCACAAAAAGCTTGCAGATTTCTTCCGCGGTTTCTTTATCCATGGGGCGGTTGAGGCCAATGACTCCACCAAATGCCGAAACCGGATCGGCTTCCAACGCTTTCTTATATGCGGTCACCAGGTCCGTGCCCGTCGCCGTGCCGCAGGGGTTGGTGTGCTTGATAATGGCGCAGGCCGGCGCGCTGAACTCATGGGCCAGGTCCCAGGCCGCCTGCATGTCTACGATGTTGTTGTAAGAGAGCTCTTTGCCCTGTAGCTGTCGGCCGCCGGCGATGCCCGTACCCGAACCGTCGGAATACATGGCAGCATGCTGGTGCGGGTTCTCCCCGTAGCGCAGGTCAAAGACTTTTTGCAGAATGATGCGCAGGGTGTGGGGGAAGTCTTCGTTGGGTTGCATGGAATCGGGCGAAATGCGCTCCAGCGTACTGGCAATGGCGGAATCATATGCGGCCGTCGTGGCAAAGGCCTTTTGCGCCAGCCGCCAGCGGGTGGCGGGAGAGAGTTGCCCGCCAGACTTTTTCATCTCTTCGGCAATGCCGGCGTAATCGGTGGGCGAGGTCACCACCGCAACATGCTCAAAGTTCTTGGCTGCCGAGCGAATCATGGATGGCCCGCCAATATCGATGTTCTCGATTAGCTCCTCAAAATTCACCCCCGACTTGGCCGCGGTCTGCTCAAAGGCATAAAGGTTCACTACGACCATATCAATACAGGGAATTCCATGTTCGGCCACGGTGGCGCAATGATCCGGATTATCGCGCCGGTGCAGAATGCCGCCATGCACCTTGGGATGCAGGGTCTTCACCCTTCCACCCAGGATTTCGGGAAAGCCGGTCAGCTCAGAGATGTCTTTCACCGCGATGCCGGCCTCGCGCAGCAGCTTGGAGGTGCCGCCGGTAGAGACCAGTTCTACCTTGAGAGAGGCGAGTTCGCGGGCAAACTCCACCAGTCCGGTTTTGTCGGTAACACTGAGGATGGCGCGTTGGATTTTCAAGTCTGGGCTCCAAGGGTCCCGCGGGTGAGATGCCCCCCGGCGGAAGGTATCCGTTAGGACACCGAACTAGGAATTATAAAGCCACGGCAGCTCCCAGCTCCAAGTTGCAAGCTACAAAGCTGCCAACTTTTTAGTCAATGCCATCCTGAGAGCTTGTGACTAATTCATCTTCAATCCACCACAGGCAAGTTCAGTTCTGTACTCGGCTGTGTGGATCGAAGCCGGGTCAGGTTCCCGCCGCTGTGCGGCGTTGATGAGTTCCGAGTTCAGCCTGGATTCTTGCCTTGCCCTGGCTTTCGTGGTTGCCTCATAGCGAAGTGCATCACGTTATAGGGCGGCGCACATCGCAAGGCCACGCACTTGGTCTTGTTCAACCCGCGCACAGTAATCTGCGTCAACCCACCAAGCCCGTCCACACACTTCGTTCCATGGTTTAGAATGGGCGGGCCATAGCATTAAGGAGAAAGTATGAAATTCGAAAGCAACGCACGGTCAGCGTTTCTTTCTTTGAAAACCGCTGTTTCACGCTGCACAACCGTTTTGCTTTTACTTCCTTTTGCCATCGCACTCTCGGCCGGCGCAGCATCAGCCCAAACCGGACTGGTGGGAATTTTTGGCGGCGGGCCGTTTTACAACAATGCGGCGAATCATATCGGCGAAATCAGGAATTCCGGCTTTACCGAAGCCATTGTCTGGAGCGTTGAAGTCAGGAGCAACGGCGATTTGAATCTCAATGGAGACTTTCCCCTGACTTCGAATGGTTCCTATATCGGGAACCAGAAGCACCCAGATTTTCCCGGGAGCCTGGCGAGCCTGAAACAGGGAACGGTGAGGAGAATCACGTTCAGCATCGGATCGTCGAATGTTGGTGACTGGCAGGATGTTCAGTCGCTGGTGACTTCCCAGGGCACCGGCCCGAACAGCGTTCTCTTCAAGGACTTCCAGGCCCTGAAGCAAGCGATCCCGGCAGTGGATGCCATTGATTTTGACGACGAAAACAACTTCGACGCAACCACGACCATTCAGTTCGCTGTCATGCTGGGCAACCTGGGTTACCACGTCATGCCAGACGCCTTTGACAACAGCGGCTATTGGAAGAGTCTGGTCTCCCAGATCAACAGCCAGCGTCCGGGCACGGTTGATGGGGTGCATGTGCAGGCATACGCCGGAGGAGCGGGCAACAACCCGTGCTCGGGCTGGAACTTCGGCGCAGTTCCCGTATATGCGGGGCTGTGGGATCGGAACGACACGCCGAGCCAGGTTCACAGCATCATGAGCAGTTGGCATAGCCAATGCGGCATTACCGGCGGATTCATGTGGCTGTATGACGACTTCGTGGGCAACGGCCTTGCGGCGCAATATGCCAGCGCGATCCATAACGCCGTTGGCAGCCCACCACCACCGCCGGTGCTTGCCATCAATGCCGGAGGACCGGCTGTAAGCCCGTTCGCGGGCGATACGGACTTCGCTGGCGGCACGACCATCAATCATGCCAACTCGATCAATCTGACCGGGGTAACCAATCCAGCGCCCATGCAGGTGTATCAGACGGCACGGATTGGGAATTTTACCTACACGATTCCGGGATTTGCCGCCGGATCGAGTCATACCGTGCAGCTGCACTTCGCCGAGACCTATTGGACGGCGGCGGGCAAGCGCAAGTTCAATGTTTCCATTAATGAGACCCAGGTGCTTACCAACTTCGACATCTTTGCAGCGGCGGGCGCCATGAACAAAGCCGTGATCCAGCAGTTCACGGGCAATGCCAATGGGTCCGGGCAGTACGTGATTCAGTTCACCTCGGTTCTGGATAAATCCCTGGTGAGCGGAATCGAGGTTCAGTAATTACAGAACCCAATACTTGACCATTCAGTTCGCTGTCATGCTGGTCAACCTGGATTACCACGTCATGCCAAACGCCTTTGACAACAGCGGATTGTACGAGAGTTGTCCCTAATGAGCGTTGCTATCCTCGACAGCATTCGATTTTGTCTGAAATGTTATTGACCAAAAATTTCACCCAATCCCAATTCCCGAGCGTCTGATAGCCTACGAACAGCTATGCAGCTCCAGATACTACAAGCCACAACCTCCGCCCACATGCAGGTGGCGCGTTCTCTTTTCAACGAATATGCGGCGTCGCTGAACTTCAGTTTGTGCTTCCAGAGCTTTGAAAAGGAGTTGGCCTCGCTTCCCGGCGATTACGCCCCTCCTGCGGGCAGGTTGCTGCTGGCCTTCTGGCGGCGCGAGCCCGCCGGCTGCGGCGCTCTACACAAATTCCTTCCTGATAAAACCCCGCCATATGAAAATGACAACACTGTCTGCGAGATGAAGCGTCTGTATGTCAAGCCCAGGCACCGTGGACATCGTATTGGTTTGGCCCTGGCCGAGCGCCTCATTCGCGAGGCGCGAGAGACAGGCTACCGCCGCATGCTCCTGGATACCATTCCTGAGTCCATGGCAACAGCTGTCAAAATGTACCGGAGGCTGGGATTTCGCGAGATCGTTTCCTATCGCCCGAACCCGGTGCCAGGGGCCATCTTTATGGAGTTGGATCTCTTGAGTTGAGGGGGTGGGCCTTCAGGCGTGAACTACCTTTACGTGTGGATCATTACGCCAATACCTCGAAGCCCATTCCCGTTTTTAATCCCTAGGGCTGTTCAGCAGGCGAGACCGGGGCATTATACCTATGTGATGGTCTATCCTCGCCGTCGGACTGCACCGGCCTGTGTTGCAAAGTGACACTAAACCCGAACTAGACGACAGCGAGGTTGTACGCGAGGCGCGTAAACTATGGCGGCAGTTGACTTTCCCCGCAGCTTGGAGCTGCGAGCTTGCAGCTATTCCTGGGCATACTGCCTATAAATTTTTTGTTCTTGCCAGAATGCCTACTTATGGTTACTATTCACGCACTCCCCTATTGACGCTCTAGTACCTTATATGAATATCGGCGAGACCATCCGAAACTTCCGGCTAGAAAAAGGCATGTCCCAAGGCGATATCGAAAAGCGCACCGGCCTGCTGCGCTGCTATCTCTCCCGGGTGGAGAACGGCCATACCATACCCTCGCTCGATACCCTGGCCAAGATTGCCACCGCCATGGACGTGCCCTTGGCGCAGTTTTTCGTGGCCCCCGCCGAAGAAAACGGCGCCGCCAAAACCGTTCCCCAACTGGGAGAAGAAGAAGTCCGCTTCCTGACCCAGATCCGCCGCTACTCCCCCAACCTGAATGAAAGCGACCGCAAGATCGTCCTCACCATGGTGAAAAAGCTCGCCGCCTCAGCGGGAAAATAGCTCTAAGCTCTCAGCTCCAAGCTCTCAGGTGAGAGCAGTTGACTTCTTTCACAAGTGTGCATAATCGCGTGCTAAATACTCCAGGACAGCCATCTATAATTTTTATGAAGAACTGATAGTCTTGATCGCAATCACCAAGAGGCTTTATGGCTGACTCCTATAGCCGCTGTCGAGTCTCTGAGCTGTAGGTCTGTAAAAGAAGCGGGACCCTTAAATCTTGGAGCTGGGAGCTTGGAGCTTGCCTCTAAGCTGCTAAGGTACCTAATTCCGACAACGCGAACACCGCCAGCTCCAGACGGTCGCGGGCGCCCGTCTTGTTAAAGATGCTTTGCATATGGCGCTTGACCGTGTTTTCGCTGATGGTGAGCTGCTGGGCGATGTCGCGGTTTTTCAATCCCCGGGCTACGAGTACCGCAATCTGCCGTTCGCGTTCGCTAAGCCGGTGCAGCGAGCCCTGGGCATGCCGGGTTTCCAACGCCATGCTGTTGAGCACCTGGCGGGCAATATCGTCTTTGAAGGCCAACTCGCCGTTGGCGACGCTGCGGATGGCCGAGAACAGTACTTCGGGGCTGTCTCCCTTCAACACCAGGCCGCGTGCCCCCAGGCGGACGACCTGCACATAGTCCAGCTGATTTTCCGAGCCGGTCAAGACCACCGAGGCCACCCGCGCCCCGGAGCGGTCAAGCGTGCGCAGCACATCAAAACCATCGCCTTCCGGCATGAACAGATCGAGCACCAGAACGTCCGGATGGCACTCCTGCACGATCCGTAACGCCTCCGTACCGTTGGCAGCCGCCCCGCAGACCTCAAGGTCGCGCTGGTTTTCCAGCAGCGCAGCCAGGGACTCGCGCAGCACAGAATGATCGTCGGCAATCGCAACCCGTATCTTCTTCGCCATCTCTCCCCGGATTAGATGCAGACAAACGAGTAGGGGAAAACCATTACCTTTGGACTATTCGCATGGTTCGATATAGCCAGGGGATTGCGTAGTGCCCTTCGCCGCCGCTGATTTGGTCGAGATGCCTGCGCCTGGGTCCCCCTCAAGTATCTTAATTTTCAATAAAATACTGAGGGCCGACAAGGGAGCGCTGGAGGGCTCATTTTTGTGATATATATATTTCGTCCTCCCCAGAAAATCCTGCCTTGTTCCTTTGGATTGCCGGCCAGGAGAGTGATTTGTGACCGTTGACGAAGAGTTGAATTTGTTGGAAGACAACATGCGCCGGCTCAAAGTCGAATATGACGTGTTTTTTGGGGGTGGCTCTAAAAAACCTCCCACCGACACCGAATGGCGCGTGCAGTCGATGATTAAGAAATACTCCGACGGCGGCCGCATGAACTTCACCCAGCGCTTCCGCTATAACAGCATCGCCCAGAAATACGCGGTTTTCAGCGATCTGTGGCGTAAGAAGCTGAAGATCAAAGAAGAAGGCTACAGCCGCCCGCAAGACGCCATGATGGGCATTCAAGGCATCCGTACTGCTGAAGAGCATGCCGCCGCTGCCGCGCTGCAATTGGCAGCCAATAAAGCCTTTACCGTGGTCTGTTACGACATCGAGGCCGATCACCAGAACGTGGAATCGCTGTTTCATGCCATGATGGAGGCCAAGAAAAAAACCGGCGAGCAAAGCTCTGCAAGTTTCGACTCCTTCAAGACCTTCCTGAAAAAGAAAACCGAACAGATTCGCAAAGACTTTGGCTGCAGCGGCGTGGAATATTCCGTCGAACTCGATAATGGCCAGGTGCGCCTGAAGGCAAAGGCAAAAGTCTAAGTACAAAACCAAAAGGGGGACGAAATTTTCGTCCCCCTCCCCCCTACCTCCACGAACCGAACTTACTTGCCATGTTGGTCGTGGTGGATGTCGCGCCGGTCCTTTCGGCGGTCACGTTTGTCGGCCCGAACGTCTTTTCTGTCGTTGTGAATGTCTTTCTTGTCGCTGCGGATGTCTTTGCGGTCCTTATTCAGGTCTTTCCGGTCGTTCCGAGTGTCTTTTCTGTCTTTGGAAGCATCTTTGCAAGCCGCCTTGTTTCCGTTCTCGCACGACTCTTGATCTTTGCGAATATCTTTGCGGTCCTTGTTCAGATCGCGCTGATCGTTGCGCGCGTCTTTCTGGTCTTTGTCAATGTCTTTCTCATCGTTGCGGATGTCCTTCTTGTCGTTGTGGATGTCTTTTGTATCGTGACGAATATCTTTCCGGTCGTTCTGAGTATCGGGCTGGTTGTCCTGAGCCCAGGCATTCAATCCGAAAGTTAATGCACCGGCCAGTGTGAGAAGAGCCAGTTTATTCATGCGTCGCATATTCTCTTTCCTCCGTGACGGTTGTTGCACCGTTCACTGAGTAAGAACCCTTCACTCTGGAAAAGTTGCGACCCAAAATGGGAGACACAAAATGCGCCTAGTTACTAAAGTGATATTCCGCTTTTGGAATTGGGTCTCTTAAGATAAGCGCAGGCTCCCTGACTAAAGATAAACATTTAAGCTGGAAAAACTGATCTTTAGATCAGCCGCCCAGAAGTATTTTTGCGAGAGAAACTTTTTCTCGACGCCGGTGTTTATAGACGAAGAGCGAAAGAGACTTCTTGGAGCTTGGAGCTGAGAGCCAGGATCTGTCTCTAGTCGAAGACCACGGTTTTGTTGCCATACACCAGCACGCGGTTTTCCAGGTGCCAGCGCACCGCGCGTGAAAGCACAATGCGCTCCACGTCCCCGCCCTTGCGCACCAGGTCTTCAAGCCGATCGCGGTGAGAAACCCGAATAAAGTCCTGTTCGATGATGGGCCCGTCATCCAGCGTCTCGGTAACATAATGGCTGGTGGCTCCCACCAGCTTGACCCCGCGCTCGTATGACCGGTGATAAGGTTTGGCCCCGGTAAATGCGGGCAGGAAAGAATGATGGATATTGATAATGCGGTTGGGATAGTGGCCCACAAATTTCTGCGAAAGAATCTGCATGTAACGTGCCAGCACGATGAGTTCTATCTTTGCTTTCTGCAATAACTTCAGGGCCTCGCCTTCCACCTCTGCGCGGCCGTCTTTTGCGTGTGCAATTGCATGGAACGGGATGTGATAAAACTCCGCCAGCCGCCGCGTATCTTCGTGGTTGCTGAGGATCAGCGGTATCTCGCAGGCCATCTCGCCGATTTGATGGCGGTAGAGCAGGTCGGCCAGGCAGTGTCCCGATTTGGAAACCATGATCGCCACCCGTGGCCGGTGGTTGGCATGCGCCGCCTGCCATTCCATCTTGAATTTTTTCGCCACCGGCGCAAAGCGCGCGCCAAATTCGTCAAGATCGATGTCGAACCCTTCCAGCTCCCATTCAACCCGCATCATGAACATTTGCAGTTCGGGGTCCTGATGATCGTCAGCATGCAGAATATTGCCGTTGTGTTTGTAGATAAAATCAGCAACCGCGGCCACAACCCCTTTTTGCTCCGGGCATTTTGTCAGCAGGATGGCGCTGTTCTTAGGGCTCATTATGGGATTCACCTGGAACCCATCATCTTACATCAGCAGTTTTCCTTGTAGCTTGGAACTTGGAGCTAAAAAAATGCCCGCCCTATCAGGAAGGGCGGGCCAGGATCACGCAGGCGAAGGGAGACCTGGCGTGAAGGTTGGGTTCAGTACTTCGAATTTGACGCCATTTTCGCCGTTCTAGCGGTCATCATCCGCGGCAAAAAGGTCTGACATGACTTTGACGCTTCCATCGCAAGCGTGATTCAGGCAAGGCAGGCCAAAGCCGGCCTCCAGCGATTTGAGCAGCGAAAAGTGCGTGTAGCGCTTCGCACTGCGGACCCCGTGCTCGCCATAGTTGGTGTCGACGGTCAACACAACTTGATTGACGTTCGGCACAAAGCTATAGTCATTTTCATCCCAGAGAACGACGATGGCGTTACGCCCATCGTGCCAGGCCGGCGAGCTGTGAATTGCCTTGACCAGGTTGCGTAACGTGAGGTCCCCCAGGTAAATCAATGCTGGGTTCAATCCGTCCTGTGCGCCATTGTCATTGGGATCAAAATCGCAGGCTGGACCGGCATTGCCGCGTCCATGCTGGTCATTGCACTGATTAGGGGCGATAAACGAAAACGGCGGCACGTGGCCCGAAATGAGGTCTTCAAACAGTCCATGCGCGCCCTCAAAGCCCACAACCTGCTTCAGGCTGAGACCGGGCTCCTCGCTTTCCTGCACGCTGCGGAAGTACACGAAGGGATTATGCTTGGCGGCGTAGAGTTTGATGAGACCCTGGGATTCAGCAGGCGGCACGGGATGGATGTTCGGGTTATCCGTAAAAAAACCGTCACTGAAGCCAATCGAATCGGCGCCTGTGGGCGGCAGGCTTTCCTGGTAACTCTTCCAGTTGAGCCCCTGGGCCGCCAATTGATCTGCAATGGTCTTGCCGGACGTGTTGTCAGCGGCAGGAATGGAACCTCCGTCGATGCTGATCAAGCCCGGAGGGCAGGACTGTGGAGGATTGGGGCATTCGTTTGTGGTATCGAGGGCCGGAGTTGCGGCGTCGGTGCCCGTGCCGCCGATCGGACAAACCGATCCGCTCGATATTGGGCCATCCAGGTTGACGGTCCCGGAGGCGAGGTTGGCCATGCAGCTTTTGTTGTGCCAATCGGGATTGTTGTCGCTGCGCACGCCAAAGTTCGAACCGCCGACCACCTCCAGGTAATTGGTCAGGCTGGGATGGCCAATGGCAAAATAGTTGGTCGCAAAATTAGCGGATTTTGTCAGTTGGTTGGCAAACGGCGCGTTCGGATTATTCATGATCTGAGGAAAACCGTGGTTCTCCATCATGATCACCCAGACATGGTCCAGGTGGGGAACGCCCTTGGGCACCGGGCCCTCGCCCGCGAAAAGAGCGCTGGTGAATGTCAGTACGGCAACCAGTGTTGCAGCTTTCATTTTCATGTGAGTTCTCTCTCTCCAGGAAGAATAGCGTCGAGAGCGTTGCTTATGCACGACGCTCTCAACGCACATCACTCCAGCTTGTTAATTGCAAAACAGTGACAGCAGGAAGCGGGCAGTGAGTTTCTGCCCGCTTCGCAAACGGTTTGCCGAAATTGACCTCAGCGCCGGTCATCATCATCGCGATCGCCATCAACCGGTTTGCCGGTCAATGGATCAAGGAACAGCTTCGGGGCACGGTGGTGGTCGTCGAAGTCAAAGAGCCCATTGACCGTGCCCGCAATGGCGTCGGTAGAACCGTTTCCAATGCGGCCCAGCCGCCAGTTGTCTTCGATGAAGCGGGTGATGGAAGACTGGTCGGTCACACGATGGTCAATGTAGTTTTGCCGCGCGAAAGGCGAGACGAGAATCAGCGGCAGCCGCGGACCGTAGCCGCAACGGCCATTCTGAATCGCTCCCGCGGCATCCGGCTTCGGAGTGCCGCAGTTGCCGGGGCCGAGCAGCGCGTCATCCGATGTATTCGATTGATTAACGATGGGCCCCATGACATGGTCATACCATCCGTCGGAGTCGTCATATGCAATGAAAACCGCGGTGCTCTTCCACTCGTCGGTCTTTTGCAGTTTGTTGATCGTGTCTACCACGAAGAGCTGTTCATCCAGCGGATCGGAATAACCCGGGTGTCCGTCTTCAATGGCACGCGCCTTGAGGAAACTTACCGCCGGCAGGTTATCGGCCGCAACCGCACTCCAGAAGTCGTTGATGTCGTACTCGTGGTTGGCGGCGTCGGCGTTGTGGCCGATCAGCGCAGCCGACGTCGGAGGCACGTGATTGGGATTGGAAGTGGATTTCCAATACTGGAAAAATGCGTGGTGCGGAATGTAATCCGCCGTGGTCAGCCCGGTAATTCCCGTCGAGACCGCCTTGCAATTCGCGAAGCCGCCCATGAACGATCCCCAGGTAACTCCTGCGTTGGTCAAAAGGTCGCCCACGCTTTGCCCCGACATCCTGATCTGCGTCCGCTTGGGGTTGGAGCAGATGTCATCGGCCGGATCAGGATCGCCGATCACCGCGCCCACAGAGCCGCCGCCCGCGATGTTGCCTTTGCCGGAAAGGCCGTTTGTGATGGTTGCCTCAAAGGTGGTCCCCGACACCAGGTTCAGCAGGCCCGGGGTCGAGGGGCCAAACGTCGTTCCGAACGAGTTATCGCTCATGGCAAAGTGCTGCGCATAATTCCAAAGCGCGGTAACAGTATTGCCGTCGTAGTAGTCCATTACGCTGCTTGCCCCTAAAACCGGGTCAACGCAGCCCGTCTGTTCTACGAACTTGTCCATCAGACCGCCATTGAAGGCGGCTTGTTCCTGGCTATAGCCATGGCCCTGGTCGCATGTGTTAGGAGTGCTGCGGTCAATGCGGACAGGGTTCGCCTTGTTGGGGTTGTGAGCCAGCAACCCGGCGCTCTCCAGATTGTTCACTCTGGGTGTATCGTCCTTGGCGCCCGCAAAAAATACCGAACCGTCTTTGTTTGCTTTCGCGTGGGGATACGTTCCAAAATAGTGATCAAACGAGACGTTCTCCTGGAAAATCACGACCACATGCTTGATCGGTGTCACGGAGCCCTTGAGAACCTGCGCCCGGGCATGTTGCGGCAGACAACAAAGTATGGTTGTGGCCAGGAGCAGAACCAACGCTCGTGCCGCTGATAGATTTCTTACAGAAGAGAAAGTCTTCTGAGACGCCATGCTAAATTCCTCCACAAAAATTGATTGGAAACACTTTGGGAAGCGCGAATCTTGATTGCGCAAACTTCAAAAGCAGAGTACGGGAGAGATGCTAAGGCGCTTGTGTTTCAGGATTGTTCTTGGGAGATTAAATTTCGATGAAACAGGTTAAATTTCTGTTAAAGCCCGCGAGAGCTGCATTGGGCGGTTGTGCTAATCCCCGCATGTGAAAGGATTTGCAGTGAGACTGGCAACTAGGAACCGGCAACTGCTCTTAAAAATCCGCGCAATCCGCGGTAAGCACTTGCTTTGCCTTTGTAGCTTGCAACTTGGAACTGCTTTAGGGTTTCCCATCCGCCAGGCAGGCAATGCGGATCTTCTCTCGGTCACCGTCAGCAAGCTCTTGGAACTCAAAAAGATAGCGGAAGCCGGTGCGGTTGCGCACGGCCGCTTTGGCCTTGATGATGTCGCTGCTTTTGGGCAGGGTGAACCTGATCTGGGCTACGTCCTTCAGCTTGAGATTGGCGGGAATGAACAGACCAATGCCGTTAGGACTGACCGTACCCACCCGCGACTGGCCCAAATACTCCTTATTATTAATGACCAGCCCTACGACCTTTACATCAAGATTAAAAGCCAGCCAACGTTGTGTTTCCTGTCCGGGTTCCATATTTACTTACCCCTAAGCCCTGGCGAGAGATCAAGTCCTTATATTAATGAAATTACCGGGGAATTCCTACTGCAAGCACCAATGCCGTGAGCGGCTGGGTCAGCTCTTTACTTCTGGCAACCGGGCTGTTTTCCATGCAACGGGTTTCTGTCTCACGACACTATCGAATAGTGTAGGAGTGTAGGAAGGAGAAAACCTCATGACACTTACCTTTTTTGAAACCGCTACCGGAGCGGAAAATTACTACAATCCTAAGACCAAGCGTACCGAGCAGCACATCTTCTTTGTTGGCGCGAATGGATCGCTCAATCAAAGCTGGTGGGACGGGCGTTCCTGGAATTCGCAGGTCTTGCCCGGGTCGCCGGCAAGCTGGCCCATCGCGCTGGGGTGGGCGCCTGGTAATGAGTTGCACGTGTTCTTCAAGGATGTAAGCGGGGCCTTGGCGCAGTCCTGGCAGAACGCGTCAGGGTGGTCAACGCAGCTGCTGCCCGGACGGCCAGCGCGAGGAATAACTGCGGTCAACTCCGACTTTTACGGTCCAGAAATGCACGTCTTTTATGTTCAGGATAACGCCCTCCATCAGTCCTGGCAGCGGCCCGACGATAGCTGGCTCTCGCAACAGCTTCCCGGTGCGCCGGAAGTGGCGTTAGGATTGAGCGCAATGAGCTTCGGCGTGATGTTAAACAGCACCAGGTTTGCACACCCCCCAGAACAGCATGTTTATTACCGCCAAAACGGCCGGCTGACCCAGAGCTGGTGGGATGGGAGCGCGTGGAATACCCAGCCGTTACCGGGCAATCCTGCCGGTGCTCCGGTTGCCTTGGGCTCACAACAGGTTTTCTTTGTGGATGCGAATGGAACATTGCAGCGAAGTTCGTACGATGGAAGCAATTGGAATACTCAAGCCTTGCCTGGCTCACCCCTTGGCTTCCAGTTGCTGGCAATCGAAGGCTCCGTGGCTGTGATCTTCTACGTCGGAAAGAGCGGACGCCTTGAGTTCACTGCGGGAGTCGGCTCAAACTGGAGCACCGCCACCCTCCCCGGCCGGCCTTCTCTGCTGTTGGGAGTTCTCCCCTTCGGGGTCATTAACAGTAGTAATTACGGTATCCCAATCGATGGTCCGCACGTCTTCTTTCGTGGCGATGACGGCTCCCTGCAGCAAACCTGGCAGGATGTGTCGGGCAATTGGCAAAACCAAACCTTACCTGCGGCAACTGCGGTCCGCGGCGGCTTTGATCTGCCCTGACGGAGCAAGGACAACGCCGTCAGCCTGAACTCAGCGCCTCCTTCGTGTAAGCTGGCTGCGTGCAGTTGACCATTGAAAAGCTGATCTATGGCGGCGACGGCCTGGCGCGCTTTGTCACACCGGATGAACCTGGTCAGGCGAAGAAACAAAAAAAAGACCAGCGCGGCAAAGCCGTTTTTATTCCCTTCGTCTTACCCGGAGAGCAGGTCGAAGCCCGCGCCGTGGAAGAAAAGCCGGGATTCGTGCGCGCCACCTTGGAAAAAGTTCTCACACCATCGCCGCAGCGCATCGCTCCGCTCTGCCCATATTTTCAACGTTGCGGCGGCTGCCACTACCAGCACACGGAATACGCAAATCAGCTTGCCATCAAGCGCCAGATCCTGAGCGAGACCCTGGAGCGCACGGCAAAAATAAAATGGGAGGGCGAGATTCATCTGCATCCTTCTCCCCCCTGGGGATACCGCAATCGCACGCGTATGAAAATTACCGTCGAACCCTTTGCTCTGGGATACCACTGGCACAACTCGCACGACCTTCTTCCGGTTGAGAGCTGCCCTATCAGCTCGCCGCTCATCAATCGCGCCATCGCAGCTATTTGGGAGATGGGCCGTGGCGGAGGGTTCGCGGGCTACCCTCTTTCTGAAATCGAATTCTTTGCCGGCCACGCCGACGCCGAACTGCTGCTCGAGCTCTATGCGGAAAAACCCCTGCCTGAGGAAAGTTGGCAGAAGCTTGCAGAAAACCTTCGCGCGCGCCTGCCCGCTATAACATCGCTTTCAATTCTTTCCCGGGCAAAGCACACCCGGCCTGAGATGCAATGCGAACCCAGCGCGAAGGTGGAATATTCCCTTCAGCCCGAGGCATTCATTTACGAAGCTGGATCGGTCCGTTACCAGGTCAGCCCCGGATCGTTTTTTCAAACCAACCGCTTTCTCGTGCATCCTCTGATAGAAGTTGTTTGCGCCGATGCCAAGGGAAAGCTGGCGCTCGATCTTTATGCCGGCGTAGGATTATTTTCCGCCCCGCTGGCCAGGACCTTCGACCGGGTCGAGGCCGTAGAGATTGCGCCGTCTTCTTTTGCTGACTTGCGAAAAAACGTGCCGCGAAATGTACGAGCGCACTGCGCGACCACATTGGAATATTTCAAGACCGCGCCCACTCCCGGCAACCTTGATCTGGTAGTGGTTGATCCTCCCCGCGCCGGCCTGGGAAACGAGGTCTCGCGCAAACTCGCCGCTCTTGCTCCCGCGCGCGTGACCTATGTCTCCTGCGATCCGGCCACGCTGGCGCGCGATCTCGCCGTATTCCTGCAATCCGGCTACGCCATCGCGCAGATACATTTGCTCGACCTGTTCCCCCAGACCTTCCACATCGAAACCGTAGTTCATCTCTCGCGCAGGCGCCCGCCAGAAAGATGAACAACCCCGAAGGGGTGGCGTATTATAGCCCAGCGGTTCACCGCTGGGTAACCGTAGAACACGAACCAAGTCCCGTAAGGGACGGCGCTTGCTTTCGGGTCTCGCAAAACATTCTTCAGCCGCCGAACCCGAAAGCGGTTTTCCATAATCGCATGACCACCGCCGCCACAGCTCCCGCGCCGTCATTCCCGAAAAGGGAAGAGACCGCCAGTGCCGGGCCTGATGTGCGCCCGCAACCTGTCCCGCTGCTGTGGGCGGCTGTGGTCTTCGCCGCAGGAATCATGCTGGCTTCCAGAGTATGGCGTCCATCCGTCTGGTGGCTTGTATCGTCCGCGCTATTGCTGGCCGCCTGTTTATTTTTTTACCGCCGCAGGCGCTGGCTGGCGCGTCCGCTCTGCCTGCTGGCCCTCGCCTTTCTGGGCGCGCTCAACTTACAGCTCCAGCAGATCAGCGCGTCCCACCCTGAAAACGACGGCCGCTTTGCCCGCATTACCGACGGCCGCGAGGTCGTGGTTGAAGGTTACGCCCTGCGCGACGGCGTGCGCCGCACCTCAGCCTTCGGAGGCGAGGCGCAACTGGTAGATGTTGCCGTAGAAAATGGGCTCGACGACAATGCTGCATTGCCGCTCAAATTTTCCCTCCGGCTCAATGTCTATGCGCAGGAGAGCTACGGTGAACAGGCGGAAGGTGAAGCCTCGAGCTCCGGCAAAATTCGCCTGATACTCTACGGCGAGCGCGTGCGCTTTCCCGTCAAACTGCGCCAACCGCGCAACTTCAAAGATCCGGGCGCATTTGACGAGCGCGGATACCTCGCCCAGCAAGGCATCGCCGCCCTGGGCTCGGTGCGCGCCGACGAAGTCGAACGCCTGCCGGGAAATTCCGGCAGCCTCTGGAAGCAGCGGCTCAGCGCAGCGCGGCGCAGCTTGCTCGGCAAAATCCACGCGCTGTGGAAAGGCGAAGATGGCGCGCTGCTGGCGGCTCTCCTGATTGGCGACCGCACCGGCCTTGACCGCGAGATCATGGTGGATTACCAGCGCACCGGCGCCTATCACATCCTGGTAGTTGCCGGTCTCAAAGTGGGAATCCTGGCCCTGGCCGTAATGTGGTTTTTGCGGCGGCTCCGCGTGGGCGACTGGTTGGCGACCTTGGGAACCATTCTGGCAACAATCTTTTATTGTCTGCTCACTGATGGAGGCGCGCCCGTTATCCGCGCCACTGTCATGCTGGTGCTTTATCTGGCGGCTCGGCTGCTCTACCGTGAGCGCAATCCGCTGAACGCTATCGGCGCCGCCGCCCTGCTCATGCTGGTGTGGGACGCGCGCTCTCTGTTCGACCCCGGCTTCCAACTGAGCTTTCTTTCCGTGCTCGCCATCGCAGGTATCGCGTTGCCGTTGTTGGAAAAGACAGTAGATCCATATCGCATCGCACTGCGCCATTTTGATTCCACCGAGTACGACCGTGAACTGCCGCCGCGCACCGCGCAGTTCCGCCTCGATGTGCGCATGGTGACCCAGCGCCTCGCGCGCCTGATGGGAAACCGGCCCGCCAACTGGACGATGCTGGGCGGCTGGCGCGCGGCAATCTTCGCTACAGATGTCATGGTGATATCCGCCATTCTGCAGCTCAGCCTGGCGCTTCCCATGGCCATCTATTTTCATCGCGCCATGACCCTGGGGCTCCCCACCAACATGATTATCGTCCCGCTGCACGGAATCCTTCTTCCCATTGCGGGAATCGCGCTGGCGCTGGCCTGCATCTGGCCGCCTCTGGCGCATCTGCCCGCCGCGGTTACGCTGCTGCTGGTGCATTGGACTAATTATGTAGTGGAAAGGCTGGCCCACTTTCAGTTTCATAACATCGCCATCGGTGATGTGCGCGTCGCCGACCCAACCGGATGGATGACAGCATTCCTGGTCGCGACGTTACTGCTGGCCTTCGCCGCCACGCGCTGGGGAGATATGTCAGTGCAAGCCTTAACCCGTGCGCCAAAAATCCTGGCGGCATGTTCAATGCTGTTGCTGCTGGCCGGCGCATTCGCCGTCCTCATTCCGCCGCGCCCGCATCTCTACCCCGGCGTGCTGGAAATTACCGCCATTGACGTCGGCCAGGGAGATTCCATCCTGGTGGTCACGCCCCAGGGCCGCACGTTGCTGATTGACGCCGGCGGGGCCCTCGGCAGCGAAAGCCGCTTTGACACCGGCGAAGATGTGGTCTCACCCTACCTGTGGTCGCGCGGCTTCACCCATCTCGATGCGGTTGCGCTCACCCACGCCCACGCCGATCACATCGGTGGCCTGCACAGTGTCATACTGAATTTCCGTCCTCATGAGTTGTGGCTGGGGCCCGAGCCGGCGATCCCGCAGGTCGAAGCGCTCGGGGCGCAGGCGCGCGCCGGGAACATGACAATCATCAACCGCACCGAAGGCGAAGAGTTTTCCTTCGGCGGAGCCGGCTTCCGCGTGCTCGCCCCGCCCCGTGACTGGGCGCTGCACCAGCGCGCCGAAAACAACGACTCGCTGGTAATGAAGGCCACTTATGGCCAGACCGCGGTGCTGCTGGAAGGCGACGCCGAAAAGAAGATCGAACATATTCTCGCGAATGAAGACGTAAGCGCCGGCCTGTTAAAAGTAGGCCATCACGGCAGCTCCACTTCAACCCAACCCGACCTGCTGGACGCAGTGCATCCCCGGTTCGCCGTGATCTCGGTAGGCTACAGAAGCCCCTTCGGCCACCCGCGTCCCGACGTATTGGAGCGCCTGGAGCAAGCCCACGTCCAAACCTTCCGCACCGACACCATGGGCGCAGTCACGTTCTATCTGGATGGAAAGCAAATCACCCCCGCGCTACCGATCGAACATTAAAAAAGAAACCCCTACCGCGGATTTCGCTGATTACGCGGGATAGTATTCCTATCAAGCCGGTAGCACGACGATTGGGCAATCTTTCAAGACAACTTCTATATCGCTGCTCCACTCCAAAACCAAAGGAGCGAATTATGCCATTGCTTGACCAGACCGCCAAATGGGCCGCGAACCGCATGCCCAAAGTTATAAATCCCAAGACACATGCCATCATCGATTACGCTACCGCCGCCTCTTTTCTTGCTATGGCGGGGCTGTTCTGGAGGCGGAACAAGCGCGCGGCGCTCGCCAGCCTGGTCTGTGGAGCGGCTGAGGTGCTTACCACTACGCTGACCGATTATCCCGGCGGCGTAGTAGATGCAATCAGCTTTGAAACCCATGGGTCCATTGATTTTGCCATGTCGGGCCTCGTGGCCGGGCTTCCTGACATGATGCGCTTTTCCGATGAACCCGAATCCCGGTTCTTTCGAATTCAAGGCCTGGCTATGGCCGCCGTGACCGGTTTGACCGACTTCACCGGAACCGGCGAGCCCAGACAGCAGGAACAAGTGGACGAACGGGCAGCGTAAAAGCAGTTCTCAGTTCCCAGTTACTTGCCACAGATTAAGGGGCAAGATGGCGTGGGATTTCCTTCTACTGAATTTCGCGGCGCTTGGATTGCTTTCAACGTCCACATCTGAGAACCGAGAACTGAGAACTGAGAACTGCTTCACGGTTTTTCCCTCGTCGTTCCCATCTCCGCCAGGATATCTTCCTGAACGCGGGCTCCGTTCTCATAAACAGCGTGGATCAAGCGCATGCGCTCCTTATACGTATTGGCATTGGCGATGGCGGAGGCAAGTTCGAAATCCATAAACGAGGACGACATCTCCCAACGCTTTGCGCGCAACACCCAGATTTCAAACTGCTCGTGCCGCATAGAATTACTCAACAGTGTACATGTGTATGAACTCTGAAGATGGACCGCTGTTGCACTGAAGTGAAGGGGTTACCCCGAAGCGAGTTTCCACCATAGCAACAGCAGACCGGAGGCGGTCAACCCGCCGGCGGCCGCGCCAATCCAGAAGTTCTGGCTTGAGGTATTGGTGGTGCGCATGATGCGGCGGTCGTTGGAGAGCACAAGAATAAAGATAAGAATTGGAATCGTCAGTATTCCGGCCAGAACTTGCGACCAGTAGAGCGCCTGCACCGGATTAATGTGAAAGAAGTTCGCTGCCGCAGCCAGAAATACGACGGCTGAAATTAAGACATAAAACCGCTTGGCCTCCCAGGGATTCTCGCTCAATCCGCTCTTCCATCCCATGGCTTCGGCGGTGGCGTAGCAAAGGGATGCTACCAGCACAGGCAGGGCCACCATGCCGGCCCCGATAATTCCCAAGGCGAACAGAATGGGCCCAATCTGGCCCAAAGGGCTCAGGGCCAGCGCCGCCTGCCGGAAAGACATGTTGCTGACCTGCTCTGGATTCAAGGCGATGCTTGCCGGGTTCAAGATCGCGGCTGCCGCCACGATCACCGAGAAAGCAATTAAGGTCGTAACAAATGTGCCCAAAGGATGTTCGGCATAGTGTGGCTCCAATCCTTCCAGTGAGGCTTGCTCGCGCCGCGAGCTGCTCTGCCAGATCAGGACGTAGGGAGTGAGCAGAGAGCCGAACAGACCTACAACCGTCATCGCGTAGCCCGGGTCGCGCGCCACGTGCGGCAGAAAGGAATGCAGCAAAATTTGTCTGGGCGATGGCCTCGCCAGCACTGCTGAGGCGACATAAGCGAACAGAGGCAAGGCGCAGATCACCAGGACGCGCGTGATCCTATGATAGTGATGGAAAATCAGGAGAAACCACACCGAAAACGCCACCGCGGCAATAAAGAAGATGCGCCGCTGATCGAGAATAATAGAAAGGGCGTCGGTCACCGCTATCAGGTCGGCGACGATCAAAGCCATATTGCTGGCAATCACCAGAAGCGCGCAGCTCAGGGCCACCGGGCTTCCATAGTGGGTGCGCAGAAGGTCCACAAACCCCTGGCGCGTCTCATGACCCAATCGCGCCGAGACCGCAAAGACCGATAGCAGAAAGGGAATGCAAAGGATCACCACCCAGAGAAGCGAATAGCCATAAGCGGCGCCCGCCACCGTAGCGGTAAGCACCGCCGAAGGATCGACATTGGCTGCGCCAGTTACTAACCCCGGGCCAACGCGCACAAGCAAACTCCTGAATCCAGAGGCCGGCTGTGCAGCTTCCGGATCACCGGGGGACGCGCCGGGCCAGCGTAGAACTTTCCCGCGATCCAGCGAGCTTCCCGGGCGCGGCGGGCGCTTAAGGAATCTTGGGAAGATCACGTTTTAAATCACGCTCGATTCTTTTTTCGTGCCAGAGCCGCAGTGGCCGGGAATAGGTAATGATGCCGAATGCGGCGATGGCGGCCAGCAGCAGCGCGCTGCTGATGCCTAAAAAAACCTGGGGAGCTTTGGTTTTAGCAACCAGCGCCAGCACGTCTGCATTTTGCGGCGTGAGCAGCAGGGCAAAGGCAAGAACAAACATGCCCAGTCCTGCGAGAAGAGAGGTCACATTCTTTGCCCAGCGCCCGCGCGCGTGGTACTCGGCAAACAGGTGCATCCCGTAAACCACCAGGGCCACAATCACAAGAAAGTTAGCTACGATCGCGATACCAGAGTTCAACTCCATCAGAGACTAGGACGCAGCAGAGTGGCAGCAGGTTGGAACGTTGAAAAATGCCGGAAGGGCAAAAAAAGGGCAAAGAGTAGCCTCGCAAGCAGCTCTTTGCCCGAGCAGAGGAGGGAGAGTAACGATTAGCTCCTCATTCACCAATGCAGATGAAGGTACCCGTGCAGGAGCACGGAGACTCGGAACCATTCATCTGAAGATTCTTTTTTAGCCCCCGGAGTGGTGCAGTGACAAGAAAAATCGAAATGTTAATACTTTTTAATTCCCAAAAAGGGAGGACGGCCCAAAATGGCCGGTTCAACGATCCAGAATTTACCTTAGTCCCCTTAACCCGGGCATCAAGGCAGTCAACTTAATTCTTAATCCCGGGGAAAACTCTTATAATCAGCTAAGGATTGGGACGCTATGAAGAAGCAGGTCTATGCCGCATGTCCGCACGATTGCCCTGATGCCTGTGGGGTCCTGATCACCGTGGAAACTGAAGGGGCCGACGCTGGTCGAGCAGTCAGGATTCAGGGCGATGCCTCTCATCCTGTAACCAGGGGGTTTCTCTGTGCCAAAGTGGCCAAATACCTGGACCGCGTCTACTCTCCCGGCCGGGTGCTGTATCCCATGCGCCGGAAAAAGAATATGCCTAAGGGCGGCGGCAGCCGTGATGCCGATGACTTCGAGCGCATCGCGTGGCCGGAAGCTCTGGATGAAATTTATGAGCGCTTCACTGCAATAAGCCGGGAATTCGGCCCAGAAGCCATAGTGCCCTATTCCTACGGAGGAACGTTAGGCGTTTTGAATAACGCCTCCATGGACCACCGTTTCTTTCATCTTCTCGGCGCCTCGCAACTCGATCGTACCATCTGCGCCACCGCAGGCGGTGATGCCCTGATTACGGTTGTGGGGAAAAAACTGGGGACCGAACCCGAGGCCTTTCGTCATTCCAGGTTCATTCTGGCATGGGGCGCCAACATCCATGGAACCAATGTTCATCTGTGGCCATTCATTGAAGAAGCGCGCCGCAACGGCGCGCGTCTGGTGGTCATCGATCCTTACAAGACCCGGACTGCAAGTTGTGCCGACTGGTACTTGCCCATCAATCCGGGCACAGACGTTGCCCTGGCGTTGGGAATGATGCATGTAATCATCGGTGAGAGCCTTCACGATTCCGGCTATGTTTCCCGCTATACCCTCGGCTTTGAACAATTGCGGGAGCGAGTCAAGGAGTATCCACCGGAAAAAGTCGCCCAATGGACGGGGATTGCGGCCCAGGATATCCGCCAGCTGGCGCACGAATATGTGAATGCGCGGCCGGCAGTCATCCGCGTCAACTATGGCGTGCAGCGTTCAGAAAATGGCGGCTCGGCAGTGCGAGCCATCGCCATGTTGCCCTGCATCACCGGATCGTGGAAAGAAGCAGGCGGCGGTTTGCAGCTTTCCACCTCCGGCTCCTGGCAACTCAATAAAGATGCGCTTATGCGACCCGACCTGATGCTGCGCTCTCCGCTGAAGCGCGTGGCGCGTACCATTAATATGTCTGAACTGGGCAAGGCGCTCACCCAGGTGGATGACCCGCCCGTCAAGGCGATCTTTGTTTATAACTCCAATCCAGCGGCGGTAGCGCCAAACCATAATGACGTGGTTCGTGGCTTCAAGCGCCCCGATCTGTTCACCGTTGTGCATGAACAGTTCTTCACGGATACGGTGGATTATGCCGACCTGCTCCTACCCGCTACGACGTTCTTTGAACACAAGGATCTGCAAACAGCTTACGGCCACTACCACCTGCAAATCTCCAATCAAGCCATAGCCCCTCTGGGCGAGTGCCGCAGCAATGTGGAGCTGTTCCGCGACCTGGCCCACCGATTTGCCTTTCATAAAGTTGATGCCTGCTTCAATGAGACCGAAGACCAGATGATCGATTCTGCGCTTCAAACCGAGAATCAGTGGCTCGAAGGCATCGACCGCGCGGCCTTGGAGCGAAAGGGCCACATCCGGCTCAACCTGGGCGATGGGCCATTTCTTCCTTTTGCGCAGGGAAATTTCCCTACGGCCAGCGGCAAGGCCGAACTCTATAGCGAAGCTTTGGCCGAGGCTGGGCTTGATCCCGTTGTGCGTTTCGTGCCGCCGCTCGAATCACGGCACTCCAAAGAAGCCGAAAAATATCCTCTGGAACTGCTCTCCCGCAAAGCCGACAATTTTCTAAATACCACTTTCAGTAACCTGCCCTCGATACAAGCCTTGGAAAAAACCGAACTGCTTGAGATCCATATAGACGACGCCAGAGCGCGTGGCATTGGTGAAGGCGACCAGGTCAGGGTGTTCAATGCTCGCGGCTCAGTGCTTCTCAAGGCGCACGTCAATGGAACCACGCAGCCGGGCGTTGTTGCCAGCCGGTTGAATTGGGCGAAACTCTCGTCCAATGCCGCCAGCATCAATGCTCTCACTTCCGAACGGCTCACCGATATCGGCAGGGGGGCGACATTTTACTCTACGCTGGTAGAAGTTGAGCGGGCGTGACCCCGAATGAAGAGAAGGGGAAAAGTTCGCAGGCAAAATCCTGAGTGAGCCTGGCGAGTTCAAGGATCTGTTTTACCATTCAAAAAAGTGCTGCCGGATCGCGAACCACTAGCCCGCTTCCAGGAACAATCCCGCAAGTTTCAGCATCCGAAAATATTCCGGTACCCCCTTGCCATCCGGCGCGTTTAACGTCAAAATTATAGTAATTTAGTAGCGGTAATCAAGGCTCTTCCCCGCACCAGGCTCGCAGATCGATTCTTCAAGAGAGGTACTACGGGAGTGGATGATCAAATTTTTAAGCCCGGGGACCAGGCCCCGGAAACGGGTATTTATGAGGTGCGGCACTACCAGCATCGTTTTTCCCATGAAGCAACTGTACTTGTACGGGAAGTCTTTCCCTTTTGCCGGTTATGCGGGCGGCGGGCGAGCTTTCGCCTCATACGCTCGGCGGATCGGCTGAAATCTGACATGGATTTTAAAAAGCGCAACCATCAGCCAGACTCCAAAACGGCCTGAGCAGCATTTGTAGACACCATTCAACAGCTGGCCTTCGAATTTAACCCGGGCGTTTTTTATCAAGCGCCTGGTAAGTATGAATGTCAAGGCAACTAAGGGTTCCACCCGGCTCGGAGTTTATCGCCGGTGTCCGCATTCTTAGCGTCAAACATAAGATAAGCAGCAAGTTGCGGTTACCAAAGTTGTAGCACTCATCAAGCTGTGTGCTTTATAATGGCAGTTTCCTGATTACCACATCGAGGTCTTCTTATTTCTGGCCTTATAACGAAAAGTCCTGTAATTGCTGCGGGTTGCAAGGCATGCGGCAAAAATTCGAGCGCGCGAACCAGGTGGGTAGCGCGGTCCGTCGTCTTTTTATTGACATTATTGGCTTTTCGTTTGGCCAGCGCGCAGGAAACCGGTCTGGTGCAAGGCATCCAGATCCATGGCAACCGGCGCATTCCGGTCGAGACGATCAAGCAGCGCCTTCAGACCCGCGAGGGCGACGTCTACGATCCGGCCTTGCTGGAGCGTGATTTCAATTCGCTGTGGAATACCGGATATTTTGACGACATCCGTTTCGAGCGCGAGGAGAGTCCCAAAGGCTGGATCATCCACATCTACGTAAGGGAAAAGCCCACCATTCGCACTATCGAATACAAAGGTCTGAACTCTGTCTCCCAGAGCGACGTGCTTGACCGTTTTAAGCAAAACAAAGTCGGGCTCTCGGTGGAAAACCAGTATGACCCTACCAAGGTAAAAAAAGCTGAGGTTACCATCAAAGACCTTTTGGCGGAGCATGGCCGGCAGTTTGCCAACATCCGGACAGAGGTCCATCCCATACCACCCTCGGCGGTAGGCATCACTTTTGTAGTGAAGGAAGGCCCCAAGGTCAAGGTCGGGAAGATTACCTTTACAGGCAACAAACACCTGAAAGACCGCGAGCTGCGCGCCGCCATGAAGAACCTGAAACCCATTGGCATTCCGCGCTCGATTGTTCTGGAAAACCTTTTGCCGCGCACTTTTGACTCCAGCAAGCTGGAAGAAGACGCAGAACGAGTCCGTCAGGCCTACCAGCAAAAAGGCTATTTCAAGGCGGTGGTCGAAGACCCGATTACCAAAATGCGCGATACCAAAGGCGGGGGTCTGCTTCTTCCTTTGATGAAGCATGGCCCGGGCAAAGCAGTGGATATCACCCTGCCAATTGAGGAAGCCGATCGCTATCGTCTGGGGTCGATTACCTTCACCGGCAATAAGGCTGTCACCAATGTCAAAGCCTTGCGCAATCTTTTCCCCATGCAGGATGGAGATATCTTTAACACCGAGAACGTGCATAAGGGATTGGATAACATGCACAAGGCCTATGGCGCGCTGGGATACATAAACTTCACTCCCGTGCCGGATACGAAAATTGATGAAGATAAAAAACTCATTTCACTGGTTGTAGATATTGATGAAGGCAAGCAGTTCTTTGTGCGGCGCATTGAATTCCAGGGCAATACCACCACCCGTGACAAGGTCATCCGCCGCGAGCTCCCTCTGGAAGAGGGCCAGCAGTACAACTCCAAGGCCTGGGAGTTCGGAATTTTGCGCCTGAACCAACTGGGATATTTCGAGCAGATCAAGCCCGACGATGCCGATATCAAGAGGAATGAGAAAGACGGTACCGTTGATATTACCCTGAAGCTGAAAGAGAAGGGGAAGAACAGCATTGGCTTGACCGGCGGCGTCAGTGGCCTTGCCGGCGGATTTATCGGCGTCAATTACGAAACCAATAACCTATTCGGCCTGGGGGAGACGCTTTCCATCTCCGCCAACATCGGCAACCGCGAACGCAATCTTCAGTTCGGCTTCACCGAACCCTATCTTTTTGATCGGCCCATACAGTACGGTTTCACCGTCTATTCGCAACGTTACCAGTTTGACCAGGCCAAGCAGGCATCAATTCTGGCCGGCACGCAGCTTAACCTGTCAAACGCTATCCTGAATTCGTTGCAGAACTTCACCCAGTCCACAACCGGCTTCAGCACTTCTCTGGGCTATCAACTGCGTCGCTCTCTCAAGCGGGTGGGCATAAGCTATTCGTTGGAAAATTCCAGCATTACTACGCAGAGCACAGCGTCCCAGCAGTACTTCGATTCCCTGGCCTTCCGCGCCATTTCCGGACCCGATGCGCTCAAAGGGGTGATCACCAGCAAGATCATTCCCACCTTCTCGGTCAGCACCATCAATAGCTCCATACGCCCAACTGGCGGTTACAGCCTGTATGCCGGCCTGGAGATCTCCGGGCTGGGTGGCAATGTGCGCGCCGTTCGTCCCATTGTGGAATATAAAAGATTTATGCAGGTGAGCAAGCGTGGCAACGTGCTCGGCTACCGTGTCCAGGGATCGTTCATTACCGGTTACAGCGGGCTGGTGGCGCCGCCCCTCGAGCGCTTCTATCTTGGCGGCGACACCGATCTGCGCGGATTTGACGTACGCGCCATCTCGCCGGTGGTCTTCCTGACAACCGTGACCAGCATCCCATTGCTGAATCCTGATGGTACGCCCGTTCCCATCGACCCCACCAACCGGCTGGCGGGAAACGTCAACGTTCTCGTGCCCATCTCGCAACCGACCTTCCCTGGGGGCGATACCAGCCTGGTTACCAACCTGGAATATCGCGTTCCCATCGTGGGTCCAGTCGCTCTTGCCGCATTCATGGATACCGGCGTTGATTTCATCGCCCGCCAATCCCAGTTGCGCGTCAGCACGTCTACGATTACCGGCCTGGATGGTACAAATTTTGGCTGCCCGGCATTTAGCATCTCCGGATGCGACTTGACTCAGACCCAGAAGTTTAACTTCTCCCCTGATTTGAAGCCGGTAGCGCGGACTAACTTTATTCCGCGCATGTCCACCGGATTGGAGTTGCAGGTGTTGATGCCCATCATCAACCAGCCCTTCCGCATTTACTACGCCTATAATCCGCTGCTGCTCGATACGGTAGCGACCACGCCCAACCTGATTACGCGCAGCATGTTCCCGCCGGGCGCGGCGGGCGACTTCACCTTCCGCAACGCGGTATCGGGCAATACGAATTCGGTCCAGGCGCCTCAATATCTGTTGCGCGATCCCCGTAAGACTTTCCGCTTTACCGTAAGCACGACCTTCTAACAAACGCTTTTTTTGGCTGTGAAGCCCTTAGGTCGGGCTTCGGGTAGTGCTATAATCTGTTAATCTCACAGCCGAACACCGGCGTAGTGTGTGTGGCCGCGCATCAGCCCATTTTCAGGTTGCGACCCACCAGGATCGCTTTCCGGCGAGTACATCAACATCAGAATCCTAAGGAGTAGTAAACACAGAATGAAACGCACGTATCAAGCAGCATTTCTCATGCTGGCCCTGCTGGCGTCAGCAACCCTTTTCGCGCAAACGGGCACAGCCGCGGCCACCACAACCAAGATCGGTGTGATTGACATTCAAACCGCCATCCTGGCAACCAACGAAGGCCAGCGCGATTTCAACGCTCTCACCACGAAATTTCAACCCAAGCAGACCGAACTGCAGAACATGAGCAAAGAAGTGGACGATCTGCAAAAACAGCTCGATACCCAGGGTGACAAGCTCAATGAAGACGCCCGCGCCAACATGGTGAAGCAGCTTGAGTCGAGAAAGAAGACACTGCAACGCACCTATGAAGACGCGCAAAATGACTTCGAAGCGCAAAAAAACGATATCCTCAAGAACCTGGGCAACAAGGTCTATTCCACGCTCGACAAATATGCCAAAGACAATAATTTCTCGGTAATTGTGGATGTCTCGAATCCCCAGAGCCCGGTATTGTGGGCGGCGCAATCCACCAACATTACCAAGGCGGTTGTGGATGCATATAATGCCGTCTCCGGCGTTCCTGCTCCGCCTGCTGCAGCGGCTCCGAAACCGGCTGCTGCTGTCACGGCTCCTTCGACAACCAGACCATCTGCCACCACTCACTAAGATATTTTTATTTTTCGCAAGCTGCAGGCCGCCACTTGGCGGCCTATGGCTTTTATGGGGAGAAGCTACATAGGGAAAACATTGGGGGACTATCCTCAACCCTGTAACACAGCAGGTCCTCGGCTGTGCTGTTGTGCCGCTCGTAAGAGCTCGCAGATAAACGACACCAGCAAACTTCTTTTTGTTCCACATTTATTTTTTCTGGTGACGGCTTCGCCATCGCCTTGCCGGCTCTTCTCCGGTGTCAATTCCATGCAGGAGAGAAGCCCATGTTTGAAGATTGTCTCATCGAATCAACCCGCCACATCGCCAAGCGGCGTGGACTAACGACCCTGTTTTCCATCAGCATGCAGATGTTCGCGCTGATGCTTCTGGTTATTTTTCCGTTGTTGCGCACGAATGTGCTGTCGCCGCAGCAGATGAAACTCAGCGCAATTTTGCCTTATATCAACGAACCAACCACTACTGGAAGCCATCCACCTGCGGGCGCGGCGGATTCGGGCCGTACAGCGCCAACAATAGTCCAGGTGACTCAGCCCAGTGTAATTCCTCACATCATTGACCGAAGTGCCGATTCGATTGGACATCCCATTGATCCGGTTTTGCCCCCCTGCACAACCTGCGGGAATCCTTCCGGCGTTTTCGGCTCAATAGGTACTACACCGCTGCTGTTGGTCGTCATGGCCAAGCCTCCTAAACCCTTCCCTATTTCACACTTGGATCCGGGGCAGATCATTCTGCGCGTGGAGCCAGCTTATCCTGCCCTTGCGCGGACGGCACGCATCCAAGGGCCGGTAATTCTTCATGCGCTTATCAGCCGCGACGGCACGATCGAACAATTACAGGTGCTCTCAGGACATCCAATGCTCAATCAGGCGGCGCTGGATGCTGTCCGCCAGTGGCGTTTTCGTCCTTATCTGCTCAATGGCCAGACTATTGAGGTTGAAACCCAGATCACCGTCAATTTTGTCCTGGGTGGGAGCTAGATAGGCCTATCCGACCTGGCTATCGAGGCTGGTTAGGGTCTACGCTCTCGCCCCCGACCGGCCTCGATGACTGGCAAGAAATGGGCCGATTTCGCCCCCATGTTTTCCAAAGCTCTGTGGAAAAGCCTGTGGAATTCTGCCACCCGCAAAAATTAAAGCAGTGTTAATTCAGGGACTTACCTGTTTTGCATCAGCTTTGCAGCAGCCCGTAAGCAATTCTGGCTTAATGACTTAAAAGCACAATCTGAATTGCTCTCATCTGTGCAAAAAGAAGTCTGCAAAGCTTTGAAAACAGTTGAAGTTTTGCACATTTCCGCTCTAAGGTGTACACCCGTTGAGACCATTCTAGAATCCCATTCCTATATAGAAAACAGACCGGAAAGCGACATTGTTCCAAAATGGAACTGCCCAACCTGGGAATCTACTGACCCGGGGGGATGCTCCGGTTGCTGCGACTTATACAGAAAAATGAGGAGGCATAACTGTTGACTTCTAACTTCCGGCTTCTGACTTTCCTCTCCGGCTCAATTGGTTGAGCAATTGTGAGCGCGTAATCCATAATCCGGCGGCAACAGCTCCTGCCCAGGTAAGAGAAACCAGCGCCAGGGCTTCAATATCGGCCAGGCGGCGGCCATTCAAATTCACTGTCCTGCTTACGAAATAGCTGGCTGCTCCAGCCATCGCTGAAACCAGTAGGGCCTTGCCCAATTCCCGCCAATGCATGTCGCCCAGCATGACTAGCTTTTTGCGATGCAGCAGCACCGCCAGGGTTACGGTGTGGGCAAAAATGCCGATATCGGAGGCAATCGTCAGCCCGGTCGCAAGATACGAGTGAAACAGAGCTGCGTAGACAGGTAGCGAGGCCGCAGTGATGACCGTTCCGGCAAGCATAGGAGTGAGCGTATTGCCGGCAGCATAGAAGCCCCGGGCGTAGAGTCCCTGCGCCGACCAGAAGACCAGCGAAAGCGCAAACCAGAAGAAAAAAAGCGCCGTCTGTTGTGAATCGTCCCAGGTGAATTTGCCCCGGCGATAGATGAGGTCCACAAAAGGCAGGGCAGCGGCCATCATCCAGGAGCTGGCCAGCAGCGAGGCTGCTGAGACGCGATACACAGAGTTATTTACGATCTCAGCGAACTCGCGCATTTTCTTCTCGCCAAACAGGCGCGCGAAAAAGGGCAACGACGCCTGCCCGGAAGCCTGTCCAAGCACGGCAATGGGAACCAGGAACAATTTTTTTGCATAGTTCAGGCGCGTAATGTCGCCTGCCAGTCCGGAGGCAAAGTAGCGCATGATCCAGTCATCGGCCGCGACCAGGGAAACTCCTAACATAAGCGGAATGGAGAGCCTTACCCACTCGCGGAAGCCTGGATTGCTGATCTCAAACGAGGGCCGATACCGCATGCCGGTGCGCCCGGCTCCGAGTGCATTGATCAGGAAGGGACCTATGATAGCTCCTGCCAGGGCGCCGTAAGCCAGCGAGGCGATCCCCAAACGGGAAGAGAGCAGCACACCGCCCAAAATAATGGAGAGGTTGTACACGATTCCACCCAGCGCCGGCAGCAGGAACAAACGGCGCGAAAGCAGGACCGCCGAGACCACACCCCCGACGTAAAAGAAAACCTGGGCCGGCAGCAGAATGCGGGTCAGGTAGACGCATAACGCGAGCTGCTGGGGTTTGAAGTCGACGTAACGGCCGAGAATCTGGGGGGTGAAGATTTCAGCCAGCACAATGCCCACACCCAGCACCACTGTCATCACCGTGATAACCACGGAAAATGCCTTCTGGGCATCGGCTTCCCGCTTCTCAGAGACATAGCGCGTAAAGATGGAGATAAACGTAATCGAGACCGTGCCGCCGGCCACCAGGTAGTTGAGCCAGTCGGGAATCGTAAAGGCAGCCACGAAGGCATCTGTCTGCGGGTCGGCCCCGAAGGTGTGCGCGATGTAGGTTTCGCGAAGAAAACCGATAATGCGCGAGAGCATCACCGACGACATGAGCAGCAGCGTGGCCGAAAACGCCGTATGCTCGTGCGAAGGCCGCAGCCAGCGCAGGATGCTGCCAAAGGAAGACCTGGGTGAAGATGAGGCCGGCGTGGTTGCCATCTTGCCGGATTGTACACAAAAGAAGCCCTCAGCTTTTAGCTCTTAGACTTGAGCTTCCAACCTATGCCGAAAATTGTCGCGGGAAACAAAGAATTTAGGGATATAGCAGACTTGTGTGGCACGGCCGTCCCCGGCTGTGCGGCAGCGCCCAAGCGCAACAGGAATGGGCAAATGGCTCGGAGCTAAATTTTGTGCGAAAGCTATCGGCCAACCCCGAAACAAGACTAGAATCTTTAGTCATGTTCGAGCGTTACACAGAGAGCGCCCGCCGTGTCATCTTCTTTGCGCGTTATGAGGCCAGCCAATTCGGATCGCCGTACATCGAAACAGGTCATCTCTTGCTTGCGCTCATACGTGAAAATAACACTCTAGGAAATGTCTGGCTCACACCGGAGGGCGCGCGGAACATTCGTTTAACAATTGCATCGGCCAGCAAAAATCAGAAACAAATCTCTACTAGCGTAGGTTTACCGTTAAGTTCCGAATGTAAGCAGGTCCTAAGCAATGCAGCCGAACAGGCCGAGCATCGCTCCGACGGGCACATCGGCACCCGACATTTATTATTAGGTTTGTTGTCACAAAAATCTTGCTTGGCGGCGCAGTTACTTACACAATACGGCATAACTGCCGAGCAGATACAAGGCTTACAAGAAACCGTCTCCGATCGACGGCATAGAGCCGCGAATTTAGAGAAAGCCACCACCTTGGAATTGGCAGGGGGCAACCTTGATTCAGTGCACAAACCATCACTAACAACTCTTATGTTCGAGCGTTACACTGAGAGCGCCCGCCGTGTCATCTTCTTTGCGCGTTATGAGGCCAGCCAATTCGGATCGCCGTACATCGAAACCGAGCATCTGCTGCTTGGATTGATCCGCGAAGACAAGACCCATAGATATACTCTTGCGCCTGAAGACAAACGAAATATCCGTTCGGCAATTGAATCGCGCAGTGAACGCTATGAAAAGATTTCTACCAGCGTAGACCTTCCGTTAAGTTCGGAATGCAAGAAAATACTGCACAATGCCGCCAAGCAGGCCGATCAACTTTCCGAGTATATCGGTCCTGAACATCTACTATTGGGCTTGCTTTCACAACAATCTTTCGCATCTGAATTATTGACCCAGAGCGGTGCAACGGCTGAAAAGATCCTAAAGACTTTAAAAAAAGCTCCTTCCGCAGAACGCCCGAAGACTGAACGCCGCAAGACGTCGCCGCCTTCGCCTTGGGCCTGGCCAGACGCGACCTAAGCTTAGGCACAGCCACAATCCCCCTTTGAAGCCTGGAGCTGATAGCTTTGAGCTGGTGTAACTATGGTTACTAGCGGCATAGCCCATTTTTAGGTAACCTGTCTCGCATGAAAATCCGCAAATGTTTGGTATTTTTCTGCCTCTCCGTGTCGGCGTGGGGGCAGCACCTGGTCAAACAGGATGTCTTCAACGCCATCGCCGGCGAGTATTCCGGCGAGGCGGCGCAGGAGAACGTGCGCAACGTCATCCAGTACCACCGCATCCAGGGCAGCCCCATGATGGAGAGCGTAGCCAAAGATTTTGTATTGCCCCGGTTGAAGTCTACGGGCCTTGAGGCCAGCATCGAACAGTTCCCCTCCGACGGCAAGACCAAGTACGGCACCTTCACCTCGCCCATGGGCTGGGATATCCGCTCCGGCGAACTGTGGGTTGAGAGCGCCGGCGGGGCGAAGAATTTTGTTCCCATTCGCCTCTGCCGCTTCAGCGACGTGCCGATGTGCGTTTCCACCTACTCCAAAGGCGGGGATTGGAAGGGCGAACTGGTAGATGTGGGCGCGGGCGCCAAAGACTCCGACTATTCCAGCAAAGACGTAAAAGGCAAAGTAGCGCTGGCTTATGGATACGCTGCTGCTGTTGTCCGCCAGGCGGTGCTCAAGCACGGCGCAGTGGGCGCGGTGATTTACCCCGCGGCTGACGATCGCCCTGACCATCCTGACATGGTGCGCTACAACGGCCTGTGGACGCAGGCCGATGAACTCGACCGCACCCGCGGCAGCTTCCAGATTTCGCGCAACCAGTACGACATGCTCAAGCAACTGATGCTGGATGGCCCGGTAGTCGTGCACGGGAAGATTGATTCTTCGCTCTCTTCCGGCAAGCTCACCGTGGTGCATGCCTACATTCGCGGAAGCCAGCGCGACCGCGAGGTGCTGATCACCGCCCACCTCGACCATCCTAAGTGGAGCGCCAATGACAACGCCTCCGGCGATGGCGCCATGATGGAGATGGCCCGCACCCTCAACACGCTCGTGGCCAGCGGGAAGATCCCCGCGCCAACCTATACCATTCACTTCATGTGGGTGCCCGAGTGGTATGGAACGCTCGCCTATGTGATCAACCATCCTGAAGCGCGGCGCTGCGGCCCTTGGGACGACCCGCGCGCCAAGGGAAAAACCGACGTCTCCAAAGGCCCTTGCGTCATCGCCAATATCAACATGGATATGGTCGGCGAAGATACGGTCAAAACCAATTCGCGTTTTTATATCACCCGCACGCCCGATTCGGTCTCATCATTCCTGAACGCATTGATGAGCGATGTGCTGCAGCAGACCCGCGAGGCCAATCTCTACGCACCCACCGGCACGCACAATTACTGGCTGCCGGAAATGATCAACTACGCCCAGGGCAGCGACCACGACGTCTTCCTGGGCCTGGGTATTCCTTCGACCATGCTGGGGCACGACCCCGATTGGACCCACCACACCAGCGAAGACACCATCGATAAGACCGATGCCAGCGAGCTGCGCCGCGTAGGTACGCTGGCCGCGGCCGCAGCCTGGTGGATCGGCGATGGCGGAGAAGAAAAATCCGCCCGCGTGCTCGACAGCTGGTTCCAGATCGAAGGCGACAGCACCGTGCAGAAACTCAACTTCTACCGCGACCTGGGAGCATTCACCCACACTTCAGCAGCCGCGAATAAACGCAAGCCCGCGCGCGGCGCAGCAGGCCCGCATCGGCTCACGCTGCTGCCGCTGGATAGCTCCGTCTTTAGTAGCCTGGAAGGCGACGACAAGAAGTGGGTGCAGGACCAGCAGGCCCGCTTCCCTGGTGAATCCGACGGCCTGTCCACCAGGCCAACTTTCGAGGTGCTGGCCTTCGAGACCATCAACCTGATGGATGGCAAGCGCATGACCTCAGAAATCGCCGACATGCTCAGCGCGGAATACTTCAGCGATATTGACCAAGACTGGGTCGACCGCCTGGTAGCAATCCTGGCAGCGCAGAAACTGGTGGCAGCGCGCTAAAAAAGGAAATTGGGCCACGGATGAACACGGATTAATTCATCAGCAGGTAACTGAGAAGATTATCGGCATGTTCTTTGATCGTGGGAACGTTGAGATCAAGGCACTGCAACTGAAAATCTACCGTAAGGTTCCTGAATTATTGTGGGCGCAAACAGAGTTGCCTGGCCAATTTTCCCCTTGGGAAGTTTTGCTGCATCGCGTTAACAGAGGATTAACACAACTTTTGCACAGCAGGTTCTCGCCAGGCGAAAAGCAGTTTTCAATTTCCCTCAATGAATACATCCGCAAAATACGCGTCAATTTATGCCACCTGCAAAAACCAAAAATCACTCTGCACAAAAGCTGTGGCATGGCCCTGTGGATGGGCTGCATGTCGCTGAAAACAAGGCTGATAGAAGCGCCATAATTTCATTGACATTAAAAATGAGAGGCGTAAAAACATAATCGTTCTTTGACATTTTTCTAAGTTTTTCCGGTTGGTGGCGCGTCCGGGGCTCAAGCTTAGATCACCGCTCAATGTTCGATAGCGTAGCGGCGCTAACGGACAGAAAACCATCGGGTCCGCAAACTTGATGGGGGCCAGGCCGCAAGGTTTGGTCAGACAAAGCGGAGGGTCAGCAAGGGTCTATAGCAACCCGCTGGTCGAGGAGAACAGAAAACATCGTTAAAGGCAGGATAGAGTCCCGAGGAGTTAACCGGATTTTCCCGGTTGGCGGTTAGCCCGGAGCCCGAGCATCATGATCGCGCGCAGTCAGGGCGGCGAAAGTCGCACAGTCTGCGAGTGCAGGTCAGCAAGGGTCTAACGCGAGCTGCTGGCAGAGGAGAATTGGTGAACCGCACCTCGGGATTCTTTTTTTTTTAATTCCAACAGCACTTTCACACCATAGATTTCAGCCCTTTTCAGCAGCGTCGTTTCAGCATTGAAGTATTTGGCATTTAGCCAGAAATGATTATCGCTGGGGTTGAATTAGTCCCCAGCGATAAAAAATGAGGCCTTTTAGTACAGGCTCCCGGGAAGTCAGCAAAAGGGCCAAATGCTAGGGGCTAAGGGCTAAGTGCTGCTTTCTTCCATTGACTTCATCTCCGCGCCGTAGCAATATTCTATGGATCCCTTAATTAATCAGTGAGAGTCAGTGCGCTTTTGTCCACAATGCGGCCAGGCAGCACAGGATCAGTACAAATTCTGCATGCAGTGTGGCTCCGATGTGAGCTCGATTCCCGCGGTCGGGCCCGCTACATTTCCCGCGCCGTTATTTCCTCCTGCAACACCCGATAAGGTGAGAGCTCGGACCGTATGGATCATTGTGGGCGGTTTGCTGGCGGTGGTGGGTCTTCCTACTCTGTTAATTGTTGCCGCCATTGTCATTCCCAACATCATGGACGAGCGCATCAGCCGCAACGAGAGCAGCGCGCTCCAGAACGTGAAAAAGCTGAATCACGCCTTGACGGTGTATCACGACACCTATCGGCACGGATACCCTGCAGGTCTGGCGCTCCTCGGTCCACGGGCCAGCGGCGCTCCCGACGAGTTCGGCGCCGCCCTGGTAGATGCCCCAAGCACCCAGCCTGAGCAATCGGGATATCGCTTTTCATACGAGGCCCGCGCGCTCGATGCCGCCGGGCACGCTACCGGCTTTGTGTTGTACGTAGATCCGGTGTCGCCCAACCAGGGACGGCAGCATTTTTATCTTGACCAGAGCGGAGTTATCCGCGGCGCAAGCACGACCGCCAGCCCGGAAAGCTCTCCCATCGACAATCCGCAGGGCGAGTCTTGCGACCTTTAGGGATCGCAGGCGGAAATGACTTGAGGAAACTCCGGCAAAATGTGGTATTAAACGCAATGCCAATTGCTGCGAATAGGAGGGAACAGCCATGAGATTTTGTCCGCAGTGTGGGGAGCCGGGAGCCGATAATCAGGCGTTCTGTATGAAGTGCGGCGCCAGCATCAGCTCCGCGCCTGCCGCTCCCATGCCTTACTATCCACCTGTCAAGGCGGCAAAATCTAACAACATGGTGATTATTCTCGTCGTAGTGGCTGCGGTGCTTGTGCTGCTGGTGCCTGTGATTCTTATCGTTGCCGCTATTGCCATTCCCAACCTGCTCCGCGCCAGGATTTCGGCCAACGAATCTTCGGCGGCTGCCTCTGTGCGCACTATTGTTACGGCAGCCATACAGTATCAGGCCGAGTACGGCCACTTTCCGCAGAGTCTCGATCAGCTCTCCCAGCCCCCGGGAAACTCCGCGCCCGATGAGAACCACGCTGGACTCATTGACGCCACCTTGGCAAGCCGTGCCAAGAACGGATATATCTTCAGTTATCAGGCATCGGATTCGCACCACGACGGCAAATTCGACGCCTTCACAATCAATGCCGATCCTATTCAGCCTGAGCGTACCGGAACAAAGTATTTTTTCAGCTCCGAAGATGGAGTTGTGCGATGGGAAACCAGTCGGCAGGCCTCAGCCGAGAGCCCACCTCTGCAATGAAGTTGTCAGTTGCCAGTGTGTTGATTCGTACGTCATCCGAAACATCTTGGTTTATTGATCCTGTATATATCGCAAAAAATTAAAGGACGGCGCTCAGGCCGTCCTTTAAAGATTAATTGTAACTGGCTTATGCCGGCTGCTGTCCTGGCGCCATGCCTGGAGCGCGCTCCGGCTTGAGTTCCGGTTTGAGCACGTGCTGAGGCGCGCCGTCATTGTCACTGGGAGCCGGTGGTTTGGGCAGTTCTTTGCCTTCGATCACCATTTTCAGCTCGTTGGCATCGAGCACTTCGCGCTCCAGCAACGCCTTGGCGATGCGGACGAGGGCCTCGCGGTCGGTCTCCAGCACGTTTTTGGCGCGCTGATAAGCTGAATCCACGATCTTGCGGACCTCGACGTCAATCTTCATGGCGGTCTCTTCGCTGAAGTCGCGGTGTTGTGCGATCTCGCGGCCCAGGAAGATCTGCTCTTCCTTCTTGCCAAAGGTCAGCGGACCCAGTTCGCTCATGCCCCACTCGCAGACCATCTTGCGCGCCATTTCGGTTGCGCGCTCGATGTCGTTGCTGGCGCCGGTGCTCATCTGGTTGAGGAAAATCTCCTCGGCCAGGCGGCCACCCATAAGGATGGCGATTTCGGTCTCCAGGTACTCCTTGGTGTAGTTGTGCTTGTCGGTCTCGGGCAACTGCATGGTCACGCCCAGCGCCATGCCGCGCGGGATGATCGTGACTTTATGCAACGGGTCGGCAAACGGAAGCTTGGAAGCAACTAGGGCATGGCCTGCTTCGTGATAGGCTGTGACCTTTTTCTCGTCTTCGGTGAGCAGCAGCGACTTGCGCTCGGCGCCCATCAGGACTTTATCTTTGGCCAGCTCGAAGTCAAACATGGTGACGGTCTTGCGATTATTACGGGCCGCCAGCAGTGCAGCTTCATTAACCATGTTGGCCAGGTCTGCGCCGGAGAATCCGGGTGTACCGCGCGCCAGAATGTTCAATTCCACATTGTCGGAGAGAGGAATCTTACGGGTGTGAACGCGCAGGATTTCTTCGCGTCCGCGTACATCCGGACGGCTTACCACGACGCGGCGGTCAAAACGGCCAGGACGAAGCAATGCCGGATCGAGCACATCAGGACGGTTGGTGGCGGCGACCAGGATCACACCTTCGTTCGATTCGAAGCCATCCATCTCAACCAGCAACTGGTTGAGGGTCTGCTCCCGCTCATCGTGTCCGCCGCCCAGGCCGGCGCCACGGTGGCGGCCCACGGCGTCAATTTCGTCAATGAAGATGATGCAAGGCGCATTCTTTTTGCCCTGCTCAAACAGGTCGCGCACGCGGCTCGCGCCCACGCCAACAAACATTTCCACGAAATCGGAGCCTGAGATGGAGAAGAAAGGCACGTTGGCCTCGCCCGCAACCGCGCGCGCCAGCAGCGTCTTGCCGGTTCCCGGAGGGCCGACCAAGAGCACGCCTTTCGGAATGCGGCCGCCCAGCTTCTGGAACTTTTGCGCTTCGCGCAGGAACTCAATGATCTCGCGCAGCTCTTCTTTGGCCTCGTCCACGCCGGCAACATCTTTGAAGGTAACTTTCTTCTGCTGCATGCTGAGCAGGCGGGCGCGGCTTTTGCCGAAGCTCAGGGCCTTGTTCCCGCCGGTCTGCATCTGGCGGATCATGAAGAACCAGAATGCTCCCAGCAGCAGCACCGGGCCAAAAAACATCAGGTAGCTTTGCCAGTTGCCCGAGCTTACGGGCTTGTAGTTTACCTGGACGTGCTTGTCTTTCAGAACGTCGATCAACTGTGGATAGTTGGAAGGAATGGTCGTATGGAAAGTGCTGCCATCGCGCAATTGTCCCTGCGCTTCGTTATTTTCCAAAGAGATAGATACCTTTTCGATATTCCCCTGGTCCACATAGTTCATGAAATCGGGAATAAAGTTGATCTCTTTTTCTTTGTTGCCGCCCCCTGATTTGATTACCTGGTAGAGCACAACAATAGACAACAGGATGACTACCCACACAACGATCGTTTTTACGGTTGAATTCACTACCGACTCCTAATTCCGCGGCCTACAGCCCGGATTGCAACTGCAAGACGTCTTTAACTATGACGCTTTCTGATTAGATGCGTTACAGCCAATTTCGACACTTGCGCCTTGCCGGGCACAAAAGCCATTAGTTTAGATTCTAAACCCTTTTCGGCAGGATGGATAAGAGAACTCAAGGATTAGAACCCTTGGTTCATTTACCCTAACCCAAAGTCTAGCGGACGGTTTCATCAGGCGGGTTTGAAAACCGGCTGTTTTCGATGCGCACATAGGGAAGGTTGCGGTTGAGGTGGGGCGATCCCAGGCCATAACCCGCCACAAAGGACTCATCGAGGACAAATCCGTAATAATCGGGCCGAAGCGAGACCCTGCGGGATGAGGACTTATCCAGAAAGGCCGCAAGTTTTACTGTAGAGGCGCCCTGCGCCTTGAAATGGTGCATCAGGTAGTCGCTGGTTATGCCGCTTTGCACCAGGCCTTCCACCAGCAGCACATGCTGCCCTTTTACGTTTACCGACGGGCTGTAGTTGATCTCTTTGCGCGAGGTGCTTCCGGTAGAAAGTTCATGCATATGGGGTTTGATGAACTGGCAGATCACCGGCACCTGGAGATTCCGCACCAAGTCGGTCATGAACATGAAGCCATTTTCCAGCACGGCGACCACACAGCACGTTCTGCCCCGATAGTCTTCCGAGATCTGCCGGGCCAATACCTGTATGCGTTTCTGGATCTGCTCTGGATTCAGCAGAATGCGCTCTTCAGTGGTAGCGGTGGCGCTCAAGTTCAATCCTCGTCATTTCTAAAATGTCTTAAATTCACAGATCTTCGGTTTCAAACTCTTCGATGAAAAGGCCACTGGTAGAAGCCGGCGCGTCGGCAGGCAGGCTGACGTGGGCAGGCGCGGGGAATCCCCGCATCCACACAATTTCGCCGCCACTGATAATCACCGGCCAGGATTTACGCTCTGCCTCCGTTTTCTTTTGCAGCAGCTCTTTCACTTTCTTTGCAGACTTTGTGTGTGCCGGCCAAAACCGGTCTCCATGACGCCAGTTCCTTATAATCAGCCCGCCACCCAGGCACTGTGGATTGAGAAGCTGGGGCTGATTATAACCCTGGAATGCCATTTTCCCGACTTCTTGCACAGTAATCAGGCGTGTGCGGATCCTGCGCCCGATCTCCGGAATGGGCACCGAACCAGGCACCGGAAGACGGTATTCATAATCTTTTGCCGCTCCCTTGATTAGACTTCCTTTTCGCAAAACAAGTTCCCAGGCGCCACCCCGTTGGGCGTACTCAGCCAGCCCGCCGGGCAACGTTATGCGCCTGGGCTTAAGCCCGGCTGGGCTATGAATCAGATGCCGTACAGCTTCGATATGTTCAAAATTTAGTGTTAGCCCCTGGCGCTCAGAGGCGGCGCGAATCACCCGCCGCAGCAAGGCAACAGGCAATTGCAGTAAAGGAGCGACCTGCAAACGGCCGCTCTCAGCCGCGTAAATCGTCTTCAATACCTCTTCTACCTTGCCGTTCCAAAACTCTTCCTCGGCTTGCGCCATCTCGGCCTGCTCGGCCAGTATCCTGATAATGCCAGGATTGAAATCCCGCTCCAGCAACGGAATCAACTCGCGCCTTATGCGGTTGCGAGTATGCTCGAGATTACAATTGCTGGAATCTTCCCGCCAGGGCTGATGGATGGATTCGAGATAAGCGGTAATCTCATGACGGGTCACCGCCAGCAAAGGACGAACAACACAAGGCACACCTGAATTGATCGTAGAGACGCAGCTTGCCAGGTCTCCCGGCGCCCGCGCCTCACCCATGCCCATAGGCTCGCCGGCAGGGAAGATGCTGGTTCGAATCGCGCTCAGGCCGCGGGTGCCGGCGCCACGCAACAAGCGCATCAGCACGGTTTCCGCCTGGTCGTTTTGCGTATGCGCCGTGGCAAGCTTGTCGAACCTAAGCCCGGAGACTGAATCCGTCCCCGTGAGAGCCCCGGCCTTCAGGCCGGGGGTAAGCGTTCCTGAAGTCATGGGCTTTAGCCCCGGCGCCTTCGTCACTTTCTCCAAGCCGAGCAGCGTCGCAAAATATTCATAGCGCAAGCTGCGCGCGGCCGCCTCAAGGCCCAAACCCTGTTCGCGGGCAAAGGCAGGCACATCAGCCGAGCCGCAAAAAAACTGCAATTCAAATTTCTCTGCCAGCTCGCGCACAAATTGCTCATCGCCATCGGACTCGGCCCCGCGAATCTTATGATTGAAGTGCGCCACCCCCAGCACGACGCCAAGTTCCCCGCGTAATTCCAGCATGAGCCGCAGCAGCGCCACCGAATCGGCCCCGCCGGAGACGGCTACTCCCAGACGGTCGCCGGGTCTAAGCAGGGCGTGCTGACGGATGAATTTGGCTACGGCTTCAATCACAATGAAATGGTATCGGAAAACAGCCAGAAAATTCTCGCCGCAGATGAACGCTGCCGGAGACTGGCAACAGACGGCGCGCCCAAAGAGACGATTTCCGAACTTTGCTCGTCGATTTCGTGGCAGCCTTGCTACAGATTGACTTCCCGGCTGGGTTGAGCCTGTAGCGTGTTCGCTGGCCCGTGGGCACTTGCTTGGTTTCGGTAAAACAGAATCTCCGCTACCCGCTCCCTTTAGAAAGAAAATGGTTCCGCAGTGATTTCTCCCATCGAGCGATCCTGTGCGCGAACGGGGCTAATTCTAGTGCCAGGCTATTGCATTACGGCGAAGGGATGAATACGCCCCAAACCGATCTCACAGAAACCTCGCCTTGCGCCCCGGCCCGATCCTGTTGAGTGCCATCATGAGAGCGGCATGACGTTGATTGCTCGGCAGCTTTTTGATTTGTCGCAGCGGAACCCACGTCATCGAAAAATCGACCTGGAACAATTTTCGGAGCGCTTTCGCTTCTTTGAAGCTGATATTGGTGCGAAGGCTGATTGTGGCGTAAAGCCAGGATGACAGAATCGAAAGAAACTGCCTGTAGAGGATCAACCATATGACGGTCAATATGACGATCATCACGAACACTGCGTCTGATTGTGTCGCAATACCCGCGCTCTGAATTCGCTCCGCCAAATTCAAGATGACGGCCGCTATGCCAAAAAGGATTGCGGAGACCAGTTTAAGCAGCCTGTCCCAAACGTGTGAATAAATCATGTCGCTATCGTCCACCGTCCCATTCTGCAATGTTTTGCGTCTGCGAGCAGCGAGCAACGAGGCCGCCGCTCGAGTTGGCTTCCTCGATCAGATCGTCGCCGTCCGCGAAGATGCTCGTGCCGCTCGAAGAAGATTTGTAAATGCGCTTCCCGAAGGGATCGTATTTGAAGGTAACTCCTGATCCGTGCCGCATTTTTTCGCTCCATTCCTCAAGGATTTTTCGCTTGAACCCCAGACGCGAGTTTCCGGGTACGCCTCTCCGGCAGCCAAGGGAAGTGCGCGCGGTTGTTCTTTAGACCCTCGCAGCATGGGGTCTATGATTGTACTTCGAGAGAGGGAGCTTGCAGAGCGGATCCGTTGGTGGCTGTGGCTAAGCTTGCATGACCGTCAGGCCGAGAGATTATTCCTGCGCGGGCGTATCGAGCGGCTCGACAGGGCTTGGCACGGCCACAGGCCGCGCTTGTTCTTCGATGTTGAACTTCACACTACGACCGTGATGAATTCCCGCTTGGGAACTGGTGCGCCGGGGTATCAACCAGCACACACGTTGGAGAAAATCTGTTGACCGGAGCCCGTGCGTGTAATTAAGCTGGCGAAGTGCTTGCGAATCCTGGAAGAGTATGAAGCCGGGAAGTGGTGTAAACCCTAAATTCACAAATGATTAAAGTCATATAAAAGCCGTGAGAAACCGGGGTGCGGAGAAGGCAAATGTTGAGAACGGCTGCTGGTTTGTAGAGCTTCGAGGAGAACTATAAGATGGCACGTATTGTTCAACACGCAATGAACTGGGGCAAGAAACGTCCTCGTCTTTTTTTTTCTCTGATGGCGCTGCTTAATCTCTCCGTGACACTTTACAACTGGCACACACTGAAGACGGAAAATAGCTACTATCCGGTGGCCGCCATTGTCTGCCCCGCAGGCGTGATTCTCTTCGGCGTTGCTGCCCTGTTTCCTGGCTTGTCCATCGTCTCGTTCAACGTTGGGCAATTAAAGAAGCGGGGACCAATGCACTACCTGTTGGAGATTGTTGCCGTTGCCGCCGGCCTGCTCAACTGGTATGCGATGACCCGCTAGCATAATCTCCGAACCAGAGCGTTGCCTGCATACACACATCGCCGATCATCCCATCAATCGCATTGAGGAACTGCTCCCGTGGAATGTCGCCAGCCAGCTCACAATTAGGTAGTTGAGCTACGGCGATCCAGTAAGTTTGAGATGTCTGGACAGGAGAAATGATGCGATTGCGACTTGTCCTGGCCGCACTCTGTGCTGTTCTTAGCACGACGTGCGAACTCCCCGCTCAGGATCGAGAAGAGGGGCGGAATGAATTCAGGTTCCGGTTCGTTCCCTTAATGGAAGGATCTTCTTTTTCTGTTCGAGCACTTTGAGAATGCTTGCATCCACCAGATAACGAATCGTCGCGCCACAGGCGACACATTCCGTTTGCTTCAGTTCTTCGGTAACAATGTTGTCGGAAATCGATGACGAACGCAGGCACTCTGGGCACGTTACCACGACGTAATCAGCGTCCTGCTTGGGAATCCACAGCGGTGCTCTGTCAGCTTTACCGAGGTTTGGTCGTATGGGGGAATCCGCAATCAATTCCTTTATCTTGGCCAAGAGCAGCGCTGGCGTATAGCCGCCCTTTTGGAAGAAATGGTCGACCAGCAGACCAAGCGGCATGCTGGCAAGAATGTATTCGCCGCTAATGGCAATCGTCGGGATGTGAGGAAATCGGCGGCGAACAATTGACAGCAGCTCAAACCCGGACATGCCCGGCATCCTCAGGTCAGAAAGAATGATGTCAGGTAAGGCTTCCCTAAGGATTTGCAAGGCGACGAACCCGTCCTCCGCAGCACGAACTGAAAACCCAAAACCGCGAACGATAGCGGCAGAGGTTTCCAGCACGAGCGGATCATCTTCCACAATCAACACTCGGCATTTAAAAGCCCGGCCGGAGTTCATACCATGCTTCCTTCGAGCCGAATTATACTCCCTTTGCCGGAAGACCCGGTCAATTGGCGATAACACTTTGGTCTCGTTATTTAACGAGATCTTCCATAGCCACATTTCTTGCCCTTCGGGCTCTGAACTGGTCATTCAACTCGGGATCACCTATTTATTTCGGCCGTTCGACTTCTCCTACTCCGAAGGTAAATGCGTATTCATCTCCAGCGGGGCTGAACCCATACTCGCCTTCGCCTAATTGGTCTTTAGGACTAATCGCGAAGCAGCCGCTATCCGCAGGCTCAAAAGTGATTGGAATCTCCGAATCTGATAGCACTGATTTGGCCCCTCCAATCCAAATATTGAGCTTCGTTAACGTAACCTCCCGCGAATTCTTTGTAGAGTGAAGTTTGTAGAGTTTATACCGCGTCGGATCGATACTACAGACGCGGAAGTTCTGCGGTTTTTCCGCTTGCGATGCGCACAGCCGCGTGTGCCCCTTTCATCTTCGCCGAAAAATGAACACGCCCGCTGGCCGGCGCTGCCTCTTTTTGCAACGTTTTGAAGTTCGGGCCATCGGCATAATACACAACTCCAATCTCATGCGGAGCTGTATCCTGCGGAGCCGCGCTCGCAGGCAAGACTTGCGCCCATCCCGTCCCCAAAAAAGTAATCACCAACAAACACACGACCCCCAACATCCGCCGCACACACCGCCATCGCATCTGTCGCATACGCAAGTTCCTCTTTTTCTAAGAATCAATCGTTTCGATTGGAAGCAAATCCTTATCAAATGCCGCCTGTCGTGACCGGCGGAAAACAGCGGGATTGGCCCCTCTAATTAATCAAGTGTCGGTTTTGCAGAAAGTATTGGAAGTTTTTTTGGGTTTTTCACGCTTGCAACAGGGCTCTGGCTTAAGCCCCGGGAAAGCAAAGGGAACAAATCATTCCTTTCTGCCGAAGGCCAACACGCAGCGAAGCGAAGTGTTCAGAAAAATAGTAGGTTTGGAACGACGAGAGCCATAATTACGTTGCGGTTTGTCCAAACCCGATTTTTTGGGCAAAGCTAAGCAGAGTGGATGACTTTAAAGATCGATGCCGATTGGACTGAATTCCACCGATGATATTCAGCCCCTTTGCCTTGCTCTGGGGTAATAGCCTCGGCAACCAATGGGATTGCGAATAATAACGGGGCGATAGCTTGTGCTATCGCCCCCCAGAAGCTTGTCCCGCTAGAACGGGTCAAAGCTGTGCGAGAACTGCAAATTGTTCTGCGCAATACCGCTGCAGGTGGGCGAAGCAAAGGCTTGACCTGCACAACCGCCGTTGTCTCGTGCCAGTGACCAGAATGCAAGCCGCGTGACGTAACTGTTCGCATTGGCAAAGTTCAGCACCGTGTTGGCGTCGCTGAGCTGGAAGACCTCCCCTTGGGTGTCGTTATGGCCAATCATCACCGTAATGCCAACCGAAGAACTCAGACCGGCTTGTTGGATTTGCCCGTGGACTGCTTGAGCAGCATCGATGGCATCCAGTCCCATCTGGCCGCCGTTGTCGACCGACCCTCCGTAGTCCATCGCCATGACGTTGATCACGTTGGGGTTGAACCCGTCCTTATGCGCCTGGGTAAGAACGTCCATGCCAGTGAAGACCAGCCCCGTCGGCAGCACCGGCAGGGTGTAGGAAACAACCAGGTTCGGGTTTGCCGCCTTCAGTCCTTTCAGCGCCTGGTCCAGTACCGGCAATCCCGCTCCGCCGCCAAGCGTGTCGCTCGCCTCCATGTCGAAGTCGAGCATGTTGACTCCATAGCGGCTAAGCACCCCCTGCAGGCTGGCCTGCAGTGCGCCTGCGTTGTTGCAGGCACCCACAGTGGCCCCTTGCGCGCCGCCAAACGAAATAATGACATTCACGCCATTGGCTTGCATCTGGTGCACCACAGACTGAACCGTGGTGCCATTGGCCAGGCTGTCGGCCGGAAGCGTTCCTCCTAACCCACCCCAACCATAGGAACAACCCCCTTCGTTAATCAGGAAAGCCAGGGTAATTGATTTAAGTCCGGCATTCTGCGCCGTAGCCACAATGCCTTCGCTGACCGTGAGACTCATGTCGTTATAAGGAGCAAATAGTTTTGATCCAGGTGGCGGTGGCGGTGTTATTCCCGGGGTTGTCACGCTGGCCTGGTTCGAGGCTGCCGACGTCCCGCTCGGGCCCACGCCCTTCACTACGTAGAAGTAAGTGGTCAAGGCGACAAGCCCCGTATTGGAGAACGACGTAGAGCTTACGCCACTCGCGATCTGGTTGCTGCTGGAGGGTGTGAAGCCGCTGGTCGTGCTGCGGAACACGTCGTAGGTCACCGGGCAGTTCGAGGCGCTCGCGATCCAGCTCAGGTTGATCTGGCTGGCCGAGACCGCGGTCGCCGATAGTCCGCTCGGCGCCGTCGGCACGGTGCAGGTTCCAATGGTGACCGGGTCGATTTCGATCCCGCTGATCAGCGCGTTGTTGGTCACCGAGGTGAACGTAATCACGAACTGCCCGCTCGCGTTCGCCGGTTCGGTGAACTGCTGGGCGTTGGCGATGTTCTTCCCGCCCGACGCCGCCAGGATGTCGAAGTGCGTCAGCACCTGCGTTCCGTTGATGGTCACGTTGAACACCCGCGAGCCGGCGGTGGCGAAGAACGTCTCGGCAAAGTGCAACCGGACCACATAGTTGGTTCCGGGGGTGAAGCCGGGGATGGTGTAGGTGAAAGATCTGACTGTAGCCGTGGCGATGCGCGCCGACTGGTATACGGCTGCCGGCGCCGGAAGGGCTACCTTGCTGAGGTTGATGGCGTTAGCATGATTGATCGTCGCGCCGCCGGAGAAGTCCTTGTCGGCAACGAAGGGGCTGACCGCCGGCCCGCCGGAATTAATGGCAATGATTTGCTGTGCCGATGCCAGGCTTGCCAAGCATGCAAGCGCAAGCAGGGATGCAGCCACCACCACAAGCTGTCTTAACCAACCATACGGCTTCACATTGATTTTCATGAACCGACTCCTTATAAGGTTTGCGATTTGGCGCTTCGACTTCCACGCCCGTTTGCATAAATGAATTTCCTCAGATCCGATTGGATAATCTAAGGGTGTTCTCTTCGTTGTTTCTGATTTTTGTCGCTCCTTTTGACATGTCGCTGAATACGAGTCGAAGAATGCGCGAAGAGAACACAGAATTGTGAGGGCTTTCGTAGAGCCAGTACTCTAAGCCCCCTGCGCAACTCGGGCGCTCTCCAGCCTGGGATGAGTCGCTAGCCACCTGCACAAAAAGCCCGCACATTATAGCCATCTCAATTTCGGTAATCAAGCTTTATTGAACGGTCAAATGGGCGATGGAACAGTTAAGTAAACGCGCATAACGTGAATGGATCCCCCCTTCGAAGAAACTTGAAGGCGGTTAAGCTGGTTCGGGCTGAGGCGGGTGACATCGCCCATCCGCGCGTTTCGGTCATGGAAAGTTATTAGCTTTACTGAAAAAATGATTTCGCTGGAGCCACTGGTTAAAATGGGTTTTCGAATCCAGCAGGAGGAGCAGAATCCGTTTTTAAGGGATACAACTCCTCACGTAAATAGCGATGTGCCCGCGAGCATCGTCCGCACTGATACTCAAACCCAGTAGGAACCGAATCTTCTATTTCGGTTTGCCCGGTATCAGGCCCGATGTACTTAACTGCTATCGCGGTTCTGCACTGGGGAGTTTTGCACGTCACGGCTAGATAGATATGTGTCATATGTATCACTTTCCCGTTGTATCACTTTCCCGTCCTAGCTTTTATTGCCTTCTTGCGCTCTTCCCATTGTTGGAAACGAATGAGGGAACGCCCGTCTGCTATCTCTTTTTGAGCCCAGTCTCTTAAACGGTCAGTTTTGAGTGTTACGGAAAAATTCCATTCCACAACTTTGTGTATGGTTGGCGAACTGCTGTGAGGCATAGAGGCAAAATCGTCCCATGTAATTTGAGCGAATGGGTGCATTGGTTTAGTTGTTGTTCCCCACTGGCGCAAGGAGAAATTGAAATTTGTCCATGCAACTAGATCGGCACATTGCAAGCCAGCTAGTGTCGCACGCCGACGAAAGTTGAAGTTTGTATATTCATACTCGAATCCGCGCTGACTGCGTGCCTCCTCTTCTGCTTGTTCCATTACGGTTTCGATTTCTTCCCTGGCTGGGTCTTTTTTTTCCATCCAGTCAAACAGCCATTCATACGGTTCAGATACACGTCTGTCTATCCGCCAGCGCTGCGCAAACTGTACGACATGTCGAACCGCCCAACTGTAATGATATTTTCCGGCGAACTTGCGCAACTGTTCGGGCACGCAGTTTTCGTAATCATCTTTTTTTACCGAGAATGAGAAGATTTGCACGATGTACTTTTTTGTGATTTCTCGTATACGTCTAAAGACGCGTTCTTGCTTTGCGTCGTCCCATTTCCCGAATTCAGATTTGTAATTGCGAGCAACAAACTCAGAAGTGTGAAAGTCGGTAAAGCCTTCTTTCTTCTTGAGTCTGTTTAGCTCATTTTCCATTTGAAGGATGCGTTTCGCGGGCACGATTAGCGCGGTCGCGCAGGCGATGGCTTGACTCGGACTTGTGCCGCTGTCATCGAGATAAACTGTAAATGGCACTAAATACCCCTCGTTCCACCGTAGCTCTTTTCTGCTAATGAGCATGTGGTATATCGGAAATCTAAAAGCTGATAAAAGGCATATACCTATGCCCTCATACACGTATACCCTCCCATGCTAGAATCAAAATCAGCATGGCCAAGGCATACATGCCAAATCACCCAAAACCTTCCACCAAGAGAATTTGTCGGTATCATTGAGTTTCTTCCCGCTCTCATCTTTGCGTTGTTAAAACGAAACATTGCCCATCAAGGTAACGGAATAGATTGAATGGCTCAACACTGACGTAAGTGCCATTCAGACCGCGCACACTGAATTTGCCGTGACAGGGCTATTTGGCTAAATTCCTAAGTGGGCTGCTTTTGTTTCTATGTTACTAAGCGCGAATTTCGCTTTTCTTATCTCATCAACTATATGTATGACCCTTGAGGCAAGGACATCACCTTGTTTGAATACAGGCGCCCTGCCAAGTAATTCGGCTGGGGCTGGATGGTTCTCAAAAACTACATCCTCTGGTCTTGCTTGGAGTAATGCTCCAAGATTGGCCAGAACTACCCCTAAGTTCCCTGCTTCTGATTCAAGTGCAGCCAGCCTTATTTGTAACTCTCTACGCTCCCTAACAACTCTACCTATTGCCGCATCCTGATCTTCTGGACTCATTTAGCCCTTGCTCCTTCGCTATATATTCTCCACAAAAGAAAGGTGAAAATCAATAAGCGATTCTTCTTATACAAATGAGTACATCTATAAGTATTATAAATACAACAGCGTAATAGCTTAGTGCTATCCTACTCATGGAGTGTGTCTAGGAGGATGATGTGGCAGAGATTAAAGCAAAGCAGGCCGCTGATTACCTCATCAGATTCTCTCAAGAGGTTGGCGATCCTGTAACAAATCTTAAATTGCAGAAGCTTCTCTACTATGCGCAAGGGTGGTATTTGGCCCTTCATGGTGGCAAACCACTTTTTGATGAGCGTATAGAAGCATGGCCTCACGGTCCGGTCGTGCCGCCAGTATACGGAGCATATAAGGAGTGGGGATGGAATCCGATTTCCGGTCAAATTGCGGAGCCTGCTCTAGCCCCAAACATCAAATCCTTTCTGAATGAAGTTATGGAGGTATACGGCATACATAATGCTTACTATCTCGAAAGACTTACTCACCGCGAGAAGCCGTGGTTAATTGCGCGTGGAGATACACCTGAAGGGGAGCCATCGAATGCGGTAATCAGCATTAAAGATATGTGGGAATATTTCACGATGGCGTCAAAAGAAAGTGAAGATCAAAAAGCCCAAGCCCATAGAGGGTAGTAAGAACATACCACCCGCACCAGAGCTTAATGAAAATGCAGAAATAAGATTTTCCTTTAGATACCTAGACATTCATAGCAATGCTAAATTTATGCTCAAGCATTGCGATGAAAACTATTTGGAAAAGCTGCTTTTAAGGCTAAAAGACATTAACTCTGCCACGCTGAAGGAATTCCGGCAATTCAACAAAGCAGAGATGCGGAATCATGTAATTGTTTTCTCTGAGACCTCAGAACCTGGCGGTTTTACAAGCCTAAATGGCCAACTTCGCGCTAAAGAAGCATGGCAATTTCAGATTACAAAAAGCACTCATGGGAGAGTACACGGGTTGCTCATTAATGAAACATTCTTCATTGTGTGGCTTGATCCGTGCCACAAGCTGTATCCAGGCAATGGGGATTGCAATCATTGAGGCTTTGCCGTTTTTCTTATATTGGCCTCTAGCAAGATTTGCTGTCTTACATCTCGGTCAAAATATCCCGCATTGCTAGAATTGCTTCTCGCGTGAAGCCCTTTGAACGCCCACCAAAGCCCGGACGCTCTAATAATTCATCCAAGGTTCGTCGGCCGGGTGGGGTTTTCGTGTCGGTCTTGGGAAAGTTCATCGGCGGGGCCGCTGGGAGCCGCGCTGCTATTGGCGAAAACGCGAACCGGGGAGGGCATTACCTGGATTAGTGCCCAGCCCCGCTGCGCTTGTGCCTTGCCGATCAACAACCCGGCTCCGCAGAGTGGTTCAAGAGCAGACCCTGAATCAGCAGGTTCTCGATCATGGGGCTGAAGACCCTTCCTGAGCCCGAGTCTTCGCCGCCAGGCGAGGCTCGTTCCATGGTTTTCAGCAGAAGACTGGCGAGGTATCCCAGAGAGGTGGCGGCGTGCACGTCAATTTCACCCCGGCTGAGCAGGGTGATCGTCTGGCCGAGAAACGCCGCAATATCTGCAAGCGAAAGCAATGGATTGGCGAGCAATTCTTCCGGCAGGTCGAGGTAATGCTCGGCCCGGTAGGCGCGCATCCTTCCGCCGTCGCGGCTCGCGGCTGCACGCTTTTTCTTCTGCGCCGGATCGTGGAAAAAACAATAGTCCCTGCCCTGCTGGGGATGGGCCTTGCACTGGGTTCCGTCAGCGCGCTTATGGGCGCAACGGCGAACTTGGTCGGGAGTTGAGATTTGTGGGTTCATCGGTATCCTCCTTTGGATACTGAGGACTATGATGACCTGAATTTTTACGAAAGCAACAATGTGATATCACTTTGGGAAAAGGGCATACAAAAATAAAAAGTGAGTTGCAGTTCAGTTGAAGTCGCGCTGGCTGCAGGCACATTAAGCACGTGTGTAAACAGATTCGTTGTGCGTCCAAAACTACGCCAAGTAAACTTCTGCAGACACAAATCCGCGCAATCCGTGAAATCCGCGGTGAGGTTCTTTGTCAAGACTTTGATACCGCAATGGCATCAATCATCCCCGGACCCCCGAAACTGTTGTTTTCCGAACTATTCCGGCTGGCCAACGGCAGCTTCGTCATCGGCGCTATTCTTGGCTTGCAGCAGAATGCTGACCATGTAGGCGACCGTCGTTCCCGCGCGCAGGTCGATTTCGCCCCGGCAAGCCAATTCCAGCGTCGTCCTCAACAGGTCTGCCAGCGCCCCCGTCGTAGTCAACGGTTGCGTGAACATATCCGTTGGCAGCCTGAGGGTGCTCTGCGCCTTCTGGCCGCGCATCGTCCCGCCGTCGCGGCTGGCCGCCGCCCGCTCCTCCGTCAGCAGCGGGTCGTGAAAAAAGCAATACTCGCTGTACCCCTGCCGGTAAGCCTTGCACTGGCTCCCGTCCTCGCCGATATGGCGGCAATGGCGGCTCTGCTCGTTGCTCATAAATAGCTCCTCAATGTCGAAAATGCGGACGCCGGTTACCGGCGCACCTTCAGAACAATGATGCCTTGCAACCAGCAAAAACGGAATGATTTGATATCACTTCTGCGTAGTGGACGGGAGATACGATTTTTTTATGCAACTTTATTTATTTCTGTAGGGGTTCGGATTTTGTCATCCCGACCGGAGCCGCGCTTTTTGCGGCGGAGCGGAGGGACCTGGCAGTCAAATTTGTTTCAGCGGCACGTCGTGTTGCCAAAGTAGACTACGAATCGAATCATTTCCGCAGTGCTGGTGCGGATGGCAAAGCGTTGGGGGCGTTCAGGATGACAAATCGTTCTAACCAAGTCGCAAGCAGGCCAGGTGGGTTTACAATGGTGGCGTTTTCGCTGTCAAAAACGAAATTCTGGGTTAGAAGGAGAAGCCCGCTTGCACTCAACGGAACTCAGCACATTCAGGCTCTCGAAATATCTGCACGAAGTAGATGATCAGGTCTTACAATGGGCGCGACCGATCTTTGATCTTCTTATCAATACGTTGATTGCAATGCCAGAAAGCAGCAGTGAAAACGAAAAGCTCCGATGTTTTGAGGTTTGCGTCAACGCGCTGAATGAATTTGAACTCGACATCGACACCATCCGGCGTGAAGACTTCTGCGATGCGCTCTACGAGATCGGCAAAATCGTAGGACTCGATCCAAAAACAGATTATGTCGACAAGTGGCGCTACTGGTAGGGGAACGACTCCGTTGGTGAAGAAGAAATTTATGTTCCAATACTGGAACCTATCTCATAAATACGAAGTAATACCCGAGCGGAGTCAAAAACCCATCGCGCTGTAGACATTCGGAGTTTTCCCGAACGTCAAGTCCTCGGAAAAGTGATATCAAAACATTGCCTTTAGCAAAATTGATGTCATGATCTATTTGCGGGTTCATCCCCAAGGTCTTTAAAAACTTGAAGTGCGCCATCCACCTCCCACAAAGTCAAAGGGAGACGCCCGCCCAAGCCAAAAAGGTTACTTAGTAACCCCCCCACCCCCCAAAAAACAATTTCAAGTTTCAAATTTCCACTCGCGCCGGCAAGCTGCAAAGCCAACCATACCTACGGAATGTCGCTCACCATTCCCCCGGCACACCGAATCGTGCCAAAAGCGGTGACCAGGGTGCTTCCGGCTTATCCAGCAGAGGCCGCGGCGCAGCATGTGCAGGGTGATGTGGTGATGGATGTGACGCTCAAAGATGACGGTTCGGTACAAAGACGTGGCAGTCATCCAAGGTGATCCCCAGCTTGCTCATGCAGCGACTGATGCCGTGAAGCAGTGGAAGTATCGGCCGCTGGTCGTGAACGGCAAGCCGGTGAACAAGCTCGTCGTGGTGCTGACGTTCGACAAGCACGGAAAGGTGCATTAAGTTCAGGTTAAGTTTTGCGCCAATTTCATGTTAAATCGTAGAAAGAAGTCATTTGTGCTTAAAGTTTTCTCCGTGTCTCTGTGCCTCCGTGGTGAGAATTCCCGCTTCCGCCGTAGCATTTTCATCGGCTACTTCTGTGACATTGTGTGATCGGGAGTTAATGGGGCAGCTCCGAAATTGACACTGAACCTCTTGCACCATACGGAGACTGTGCGATATTTCGACAAGTCGATATCGGACCCGAGAGTGTAATTCTGGTCTCCGATGTTCCCTTTGATGACGCCCAGATCGATAAAGCCGGCGCGGAGGACGGTTGCATGGTCTTTCGCATCATCGGCCGCGACCATGTAGACGTGCACGTCAGGACCATTGGATGTCTTGAAGTTTGTTAAGCGGAGAACGCGGCTGCCGTCCCTGAACCGATAGATGGTTGCCGTGCCCTCCGTGGGATGCAAAACGCTGTGGAACGTTCCCGACGCGAGCGTCTGTGCTGAGCCCGCTTGCCCTTCCGGAAACGCTTCGTTGACGGTTTGACTGACCAGGAGTCGCTCTGGCCGAAATGCGTACCACGCAACCAAGCCCGCCGCGATAACGATCGCCAGAATGACAAATCCCCGTTTCCTCATGGTCGTATCCTCCCGAGTTTCCACGTCCGGACCTTATCCCAAGAAAATTAGACAAGGTGATCCACTGCTGGGATGCCAAAGAACCGGCGGCAACAGAAGCGTCAACATCTGTCAGTCAGTTACTGCACTACTTCATTATCCGACCGCGCCCACATTTGTTCAAAGTCGTCGTTGAAGAACCGGATTTCTATGGGGTTGTTGGTAAAACGGGCATTGTTGTCTTGCGTCTTTTCTCCGGCCGGGGACCAGTTGGCGCTGCCGTCGCGCAGCAAGGTGCCATCGATCAAATAGGCTTTGAGATGCATCAAGTCGCGGCGCCCGCTGGCTTTTACGCGGACCTGAATGTTTTGCTCTCCGCGAAACATGTCTGTGGTTGACTGGTCGTGATGCTGGGCGGCGTTGCGCTGCTCGGTGTCGTATTGTTCGCGGTCGCGGTAGATGCGGATCTCCACGCCATCATGGGCCAACTTAATGAGCTCGTCTGCCAATGGCTTGTCGGTAAAGCTATACATGGCGATATCCATCGAAAGCCGGGCGTGCTCCAGGCGATAGAGATCAAGGTGTTCCAGGTCTTCGGGCGGGGAGAAATGGTCTTCGAAGATGAACTCGCCAGGTTTGGCGTCTTCAATTGCCGGCGCGCCGAAATGAAGGTGGCTGCGGAAGTGGAACAGCAGGGCCAGAGCGGCCACCACCAGCACGATTGGGAGCCAATTGCCAAGACGGCGTAACATAGAGAGTTTCTAGATTAAAACACAATGGTCGGCCGCCACCCTTAATATTCCATTTTATAGTCGAGCTTTTATTTTGCGCTTGTTCGAGGGAACCCGTTTCACAAACCTGACCCGGCACTCCCGCCGCCGTAATATGTAGAGTCAAGGAGACTTGTATGAGACAGGGGTTCACGCTCGCATTTACGGTGATTCTCAGCATTAGCGCGTTAGCCCAGGCACCGGCGCAAAATGCCCAAACTCCCAAGGCGGTGATCGAACAATATTGGAACCAGGAAGCGAATGGGGGGCGGTTGACAGATGCGGGCTGGAACAGGGCGAATACTTTTTTCCTGAAGCCTAGCTCGCCGCCCCCCACTCGGTGATTATGGTTGTCAATGGAAGCTTTGCCGTTGACGAACTTTCTGCTAGCGGTAGCACGGCAACGGTTATCGTGGGGGTTGGAAGAATCCTCGGGAAAATTGATTCCGATATGAAGTTTATTCCGCGATCATCTGACGCGATCAAGCAAGGCATACTTTTCACGCTTATTCGCAATCAAGAGATCGGCGCAGATGGGAAGACTTTAAAGGATGCCGGTCCTGCACAATGGAAAATCGATACGAAAGCAAATGACAATGTAGTATGGCTCAATTTAGATACAGCAATAAGGTACGTTACTGAAATAGGAAATAAGACAACGGTTGCCTCAACCGCGAGAAATATTAAAGAAACCCTCGTTACATTAGGGCGCTATCGTTAAATGGGAGGATTGGAGCTGTTAGAGAAATGTTCCCAACCGCTGCGATGCAACCTTTCGATTGTGCCATCGTTATGCAGGATTCTCAGGGAAGCAGTGCCTTTTGTTTGAGATAGAATCTCGCCGATTTTCGTGATCGGTATTCCCATGATTCGGGACGGCATTTTTTGGCTGCGGGAAACGGTAAAGAGCAGTTCATAATCCTCTCCACCATGCAGGGCAAAACCCAATTCCTGTGCATCTTCCTGTGACAGGCGAGCTGCGGCAGAGCGCCTATGCAGGCGCGCGCGCGGAATGGCCTCGCGCTCGATGACCGCTGCCACGCCGCTTTCTTCGCAAATGTGCCACAGGTCGTTGGAGAGGCCATCGCTGATATCAATCATGGCGGTTGCCGCGTGGTGCTCGCGCAGCCACTGGCCTATCTTAATGCGGGGTTGGGGGAAATAATGGGCGGAGACGGTCTCGTCTGATATTTTAGAGCCGGAACTGGACCTGCGTTCCTTACGTTTCAAGTTTGCCAACATCTCGGCCGAGCCTCCCAAGACTCCGCTCACATAAATCAGATCATCAGGGCGCGCGCCTGAGCGCAGAATTGCCTTCCCCTTGGGGACGCGGCCCAGCACAACAATATCTGCGCTAATACCCTCGGGACTGGTGGCGATATCACCCCCGGCCAAAGTGACACCAAAACGCTTTGCCAATCTGTCAAAGCCTTTGAAAAATCCATCCACCCATTTTTGTGAAAGGTGGGCCGGAAGGCCCAGCGAGAGAAAGGCAGCCACCGGCTCGCCACCCATGGCGGCAATATCGCTCAAGCCGCGCGTCAGACAGCGGTGTCCGACCGACGCAGGAGGGTGCCAATCAGTGCGAAAATGTACGTTTTCAATGCAAAGATCAGTGGTTACCAGCAGGTCGTGGGTTTTCGATGCCGCCAACACCGCGCAATCGTCCCCGATGCCTTTGCGGATATTGCCCAGAACATTGTCTGATGGAAGGCGCCTCGGGGAAGACCGGCCGGCCAAAGCCCGGATCTTCTCAATCAGCAATAGCTCGGGTAACGGCATTGGAGCCAATATACAAGAAATTCATAGACATACGCCGCTCTCAGCGGGCGAGCGAGCCGCTTTCGGAGATGAGGAACCTCCAGCAATGGTCTCGAACTACGCCCCAATGCGAATTGCGAGTAGGGCAACATTTGGTTACTAAAGTCCATCTTTCTATGTGCCGCCTTGTCCAGAATGTCAATATGACTCATGTAACTACTTCGTCACGGCCAATTCATTGACACAGGCCACCTGCTTTGTTAGGTTTATGGGGCCGTTTTCCCGGAATAGGTTCTGTCGGATGTGCCCCTGGATGGTTTACCGACCATCACCGATAGTTTCTTGATGCTCAAGACCAGGGAGCATTGAATCGGTAGTCAACAGAGGGCCAATCGTAGTCGGTGTCAGACCAGCACTCGTCCCCCAGAGTGGGGCGAAGGGGTTACATTTTGCGAAAGCGCTACTACATCTTTTTTGTTTGCCGCGACGCCGAAGGGCAGATCCGCAAGATCCCCATTCCAATTCATTATTTATATGTGTTTCTTGCCGGGGCGCTGATCGGCATGTTTACCATCACCGGAATTGCCGGCTCTTATACCCGCATGCTGGCCAAAGTGGCGCGCTTTAATCAGCTCAGGACCGAAAAAGAAATCATTACCACCCGCTATAACCAGTTGGAGCAGGTTGCGCAGGAGAAAGATGCGCAGGTGGCGTCGCTGGGTTCGCTGGCCAGCGAGGTTTCGTCGCTCTATGGTCTTAAATCCGATCCTATCCTGGAAAATGCCATCTCCGGCTCTCTCAATCATGAGCAGGTCAGCAGTTCCCTCGACCAGCTTTATGCTCTACGCAGTTCCGCGCTGACCGGGGTTACGTCTATTGCGCTGAGCTCGCCTCCGGTAAAGAACGCAACCACCGCCGACTGGATGAGGATGGCCGAAGCCCCGAATCTTTGGCCGGTGGAGGGAATGGTGACGGGATCGTTCGGCGAGCGAATTGATCCGTTTAATGGCGAGGGCGCGTTCCACAGCGGAATCGATATTTCCAGCAGCTATGGCCATCCGGTCATTGCTCCCGCTGACGGCGTGGTCACGATGGCGGAAGAAGTTGGCGGCTACGGACGCCTGGTTCAGATTACGCACACCCACGGCATCAGCACGCGTTATGGGCATCTTTCTGGCTTTGCGGTTGTCCCCGGCCAGCGCGTGCAGCGGGGCGATGTAATCGGTTATGTGGGCCTGACCGGACGCAGCACCGGCCCGCACCTGCACTATGAAGTCCGCATCAACAACACACCGGTAAATCCTTACAAGTACCTGCGCACTACGCTGGCACAGTCGGTTGTGATTGCCGCCGGGTCGTAGGCAGCAGTCAGCAGTCGGCAATCAGCCCGCGAGCAGCATTCCACACGCTAAAGATGTAGTTTCTTGCATGGGCAAGGTTGGTCAATAGCTTCGATTAACACGCTCTCATTACTTCTTTCCTTTTTTTTCTTTTGGTGACGGAGCAGATGCCGCTTCCGAAGGTTGTTGCTTCAGCGCGGCGGGCGCATCGCGGGCAAGCTTTTTCACGAAGCCGATAGGGACATCTGCGGTAAGAACCGTGCGGCTTCCTTCCTGGGTGACCTGCAAGCTGTCAAAGAAATTTTTTACGTCGGCATCCGGGCCCTGTGTTCCGATATTGGTTTGCAGCGAGCGAAAGAGGCCCAAGAGCGTGCCCAAAGTATCGGCAACTTTGCGCGCATCTTCCTCGCTTGCCGTGAGGGCCTGCGCTTTCAACTCGATCGAACCAGCATAGCGCAGGGAGGCAACCCAGGTGGTCTGGGCCGGCAGCGGAATATCGAATCCGCCGGGCAAGCTGAGGTTGGTGCTGTTGCCGGGTGAGGAATATTTCCCAATGGCCCACGCCAGGCTGCCAAAAGGAACATCTTTGTAGTGCTCGCGCACCAGCGCAGGCGCAAGGAACGGCAGCCTGACTCTGGGAGAGCGGTCGATCATCTGGTGAATTACCTGTGGGCTCTCCATATTGGAGACTGCGACTTTATTTGCGCTTATGATAGCCACTCGCACCAGCCGGTCTTCGACAGGAATGGTGAAAATTTCTTTGCCGCCGTATATTTCCGTCGTCCGGGAAATTCTGCGGAAGTATTGGTTTACGCGTTCGCGGTCAAAGCTCCCCTGGAAGACTTCAGAGAACCTGGTTTCCTGGACTGCTGCTCCGGAAGCATTTCCGGCGGGTTGGGGCGAGGCGGGTTGCGCCGAAGGAAGATGAACGGCGATGCCAACTTCATCCAGATCGCGTTCAAAGTCGAAGCCGGTTTGCTGGATGAAGTTTTCGTAGTCGGGGTCATGGCTGGTTTTTTGCAAGCTGGCGAATACATTGGCGAGACGCAGCGGCGTCAGGTTCAGGTATACGACGGCGTCAGATTCCGGCAACAGGCGGACGCTCTCGGGGGCGGCGTGCACCCACATCCACAGGAAGATTCCAATAATTATGGCCACAAGCAGAAACAGAGAGAGCAATACGTATGTTTTTTTAAATCGCATCGTGTGTCATGACTGGCGGAATACGCTGATTTCCGCTAAAATTCATAGAGTCGGCATCATAGCATTTTGTCCTGTCGGCATAGTTACTGTTGAATAACACCGCGGCTTGCTGCCGTCATGGCCGCTGTGCTAACCTTTAAACTTTGTCCCGGGTTGTGAAAAGCCTTTGGGACGTTGTGTTTCCATTCAGGGAAGTGCCCGGAAGGAAGTCAGGCTGGCGTAGCTCAGCTGGTAGAGCATCTGATTTGTAATCAGAGGGTCGGGGGTTCAAATCCCTTCGCCAGCTCCAGTTTTGATCGCCAGCAGGCGGGACGCGGCGCAGGTCTGCAAACGGCAACACTCCACTCGAGGAAAATTTCCGGAACGTGGTTTGTCTTTTGATTTGGGCTGCTTGATTTAATTGCGGAGCTATGCCTGTAAATATAAGAAAGAGTGAGCTGAAGGCACACTCGGTAGTCTAAATTTCAGGCCGCAAGGTGCGGCCCCGCGCACAGGTGGCCGAGTGGTTAATGGCAGCAGACTGTAAATCTGCCGCTCTTTGGAGCTACGGAGGTTCGAATCCTCCCCTGTGCACCAGGATTTTTGAGGTTGTGTGAGTAAGCTGGGAATTGCGCTGACGATTTACGTTGCAGTGGCAGTCCTTGCCTGGTTTACGTTGAGCGATCAGCGAATTCGGTTGGTTACTCTTGTAATTCTGGCACTGTTCGCGGTCCGCACAGTGACCCATGAGTTTCGTAAGCGCATCGAGGCTGGGGACAAATAGTTTTGCTGATGTAGCTCAGTTGGTAGAGCACTCCCTTGGTAAGGGAGAGGTCACCGGTTCAATCCCGGTCATCAGCTCCAGAGATTGAGCATGGTCGTGCCTGGAAGTGCGGTGATTTGGATTGCCGTGGCGGTTTGCACTCTATATGGCATTATGGCATTTTGCAGTTCGTCGCGTTCGGGCAGCTTACCGGAGAACGGCATGCGACAGGGTTGAAGTATTTTGTCGTACTGGTTTTTGCAGTCCTGTTTTTGATTGATTGGTTTTTTCGCGCAACGGGATGGGCAATGCTTGAAGCCTTTGTCGTAATTGTTGGAATGCCTCTCGCCATTGTTCATCTGACGTTTCTGTTGATTCAGGAATGGCGTCAGGGTTGAAGAGTTTGGGCAGGCGGGAATACTGAGAGCTGACAGCTGAGATCTGACAGCTGGTTTTAGGGCGGGAGTAACTCAGTGGTAGAGTCACAGCCTTCCAAGCTGTTGGTCGCGGGTTCGATTCCCGTCTCCCGCTCCAGGAAATTAGGAAGTATAAAGCAGCGATGGCATATACGCAGGCAGGTATTGCAGTTGAAAACCAGCAGGTCTTCGGCGAGCTGAAGACGGCGGTAGACGCGGTTTTTGCTCCCCAGGCGGTCACTAAGTTTTTGCGCAGCATGGAGCGAGGCAGCCTTCGTATCCGCGACTTTGCCGGGGTGCTGCACAAGGGGCTTTTGCCTCAGGCCAACGCGGAGCAGCTTTTTGTTTCACTGGGCACGGCCGACCAGGCGCAGTTGCGTGAGCATTATTTGACCAGGCTGGAGCAGGTTGATACTGCTGTCCGCATCAAGTTTAAGAAGTTGTATTCGTATTACTAGGTTTTTGCCGCGGATTTACGCGGATTTGAAAGGCGGGTTGAGACCCGCGAGATTTTAAAGAGCTAAAAGCTAAGAGCCAAAGGCTAAGAGCTAAACAGCCAGGGAGCTAAGAGAAGGAAAATGGCCAAAGAAAAATTTGACCGCAGCAAGCCGCACGTGAATGTAGGGACGATCGGGCATATCGATCACGGGAAGACGACCCTGACGGCGGCGATCACCAAGGTGTTGTCGAAGCACAACCCCAAGATCCAGTTTCGCTCGTTCGATTCGATTGACAACGCGCCGGAAGAGCGCGAGCGCGGCATTACGATTGCGACGGCGCACGTGGAGTATGAGACCGCCAACCGGCACTACGCGCACGTGGATTGCCCGGGGCACGCCGACTACATCAAGAACATGATCACGGGAGCGGCGCAGATGGATGGGGCCATCCTGGTGGTGGCGGCGACCGACGGTCCGATGCCGCAGACCAAGGAGCACGTGCTGCTGGCCCGGCAGGTGGGAGTGCCGTACATC
>DATHMH010000015.1:0-361792 GCA_035487295.1 Terriglobales bacterium
TCTGAATGTCCAGATCGCGTTGCGCTTCCGCCTGCTTGGCCAGCGATGCCGTCTCGGCGATCACACGATCCCGATCGGAAGCGGCCTTGGCTATTGCAGCTTCGCGAAGTGCATTGGCGCGGCGGATCGCCGTATCGCGCTCGGCTTCGGCGCTCGCAATCTCCGCGTCCCGTTTGATGCGGGCGATATCTGGTCGGCCCATGTTGGTGATGTAGTCGTTCTTATCGCGAACCTCGCGAATGGTGAAGCTGACCACCTCGAGGCCCATCTTGCTCATGTCGTCTGCGCAGGTCGATCGCATGCGATCGGCGACCATCTCCGGCTCCTTCACGATCTGCTCGACCGTGAGCTGCCCGATAATCCCGCGCAGGTGGCCCTCCATCACCAGCCGGATCAGACCCTCGCGCTGTTGCGGCGTCTTGCTGAGGAACTGCTCCGAAGCAGTGTTGATTGAAATAAGATCTGATCTCACCTTGATCTGCGCCACTGCTTCCACGGTTACCGCTACGCCCTGATTGGTGTAGAGGTCCTGCTGCGGAGCCACATCAAACGACATCAACTCCAAGGACAAAACACGGTAGTTTTCCACTACGGGAAGAATAATGGTTCCCCCACCGACCACTGTGCGCGTCTTGCGGAAACCATAGACTACGAGCGCCTCGTTCGGCGCCGCTTTGCGGTAGAGATTCGCTATCATCGACATCCCAATCAGGATGACCAGCGCTGCACCCGCCCCAATAAATACCCAAATCGGAATTCCCCAAAGCATAACTGCCTCCTCTCAAATAAAAACTCTAACTGCTGCTCTGTTCACGGACTTTTTTGATCCTGAACGAAACTATCTCCAGGCCCATCCTGTCGATGTCAACCGCACAGGCATCCCGCAACTGGTCGGCGAGCCTCTCCGGCTCTCTCATCATCTGCTCTACGGTGAGCCGCGCAACCACGCTGCGCAGGTGGCTTTCCATCATCTGGCGAATCAACTCTTCACGCTGCTCAAGCGTCTTGGTGAGGAACCACTCGGCTGCGGCATGAATGGAGTTGGGATTTGGCTTCACTTTGATCTGGGCCATAGCCTCCACCGCCATAATTGCTCCTTCAGACGTGTGCAGGCTCTGCTCGGGCGCCACCTCGAACGACATCAGATCCAGCGACAGTTTTCGATAATTTTCAACCAGGGGGAAAATCACAGTGCCTCCTCCAACCACGATGCGCGAGCCGCGAAAGCCATACACAATGAGCGCCTCATTCGGCGCCGCTGTGCGGTAAAGATTCGCCATGATTGCTGTCAGCATGAGAGCGCATGCTCCCATAGCAAACACAATGACGATCCAAAATGGAAATCCCCAAACCATAACTCTTTCTCTAAAAAGCTTCAGCTTTTGTCCTTCTTATCCTCGTCGGCGACGCCTACGCCGTGCTCATCCGCAAACTCTACCCAGGGGCGAACGTAGGCAATACCGTCTTCATACCGGGTCACCACAACTTCAGAGTCCTTGGCGATTGCCTTACCGTCTTCACTGCGCGCGCCGATGACGCGGCGCGTTCCTTGCTGCTGATAAATCATCTCGCCGGTGCCTTGCGAGCGTATGGAAACGGCCAGCACGCCCAGCACCCCCACCATCTCAAAATCAGAATGGTCAAGGCAGTGCTCGTAGCGCAACAGCACTTTGACCAAAAACCAAAAGATGATGCTCGCTCCGCCCAGCCCCGTCATAATCGAGGCAAGAAGCGCCAGAACAAACCAGATCGTGGAGTAGTGCGTAAGCAGATAACCCATGCCGCCAAACCAGCACAGGAACGTCATCATGGTGGCCATGTTGAAAAAGGGGATCTCAACTCCACTTCTGCCAGTGCCAAAACGAAAATGCCCGCCATGGTAGTGCACGTGAAACGGCAGGTGCCAGCGCGCCGGCAGGTGCAGATGAAAGGCGCCCGAAAACAAAGACACCACACTCAGCAGAAATCCGAAGAAAAAACAGACAAGGTAGAAGGTCTCCCAATTCATACCGTCCTCCTTCCGTTTCCCTGGCCGTTGCGGGGCTTGCCCGCTGGCCGGCCGTTGGTCTTTTCATACTCCGGCTTCAAAACTTGCAGCAGGCGGTCGGCGAGCTGCGGTGTTTCCAAAATCGCGGCCAGCAACGCCAGGCACTTGCGCGAGTCATCGTGTTTGGCCAGCTCCAGCAGGGCATGACTCAACTGCGGGTCGCGGCGAAAACGCTCAGCCCCGTTGATAAGCCACAGATCGAGCTTGTCTTCCAGCGTGCTCAGGTTTGAGGTGAGCTCGGTGTGGAACCCTTCGGGGTCATCCACCAAATAACCGGGATGCACGTTGAAAAACTTTGCCAGCAGCATGCGCGTCGTGTTGGTCAGGTGCGGACGCGTGCCGTTCTCGATCTGTGAGAGATACGACTGGCTGATGTTTTTCTTCAGTTCCCTGCTCATAGCTCGGGCCACCTCGGCCTGGGTCATCTCGCGGTTCAGCCCGCGAATCGCGCCCTCCATGGAGCGCAGGTAACGTATCTTTTCCCCTAATTTCATATGCGCTTAGGCGCTCTTTGCTTTCTCAATAGCGACTGCCAACTCATCGGCCCGCTGCGATCCGATCAGGACCGGAAACCCCTTGTTCAATTCCAGTTGCACGCCGCGCCTGCCCCTGGCGTTATATGCCCATCCTTTACGGCCAAAGCGCAGACCCCAACCACCATACTCAAGGATTGGGTTGTAATCGCGCGCCGCGACGCTGCGAATTTCCGCGAGAGAAATATGACGGCGCCGAACCGGCCAGAAATGCACCTCGATTCCTCCCCGGTCAACCACGGTTGTAAGCCGCATGCTGTAAAGCAGCCACAGGGTTATTCCTGGAACCAGGAACGTAACAATCGTCACCAGCATCAGCAAAGGATCGCTCATGGGACGGTGGCCCCACGGCGTTCCACCGATGACCTGCTGCCACACGCCGAAGCTAAGGGTGAATGCTGCAAACGCCGCCGGCACAAAAAGCACTGCCAACCACGGCCGCCACATGCGTTGCTCTTCCTGGAAGAGGGCACTCGAGTTTGTGGAGATGTTCATATCAAAGACTGCCATGTCATTGTCGTTACGCACTTGCGACTATGGCTGCCGGGGGGTGCGTTTTGTTTGGCTTGTTGAATCGCTGCCAATAATTCATCACAGCGCTGGGAGCCAACAAAAACCGGCCAACCCCGACTAAGTTCAAGTTGTACGCCATGCCGGCTCCACAGAACATAAGCCCATCCTTTCCACGTAAGCCGCACGCCACCACCTACCCAACCGCCACGCTCAATTGCTATGCAGTTCCTGACAAAAGCATTTCTGATATTTGCCAGCGGAATATAGCAACGCTGCAGATGCGTTAGCCGAACTGAAATACCGCTACCGTCGACCACCGTTATAAGGCGCAGTACATCCATGAAACGAAAAGTCCATACCAGGAGCAGTGATGTACCTATTGCCAAAAAAAGCAGCATTGAGTCACTCATCTGTTGATCGCCTAACGGGATTCCCCTCACCACTTGCCGCCAGACTCCATAATCGAACAGGCCGAATGCCAAAAACAAAGGGACATGTATGGCGATGATCCAAGGCCGCCAGACCCGTTGCTCTTCCTGGAAGAGCGCACTCGGATTTGTAAGGCTGCTCATATAATTGCAAATTGCAATTAGTGTATTACGATTTGCAACTAAATCAATAAGATTTTACTATTTGTTTTCATCGACTTACACATATGCCTCAAGAACAGTGCAGCAATTATCAGGAAAAGGCTTCGTGGCCTTTGTGTGTACTTTGTGTCCTTTGTGGTGCGCTTTTTTTACAGCCCGGCTTCGATACGTGCCCGCGGATCAAGGTAATCGCGCAAGGCGTCGCCGATGAAATTGAAAGCCAGCACGGCCAGCATGACGGCGGCAGCGGGGAAGAGGACAACATGGGGCGCATCGAACAGGTGGGTGCGGCCATCGTTCAGCATGGAGCCCCAACTGGCTACCGGCGGCGGCACTCCTAATCCCAGAAAGCTCATGGTTCCCTCGGCCAGCACCGCTCCCGCCATGCCAATAGCAGCTTGCACGATGACCGGTTGAATCATATTGGGAAGAATGTGGCGCGTGATCACTCGCCAGTCGCTGGCGCCCAGGGCGCGGGCAGCTTCTACGAATTCTTTCTCTCGCGTGGCCAGTATTTGCGCGCGGACCAAACGTGCATAACCCACCCATCCACCGAGCGAGAGCGCCAGAATCAGGTTCCACAGCCCAGGGCCAAGAAAGGCGACGAACGCGATCGCCAGCAGGATTCCCGGGAAAGATAGAAATGCGTTCATGATCACGATGTTGAAGAAGCGATCGATGCCTCCACCGTAATATCCGGCGACGCAGCCGGCAATCAATCCCAGGAATAAGGAAACGGCCACCACGCACGAACCCACCAGCATGGAGATGCGGGCGCCGTAGATCACACGCGAGAGCATATCGCGGCCCAGCTCATCGGTCCCCATCCAGTGCGCCAGCGAAGGAGGCGCGAGGCGGGTTGGAAGATCAATATGCGCCGGGTCCTGTGGGGCGATCCACGGCGCAAAAGCGGCAAGCACCGCGAACAGGCAGATCATCACCAGGCCAAAAGCTGCCGGCGGGTTACGGCGAACGGTGTGAATGATACCCAAACGTGTCAAGTCCTTACTGCCGGATTCTCGGATTCGCCACCGAGTAGAGCAAATCAGTCAGGAAATTTACCGCGACGTAGGTCAGACCGATGGCGAGCACGCATCCCTGCACCAGATAGTAATCGCGATTGCTGATGGCATCGACGGTGAGGCGGCCGATGCCCGGCCAGGAAAAAATCTTTTCGGTGACAATAGCGCCGGCCAGCAGCGCGCCAAATTGCAATCCCACCACGGTAAGCACAGGCAGCATGGCATTGCGCAGGGCATGGCGATACACCACCACGCGCTCGGGCAGTCCTTTGGCGCGCGCCGTGCGGATGTAATCCTGCCCTAACTCTTCCAGCATCGCGGTACGGACCATGCGGGTAAGAATGGCCGCAAGAGCCCCTCCCATGGTTATGGCGGGTAAGATCAGATGACTCAAGGTTTCCGACCCGGAAACCGGTAGTAGCCCCAATTTGATGGCGAGAAACAAGATCAGGATCGGCCCTAGAGCGAAGTTGGGAAACGAGAGCCCCCACAGGCTGATAAAGCTGATAACGCGGTCGTCCCACTGGTTGCGCCGCCGCGCCGAGCGCACCCCGGCCGGCACCGAGAGCAACAACGCAACCGCCATGGCCAGCAGGGTCAACTTCAAGGTTGCCGGATAGCGCTGCACAATCATGCCGCTTACACTCTGGCCAAAGCGCAACGACTGCCCCAGATCGCCATGCAGCACTCCGCGCCAATAATTTAAATATTGCTGGCCAAGGGGAAGGTCAAGTCGATAGGCATGGCGGGTAGCTTGCAGGTCGGCAACAGCCGCGCCCTCGCCCATCATCTGCTGGATGGGATCGCCAGGAACAAGGTGGATAAGCAGGAAAACAACAGAGACCACCAGCCAGATGACCGGGATGGTATAGAGCAGGCGGGTTACAACGTATTTGAACATGCAGCTCTTGATTGTAAGCTGTATTCAATCACCCTTCTCTCGATCTGGGCGATCCAGGTGTAAATGACCCAATGATCCGATGAAGCAATGATTCAATCCCTTGTAGCTTGTAGCTGCTCAGGAGGCCCGTTCCTGTGTCGCAGGGGCAGGCGACGGTTTGCCGGCCTCAATGCGAACCAGTTCGATGCGATGGCCTTCCATTTTAACCACGGTGAATTTGCGGCCGTCGAATTCCACGGAATCGCCGTTCCGCGGCAGGCGCTGCAGGCGCGAGATCACGAAGCCGCCCAGGGTCTCAAAGCCTTCGTCGCGGGGAAGCTTCAGCTCATAGTTGGTCTCCAGGTCGCGGATGTTGACCGCGCCGTCGAGCACCATCACCCCGCCGGCAAGCGAAAGCGAAGGCGACTCATCCACGTCAAACTCATCTTCCAATTCACCCACAACCTGTTCCAATACATCTTCCACGGTGACAACGCCGGCGGTCGAGCCGAATTCGTCTACCACAACAGCCAGATGACGGCGGCGCTGCTTGAACTCAGTGAGCAGATCGGTGAGCGGTTTGGTTTCAGGTACCACCAGCACGTCGCGCATGATGTGGCGCACCTGCACCGCGGAATAAGGCGGGGCGGGAGCACCGGCCTTGCGCAGATTCGTGAAGCGAACATACATGAGCCGGGCCACGTCTTTGGCATACAGCACTCCGATAATGTGTTCCGGCCCGCGCTGCGGGTCATACACCGGAATGCGCGAGTGCTGGTCTTCGACCACGCGTCCGGCGGCTTCTTCCAAGGGCATGTCTGCGGGCAGAGAGAAGATGTCAGGACGCGGCACCATGATTTCGCGCACGGTGACGTTGCCCAGGTCGAGCGAGCGATGGATCATGTCTTCCTGTATCTCGGGCAGCAATCCGACGCGGCGGCTGCCGGTGACAATCAGCTTCAGCTCTTCCGGCGAGTGAACTCCGCCCTCACGCACGCTGCGCGTTCCAAAGGCGCGCAGCACCAGGCGCGATCCGCGTTTCAAGAGGTAAAGCAGCGGCTTGGAGAGCGCAATAAAGGCCTCCATGGGACCGGCGACGGCCAGGGCGACCCGCTCGGCGCGGGTGAGCGCGATGGACTTGGGAACAATTTCGCCCAGAATCACGTGCAGGTAGGTGATCAGAATGAAGGCAATAATGCTGGCAACAAGATGAGCATAGATAACAAGGTGAGCATAGACAGGGGCATGGGGGACATGCGCCAGCAGAGGTTCAATCATCTGCTCGATGGTGGGCTCGCCAATCCAGCCCAGGGCCAGGCTGGAGACAGTGACTCCGAATTGCACCGCCAGCAGCACCTCGTCAAAATTCTCGTGCAGCCGCTGGATGGTGCGCGCCCCAATACGGCGCAGTTCGATAAGCTGTTGAATGCGCGTATCGCGCACGCTGACAAGGGCAAATTCCGCCGCCACAAAGAAGGCATTGGCTGCAATAAAGAGGAGAACGAGGAACACCCGCAGCAACACGAGCGTAAGCATGGAAGGGTGATTGTAGCATTTTCCAGGCCTGCCACGAGGGTCGTGCGCGAACGGAACCCCAGTCTGAGATGAGATAATAGCGGTGTTCCTGCTTTGTTAAAGGCGGCAAATATGTCTCCCTGTAGAGCAAAAACAACGCTAACTTTTGCCGCTGCATGCGGTCTAAATGTTCGGACCAGAAGAGAATATTTTTGGTCCGCTTGGAACTTTTTGGATCCGGCCTGCGTATCCTCTCTCACCCGTAGCAAAGCACGATTCTGTTAAGGAGCGGCCCGATGGCGAATGGAAACGGCAAAAAGAAGAGAAAAAAGATAATTCTTGTATCCGCTGGGCTCGCCGCAGGCGTCATCCTATTGCTCATCCTTGTAGCTGCCAAGAGCGGCGGCACGATCATTGATAAATCCAAGATCGGAGATGTCAAGCGGGAGACTCTGGCAAAAAATGTGGTCGCAACCGGCAAGATTACGCCGATTGTTCAGACCGTGGTTAAGTCGAAGGCCAGCGGTATCGTAAAGAAGTGGTACAAGGACGCAGGCCAGCCGGTGAAGGCCGGCGAAGTCCTGGTGGAACTGGATAAAGAAGAGATTCTGACCCACGTGCACCAGGCAGAAGCCGACCTGCAGGCCGCCGAAGCCAGCCGCAGCGCCGCCCAGGCCGACGTCGGTCGCGCCACCGTGGATGCCGAAGGCCCCGATGTTCCCCTGCTGAAGCGCAACTACGAGCGCGCCCAGCAGATGGCCAAAGAAGGCGTATTCTCCCAGTCGCAGTTAGAGGACGCTGAGAAAAATTACGAGCTGGCCCTCAACAAGCAAAACGTTGCTCGCGCCAACCTGATCGTGGCCAAAGCCAAACTGACCCAGGAGATTGCCAACGTTGCCAAAGCCAGGGCGGCGCTCGAACAAAACCGGCAGGAATATCAATATTCCACCATTGTCGCTCCCATTGATGGCATTGTACTTTCGCGCGACGTGGAAGTGGGCGATGCCGTAAGCTCCATTCTGGTCATGGGCTCCGCTGCCACGCAAGTTATGACCATTGGCGATATCCATGAAGTCTATGTTCTGGGCAAGGTGGATGAGAGCGATATCGGCAGTGTCACCATGAACCAGCCGGCGCGCATCAAAGTCGAGTCTTTCAAAGACAAGACATTCAACGGCCGGGTTACGAAGATCGCCCCCATGGGGGTGGAAAAAGATAACGTGACCACCTTCGAGGTGCGCGTTTCCATCGATAATCCCGGTGGAGAGCTGAAGACCACCATGACCGCCAACGCAGAGATCATCCTGGAAGAGCATCCGAATGTGCTCACGGTTCCGGAGGCGGCCATCATCTATGACAAAGACAAGAATGCATTCGTCGAAGTCGTAGACCCCAAAGCCAAAGAAGGCAAGCGCAAGATCTCAATCACCGCCGGAATCTCCAACGGCTCCAAGACCGAAGTGCTCAGCGGGTTGAAAGAGAACGAGCAGGTAGTGTTGCAATAACGGCGCAAGCATTTAGGTTACTTTTGCACTCGCGGCGCCATTCATCACGATCGAGCCACCAGACATTTTGCCTATCATGGAAATAGATATCATCTATGTCGCACTTCCCGTCTTATTTGGTCAGATTAAATTAACATTAAGTTAACATTAGATTAAACTACCATTTTGACCTCGTGGACAGAATCGCAAAAAGAAAGAAATTTTTGAAGTGCAGAATATGCCTGGGGAGAAAACCGGGCCAGTTGTATTTAGCGGATTTATATTTAGCGGAGACAGTACTCGGAATCAATTTGCGGCGTGGGAGTTTAGATCAGTTCAGACCCTTATACTTCACGGCATGAGTGCCTGCCTTTCTCAGGGACGATGGTTGGAACCGGATAGTTAATCTGCAAATGCACAATTTCAGAAGCAAGCTCCTCAGGCCGGCGGTGGCGAGTGCATGCAACATTGGACGGTCCAATAAAAGGAGAAGACGTAAATGGAAATCCATCAAATCCGATATGTGTGCGCCGTAGTTGAGACCGGAAGCTTCACCGCTGCCGCCGCCCGTGAGCATGTGGCGCAACCCTCCCTTTCCCAACAGGTTATCAAGCTCGAAGACGAACTCGGCACGGAGCTGTTTCATCGCTTCCGTCACAAGATTCGTCTCACCGAGTTTGGCAAAGCTTTCTTCCCCAAGGCTCAAGACATTCTGCGCGCTGTTTCCTCCGCCAAGTCTGCCGTCTACGAGATGACTGACACCGCCCGCGGGCCCCTCAAGGTAGGGGCGATTCCTACCATTGCACCTTACCTGCTGCCCAAGGTGCTGCCTTCGTTCTCGCGAGAATTTCCCGAGGTGAACATTACCATCAGCGAAGACATTACTCCCATCCTGCTGCAGAAGTTACAGGAGACGGCGTTGGACATCGTGATCGTCGCCTTACCAGTGCAAGGCGCCGAACTGTTACGGCGAGAGATCCTGCGGGAACGGCTCTTCCTGGTGGCTTCGGTGAACCATGTGCTGTGTCGGGGCAGTTCGGCCTGTTTAAAGGACCTGGCGGCCGAGCCTTTTCTGGTGCTCAAAGAGGGTCATTGCTTCCGGGATACGGCAGTGGCTGCCTGCAAAAGGGCAAGCATCACGCCCAATGTGGTTTTCGAAAGCGGCCATTTCGCAACCATCCTTAGCATGGTTGCCGCCGGCATGGGCATCTCTATTGTGCCGGAAATGGCGGTTGAGCCGCATCCTGGATGTAAGTTTATTCCTATCGAAGACGAACGCGCCATAAGGCGCGTGGGAGTCGTGCGGCTCCAGAGCCACTTTTACTATAGGCCGCAAAGGGAATTCATGGACCACCTGACCACCCATGTCAAAAGGCAAATGAATTTACCGCAAACACGGAAACGCGCGTCCTAAAACGGTCATTGCATCGTCGCTCGCGTCGATTCGCCGCAGTACCCATTCCTATTTTAGTACCTATTCTTTAGTGCAGGTTGCATGGTGTCACATGCCTGATTGCGGATGCATGATTTTCGTCGCCGGTTTGAAGGTTGGAGCCATGCAGTGATCCTTCGAAACGAGTTGATGAACAACGGCCTGCTCGGAATTTGACATGCAATTTTGAATCGCAGGAAGATCGCGTTGAGTTCCTCGTCCGACTTGTTATCGGAGGGATGACTAGACTATAGACCTTAGAGAATAGTTAAAACAACATCGGTGCTTTTTCCTATTTTGGTACCTGTTCCTATTTTGGCGTCTATTCCTGTTTTAGCACCTATTCTTTTTTGGATGCCAACTCTATACTTTTATTAATTCACATTCACAAGCTCTCCGGCTATTCTTCCCAAGCTGATCTGCTTGCGTCCGTATTTTCACACAGCTAATTCGCCACACTAGCTAACAGAAGGAGACTTTGAAAATGAACATGCGAAAAGGGAAGGCCATTGTTGCAGCGAGTTTCTTGTGTTTCTTATTATCCATCCTGGCAATCGCGCAAAAGGACCCCGGCGTGCGAGGAGGTTTGCAGAACACGGGAGGCGGACTGCAGTCGCAAGGTGTTCCCATCCCCCACCCACCGCTCATCAGTCCCAATCCAAACCATCCTGAATTCATCGTTAACGATAACGAGAGGGCATTGTTCCTGGAGGGCATCAAACGCATGGGACAGTTGGAATCGACGTGCGATGTCTGCTCCGTGCCGCCCTTCGGCGTCGGCGATGGTAATCCCGTAGGCCCGCCATTCGTGCCGGAAGGTACCGAAATTGATCCTGACTTTCCACAAACCATAACGAACTCCAACGGTCTTGGCACGCGACATAACTCCGACAATTGTTTTGAGTGTCACGCGCAGCCGGTGCTGGGAGGGTCCGGAGGTTTCATTGCAGCGAAGAAGGGCCAGATCGCACAAAATCCGCAATTCGATCTAGTGCCGCATCGCTTTGGACGCAAGAACACGCCTCCTTCCTTCGAACAGCGCTTTGGCCCGATTCGGGAAGTTCGGTTTAAGTTCAATCCCGATGGCACCCGAGACGGCGGAGTCCATGCTCTGTTTACGACGCGCGGAGACATAAGCGATCCACACAACCAAAACTGCACAGCTATGCAGGAAGATTTTGAAACACAGTTGGCAAAAGGCAATCTCTCTTTCCGGATTCCACTGCAGGAGTTTGGGCTGGGACTTATAGAGTCGATCGAAGACCGCGAAATTCTGGCGCACCACGACGCAACAGCTCTGGAGCGGCAAGGTCTCGGTATTGCCGGACATCCAAACCGCAGCGGTAATGACGGTACGATAAGCCGTTTTGGCTGGAAGGCCCAGAATAAGTCTCTCGCAATTTTTGCCGGGGAAGCTTACAACGTTGAAATGGGTATAAGCAATGATGTATTCCCCAATGCTCGCGATGAAAATTCCACTTGCGCCAGCGCCAAGCCGGCCCCCAACGATATTAACCGCACCGATCCTGACGATCACGACAATCACGCGTTTAACAATCCATTGCATGAACTTCCTGACTGGCAGATGTTCATGGTCACCATGAGGTTCATGGATGCTCCACAACCCGATCCCAATCCGAGTTCCAGCGCAATACGTGGCAGGCAACTGTTTTCAGCGGTTGGCTGCGCTTTATGCCATACCCCCCAAATGCAAACGGGCGGAGCCAATGGCATAGGTGGACCGGCAAACAGTCCTGTCTTAGTGGATCGCCCGGTGGATCTTTTCTCTGATTTGCTCGTACATCATATGGGCCCCACACTTGCAGATAACGTGATTCAAGGCGCCGCGGGTCCAGACGAATTTCGTACGACTCCGTTGTGGGGCGTTGGACAACGAATCTTCTTCCTGCATGACGGACGTACGAATGACTTGCTCCAGGCCATTCTGTTGCACGCATCGGGCAATGGCCACCATGAAAATGAAGACAAACAGCAAACTCAGCCGTCGGAAGCCAACGGCGTAATCCAGCAATTTCAGCAATTGTCGCCAGGTGACAAACAGGCGATTCTTGATTTTCTGCGTTCGTTATAACCATGATTCCGCGGTTCCGCACTTCCGTGTGCGGGACCGCGGGCCGCATGCGAGGCCGGCCGTCGAAGCCTGGCGAGTTCGGTGGCGTTATTTCGACAGGTTGAGGACATGAGAGCAGCTGCAAGAAAGATACACAGTTTTGCCGCGTTTCTCAGGGCGATGCTCTGTAGTTTCGCATCGATTGTTCTGCGTTATAAAGGTCGTCTTGCACTGAGTGTTCTCGCCGCTGGCATCCTCACGTGCCCGTTGGGTGCCTTTGGTGAGAGCTTGATTTTGGCGAAAACCCTGGATGTAGGCATTAAGGATCCGGTCGTCTTGCAAATTGACGTGTCAAATAGCGATGTTTCCATCGGATATAGCCGAGACGGCCAGGTTTCAGTCCAGGTGTACGCCAACGATGATACTGACAAGAGCAAGATTGCCGGGTTTGTAGAGACGGGTTTACTCGTTGAGCTAGATGGCAGCCGGGTGACGATCAGTGATTCGGCGATGATTGCCATATCTACAGGCGTGAATCGTCCCATTTCATACCAAATCGATGTACCTTTTCGTACCCAGGTGAGGTGTTCCTTGTCGGGCATTGGCAAGCAAAAGGTGATGGGTATTACCGGTCCGGCAAATCTCATTTCTGATTGGGGCGATATCGATGTCAGCTACGTGCGATTCGCTCCTGTCTACGCGAAAACCGGAAAAGGTAACATCTCCGCTACTCGGCTTTTTGGCGTAAATGCTGAAACAGGAGATGGCAATATTGTTGTGATGGAGGCGGGCTCTTCGCGGGCAAGAATCGTCCAAGGTCATGGAAGAATTGAAGCGGGAGGAATGCGGGGATACTTCTCCGGGTCCACCTCGGGCGGTGATATTCACGTGAAGGCCGTTCCTCATGAAAATTGGGAAATCAAGTCCGTTTCCGGAAGCATCCGGGTCGAACTGCCTGAAAACGCCAAATTCACGATCGATGCGAGCACCGAATCTGGCGAGATTTCCGTTGAGCGCAGCGGAGTCGGGGATCCTGCCGGCACGGTGCGGCAGATAGCTCGAGCGATCAATGGAGGTGGAAAGCTTATTCAACTCCACACTACAAAAGGAAATATTGTGATTCAATGATGAGACGATGGATTCAAACAATGCTTATCCTGGGCGCGCTATACGCTTCTGTTTCGCGCTTGCCCGCCGAGTCGACAGCCGAATTCAAACGCGTTCTTGCCCTTGCGCCTTCCGACCATATTGTTCTCGATGTGGCAGTGGTCAAGGGAGACGTCACGATTACCTACAAGCACGCCGGCGAAATTGCCGTGTCGGCCGTGGCCCATGCAAATGACGGGACAGACTTGCCCGCCAACTTCTTCGACGATTTTCTGCAGGTTGAGCGCATCGGCAGCCACGTCAAAATACAAACCAACTCCGGGAACGCCCGCAGTAGTCGCGCCATCCGGTTTTCTTACACGATCGAAGTACCAAATTGGATTGAGGTCAATTCCTCTGTTCAGGAAGGCCGGCAAGTTGTGGCGGGAGTTATGGGGCCCGTGCGGGTGATGAGCGATCGAGGAGACATCCGGGTATCTTACGTTACAACTTCGTTGGTTGCGAGGACCGGGAACGGAAGTATCGATATCAATCACGTTGGCGCCTCAGCCAAGGTGGAGACTGGATCCGGGAACATCGAAATAAAAGATGTAGGTCCTGCGAGTGTGGCAACCGTGAAGCAGGGTACGGGCAGAATCGAAACGGACGGGGTCAGAGGAAGTTTCACCGGCTCAACCGATGCCGGGGAACTGGAATTGACAGGTGGCGTTTTTGACGATTGGGATCTTACATCGGGATCCGGCAATATTCGTATGGGAATCGCGGCGGAATCGAAATTTGATTTGGACGTCACGACGGCTTCAGGCAGTCTCTTCGTTGAGAACGCGAGCATCGAAAGTGAGGTCGAGGACAATCGTCGGGAGTGCCATCAGAAGGTCAACGGTGGGGGAAAGCACGTTCGAGCGCACAGCAATGCAGGAAACATATTTATTCAATAGAGACCGGGCACTGTGAGGCGCTTCATCGAGCGCGGCGAAATGCGAAAATCCGAGGGCTATTCCTTACCTGACAATTTTGTCCAGCTGTAATACAACTGTATTCACGTCAACCGGCTTTTATCTCATTGATGCTGTCACCGGTCTACTAAAGCCAGCAGACCACGCCTACGGCCTACTTTGGCCTTAGAGAGAATATTCGAGATATGAAATTTTACGGTGACTTCCGCAACATTGAGGATATTTGCAATTTCCTTGTTGGATAGCCGGGACTGCACCAGTTCCAGGATTTCAGTTTCTCGCCTGGTCATCTTCTGCCAGATGAGTGCGTCCTCGAGAGGACCAAGGCTTGAACCGCGGTTCGCGATCCTTCGTACGGTCGGCACAAGTTTCTTTGCCACATCGGCATAGAGGACAAACCCGATGTGCTCGCGCGTGGTCAGCTGTTGCAGTTCTCGCCAGAACTCTAATTCACAAACAAAAACCAGGCCTGCATCGGGAAAAGTCCGGTTCATCTCTTCAACTAAAGCTGGAAGCGAAGACCGCAAACTTGTCTGGCTGATCACGCATACGCATCTTTCCGACGGCGGAGAAAACTGAGCGGCTGACATTACATCTTTGGTGATTCTTACCGCGAATTGGCGGCCTTTTGAAAGAATGCGCTGTAAGTGTTCTGCGGCCAGAGGGTTTATTTCCAGCACGCACACAGAAACAACCGGGCATTCGCGGCCAAGGGTATCCATACCGCGCTCCTGACATTGTCATTTCCCCACAGAAGATGTTTTTATTCCTGAGCTCAACTGGCTCGGGGTAACATCGCCCCCTAGTCTGCGCGAACACAATAAGGCGTGAATTGCTCGAGGTCAAATATGAAGATGATCTTTATAGCATAGGGCCTTCCTATCTTTATCTCCTGGGATTTTGTCTCATAGGGTTTTCCTATCAAGGCTTGCGGTGCACGGTGGCTGTTTGCCCAGCAGCTTCCCCGGTGGCAGGCATTAAATTTAACCGAATGTAGTATCTTTAAAACTATTATGCGGGTCTTGCAAATCCTTTTCCTGGCGCTCGTGGTTTTCGTTGCCGGAGTGGCGATGGCATTTCAAGAACCAGGGTACAATCACAGCGACAGCTCTTCCACCTTTACCTCCGCCGAAAGCGAACTCTATTCGCTGGTCAATGAAGAACGAAAAAGCCGGAACCTGCCCCTGTTTGCAATCGATGATCAACTCACCATTGCGGCGCGAAAGCATACGCGAGAGCTGGCCCGCATGGGCAAGCTCTCACACCAGTTTCCAGATGAGCCTGACCTGAAAACTCGGCTGGCGCAAGCCGGAGACAAGTTTGATGCCATCGCCGAGAACGTGGCCGAATCCGGTTCCGTGCAGGATGCGCACGTTGAACTCATGCACTCTCCAGGCCATCGCGCCAACCTGCTGAATCCCGCCTACAACGCGATCGGCATTGGCATTGTGCAGGAAGGCGAGCAGATTTACGTTACCGAAGATTTCAGCCATCGCGTCCCTGAGCAGACCCGTGAAACTGTCGAAAGCCAGATACTCATGCAGCTGAACCAGGTTCGCTCACAGAATGGGCTTGCGGCTCTGCATCGCGTGGATTCCGCTGCTTTGCGCCGGGCGGCATGCAAACCAGATATCAGCGCGAGCGCGGCCAGGAACTACCTCCCCGGGCCCGGTTCTATCGTGGTGTTTACCCAGTCGGATACGAACAGTTTGCCAACCGTACTGAAAAAAAGCGCCGGAGATCCGCTCGCGGAAGATATTGCTATCGGAGTTTGCTATCCGCCGGCATCGCAGCAGGGATTCGCCATGTTCACGGCAATCGTGGCGCTCTACAGGTGAAAGAGAAATTTCACAGCAACTGGGATCTATGCAGCCCCTATTCACGTTTTCTAAGACTTGTCATCCTGAGCGAGGGCGAATGCCCGAGTCGAAGGACCCGAAAGTCTGTAACCCTTAATTGTAGCTTCAGGGAATTCTCTTACTTAATTTTTTGCGCCAGGTCGTTTTAAATTTTTACTGTGCTTTTTGTTCTGGCCTTTGCATTTGTCATTCTGAGCGCCGTTTTTTGGCGCGAAGAATCTTGCGTTCTTTTGTTCGAACAATACTGTCTTTAGGGCACACAAAAAACTAAAAAGGATCTAAGTCAATGCTTAGACAGAAGCCGTCTCCGGCTGCTCTTTTGTGCTGTAGTGGGAATCAACATATTCATCGAGTATCTTGATAAATTCAGCGACAATGTGGTCGCCCTTCAGCGTGGTCATCAGTCGGCCATCCACGAAGACGGGCGCTTTGGGTTCCTCAAATGTCCCCGGCAGCGAGATGCCGATGTTGGCGTGCTTGGATTCGCCCGGCCCATTGACCACGCAGCCCATGACGGCGAGTTTCATCTCTTCCACGCCGGTGTATTGCGTCTTCCAGACCGGCATCTTTTCGCGCAGGTAACTCTGGATTTGCTCAGCCATCTCCTGGAAGAAGGTGCTGGTCGTGCGTCCGCACCCAGGGCAGGCAGTAACCTGCGGAGTAAAGCTGCGGATACCAAGTGACTGCAAGATCTGCTGCGCAACAATAACTTCTTCCGAGCGGTCGCCGCCGGGCGCGGGGGTAAGGGAAACGCGAATGGTATCGCCAATACCCTCCTGCAACAGGATGCCCAGGCCGGCGGTGCTGGCCACGACTCCCTTGTTCCCCATGCCGGCCTCGGTGAGTCCGAGGTGCAGGGCATAATCGCAGCGGCGGGCGAGCGAGCGGTAGACATCCACCAGGTCCTGCACGCCGCTCACTTTGGCGCTGAGGATGATCTGGTCGCGCCGCAATCCGTATTTTTCAGCCAGCGTGGCCGAGCGCAATGCGCTCTCGATCATGGCTTCCATGGTGACGTCGCGCGCGTCTTTCATCTGCTCTTCGGGCAGGCGCGCGTTCTCATCCATCATTCGGGTCAACAGCTGCTGGTCGAGCGAGCCCCAGTTCACGCCAATGCGCACCGGCTTCTGGTTCTTCACCGCGACTTCAATCATGGTCTTAAAGTTATCGTCGTCTTTTTTGCCGATGCTGCAGTTGCCGGGATTGATGCGGTACTTGGCCAGCGCCTGGGCGCAGGCAGGATATTTGGTCAGCAGCAGGTGTCCGTTATAGTGGAAATCACCGATGATGGGCACATGGACATTTTGCCTGGCCAGGCCTTCCACGATGGGAGCCACGGCCTTGGCGGCATCGTCATTGTTTACGGTGACCCGCACCAATTCCGATCCGGCGCGCGCCAGTGCCGCAACTTGCTGAATGGTGCCGGCCACATCTGCCGTATCGGTATTGGTCATAGATTGCACCACGACCTGCACGTCGCTGCCGACGCGCACACCTCCAACATTGACGGTTACAGATTTCCTGCGCTGAATTGTTGCCATATCTTAATGAGTTTAGCTGTAATAAGCACAGGCCTGCAACATCAGGTAGAGATTTTCATGAATGTAATTTAGCAATATCGTTGGCAATTACGACCACGGCAAAAATAATCAGAAATACGAATGCTGCCTGGTAGACCCGTTCTTTTACTTCACGTCGTATATCGCGCCGAATCAGACCCTCAATGATCAATAATAGAATCAGGCCGCCATCGAGAATGGGGATCGGCAAAAGGTTGAATACTCCCAGGTTAAGGCTAATAAGGGCCATTAGCTCGATAAAAGGCAAAAAGCCGGCGCGAGCAGCTTTGCCCGATAGTCGCGCAATGCCTATAGGTCCTGAGAACTGATTGACGTTCTTTGGACGCCTCACCAATCTTTTTAGAACTTCAACAATCAAAAGGGAGTCTTTCTCGTTTCGTTCCAGGGACATCGCGAATGCGGCAGAAAAGGGAAGTTGTTCGGTACGCATGCGCACAACTGGCTCAAATCCAACAATATAGCGCGGAACCGGTGTGCCTTGTAGGAGCCTTTCAAAAAATCCAAGATCGGTTGTAGATAATTTTTCTAATTCCGGGGTCATCGTGAGGTCCCGCAAGGATCCCTCTCGCCGTACAGTTAAAACAACTGGCTTATCTTTGGTTTCCTTCAAGACCGCTGATAATTCATCAGTCGAATGGACAGGTATCCCATTGATTTTAAGTACCTCGTCTCCTGCCCTCATGCCCGCCTTTTCTGCCGGTTTGTCCGGTAACACAGCATTAACTACAAAAGGCTCGGCGCCGACCCCCAACAGTTCGAGAAGATCAACTTCATCAGTATGAGGAGGGTCAGGAACGGTGACTTCTTTCGAGAGTGTTTGGTTTCCGCGCTGCACTTCAAAATGCAGCGATTGTCCCACGCTGATGGCAACTTGGTTGAGAACGGTTTCCCAATTTGGGTTGCTTGCGCCCTCTACTTGAACGATACGATCATTGGGCTGCAAGCCGGCCTTGGCCGTTGGGGAATTTTCATCAACGTATTTCAGCACTGCAGGTTCGTCAAGGTAGGAAGGCCGGGAATGGCGGACCATGAACAAACAGGTAAGCGCGACGACTGCAAGCGCGATGTTCATTGTCGGACCAGCAATAGCGATAACGAAACGTTGCCAGCGCGGGTGCGCCATGAACTCGCCTGGATCGCCGGTGCTGGCTTCCATGGGATTTTCACCCGACATTTTCACGTAGCCGCCCAGGGGCAGCGCGCTCACGCGATAATCGGTATCGCCGCGACGGAAGCCGAACAGGCGCTTGCCAAAACCAAGCGAGAAGACTTCCACACGCACGCCAAACAATTTGGCGGCTGCATAGTGGCCAAATTCGTGGATGAAGACCAATATCCCCAGCAACACGGCCACGGCTACAAGGCTAATAAGAAAGCTGGACAGCATAAGAGTTATATCCCTAGATTCTATCGTGCCAGTGCCGCCGAGGGGGAGATTACTTTGGTTTGAACCAAATTGGCCACAATCCCCGCCGCGGTATTGCGCGCCTGCGCATCTGCGGATAGCACCTCAGATATAGATTCGGGATGATGGTCCTTGGTTTCTCTCATTGTTTGCTGGATTACACGAGGTATGTCAACAAATGCAATCGAGCCCTGCAGGAAAGCGGCAACGGCCACCTCATCTGACGCATTGAGGGCAATGGATTTAGCCCCGCCCGCTTCGGCTGCCTCATAGGCCAGACGCAGGCACGGGAATTTTTCCATGTCGGGCGGATGAAAATCCAGCCGCTTCAGCTCCTGCACTGGAAAGCGCAGATCGGATGCGACGCGCTCCGGCCAGGTGAGCGCGTAAAGAATAGGCAGGCGCATGTCTGTGACCGAGAGCTGCGCCAGAATGCTGCCATCCACGAACTCAACCAGGGAGTGGATGGTAGATTGCGGATGCACGATCACTTTCACCTTCTCCGGTGGCACGTGAAACAAACGGCAAGCCTCGATGACTTCGAAGCCTTTGTTCATCATGGTGGCGGAGTCAATTGTGATTCGTTTTCCCATCTTCCACGTAGGATGGTTGAGCGCCTGCTCGACAGTAATGGATTCAAACTGTGATTTTGGGGTATGCAGAAAAGGGCCGCCGGAAGCCGTGAGCCAAACCCGCTCCACTTCTTCCATGCGTCCTCCGCGCATGCACTGGTGCACGGCATTGTGTTCGCTATCGATGGGCAGCAGCGGTTTGTTGCGCTTGCGGGCTTCGGCGGTAATCAGCTCGCCTGCGGCCACCAGGCATTCTTTGTTGGCTAGTCCTACAGTTTTACCGGCCTTTACGGCTTCGTAGGTTGCTTCGAGCCCGGACACTCCTACGATGGCGCTGACCACGAATTCAACTTCCGGATGCGTCGCAACCCGCACCGTTCCCTCTGATCCGTATACTATCTCGATCGCCTGCAGCCCGGCGCTTTGTAGCTGTGCTTTCAGCTTGCCGGCGTCTTCAGCTTTGGCTACAGAGATGACTTTGGGCTTCCAGCGTTTGGCATCGGCGAACGCGGTCTCAATATTGGCGCCCGCGGCCATGCTGGTTACAGAAAATCGTTCAGGATAGGATTCGACAATGCTCAGCGTGCTGCGCCCGATGGAGCCGGTGGATCCTAGGATAGCTATGCGTTTCATCCGATACAAATTCAGCGGTTCAGTTTCACGTTAGCTTGATGATGGAGGCATAGTACCACACCACCGGGGCCGCCAGCAGCAGCGCATCAATGCGATCGAGCATGCCTCCATGCCCCGGTAACAGAGATCCTGAGTCCTTCGCGTCGGCGCCCCGCTTGATCATCGACTCCACCAGGTCGCCGGCCTGTGCGGCAATATTAATCAACGCCGAGAAAAGCAGAATATGGAACAGGGGAGGAACCTGTACCTTGACGCTTTCTTCGAAAAGATTCGTCGAGTGCAAAACGTCAATCTGAATCAGAAAGTGGACAATCCCATTGGTTATAGGATCGAGATATTCAAACAGCAGCAACCCGATCCCAACCGCTCCTGCAAACGAGGCCACCGCTCCCTCCCAGGTTTTTTTAGGACTGATGGCGGGCGCCATGGGATGTCGCCCGAACGCGCGGCCAACGTAATAGGCCAGAATATCGCCTGACCAGACCAGGAGCAGAAAGTAGAGAAGCCAGATGGTTCCATCCTGCAGCCGGCGTGTATATACCAGCGCGCCCAGCGTCAAAGCAATGTAGGGAATAGCGAGATAAGAAGCAGCTACGCCCGGAAAAGCGGTGCGCAAATTCTTTCTGGCCATTGCCAGTACGAGAAGAAGAAGCGGGAAGACGCGGACCACGATCGAATACGCGAGCGTATCCAAATTGCCTAATACAGCCACCTTCCACGGATAGTCTCTGAGCGCAACCCCGATAAAGTACAACGCGATAAACACAAGGGTTGTCTTGCGGAAAGGCTCAATGCCATAACCCTTCGCCAGCAGCAAAAATTCGTTGGTTGCCAGAAGCGCCACCAATCCCACGGCACCGGCAAACAGCCAATACGGCGCACAAAACAGTAGTGCCAGCACCAGCGGAACCAGCACCAGAGCTGTAAGCACACGTTTCAAAATATTCCCTCAATCGAAAGAGTTACATACGGCGCAATGCAAATTGATGTTGCTGGCGCATTCAGGGTAAGACATGCTGGATGGTATCAGAGAGCGCGTGGTTGCGAAATTCCTAAGTGGGTTACCCGGTAAGCTTCTCTGCTTCTAGCTGTTTTTGGGCGTCAATAATGCGAACAGCTTCTACGCTCAGAAACAGCTAGAAGCTAGTTATTCATTTCCGTCTCAACCAGCCCGCCGTAGCGGCGTTCGCGTTTCTGGTACTCGGCGATGGCCTCGAGCAGATGACGCCCGCGGAAATCGGGCCACAGCGTCTCGGTCACATAGATCTCAGCATAGGCCAACTGCCAGAGCAGAAAGTTGCTCAGCCGCATCTCGCCGCTGGTGCGGACTACCAGGTCGGGGTCGGGCAGGTTGCGTGTGTAAAGGTGCTGTTCGATCAGCTCTTCATCGATCTTGAGGTGACTGATGCCGCCGTTGCCCGCTGCCGCGCGAACAATGTCGTTGAATGCATCCACCAGCTCGGAGCGGGCGCCATAGTTGAGCGCCAGCGTGAGCACCATGCCGGTGTTAGCGGCGGTGGCGTCGCGCGCCCATCCCATGCGCTCCTGCACTTCGATGGGCAGCTCGTGCTTGCGGCCGATGTATTCCAGACGGATATTGTTTTCCTGCAGTGTCGGCAGCTCCTGCTTCAGGTAGCGCCGTAAAAGCGCCATGAGAAAACCGGTCTCGGTGCGCGGCCTGCGCTTCCAGTTCTCTGCCGAAAAGGCGTAGAGCGTCAAAGCGGGCACGCCGATGCGGGCCGCGGTTTCCACCGTGGAGCGTACCGCAGTCACCCCGGCGCGGTGCCCGGCCACCCGCGGCATGTGGCGCTTTTTGGCCCAGCGACCGTTGCCATCCATGATGAGGGCGATATGGCGGGGGATGCGCTTAGCATCGAGTTTGGTGTAGATTTCCGCCTCTTTGCGGTCGAGTCCTTGCGGGATGGAAGCAGTCAAGCTCACGGCACCTTTACGGTATAAAGTACCACATTCCCCGCGCTGCTGGGTAGTCCTGCACAGTTTGCGTGGCACAAAAATCCAACTACAAAGGACACAAAGGCAAATGAAGGAACACAAAGCAAATCTTTGCAGGAAGGGGGGATTTTGGTGATGGGTCGGTTCGAACCGATTGCGCGAAGTTTCCTCTAAGCCGACTTGTTGGGAGCCAAGGGGCACATGTCAGGCGTGAGCCGGGAAATCGGTGTTTGGAGTTGTAGTGAAGAAAATGTCGCGTCCCGCGCGGGGCGCGTGGATTGAACGAAACTCGTATAACAAATTGTGGCGGTCCGATATAAAATCTGATGGCGTTTCCCGTACTGGCCCCGCATAGTTTATGTGGTGAGTCCGAGTTTTTTGTGGGTCGGACCTGAAGGGTCCGGCATAAGTTTTGTCTTTGCTGTACGGCTTCAGCCCGCTGAAAGAATTGATTTTGAAGTTGCCAAATGGACCCTGCAGCCCGACTGTACGGCCTGAGATGTACTTCGCGCGGTAAACGGGTGGCGCGTTGTTTTTTTGCAAGGAGGAACTAGGCGACATGGCGAACTACAGAATTGTGTGGATTGCCGGAGTGGTGTTTGTGCTGGCTGGGTCTGCCCTGAAGCTGTCGGCGCAGGAGAAAGTTCCCGCTGCCGAAGAGATGGAGCATGGCATGCCGCGCGGGACGACACCTGGGGCGAATTCCGTAGCGAATCAACAAGTGGGCCGTCTGGCGCCGCCACAGGATGCGGCGCAGTCTTCGGCAGGGGCAACACCGTCGAGTGGGCCGGCCAAGCCGGTCGAGGTGCGCTACCCTGACCCGGATATCGGTGTGGACACGCTGGCGGCCCGCAAGAAAGCCCAACTCGAGACAGCCGGCCAGTTCAAGGTATTTTATGACTTTCAATTCACTGATCGCGTGAAGGAGAGCGGCATTACGTTCATTCAGCACAGCGTGGCCGACACGCGAATTGACATGAAGCCCAGCCAGTACGATCACGGCAACGGCCTGGCGGTGGCAGACGTGGACGGCGATGGGCTCTACGACATTTATTTCGTGAACGAGGTGGGGGGCAACGAGTTGTGGAAGAACCTTGGCAGCGGCAAGTTCAAGAACATCACCCAGGAAGCGGGTGTGGGCCTGCCGGGGCGCGTCAGCATCAGCGCGGCATTCGGCGACATTGATAATGATGGCAGCCAGGATCTTTTCGTGACCACCGTTCGCGGCGGGAACGCGCTTTTCAAAAACGACGGGCACGGCCACTTCAAGGACATTACCAGGGAAGCTGGGCTGAACCTCTCCGCGCACTCCTCGGGAGCGTTTTTCTTCGATTACGACAACGACGGGCTGGCAGACTTGCTGGTCTGCAATGTCGGCAACTATACGAGCGACGAAAAAGGTCCCGACGGGGAATATCGCGCGGTGGATGGCGCCTTCTTCCAATATCTGCACCCCGAACGATATGAGTATCCCGTCCTCTACAAGAATATGGGGCACGACAAATTTAAGGACGTGACCGCCGAGGTGGGGCTGGCTCCGCACGGCTGGTGCGGCGATGCAGCTTTTGCCGATCTCAAAGGCGATGGTTTTCCCGGCGTCTTTTTCCTGAACATGCATGGGCACGCATCGTATTTCGAGAATCAAGGCGGCAAGAAATTCGTGGACAAAACTGCAGAGTATTTCCCGCGGACGCCGTGGGGAAGCATGGGCATTAAGTTCTTCGACTTCGATAACGACGGGCGTTTGGACCTCTTGCTGACCGACATGCATTCGGACATGTGGGAAGACATCGGCCCGGGGGAAGAAAAACTGAAATCACGGGGTAAGACGCGGGACGAATGGCTGGGTGGACCGCGCGACAGCTTCATTTTCGGCAACGCCTTGTATCACAATCTTGGCGACGGCAAGTTCGAAGAAGTCTCCGACGCCAAGGGGGTGGAGAATTACTGGCCGTGGGGCGTTAGCGTGGCCGACATCAATGCCGACGGCTGGGACGACATTTTCATCACCTCGGGGATGGGCTATCCCTTTCGCTACGGAATCAACTCAATGTTGTTGAACAACCGCGGCGAGAAATTTCTGGATTCCGAATTTCTGCTGGGGATCGAACCGCGTCCCGACGGGCAAACGCACACACCGCTCTTCGACCTGGATTGTTCGCAAGCGGGCCTGAATCGGATGAACCAGATGGTCTGCGGGGGGAGGACTGGAAAAATCACGGTGATGAGCGCGGCGTCCACCCGCGGGTCGGCAATCTTCGATATCGACAACGACGGCGATCTGGATATCGTGACGGGGGAATGGAACGCCCCGCCGCAGGTGCTCATGAGCAACCTGACGCAGCGCAAGAGGATTCACTGGCTCAAGATCGTCCTTGTGGGGACCGCTTCCAATCGCAACGGGCTCGGGGCAACGGTGCGGGTCCATGCGGGCGGCCAGGTGTATATGAAATACGATGACGGCAAGTCCGGCTATCTGGCTCAGAGCGTTCTGCCGCTATATTTTGGCTTAGGAGACGCCACCAAGGTGGATCAAGTGGATGTTGACTGGCCCTCCGGCCGCAAACAGAAGCTGACGCGCGGCCTGCGAGCCAACGATACACTGCGAATCATCGAGCCGAAAAAATAGGGGCGCGTAACACCAACAGATCGCGGTTCTTTCTCCGGTTGAAGCGGAGGAACCGTCACGCAGTTCTGAGCCCAGTTCGCACTGCGGCGCGATACTCAAGGGTGTGAAGTGAAAGCGAACGCCTGTGCTTGCCGTGAACCCTTAGAAAAAACGCGACCCTTTAGGGTCGCGCCGGGGGAGGGCATGCAAGCAAATGATTCGTTTCTACGAACTTCTTCTGGGCCGCGTAGTCATGTCGCGAATCTGGCCAAGAATGCTGGAGCATTGCATGGCGTTCAGTTTTGAGACATAAGGAACCAGTTCGGCGATAAACGGGTCGGCCAGCAGCTCGCGGATCTCATCCTGCTGCGTGCGCTTGCCTCCATTCAGCAAGTCGGGCACGTGCACCTCCAGCGCCCTCGCCAGGCGCTGCAAGGACGAAAGAGTTGGCATGGCCTTTTCGTTTTCGATCTTGGAAACGTAGGTGCGCGGAACCTGCATGCGCAAGGCAAGTTGCCGCTGGCTCAATCCGCTGCGTTGCCGCAATGTACGGATAGCAGAGGCAATCTGCAAATGCTGATGTCCATTGCCGTTCCCATTGGAAGGCACAGGCATCGCCGGCGCTACCTCCACCGGCGCCGGTTCCTCCGGGTCCAATGAGGTGTGGCACCTTCTGCAAAGATGGTTGTGGGTCTGAAATTGTACTAAGTGGCAACGATCGCAACGAAGTACTTCACGCGAATCTACGGGCGCGAGATTTGTGGCCATTCAAGTTGTGCGTCGACGCCAGAGCGGGCACGACGTACCGGCCACAACTACACTTCTGGCCGTGTTACCTTTGCAGCATACTTTGCGGTATAGATACCGGCAATGTCAAGCCTTTTCTGACATAAAACGGGTAAAATTTCGGGGTCAAGATGATTGATATCCGAAGAAAACCGGAGAAAACATGGAGAATATCGGCCAAAAAACCAAACTCGATCGCGCTGCCGCCTGGCAGTTACTCTGCGAGCACACCCAGTCAGAAAGCCTGCGCAAACACATGCTCGCCGTCGAAGCCTGCATGCGCGCCTACGCCCGCAAATTTCGCCAGCAGGGAATTGACCCCACGGCGGATGAGGAAACCTACGGCATCACCGGCCTGCTGCACGACTTCGATTACGAAAAATATCCCACACCGGCCGAGCACCCCTTTGTGGGAAACAAAATTCTGGAGGAACATGGATATCCCGAAGAGCTGCGCCGCGCCATTCTCTCCCACGCCGACTATGCCAACGTTCCGCGCGTCACGCCCATGGAAAAAGCGCTGTTCGCCTGCGACGAGCTGGCAGGATTCATCACCGCGACTGCCCTGGTAAAACCCAGCAAGTCCCTGGCCGAAGTAGAGGCCAAATCCGTGCGCAAAAAAATGAAAGACAAGGCCTTCGCCCGCAGCGTCAGCCGCGAAGACATCACCAAAGGCGCCGCCGACTTGGGCGTGGACCTGGAAGAGCACATTGCATTTTGTATTGAGGCAATGAAGAGAATTGCGAAGGAATTAGGTTTATAGGCGGATAGGTTCAATGGAGACACAAAGAAATTGAGTCATTGTGTCATTGATTCATCGGGTCATTGTTAATCGGGTCAAAAACGTCTCGCCCAATTCCCAATCTCAATGCCTGATTACCAAGTCGCGATTCATCAAGTGACCCAATGATCCGATGACACAATGACTCAATTTCTCCGTGCCTCCGTGCCTCCGTGTCTCAGTGGTGAAATCGCCTTCCGTATTTCCGCGGTGAATTATCTTTCTCCGCGTCTCTGCGCCTCCGCGGTGAAAAAAACTAATTCAAAACTTCCGCCAATTTGCCCGAAGCCACCACTTCAGCCACGCGCACAAAATCCTCCGCCAGCACGCGGTCCTTCTCCACAAAAGCCGAGACTTTGCGTATAAAACCCTGCGCCTTCTGGCCGCGCGCGCTGGTTTTCAGCGGCGCCAGAAAATCCAGCGCCTGGGCTGCCGCCATGGCTTCAATAGCCAGTACATTCGTCGTGTTCGGCAGAATTTTTTTCAGCTTGATGGCCGCGGTCATCCCCATGGAGACATAATCTTCTTTGTTTCCCGAAGTGGTGATTGAATCCACAGAGGCGGGGTGGGCCAGCACTTTGTTCTCGCTGACCAGCGCCGCGGCCGTAACCTGGGCCATCATGAATCCCGAGTTCAGCCCTGCATCTGCGGCCAGAAAGGGCGGTAAGCCTTCGTTGAGCGCAGGATTCACCAGGCGTTCCAGCCGCCGCTCAGAGATTCCGGCAAGCGCCGTCAATGCGATGGCCAGAAAGTCGAGCGCGAAAGCCAGCGGCTCGCCGTGGAAGTTGCCGCCGGAGATGACAGCGCCGTTATCCGTAAACACCAGCGGATTATCCACCGCCGAGTTCATCTCGATCTCGAAAACCTCGCGGCAGTGGGCCAGCGCATCGCGAACCGCGCCGTGCACCTGGGGCATGCAGCGCAGCGAGTAGGCGTCCTGCACGCGGCTGCAGGCGCGGTGGGACTCGCGGATCTGGCTGCCCTGCAGCATGCGGCGCAGATTTTCCGCTGTGCGTATTTGCCCGGGATGGGGGCGGGCTTTATGGATGCGTTCGTCAAAGGCGGCATCGGTTCCATGCAGCGCATCGAGTGTGAGCGCGCCAATCACGTCGGCCGAATCCACCAGAATAGTAGCCGCCAGCAGCCCCAGCGTTCCAACCGCCAGCATGGCTTGCGTTCCATTGATAAGCGAGATGGCCTCTTTGGCCTCCAGGCGTAACGGCGTGATCTGGGCTTTTTTCAGCGCCTCGGCGCTGGCCATATGCTTGCCTTCAGAGGTCGCCTCGCCTTCGCCGATCAAGGCCAGCCCCAGATGCGCCAGGGGCGCCAGGTCGCCGCTCGCCCCTACGCTGCCCTGCGAAGGGATCACGGGATGCACGCCGCGATTGAGCAGCTCGCATAAAGTGTCAATCACGATGGGACGCACGCCGGAGTATCCTTTGGCCAGGGAGTTGGCGCGCAGCAGCATGAGCGCCCGCGTCTCCGCCTCCGAGAGCGGCTCGCCCACGCCCACGCAGTGCGAACGAATCAGGTTGACCTGTAACTCGCGAATCTGCTCGGGAGGAATGCGCACATCGCTGAGCTTCCCCACGCCGGTAGTAATGGCATAAGCGAGCTGGTCGTTGGCCACCAGCTCGTCCACGACGGAACGGGCCTTTTCTACCCCAGGACGAGCATCAGGCGCGAGTAGCGCTGGCCGTCGTTCATAAACCACTTCACGCAAATCACCCAGCGTGAGCGACTTTCCGTCAATATGAAGGGCTTGCATAGAAATGATTGCCGAGCTTTTTCCTTCGTGTTACTTCGTCAGCCTTGGTGCCCTTTGTGGTTTAAGCATTACTTCCCGGTATTTTTCCGGCAATTGCGTTTTCTCGAACTTGCTGGTCACCGCGATGTGCGTAGACTCGCCGTCGGCGAGCAGGGCGTCGTCTGCAGGGCGCACAATTTCGTAGCCGAAGTGCAGCAGCGATTCGCGCACGTTCTTCAGGCTGGTGCGCACCACAATCTCATCGTCGTAGCGCGCTGGCTGCTTGTAGCGGCAGCGGACATCCACCACCGCGATGTGGCAATCGTCTTCAATCTCCATATCGCGGTAATTGAACCCAAGCTGGCGCACCAGCTCAACCCGCCCCACCTCGAACCAGATCAGGTAATTGGCGTGATAGACCACACCCATCTTGTCGGTTTCAGCATAACGAACCCGCAGGCGGGCTTCTCCGACGACTGGTTTACTCATAGAGAGTTTTTTACCACGGAGACACGGAAAGCACGGAGGATTCAATCATTGATGAAGTTAAATTCTTCAGAACTAACTTGCTTTTTAGGCACAACAATCAACCCAAACATTCCTCTATTCTCCGTGTCTCAGTGTGGTGAAAATTTATTTCCCCTTCCACACCGGTTTACGCTTTTCCAGAAATGCCGCAATGCCTTCGCGAAAATCCTCAGTGGTCCGGATCCAGGAATTCTCGTCGATTGCCTGGCGCGCGCGGCGTTCTAATTCTTCATAGGTGTAGCCGGTGAGCAGCTTCTTGGTAGCGCGCAGCGAGACCGGGCTGTTTTCAAGCAGCAGGCTGGCAACCTGCCTGGCGCGCGGCATAACTTGATCGGAAGTCAGGACTTCGTTTACCAGACCCAGGCGGTAAGCCTCCTCAGCATCGAAAATGCGCCCGGTGAGCAGCAGGTCGCGCGCCCGCTTCTCCCCGATTTGCCAGATCAGGAAGATGGAAACGATGGCCGGCATAAAGCCGATGCGCACCTCGGTGTAGCCGAATTTGGCTTCCTGCGAGGCCAGGGTGAAATCACAAAGCGTAGCGATGCCGCAGCCGCCGGCGATGGCAGGTCCATTCACGGCCGCGATTGTAGGTTTGGGAAATTCGTAGATCGAGCGAAACAGCCGCGCGATGGTTTCCGAGTCCTTTACGTTCTCCGCGGGCGGGCGGGTGGCGAGGGCTTTGAGATCGTCAAGGTCCATCCCGGAGCAGAAGGCCTTGCCTGCGCCCGTCAGGATCACCACTCCTACGGATTCTTTTTCGGCAGCGCGCCCCAGCGCCAGCAGCAGATCGGCCACTAGATCATGGCTGACCGCATTGCGCTTGTCGGGACGATTCAGCGTGATAGTAACTACGCCGGCAGATTCATTCCACAAGAGTGTTTTAAATTCCATTTCCGATCCGTGTGAATTCGTGTAAATCAGTGGCTTGCTTTCTTTTCGCCGTATCTGTGAGCAATCTCAGCCGACATTCTAATCGGTAAATCCAGGGCCTTGCCGGCTGGCGCTTGTTCGCCCCGCATCGCCAATGCCTGCAGCACGCTTTCCGTTGCGATATTGCCAACAAGTTCATCTTGAGCAAACGGACAGCCGCCGAGCCCGCCGATGGCGCAGTCAAAGCGGCGGCACCCGGCATCGTAAGCGGCCAGGGTTTTTTCTACGGATGTATCTGGCCGGCTATGCAGATGCAGGCCAATGTCAATGTCTCTGAATTCGGCAAACACCGGCTTCACGATGGAAGCAATCTTCTCTGCCGAAGACACGCCCACAGTATCGGCCAGAGAGATCGTACGCACATCCATGTCCGAGAGAATGCGCACGCCCTCGATAACTTCTTCTTCATTCCACAAATCGCCATAAGGATTGCCGAATGCCATGGAAATATATACCACCATATCCAATCCGTTAGCGTCAGCCTGAAGCTTGATTTTTTCCAGCACTTCAATAGCATCTTCCAGCGATTGGCTCTGGTTTTTCTCGAGAAACGTGGGCGAGAGCGAATAAGGGAAACCCAGTGTGCGTACTGCTTCGGTTGCAATCGCCCGCTCAGCGCCTTTTTCGTTGACCACGATGCCGATAATTTCCACGTCGTCGGGCGGATCAAGTTGCTCGAGGACTTTTTCAGAATCCGCCATCTGTGGCACCGCCTTGGGTGAGACAAACGAGACCGCGTCAATATGCTTAAATCCGGCCTGGACGAGAGCCCGCAAATAGCCAACTTTGACGTCGGTCGGAATCTGGCCCCTGAGCCCCTGCCAGGCATCCCGAGGACATTCAATGATCTTCACGCCTGAATTCTTTTCACCACGGAGGCACGGAGACACGGAGGTCATAAAACCTTCCGAACGAGTCCGCGAGAAAGGACAGCAACATTGAAATTGAGAACAAACCCGACTTTCTTACCTGTTATTTTCAAATATGTAAGTAATTGAGCTTCGTGGATAGGAAGAACCTTTTCAACACACTTCAATTCCAAGATCACTGCATCTTCAACAATGATGTCGAGCTTGTAGCCACAATCTAACTTGAAGCCTTTATACTCCACCGGCACAGGAACTTGGCGATTGAAAGAGATTCCACGCAGATGTAGTTCATGGCAGAGACATTCTTCATATGCAGATTCGAGCAAGCCAGGGCCAAGTTGTTTGTGAACCTCGATAGCAGTGCCGATAATCTGTTCAGTCAAATCCTCAAGAACAAGTTTTCTCCGTGCCTCCGTGCCTCCGTGGTGAATAGTATTTTGAGGATTCATGTCTGTAAAACTCCCACTTTAAACTCCGGCACATCCGGGTTTAGTGACGCCGCTTCCAGCGCTGTGATAATCGCGCTGCGCGTCTCCAGGGGGTCGAGAATGCGGTCAACCCACAGCCGGGCGGCGCCGTAGCGCGGGTCGCTCTGCTCGTCATAGGTTTTCTTGACCGATTCGTAAAGTTCTTTCTTGTCGGCATCGGTTAATTTCTTACCGCTACGCTCCAGTTGCTTGATCTTGATTTCCACCAGCGTACCCGCCGCCGAAGCGCCGCTCATGACGGCGTAGCGCGCCGAGGGCCAGGCAAAAACGAAGCGCGGATCGTAGGCCTTGCCGCACATGGCGTAGTGCCCGGCGCCAAAAGATCCGCCGATGATCACGGCGATCTTTGGGACAACAGAATTGGAAACCGCATTCACCATCTTCGCTCCTGCGCGAATGATGCCGCTCCATTCGGCATCGCGGCCCACCATGAAGCCGTTGACATCGTGCAGAAAGACGAGCGGGACCAGGTTCTGGTTGCAATCCATGATGAAGCGTGCCGCTTTTTCCGCCGACTCGGTGTAAATCACCCCGCCGAACTCGACCCGCTTTTCGCCCTGGTGGCTGATGGCCTGCTGGTGCAGCTTCTGGTTGGCGACAAGGCCCACGGCAAAGCCTCCAATGCGGGCATAGCCGCATAACAGCGTCTTGCCGTAGTCGGGTTTATATTCGTCGAAGCGGCTGCCATCCACAATGCGGGCAATCACCTCTTTCATGTCATAGGGCTTGGCCGCATCGGCTTCGAAGATGCCATAAAGTTCTTCGGCGGCGTATTGCGGCGCCTCAGCTTTCTTGCGGTCGAAGGGGCCGGTAGGTTTGCGCCCCATCTTTTCCACCAGCGAGCGGATGCGCGCGATGCAGGCTTCGTCGTTGGGTTCGTGGAAGTCCACAGTGCCGCTGATCTCCGAGTGCATCTTTGCTCCGCCCAATTCTTCCGCTGAAACTTTCTGGCCGATGGCGGCCTGCACCAGCGCCGGACCGGCGAGAAACAGTCCGCTGCCCTCGGTCATCAGGATGTGGTCGCACATCAGCGGCAGGTACGCGCCGCCGGCAACGCACATGCCCATGATGGCCGCAATCTGAGAGATGCCCATGGCCGACATTACCGCGTTGTTGCGGAAGACGCGGCCAAAGTCGTCGGTATCGGGAAAGACATCTTCCTGCAGCGGCAGAAAGACCCCGGCGGAATCAACCAGGTAGATTGTCGGAATCCGGTTTTCAATGGCGATATTCTGCGCGCGGATGACCTTCTTCGCCGTCATCGGGAAAAAAGCCCCGGCTTTGACGGTGGCGTCATTGGCAATCAGCATGAACAGCCGCCCGTGCACGCGTCCCAGCCCGGTGACAACGCCGGCGGCAGGCGCGCCTCCCCACTCTTCATACATGCCATGGGCAGCATAGATGCCCAGCTCAAAAAACCCTGTATCCTCATCCAGCAGAAGCCGGATGCGTTCGCGCGCCGTGAGGCGTCCTTTGGCGTGTTGCGCTTCAATGGTTTTGGCCCCGCCGCCTTCGCTGATCTTCTCCTGCTCGGTGCGGACCGCGGCCACCAGCTCGGCCATGGCGCGCATATTTTTCTCAAAGCGGGTAGACGTAGGGTCGGTGTGCGACTCCAGCCGGTTCAACGCAGAAGCAGACTTCGTATTTGTGCTTTCGGGCATCGAAGACCCTCAGGCACAACCGTCTCCGGCTGTGCAGGAGCAAACTCTTTACGATAAATGAGCCGTGCGGGTATTCGCAATGCGCAAGCCGCAATCTTGCGTAAGATCTTTTTCGGATGCAAAATCTGTCAGGTTTACATGGGGACTCATGCTACCAAAGAGCTGTCATCCTGAGCCTTGCGTCTTTTGCAAGGCGAAGGACCTCGGTAGAGTATCAGCCACGACAGGCGTAAATTGGACCGCCCGGATTCTCTCTTTGCGTAAAATCTCTCAAGATGCGAAAAACTTATTACGTTTACATCATGGCGAGTAAAAACCGGGCCATCTATATCGGCATGGGAAATGATTTGCATCACCGCACTTGGGAGCACAAGACCGAAGCCAAAGAAGGTTTTTCCAAAAAATATAAAACCAAGAGGCTGGTTTATTTCGAAAGCTTCGAAGATGTTCGAGACGCCATCAATCGTGAAAGGCAGTTAAAGGGTTGGAGGCGCTCAAGAAAAGTTGCTCTAATCGAAAGTAAAAATCCCAAGTGGTCCGATTTAAGCCGCGACTGGTTCCAATTTTCATCGGAGGTCCTTCGTCTTCGCCCACCCCTGTTTCATGCCCCGGGCCAGGATGACGAGCGTGAGCGGGAATGGATTGAAGTCAGGTTCTATCCCAAAGCAACCGTGCTGCGTTTGCACTCTCATAACGGCATGAACCGGCTTTCGCGAGACATGCTTAGACAACTAAGCGAAGCCGTAAAAGTCGCTCCCGGTGACAAGCCCATGATCCTGGCCGGTAACAAAAATGTTTTCTCCGCCGGAGCTGACCTGCACGAAGTTGCCGCACTCACTGCAGGCCAGGCCTATGAATTTGCGCGAACCGGACAGGCGCTCATGAACACGATCGATCAATTTTCTGCTCCGGTGTATGCCGCTATTGAAGGCTATTGCATGGGCGGCGGGCTTGACCTGGCACTGGCCTGCGACTACCGCATCGCAGCTCCTAACGCAGTGTTCGGCCATCGCGGCGCTGCCCTGGGATTAATCACAGGATGGGGCGGGACGCAGCGCCTGCCGCGGCTGATCGGTAAAGGGCGTGCATTGCAGATGTTCTGCGCGGCCGAGAAGGTGGAGGCCAATGAAGCTTTGCAGACAGGGCTAATCCATTCCATAGCCGAAGATCCGCTCGAGCGGGCAATCGCGATGGCAACTTAAAAGGTCTAAGTGGTCCAAATTTACGCCTGTCGCGGGGGATGCTCTACCGAGGTCCTTCGCCTTGCAAAAAACGCAAGGCTCAGGATGACACTCCTTTTGAGTTTTTATTTTGAATAACTGAGTACTGAATACCGAGTACCGAGTACTGTCACGCCGCCACGCCGCGCGGCTTCACATTGGCGCGGATGAACTGCACGATTTCATCCATCGGTGTGCCCGGGCCAAAGATGCCGGCCACGCCGGCTTTTTTCAGCAGGTCCGTATCCTGTTCGGGGATAGTGCCGCCCAGCAGCACCAGCACGTCATCCATATGATTTTGCTTGAGCAGTTCCATGATGCGGGGAACGATGGAGTTGTGCGCGCCGGAGAGAATGGAAAGGCCAATCACGTCCACGTCTTCCTGCAGCGAGGCGCTGACGATCATCTCCGGCGTCTGCCGCAGGCCGGTGTAGATGACCTCCATGCCGGCGTCGCGTAGCGCGCGGGCAATCACCTTGGCGCCGCGGTCGTGGCCATCAAGGCCGGGCTTGGCCACCAGAACGCGGATTTTTTTCTCAGCAGGCATAAGAAAATTACGATTTCCGATTTACTGGGCGCAAAAATGGTGAATTGTGCAATTGTGCTTATTTAACTCAAATCATAAGTCGTAAATCCTCAGATTTCAATTTCGCCATCCATGCTGCGCCACAAGTACCACGCCGCCACCGAGCAGTAAGGATGCCAGCTCTTCGCCAGCTTCTCCATGGCTGCCGGGGTGGGCAGCTTGCGCTTGCGGTAGGCGCGCTTGATGGCCGCGCGCACGCCATAGTCGCCAGTGGGCAGCACGTTCGGCCTTTGCAGGGCAAAGATCAGGAACATATGCGCTGTCCACTCCCCAATGCCTTTGACCTTGGTGAGTGTGCCAATTACCTCTTCGTCGGTGAGAGAAGACAGCGCGGCAAAATCAACTTCTCCGGAGTCCGTGCGCTCAGCCAGATCGCGGATATACGAGAGCTTTTGCTTGGAAAGGCCGGCGGCCCGCATCTGGGCTGGGGTCAGTTTCAGCATGGATTCGGGGGTGACGATGCCGCCGGCAGCCGCAACCAAACGGTCATAGATCGTGCGTGCAGCCTTGCCGTTAAGCTGCTGGAACACAATGGAGCGTACCAGCGCCTCAAAACTCGGTTCGCGATATTGCATGCGGAACGGCCCCACGCGCTCAATGATGGCGCAAAGCGTGGGATCAGATTTCTTAAGATGGCGGACCGCGTGCTTCATCAGATTAATCTAATAATAATCCAGCACTGTTCTCTTAAGCCAACCTGACACTGTCATCCTGAGCGAGGGCGAACGCCCGAGTCGAAGGACCCCGAGGATGTATAAGCTACGATGTCGCATCAAGGCATTCTCGCGTGAATTTTGAACTCTGGTTTTCGGTTGGGGCGATCCGATCGCAAATCGCAAATTACGTGACGCTTACTTCTTCATACGTCCCATACACCTCGCGCATCGCATCGCAGATTTCGCCCACAGTCGCATAACAGCGAACACAATCGAGGATATACGGCATCGTATTTACGTCAGAGATCTTGCCCGCTCCAGCCGCCTGGGGTTGCTGAGCAGCGGCTTTCTTCAGAGCATCAAGTGTGCGGCGAACATCGTCATTCGAACGGCGAGAGCGCAGTGCTTTAAGCTTCCTCGTCTGGTGTTCCGCCACAGATTCGCCAATATACAAGATTTCCGGCGGCTTTTCTTCGATCACGAAGTCGTTAGCGCCGACAATGATTTTTTCTTTGGCTTCGACCGCGCGTTGATACTGATAAGAAGACTCGGCGATTTCTTTCTGCGGATATCCACGCTCGATGGCCTTTACCATCCCACCCATGGCGTCGAGCTTCTCGAAGTAATCGAACGCACCCTGTTCCATATCGAGCGTCAGCTTTTCGAGAAAGTAAGACCCACCCAGCGGATCTACCGTCTGTGCCGCTCCGCTCTCATAGGCGATAATCTGCTGCGTGCGCAACGCAATGCGCGCGGCCTCGGCCGTGGGCAGGGCCAGGGCTTCGTCGTAGGCGTCGGTATGCAGCGATTGTGTTCCGCCCAGTACTGCGGCCATGGCCTGAATGGCCACGCGTGCGATGTTGTTCATGGGCTGCTGCGCCGTGAGCGAAACGCCGGCGGTCTGGGTATGAAAGCGCATCAGCCATGTGCGCTGGTTCTTGGCGGCAAAACGGTCTTTCATCAGCCGGTACCAGATTTTGCGCGCGGCGCGGTACTTGGCGATTTCTTCGAAGAAGTCGTTATGCGCGTTGAAAAAGAAACTGAGGCGCGGACCGAATTCATCTATATCAAGTCCGCGGCGGCGCGCCCACTCCACGTATTCGACGCCGTCATAAATCGTGAAGGCCAGCTCCTGCAAAGCAGTCGAGCCGGCTTCGCGGATGTGGTACCCGCTGATGGAGACGGTGTTGAACTTCGGCGTAAAGCGCGATCCGAATTCAAAGGTATCAATTACCAGCCGCATGGAAGGCGCGGGTGGATAGATGTATTCCTTCTGCGCGATGTATTCCTTCAGGATGTCATTCTGAATGGTGCCTGAAATTTTGTTCCAATCCGCGCCCTGTTTCTCCGCCACGGCCAGATACATCGCCCACAGCACCGACGCCGGCGAGTTGATGGTCATCGACACGGTGGTTTTTTCCAGGTCAATGCCGTCGAACAGGATCTCCATGTCTTCCAGGGAATCAATAGCCACGCCGCACTTGCCGACCTCGCCTTCGCTCTGTGCGTGGTCAGAGTCGTATCCCATGAGCGTGGGCAGATCGAAGGCGACCGAGAGCCCTCCACCGCCATGGGCCAGCAGATATTTGTAGCGTTGGTTGGTCTCTTCCGGCGATGCGAAGCCGGAGAACTGGCGCATCGTCCACAACCTGCCGCGATATCCGGTGGCGTGGATGCCGCGAGTAAACGGCGGCTCGCCGGGATAATTCAGATATTTTTCGTACGACCAGTCTTCCGGCAGGTCAGCCTCTGTGTAGAGCCGGCGCACGGGGTCGCCGGAGATCGTGGTAAAGCGTGCATTCCCATGCTCATCAAGATTGGTTCCAGTAGCCGCACCGATGGGTTTCTCCGGAGATTTTTCCAGCGCCGGCGCAAGCGTCTCTTCCGCCCATTGTTTTTCAGAGGGCGACGGATGGCGGCCTTCAAAGACGTCGTGAATCAAACTCTCGACAACGTCTTTTTTCTTCTCAGGCATGGGCGGCTTAGCTAATGATAGCAGTGGAAGAAGAGATTTCACCAGGGAGGCACGGAGACGCGGAGAAGAATTGAGTCATTGGGTCATCGGATCATTGGAGAATTGGGTAATCGGGTAATTGCGTAATTTGCTAATTGCTATTTTGCGTAGACCTCAATTACCCGATTACCAAATTACACAATTACTCAATTACTCAATTCCCCACTCCCCTCCGTGTCTCCGTGCCTCCGTGGTGAAATTTACTTCTCCGCGCCTCCGCGTCTCCGCGGTAAATCGGCACTTCTGCTAAGCTCCCACGCTTTCGCATACTTCCAGCTCACATACACAGCGTGATAGAAGTGCAGCAGCAGCCCTTCTTTGCCATCGAGAAATCCCAACCGCAGAAAATAGTTGTAAAGGAATGTGAGCTTGGGACGGATGACAATGTTGATAAAGCTGAAGCCGCGCTTGCCTTCCTGTATAGCCATCTGGGCGCCCAGCGAAGAATATTTGTTCATGTGCTCGATATAGCCGCTAAGAGTGGGATAGGCATAGTGCAATAAATCTCCACGGAGTATCCCGCTCGGTCCTTCTACCTTGATGGTCTCATGTACCAGCCGGTCTTCAACTCGGCCGCGTCCCCGGCGGAAGAGGCGCAATTTGCGGTCGGGATAAAAGCCGCCATGCCTGAGCCAGCGTCCCAGAAAAAGATTCTTGCGTTGTATCCAATATCCGGCAGTACCGGCATCTTTCCGCTGCACGATCCCTTGAATTTCCAGTGCCAGTTCTTTGCTCACGGCCTCGTCGGCGTCGAGCAACAGGGTCCAGTCGCCGCCGCATTTCTCAATCGCTGAATTCTTCTGCGCGGCGTAACCTTTCCACGGCTCCACAAACAGCTTGGCTCCATGGCTCTTCGCTATGTCGATTGTGTGGTCGGTGCTGCCGGAATCCACAATGACAATCTCTCCGCCGGTTTCTTTCACCAGCACCGACACGCTCTCCAGCGTGCGGCCGATATTGGGTTCTTCGTTAAAAGTGATGAGGCAAACCGCGAGCGTCACAGGCTAGAGGATAGCTCACCACAGAGACACAGAGATACAGAGGAACCAAGAAACAAACCAAAAGGGACACGAAAAAATTTTCGTGTCCCTCCAGATCGTGTGTAGAGAATGTAGCCTGCTGTGTCTTTACATAAATTTCTACTGCGGCGGTGGCGCTGGCTGTTGCGGTTGTTGCAGCTGTGGTTGCGGGGGCGCCTGCGGTTGAGGCTGTGACTGGTCGGTAATAGGCTCGGTGCGGGGCACCACGTTGGGAGTCACCGGCATCACGTTCACCACGCCTACTTCCGCGTCGGCAAGCTGAATGTTGTTATGTTTAAGGATATTTCCCGTCACCTGGTCCAGCTTGACCCGCGATTCTTCATAGGCAGACCTGGCTGCTACCGTGTTCGACTCGGCCTGGGCCAGGTCGCGCTGCGCCTGTAGAACAAGTGTGGTAGTCGAGGCTCCGAGGGCATATTTCTTCTGCTCCGCGTCAAGCGATTCCTGCGCCAGCCGCTCGCCTTCCTGCGCGGCCACCACGCGGGCCTTGTTCTGTTGCAGCGCGAACACCGCGTTGCGCACGTCAATGCCAATCTGGTTCTTAAGCTGCTGCAGGCGGAGTTCCGCCTGGCGATATTCCAGCTCCGAGCGCACCTGGTCGGCCTGGGCGCCGCGATTACGAATAGGAATTATTATGTTGATTCCGGCCCCTTTGTCGGGTGCAGTGCTGTTGAAAAGGTTAGCAAAGGCATTGGGGTAACCGGTGCCAATTCCGGCAGGGACGCAATTCGTAGTGGTGGCGCTTAGCGCGGTGCATATCGACGGCCTAACCCCCCCGAGTATCGCAGCATCACCGGCGAGACCGCTTGATCCATAGAAACCGAAAAGATCTACCGTCGGCAACAAGGCGTTGCGCGCCGCCTTCTTGGTGATGTCGCGGTTCACCAGGTCTATGTCGGATTGCTCGATCTCAGGACGGTTGGTCAACGCCTGTTGCATCAGGTCATCCACCGAAGGCAGGGCTTCGTCGCTGGGCAGAGTCATAGTATCGGTGGGAATCACGGGAGCATCTACCAGCGGTGATCCCTTTGGCAGATCGCGAGTGATGGCCGTCTTCATCAGCGATTGCTGCAACTCTAATGCGGTTTGCGAAACGATGAGGTCCTGCTGGCGCGCGGCGGCATCGCTTTGCGCGCGCACGATCTCAATGGGGGCCAGGGTCCCTATTTCCACCTGTTTGCGATTATCGGCCAGGGTCTTATTGGCCAGCGCCAGCGAGCGCTCTTTGACCTTTAAATCTTCGTAAGCATTGACCAGGTCCCAGTAGATGTTCTGGATTTGAGCAACCGTGGTTTCCACCTGCTGCCGAAATGCGGATATGGAAATTCTCTTATCATTCTTGGCAATGCGGATGAACCGGGTCTGGCTGTTAATCCCGATTCCCTGCAGCAGGTGTTGACGCATGTTGAGACGAAAACTGGAAGTGATCGAGGGCTGCAAGGAGCTACGCAAATTGTTGCTGGCATTGCGCTGGTTGTCAAATGTCAGGGTCATGGCGGTCCCGGTGGCCCAGCCTTGCGTGTAATTGAAATTAGCCGTCGCAGTATTCTGGTTCAGCGTTGGCACTCCGGTGAGAAACAGGCTGGTTTGCGGAAAAACCGCGTGCTCGAGCTGCAAGTTTCCGCTGACGAAAGGATCGAAAGATTCAACCGCTGGGCCCACGCCCGAAGTTGATGTCACAATGCCGCCTGTGCCTGCGCCTGCGCCACCGGTGCCGACTGCCGTGCCGCCCGGTCCGGCGCCGCTCGCCCCGGTCCCGAATCCGCCGACGCCGCCGCCTTGCGTGCCTTGCACAATTCCGGTGGCCACACCGCGGGTAGCCTGCCCCGACTTGGCGCGCAGAATATCGGTATCTGCAATGCTCAGGTTGTAGCGGGCAATGGCAATATCAAGATTGTTTTCCAGGGCCAGCGCAACGGCGTCGTCAAGAGAAAGCATGATGGTGCCGTTCTGGACGATCTGCTCGATGCGCGGCGAGTTCTGCAGCGAGGGCTCCGGCACTTGCGTCGGCAGATAAGGCGCAATCGGATTAAAGATGTGCGAGCGCGGCTTGCTGTAGTCAACCAGCCGCATCGGCTTGGAAGCTGTAATCTGCGGTTGCGGCGCTGAGGGCGGGCCGCTCTGGTTCTGCGCCGCCGGCTGCTGTGGTTGCGCCCCTGGTTGCTGCGCCTGGGGTTGCTGGGCCGCCTGCGGCTGCGAACCGGCAGCGCCTGCGTTGGCATCTTGCGCCATCAGCGCCGGACCCTGCCCCATGATCATTAAGAAAATCAGGACTGAAGTGAGTAAGCCACGCACAGAATGCATCATCTTCTCCAAAGAAAATAAAATGTGGGTACATCCGACCGCAAAATGAAGGTTACGTTCCAGATACGGAATTCACTGGGATTAAGTTCAAACTTCAATAAACACTAAGTGTACCAACGTTAGACGCTACTTTCATTTGCGCGCTTCAGTAAATTTTTGTGAAGCCCGATGGTTACGTTTGTCATTGGGAGACGGTTACATTTGTCACACTATTATGTGGACGTAAGAGCTTCCTCTTTAGGTCAGGGGTTTTGAGAATTTCTTAGGCTCAATAAAACCCGGTCTGGGCCGGTCCTTTTTTCGAAATCTGCGTTAGGTTGTGCTCAAATGTCTACGGGATGGCCCGAAACCTCAAGCTCACATTGGCCTACGATGGCGCCGATTTCCACGGTTGGCAGGTGCAGCCCGAACGCCACACCATCCAGGGCACACTGGCGGATGCGATAGAACGCGTCACCAGTGAGCGCGTTCTGCCACAAGGCTCCGGGCGCACCGATGCCGGCGTTCATGCCTTGGCCCAGGTGGCCTCGTGCGCTCTGTCGTCGCCGATCCCGGCCCGCAATCTGGTCAAGGCGCTGAATGATGTTTTGCCGCCGGCAATCCGCATTTCGACGGTGGAAGAAGTGGAGGATGGATTCCACGCCCGGCACTCGGCCATCGCCAAGACTTACCGTTACCGCATCTATCGCGGGGAAACCTGTCCGCCGCATCTGGCGCGCTACGTGACCCACTATCCTTTCCCGCTCGACCAGGGCCGTATGCAGGAGGCGGCAAAGCTGGTCGAAGGCCAACATGATTTCACCTCGTTTGCGGCCGTTGATCTGGAAAAAGGAAAGGCAGCAGATCCGCAAGAAGAACAAGAAGAAAAAAACGAAAAAGAACCCTCCAGCGTTCGCACCATTTTTTCCTCGCAATGGGAGCGGCAAGGCGAGGAGCTGGTTTACACCGTCGTAGGCAACGGCTTCCTGCACCACATGGTGCGCAACCTGGTGGGCACATTTTTGCTGGTTGGCAAAGGAACCCTCTCAGCCGCCGATCTGCCCCGCATTCTGCAATCGCGCCAACGCTCGGCCGCCGGGCCCACAGCCCCCGCCAGCGGCCTGTGGCTGGTTGGTGTGAAATATTGAGTCATTGGGTCATCGGGTCATTGAGTCATTGAATCAATTGGGTAACCGGTAAGTGCATAATTTGGTAATTGTTATTTGCATGACTCAATTACCCGATTACACAATTACCCAATTCTGCAATGACCCAATGACCCGATGACCCGATGACCCAATGACCCAATGACTCAATTTTCTCCGTGTCTCCGTGCCTCCGTGGTGAAATTAATTCTCAAAAGTGGACAAGCGGCGCGGTTAGAATTATTCATGCGATGGCGCTAAAGCATTCCAACCTGATTTACGACTGGAATAACCTGCCCGAGGCCGCTTTCCGGCCTGCTGGGCGCGTGCTCCTCAATGACGAGTCGCTGCGCGACGGATTGCAATCGCCCTCGGTAAAAGATCCATCCATCGAAGAAAAAATCCAGATTCTGCATCTCATGGAAGCCCTGGGCATCAACTCTCTCGATCTGGGTTTGCCGGGCGCGGGGCCAAGGGCTTATTCCGATGTTGAACACCTCGCGCAAGAGATCGTAAGTTCGAAGCTGAAAATCAAGGCCAACTGCGCCGCCCGCACCCACCAGAACGACATTCGTCCTATAGCTGAAATTTCTCAAAAAGCCGGGCTGCCCATCGAGGCTGCGACTTTCATCGGGTCGAGCCCTATCCGCCGTTACACCGAGAACTGGACTGACGACTTTCTGCTCAAGACCACCGAAGAGGCGGTAAAGTACGCCCGTTCGCTGGGGTTGGAAGTCATGTACGTCACCGAAGACACCTCGCGCTGCGATCCCGAGACGGTCAAGCGTCTCTACACCGCCGCCATTGAATGCGGCGCTCGCGCCATCGTGCTTTGCGATACCTGCGGCCACTCCACCCCCAGCGGGGTTGCCGCGTTGATCAAGTTTGTGATCGACGAAGTGGTCACCCCCTCAGGCGAGAATATCCGCTTGGATTGGCATGGCCACTGCGATCGCGGCCTCGCCGTTGCCAACTCGCTGACCGCGCTGGCAGCCGGGGCAGACTGTGTTCATGCCACTGCCCTTGGAATCGGGGAGCGCGTGGGCAATACGCAGATGGACCAGATGCTGGTAAACCTGAAGCTGATGGAAATCACGCCCTGGGCGCAGCAGGACCTTACCCGGCTGAAGGACTATTGCCACGCTGTCTCGCAGGCAACCGGCGTCCCCATTCCCGGTAATTATCCCGTACTGGGCGATGACGCCTTCCGCACAGCTACAGGGGTTCATGCTGCCGCCGTGATCAAGGCTTATAAGAAAAACGATCTCGAACTGGCCAACACGGTTTATTCCGGCGTGCCCTCGCACTACTTTGGGTTGGAGCAGGTCATCGAAGTCGGGCCCATGTCAGGCAAATCGAACATCCTGTTCTGGCTGGAGCGCAGAGGCATACCCGCAACCGACGAGGTTGTGGAGCGTATCTACCAGCGAGCCAAGTCTTCGAACCGTCTGCTCACCGAGGCGGAAATGGTGGAATTGATTCATTGATTCATCGGGTCATTGAATCATTGCAGAATTGTGTAATTTGGTAATCGGGTAATTGAGGTCATGCAAAATAACAATTACCAAATTACGCACTTACCCGATTCCCCAATTCTCAAATGACCCAATGACCCAATGACCCAATGAATCAATGACCCGATGAATCAATGAATCAATTTCCTCCGTGCCTCCGTGGTGAAAAACTTGTTTTGATTCCTTCGCATCTCCGCGGTTATCCCCATTCCTGTAGAATCTCTATTCTCTATGTCTTCCGCGAAAAGCCGAAGGCCGGTACGCGACCTTGCCCAGCCCCGGCAGGCGGTGGCGCAAATTGCCGAAGAACGCGCCGTTCACCAGGCCTTTGCCTGGTTTCGCGCCAACGAAGCTCTCCTGAGCCGGTGGCAGATGGAGGTCACCCGCATCCCCGCGCCTCCTTTTGGCGAGGCTGCGCGCGCCCAGTGGCTGAAGACGCGCTTTCAGGAGCTGGGGCTGCAAGAGGTGGAAGTAGATGAGGCCGGCAATGTAACTGGAATTCACGCCGGCGCCTCCTCCGAGAATCCCTTGATCGCCCTGACCGCCCACATGGATACGGTCTTTCCCGCAGGGACCCCGCTTGAAATCCGCCCCGAGTCAGGCAAATTATTGGGTCCGGGGATTTCCGACAACGGCTCTGGCCTGACGGCCTTGCTGGCCACGGCAGCAGCCCTGCAGGCCAGCGCTCTGACCCATGCTTCGCCGCTATTATTCATCGCAAACGTGGGCGAGGAGGGGGAAGGCGATTTGCGCGGCATGCGCCACATTTTCTCCAGCCCCCGGTGGAAAGATTCCATCGCTTATACGCTAATCGTGGATGGCGCGGGCATAGACACGCTAGTCACCCGCGCTCTTGGCAGCCGGCGCTTTGAAGTCACGGTGCGCGGCAAGGGCGGCCACTCCTGGAGCGACTTTGGCGAGCCCAACCCCATAGCCCTTCTCAGCCGCGCCATCGCCGACTTCTACAAGACTGAGATTCCAGCCAACTCCAAAAGAAGATCGGCCTACAACGTGGGAGTAATCCGCGGCGGCACCTCAGTCAACTCAATTCCCGAATCGGCCTCCATGCGGGTAGACCTGCGCTCGGAGCTGGCCGAAGAAGTTGAGCGCCTGGAAAACGAACTCCGGCGCTGCCTGGCAAATGCCGTGAGCAATGGCGCCGCCATGAATGCCAGAACAGCCGCCAGGCCGGAAGGGCCGGCCTCCGCTGCGGCCGTGCAGTGCGACATCCGCCGGATTGGCGACCGCCCCTGCGCCGAACTGGCGGAGGATGCCCATATCCTGCAGGTGGTAAAAGCAGTAGACCAGCACCTGGCAATCCGCTCGCGCCCACACTGCGCCTCCACGGATGCCAACATCCCCCTCTCGCAGGCACGCGAGGCCATAACCATAGGCGCAGGCGGCAACGGCGGCGGCGCCCACACCCTGAACGAATGGTTCGACCCGGCCGGCCGCGACTTGGGATTGAAACGCATCCTGCTGGCCTTGCTCACCCTGGCGGAGTAAGCAAAGCCTTCGGTCGCTGGTCAACGCTGATTTGATTATCTTCAGCGCTCGAGCGGCTTTCGAACCGTTCGACCTCCTCGGTGCCCTTTGTGATCCCTTCGTGTCCTTTGTGGTTAGATTCTTGTTTTTGGATCAACAGATCGTCCTTGCGTAACAATTCGGTAATATTGGGGCCGTACACTGGAGCCATAAAATTCAGGCTTGGCGGGGCATTTTCAAATTGGCAACCTGGGGAAAGTCTGTTATGCGCAAAATGAAGATCACAGCCTTTGTAATTGGCTTATTGGTTGCGGTCTTGTGTGGCAGCGCCTTCGGGCAAGAGCCCACGACCTCCGAACTGCTGCAAAAAGGGATTTATTTGCAGGAAACCGTCGGCGATTTCGATGGCGCCATGAAGGTCTACCGCCAAATTTTGCAAATGGCGCGAGAGTCGCGGGCCAATGCCGCCCAGGCTGAGTACCGGCTAGGCATGTGCCTGCTGAAAAAAGGCCGGCGGGCAGAGGCGACCGAGACATTTCAGAGACTATTGAAGGAATATCCCGAGCAAACTGACATCGTGACAAAAACGCGGAAGCTGCTTCCCAAAGAAAATTGCGTCTCCTTCAATCCAGCTACCACCAAGGTCGAGCAGATAGGCAACGACTGGAAGCTGGTGGACGGAAGCAAGTTACTGTTTGATTTCGACGTGCAAGAAACGGCAGCCAGGCGGACGCTCGAGATCATTCAGCATTACCACATGGACCGGTCCTGCTTCGTCGGCGAGCCGGGCCAAGCCGGACCCCTGTATGGATTCCACTATATGCTGGCTTCGGGCAATTCACCTGTAGGGGCGATGGCGGGCGAGGATTGCATCGGCTTCAATCCGGCGACCACTACCGTCACCAATATCAACAACCAATGGAAAGTCGTGGACGGCCAGCGTTGGATGGTTGGCTTTGAGGACAACCAGTCCATGGCCGATCAGACGCTCGAAATCATTAAGAAGTACGGATTCACACAATCCTGCTATGTCAACAGGGACCGGCCAACCGCAAGATTCACCTATATGAAGAAGTTGTATCCAAAAGAGACCGCGAGATCATCCAGGGCAGGAAAGGGTCTTTCGGGTTACTCCGCCGCCACTGCTCCGATTTCCCGGCCGGGAGAATTGAAGCTATTATCCGTGCCCTGGAAAGACGGAGAAGTTCTGGAGTACACCACGAGGAAGAAAGACGACTCCACAAGTTTTCAGATCTGGCGCTCGTTCCAATCGTCCAAAACCAACACTAACCACTGGTTATTTGAGGAACACACTGCAGGTCATTTCGATCGGGTCGAGTTCGATCCGCAAACCATGCAGCCCAAGAACTTGTTCTCGGCAACGGCCGGCCACACCTTTCAACTGAGCTATCAGGCGCACACCGCTCAAATCGTCGAGGGCGATGGCAAGCCTCTCGCCCCCATCACTTTGGATGGCCCGGTATTCGATGCCAGAGAAATTCCGGCAATTCTGCCCCGGCTGCCGTGGGCAAAGGGTTACAAGATCACGCTGCCGATATTTTGGAGCAGCTCAGGCCGCGTGGTCAACTCTGAGTTTACTGTAACCGGAGAAGAAAATATTAAAGTGCCCGCGGGCGGGTTTCACTGCTATCGGATTGAAGAGAATGATTTGAGCGATCAAATGTTTGCGCTGGAAACATTCTGGATCTCAACCGATGCCGCGCGCGTGATTGTGAGAAACGATCGTGGAGACTGGACTGGTGAACTCGCGGTTCTCCCCGAAAGCGACCCTGAAGAGAATATTTATCGAGATGAAGAGGCGGGGGTTGCATTCATGGTGCCGGCAGGCTGGAAGATAGAAAAACCGCCACGAGGCGAGTTGTTCGTCCGCTGGTATTTGACGGATCTGCATTCCTCTGCTTTCGTGACTTTAGACGTCTTCCCCGATGAGGCAGGAGATTTTACGCCGGAGCAGCTACAGTCGGAAGTACAGAAGTCACTGGCGGAAAATAACATTGTAACGGTGCGTCCGGAAAGTTGGCGGACGTGGCAAATTGCCGGGCATACCGTCGCCAGTTGTATAGAAGATTTGTCTCGTTACCGCCAGGTACGCTATCAGGCTTGGGTGAGGACCGGCTCCTCGGCGGCAGGCATGTTTGCCTATGCCGATCCACAAAGCCTCAACGCCCTCCGGCCTACTTTCGATGCCATCATTGACAGCCTGGTCATAAAATAAACCGTGCCGCAACGCAGCACCATAACGGGAACGGGCCATATGCGCGGCCAGTGGCCGCTTTTGCTGCTGGCCCTGGCCGTGCTTTTGCCTACTGCCTGTGTGCTTTGGCTGATCAATGATGCTATCCGCAATCAGCGTCTGGCAGTGCGGCAGAGGCTGAGCGACGCTTACGAGACTCAACTGTCATTGCTTCGCCAGCGGCTTGACGAGATGTGGTCCCTGAAAGCGAAGAGCCTGGATATGTTTCCCCGCGACGCCACCGGCTTTGCGAGGATCGCTAAGTCAGGGCTGGCCGACAGCGCGATTTTCTTGAATTCCGCGGGAGTGCCTGTCTACCCCGCGCCGCCCACGCCCCTGGCAGTTGACTCTACGGCGTCACAGCCGCAATGGGGACGCGCCCGCCAACTGGAAAACACCGACATCGCCGCGGCTGCGTCCGCTTACATCGCGCTGGGAACGGCCGCGAAAGAGCCCAATACAGCGGCGCGCGCCTTTCAAGCCGCGGCGCGTTGTCTGGCGCAAGCGGGCCACAAAGACAGGGCTGCGAACCTGATCATGGAACGCTTCACTCGCCCGGGCCTCGAACGCGCCACCGACCTGCAGGGGCGCGCCATTGCCGCCGACGCGCTGCTGATGGCCGTCGAGTTGTTCAAGTCGGAAGACCCACGGCGCTCGGCGGCTGCGCAGCGGCTGCGCGAGCTCTTGCTCGATTACGACAATCCGGCGATGAGCTCAGCTCAGCGCATCTTTCTGATGAAAGAGCTGCGCACGCAAAAGTTGCCAGCGCAATTCCTCGACTTTCCTACGCTGGATGCGGAAGAGCTGGCCGTACGCCTGCTTGAAATTCAGCCCAGGCCCGCGGGGGATGCTGCCAGCATAAAGCTCACCGCCCTGCCCGACGTGTGGGCGCTGGCTTCGCCCAGCGGACGGGTACGCGGCTTGTTCCACTCACAGACCATCGCGAGGCACTCGCAGTGGGCCTTGCTTACGCGCCCGTTGCCGGCAGGTATTCGGGTTGAGGTGCTGCCGCCAGGCAAGAGCGCGGATTCCAAGCCTGTCATTCCCTCCGAGCCCGCCAGTGACCGTCTTCCCGGATGGCAACTGGCGCTGATGAACACCGGGCCAGATCCTTTCCAGGAGCTGCAAGACCGCCAGTACGCGCTCTATCTTTGGGTCGCGTTCCTGGTCACCAGCGCGGTGGTGTTGCTGGCGTTGATCGCGGTCCGCCTCATCAGCCGCAGGCTCCGTCTGGCCGGCATGAAGGCCGACCTGGTGGCGGTGGTATCGCACGAACTCAAGACGCCGCTTTCGTCGATGCGCCTGCTGGTGGACACATTGCTCGATGACTCCGCCCCTGACGCGCAAAAAACCCGCGAATACCTGGAGCTGATCTCCCGCGAGAATACCCGGCTCAGCCTGCTGATTGCCAACTTTCTGGCCTTCTCGCGCATGGAACGCAATAAATATTCTTTTGAGTTTGCGCCCACACGCGCCCAAGACGTAATCCAGGCGGCCGTGGAGGCGGCCGGCGAGCGCTTTCACCAGCCGGGTTGCGAGCTGCAGGTCGAGGCCACCCCCAACCTGCCCGAGGTCCGCGCCGACCAGGGCGCGCTCGTGGCGGCGCTGGTCAACCTGCTCGACAATGCCTACAAATACACGCTCGACGAAAAGCACATCACGCTGCGCGCCTTTGCTGAAAACGGCCAAGTCTGCTTCGAGGTCCGTGATAACGGGATCGGTATTCCCGCGCGCGAGATCAAAAAAATATTCCATAAGTTTTACCAGGCCGACCAGCGCCTGTCGCGTACCAGTGAAGGCTGCGGACTGGGATTGAGCATCGTCCATTTCCTGGTCGAAGCCCACGATGGCAGCGTGCAAGTTTCCAGCGAACCCGGAAAGGGAAGCACATTCACGGTTGTCCTGGAGGCGTTGACATGATTGTGTGGCACAGCCGTCCTCGGCTGTGTGCCGGCGCATCTTGCCCGCGCGGCTTTCAGAGGCTGCGGAAAACCTCTTGTACGTGAAGACTTGTAACAATTGGAGGTCAGAGCGTGAAAGGAAACCGTATTCTCATCATCGAAGACGATGCCGCCCTGCTGCGCGGATTGAAAGACAACTTCGCCAGCCGCGGCTATCTGGTAGTTACGGCCACCGATGGCGAATCCGGCCTGGAGAAGGCCCTTTCAGCCAACCATGACTTGGTGCTGCTCGACATCATGCTTCCCAAGATCAATGGATACGAAATCTGCCGCGCCCTGCGCGAGCGCGGCCTGGAAGCGCCCATTATCATGTTGACGGCGAAAGGACAGGAGGAAGATATTATTCTCGGTCTTAACCTGGGCGCCGACGACTACGTGACCAAACCCTTCCGCATTCGGGAATTGCTGGCGCGGGCCGAGCGCCTGCTGAAGCACCGCAATGTGAAACCGGCCGAAGTATTCCACTTTGGCGACTGCCAGATTGACCCGGCGGCCCACAAGCTGCTGCGCAACGGCCGCGAGGTCGAGCTCACCGCCAAGGAATTCCGTTTGCTGGAATATTTTGTCTCCCGCCGGGGACGCGCCCTGACCCGCGACGACATCCTGAACGCCGTCTGGGGCCACTCGGTCATCGTGACCGCCCGCAGCGTAGACCGCTGCGTGACCACCCTGCGCGCCAAGATCGAAAAAGACCCGCGCCGCCCGCAATGGATCCATACCATTCGCGACATCGGCTACCGCTTCGAAGAGGCATGAGCCGCGGATTGAGTCATTAAATTCGTTCTGTCGGCGACGCACTGATTAGATCTGTCATCTGCTGGCTGATACTGCTGCGTATCAGGTGTAAACTCTCTCAATGCAGCAGCCTGGTCGCTCGTTTCTGCACGCCATTTTCTGGGTAATTACCTGCTGCTCTGTCCACGCTCAGCAATCCGCCCAAACCCCGGAGCGCGACGGGGAGTGGCTCAAAGGGCCGACTGTCGAGGAGGTCAACCTCAAAGTAACCGTCACGAATCGAAGCGGACAATTGGTAAAAGATCTGACTGCCGCCGACTTCACCGTTTACGAAGACAGTAAGCCACAGAAGATCAACTATTTTAGCGCTGAAACTACACCCATAACTCTGGCCATTCTCGTAGACACATCGGCTTCCATGCTCCCGGCGCAGGCCGCTCTCCACCGAGCCGTGACCGGCTTGACTCAGGAGAGCAACTCCGGAAATGAGGTGGCGCTGATTAGCTTTAGCGATGAGCCCACGCTGGAGCAGGGATTCACCCGTAATATGGATCGCATCTACAGAGCGTTGGATCATCTGGTTTTTCGCGGCGACAGAACGTTGTACGACGCGGTGTTTATCACTACCGACGAATTGAGACAAGGGCCCAGCCCGAAGAAAGTACTGGTAGTAATCACCGGTGGCGCTGACGCCAACAGCCATAAGTCGGTGAGCGACATAATACGAAATCTAGAGCACCGCGATGATTGGATCGTCTACGTGCTCGGCTTTCCCGGAAATAAACCCATGGAGCGCGACGCGCAGAGTGATCTGCAACGCCTATGCAATGCCACCGGCGGAGTTGCTTTGTTCCTTGACAGCGCCGACAAACTTGAAGAGTCGAGCCGGCAGATTGCGCGGGAGATCGGCCACCAGTACGCCATCGGCTACAAGCCTTCTAACCCGCTCAGCACGGGCGGCTATCGCAAAGTAAAAGTGGAAGCCCAAGCTCCCCGCCTTCAAAATCTGCAGGTCCGCACACGCAGCGGCTACGCCGCCAGCGAGAAATAGATGCCGGACAATGCCAAGGTGCCCGTCATCCGGCAGTAATTCGACGGATGTAAGCATTCTGCCAGATCGTCTCCGTAATGCCGGCTCCCCTACCCAACCACTACGTCTCCATTTCGCGTTCAGCGTTCAACTTCCAGAGCCGTTCAAGTATCTCCAGTGGGCAACTCCGAATAAAATGATACGATTTCAAGCGTGTGGAGCTGGAGACGAAAACAAAGAGACGGATTTCCAGAAGGATTCAGAGTTCAACGCATAGGCATCACAGCCGCAATGGCCATCTCCGATCTTCCGCCTCCGGAGATTGCGCGATACTTTCGTGAAAATCCTGAGACCGCCAGAGCCTTGATGGATGAAGCGGATGACAAGAGATTTACGCCGTCGACTTTCATCGCTAAGGAAGGCACCGGATTCAGGGTTGGCTGGTTTTCAAGAGGTCGAGGATCTGAGTGCGTTCAGGTATTCTGCAATTTGTCAGATGCGGCTACTGATTACCTGTTGTTCTCGCTTGGAAAAGGCCGATGGACGCCGAGTTAGTCCAACACCCCCACCCTTCGCCAAAGAACGGCGAAAGGGCGGGCCATCCCGCCCCAAGAAGGCAGTGTGAAGACGATTTTCTTGAGCTGGGCACTGCTAACTACGCGCACGAGACTCCGTGTAACTTTCAGAATTCTAAGTGCGCATTGAGATCAAATATCATTGTCCTTTCTTCGGAGCAGCCGTTCCATCCGACCACTTGGAGACCGGAACCATCAACTCGGTGATGGGTTCCGGAGCGCCATTAAATTGCGGATTTAACATAACGGGTGAGCCAGACAAGTCCGCTCCCCACGACCTGGAATCGGTAAGCGGAATGTAAAACATCAAATGAGGTACCCAGTGCCCGGCTTCATCATTCAGATACCCTTGGGGCGACATCATAAAGGACATTGCACCGGGTTCCAGTGGCGGCAGCCTTTTCGCATCGAATGCCTTGATCCCTTCGATGATTTGAGCCTTGGATAGTCCGGCCAGCGCCAATTCCGTTCTTTTCAAGGTGAGGGGCAAAATCGAGCGCACCGCGGGCGGGTTAAAGCAAATCGGACCTCGCATCTTCGGGTTCCAGAACTGAGCAAAGTCAAACGGCGACATCCACGATCGTTCTACAAGACAGGCGAAACCGTTTTTACCCTTGACGGCAGTTTCGTAGCCGTGACGGCCGAGGACCAGCACTTCGGCATCCGCTGAAATCGACGGCGGTGCTGCGCTACGTGCCATCGCGATCTCAGAGTTTCGATCCGTCATAAGGTACTGATCGATGGGCGCCATATTGCGATAAGACGCCGCACTTTCTTGAGACCGCACAGATGACGCCAACACAGTCACAAGCAATGTTGCGAACAAAATTGTCTTCGTAAAGCTTCTGTCTTTCTTCATCGTCCTTTCTCCTTTGCAAATCCGCTCGGACAATTGTGGTCAAATACTAGTGTTTTTTCAAATTCATCGATGTGGCGGGTGGCAGATCCTACAGTTTTTCACGATTGATCTCGAGGGTGCCCCGTCCCTGGCTCTGCTAGGGCGGGGATTTTCCTGTACCCGCAGCTTAGGCGTCAACCCCATTCGTTCCCGCCGTCGCGCGGTCCACTCGGATTCGATTTCCACGATACCCTCAGCTCCCGTTGCTTAGTGCGTAAAACAACATTGAAACGATATTCAAACTCAGCGAGATAGCGTTTTAAATGCCTTATTGAAACCTGATGGAAGCTCCCCCATGATGCTGCGTTTCAGCAATGAAAATGCAGACTCCACGGTGTTTGTGTGAATAGGCGTCTCAACCAAACAGTATCAGAGAAGGAATCATGATCGGCTGCCTGCTGTTTGCGCGGTAAACGCCGCAGGGGAGCAAGACTCCTCCTCACTTAGGATGTGTCGTTTTCAGCAGAAACATTAGCAAAATTTTAGCAGTGGTATCAAATCCTTGCCTTCTATGAAATTGCTGGCATGATCTATTTGGGCGCATGTCCCGCTGGTTTTTGAAAACTTGATCCACGCCTCCCTCGCTCCAGGGCGGCATAGGGATAGTTCTGTGCACCGCTCAGACGTTACTTAGTAACCCCCCCACCCCCTCAAAAAACTGTGGTCCGGCAAACTTTTAACGGCGCCGATTCATTTCTGCCCCACCTTACTGCGCAAGTCATTCAGTGCTGCTTCCTCGGATGGGTAAAACATTCGAAAATTCTTAGCCGTGGTATCAAATCCTTTGATTCCAGACGATCATAGTCCATCATTAGCTACAGAGGTGTGTTCAGAAGAAAGGACTATTCATGGCGGGCGCGCGCTTACCCATTAATCACATAGTTAACTTCGGCTTTCCTGTTGGCGAGAGAAGAGTTATGCGCGGTCCGTTCAGTTCACTACTCCCTCCACAGCTAAATCCCTCCCGCATATCTTTGAACCACAATGATTTAAACGGCGCGGACTACTCCAATGTAATGGGGGTGGGGGGTAGTTACTAACACATAAAATGTCACGTAATCTCAAAGCCCATCTTCTGCTGATCCTCACGACTTTTATCTGGGGCGCGACCTTCGTGCAAATCAAGGATGCGCTCCGCGATATCTCTCCTCTGCTATTCAATGCGGTTCGCATGGTGGTGGCGACGGTAGCCTTGCTGCTGATGCACTGGCAGCACATTCGAAAAATAAATACCAGCACGCTGCTGGCCGGCGCGTGGGTTGGCATATTTTTTGGCGCTGGCTATGAATTTCAAACTGCGGGACTCAAACTCACCACGCCCTCCAAGTCTGCCTTCCTGACCGGAGTTTCGGTGGTGCTGGTTCCGGTCTTCCTGGCCATCTTCTGGCGCAAAGCTGTTGGCCGGTGGAGTGCGATAGGGGTCCTGGCCGCAATGGCCGGGCTGTTCCTGTTGACCGTTCCCGGCGGGGCCGCCGGCTGGGAAGATTTTAAGAGCGTGAACACGGGCGACCTGCTGACCCTGGGTTGTGCCGTGGCCTTTGCCTTTCAAATCATCTTTGTGGGACGCGCCACCCAGGCGCACGCCTTTCAGCAAATCGCCTTTCTGCAGGTTGCCGCCGCCGCCATTTTCATGGTTCCCGCAGTTCCTCTGCTGGAGCACACCTACGTAATCTGGTCGTGGCGGGTGATTATTGCCATCATAGTTACCGCCCTGCTGAGTACTGCGGCGGCCTTTACCATGCAGGCGTGGTCGCAACAATTTGTCGGGGCCACGAACACGGCACTGATTCTGGCTTTGGAGCCGGTCTTTGCCTGGCTCACGTCTTACGTGATATTGGGTGAAAGCCTGAAGTTGCGGGCGGCTGCTGGCGCGATATTGATCGTCGCCGGGCTGCTGGCCTCAGAGTTGTTGGGAAATACAGGGGAAAAGGCCCCCGAGCCGGCGCTTTCCGGATAACGAACGCGCCACTTCCGCATCTAAAGTTGAGAAAGGACATCCCCAAAAATTTCTGAGCTGTACCCGTTTGGGAACCCCAAAATTGTATAATTTTTAGAGATATTGACCGGAGGAAAAAGTTACATGTATCCGCGCCCCAATGGCCTCATTGAACGGATGAAGGCTCACCGTGCTTTTTATAGTTTGACGATTGCTGTCACACTTTTGGTTGGAATCCTGATTGGAACTCTTGTGACCCGTGGAGTGAAGGGGAAAGAAAACTCTTCCGGCGACGCCCAGCCGCTCCATATCGCCCAAACCAATCCGCAACAGCTCTCCTCTGCCTTCGCGGGAATCGCGAAAGAGCTCGAGCCCTCAGTGGTCAACATCAACACCGAGTCGGTCATCAAGCCGCGCTCGCGGCGCCGGGGCACGCCCCCGGGTGGCGGCGATGAGGGCGATCAGGGCCAGAGTCAAGATCCATTTCAGGATTTTTTTGATCGCTTCTTCGGTGGCCAGGGTGGCGATACTCCCGGCGGTCCGGAAGGCATGCGCCAGCGCTCCCTCGGTTCGGGCGTGATTGTCGATCCAAAAGGCTACATCGTGACCAACAATCACGTCGTCGAAAAGGCGGACCGCATCCGCGTCCAGCTCCAGGATGAGCCTGAAGGCGTCCTGCACGACGCCAAAGTTATTGGCGTTGACCCGGAAACCGATCTCGCGGTCATCAAGATTGACGCCAAGCGCGAGTTGCCTGTGGCCAAGCTGGGTGATTCCGACGCCATGCAGGTGGGAGATTGGGTCCTGGCAATCGGCAGCCCCTTCGGTCTCAATTCCACGGTAACCGCCGGAATCGTTTCGGCCAAGGGACGCAACATCGTTCCCGAGCGCCAGTTCCAATCCATGATCCAGACCGATGCCGCCATCAATCCCGGCAACTCCGGCGGACCGCTGGTGAATATGCGCGGGGAGGTGATCGGCATCAATACTGCGATCTACACGGAAAGCGCCGGCTACCAGGGTGTGGGCTTTGCCATGCCTTCCAAGGTGGTTGCCAACGTCTATAACGACCTGATTGGCCCCGAGCATCGGGTGACACGCGGCTCCATTGGCGTGGAGTTCCAGGCGCAGGCGAATCCTGCCGTGGCCCGCGTTTACGGCGTGAAGTCGGGAGTCACGGTCTCCAACGTTACCCCCGGAGGCCCAGCCGACCAGGCCGGAATCCGCACTGGCGATACCTTGGTCTCCGTCAATGGCGCCCAGATAAAAAATGGCGATGAGCTGGTAGATAAGATTTCACACCTCACGCCCGGCCAAAAGGCCAAACTGGGCTACATCCGCAATGGGAAGGAAGATGAAACCTCTATCACCATTGCCAACCGCGCCAAACTGTATGCCAGCCGCCTGGGAGATGATGATTCGGGCAGCGATACCACCCAGCCCGCCGAGTCCAAGCTGGGAGTCACGGTGAAGAACATTACGCCTGATATCGCCGACCGCCTGGGCGTCGACCCGGGAAAGGGCGTGCTGGTGCAGGATGTGAAACCCGGCTCGTTCGCCGACGAGGATGCGCAGTTGAGCAAAGGCGACGTCATCCTGGAAGTCAACCGCAAGCCCGTCAATAGTGAGGATGACTTCCGCAAAGAGGTCGCCGGCCTCAAGAGCGGTGACGACGTCGTATTCCTGGTCCACGTTCGCCGCAATCCCAGCGGCTCGACGACCTTCCTGGGAGGCACGCTACCGTAAGAAATAGGCCTGTAGGGTTGGCCTCCCACGGTCAGAGTGTTGCATCTGACGAAGATAACTGCGGAGGCCACCCTCTGTCTTTTAAGTAAAAAAGACGCCTAATTCTGGTTACTCTGTAGTACATTATTTGCAGCCCCATTCCCCCTCAGGGATGGGGTACTTTCTTGGGGTTTATCGTGAAAATAGCTGCATCGTTAAACCGGAGATTTGCATGGGCACTGGCCTTGCTGTCGGGGGTGGCTTTGCTTCCCACGTTGGCCCAGGCCCACAGCCGAAGCCGCGTAGCGCCAAAACCGCAGACGGGAACGATCCAGTCTTCCAGCCACCGAAGAAGTACAAAGCGTCACGGGGCATGGAAACGCCGCGGGCAACAGGCCATTGACGAGCAGCGGGCCAGGGAAATCCAGGCCGCACTAGTCCAGCAAAAATACCTCGATGGCGAACCTACGGGAAAATGGGACCAGCGCACCAAAGACGCCATGACCCGCTTCCAGGCCGATCATGGATGGCAAACCAAAGTGACCCCCGATTCCCGCGCCCTCATCGTGCTGGGATTAGGCCCCAGGCATGAAAACGTCCTGAACCCTGAAAGTCTGGCCGCTATGCCGGCCATTGCCATGCCCAACGCGGTGGTTCCGGGCCACGGAATTGCGGCTACCCCCAGTGGTGCAGCCGCGCCACAGCGGTAGTTTCCCAATTTGTGTGCGTTTTATCGAACCGCAGCTTTGGACCGGGGTGCATCCAGTATTTCGCGTACCTTGGTGATAAGAGTGTCGGTATTGAAGGGTTTTTGCAGGAACGAGGTTCCGGAATCAAGCACACCGTGCTGCACAATTGCGTCTTCGGAATATCCCGACATGTAAAGCACCTTCATCTCCGGGCGAATTGGGGAGAGTCGCTGCGCCAACTCACGTCCACTCATCTGCGATAGCACAACATCCGTTAGCAACAGGTGGATAGGCTGCTTATGGTTCTCGCAGGCCAATAGGGCCTCGCCGCCGTGGCTGGTTTCGAGCACCGTGTAACCATGCTTCTGCAGGATCTGGCGGGTCAGGGCGCGCACGCCATCCTCATCTTCAACCAGCAGAATGGTCTCGTAGCCTCGCCGGTTTTGCCCGGCGGCCACGTCAGAGGCGGCATCCACGGCCTCATCCACGCGTGGAAAGTAGATATCGAAGCAGGCGCCCATGCCTGGTTCACTACTGACCGAAATATAAGCGCCGCTCTGTTTCACAATCCCGTATACGGTAGAGAGCCCAAGTCCCGTGCCTTTGCCCGGTTCCTTGGTCGTGAAGAATGGTTCAAAGATGCGCGACCGGGTTTCGGCATCCATACCAATTCCGGTATCGGTAACGCTGAGTACCACATAGGCGCCGGGCGGAATCGTATGCTCGCTGCGCCCCTGGTCTTTGAGAAATGCGTTAGCGGTGGAAATCGTCAGCTTGCCCCCTATGGGCATGGCGTCACGCGCATTGACCGCCAGGTTCATGACTACCTGCTCAGTCTGCCCGGGGTCGGCCTTCACCCGGCCCAGATCAGAGCCAAGCTGGGTATGAAGATGCACGTCTTCTCCCAGCAGGCGGCGCAAGAGCCGCTCCATGGTAGTGACAACCTGATTCAAGTCGAGCACCTTGGGCGCCAGCACCTGCTTGCGGCTGAAGGCCAGCAATTGACGGGTCAGGGCGGCGGCGCGGTCCGCGGCTTTTTTGACTTCCTCTACTTCATTGCGCAACGGGTCGCCTTCCTTTACCTGGTCGAGCATGAGCTCGCTGTAGCCTTTAATGACCGTAAGAAGGTTGTTGAAGTCATGGGCCACGCCGCCGGCCAGGCGGCCCACGGCTTCCATCTTCTGTGATTGGCGCAGTTGCTCTTCCAGGGCGCGGCGCTCGGTCACGTCTTCGGCGATCATCTCAAAACTTTCCACCTCGCCCATATCGTTGAAGATGCCGCGTCCGCTGAGGCGCACCTGTATGATCTTGCCGTCTTTCCGCTTCCAGCGGACGTCAACCCCGGAAATTCTGTCTGAATATCTGTGCTCTTTCAGCAACCCCTCCCGTTCGCCGGGATCGGCATAGACTTCGGCGGAAAGCTTGAGGGCAAGCACCTCGTCTACCGAGTCATATCCCAACATGGCGACGAGGGCGGGGTTGACGTCGATGAAATAATCCTGCAGGTTGGAGCGGTAGATTCCATACACCGCGCTCTGCACCTGGGAGCGGTATCGCGCCTCTGACTGGCGCAACGCCTCTTCATCGCGTTTGCGGCGCACGGCCGTGGCAATGTGCTGGGAGACGAAGGTAAGAATTTCTTTCTCTCGCTCACCGAAGCGCTTTTCTTCCGAGTAGCTCTGCAAAGCCAGGACCCCGAAGACGTTGTCTCCGGTCTTGAGGGGTACACCCAGCCAGTCAATCGATGGAGACCCCACCCGCTCCAATTCGCCCCGGCGGGAGAGGTCTCGCTCCTGGGCGATGGAATTCAAATAGGGCTGCCCGGTGCGTACTACGTATTCCGTCAATCCCCTGCCGGGCTTGTGCGCAGCCGGCGCAGGATTATGTTCGTCCACGAAATAGGGATAGGCCAGCATCTGCTTGCGGTCATCGAGCAGCGCAATGTAGAAATTGCGGGCGTAAACCAACTCGGAGAGAATGCGATGAATGGCGGCGAAAAGCTCATCCAGGTCGCGCGCTGAATTGGACTTTTCCGCGATCCGGTAGAGGGCCGCCTGCAATTGCTCGCCCCGTTTGCGTTCCGTGATATCGAAAGCGGTGCCCAGCAGCGCCATCTGTCCTTCAAAGGAAATAAGGCTGGCGCTGAAGTCGAGCCAGCGGGTTTCTCCCTGCCTGGTGATGAGGCGGTACTCAGAAGTGGGGGCAGGCAAGCCGCGCTGGCGGTTCTCAAACAATTCCTTTACGACGGCGCGGTCATCGGGGTGGATAATCTCCCAGGGGTCCAATTTCATGATCTCTTCGCGGTTATAGCCGGAGATTACCTCAGTGGCGCGATTGCAAAACAGGAATCTGGTCCCCTCATGAATGTAGATGGCTGAAGCCGCGGTCTCTGCAACGGCGCGGAATTTGCTCTCACTTTCGCGCAGCGCCTCTTCCGCGTGCTTTCGCTCCGAGGCCTCGATGGCCAGGGAAACCAGGTCAGCCATCGAACCGGCAAAATTTTCCTCGTCCAGGGTCCAGCTCCGCTTGCTTCCGGTATGGGCGGCGCTGAAGACGCCCAGCATCTTTCCACCCACGCGAATCGGCGCTTCCATCAAGGCAGCGGTGCTGTCCTGGATAAGGTGGAGGCTGTAGAACTCCTGAGTGCGAGGATCGGCGGCGGCGTCCTCGGCATCGATGGTACGCTCTTCGGCCAGCGCGGCGAAATACCTGGGGGCAAAGCGCGCCAGGAATTCCTTGCCGCTGTGGTGTTTCCCGCTGCTGCGCACGAATTCATCGTGGCAACGCAGCGCGGAACGGTCATCGTTGAAGAGCCAGACGCTGGTGCGTTCCACCTCGAGCACCTCGGTGGCGGCCTCGGTTATCTCGTGCAGGGCTTCGGACAAATCGCCGCGGTCAATCGCTTTTCGCTGCGACAGTTCGCGCAGGACTTCGTTTTGCCGCCGCAGACGGCGTTCGTTTTCCAGCAGTGTCGCTTCCGCGCGCCGGCGTTCGGTAATATCCTGGACGGTGCCTTCGAAGCCGATTAAATTGCCCCGGGCGTTGCGCACACAGCGGACGTTTTCCGAGACCCAGATGGTCGAGCCGTCTTTGCGGTAGACTTCAGATTCAAACCCGGTGATAAATCCCTGGCGTTCGAGCCGGTGGATAAAGTCACGGCGCCGCTCCGGTTGCACATAGTAATTCTTGTTGGGGTCCAGTTCGCGGGCCAACTCTTCCGGCGATGAGTAACCGAAAATCTGCGCCATCTTAGGGTTGGCAATCAACCAGCGCGCATCCAACGTGGTCTGGAAGATTCCCTCGGCGGCGTTTTCGAAGATGCTGCGGTATTTGCCTTCGGCGTTGCGCAAACCTTCTTCGGCAAATTTGCGCTCAGTGATATCAATCACCGTTCCCTGGATCAGGGAGCTCACACCCTCCTCCACAATGGACATATTGGCAAGCACCCAAATCGGGGTGCCGTCTTTGCGGCGCAGGCTGAGCTCGATATTGCTGAAATTTTTCTCGCGTTTCAGCCGGGCAATGAGCGCGTCGTGTTCCTGGGGAGAGTGATAAAGAAGGCGTGCGTCGAGAGACAGAACTTCCATCCTGGTCTTGTATCCAAACATCCTGGCGAACGACTCGTTGCAATCGATGAACTCGCACTCCAGGCTGGTCCAGAAGACCCCGGCCAGATTGCGCTCGAAGAGCTGGCGATAGCGTTCCTCAGAGATGCGCAAAGCGTCTTCCGCCGCCCGGCGCTCACTTACATCCTGCACCAGGGCGATCACGCCCATGACGTTGCCTTCCGCGTCAATCACCGGCGTATTGGACCACTCGCAATGAATAATCTTTCCCGAGCGGGTGCAGTTTTCGTTGGTGCTGCTGGTGGGGCGCTTGTCGGTCAGGGTCTTGCGCCACACCCGGTCCACGTGCTCGCGCGCAGCCGGCGGGGTGATAAGGTCCACATGCTGGCCGAGGGCCTCGTCGCGGCTGTAGCCAAAAATACTCTCCGCCGCCGGGTTCCACTCCTCAATGGCGGATGTGCGGTCAAATTCAACGATGCCCAGAATGGTTTGCTGCGCATGCAGCGCCAGACGCTGCTCGTAGTGATGCAGCTCCTCTTCGGATTGTTTCCGGTCAGTAATGTCGCGCGAGTTCAGTACGACTCCGGCAATGGCAGGAATGTTCAGAGCGTTGCGCACGCTGGTTTCAAAGTTTCGCCACGATCCATCCTTATGGCGTGTGCGGTAGGTGACCACCGTCTCTTCCACGCCGCCTTTGAGCACCTCGTTCAAAGCGTTGCGCACCTTCCCGACGTCTTCAGGATGGATAAATTCAAAACAATTACGGCCGAACTTTTCTTCCGGTTTGAACCCCGTGTGGCGCTCGCTCGCCGGGGTCAGATAGCGGAGGTTGCAGTCCTTGTCGAGAATCGTGATGATGTCGGAGGAATTTTGCACCAGGGCGCGGAAGCGTTGCTCGCTCTGTGCAGCCGCCTCTTCTGCGTGCTTGCGTTTTGAGATATCGCGCGCGCTGCCTTGTACGCCCACCGCTTTGCCATCCCGGTAGATGAAGCGGGTGCTGACCTCAACCGGCAGCCGGTGGCCGCCTTTGGTGATGATTTCGACTTCATAAGGAGCATTGCTGACGGCTGTTTCCAAATTGCCTTGGTGCATGGCATGGGCCAGCTCATGGTATTCGGGAGCAACAATATCGACCATGTTCATCTTGATGGCTTCTTCGAAGCTGTAGCCGGTGATCTTGACCGCGGCCCGGTTGACCCAGGTAAAGTTGGCATCCATGTCCTGGGTGTAGACCATGTCACTGGCGTTTTCCAGGAGCTCACGCAGCTCCTCTGCCGATTCCAGCGGCGGACGAGGTTCGGATGCGGCGCCTGAGGTCGAAACCGCAGCAGCCGATAGCGCTGGCATAGAGACGGCCCGGGCGGGTTTGGCCACTTCAGCCCCCCCAGCTATCGGAGCGGTAACCTGCAGTTTGGGCGGATTGGGATTACTGCCCATGGATATGGCAAGGATTAGGACTTGGGGGGGAAGCCTATCTACCTAATCTATATAACCTATTCCCGCATTCTTGGAAACTTAAATTTTTACAAAAGAAAGTTCGACCACAAAGGACGCAAAGTTTAACCGAAAGGGGACACAAGGGTGAGCCAAGGGCGCCTATCGCCCTGTTTACAGGCGGCCAGGCTGTATGCATCCGGTTTGCTATTTCGCGCAATCTGTTAGAGAAGGATAATAACTGTGTGACTGCGACCCACAACACGCAGGAATCCGCTTTGCTGGCCCGCTTCAGCGATTACCTGAAGGTTGAAAAAGGATTGTCGCGCCTCACGGTAGAGGCCTATGGGCGCGACCTCATCCAGTTTGTCGAATATCTTGTGAGCGCCAGAAAGAACCTGCTACGGGCCCGGCGTGATGACGTGCGCGGGTTTCTCGATCAACTCTTTGCCAGGCAGATCGATGGGCGTTCGGTGGCCCGCAAGCTTTCAGCTCTACGCCAGTTCTACCGCTATCTGCTTCTCGACCGCCATATTGCCTCTGACCCGACGTTGAACATTGATACTCCTAAACAATGGAAGGTGCTTCCCAAGTCTCTGGCACGCGAAGAAGTAGAGGCGCTGATCACGGCGCGGCCTTCGGCGGCGCTGCGCAAGAACCGGAATTCCAGTGCCATCGAGCTGCGCAATCGCGCCATGCTGGAGATGCTCTATGCCGGGGCATTGCGGGTCTCAGAGCTGGCGGGCGCCCAACTGGAAGACATGAAACTCGATATGGGATACATTCTGGTGCGCGGCAAAGGCGACAAAGAACGCATTGTTCCGCTGGGAGCGCCCGCTCAACAGGCGCTCAAAGCTTATCTGGAAGCAGGAAGGCCAGCTTTGGCAGGGCAGCGTATTTCAAGCCTGCTGTTTATCGCTCCGCGGGCACGGCGGCTTACACGGCAACGAATCTGGCAGATCGTGGGCCGGGCCTCGTTGGTTTCCGGACGTCATGCCTCGCCCCACATGCTGCGCCATAGCTGCGCTACGCATATGGTGGAACAGGGCGCAGACCTGCGGACGGTGCAGACCATTCTGGGGCACGCGGATATTTCCACAACCCAGGTCTACACGCATGTGGCTCTCGATCACCTGAAAGGCGAGTACCGCAAGCATCATCCGAGGGCGCAGGCGCGCAAAACAAAGCTAACCGCAAAGGACACAAAGGAACACGAAGAAAAACCGGGGGATCACCGCTGGGTTGAACAGAACCATGCGAGCTAAAGTCGAAAATGAGTGCAACGAGATCCATGCACGATGTGCAGCCCGCGATAGAAAAATTCCTGGCTGCCCTGCGCCAGCGCAACGCCTCCGGGAATACAATCACTGCCTATCGTAAAGACCTGGCCAAGTTCCAGCATTATGCGGAGACAAATTATGGCGGCAAGCTGAGCGCGATGGATCATGTCGCCATTCGCGGGTTCCTCTCTCATCTGTACGAAAGCGGATTAAGCAAACCCTCGGTCGCGCGCTCTCTGGCCGCTGTTCGTTCGCTCTACCGCTGGCTGGGACGGGAAAAGTATGTGCAGCACAATCCGGCGGCGCTGGTGGCGACGCCCCGTTTGCCCAAGAAGCTGCCCCGCGTGCCCACCATCGAAGAGATGAATGCGATCCTGGAATCGAATGCCCACGTGGAGGAAAAAGCCGCTTTTCCCGCCCGCGACCGCCTCATCTTTGAGCTGCTCTACGGATGCGGCGTGCGCAATTCCGAGCTGGTTGGAATCAATCTCAATGATGTGCATTTCTCCAACGAAGTGATCCTGGTCCGTGGCAAAGGACGTAAAGAGAGGCTGTCGCCCTTTGGCTCTGCGGCCAAAGACGCCTTGGCTGTGTATCTGAAAGAACGTCAGCAAATTCTTTCAGAGAAGAAGAAGACCACGCCGGCGCTGCTGATTAACCTGCGGGGCAGCAGACTCACTAGCCGGAGTGTTGCAAGAATTGTAAAAAGCCTGGCGGTGGCCGGCGGCCTGTCTCCGGAGATCCACCCTCACACCCTGCGCCATGCCTTCGGTACCCACATGCTGGAAGAAGGCGCCGACCTGCGTGCCATTCAGGAGTTGCTCGGGCACGAGCGGCTTTCCACTACTCAGCGTTATACCCAGCTCTCGGTCAAGCACATGATGCAGGTTTATGACCAGACGCATCCGCGGTCAAAGTAGGAAAGCAGCTTCTAGAAAGGCAGCTCCTAGCTTCTAGCTGTTTCCGAGTGTTGAAGATTGCAGGCATCTTTCACAATCAATCACAGCTAGCAGCTAGGAGCTAGAAGCTGCTTTTAATCAGCCATCTTAGCGCCGGTCTCGTTCCTCTAAGTCTTTGAAGGGAGGAACCTCTATGCAGACAGCACATGAATTTTTTATTCATGGACTTAACGAATTGCTCGATGTCGAGCAGAGACTTGTGGAAGCGCTTGGCGAGCTGGAATCGCAATCAACCCGTCCTGAACTGAAGAAGGCCTTTGCCGCACATCGCCAGCAAACAGAAAAACACGTGGAACGGGTTCAACAGGTCTTTGAAGAGTTGGGTGAGACCCCCCAGCAGACCGAATGCAAGGGAATCAAAGGTCTTATCGATGAGGTGCACGCATTCATGGAAGAGCAGCCCTCAGAGGATTTAATTGACGTATTCAACGTTGGCGCCGCCGCTAAATCGGAATCCTACGAGATACTCACCTACGAGTCTCTCATCCAACTGGCCACCGATATGGGACACCGCAAGGCGGTTCAGCTTCTCAAACAGAACCTCCGTGAGGAACAGCAAGCCCTGAAAAAGATGGAGGGTTTCAGCAAGAAGATCAAACCCGAACGCTCCGGCATGGAGGAAGAAGAGGAAGAAAAACCCACCCGGCGCACACGGCGGTCGAAAGCGGCGTAATTCGAACGATCAGCAACGTTGCGTCCTGCAACGCACATACAGATGCGGTCCAGATTCCGCGAACTGCAACAGGGGTGCAATCCTGCATCCCTGTTCTTTTTTCGTCATCCATTTAAGATATAGCTACTTACAGGTAAGCTCTTCGCCGCTTTGCCACTAAGCCGGGGAGTGCGGAGCTATGTTAGGCTTTTAAGAGGAGAGGCTTGCCTTAACGACCTCTCTTATCAAGCAGAAGGATATCCAGAGTTGATCTCCAAGATTCTACCCAAGATTTTCGGGACCAAGAACGAGCGCGAAGTAAAGCGCCTGCTTCCTATTGTGCAGCAGATCAACGCGCTCGAACCGCAGATGCAGCAGCTCAGCAATGATGAATTGCGCGCCAGGACGGATGAGTTCAAGCAGCGCATTCAGGCCAAACTTGCGGCACTGGAGCCCGATGCGGAGAACCCCAAGCAATTTGAGGAAGAACAGAAGAGGATCCTGGGCGAAGCCCTCGACGAGGTGCTGCCCGAGGCATTTGCAGTAGTGCGTGAAGGCAGCCGCCGTGTCCTGAATATGCGGCATTTTGATGTGCAGCTTATCGGCGGTATGGTGCTGCACCAGGGCAAGATCGCGGAAATGAAGACCGGTGAAGGAAAAACCCTGGTGGCGACCTTGCCGGTGTACCTCAACGCGCTCTCCGGGCGCGGCGTGCACGTGGTCACGGTGAATGACTATCTCGCCAAGCGCGACTCGGAGTGGATGGGCAGGCTCTACAAGTTCCTCGGGCTGTCTGTAGGCGTGATTGTCCACGATCTTGATGACGATGAGCGCCGCCAATCCTACGCTGCCGACGTGACCTACGGCACCAACAACGAATTCGGTTTCGACTACCTGCGCGACAACATGAAGTTCGACCTGAAGGAGTGCGTGCAGCGGGGCCACAACTTCGGCATCGTGGACGAAGTGGATTCCATCCTGATCGATGAGGCCCGCACGCCTTTAATTATCAGCGGCGCCAGCGAGGAATCTACCGACAAGTACCAGCGCGTTGACCGCATTATTCCCCAGCTGGAGCAGGGAGAGGAAATCGATCAGCTCGAAGGCGGGCGTCTTCTCTCCGGGGACTATACCGTAAACGAGAAACACAGGACGATCACCGTCACCGATGAAGGCTGGGACAAGGTAGAAAAGTTGCTGGGGATCGGTAATATCGCCGATCCGGAAAATTGGGACCTCAAGCATCACGTCGAAACCGCCGTCAAGGCCCACACACTGTACCGCCGCGATACCCAATATGTTGTCAAAGACGGCGAGGTCATCATTGTTGACGAATTCACCGGGCGTATGATGCCGGGGCGGCGCTGGTCAGACGGTCTGCACCAGGCCATCGAAGCCAAAGAAAACGTCAAGATCGAGCGTGAGAACCAGACTCTGGCCACCATCACCTTCCAGAATTACTTCCGCATGTACAAAAAGCTGGCGGGCATGACGGGAACCGCGGAGACCGAAGCTCCCGAGTTCGACAAAATCTACAAACTCGAAGTCACTGTCATCCCGACCAACAAAGAGATGAAGCGCATCGAGAACCCTGATGTGGTGTATCGCACGGAGAAGGAAAAATTTTACGCCGTAGCGGATGAGGTCGAAAAATTGAATGTGGAAGGGCGTCCCGTGCTGGTTGGAACGACGTCGATCGAAAAATCGGAGCGCCTCTCGGACCTACTAAAGAAAAAAGGGGTCAAGCACGTTGTTTTAAACGCCAAGTTTCACGAGAAAGAAGCGGAAATCGTGGCCCAGGCCGGGCGTCTGGGTACGATGACCATCGCTACCAACATGGCTGGCCGCGGTACCGACATTCTGCTGGGCGGCAATCCTGAGTTCATGACCAAGCAGGAGTGCCACAAGAAAGGCTTTGCCCGCCTTGTCTCCGAAGATGAGGTGCGGGAGAAAGACGGCAAGATCAACTACTTCTACTACGCGGGCAACGAATATGCCGTCCCCACCCAGCAATGGGATGAAATTTTCGTTCGCCACAAGTCTGTTACCGATGCCGAACATGACGAGGTGATAAAGCGCGGCGGGCTGCACATATTAGGCACCGAGCGCCACGAGTCGCGCCGCATTGATAACCAGTTGCGCGGACGCGCCGGCCGCCAGGGCGACCCTGGCTCCTCCCGCTTCTATCTTTCCCTTGAAGACGACCTCATGCGCATCTTCGCGAAAGAGTGGGTTTCAAACCTGCTGAAGCGGTTGGGCATGGAAGAGGGAATCCCCATTGAATCCCGATTGATCACCCGCCGCATCGAAGCCGCGCAAAAGGCGGTAGAAGGCCAGAACTTTGAATCGCGCAAACACGTCCTCGAATATGACGACGTCATGAATAAACAGCGCGAGGCGGTGTATGGGCTGCGGCGGCAATTGCTCGAGGGGGTAGACCAGAAGCAGCTCATCGTTGAGGATTACGTCGAAGCCATCCTGGGCGACCTGCTGAACCAGTATGCACCCGAGCAGAAGCACGCTGATGAATGGGACCTGGAAGGGCTGAAGACCCAGATTTTTACCCGCTTCGGGGTTGATCTGACGGCGGAGAAAGTGTCCCTCGATGAGCTCAATCGCTCCGAGTTGGGCGATACCATCTTTGAAAAATTGCGCGAGCGCTACGATGCCAAAGAGCAACTGATCGGCGCGCAGGCCATGCGCTACCACGAGCGCATGCTGATGTTGAGCATTCTTGACCAGCAGTGGAAAGACCATCTGCTGAATATGGACCACCTCAAGGAAGGCATTGGCTTGCGCGGCTATGCCCAGCACGACCCGCTGGTGGAATACAAGCGGGAATCGTTCGATATGTTCGAAGCCATGATGCAGCGCTTCCAGGAAGATACGGTCCGCTATCTCTACCTGATGCAGGTGATCGAAGCGCCGCCCCGGCCGGGCGCCGCTCCCGCGAGCAACGGCGGAGAAGAAAAAACCAAGCGGGCCACCTCCATCGACGACATCGAACAGGAATTCCGCCGCAAAAAAAAGCGCGAACTGGAGCAGGCCCGCATGGCCGGCGCCGGCGATGCCCAACCCGTGCAGCAGGTGCGCCGCAGTGGAGACAAGATCGGACGCAACGATCCGTGCCCATGCGGGTCAGGGAAGAAATATAAGAAGTGTTGTGGCGTTGCGGTGTAGGAAGTAAGTCAGCGCTTCGACCTCAATCCTCTCTGATCCAGGAATTACCAGCCGCCGCCTCCCCCGCCGCCACCACCTCCGCCAGATGATCCGCCCGAAGAACCGCCACCACCACTACTGGAACCCGGCGCAGTTGAGGACGATGCGATGGATCCGGAAAGCGAGCTGCCCAGCGATGATGCCAATCCTGCCGCACCCAAGCCGACAACCTCGGCGCCGGAATACCAGGTAGGCGAGTATGCGGCATTCCGCGCACCCGCACCGGCTGCTGCGCCGAGCGCGAAGGCGAAATTGCCGGCCCACTGTTTCTCGCAGTCGAGCGCAATTGCATAGGGGAGAAATTTCTCGAAGGTGGCCGGCGTCTGGTCAAGCTGGATCATGTATTTCATCCGGTCAGCTTCAGTGGCGGCAAGAAACATCTTGAATCCTTCAATCTTGTCGAGCGCGAGACGGCCCATATGCGTGGGAGCCTTCAGCAGGTGGTGAAAGAGGATGTTTGTTCCCAGCAGGGTGGCGATGATGCCGACCATCAACGGCGAAGTTGACCATCCCAGGAATACCAGACCCCCAATTTCACCAACCACGAAGGGGGTTGCAAATGCGGAAATAAATACTGCTCCCAAAATGGAGCCTGCACTGCGGGCAGCGCTCCAGGCGGCAATCATCTGGCGGACCAGTACGTAAACACCGAAGCTCCATCCGCTGAGCCATACACACATGAAGGCGGCAGGGAAGATTTTTCCCGGGTCCCCGCTCAGCGAGATCGCTGCCAGCAGCGACACCAGTGACAACGCCAGGCCCGGAATGAGATAACGCGAGTTGGTGACAAAATAAGTTTTTTCTTCCGCCGCGGTGAGCGTACGGCGCAGTTGGTCACGCGCGCCGCCGATGGCCGAATGGTTGGATTGCACCAGGTCGATCTTCTTGCGGTCATTGGCAAAAAGTTTTTCGGCGATGACCCTCTCGTCGCTGGCCAGTGGCGGCGCGCCGTTGGCTCCCCCGGAAACAAGTTGCAGGCTGTAGTTGTAGTCATGCGCCTGGTTGATTTTGAGGTACTTCTTCACCGCCATGCTTACGATGGCGCAGGCGAAGGTCTTATCGTCGAATCCCATCCGCGCGAGGAAGCGGACCGCCGCCGGTGAAAAATTTGCAGGCGGCTCATAGAGCGGCACGATGGTTCCGCGCCCTTCGCCGTCGCGGCCTACAGCAAACCAAACCACGAGGTAGTAGAGAAAGACCACCACGAAGCCGGCAGCGGCAATCAACTCCATGGTGTTGTCGGCGACGAACCATCGTATCTTCTGGTCGCGGCTGGGTTCGGTGACCAATCCCTTGGGCCATTCCACCACGATCGTGAGTCCTTCGTGCGGGTCAAAAGCACGGGTAGAGACAAATGTCGGATTGCCCTCCGCGTTAATGCCGGCCTTAAAAGCCTTTTCCCTGGAACCCTGGGAACCGGTGTAGCCATCGATGCGGAACGCACGTTGATCCAAAAACTGGAAGCCGGCCCGGGGCAAATGCACGGTGGCGGTTACTTTCTCGATGACAAAGACCCAACCATTGCCGGTAACGTTCCAATAGAGTTCGTCGTGTCCGGGGAAAAACCCCAGATGCCGGTTGGTCGTATAGGTGACTGTGTAGGTGTAGTCGCCTGGCGCCAGAATGTTGTCTTTGTCGCCGATGTAAAGTCTCTTGCCGTTGCTCAGGTCCTCGCCATGGAAGGGCTCAGGCTGCCCATCGCGCAGGACCTGATCAACGTGGAACCCAACCTTATAGTCATTTCCAGAACGGTCTTTGTAGGTTGTGGGGAAGTCCCGGTAAATTCCATGCTTGATGTTTTCATCCAGGGCATGGACCTTAATCGTCTCGCGCACCTGCATCGAGGCATCCTGACGAATGGTGATGTCGCTGTCGTAAGAGAGAATCTGCTCGGCGGGTTCATCGGAAGCAGCATCATCCTGCGCGAACAGGCTGGGTGTCAGTATAGCCACCGCAGCCGTCAAAGCCAGCACAAGCGAGAATATGAATTTCTTCATTTTCGTTTTGTCAGGGATGGGCGCATTGTAACCCGGCTGTATGGCTGGAATCAAAAGGTGTTTCTGCGAGGAGACCCAGTTCGTTTCAGGAATGATTGCTGGGCGCTGACCGCCTTCCCGAGATCTCACGAAAAATCATATTCTGCGCCCGGTTTCCGGTCTGCATTTTCCATTGCTGAAAGAGGGAAGCATAATTCGACGTAATGTATTTTTCCGGTCCAATGCCCAGGGCTCGCGCGGTTTTTTCGATCCAGCGGGGTGGGCCTTCAATCTCGCCGAAGTTTCCAATGGGGGTTTCATCTACGACTACGTGCCCGGGGCCGGCGCTCCACTCGGCGCGGAATTTTTCGTAAGCGAAAAATGGCTGCAGCCCGAGAGCGGAAAAAATTGCGGCCAGTCTGGCGCCATCTTCAACGCCGGTTTCTGTCTCCCGCCGCGATTTATGCCGCCCGATCTTTCCTTTGCTCTTGTGGGTCACCGTCCATTTCGGGCCATACTTCCGGATGCGCAGCAGCTCGCCGCGCTGCCGCAGCAGCTCATCGGGAAAATCATAAAGTCTATTCAACTCATGGGTGCGCGGCGTGACCAGGCGAAATTTGGCGGCGCGCAGTTTGCGGGTTAGTTCTCTGAGGTTGGCTACAGCGAACTTGATTTCTACTTCATTCTGATGAGCAGGCATGTGCAAATTATTCTAGAATAGTAGAGATGTTGCGACGTGCTTATTTCTGGAGTATGGGCGTGCTGGTCTTCGCCCTGGTCTTGACCGCTTATGGCCAGCAGGATACCGCCACCCCGGCGCCGCCGGATGCGCCCATGCCTTCCAGCAATCCTCCGCCTCCGCGTTCCGATTCCAACTCAAATTCAAATGCGGAGTCGGCTACTCCACAACCGCAACCGGAGACTGTACCTAACCTGCTTCCCGACAGTGCTCCCAGCCAGGGCCCAAACGAAAGTTCAAGTCGTTCGACCATCATCGATTTGAGCCCGCCGGTTGGCGATGCGCAAGATCATCCTGATAGCGAAACTCCGGATGAAGCCGGGGGCGTGAGCGACACGAACGAGCTGCATCCCTGGAATCCGCACCGGGCGGATAAAGACGTCGAGGTCGGCGATTATTACTTTAAAGAAAAGAACTATCGTGGAGCGGAAGGCCGCTATCGCGATGCCCTCCTGTACAAGCCTGATGACGCTGTTGCCACATACCGCCTGGCTCAAATCTTCGACAAAACAGATCGGCCCGACGATGCGCGACAGTATTATCAGGCCTATTTGAAAATCCTGCCTCGCGGCCCCTACGCATCTGATTGTCACAAGGCATTGGAACGCCTGCAGACCCAGTCCCAGGCGCTACCAAAAACTGCGCCCTAAGACATTCGCCGGCTGCCAGAATTCAAACGAGATGAGGTTAGTTCTCCACGCGGATGAACTGGCCAGTCGCGGCATCCACGGCGACAATCAATTTGGAATTGCCATAGATCACCTGCCAGTTCAAAGTGTTGTCACGCGAGCTCCACTGCGCGCGGTAGCTGACGGGTACGGTGGCGTCCTTATCCAGCAGGGCTTTCCCGCCATGTTCCTGGGCGACATTAAAGGCCTGGTTGGAATCGGCCTTCATGAACCCGATGTCGAAGGTTTGCGTAGATGAATTGTTGGGGCTAAAGCTGTCTTCGGAGCTGGGCGAGGTGCCGCGTGAGGGAGCGTCCTCAGCATCGGTGCCTGACCATACAAAGGCCTTGGCCGTGCGGCGGGCTCGTGAGCCGAAGTGGGCACTCCATACCGCAGACGTCCCACCGATTCCGCTGATCTCTTTCGTTGGTTGCGATTCCAGCAGAAATCCCTGGGCATCGGGCGTCCAATAGCGGGCCTGAATGTACATCTTCTGGAAGGCTATGCGCCCGGTCTCAGCTTCTGTCGGTTTTGGTGTGGGCGAAGGCGCGGGGGTCTGGCTTCCGGACTTCTGGTTGGAAGAACAGCCGGCGAGGGCCGCAAGCAACAGCAACGCCGGCAAGAACGGCTTCATGATTTTGAGAGACCTCATGGATTTGAGTGCGTAAAATGTAAGGCGTATTCTAAACCATACTGAAACAAGTGTATGCATCCTGAATTGGAAACCATACGCAGGGCAATCGAACGGGCCACTGTGGGAATGAATATCACCGAGCTGGACTGGCGCCCGAAAGGAAAATGGTCTTCTGCGGAGGTTCTGCAACATCTCGCACTAACATATTCCGGAACCGCAAAAGGCATGCGCCGGGTCTTGGAAAACGGTGATGCCAAGCTTCGCCGTGCGACATGGAAAGAACGTTTTTTTATCACACTCGTCGTCGGAGTTGGATATTTCCCCTATGGGCGCGTAGCCCCCGAGCAGGTTACGCCTCGCCAATCAAACCCGGAGCAGGTTCTAGAGACGATTTACGCGAACTTATCGGAGATGGATGAGTCAATCGGCGCATGCGAGAAGCGCTTTGGCAGCAAGGCCGTTGTTTTGCTGCATCCGGTGCTGGGACCGCTTTCCCTGAAACAGTGGAGAAAATTTCACCGTGTACATTGCCTTCACCATATGAGGCAAATTCGTAACACGAGGGTACGGATTCAGGAAGAATGGGCAAGAGCGCGGTTTGAAGCTGTTGCCGAAAATGCGCCCGCAGCGGCCGATAGCAAAGGTTCTCATGGTACGGGCGGAGGTGCTGCGCTCCACGAGAGCTTAAAAGACGAAGAGACGTAGCTGGGCTACGCCTCTTGGAAAATCGTTTCAAAACTCTTTATGGTTGCAAGACAACTAATCGCGGGAAGAAGCCGGAACGCCGGCTTTGCGCGCCTCTTCCTGCATGCCGTCCAATTTTTGCCTGGCGTCATCCAGCGCCTTTTGTTTGGCTGCAATCTGGTCCTGATATTGGCGGTCCTGTTCCGCGTACTTAGCGTTGTTGGCCAGGCGAGATCCTACGTCAGCGTAGTTCACCGCCGCATGAATCTGGCTCTCACGTTGTAAAACGTTCAACTCTCGTTCCAGACGGGAAATTTCTTCTTTCTGCTGGCCAATCTTTCCGGACCACTCATCATTGGTTTTCTTATGGTCTTCGGCGGAAGGCGTAGCGTTTTTGTTTTTATTCGCGTCATCAGAAGTTGCCTGGCTCTGATCTGCGGGCTTGGCAGTATCGGCGGAACCAACCGTGTTGATGACCGCCTTGCCCGGCAAATTCTCGTTGTCATAGACCCGTTCACCGGGCGCGGGCGCGGGTTTGTCGCGGCGTGCCTGGCGGGCTATCTCTCCCAGGGAAGGCTGGCTCTGAGTCTGCGCCAGGGCCGGCAACAGCATCAGAATTGAACCCTGCAATAACAAACCTGCAATTAGCGAAAACGAAGAGCGTTTCATGGAAATCCACCTGTCTGCAACCCAAAGCTGCAGCATCCATATTGTACTGTCGAAATACCCGAAATTCACCTGCAATTCTTATGGAAACCAGAGGGTCAACGGGGCTCCGCTCAGAAGGTCAGTGTACTTCTAGGAAGAAGCACTTAGCATTCAGCATTTGAAATAGCGGTAAGCGCTTGATGCGCTGGGTGCTCAATACGACACCCCATATAACCTCATATACCAGACGATCAGAGTGTCTCCGTAGAACAACAGTACGAGAGCCGCGCCGCCTAGAAAAGAGCCAAAGGGTATCTCAAACTGTCTGTAGAGTAGCGCAGCGGAGCGCCAGGCGCGCCGGCGTGCGATCTGGGCGGGTTCTTTACCGCGCTGTAGACGGCGGCGCAGCCGTTTTCTCCAGACGACGAATATCAACGTCAGCCCAAAGATCGAGCCCACCATGGCGGCGGCAAAAATAACCAGAATCGTAAGACGCAGGCCAAAAAAACTCCCGATCATCGCCATCAGCTTAACGTCACCGAATCCCATGCCCTCAATGCCCTTCCATTTGAGATATAAGAATCCGGCTCCATAGATGAAGGCCGAGCCCAGAGCCGCTCCCATCAGTGAATCCAGCAAAGAAGCCAGCCGCCAGGAGAATTCGGATGGAATTCCATGCCACATCGAAAAAGGCAGCATCCCGGAAAAGAAATTATCCACCGGGACGAACAGAGAAAATGCCAATCCCAATCCCAGGCCGGTGAGCGTCAGGCCATCGGGCAGCAGATGACAATCGAAATCGGTAAAAATCAGTCCGGTCAACAAAAAGGCGAAGATGCATGCTTTAACAGCTTCGAGGGTGAATCCAAAGTGCAGGAAGCTGCCGGTAAACAGGATTGCTGTCAGCAATTCAACCACGGCATAACGTGGCGAAATGGGAGTTTTGCACTCACGGCAGCGCCCCCCCAGCAAGATCCAGCTCAAGACCGGGATATTGTCATAGGCGCGAATCGGCGATTTGCACTGCGGGCACGCCGAGCGGGGCGCCACGATCGACAGTCCCTGTGGCATGCGATAAATACACACGTTCAGAAAACTGCCGAGGATGAGTCCCAGAAGAAATACTGCGGGAATAAGGATGGGGGTAAATTGCTGCCAGTCCGCTGCGCTCAAGTTTGCCCTTCCCGGTGCTGAACGGAAAGGTGATTATACGTTGTTATTCGCTGGCTTTCGCGACCAAAACAAGGCTGCTCGTCCCGCCCAGGAACCGTGGGACGACCAGCACCGGCCAAATCAAAAAATTGGGGGGGGACGCAAACTCTTGCGCCCCCTAATTGTACTGTGACACTTATGTGCTATTGATTGGATGTGTTGTTGACTGGAATTCTTTGCCGCGATGAATTGCTGCCAGGCGTAACCGTAATGGAGTTGATCAGGCTAAAGTCGAGGCGCGTTTCTGAGGGTAGCTTCACGGCCTCACCCTTGGTGGCGGCCTGCACACCTGTTCCTGCCGCTCCGCCCGCACCGGCGCCTATGGCTGCGCCCTTGCCGCCGCCGATCAATCCGCCAATCAGCGCGCCTACCGCTGCACCGCCGCCAATGGTTTCTGCCGTGCGCGTACCGCGCCCGGAGCCCTTCTTCGCCCATTGGCTGGTGGTGATGTCGTAGGTCTTGCCGCCGACGGTAACGCGGGTTAATTGCAGCGCCAGATTCGAGTTGCCGGCGAAGTGCGCTGCAGCCTTGGCATCTACGACCGTGCCCTCAACCTGAGAACCGGCGGGGATGGCAACACGACCGTCATCGCCGACAAGCGGCGTCTCCAGGGAGGCACGAAACGTGTCGCCGGTTTTATTCGATTCGGAGCTGAGCGAGTCAATCAGGTCCACTGACAGCGTTGTTCCTTCAGGTATGGTTACAGGCGCCGGAGGCGGCGGAGGCGTATATGCAGGCGGCGCGCTTGCATTGTTGCTTGCGATATTCGTGTTTGCGCCATTATCGCTGGTATAAGAACTGTCGTTATAAGACGAAGCTGCTGAAGGCTTTCTCCGATGCAGCCGCGTCGAGGTTGTGCCCGTGCTCGAAGTCGTGGTGGTAGCATCGGCGGGCGGGTTTGCGGCCGAGCCCATATCGCTATTGACGCCCATGGGCGCCGTCGGCTGATCTGCGGCCGAGAGCACCTGGATGTTGTTGACCACGGTCTTTACGCCCTGCACCTGGCCGGCATCGTTGCCCGCGGCGGTACGCTCCATATCGCTGCTGGCGTTTCCCGAGAGCGTCACCACGCCATGATCGGCGGTAACGCCAATTTGCTTGTTGGTAACATTCGAATCTCCGTTAATTTTTCCCTGCACGTCGCTGGCGATTTGCGTGTCGCTGTGTCCGCAGCCCATCAGCACCGTCAGCAACACAATCGCGCTCATGAAATAAAGCAATCCTGGCTTCATATCGCTCCTCTTTTCCCGCTTAAATTGTGGCGCAAATGTAGGTTAGATGCAACACAGCTGCTTTTGATTGCCTGCTGCTAACTGCCTGATATTGGAGTACTTTATCCCGGTCAAGATGCGCCGAATGTAAATTTTTGTGTATACGTCTGGTCACGTTGAGAGTTCTGTGTTACAACTGCTTTTCACTGCGATGCCTATCAATATAAAACGCGGTGTCTTCGACCCGGAAGACGGCAGCTTTCAGTATGAGCTGCAGTTCAAGGCCGTGGTGGATGACGACGAAGTGCAATCGAGCGTTGCCGTCGAGGTGGCTTTTTCCGTCTCGGAAAACGGCGAGCTTGCCGATCTCACTTTCATGGTTCCCAAGTCGGTTCGTAACGACCAGGCCATGAAGTTTTTGAAACAAGAAAACAATGCCAGCTACGTCGATTCGCGCATGTTCATCGTCATGCCCGGAACCAACGGCGATACCGTGCTGCGCGCCCCCGCCCAGCTTGAATTAGATGCTGCCGGCAGAATCGTTTCCCTGAAAATCAATTAACGCATTTTAACCGCAGAGGACGCTGAGATGCGCGAAGGCAAATTAGAATAGGTGGTGCTGCGGCCTTTTAGTTCCAAGCTTATCTTCTTAAATTAAAAGTCAAAAGTTTCTTAACTTTATTTACCTTTATGCACTGGCCGTTTGCTAGGCCTCTTGCCGCACGCGGTGCAGGTCTTTTACGTCGCCGATGACAATTAGAATCATGCCTTTCTCGATGGTGAGCGAATCCGGAGGATTCACATGGTAATTGTTATCGCCCGCGCTGGGCCGCTTGACCGCCATTGGCAGCAGATTGTAGGCAGTGCGCAAATCGATTTGAGCCAGCGTCTTTCCCACCCAGGGTGACGCGCCGCCGACCTCAACTTCTTCCACGCGCAGCGTGCGCGACTGCTCTTTGAGCATGAGGTCGAGAAAGCTGACTACGTGCGGACGCAGCATCTCGCTGGCCATGCGCAGGCCGCCGATATGGGTGGGGGAGACGGTAGAATTCGCCCCCGCCTTCAACATCTTCTCGGAAAATTTAGGATCGGTGCAGCGCGCCACGATGCGGATCTTGGGATTCATCTGCCGCACCATGACAATAATCACCAGGTTGTCTTTGTCGGCCGAGAGCGCCACGATTAACCCGCGCGCCCGGCTGATGCCGGCCTCGGTCAGCACCTCATCATCGGTAGCGTCTCCGATGATATAGAGCAGGTTGGAGAGGTCTTTGTGTTCGAGCAGCTTCTGAATGTTCTCTTGGTGCGTCTCCACGATCACAAACGGCGTGCCGGTTTTCTGGAGCTCTTCGACGGCATAGCGGCCGGTCATGCCCAGGCCGCAAACCACGTAATGGTCTTTGAGTTCGCTGATTCTCTTCTGCATTCTGCGTCTCCAGAAAATATTGGTGATTTCGCCCTCCACAAGGAAAGCGGTGACCGAGGAAAACACATATACGGTGATTGTGACCCCCACCAGCACCACGAACATGTTGAAAACCCGCAGCATGGGGTTGTGGCTGGTGTCTACAATTTCTCCGTAGCCTACGCCGGCGAGGGTGATCACCGCCATGTACAGCGCCTGCAGGAAGGTGACATGCGGGCCGCCCAGCCAGAGATATCCGGCGACGCTGAGCGTGGTAACCGTCAGCAGTAAAATCACCGCATAAATAAGCCTGCGCCGGAGCTCCATTGATTGAGTATTCCTGGGGTGGAAAATACCGGCGATTGTAGCACGGAAGAGAAGCTGACGAAGTGGCCGCGACCACCATGCATAAACGTCATTAATCGAATGCGGGCGTTTAGGTGGCGCTGGCAGCGGGCTGCAAAGAGACTTCTTCGTGCGGCGCCCAGAGTATCTGCTCGAGCCTGCCGACTCCCCATACCTCCTGATGGCGGTCAGTTGCAAGCTCGAAAATTTAAAAATTGCAGCTAACGAGTAGCTTTCTCAGCCTTCTTTTTCTGGAACAACAACGGGCTCGGCAGGGTTACGTGCAACCACGATTGCGCGTTGCCCTGATTGACGGCGATGGCGAGGCGTCCGCGAGAATCGATGTAGAGCAAAGGTGCATGTTTGGCGACGTCGCTGAAGGTCCGCACGAATGGCATGGTGTAGGGCTTTCCCGCCAGGGTGAACTTTACCTCGTCGCCGATGCTGTAGCCGAGTTTGGCAAACTCGCTGGCCTCAGTGTTGGTGATCAGGTTTCCAAAGGGGCCATCGGTGGCGATGATTTCGCCGCTGAGGCCAGCTTCTTCCATCTTTGCCGCCGCCAGGTTGAGGCGGACCAGCTTGGGCACTACCGGGCCCACTTGCGTCCAGTCATCGCCGCGGGCAAGGTGGGCGCCCACGGGAGAGAAGATGTCGCGCCCGTGGAAGGTGGAAGAAAGTTTGCCGCCGATCATCCATTCGGGATTGGTGATCTCGCGCGCTTCAGCGATTCCGTCGCGGTCTTCAATCAGGGTAAGCAATCCATTATCGGGCACGACAAAATACTGGCCGAGCTTCGACTTGGCCACGATTGCTTTACGGCTGCTACCAACTCCAGGGTCGACGACAACGACAAACACCGTTCCCGGACCGTAATAGGGTGAAGTTCCCGAAAGATAACGGGCGCCGTCGGCAATTGAGTAGGGTTTGACGTCGTGGGTGATGTCCATGATACGAAGCGTCGGATCAATGCGCAGCATCACCGCCTTACAGATCGCCACCGAATCATCGAGCAGGCCGAAGTCTGTCATGAACACCAGCGTATGTTCGGTCTGGTTTGAAGAAGCTTGTGTTACAGCGGACTGCTGCGCTTCGGCCTTAGGCCAGGCAACCAGAAGCAACACCAGCAGCAGAAATTGAACAACGGCTCTACGTGTGATTGACACGCCGGTCTCCACAAATGAATTAAGGAAATTTTAGACTATCGCTGTTCTCTGGATGACAGTCGTGGCGTCGGATGGGAAGGTAATGAGGGGGGTGGGGGGTTATTAAGTAACCTCTGAGCGGTGAACAGAACTATCCCTGGACCGCCCTGGGGATAAGGAGGCGTGGCTCGAGTTTTCAAAGACCAGCGGGACAAGCGCCCAAATCGATCATGCCAAGCAATTTCGCAGAAGGCAAGGATTTGATACCAGAGTTCAATTTTTGATTGGCTGCAGAAGGAAATGCGGAACCGAACTTTTGCGCAGCCCAGGCGTGCCTTGTAATTTGTTACACTTTCGCCGTGGTGACTGCTTTTGTTCTCGCCGGCGGAAAAAGCTCACGCATGGGGGCCGACAAGGCCTTTCTGAAGTTCCAGAGGACCACCTTGCTTGATCGCGCCGCCGGTATCGCCAGGCTGGTGGCCGACAAAGTTTATATCTCTGGCCCGCGGGAAAAGTTTGGTCCGGAAGCGCTTGAAGATGTTTTTCCCAATTGCGGGCCGCTGGGCGGCATCCACGCGGCGTTGAAATCATCGGCATCGGAGTTGAATCTGGTGCTCGCCGTAGACCTGCCTTTTGTAGAAGCGGATTTTCTAAGATATTTGTTGCGTCAGGCCAAAGCTGAAGTCAATGCGGGCGCGCCGCTGGCGGTTGTTCCTCGGGTCGCGCAAGGCTGGCAGCCGCTGTGTGCGGTCTATCACAAGGACTTTGCCGAAGCCGCAGAAAAAGCCTTGCGTGAAAAGCGTTACAAGATAGACTGGCTGTTCAGCCAGGTTCCGGTGCGTGCGGTGGAAGAAGCTGAAATTCTTAAAGCTGGCTTTTCCCCGGGAATGTTCGATAATCTGAATACACGCGAAGAATTTGAACTGGCGCAACAGAGACTGCTATGAAAGTGCGGCCGGAGCCATATATCGCATTCAAGAACGTCTCCAAATCCTTTGGAACGCACAAGGTGCTGGATGACGTGAGCTTCGACGTTCTGCCGGGAGAGACGGTGTTCATCCTGGGACGCAGCGGCGTGGGCAAATCCGTCTCGCTGCACAACATCATGGGGTTCCTCAAACCCGATTCCGGCCGCATCACCGTGGCTTACGAAGACATCACCGACTACTCCGAGCCGGAGATGGAGACCATCCGGAAAAAAGTCACCATGGTCTTTCAGAATGGCGCGTTGTTCGATTCCCTCACCGTGGGAGAAAACGTGGCCTTCCCGCTGCGCGAGCGCGGCGACCTGGATGAAGAGCAGACCTTCCAGATCGTGGATGGTTTGCTGGAAATGGTGGGGGTGAAGGGCATGCGCGACCTGTTGCCCTCCGACCTTTCGACCGGGATGAAGCGCTCGGTAGCCATTGCCCGCGCCCTGGCGGCACAGCCGGAGGCTGTTCTCTACGACGAGCCCACTACCATGGTGGATCCTCTCATGGCGCAACTGCTGGGCGACCTTATCCAGAAACTCAAGTACCAGTTGAAGCTCACCAGCATCGTCGTGACCCACGATATGCGCCTGGCACAGAAGCTGGCCGACCGCGTGGTCTTTCTGCATGAAGGCAAGGCGATTTTCTTCGGTCCGCTCTCGGAGTGGGAGCACAGTTCACAGCCGGTCTTGCAGGAATTCCTGAGACTGGATGAGCTCAAGCTGCCGGCTTAGGTTCCTGCCTTCGGCGTAGTCAGCTACATAGTCTTGAAGTTGGCATTTGAGGTAAAAATACTGTTTTCCATCCGCTTTGCTGGGTTAGACTAGGCGCTTACAAATCACCAACTCAACCAGTTTCAACCGGGGGACAAAAATGGATATAGGTTCAATCGTCGTGGGAGGTTTCCTTCTTATTGTGATCGGCGGTACTATTCTGGGCGGATTCTTTACGGTGGATACCTCCCAGGCGGCCGTGATCCAGCGCTTTGGCAAGTTCGCGCGCGTTGCCGGTCCGGGATTGAATTTCAAGACCCCCTGGTTCGAACAGGTCGCCGGCCGGGTCAACCTGCGCGTGCAGCAGTTCAGGGTCGAAGTGGAAACCAAGACCATGGATAACGTCTTCGTCAAAGTCATGGTCTCGGTGCAGTACCAGGTGATTCAGACAAAAGTTTACGCCGCATATTACAAACTGCAGAACCCTACCGACCAGATTACCTCGTATGTCTTCGATTCAGTGCGCTCCAACGTTCCCAAAATGAACCTGGACGACGTCTTCGAAAAGAAGGATGACATTGCCGATGCCGTCAAGCGTGAACTTGCCACGGTGATGGATGACTTTGGCTATGCCATCATTAAAGCGCTGGTGACCGACGTGGACCCAGATCCCAAGGTCAAGTCGGCCATGAACGATATCAATGCCGCGCAGCGCGAACAGGTCGCGGCCCAGGCGCGCGGAGAGGCGGAAAAGATCCTCAAAGTAAAGCAGGCTGAGGCCGAAGCCGAGAGCAAGGCCCTGCAAGGGAAGGGAATAGCCAATCAGCGCAAAGCCATCATCGATGGTTTGCGCGAATCGGTGGAAGCCTTCAAGCAGAGCATCGAAGGCGCCAGCGCCAAAGACGTAATGGCACTGGTGCTCATGACGCAATATTTCGATACCCTCAAAGAAATCGGGGCGCAGGACAAGAGCAACACGATCTTCATGCCCAACTCACCGGGCGCCATGACCGATTACCTGCAGCAGATTATGAGCGTTGTGACCGGCAACCAGGTTTCGGAGAAAACCAAGTCGGCATCGGCAGGATCGTAGTCCGAGCAGGCTTCGTTTAAATATATTCTGCTCAAAAGAAGCTGGGGGCTCCCACTGTACGCCGCAAGCGCGCTAAGCTGGATTATTCATGTACAGCACATGATGTCAGGGCACGGATTCATCCGTGCCGGAAAATAAGCCCCACATGTGGCCTTTAGGCTCTGCGGTTGAACGCCGATGGAACCACAGAGTGTTCTCATCGAAAGCGCAGGTACCGCGGCCTTGTGCATCTAACCTCAGAGGCTAAAGCCGCGAGATATAGCGTCTCTTTGCGGCACGGATGAATCCGTGCCCTGACAGTGTGCCTTCCCAGGCGCACTTATGAATAATGCAGGTTAACCTAAAAGCTAGTGGTTCTCTTTCGGGATCTCTGCCCCGCTTTTGCCTACCAGGAAATCGAGGTCAGCCCCCTGGTCGGCTTGCATGACGTGCTCGTGGTAGAGCTGGTAATAGCCGCGCCGATACGGCTGCGGAGGTTTCCAGGCGGCGCGCCGGCGCGCCAGTTCGGGTTCCGCGACATCGAGATGCAGCCGGCGGGCAGCGACATCGAGTTCGATCATGTCGCCATTCTGGACAATTCCCAGCGCCCCGCCCGCGGCAGCCTCCGGTGAAACATGTAAGACGACTGTGCCGTAGGCGGTGCCGCTCATACGCGCATCCGAGATGCGAATCATATCCGTAATGCCTTGCTTCAGAATCTTCGGCGGCAGGGGCATATTTCCCGTTTCGGGCATTCCGGGATATCCACGCGGGCCGCAATTTTTGAGCACCATCACGCAGCCTGGGTCAACGTCGAGGCTGTCATCGTTGATGCGGGCATGAAAGTCGTCAGTGTTTTCAAACACCACGGCCCGGCCGCGGTGCTTCATCAGCTCGGGCGTGGCTGCCGAGGGCTTGATCACGGCGCCGTTTGGGGCCAGATTGCCGCGCACAACCGCGATGCCTCCATGGGCCTTGAAGGGCTCGCCTAAAGGTTTGATCACATCGCGGTTATAACAAGGAGCCTCAGCAACGTTTTCGCCCATGGTCTTTCCGTTTACCGTTAATGCGTCGCGATGAATAAAATCGCCCAATTCGCGTAGGACCGCCGGCAACCCGCCGGCATAGTAGAAATCTTCCATCAGATACTTGCCTGAGGGCATCAGGTTGACCAGGCAGGGAACCTCGCGGCCCAGCGTGTCCCAATCTTCCAGCGTGAGCTTAACCCCGACCCTCCCTGCGATTGCGAGCAGATGAATCACTGCGTTGGTGGAGCCGCCAATTGCGCCCACGGCGCGAATTGCGTTTTCAAAGGCCTCGCGGGTCAGGATCTTCGACATCTTCAGGTCTTCGTGCACCATTTGGACGGCGCGCCGTCCAGCCAGATGCGCGAGCGTATAACGGCGAGAGTCAGCCGCGGGGATGGCCGCATTCATGGGCATTCCCATGCCCAGGGCCTCAACCACGCACGCCATGGTGGAGGCGGTGCCCATGGTCATGCAATGGCCGGCGGAGCGGCTCATGCAGGCCTCGGCATCCATGAATTCGCACATGGTCATGGCCCCGCAGCGGACGTCTTCGCTGAATCTCCAGACGTCGGTGCCCGAGCCGATATCGCGTCCGCGAAATTTTCCGTTGAGCATGGGGCCGCCCGAGAGCATGAGCGCGGGCAGGTCGCAACTGGCGGCGCCCATGAGGAGAGCGGGCGTGGTCTTGTCGCAGCCGGCCAGGAGCACGACGCCATCCACCGGATTGGCGCGGATGGATTCCTCCACGTCCATGCTCACCAGGTTGCGGAACATCATGGTTGTGGGCCGCATCAGGGTCTCGCCCAACGACATGACAGGGAACTCGAGCGGGAAGCCGCCGGCTTCATAGACCCCGCGTTTAACGTGGTCGGCAATCTTGCGGAAGTGCGCGTTGCAGGGCGTGAGCTCCGACCAGGTATTGCAAATGCCGATCACCGGGCGTCCATCGAATAAATGGTCGGGCAATCCCTGGTTCCTCATCCAACTGCGATGAATGAAGCCGTCTCTGTCGGCCGGGCCAAACCACGCGGCGCTGCGAAATTTCATAAGTTTTATTCCTCGAAGAAATCAATCGTGATTTTGTGGTACCTGGTATCTTAGACAAATTCTATTTTATTGCCTCTGGTTTCGACCGGCGCAGCAGCAACAACAACACGCTGGCCACCAGAGCCGAAGCCGAAAGGCAAAGCACGCCGGCGGTGAAGGTGTGCGCCCTTTTGGTGATGTATCCCACGGCGTAGGGACCGGCAAAGCCGCCCAGGTTACCCACGGAATTAATCAGGCCAATAGAAGCGGCAGCGGCGGTGCCGGTGAGAAAGCTTGTGGGCAGCGACCAGAAGGCCGGCAGATAACCATACATTCCTGCCGCCGCCAGGCAGAACATCGAGATGGCTACACCCGGCATATTTTGTGTGAGAGCGCTCAACAAGAGCCCCACGCTGGCCACCAGCAGGCATAGCGCCGCATGCCAGCGCCGTTCGCGGGTCCGATCAGAAGACCATCCTACAAACATGATGGCAAGGAATCCCACGAAGTAGGGCAGGGCGGCCACCAGGGAAACAAGCAGGTTGGTAGAACCAGAGAGCTTCTTGATGATGGTAGGCAGCCAGAAGCTAAACCCATAGACCGTGGATGCGACGAAGAACAAGGCCAGGGTCAGCAGAATCACCTCTCGCTGCCGCAAGGCCTGCCACACGCTGTAAAAACGCGCAGCCTGCCTTGCCTGCTTCTCTTGTTTCAGCTCGCTGGCGATCCACTCACGCTCATCTTGCGGCAGCCACGTGGCCTGGTGCGGCCAATCGGTAAGGTAGAAGACAGTAACGATTCCGAATAGCACCGCCGGTATCCCTTCCAGGACGAACAACCAGCGCCAGCCTGCCAGGCCGAGCCACTTGACGCCCAGCAGCAGCCCGGAGACCGGCGCGCCGATCATGTTGGCAACCGACTGCGCCGCCATGAACATTGCCATGGCTTTGGCCCGATCTTCATAACGAAACCAGTGGCTCAGGTAGACGACAATTCCCGGAAAAAACCCAGCCTCAGAGGCCCCCAGTAGAAATCGTACCCAATAGAATTGGTGCGCGGTGTGGATGAATCCGGTAAAGACAGCCACGATTCCCCAGGTGATCATGATACGGGCAATCCAGGCGCGGGCGCTCCAACGCTCTACCAGGATGGCGCCGGGGATTTCCAGCAAGAAGTAACCAAAGAAGAAAATGCCCGCTCCAAAACCGTAAATCTCAGGAGTAAAGCCCAGAGCGCCGGTCATATCCAGCGCCGCATAACTGAGGTTGCCGCGGTCAAGATAAGCGATGACATAGAGAAAGAAAAGATAGGGAAGCAGCCGCAGGGCAATGCGCCTGCGCGCTCGCTCGGCAACGGGAGTTGTAATCACAGTCGGACTGCTCATTCCCATCCCTTGTTTCACCACGGAGGCACGGAGGCACTGAGAAAATCAAAAAAAGAATTTTAACCACGAAGGACACAAAGTAACCGCGCCTATCTCCGTGTCTCAGTGCCTCCGTGGTGATTTTCTTCCTGATCTGCGTTTATCTTCGGCTCGGTTTTTCCCCTTTGCGCGCCTTTGTGTCCTTCATGGTTAAACATTTTTCCAGAATGCATCTTAACCCGGTCAGAAGCGCATCTTCGGTTTCGGCGGGGGAGAGCACGCTGGCGGGCACCGACATTGCCATGAGAGCGCTGCGCCATGCGGCAGCTAGCGCAGGAATGCCGACAATCGCAACCTGCTTTTCTTCCGCCAACACCCGGCGAGCGATAAGCGCATCCATCTCGGATGCAACAAACGCCCCAATCAGAAATGAAAGCCGTTCTTCCGGAGCGCCCTGGTTGGCGAGCTGCAGCAGGCGTACCGAGAATGCGGCACGCGCCAGGCCCGACCTGCGCTGTTCTCTCATGCCGGCTTTCATCCAGGGCTCGGCAATCACGCTGGCACGATCCTCGGGCAGCGCGCTGGCCAAAATCGTCTGGCTCTGGGCGGCGTGAACGAGCTCGCCGGAAAGGGAGGTGCTGCTCGATTCGATGCGTCCTTCTGCATCCAACTGAATTGCCTTCCAGTGCGAACCCAGATTCAGAACTACCGCCGGCGGTTGAATATAGCCGAGGGAAGCGAGCCCGATGCACAGGGTCTCTTCGCCACGCATGACGTCAGTGGTGTGGATTGTATCGAACTTTACCGCCGCCGGCCCGGAGCGCACGCCAGGGATTAAGAGAATAGGAAGATCGGTAATCTCAGGAAATTGAACCCACTGGGCAGCAGCCGCAATCTCTGCCATCCCGACCGGCGCTTGCAGGTGAGGGACCTCGGCCAATCCGAGAGGCGAGCCGATCATTCCCGCGGCGGCAACGCACACCGGAAGACCCGACTTCAATTTGGAGGCAGGAGTTGAGGAAACTGTCTTGATCTGTGCCTGGAAAGCCCCGATCAGCTCGCGCAACGCGGCATGAACCTTTTGCGGAGAGCGATCGCGAGCTGTGTCGCGCACTCCCACGGGGCTGCCGAGGCGGGCGATCACCCGGCTGCCGCGCATCAGCCAGGCGCGGGTATTGGTGGTGCCCATATCCACGTAGATGGCGCACACTTCTTTGCTTGTGTCAGCGCGAGAACTCATTGAAATAAGGTGACCGGCAACAATATCGTGAATACTCGATGGTGCGCAACCGTAACATATGAAATCTGCATTCATCTGTAGTTTCATGAAAAATCAAGTTATTTTAATTGGTAACGAAATCGGAACTGTATTGACAAGGCTGGGTGATTGGGCTACATTGCGCACATCAGCCGAAATCTAGAGCCGCGCTTGTGTTGCGCTGTTTTGCGCCGCTTGTCAGCGGGCATACCCGTCTTGTCGGCTGCCGGTAAAATCAAATCACACTGGAGAGAAATCGAATGAAAGCACGCACACGTGTTTTTTCGCTGCTGGGTTTGGTCCTGGTCCTGATCGCAGTACTGCTTCCCGTTGGAAGAGCTATGGCCCAGTCGTCCGATGACAATCGGGCGGCGGCGCTGCTTGGCGGCGGCGTCATGATGGTAGTACTGCTCATTGGCCTGGCGGTTTATGTGTACATCGCTTTGGCGATTCAGACCATCGCCAACAAAACGCGCACCGAAAATTCCTGGATGGCCTGGATTCCGATCCTTAATATTATTTTGCTGCTCAACGTTGCCAAGAAGCCCATCTGGTGGATTGTTCTTTTCGTGATTCCCATCGTGAGCATTGTCATCGCCATTATCGTCTGGATGGCAGTCGCCGAAGCGCGGGGCAAGCCCAGTTGGTGGGGCATTTTACTGATCGTTCCTCTTGTGGGACTGATTGTTCCCGGTTATCTGGCCTGGGCAGACTGATTTTCCATACGGCCTCTTGCGGTTCGTGACCTGAACCTGGACGAATAAATAGAATTGCCCTCCCCGCATGAAGGTGAATGCGGGGTGGGCTGGAAGCGAGCCCCGTCGCGCGCAAGGACTGGCCAGGGTGGAGTTGTTTCTCTGGGTACCAAGAACCTGGAGCCTGGAGCTGTTTTTTCATACAATGCCACCCGCCAGGAGGAGCTTCCATGCCATCTTCCATCTCTCGTTGCGACTTTCTCGCCACGTTAGGTTTGACCGCAGCCGCAGCCGCGGCTGCTTCCATTCCTTCGTTTGCGTTTTCACGCCATGAGCACGACAGCGCCCAACGCGGCGCTCGATTTTTTGTTGCGCTGCGTTCATCAGCGGCAAATATTTGTTCTGAGTTCTGAGTTCTGAGTTCTGAGTTTTGAGTTTTGAGTACAGAGTACTATTCTTCCTAGTGCGGTCTAGCGGAACGATAAAACGTTATGGAAGGCGAGTTGTTTCCCGCAAAGTTCGTATCGCCGGCATAGCTGGCGGTGATCACGTGAAGTCCCATGGCGAACTGGTTGGTTTGGAGGCTGGCGTGGCCGGAGCCATCCACGGTTCCCGTGCCGATGGTCGTGCCTCCGTCTTTGAAGGTGACCATACCTGTAGGTGACGTTGGCGCAGGGCCTGACGGAGTCACGGTAGCGCTGAGGGTCACCATCTGCCGAAAGCGGAATGGAAGTGGGGAAGCTGTTATGGCAATCGAGATCGTGGCCTGATTTACAGTCTGAGCCAGCGCCGTAGGGCCACTGCCGGTAAAGTTGCTGTCGCCGCCATAGGCAGCGGTAATGGTGTGCAGACCACCTGTCAGTGTGGAGGTGCCGAGCGTCCAGGTTGCTCCGCCAGTGGATGTCCCCGGGCCCAGCGAGTTGGTTCCATCAAAGAATGTAACTGTGCCCGTTGGTGTGCCGCTGAACTGCGGCGAGACCGTGGCGGTATAGGTGAGCGACTGACCATACGTGGAAGGGTTATTGCCAGAGGTCAGTGCCAGCGCGGTAGTGGTCGTGGCCTGATTGACGGTGATCGAACTGTCGCCGTAAATCGAATGATCAGCATTGTCGCGGGAAATTACAAGTTGTGAGCCGGCAGCCCGCAAAATCGCGGCATTCACAAATGTGTGGGAGCCGTTATCTGCGGGAGCAAAGTTATATGGAAGCGGCAACTGAGCGCCGCCATCGGAGCTGGTAAAGAACACTAAGCCGTTATAGCCGGCCGCAACCCGGTTGTAGTCATTGAAGGCAGTCACGCCAATCGTAAAGGAGAAGCCGACGGTCGTGCTGGCTGGCGCCGTAACCCCGAGGTGAGTGACGGGGCAAACTTGATTCAACGAGACACCCACGTTGCCGTTGCCGGCGCTATTTTCATTGGCCACGGCAAAATCAAGGATCGAGTCGCCGTTAAAATCAGCCGCAACCAGGGAATAAGGCTGCAATCCCACAGTGAAATTCAAGGGCGCCAGGAAGTTCCCAGCTCCATCGCCCAGCAAAATGCCGACCGTACCCGGATTGAAGCTGAGTGGGTCCGAGTTGGCGACCGCCAGGTCGAGATGCCCATCGCCGTCAAAGTCCGCGGTGATGACTGACGTGGGATTGACCCCAACCGTATAGTTCACTGCGTTTTGGAAAGTGCCATCTCCGTTCCCCAGCAGCACGCTGACGTTGTTGTCGTTGAAATTCGCTACTGCCAGGTCAACTTTGCCGTCGTGGTTGAAGTCGCCTACCGCGATCGAACTTGGCGCAGAGGTCGAGGAAGAACCGACGGTGTAGGTATGAGTGACGGGAAAGCTCCCGCTTCCGTTGTTGATCGCCACGGTGATGATGTTCGATCCATAATCTGCAACGGCAAAATCCAATGCGCCGTCGCCATTGAAGTCTCCTGCAATCACGAACTCAGGGAAGCTTCCTGCCGCGACGCTTGTCCCGATGGAAAAGGTCCCGTCGCCATTGCCCGCCATGATTCTCACGGTCAGATAATGGCTGCCGGAAAAGCTGACGGCGACATCCAGCTTGCCGTCGCCATTGAAATCGCCGACGGCCAGCCCGCGTGGATTGGAGAGAGCGGCTAAGGGTGTGTTTTTTGCCGCCTGGAAGGTCCCATCTCCATTGCCCAGGAGAACACTAAGGCTTGTGTCGGTGAGATTTACGGCGACGATATCCAGTTTTCCATCTCCGTTGAAATCACCAACGCCAATTGCTACTGGGCTCGTTCCCACCGGGTAGTTTACCGCCGCTTGAAAGGTTCCATCTCCATTGCCCAGGAAGACACTCACGTTATTGCTGCTGTAGTTCACGACGGCCAGGTCTTTCTTGCCGTTGTGGCGAAAATCGCCGGTGGCGATGGCGTAAGGGTTAGCGTCGGCGTTGTAGCTGGTCATAGATGGCAAGCAGCCCGTGGGCGGCGCAATCAAGATCGTGCCGCTTCCGGTGATTGAGTTATTGACGGTATCGGTAGCGGTAATGGTCTGCGTGCCCTGGGTTTGCAGAGTGGCTCCATTGCTGAAGGTATGCACCCCGGCATCGCTGGTCTTGAAAATGTAGTCGGCGGGCAGCGATGCCTGAGAGTCAGAGCTGGTGAAATGCACCTTCGGAGAAGTCGTCCAATAGGAAGGAGTCGTGTTCTGGAATTGATCAACCGCGCGGACCTTGAAATCAAAAGCGACACCAGGGGTCCTGCGGACAGGAACGGTCACAGCAAAGCCGACCGTAGGTCCGGGACTGACTGCAACCGTTGCGCTGCCGGTGGTGGATGATATCACCGTATCGGTAGCGGTAATGGTCTGGTTGCCGGAGCTCTTCAGCGTAACCATGAATGTGCCCACTCCATTGGTCAGAGTCGAATCGGGCGGAAGCACAGCCTGGGGGTCTGTGCTCGTGAAGTGCACGGTGCCGGCGTAGTTGGTTGCGGTCTGGTGATAGGGAGTGAAGGCAGTCACTGTAACGCTGATCTGCGAGCCGGCGACTGCAGTGGCGGGCGCGCTCAAGGTGTAATAAGAGGCGTTGCAGGGTTCATTGAGCAGCACAGAAACATAGTTCCCGACGTTGCTGCCACTGTAATTTACAGTTACCAGATCGGGATAGCCATCGCCATTCATGTCCGCAGAAGCCACCGACCAGGGGTTGTTGCCGACCGGAAAAATGGCAGGTGTTAGGAAAGTGCCGTCCCCGTTGCCCAGAAAAACACTGAGACTTTTGCCTCCTAATACACCGACGGCGAGGTCGAGGTTACCGTCTTTGTTGAAGTCGCCAACGGCCAGTGATAGAGCGCCATAGGAGCTGCCGCTTCCGGTCGGGTAGTAAACCGGTGGCTTGAAAGTGCCGTCTCCGTTGCCCAGCAGAATACTCAGGCTGTTGTTGCCATAACTGGCGATGGCAATGTCGAGTTTGCCATCGTGGTTGAAGTCTGCTGTGACGACCGATTTTTGTACGCTCCCGCTTCCCGAGCCGTAATTCACCGCCGTCCCAAAGGTTCCGTTGCCATTGCCCAGTAAGACATCACTATTGGCGTCGGCAAGGTCCAGTTTGCCGTCGCCGTTGAAGTCGGCCGCGGTGACCGAGTAGGTAACGCCATTGGGCAGAGCATACGTGGTCGCGGCTCCAAGGGTTCCATCGCCGTTGCCAAGCAACACGCTCAGAGTTTGGGAGGAATTGTATTCATTCGAAATCACGACATCGAGCTTGCCGTCGCCGTTAAAATCACCCACCGCAATCGAAGCAGGATTGATCCCCGCTGGAAAAGTCTTTGCCGCCTGGAATGTGCCGTCGCCATTCCCAAGCATGATACCCACGGTGCCGTTGGTGGCAATGTTCGCGGCCGCGATATCGAGTTTGCCATCGCCGTTGAAATCGCCGACAGTAACTGCCCAAGGGTCGCCGCCCGATGAAAGCGCCACCGGCGGTTGAAACGTGCCATCCCCCTTTCCCAGGAGCACATAGAGAGTTCCGCCAGAGCCGTCGGCTACTACCAGATCAAGTTTGCCGTCGTTGTTGAAGTCCCCAACCGCCGCATCATAAGCTGCGTAAATGCCTGTAGTGTTCAGCGGTGGGGCGAAACATCCATAAGAAGAGGCCATGAGCCGGCTGGGGAACATGCCCATGAAACACACGAATGCGAAAAGAATCCTGCAGGCGACTCGAACTGTTTTATTCTTCGGCGGCATACTTTGCCGACACACTACAGGTAGCGCAACGTAGAGCCAACGATGCATTGCTGAGAGGGTGACTGGTTTTATCGCCCGGTCTCCTTAAGTTCCATGCTGGGGGGGATTCAAAGTGGGGGAGAAACGTATATGTAAGGATAAAGTACGACCAACTGCTCGAAAAAGCAATCAAAAACAGGGGTTAGTGGCTCAATTTGAACATAAGCCCACAAGTTCGCCGATTGTCCATCGAATCATTGGATCTCGTCCCCGGCTATGTAGAAGGCAGGGCGAGTTTTGGGAACACTCGGAATGAAGGCCAGTAGAGATATAGCTTGGTAGGTCTCCGCTTCAAAACCGGCTGAAGTGAAGTAACACAGCGGCCAATCCGACCAGCAACCAATAATCCAGGGGTAAGCCCAGGAACCAGCGCTTGTGCCACCACACGCTGGTCTTATTGAATTTTGACCAGCCAAAGTGCGGATTTAAAACGAACCACAGGCAATCTTCGATAACCCAGAAGAGGTTATAGCCGGCGATGGCGCAGGCTTCCATCCGCCACGACCAGGCGTGCTGGAAGAAAAACGGCAGGTGAAAGAAGAAGAATACGGAAGAGAACGCCCAAACATGATATCCGGTAAGCGGGCGACCGCCATAAAACAGGTCGAGCAGAATGTGCTTGTCCACTTTCCATGTCGGCAGGTTGGCGGCCCAGCCCTGGCTGCCCTCGATGTGAATTTCCAGATTCGCCCAGAAGAAGGCAGCAATCACAATGGCCACTAAGTAAAAGATCATCTTATTTTTAAATTCTCCCTGGAATGGCAATCCTTATTTGGATTCTATTCTTTATGTTGCCGCAATTCGGCATTTTTTTGCCAGAAATTTTTATCGAGAAGGTTCCGGGGGTGGTGGCCGGCGGTTAATCTGCAAATCCAGTTTTTGGGAAAATTCTTGGTTTTCTCTGTGCCTCTGTGTCTCTGTGGTGAATAGAACTCGAAACTGCCTTTAAAGCTTCGGCCAGGTCAGCCGCAAACCAATTCTGCCGGTAACAGGCGGGGCGACCAGAGGAGTGGGAGTCCTTCCAATCAGGTATTGCCGGTTCAGCACATTCTCGACCGCGAGGAACATCTGCAATCCATGCGTCAGCGGAGCCGAAGCAAAGGAATCGAAGGTGAAATAACCGCCCAGCGGCAGCAGGTTCTGGTCGTCTTCAAACTGGCGGCTGCTGGCGCGCGCCTGCAGTGCCGCCATCCAGCCGCGAGCAAAGGTGTAGCGCAGGTCCATCGTGGCCTGGTGGTGGGCGTACTGGGGAACATCAAGCCCTTCGAGCGCCCGGTTCGCTGCGAACGACAAAACTTTGGAGTTAGCGAACTGATATCCGGAATCGATCGTCAGCTTGCTGGTCAACTGGATCTGGCTTTGCAGTTCGACTCCGGTTGTGCCAATCGCGCCCAGGTTTGCCCGTTGGCGGGTAATGAGTTTCGGCGTCGTGCTCAACGTTACATTGGCCACCGGCTCGGAGATGTGGTTCCAGAAAAATCCTCCGTGCAGGTAAAAGCGCTGCTCAAAACCACTGATGCTCAACCCGGCTTCGGCCCCGGAGAGTCTTTCCGACTGCAAGTTGGCATTGGCCAGAGTGAGAGTATTTCCCAACCGAAAGGCGCGATACAGTTCGTTAAGCGTGGGCTGGCGGAATGACCTGTATCCGGAAATGGACGCGCTCAGGCTGTCTGTAAAGCGATGATTGAGCGCCAGCCGCGGACTGAACGCCGTTTCGCTCCTGCCCGGAAAGGCGTTCGACGCGGTAGTTACCAATTTGGGAAGCGCCACGGCCAGGCTTCTGCCGTCAAGATTCCACCATTCATCCACGCGCCCGCCGATGGTCAGCGTATCGCGCGTTGTGAGCTGGACCATATCCTGCAAATAGACGGAAAAGTCGCGTTCCTCGCCGCCCGCGCGGGTGAGGGAGCTGGGCACACGGTTGGTGAGCGCGGTATCGTGGGTGGCTCCGCTGACCAGGCTGCCTTCAACTCCGGCGACCATTACGTTGCGCTTGCCCAGCGCCGCCGACCACTGCTCGCTGGCTCCAAAAGCGTGTGAAGGCACATGTTGCGTACTCGCTGGAGTCTCGCTGTTGCGGTCAATAGAGACGGAAGAAAATGTCTGGTTGTAGTCCTCATTCATGCCGTAGGCGCGCGTCATGAACGTGCCCAGGCGGGCGGTCTGAATGTCGGCCCCCAGGTTGATTTCATAAAGCCGGGTGTTGTTGATTTGAAAGGGAGTGCCGTTGTGCCGCGAATCGAGCAGCGTGGCCCCGCGAACAAATCCGCGGCTTCCCCGGGGATTCCCATATTGCAATGTAACCGAGCCGCTGTCGTGCTCTGAATTTATGTTGTCGTCAATCCGGCCGCGCTGGCTTTGTTCCACCTGGTTATATCCGCCGGTGCTGTAAGTTTCGGCGCTCAGGTTCCCGGCCCAGGGGCCGCGCCGCAGCGTTCCAGAAAGGGAGGCCAGCGGAGTGTTTTCCGTGCCGTAAGAGCTTTCCACGGTCACGCGCGACAGGTCGAGGGGCTGGGTGAACAGCGCGACCGTGCCTGCCAAAGCGTCAGACCCATACAGCTCTGACGAGCCGCCTTTGAGCACTTCAATGCGGTTTACGTCGGCCCGGGGCACGCGGTCCCAAAAAATCCATCCGCCAAACGGATCGTTCAACGGGATGCCATCCACCAGCACCAGCGCCCGGCTCGATCCGCTGGCGTTGGTGCCGCGCAGGGAAACGCTCTGCGCCGTTGGATTCAGGTAAATGCTGCTCGAGCGGCGGAAGAGAGTGAACCCCGGCACCTGGCGCAGCATCTCGTCTACCGCCAGACCGGCCGAAGAGTTGATCTGGGTTTGCGAGAGCACAGCCACGCTTTCCGCTGTCTCCGCCGCCGGCAGCGGTGTGCGATTGGCTACCACGTTCAGCTGGACCGCCACACTCGCCGGCTGGAGGGTGATGACATTGTCTTCGCGGCTCGCGCCAACCGCAACGCTTTCGAAGCCAGGCGCCGTCACCTGGAGCGTCTCCGCCGCCGCGTCCGTGCTGACGGCAAAGCTGCCACTCGATGACGTCGTAGTCTTTCCCAAAACCTTTCCGCCGCCGCCCATCACTACCACCTGGGCGTCGCGGACCGCCGCGCCCGTCGGGTCAACCACCGTGCCGCTGATGCGGTGGATTGCCTGAGCAAAGCAACAGCTCTCAAAGGCCATCGCCATGTATAAAACGAAGAAGAATTTTCGGCGGATGCCGCCAGACCAGCCACAGCAAGGTTGTTGACCATCTCCCGGTTGAAGACTTCTGTTATGTCTCATTATTCCTCATTCAGTGCGGATTTTTGATTCTATACGTTTTGCCTTCCCCAGAGAAATACGGAAAGCCACGGATTTGACGCGCAGGCATCAGCGCATTAATCTGACAGGCAAGCGGGAAACTGCTTCAGAAAATCCGCGTGAATCCGCGGTGAGCTGTTGTTCTTCACCGAGAACTGAGAACCGATAATGGCCAACCAGGATTTTGCCGGACTGAAAGTACTCACGCTCGAAAGCCGCCGCGCGACGGAGATAGCCAAGCTTATTGCCAACTCCGGCGGAAAGCCTGTCGTGGCGCCCTCCATGCGCGAGGTCCCGCTCGAATCGAACAGGCAGGGGCTGGAGTTTGCCAACGCCCTGATCGAAGGCCGGTTCGATGTTGTCATCTTCCTGACCGGTGTGGGAACACGTGCTCTCACGCGCGTGGTCGAGACCTTATATCCAAGAGAGCAGTTTGTGGCCGCGCTCAGCAGCGCAGCCATCGTTGCCCGCGGACCGAAGCCTGTAGCCGCCCTGCGCGAGATGGGCGTGCCCATTACGTTGACCATCCCGGAGCCGAACACCTGGCGCGAAATTTTGCATGAGTTGGATCAATCGAAGCTTCTGGAAACGCGAGGCCGCCGCGTGGCGGTGCAGGAATATGGAGTTGCCAATCCCGAACTGCTGGCGGGTCTGGCTGAGCGCGGAGCGCAGCTAACCTCCGTTCCCGTTTATGAATGGATGCTTCCCGAAGACACCGCCCCGCTGCGCGCCGCCATCGGTGCCCTGACCCGGGGCGAGATTGATGTCGCCCTGTTCACCAGTTCCGCGCAGTTACGCCACCTGCTGCAAATCGCCGAGGAGATGAAGGTGAACGAAGCGGTGTTGCACGCGCTGGCAAAGGTCCTGGTTGTCTCCATCGGGCCCATCACCAGCGAAGAGCTGCAGAAGAACGGCATCGCGGTTGACCTTGAACCCTCGCATCCCAAAATGGGATTTCTGGTCAAAGAAGCCGCCGAGCAGAGCGCATCCCTGCTGCAAAAAAAGCGCAGAAAATAAAGATTAACCACAAAGGACACAAAGGAAAACACGAAGGGGAATTTTGCCATGTGTAGCTGACTGAGAACCGCGCCTCCGCGTCTGACTATCTGCTTTTAACGCTTCCCTTTACCACGGCGCATTCAGCATCAAACCCCGTCTGGGCGCCTTCATGCAGCGTGACCTGCAATACCTCTTTATTCACCCCGCGATTGCGCGCGTCCGCCGGATAGAGCGTGCCATCGGGCGCAAAGTCACGCGAGAGCGTGCCGTGGTCATCGGCGACCAGAGTGGGGTTGTGCCACACTCCGTAGAGATCAAGGCTTGGACGAGTATCTGTGTTGAAGCCGTACTGCCGGGCAAGGCCGGAGTGATTACTCATATAGAGGTATTCCCGCTTGCCATCGGTATTGACGCCGATGTTCTTCTCAAAGTCTCCATGGAGAGTGAGGTCAAATCTTTCGCCGCGCGGCGTGCACAGGGTGGCGAAGCCGGCGACCTGAGAGACGCGCCGGCCCTTCCGCGCCGGCACCTGCATGTGCACGAACAGCACGTAATCGCCTGCCGTGCTGGAATGCATCCGCCCCCAGCCCTCCCACGTGGCCAGCGGGTGGAAGCTGCCACCCAGAAAAAATGCCCAGGGAGAAAACACCGCCGTGAACGCAACCACGAACACAAGGCCTAGAATTAAGACAAGCAGCACCCGTGTAAAACAGCCGAAACAGCCAGACTTCGACTTGGACGTGGTTGACATGCCTGGAGCTTTTCCTCGCTGGTTTTAATTCCGGAGTAGTTTACCTCAGAAAGATTAACCACAAAGGACACGAAGGAAAAACACGAATGAGGAATTTTGCAAAAGTGCCTCAGGCTGTGAATGAGAAACGGAGAACTGCTTTCAAAATCCGCGCAATCCGTGAAATCCGCGGTAAGTTTTTGCCATTGCAATCGTAAATCCTACTTCATCAATGGCACATGCCTCACGCTGGCCCATCCCGGCAAATCCTTATTCTTTCAGCTACTTACAATCTCTCCTGCGGATTTGGCACAGTGTTTGCACTTACTCTGATCGTGAGTTGATTGCGAATGAAAATTTTTTTAGCACAGGAGACAACCAAAATGAAACACAGCAAAATGCTCGTATTGGCTTTTGCGTCCGCGTTTGCCATGGCGCTCAGCGCCAGCGCGCAGATAGGATTGGGCGGCGCCGTTCATAGCACCACAGGTGCGGTAACCAACGTGGGCGGCCAGAGTGGCTCAGTGGCCGGCGGCCTCGATTCCACTACCCGCCTTGGCGCCGATGCGGATAGCAACGTAAACGGTACCGTGCACTCCGCCACCCGCGCCACCGCCAAAGCAGACGCCGACGCCAAAGCGGAAGCCAGGCGCGCCGACAAAGAAAGAAAAGAAGAAGCCAAGAGAGAACGCAAAGCCGATAAAGAACGAAAAGAAAGATCGGAAAAAACCAGGATCGCCGAGCGCTCCGATATGCGCGCAGGCGTGAACGCCGATACGCGGGCGAATGTCAATGTGGGAAGCTCGGCCCGAGTCAGCACCGACAGCGATACCCGGGCGAACTCAGAAACAAGCTCGAAGAGTGAGAAGCGCCACAAGCAGGCAAACACTGAGTTGGGCGTAAACTCCAGCACCAGCACCGACGCAACCGTTGGCAGCGATCACAAGCACGATAAGAGGTAAACATAACCCGGATAGAAGTAGTTCGGCAGGCCGCAACCTAAGGTTGCGGCCTTTATTTGTGGGGTGGTTGTGATATTTCCGGCAACTCGGCTGCGGATAGCAAACCCTCCGCGTCTCCGCGGTTAAGTTGTCTTCCGAAAACCGAAAACTGTCTCAAAAAGTTTTGCGGTATTTGGCATCTACGCCAAAGTTGCCGAACTGGTCGCGGACGACACTTCCCGACCAGTGTTTTGTAAACTGATACTCGCCTTGCACGATTTGATCTTGTGTAGAAGTCACATCGGTGGAGTAGGTGAAGAAGAAGTTCTTGGTCACGCGTTGCTGAATGGAAAGGCGCGCGCCCGGGTTCTGGTTGTTGCCGCCAATCAGGGGATCGATCTGCAGGCTGGAGATGCCCGCCAGTTTTTGTATCTGCCCGCTCACCTGCCCGGCCAGTCCGGATGCAATCACCTGGTTTGCGCCCATGTTGGCGGGAGCTGCAGCCGCTTCTTCCGTGGTCTGGCCGCGGGCGAGAAGGTTGATGATATCCACGGGCGGCAAGGGCGGGTCAGAGACATAATGCGTGCGCAGGCGGTCAAGCGGACCCATCAGCGCCAGGCTGATGTCGTATTGGTTGACCTTGGTGGTCACCAGGAAGTTCAGCACAGGTTCGGTATGGGTAGGATTGTTGAACTGGGCAATGCCACGCTGGATCTGGTAACGCTTTCCCATGAAGAAAAGCTCTCCACGGGTGATGTCGGCGCGTCCCAGGATGACAGGATCGGCCGCGGTGCCGGAAATGCGCAGATTTACCGATCCCTGCAAACTGACCTGGCTGCTGCTCAATCCCAGGTCGTTGGCGGATTGCAGGGCAATGTTGAGGTGGAGATTTTGCGCAAACCCCTGCGTGGGCTCGGCGCCCGACGACCCGCTCGAAAGCTGGCTCGTAAAAGAAGCTAAATCGAATCCTTGCGAGAATGACATGCTATCGAGCAGAACGCGTCCGCTCAACGTTGCAGATTGAGTGTTGCCCGCGAGCAGAAGGTCGCTCTGGAGAATGGTGCGCAATCCCTCCGGATAGAGCAAACGAACGTGGTTGGCTTTCAGGCTGACGTTGAATTGAGTTTGCGGGCGATAAGCGACGGTCCCAGTGGCGGTGAACTGGCCACCTCCCATTTGTCCGGCAAAGTTCTGGATTTGGATTTCATTATTCGTGATGGCAAAGACGCCGTTCACGTTTTCCACTCCCATAGGAGTATCCAGGCTGGAAAAAGTGGCATTCACCAGCCGAACCTGGCCTTGAACACCCGGAGCGGTGGCGGCGCCGGCAGCATGGACATCGAGTTCAATTCTGCCCTGGCTGATGATTTGAGAGTTGATGAGGTGCAGCAGGCTCAAATCAATTCCACCATTAGCGGTAAAGCTGGCAGGCCGGCTTCCTTGTACGGGAACCATGCCTTCCAGGTTGATGTCAGTCCCCGTTCCCTTAATTTCCGACGGCTGCAGAGTAACAACACCGCTGCGATATTCAGCCACGATAGGACGCACCGCCCCGATGTGTACCTGGCCGTAGGAGGCGGTGAAGACCGGAACCTGCAATTGCGCCTGCATCTGGGTGGGCTTGCTTAAAGGGCCACTCGCGGTGGCGTGCAGCTCCAGCTCTCCCTGGAAACCCTGCGGCGGCGGGTTGGTCATATAAGCCGCCAGCAAGGTTTGCAGCGCGATGCCCCTGGAATCGAGCCGCAGGGTGGCATACTTTTCGCCGGTGAGCGCAACCGTTCCGCGCGCCTGAACAAACGATTGGGCAATATTGGAATTTACCTGGAAGTTGGCGCTCTGGTTTGCGACATCAAGTTGAGCGTTAATGCCGCTGATCGTCTTCTGGTTCATCTGCAACTGCGGAATGGACGCGGTGGCGCTGAGCTGGGGATCGTGCAATGTGCCGTGTCCGGAGGCAGAGGCGGAGAGCAGGCCGCTCACGTGAAGTGCCTGGACCTTTTCGATTTGCTCGAGGTGAATCTGCTGCACCTCAACATGGGTGACGTAGCCCTGGTTGCCGGGATAGTAGGTCAAGGTTACATTGATACCACCTCCGGCCAGAGTAGCGTTGGCGGTGGAGCGTACTGCGTTGCCGGTGGCTGAGAAGTCAACCGCGGCTCTTGGAATATTGGTTCCAGCTACACGCGCCTGCGTGAGCTGCACGCTTCCGCTGCCAAATGGAGCCAATTGCGATCCGTGAATCGAAATCTGTGCCGAAAGAGTTCCCGTAACGGGATAGCTGAGTCTGGCCAGATGAGTCAACTGGTCGGCAGGCATACGGTTGACGTAAAGGTGCGCGGAAAGCGGATCGGAAGGGAGATAGTGCCAGTCGCGCAGATCGACATTGGCATCGAACTGTATGCTGCCGGGACCAGTACTGATGAGCGAGCCGCGCTGCACGCCGATTCCCGACGGGCTGGCCGTAAACCCGGCCTCCAGCGTGCGCCAGTGGGTATCTTCTATCTGCAGGCCTTGCGAGTTCAGCCGGCCGGTTACGCGCGGCTGCTTGAGCGAGCCCTGCAGGTTGGCATTCAACGATGCTGAACCAAAAATAGACGGCGGCAGGCTGGGCTGTGTGCCATTGGATGCGGCTGCCGGCGGCTTCAGCGCCAGCGCAAGAGTTTCCAGCTCGTGCAGGTTGCTGCTGCTGGCCCGAAGCTGAAGGTTGGAGTGGTCGCCAACTGGGCCGCTCATCTGAATCAAAGTTGAAGGAGTTTGGAGTTGCGCCTGATTCAGGTTAAGAGTTTCAGCCTGACTGGTATAAGTGGCGTGCAAGACTCCGGTGAGCGGGGTCGTGGCCTTCGATTGGGGTGGCGTGATGGCGGCATTGAGCGACGCGTTCAACAACGCACGCAGCCCTAGCATGCTGCCATGCCAGTTGGCCTGCACGTCGGCATCAGCGCGGCCGGTAAGCGGCGGTGATTGCATACTGCGCATGACGCGGGCCGCCTCTTGAATCGAGATTCCTTTCACGGAAGCGCGCAGCGAAGACACGCGTTTCACGGCCACGTCACGCACGTTGAGATTTGCATTGAGCTGGCCGCCCAGCAGATCGGCGCGAAGGTTGTGCGTGCTCAGGTTGCCATTGGCAACGTCATATCCGCCGGATATGCGGTACAAGGCTCCGCGCAGCGTGGGTGTTTCCAGCAGGAGCTGGGGGCAACTCAGCTCGCCTTTGGAGACCACAGTTTCCAGCGCCGAGCGTCCGGAAACGTTCTGATAAACCAAAGATCCCGATACGGTAATGACTCCCAGCGGCAGCGAAGAGTTTTTAAGGGTGCGGCGAACGTCTTCGGTGTGAAGCACGACGCGGTAGCTGCCGTTCATGGATGGTTGGCTGTAATTTTGAATGGCGGCGCGAACAGTAAGTTCAGAGGATGCGACCCGCAAGATCAAAGGTTCAAATGTTGTGCCCGACGGCGAGAAGGTGAAGTGCGAATCCAGGTCGTGCGCAATAGGATTGTAGCTGCCAAACTGCAGATGTCCGCGGCGATAGGAGAGGTCGCCCACAAAACGTTGCTGCTGGTTATCGTATTGCGCTCGTGTCAGCAAGTCGTGCAGGTCGGCATTGAGCGGCGTGGCTTTGCTGGAGTAATAAATTTCCCCGTTCGAAATCAGCAGGTGCTGAATGCCAAGGTCCCAAACACTGGTCGAAGAGCTGCTCTTGGTCTGTGGATGTGGAACGTTTGTCTGTGAGTTCCGATCGACCATGAGATTAGCGATAGGGTGATCGACTTCAATATCGGTGAGGTCCACTTTGCCATGAAGAAGCGAGACGAGTTTCAATCCCAGAACGATTTTATCCGTCTGGAATAATGGCAGGGCTCCGGGTGGTTCGGTGCCGTGCACGACCAGATGATGCACCGTGATGACGAGCGGGCGCAGGTCAAATGAGTAACTTGCAATTTCAGCGCGGCCACCGGTTGCCTGCTCGAGCTTTTGCTCAACCTGGGCAATTACATAGCGGTGGAAGCCTGCGCTGCGCATCACGAAGTAACCCGCAATTACGGCCACGACAATAAGAATGGCGAGGCCGATCGCGATGCGCCGAATTGTTTTGCCTAAAGACATAAATCAATCTGCCGCGTCAGAATGCCTGACCCAGCGTTATAAAAAACTGCGTTGACCGGAAGCCGGGGACCGGCTCCAGCAGGTGGCCAACATCGAAGCGAATGGGGCCAATGGGAGTCGAGTAGCGGACCCCAACGCCTACGGTGTTGGTGTAGTTGCTCATAATACGACTGAGGCTGAAATGGTCGTAAACGTTGCCGCCATCATAAAAGATGACCCCACCCAGATGCGGGATGAGTGGAAGCGGGGTGCGCAGCTCGGTATTAAAGATCAACAGCGCATCACCGCCCACCGGCACGTGAATATTGCTGCACGAGGAGAGCACATGAGGGTCGCTGCAGACGGGCACGGTGCGTTGCGGTCCGGCCCCATAGACGGGAAATCCGCGAAGTGAGTTTGCGCCGCCAGAGAAGAAACGCTCGCTGGTGGGAACACTGCTGCCGCCGAAAGGCCTGGCCGCTCCGAGTTGAAGACTGCTGGCCCACACGTACTTTTTATAAGGGACATAGATGGCCCGGCGGGCAAGCAGGCGCCCAAAGCTGAAATTGGAGCCCAGGGCCGAAGGGTTTAAATCCAGAGTAACCGTGTCCCACATACCGCGATGGGCATCGAGAGACTGATCGCGCTTGTCGTGAATAAAAGAAGCAGAAACTCCAGAGAGGCGCACGGAACGGTCCGCGGGCAAGACCAGTTGCGGAATGAGCAGGTTGTCCAACGAAGTGCGCTGAAACTCATAGCGCACCTGCAGTGTCTTGGTGGCGTCGCGCGTGAGATCGCGCTCAAGCTGCACGGTCGCATTCCCCAGCCGGGCCGTGTAGAGGGGGTTCTCTGATGTGCGCTCGCCGGAAAAACTCAACAACGAACGCCAATTGCTTCCCCTGAAGTGGGGTTGGGTATAGCTTCCGACCAGCCGCTGGTCAAGGCGAGCAATCAAGGTGGAGACAGAAAAAGTCTCTCCCAATCCGCGCATGTTGCGGCGGATGTATTCTACTGAGCCACGCGGGCTGACAAAACTTTGTTCGCTGGTGGCAAACTTGGTTTTGCCTAACCCGATGGGCGGGAGTCCCGGCACGACGGCCGTGCCTGAGGGAATGTTGCCGGCGCGCTTGTCATATTCGAATCCGACTCCGTAGGTGATGGTGTTGCGCCTGGATTCGTGGACCTTGGCGACAACCTCTTCCTGGGTTTCATCCGTAATGGGTTTCTTAGGGCCGACGCTGGCCCAGTCAAAGACCCCAAGATCGTAGAGATCGCTTTCCGCACTCAACATCTTCGACTGGCTGAGCGGCATTTCAGGGGCCATGGCAACGGTGCGTCCAATGTAAGAGCTCCGGGTGTGGTGATTGCCGACGATCACCAGGTTATCCACGAGGACCTGCTGGCCTTCATCGAGCGCATAGGTAACATTGACGCGATGCTTATCCAAAGGCAAGCGATCAACCTTGGGCGTAAAGGTAATGCGGGGATATCCGCGGTCGAGATAGGTGGCGACAATGCGATTGCGGTCTTCGTTCATGCGCGCGGGCGAAAAGGGAAGTCCGGGAGCGAGGTTGAACCCCTGGCGCGATTGCAAATCGCGGAGGCTTAATGCGCGGTTACCCTGGATATGAAGTTCTTCAACCAGCGTTTGCGGCCCCTCGTCGACCTGAAAGGTAACGTAGACCTTGGGCTCGCGGTCCACCACCTGCGGCGTGACCCTGGCTTCCTCAAAGCCGCTGTTGTGGTACATCGCGGTCATACTGTTGACGCTTTGCTTGAGCAGCTTGTTGCTGAAGTGTCCGTGAGTAATCAAGTGGCCCTCGGTCACGGGGATGCCAGCCAGCAATTTGTCATCGGGAAAATAATGATTGCCTTCGACGGAAACCTCTTCCACTTTATGCCGGCTGCCCTTGGCGACCTGGTATACCACCGCAACTTTTGAAGGCAGGTTCTGGACCTGATATTCCACCTTCACGTCGAAGTATCCTTTGGTCTGGAAGTAGTCGATCAGGTTGCGTTCTCCCTGCATGAGCAGATCAGGATCGACCGAGCTTTCCTGGAAGACAGGAATCAGTTGATGCAGCTTGCGGGAATTCATAAAGGGAACCCAGGTCAGCTTTGCGCCTGTCACGGTGACGGAAACCCGGGAACCCAGCTTTGCATTGAAAACCACGTCGGCGTGGTTGGTATCAGGATGAAACTGCACCATGCCCACGCGCAATTCCTGAATAAGGCGGTCCTGGCTGCCGAGATAAGACTGCAAATACGCCTTCGCGGCCTGGATGCGTTCGGAGGTAAAGACCTTGCCGGTTGTCAGTTGGGCGCCGGTGAGTTTGGCGCGAACGGAATGCAATGCGCGGAGCAAACGCGTTGAGTCGGCTGCGGAAATGCCGTCGAACGAAACCTGCCCTACTTTGGCGCGCTTGTTCAGTTGCACGCGAAAAAATATGTTGGCAAGCTGGTGGGCATCGTCAAACTGCGTTTCGGTGTGGACCTGGGCCTCGAAAAATCCATTCTTCTGGAGAAACTCAAGCAGCGCAGCCTGCGCTTTGGTCAAACTATCTTCTTCGTAGGGCTCCTCGCCAGGCAGGTTTACCGCCTGCAGAAGCCGGGTGTAACGGAATTGCTTTTCTGTCCCGGGAAACTCCAGCACTCCATAATAGAAGGTGGGTTGCAACAGGAAACTTAGCTTCAATCCGGCAGGCTCGGGCTCAACTTGCAGTTCAACCTTGGTGAAACGCTCCGTGCGCTTCAGAGCATCAATACTGGCCTGTACCTTGGCGGTGGAATAGGGGGTGCCGGGCTGCTGCTGCTGCACCAGGGCGCCGAATGAGCTGACATCAATATGAGGATTGGCAACCAGTTCGACAGAAGCAACTTTCTGGCCTTCGTAAAGCTGTGGCGCATCGGTATAGACAGGCGCCGTCAACTGCGCCCAAAGCGCTGGTGAAGAGAGCAGAATTATCCCAGCCAGCAGAACTCGCATCGATTTTTGATTTTCCGGAATCCAGGAGACAGGGGTATCTTCTGAATCGTAAAAAGAGCACTGACCGGCAGCTACGCGCCTTCGCCAATTTCCTCTTAATGTACTTGGAGTGTGAACGAGGCAGAGAAGATGTCTGGAACGAGGGAAGCTCTTTCCCCGGGCCTCTTTGCGGGACATTTTTTTATACAGCGGCTGCAATAAGGAATATAAAGATGAGCCAGCAGCTTTCACTGGCAACCGGCGACTGGCAACTGGCAACCGCCTTATGCATTCGCCCTGGCGGGCGGCGGCATGTTAGGCTTAGTGCTTCACAATATTCTGAATTGCTTTCAGCCTAATTCATGGACAATCCCGGTTTTTCTCACGTTGATTTGCAGGCAATCGCCAGACAATTAATGTTGGAGAACGGCTTTGAGCCGGATTTTCCAGCGCCCGCGCAGCAGCAGCTCGCGCAACTGCAGGCCCATCCGCCGCAAATTGCCGCGGATGGAAACATTCGCGACCTGCGCAACCTGCTGTGGTCTTCGATTGATAACGATACCTCACGCGACCTTGACCAGATCGAGGTAGCCGAGCGCCAGCCCAACGGACAAACCAAGGTCATGGTCGGAATTGCAGACGTGGATTCTTTTGTCCCCAAAGGCACGCCGATTGACGGCCATGCCGCCAAAGAGACCACCACGGTTTATACCGGGATAAGAAATTTCGCGATGCTGCCGGAGCAGCTTTCCACCGAGGCAACTTCGCTGCTGGAAAACCAGGATAAGTTCGGGATCGTCATCGAGTTTGTGGTCGACCAGAACGGCTGCATCAGTTCAGAGACGGTGTATCGCGCCATTCTCCGCAACAAGGCGCAGCTCACTTACAACGCAGTGGGAGGATGGCTGGAGGGCAAATGCCTGGCGCCGCCCAAAGTGGCGGCCTCGACCGATCTGCAGGCGCAACTCAAACTGCAAAACGAAATAGCCCAGGCGCTGAAGACGGAACGCTACCGGCACGGAGCGCTCAATATTGATACCGTGGAAGTGCGTCCGGTGATACTGAATGACCAGATCGTCGATGTCAGCAAGCAGGAGAAAAACCCGGCCACCGATCTTATTGAAGATTTCATGATTGCCGGCAACGGGGTGGTGGCGCGCATGCTGCAGCATGTCTCTTCCATCCGGCGCGTGGTAAAGACGCCCGAGCGCTGGAACCGGATTGTGGAACTGGCGGCACAGAGCGGCACGCAACTGCCCAGCCAGCCTGATTCCAAGGCATTGAATGATTTCCTGACCAGGCGCAAAGCCGCCGATCCCGATCATTTTGCCGATTTGTCGCTGGCTGTTATCAAGCTGATGGGGCCTGGCGAGTATGTTTTGGAGCGTCCGGGCGACCCGGAGGTGGGGCATTTTGGCCTGGCTGTGCAGGACTACACGCACTCTACCGCGCCCAACCGCCGCTTCGCCGACATGGTGACGCAGAGGCTGGTCAAGGCTGTGCTGGCGAAACAGCCCTCCCCCTATACAGACTATGAGCTGAATGGGATTGCGAGCAACTGCACACTGAAAGAAGACGCTGCCCGCAAAGTGGAGCGGGGAATGAGCAAGCGGATTTCGGCTGTGGCCATGAGCCGGAGAATCGGCGAGAGCTTTGATGCCGTCGTAACGGGAGTGACGCCCAAGGGAACATTCGTTCGCGTGCTCCAGCCGCATGTGGAAGGCTTGCTGGCCCAAGGCGAGAAAGGCGTGGATGTTGGAGACCGGCTGCGGGTCAAGCTGATCAGCACAGACCCACAAAGGGGATATATTGATTTTGCAAGAGCGGCTGGAGTTGAAACAGCCGCTCCTGTGAAAAAATAATATGCTCCGGCAGGACTATGTCGACAGGACTACGTCTCTACATAATCCTGCCTGAAGCTACGCGACTTTTCTGAGGCCGCCGGCGCCGCTGCCGCGACTGCCGGTAATAAGTCGCACCAGCGCCGTGAGTATCACGGCGCCAATAATGGCAACAATGATCGTATAAATCGTGCCCCCCTCAGCCGAGAAGCCGAGGGCCTGCATGATCCATCCACCAATCACTGCACCCACAATACCGATCACAATGTCCATCAGCGGGCCGTATCCGGCGCCGCGCATGATTTTTCCAGTCGCCCATCCCGCGATGAGGCCCACAATAATCCACCAAAGAAGATGCACAAAACCTCCTGGTCTTCGTTTTGTTTTTCGTCAATAGATAGGTTGCTACACCCGCTGGATTGGTTGGCTCTACGCAGTACTCATTACTCCGTTGTCGGTACTCAGGTTGATTGCTGTGCAATTCCGCAGTTTAGAAAATTCCAGCACGGATAAAGCCGTGCCTTGACGGTCTGTGCTGCTGCACATGAATCATCCAGCTCTCCCGATCTGGGAATGTACTCTGTTACTTTGTTTTCGGGTTGTGACTCGCGGCGGGGCAACGAGGTATGTAACACGTCATCTAACGAAAGATACAAGGAGGATTACCTAAATGAAATTAGAAAACCTTAATGAACTTCTAGTTGAACAGTTACAGGATTTATATTCGGCAGAAGACCAGATCACCGAGGCACTCCCTAAGATGGCGGAGGCAGCCTCTTCCCCGGAGTTGAGGCGCGCATTCGAAGAGCACCTGCGCCAGACCGAGGGCCATATCGAGCGGCTCGAGAAATGTTTCGAGAGCCTCAACCAAGAAGCCGAGGCCAAAAAGTGCAAGGGCATGCAAGGCCTGCTCAAAGAAGGCGAAGAGATGATGGATGAGGCTACCGAACCCGAAGTGCTGGATGCCGGACTCATTGCCGCGGCGCAACGGGTGGAGCACTACGAGATTGCCGCCTACGGCTGCGCTCGGACCTATGCTCAATTGCTGGGACTGAGTGACGTCGCCAATTATTTGCAGCAAACCCTCGATGAAGAGAAAGCGACAGACCAGAAACTGACAAACCTGGCGGAATCCATCAACGTAGAAGCCAAAGCAGCGTAAAGACAGTTGCTGAGATGCAAACCGCAAAGCAGGCAAGAAAGCGGGCCTTGAATGGCCCGCTTTTTAGCTTCAGAGTACAACGCTTTTTCTTCGCCCCAAAGCCAGGCAAAGCGGCTTTTCCGGACCCTCAATCAGCAGCCCGAGCAGAGCTGAATTTTAATTTAAATTTAATCATGAAGTCCTATAATTCATCTAACAATCTAGTTTATGGGGTGAATAAAACCAAGTCGAAGTATTGGCCAAGGACATTGGACCTTCGTTCCGATGTATGCCAAACGGCCCTTGCGAACACAATGAAAAGAAGCAAGGAAGCCGTCACGCGGAGTCGGGAACTCATCGTCATGTCCAAGGACATGTTGAAGAGAATTGATAAGGGCAGGAAAATCAATAAGAGCAGGAATTTTTAAGTTCGTGTTGGATCCATTCAATCTTTTCGACATCCTTAGGTTCAAGCTTAAACTGGGGCAGTTGGTATCGGCCCTCGGGCTCACTGTTATGAGTGCGCACGAAGAGCGCGTTGCGGAAAAAACTCAATTTCTTGTAATTCCGACACCAAGCGCGGAACCCTATTGTGTCGAGAATGTATGCTGGGTCCTTAATTAAATTCTTACCCAAAGCAGCCAGCCTCAAAGGCCAAATATTAAGCTTATTTTGGCACTGGATAAATTCGTGGCCTGACACCACGTGCCCTTAGTTTTTCATTTTTGTTTTTTTGTCCGGCGCGTGCTGTTCCTGGCGGCCTTGGATTTTTTACCGGGATTTGACTTGAGTGTGTGCTGTTTCGAATTGCCCTGCGAACCGGTGAAAGCAGGAGTAAACATGACCAGCACCGATCCGAACTCGTCTTTCGCCATAGGCCTGAAGTAAATGTTCATGTGGTCGCGGGCCGAGGTTCCCTTGAGCGTAACGCTTTTAGCAACCACAGACTTTGTCTTAATCAGGGCGCTGCGATAACGGCGCAAGAGCGCATTGCTGGTTTCTTTGGGAATTGGAAGCCGGCTTAGATTCAGGCCCACCGTGGAAGTGGTTTCAAAGCCAAACAGCTTGCGCGCCGCCGTATTCCAAATCACGATATTCTGGTCGCGGTCCATGAGCATCATGGGCCAGGGAAGGTTTTCCAGGGTCTCGGAGTAGCGGGCATTGGAGGCGTCTAATTCCTTGCCGCGCAAATCCATTTCCTCATTGGTGGTCTCCAGCTCCTCGTTCAGCGATTGCAGCTCTTCGTTGGTGGTCTCAAGTTCTTCATTGGTGGATTGCAACTCTTCGTTGGTGGTTTCAAGTTCCTCGTTGGCAGACTGCAGCTCCTCGTTGGTGGTTTCAAGTTCCTCGTTGGCAGCCTGCAGCTCTTCGCTCGTGGTTTCCAGGGCCTCGATCGTGCTTTGCAGCTTCTCCTTGTGGGTGACGTCTTCCATGCAAATCAAGGTCCCCGCCCGGCCCTTATTCTTTTCAGCCATGATGGGGCGGATGGTGAGGGCGATCTTGTGGTCATTGGAAGCGCTACATTCCAGGCGCGCCTCGGCGTTCGATGGACGCGTGGATTCAACTTTGGAGACCAGGTCGGGGAAGTGCGCCGCCAATTCACTTTCGGCCAAAGGCTTACCCACAAGCTTCTTGCCGGAAAGGCGCAAAAGAGCCAGCGCCGCCTGATTTTCAATCATAATAACGTCGGTGGCATCCAGGACTACGATGCCAGGGTCGAGGGTTTGCAATAAGGCGTTGTAGTATAGCTTCAGCAGCGAGAACTCTTCGTGGGTTTTGGTTCTCAAAATATCTTCCGGCTGGCCGGGCATTGCGGTCTCCTTTTCATGAGAGACAGGATCGATACGTTCGAAAAATCTCCACTTTGAATCGATCGGACGAAAGAGAGACGCATTGCGAAGCTGGGACTCTGATCTGCCCAGGAATAAAACTCCACCGGGATCAAGCGCATAATGCAGCCGCCTCATAATATTCTCCTGCGCGGCAGAATCAAAGTAAATCAGGGCATTGCGGCAAATCAAGAGCTTTATGTGAGAGATGGGGGCATCAGAGCTGAAGTTGCTCCTGCCGAAGACCACGAGGCGACGGAGATCGCGACTGATGCGCACGAGCTTTTCGCCGGTGAAGTATTTCTCGCGCAGCTCCTGGGGCAACCGCTGCACCGATTTGGCAGGATATTCGGCCCGGCGGGCTGTGTTCAAGGCATCTTCATCAATATCGGTGGCATAAATTTTTATGTCGTAATCCTGGATTTTAGGGCCGAAATGTTCGGCGATGGCGATGGCGGCCGAGTAAGCTTCCTCACCGCTGGCGCAGCCGGCGCTCCATATGCGAAATGAGCCGCCGGGCCGCAGATCGCGGGTAAGGCGGGGCACAATGTTCTTGCGCAGAACCTCCCAGGCCGGCGGGTCGCGGAAGAACTCTGTGACATTGATAAGGATGGTGTTAAGCAGCTCATTGGTCTCGCCGGGATTTTCACCCACAAATTCGATATATTCCCCGAGGTTCCCAATTTTCAGTTGGAACATGCGGCGCCGGATGCGGCGGTCGAGAGTGCTGTACTTGTACCCGCGCAGTTCGAGGCCGCGCTCCACCGCAAGCTGCGCTAAGAAATCTTTGAGGGAAAGATCAACCATATAGTTTCGGAGAGCCTGCATCGTACAGACTCATTAGGGCAATGCTCAGCTTGCCCACAGGCAAGATGTGATCCACGCAGCCGGTGGCTATGGCAGAGGCAGGCATGGAGGCAAACTCACTTTCAGCCGGATCCTGGGCCATGGTGACGCCGCCGGCTTCCTTGATGGTGCGAATTCCAGCGGCGCCATCTTTTAGAGACCCGCTCAGGACAATGCCAATACCGCGGGAGCCATAGACTCCCGCCACCGATTCGAAGAGCAAATCAACCGAAGGCCGGGAAAAATGCACCAGGCTGGTATGCGCTAACTGAATCTTGCCGGGGCCGATCAGCAGGTGCTCATCGGGCGGCGCGATATAGACCCAGCCCGGCAGTATGACTTCACCGTGCTCGGCCTGTTTTACGCGCAACGCGGTATAGCGCCGCAACAGGCTTGCCAAAAGACTTTCCCGCCTGGGATCCAGGTGCTGCACCACCAGGATGCTGCTGGGAAATTCGGCCGGAAGCGGGCGCAGCAGCTCGGCTATGGCGTGAAAGCCCCCCGCCGAAGCGCCAACGGCCACTACGTCGAAGCGGCGAGAGGTGTAGTGGTTGCCCCTTAAAACCGGGTTTTTCTTCCTGGGTTTCAGGGGCTTTCTGGACTTGGATCGGGCCACAAAAGACAGTCTAACGCACCTCGGTTGGCAAGCGGATAAACTTACGATGGTGAGTGGCATCATAACCGTATAACGGCGCACATGCACATTACGCTGCACACTCGAATGCTGCTGGCCAGGACACGCGTTTTACGCGAAGCACAGCAGGCCTTGCTCAAAGAAATGAAGTTGAGCAGACGCCATCTAAGAAGTAAACGCCTCAGGGCACATTGCCTGCGAAACGCGTGGCGAAACAGAATCCCCGGGAAACAATAGCGCAGCTTTCAATGAGAACGGGAATCTACTACCGCGCTGCAATTACTGGCTATCGGTGTCCAGGCAGGCCGGCGGGCTTTCTCGATACGCCTGGAGTTTCAGCGCGAGCCTGGCTCTAAATTCCGCGTGAGTCCTACAATCCAGCTTCTAAAATTCGACTATTTTGCATTCAAGAAATTGAATTGATTTGCTCCTCGAGAAGTGTATCCTTAAAAAAGATAATCCTTGATCGCGGAGGTAGTTGACTGGTGATCACTTTAAAAATTACCTGTCACTCGAAAACGCGATTCACGAGATTCGTCGTTTGCATCAATTCTTTATCGGCAACCTGCAACTTGCGCCAGAGTTGAATGATCTAAATATTGGCAGCTGGGGTTACTTATGGGCCAGAAAGAAACGATCCTAAATTCATGGAAAGAAATTGCCGAGTATTTGGGGCGGGGCGTGAGGACCGCGCAACGATGGGAGCGTGACTTGGCCTTGCCGGTGAGAAGGCCCCGGGGGAGAGAGCGCAGTGCCGTTGTTGCCGTTTCCAGCGATATTGACGCCTGGCTGAAGCGGTGTCCGATACATGATAGTGCCAACAAGAAACTGCTCTCGCCCGAGCTCAACTCCCCAAGTTGGGTGATCACCCACCAGAATACTCAGACACTTCGGCAGTGCTCAAAAGCGCTGCATGATCGAGCTCTGCAATTGCGGAAGACACTGCAGCGCGCAATGGAACTGGCTGGGCAACGAAGTTTAGCCCCGGAGTTGGTTCGCAATAGCGCCAACGGGCTGCAAAGGCGCGTGCCGGGCGCGTAATGTCCCCGCTTGGCGGGACGACATACAAATCCGCCCACAGCCTCGAGTTTCAATTTGCACCCGTGTTTCCGGATGGGCCATCTCGCATATTTGATTGGATTCAGGTTCAGTGCCGGAATGGTGGTCGCAGATAGTAGAATTTAGCCAGGGGACAGATTGACCCTGCTTCCCGCCACGTGTTAGCGTAGCCCTCTGTGAGATTTCCCGCTCATCATCCGCGCATGGTAGACGATTTGCATAGCATCAAAGACGACATGACCGCTTTTATCGAGGGCCATGGACTCAAGCGCTTCCACGGGTATGTGACCGAAGAACTTTCTACCGTGAATTGGGAGGCAGGCGATAACCCTGATTCCTGGAAAGATTTTGTCGAGCTCGCCAAGGCCGGGGGCGCAACTTTTCTGACCATGAGCGACGTGGTGCTCGATAAAGAAGAGCTGGATTTTCTCATCGAGCGCCTGCGCAACGGCGGATATCCCAGCGATGAAGACCAGGAAGAGGCGCGCATGCTGCGCGTCTACAACGGTAAAACCGGATTCATCCAACTGGGCTGGCCCTGCCAGGGAGTCGTGTTTCTCTACGAAATCTCCACCGAGTGGTATGACCGCTACCAGCGGCTGATGGACCTGGCCGATGAGATCGGCGGCTTCGTGATTGATGACACGGAAGAGTGACCGCATTGTCAGGGCACGGATTTATCCGTGCCGCAAAAGAAGCACACATCCTGCGGCTTTAGCCACCGAGGTTAGATGTCCAACCCCGTAATCGCTCTTCGGGCTTCTCGATGGAACACCCCGTTGCCCATCGGCATTCGACCTCAGAGCCTAAAGGCACATATTCGGCTTATTTTCGGCACGGCTGAAGCCGTGTCCTGACATTATGTTGCTGCCGTACATGAATAATCCAGGCGCATAGGCGCATTGTCTTTGTTTTCCACAGCGTCATAATCACTCCCTTGCTGTAATCTATTGGCTTCATGCAATGGAAGCTGAAGCCGCCGGATTTTACCGCTCTGAAACAATTAAGTTCACAAGCACAAGTTTCGCCTCTAATCGCGAATCTACTGGTGCAGCGCGGCATCACCACCACAGAGCAGGCGCAATTATTTTTGAAACCGGAATTGTCGCATCTGCACTCGCCTTACCAGATGTTAGGAATGAAGATCGCCGTCGAGCGGCTGCGCGCGGCCCTCGAGCGCAAAGAAACTGTGTTGATTTACGGCGACTACGACGTGGACGGCACATTAGCGGTGGTGATCCTCAAGACTGCAATTGAGCTCTGTGGCGGCGTCGCCGATTTCCATGTGCCTCACCGGATCAAAGACGGCTACGGCATGAAGAACGATGTCATCGAGCAGGCCGCGGCCGCCGATGTGCGCCTGATCATCAGCGTAGATACCGGCATACGCGCCTTTGCCGCTGCCGAGACCGCGCATCGGGTTGGCGTAGACCTGATCGTGACCGATCACCATCTTCCCGAAGTGGGAGAGATTCCCAAAGCCCTAGCTGTGCTGAACCCGAACCAGCCGGGATGCGAATATCCTTACAAAGAATTATGCGGGGCGGGCGTCGCCTTCAAGCTGGCGCAGGCCCTGCTCGAAGGCGCAGGACTCGAGCGCCTGCTGCCTTCATTCATCAAGATGGTCGCCATCGCCACCATCGCAGATGCGGTGCCGCTCACCGGTGAAAATCGCGTTCTGGCGAAGCTCGGCCTTGAAGGTTTGCGCAAGCGTGCGAATGCCGGATTGCAGGCGCTGTTTGAAGTCGCAGCGGTAGGGAAGAACGGAGGCGCGCCCACTGCGTCCGATGTCGGGTTTCGCATCGCTCCCCGCCTCAACGCCGCTGGGCGCATGGATGTAGCCAATGATGTCATCACCTTATTCACGACTCGCGAACCGGCCGAGGCACAAAAGATTGCCGCCAAGCTCAACCAGCTCAACGCCGAGCGGCAGAACGAAGAGGCGCGCATCGTTCGGGAGATACAAGAGCGTCTGGATGGCGATGCCGCGCAGCGCGCGCCTTATTGCCTGGTTCTCGATGGCGATGGCTGGCATCGTGGCGTGATTGGAATTGTTGCCACCCGTGTGGTTGAGCGTTACGGCCGTCCTGCTCTCGTGTTGGCGCGCGATGCTGAGAATGGCGAAGCCTATGGCTCCGGACGCTCGATTGCCGGGTTTCATTTGTTACAGGCCCTGGAAGAGCCGGCTTGCCGAAAGCTGTTCACGCGCTTCGGCGGCCACGCCCATGCCGTAGGTTTCTCGCTGCCCAGCGAACACATTGCCGAGTTGCGCGCCCAGATGGGCGAATATGCCCGGCGTCATCTTACGGATACGGATTTGCAGCCTTCGTTAGAGATAGATATGGAAGTCAAGCTGGATGAAATCACGCTCGACCTGTGCCGCGAGCTGCAGCAACTGGAGCCCTTTGGCCAGGGAAACCGTGAGCCCGTTCTGGCCATCCGGGATGCGGTTTTGCTGCAAGTCCCCAAGCTTTTGAAAGAGAAGCACTTGAAGTTGCGGGTCGGCTCCGGCAATGGCAATCATCGCGGGTATGACGCCCTGGGATGGCGCATGGCAGAGCGACTGCAGGCGGAAAGTCTGGCTCCCGGTGAGCGTTTGAATATGGCTTTCACATTGGAGGAAAACTGTCATCCCGACTTCGGCGGCCCGCAGATGGTTCTGCGGGACTTTGTGAAGGCGGAAGTCGCGGCCGTAGCCGGTTGAATTCTGGCCGGGGCTGAAGCCCAAATCTGTAAGAACCTTTACCCCCGGCTAAAAGCCGGGGGCTCCCACCGTGCGTCGCAAGCGACGCAATGAACACAACTTCCCAATAAAACATAACTTAATGCAGGGCATCAATAGGCCCATTTTCCAAAGCCCATTTTCTTCCGAGCTAGCAGCTAGTAGCTAGAAGCTATTCTTTCCTAGCAACCGTCTGGCCGCCAATTGCACTCCAATGAGCAGAGGCTCTGCTGTATGGCTCTCCCACGTAGCATCGAAGAAAATGAAATTTCCCCTGAGTTGCGCCGCGTCTACGCGGATATCCGAAAAAGTTTCGATGTGCCCCTGGTGCCCACGCTTTTCAAGGTAAGCGCCAGCGTGCCCGACTATCTGCGCCTGGTATGGTCCGATCTGGGTGAGGTAGCGCGCTCACGCGAATTCCAATCCGCAACCCGCGCCCTGGGCGAATACGCCTATTCGCAGGTGGTGAGCAGCGACTGGCGCATGAACGACCAGCACAAGGCCATGGCCGGCCAGGGCTTTTCTTCAACAGATATGGAAATGCTGGGCGCCGTGGTCTCGACCTTTACCCGTCTTACTCCGCAGATGGCGTTGTTCAGCCGGCTCATGCAGCTCGGCTACTCGGGTGGGCAGCGCGGAAAAGTTTCCGACGGCAAGCAGGCCTCGGCGCTCTCCCGCATGATCACCCTGCACGTTCCCGGCGAACGCGACATCGGATTGCGCGCCTGGCTGATCTATGCCGATATCAGGAAAACCACCGGCTCCAAACATATCTTCAGCCTCTTCCGCCTGTTGTCGCCTTATCCCGGTTACCTGGCCTCGGTATGGATCGATGCCAAGCGCCTCTTCCAGGAGCGTTCCTTCCTGCGCGCGCGCGACGAGGTCATGGCACGCACCCGTGCTCTGCTGACCGGCCTTCCCGTAGGCGACCATCGGCACATGGCGCGAAACATCACGCCCAATCAGTGGCGCGACATTGAAGAATCGATGGATAGCTTCGTGCGTCTCCTGCCGCAATTCGTTCTTTTCAATGCGGTATGGCAGCGATCGTTTACCAGGATGGGAAATCTACAGAAGGTGGCGTGAGGAAAGCATTTAGCACTTGGCACTTAGCATTTGGCCCTTAGAAATTTAACCAGCTACCCTCAAACCCTTTGTGCTAGTGCATAGGACAGCGGGAGCCTGTTGATTGACTTACAGACTGTTAAAGGGCCAAATGCCAACTGCTAATTGCTAAGTGCTGCTTTACCCCGGCGGCCACACTAACATCCTTCCACCCAGCAAATGCAGATGCAGATGAAAAACGGTCTGCCCCGCACCTGGACCTACGTTGTACACCGTGCGGTATCCATTTTCGATGTTGCACTGCCGCGCGATTTTGGCAGCGACCAGGTGGCAGTAGCCGATTAACTCGGCGTCTTCGGGCTTGGCATCTTTCAGGTCCACGATATGCCGCTTGGGAACAATCAGGACATGCGTGGGCGCCTGCGGATTGATGTCCTCGAAGGCGAAGGTTTGCTCATCTTCGTAAACTTTTTTGCTGGGTATTTTGCCCTCAATGATTTTGCAGAACAGGCAATCGCTCATGGCAGCTTCACGCTTTCTCTCCAAATTAAAGTAGAAATTATTATAGAGGAACCCCAAAAAAAGCACTCAGCAGTCAGCTCTCAGCACTCAGCCAGTGAAGCAGCATTTAGCACTTGGCATTTGGCCCTTAGAAATATTCGTGGCCTCCAATGTTGACTGGCCGAGAACCTGGCTTGCTATATCTCGATTTTTATTCTCACCCGCTACAGCCGTCTAGGGGCTAAATGCTAAGTGCCAAATGCTAAATGCTTGCTTAGTGGCTGAGTGCTGAATGCTTCTTTTCAATCAATCCGCACCAGATAAATTCCACCTTCGGGCGTCGTGTTTTCCCGTGCGATCTGCTGGGCTCGCTGCTTATCGTCGTTGAGCACGCGTACGCGCACCCACCAGTCGCGGCGCGGGCCTTTGAAGTCGAGCACCTTGGCCGTGCGGTAACGGCGCTCCAGTTTATCTTTCACCTGGGTTGCGGTATTTTCATCGCCGAAGCCGCCAATCTGCACCTCCCAGCGTCCGCCGGTGTTGAGATTGGCTGGCGCTTGCAGCACTTCGAGCTTCACCTTGGCGATTCCAGGATGGTAGACGCTGATGCGCCTGGCGGCTTCCATGGAAAGATCAATGATGCGGTCGGCCACGAACGGCCCCCGATCGGTGATTCGTACCGTCACTGACTCCCGCGTTGCCAGGTTGGTCACGCGCACCATGGAGTTCAGTGGAAGGGTAAGGTGGGCGGCGGTGAGCTGGTGCATGTCGTAAATCTCGCCATTCGACGCCCTGTGTTTGTCATAATCCGGTCCGTACCAGCTCGCCAGGCCGGTTTGCATGTAAAGGGGCTGAGTGTTGCGCCGTACCGAAGGCGCAATCGCACCCGAAGTAGGCGAACTGTTTTCTCCTGAATCGGACTCAGGAACAGAGGAAGCGGAGATCGAAGGCGCCGTGGGAACAGACGCCTGTGCTGGTCTCTTTTCGCCGCATCCCGCCAGCAAAACCGCTACCGCGGTCAGCACAAGGATTCCAGGCAGATAACCCGGCTTCACGAATGGATTCACGTTCTTTTAAGATGCGGAAACAAAAAGCAGAGCAGCTTGATTATGGCCGCTCCCCCGCGAATCGGTCAATTGAGCAATGAGATTCCCTAAAACAGAACCAAAATTGCTACGGATGCGAGTATCCAGCGTGGCGCCTTTTCGCATCTTATTGTTCTTGTAAGTAATAGAAAATATGACTCCTCTTACGCCGAAAAAGACGTAAGGTGAAAAATTGTAAAGATGTAGTTTTCGCATGCTGCGGGACTATTCGGAACGAGATTTTTGGTCTATAGTGTTCCTAATTCCCGAACCCAATCGCCTGGCAAGCTGCATTATTCATATGATACGGATCGGTATTGTGTTCGGGATGAGCCTGGTTGTGTCGCTCATGTGTTTTGCCCAAGGTTCTGCCGCTGCGGCAGACCCCCGAAACCTTACACCCAAAAATTGCTGCCATATCGCTTTAGCTGAACAAACCCGGCCGCAGCTTTCTTTTGCCGCCTGCCATGCGTCGCAAAGGGAGGGCCAGAAAAAAGAAGACCCGTCGCTCACGCTTGCCGCATTGAAATTGCCTCAATCTTTGGCTGATACAGCCAGTGAAAATGCTGTGAGCGTCGAAAATGGTCTACCGGAAGCCCCATCGGGAGGAAGTTATTCTGCGTCATCGTTGCCTGATGCTGCCAGCAGTACCCGCATTGCGCTTACCCAGAACGGCTCGCCGGCCGGCAGAGATCGCGTGCCCGTGGCGGTGTATCCCATCATATTTCCCTATACACCAAGAGAGAAGTTTGGGCTGTTCGTGCGCGATATTTACGATCCTTTCAATTTCATGGCCGAGGCCTTCAATGCCTTATGGGCACAATCGCAGGGCGACCCGCGCGCCTATGGCGGAGGCATGGGCGGCTACGGAAGAAGGCTAGGGGCCATGGTCGGCACCGATATTGTGGGCGAGTTCACGGGAACATTTTTGTTCCCTTCGATCCTGCACACCGATCCGCGCTACTTTCGCATGGCGCGCGGTTCCTTGAGACGGCGTTTCTTCTATGCTGTCACCCGCCAGCTTATCGCCAAGAGCGACTCCGGCGACGATACCTGGAATGCCTCAAGATTTCTCTCCGGCCTGGCCACCACCGCCGTCTCTGGCAGTTACTATCCTCACCGCGACCGCAGCTTTCCCGGCATTGTGCAGCACACCCTGGTGAATATGGGCTTCGATGCGCTGGATGACTCCTTCCGCGAGTTCTGGCCCGACCTCGCGCACAGGTTGCACCTTCCCACTTTTGTAATTCGCCGCACCGCTGATCCTACATTTATCGATCCCATGGATCCGCAGCCCATGCCGATTACCGAACCGGCAAATCCACGGGCCACCCCATCGCCGACAGATAAGAAGGCCCCGGGACTCCCCCAGAACTTGCAGTAGCCAAGCCCAGCAGCTAGAATCGCGCCCATGCTTCGTGCACGTCGTATTCATCACGTCTCTATTCTTGTTGTCTTCAGCCTCTTATTCGCGGGTTGCACCAAGTGGCCCGAGAAGGCCTCCGCCTGGTCAAACGCCACGGGCGCAGAGCAGTTCGAGCGCCTCTGGTGGCAGGATGTAAAGGAAAAAAACTGGGACGAGGTTGAAAGGCATCTGGCGTCTACCTATGTCTACCAGACGTCGGGGATGGTACGTGATCGTGATGCCACCATGGAGCACTTCAAAAAGCTGGAAATTACCGACTATGCGCTGGGTAATGTGGAACTGCATCCTAACGGCGATTCCGTGGTGATTACCTACACCATGGATTTAAAAGGCGTCTACGATGGCCAGTCTCTGCAATTGTCCCAAACCCGTATGATGTCGGTATGGCAGCAACAAAAACAAGGCTGGGCTGCGATTGCCCACGCCGATTCTTTTTCCATGCAATAGAAATTTCATTCAATGCCAGCGGGTGGTGAAGTTGGTTTGGATGGTGCCACCGTAGGCCGAGGTGAAGCCGGGCACATCGCTGGTAGATTCGGGCCCATCCAACGGTTCGGCGGTAATAATGTACGAGTCTGCCGGGACCCCCTGAATCAAATAAGTGCCGTCGGGTTTGCTTAAAGTGCTGATAGGTGACTTGCGCAGGTTAAAACTAGTGGGAAAGGGAAGCGCGCTGCTGGTAGATCCGGCATAAACGTGCGCGCCGAAAACCGCTGCGTTGCTGCCCAGCATTCGCACCGTTCCCGCGATGCTGCCTGTAGTCACATCGGCAATCGCCTTCGGATAAAGCGTGGAGATGCCGGCATCATCGTCATAACTCAGGGTATGTTCGCTGGCAGGAGCAAACGGGAACATGATGGCCCGGGTTACGCCGGTGTGGTCCATTCCCAGGAAGTGTCCGGCTTCGTGCGTGGCCACGGTTTGCAGGTCCTGCGTCGAGCCGCTGCCGGTTCCATCCGTAGTGAACTGGACGTTAGGGTTAAAAATAATGTCTGACTTGATAATTTGACCGTCAAAGGCGGCAACTCCGCCATGGCCGTCACTGTGTCCTCGGGTAACGGTTGTGGTGATGGTGACAGCCAGGGTGCCGGAATCTTTGCTGAAGTCGGCATCCATGCAGACAAAGCAGATCAGATTAATGTTGGCCGGAGACGAGGCTTCCGCAGAGACCGAACTGTCTGCGCCGCGAGTGACAGGAACATTCGCGTTGGGCGCCGAAGTCCAGGTATCGAAAACGGCTTGTATCACGCTTGCCGCCGAATTGCTCCCCTGGATATTCGACCCGGTAGCCGGATTCAAATTCCATTGCACGGGAAACCCGGCGAAATTCCAGCGGTTGGCAACTATGTTGTTGCCGACCTTGGTCAGCTCGGGAAGGTGTGAAGAGGCCGGCGGCGGCAGCAGCATGCTTACAGCCGCGAGGGCAGCCACAAGAAGGATACGATGGAAGTTCCGTCCGCTCATTGGCTCAGCCTTTGGGCGCGTTGTATGCGGTTTTCCAGATCATGCAGGGTCATCGGAGTAGATTGCGAAACGCTCTGCTCTCCGGCGGCATTGAGCCATTGCACCTCGGGAACTCCATTGCTCACGCGCACCTCGCCGGAGCTGAGGCGTTCAACGCGGAAGTTGCCCTGCACCAGACCCACAACCACATGAGTGCCGTCTTTGGCTTCGCTGGGGCGGAGAAAGAGCACAGCTTCTTCTCCCGCCGGCCAATAGCGCACACCGGAGACGTGCTGGGTCGTGCCGTCAACGCTGCCCCCAAGTTGTTTCACCACAACCTTGGCGGGCGCCTGGCCTTTGAGGGTTCGAGCCACAGTAAACTCCGTGTAGGTATATATAAGGCTGTGCTGGTCGTTCCACTGCGACCACGAGCGCGTTGCCTCGCCTTGCATGATGAGCGCTGCGTTCTGGGTAAGGGCTTCAACCGGCATGGGAACCATGCTTGTTCCCAGCAACAGGGGAGTGGAAGCGAGGATGAATAACGGCAGCAGATATTTTCTAATCACACGCGTTCTTATTGGACTCATCATTGGATCTCCAATCCGCCGGTGAAGGTGGTGACGTCGCCGTTGGTGGCCTGCAAAATCACCGTGCGCGCACCCAGGGCGGCATTGCTGGCAATCGCTGCCTGAAAGGCGATTCCAGGGATTCCGGTCGTTGATTGGACACCCCGAATTTGTGAAATCCCAATATCGGAAGGGCCAGAGATGGAAACTTGCATGCTGCTGGAAAGTCCCGGCCCGAAGAGCAGAACAGTGACCGTTGAACCCCGCGAGACGATAGTCCCGGTGTTATTGGCCGAACCCGCCGAACTCGTCGTGGCTCCGAGCGCCTGAGCATTGGGCGGCGGGCTCGACGCGGGCAGGGAAACCGCAATATCCATTCCAGAAGCTGCCTGGCCGCCGGCCAGGTTAACGACAGTGGGCGCATTCACGCCGCCGGTGCTGGGTGGAGTGACAGGGTTACTATTATTATTGGACGCCGAGTGAGCGGAGGTTCCGCAACCGCTCATCATTACAATGGCCGTAAACAAAACGACGAAACCAAACAGCCTGCGCGTCATAATCTTAATCGGGAGCGCAATCGAGCGCCGTGTTGCGCGAGAGGGCAGCTCTCTCGCCCAGCGGGATTGCTGCTCCTTCGTATAGAGATGTTCTGGCCAAAGTACATGTTGCTTTGCCAGCCCTGAAGAATAAACTTCAAGTACAATCGAAGCTTTGTGAATCATCCTGGCAACAAAAAATCCAAGAGTGCAGCCCTGCATAAACCGGTTCAGGCTGTGCGCTTTCGCCGCGCTCTCTTGCGCTGGTATGACGCTTACCGGCGCGATCTGCCCTGGCGCGGAGAGCATGATGCCTACAAGATATGGATCTCTGAAATCATGCTGCAACAGACCCGGGTTGCTGTCGTGCTTGACCGCTATGGCCGCTTCCTGTCGCGTTTTCCCAGCCTCCATGCGCTGGCTGCCGCCCAGGTTACCAGTGTTCTGGTGGAGTGGAGTGGGCTGGGCTACTACCGCCGCGCCCGCGCTCTGCATGCCGCCGCCCGAATCGTTGTTCGCGAGCATGGCGGCAAGTTGCCGCAGTCTGCCGAGGGGCTTCGCCACCTGCCGGGGATAGGGCGTTACACCGCCGCCGCCATCGCCAGCATCGCCTTTGGCGAAGTCGTTTCCGTGGTGGATGGCAACGTGGAGCGCGTGCTGCAGCGTTTTTGCGGCCCGAGTTCCATCCGCGCAAATGAGGACTATTGGCGGCGCGCCGGTGAGCTGCTCGATCCGCAGCGTCCCGGCGATTTCAATCAGGCCATGATGGAGTTGGGCGCCACCGTCTGTCTGCCGCGGGCGCCACTGTGTTCCCAGTGTCCGCTGGCACGGTTGTGCCGCGGACGCGCGCAATTGGCAGGCGCCCGAAAACTGCGGCGGCCGGATACGACCGAATCGCGCAAGAAGGTTCGGGCCGCCTATCGCGTGCTGCTGCATCAGAGCTGCGTGTACCTGGTGCAGCGTCCGGCTGACGCCACGCTCATGCCCTCGATGTGGGAGCTGCCGCAGCGCGCTGAGCGTATCCCTGTATCATCGGCTGCCGCATCGAGTGTCCGTCTGCGGCATTCCATTACCAACACCGATTTTGAAATTATCGCCGGCCTCGAACGCCAGGCCTCAAGACGCGAGCTCGTTGGAGCAAACCGCAACCGGCAAGATCCGGGCGCTACGCCAGGGTCGGCGAGATGGGTGCATATACGGCGGCTCAACCGGCTTCCGCTCACGGGACTGGCTCGCAAGATTCTGCGGCGCTTCTCGCTCCTCGATTAAAATAAAATTAATAAGAAGGATTGGAAGGAGACTGATATGCCTGCTTTGAACGCGGGAGCCCGCGCGCCGGAGTTTTCGCTCAACCTGATGGGCCAGGACGGAAAATTTTCCCTGGAAAAAGCCCGTGCCCACGGACCTGTGCTGGCCGCATTTTTCAAAGTTGGTTGCCCGACCTGCCAATTGGCTTTTCCATATCTAGAACGCCTGTTCGCAGCCTACGGCAACGATAAAGCGCAGATTGTCGGGGTTTCACAGGATAACGCCGCCGATACCGCCGCCTTCGCGCAAAAATTCGGCGTGAAATTTCCGATCGCGCTCGATGAGATTGGCAAGTATCTCGCGTCGAGGGCCTACGGGCTGACCAATGTTCCCACTGTGTTCTGGATATCTCCCGAAGGCAAAGTCGAATTTTCCAGCGTGGGCTGGGACAAAAAAGATATGGAGCGGCTCAACCGGTACTATGCCGCTGCCACGGGCAAGCCCGGGATCGAATTATTCAAGCCTGGGGAAAGCATCCCCGATTTCAAACCCGGTTGAGGGACCAAGAGCTGATCCGCGGTCGCGGATGGATTCCCGCTGAAAGAAACGGGGCCAGTTAAAAGAACAAAACAAAAAAGAACGATATTTAAGATTCTCAATGGTTTATTTATAAGTTTGCGAGAGTGATGAAGAAACGCCACCCCTTCGGGTTGTTCGTCTCTCATGTTCCGACGTGGTCTATAATCCTCTGCTGCCTGTAATCAGTTCTGCTGTATTCCTCGGAGGTTCCATGCATCACCGTGCGTGCCTGTTGCTCATATCCATTCTTGTTCTTGTCTCTCCAATCGCCCTCATGGCCCAGACCGCAAAGCCATTGGCTGCAAATATTCCTGCAAATCTGAACAAGACCACCGCTAAAAAGACCGCGGTTGTTGGCGCCCATACGGGCCTGCCCGCCGGAGTCGTGGCCACCATGGACGCCATCAGCGGCGACCGCATTCGCGAGCACATACGCTTTCTCTCGCATGATCTGCTGGAAGGGCGCGGCACCGGCGCGCGCGGTGGCGACATTGCCGGGCAGTACATTGCCACGCAATTTGCTTTGCTGGGCCTCGAGCCCGCCGGGGACGACGGGACGTTCCTGCAAAAAGTTCCGATGGTCGGGCTCACAGCGCAGCCGGATACCAAGTTTGCCATCGTGCATGACGGCCAGGAAGTTGAGCTGAAAGCCGGCGACGAATACGTCGCCACCGATGAGACCCAAAACGCCAGCAGCGATATTGACGCCGACATTGTTTTTGTCGGTTACGGCATCGAAGCTCCGGAGTACAAATGGAACGACTACAAAGATGTTGACCTCAAAGGCAAGGTGCTGATGATGGTGGTCAACGAGCCGCCATCCGATGATCCCAATTTCTTCAAGGGCAAGGCGCTGACCTACTACGGCCGCTGGACCTACAAGTTTGAAGAAGCCGCTCGCAAGGGAGCGGTAGCGGTCTTGCTGGTTCATAAGGAAGGCTTCGACCCCTATGGATGGGACGTAGTGCGCAACTCCTGGTCGGGCGAGCAGTCGCGCCTGCGCGGGGAAGAGGGCCCCAAGTTGAAAGCCGCGGCCCGCATTCACGAAAGCGTGGCCCGCAAGATTGCCGCCATGGCCGGCGGGGATTTTGATGATTGGCTTAAGCAAATCGCCTCCCCCGATTTTCGTCCTATTCCAATACCGTTACGCCTCAAGGCGCATATGGTGACCAAGGTGCGTCCCTTCGAATCGAATAACGTCATCGGTAAAATCTCCGGATCAGATCCCAGGAAAAAAGACGAGGCGGTCATGTACACCGCCCATTATGACCATCTGGGGATTCATCCCGACCAGCCCGGCGACAACATCTATAACGGCGCCATGGACAACGCCTCCGGCTGCGGCATCATCATGGAAATTGCGCGCGCCTTTGCCACGGCGCCGCAGCGCCCGGCGCGCTCTATCCTGATTGTCTCGGTTACCGCGGAAGAACAGGGCCTGCTGGGCTCACAATATTTTGGAGAGCACCCGCCGATCCCCGCCGGCAAGATCGCTTTGGACCTGAACTATGACGATGTTCCCGCGCGTGGCGTCCCTGAAGAGACCGAAGTCGTGGGTTCTGAGCGCACCAATTTCTATCCCGTGGTGCAGCAGACGGCCCAAGAGTTCGGCCTGACCATCATTCCCGATTCGCACCCGGACGCAGGCCACTACTACCGCTCCGATCATTTCAGCCTGGCGCGCGTCGGCATTCCCTCATTTTCCATCAACGAAGGTATGAAGTATCAGGGGCACACCCGCGAGTGGGGCATGGAGCAGGCCGACTACTTCACAAAAAATATTTACCACCACCCCAGCGATGAGCTCCGTCCTGACATGGATTTCCACGGCGACGCCATCATGGCCCGCTTCGGCTTTGCCCTGGGCTGGAAGGCGGCGAACCTGCCGCAATTGCCCCAATGGCAGCATGGCGACGAGTTCGAGGCCGCAAGGCTACAGGGTCATTAATTCATTTAATGTAGAGACATAGCTTGCTACGTTTCTTATGGTTTCACCACGGTGACGCATTACTAATGTAATGTTTGGTCTGTAGGTAAACCCGTGCTAGAGTTTCCCCAGCAACTCTGAGTCACCCCTTGGGTCCGGTTGCAAACAATGCATCCGGATGTGGTCTTCGCTATGGCGCCATTTCCATTTTTACAGCGCGGCAATCTGGCCGATCACGCGCGGCAATTAACGCTGTCCACTTATCAGCCTGCGCTCACGCTTAAAGGCCTGATGACCGGTGTGGATAACGTCCGCTCCGACGTTTTCTTAAGCACTAAGTTCTCCGAAGCCGCCCGCATCCACCTTGATCGCCTGGTCATGACCTATGGCAGCGTGGAAGATTTTGCCGAAGAGCCCATCATCGCTCCCCAGCGTCCCGCCTCGGGTTTGCTGGGGCCAAACAAGCCGCCGCCCTCGCCCTCTGATTCGGGCAAGTTTCGCGCTCTCAAAGGTTACGACCCCGCCGAGTTCCGGCGCATGCTGGTGGATATCCACGTTGCCGGTCTGAACCGCGCCAAGGCCGACAACAACATGGATGTGGACCTCCTGGTCCGCATTGCCATCATCAAATTTCTTCGCGGCGAGCTGCCCGGCCGCTTCAATACTGTTCTCGAGCGCTGCCGCACCCGTCTGAAGGGCTTTGAAGGGCCGCGGACCATCAATCCCGGCAAAGCCATGGAGTTGCGCGAGCGCTTTGCCCGCTTTCAGGTGAACAAAAAAACCATTCTGCGGCGCGCCGGGCAAGATATCTTCCAGACCCTGCGTGAAATCGAAAAGCAGACCCTGGGCAAGATGCGGCGTTCGCTGTTCGGGGGCGAAGAAATTCCCCAGTACGATCTTTTCATGAACCGCCTGCTTTTTACCGAAGACGGCCACGACGATTACCTGAATGCCGAGCACTACGTAATGCTGGGCAACTATGAGCGCGATCCTGACCGCTTCCAGACCTTGCTCTCCTTTGCCTACGAGTTCCTGAAGACTACGGGGGTAGCGCCTGAATATGAAGAGGACGCGGTGCTCGATGGTTTCCTGAGCTCTCCGGAAAATGGACAGGAACTGGTCGCCGGCGGCTCCCCTGAGGAGACCACGCCTCGCGGACGGGCGCAGCGCGCCATCTTGAACGCCTGGGTGGAGCTGCTGGAGCGCCACAACGTGATGGAACACGTGATCGCTTCCTATGAAGTTGTTTCGCTGCTGGGTGAGTACTCGCCTCCCATCAATGCACAGCAGCTCAAGAATGCGCTCATCTCGCGGGCCGAGCGCAAACGCGTGGAATCGCTGTTGAACGAGCATGGCCGCGTCTCGCCCGACAACCTCAACGTGGCCGTAAAACGCATCTCGGGCTACAAAGGCAATGAGCGCGCCAAACTCGCCGGCCGTTTTCTGGGCGACTTTATCCGCTATCACCGCGATCTGCGGCGGCTGGAAGCGGTGAACTCGGCCATGGATGGCATCAACGTCATCAGCAATGAGAAGCTGCGCCAGCTTTCGGCCATTAACAATACTTTGTACGACGTGCTTCTTCCCGAGGAGCAGAAGCCGCTGGAAGAAAAAGTTGTGCACCACGTCATCATCAAGGCCGATATTCGCGACTCGACCACGCTGACCCGCACCTTGTTCGAGCGCGGCCTGAATCCGGCTTCGTATTTCAGCCTGAATTTCTACGAGCCGGTTAACAAGCTCCTGCCCAAGTATGCCGCGTCCAAGGTTTTTATCGAAGGCGACGCCATCATTCTTTCTATCTTTGAGCGCGAGGGCGAGCCCGGCTTCGGCGTGGGGCGGGCCTGCGTGATGGCGCGCGAGATCATCGATGTTGTGCGCGCCTACAATGAACAGTCGCAGAAGGCGGGGCTTCCTATTTTGGAACTTGGCATTGGCATCTCCTACCAGGATTCAGCCCCCATGTACCTGATGGATGGCAGCTCGCAAATCATGATCTCCAAGGCGCTCAACGAAAGCGACCGCCTCTCTTCCTGCAGCAAAGGGGCGCGCAGCCGGCTCGATGGAGCCAGCAGCCTGTTCAACGTCTATTCTTTCCAGACCATGGAAGATTCCTCCGGTGGCTTCGCCAACGAAGAATTTGTGGTCTCCTACAATATCGGCGGTATCAACATCAACCAGGGCGCCTTCGAGAAGCTGCGCCAGGAAATTTCGCTGCAATTGATGGAGCGCAGAATCCACACCGTATGGGACGTGGAAAATGTCCGCCTCTATTCCGGTGTGGTTCCGCTGGGCCAGGGCGCCTTCCGTCGCATCATCGTGCGCGAAGGCAAGGTCGCCCGCATTGATCCCCGCGACTTTTCTTTTAAAGGCTGGACCGATCATCACTACTACGAAGCCTGTTCCAGCCAGGCTATTTATGACCTCATCGAGGCCACCTCCGTCTCCCAAAGCGCCACGGCGGATTAGGTCTGCTTACTCAAACGAAAATTATCCGATGTTGACTCAGAACGGCAGTTTTCGCAGCTTGAAGGGGATATGGATCACGGCTTCCAGATCCACATTGGCGCCATTTTTTTGCGCCGGGCGGAAGCGCCAGCGGGTAAGGGCGATGCGGGCATTTTCGTCGAGGCGCGAATCCACCCCGCGAAGCACTCTCACATCGCCAACGGTACCATCGCTATGGATCACCGCGTATAAGGTCACAGTTCCTTCCACCCGGTCGCGCACCAGGTCTGGCGGATATGCCGGGTCAACTTTTTCCAGCGCAACCGGCGCTGTGAGTTCGCCTTTTTCGGGTCTCTCCTTCAGTTCGGCAAAGCGGATAATCCAGCTTCCGCCGGCCGAAGTCAGGTTCGGCATGTTCAGGGTCAGGGAATAATATCTCTTGCCGTTGAAGACCGTATCTTCAATCGCATTTTCCGGATATTGCCTTGGCTGGTAGGCCGCGGGAGGAGCGACAACCGTAGCCACTTCCTGGGGCTGAGAATTATTTGGCGCGGCTTCTTTCGGCGGCCCTTCTCCTGCCACCGCCGCTCCCGGATTCACAGGGCCGGGACCGACATAAATTCCCGGAGCTCCTGTCCCTGGCTCGCTTCCCAGCCCACCTGTATTTCCCGAACCTGAACCTCCGTTACCGGCACCTCCGGCTTTGATGTCGGGAGTTCCCAGCGCATCTGGCTTGCCCTCCGGAGTTGCCGCAAATTCGCCATGCCGGTTGCCGCCCGGCAGGGTGATTGGGCCATGTACATCCGCCGGATGCAGCCCCAAGGCAATCAATTTCCCCGCGGCTTCGCTGCCGGAACCCCCGGAAATAACCGGTGGGGGCGGTGGTGGATTGGTATCCGGCCCCGGCTTGATTGCCGAAGGCGACTGTGTATTGACGGAAGCAACCTGCTCTGGAACCGGCAGCTTGGGTTCCTCAACCTGCACATCGACCTTAGCCATGTTCATGTCCGCAAGCTTGCGCGGCACAGCGTCCGGAGTCGGAGGCGGTTCAACCACGGAAGGCTGTGGCATGTCTGGCATCTTAAGTTTGGCGATCTCCCGCGCGTGGACCTCTTCCGCCGGTTGAACCACCTGGACGGGCAGCGTGGGCAAAATGAGCTTTGCCGTGCTTCGCGTGACGGCTGGAGTCGCCGGCACTGCAGTGGGGGTCCATACGACAATGTTGGGCAACTGAACATGCTCGGGATCGATCTTGACCACAACCGGATCGACAATGCTCTGCTCATGGTTGTCGGCATTTTGCGGGACTGAAATGATTGGTTGCTTGGCGAAGGCCGGCTCGCCCTTGCGTGCCACCTTCGCCGGGGCGCTCGCTGTCTGCACCGGCGGCAAGTATTCAGAGATCTCGTAATAGGTCAGCGTCTTGTGTTCTGTGGGTGCGTGGATTGGGATGGGCCGGGAGAGCAACACCAGCGTGGGAAACAGATAAACGAGAGCCACGATTCCCAGGTGATAGATAAAAGAAGCCACAAATGGACGCTTGGAAAGCTCGCGATTCACAAAAACGTCATGCCAGAACAGCGCCGGACGCGAGGTCAAGACCAGCGGGGGCGGCGCCGGCCGGAACTGGTCTGTCAGATTGCGCAGGAAGGCCTTAGGCCACGCCTCCCATTGGATCAGCAGCGGCGGCGGAGTAATTACCAATGGGGGGTTGGCTGGCAAAGGAGCGGGCTTGGCATTATCCACCATGCAGTCCGTGCGCTCAAAACAGGGAACAGGTTGCCTCATTATAACTTGGTAAATAGACAGCCGGTCAGCCGCAGTGTAAATTATTTGAGACCCGCAGCCATTTATATAAGAGTTATATATGGGGTTCTATTCTTCCCCTAATTGTGGTTAAGTATGGGAACAAAGACCAAAGCTTATCGGATCAAAAGGAGAGCAATGAAGGCCAAACATCGCACAAAAACGAAAGGCATGCTCGCTCTTGCCTCGGTTCTTTGTCTTTTCCCGGTGGCGGTATGGGCCCAGGCCACGGGACGCGGGGTGCTTAGCGGCGATGACATCTCCGGAATATATTCTTTCCTGCGCGAGGGTGAATCCGTCCAACTCAATGTTGATCACGGCAAGTTGAGCGGATGGGTCAGCAGCTTTGGTTTTCTGGACAGCGATAAAGATACGCTTCTGGACCGCTTCTTCGATAAGGCGACGCTGCAAAACGACCATATCTACTTTCTCTCCCGGCGCATCCACGGTTGCTGGGTGGAATTTACCGGACGCGTCAGCCACGGCGAGGGCCGCGCGCGTGGAAAAGAGGGCTTTTATGTGTTGACCGGGACCCTGACGCAATACACCACTGACGCGGAAACAAAAGTATCGGCGCGCCAGCGTGAAGTAATATTCAAATCTGCCTCTGATCCCACCGTCGCCGAGAAATAAATAAAGTGCTCAGTACCGAATACCGAGTACTGTTCTTATTCGCTGTATTCCAGGTTGCCGCCAAAACGGCTGTGCTGGGTGTGCCCGCTGATTCGTGGATCGACACCAAACCGCCCGCTTAGGCGTTCGCCCGCGCTCCCAATCTGCGCCGGATGTTCCAGGGCCGCTTTAAAATCGCGCAATACGCGTTTCACGCTGCCTTCCAATTGCTCACGCAACGGCTCGGCGGCGCGCGCGAAGATGCTGAAGCGCGGCGCGTAATTCATGGTTACATGCACGAGTGTGTCATTGTCCAAAGCTGAAAAATTGATGCGCCCGCTGTGCTTGGGGCCGCTCACAGATTTCCAGCCAAGGGCCTGGTTGGGAATGTTCTGCACCAGCTCTGCGTCCCATTCAAACCGCTTGCCATACAAGGACATCACCCAGTGGGAGCGCCGGTCAAAATTCTCCACTTGCCGCACCAGAGGAGTGATGTTAGGCAGATTGCTGAGATCAGACCAAGCCGTAAACACTTCATGCACCGGACGGCCAATCTGCAGGCTCTCTTCAATTCTGATAATTCGGCTATTGCGGGCCGAAGCCAGTGCCTGCCAGGAAGCCAGTAATCCAATGCCGGTTGCAACTCCACTGAGTGCGCCTATGCTAAAACCCTTCCAAAAGCTGTTTCTGTTCAAGGGGCCACCTCCTGGCTGGGGCTGCCGCGGCTGCGGTGCGCTGGATGGGGAAACAGATCAGGAAACCATGATGCCTGCGGACACACACTGCGGGACAACCTCTTTACTTGGAACTGATTGCAAGTCTAGGGGTTGCATCTTACCTTGCTGGGAGAAGAGACAACGCAGCTTAAAATAGTGCCCAGCGTCTCGCGGCTATCGTGCCGAGGGCATTCCTGCCCGCACGTACCGGAGATTTGCCAGAAAATTATTATTTAGGATGGTTTGCATTAAACGTACCACTGGGCGAGTGACGCCAATTTAGATAAAGAAGCTAACGGCTAAGAGCTAAAAGCTGTTTCCCAATAAAAAAGGCGGTCTACTGAAGACCGCCTCCGTAGCATCAGGATAACAGGCTACTTAAGAACTCAATCTTGCCGGCGCTTTTACCAGTCCGTGCGACACGCTTGTCGTTAAGAGAGCAGCCCATAAGGAACTGACGGCTGGACGAACCGTGCAAACTAAAAACTTCCCTCCCAAGCCACAAACTAACCCGGGTGCAATGCAATACAGGAATCTGTATCGCATTGCGTTCCCCGAAAATTCTTTTCTCTCTCGCTCTTTTTTTTATTATCTTTGTTATTTGTTGAGCTAGAGCTGCCTGTACAAGTGCACGATTAGGGCCAAAAGTCTCAAAAAGGGAATTTTCAATAACATCAACAAGTTACAGTTAAAGGAAGCCCGCTCAGGGCCAGTCTAACTATGGGAAATGGAAGAAACTAAGAACCCGGAATTTATTTTTTGGGATTTGTCCAGCTTCAATCTCTCCTGCCTTCGCACATACCCCGTGCAACAACCTGCGAATGAATTTGCGTTCAGTCGTGCTTTCATGATGAGACAATTTTTTTACATTCGCGGCGGAACCAAACTCAAACCTGTTACGTCTAACCTAGCGCAACTCATTGTGCCCCTCCAAGCACAGAGAGTGCCCCAGACCCAGGACGGACGCGTCCTGGGTTTGATTCATCTGCATACTCACTGGGGGCGGGCTTGTTTTCCTAAAAGCGCCAACCTGCGCCAAGATGTGCAATCATTTTCATTCTGGGGTTACTCAGCCAGTCTTTTGCAGATCTGCTCCCGCCCGTGCTGATATCCAATTTTCTGAACATCATAGGTTTTAGAAACTTCGGCTTGAGCCCTGGGCAGTTCCTGCCCAGCTTAACGTGAAGAAGGTACAAGGCGCGGCAGAAAGAATCCCGTGTGGCGGCGATGTTCTGCGAAGGCGGCGCCAAATTCCTGCGCCAGCATTTTTTCTTCCGTGCGGGCTTTCTGGTAAAACGAAATCCATGCCAGCAGGAGCGCGGCCAGGGCGCGCCACTCTCCTGAGGCCAGCGCGGTTCCAGCGATCGCCAGCAACAGCCCGGTGTAAATCGGATGGCGCACATAGGCATAAGGTCCACGGCGAATCAGCTCATGATCAACCTTGATGGTTACCTTGCTGCTCCAATTCTGGCCGAGGGCGTACCGCGCCCAACAGGCAAAGGCCATGCCTGCCGCGGTAAGGACCAATCCGATAATCGCCACCGTTTGGCTCTCTGGAACAAACCTGCGGCCCAATGCTCCCCACCGCGAGTAGCGCGTAAAAAGAAGGATCCAGGCTGCTAATAATGGCGCCTGATACAACATGCGTGAACCCACCGATTCCTGTGACTTGACCGCCTTCAGACGCAATGCGGAGAGCAGCCAGATTGCGCAGAAGGTGAGCCAAAGCGCGGTGAATGCATGACCCATCCGGTTGTCCATAATAACCATGATGATAATTGAACCTGGGGAACGGGAGCATTTTTTGCAACAAATCTTGTAGCAAATGCACTAATCAGCTATAACCATAGCAATCAAAATCCCTCAGGGAGAGCTGACAGCAGTCCCCATCAGCATGCTTAAAGCAGGAACACAATTGGGGCCCTACAATATCCTCGGGCTGCTGGGCAGCGGGGGCATGGGCGAGGTGTACCGCGCGCGTGACACCCGGCTCAACCGCGATGTTGCCATCAAGGTGATGCCCGCAGCCATGGCGAAAGACGAAGAGCGGCTGCGGCGCTTCGAGCAGGAAGCCAAAGCCGCTGGGATGCTGAACCATCCCAACATTCTTGCCGTCTTTGATTTTGGCCTCTATGAAGGCGCGCCCTACCTGGTTTCGGAGTTGCTCGAAGGGCAATCTTTGCGCGACCTGTTGCGGAACGGCCGTCCCCCTTATCGCAAAGCCATCGACTACGCTATCCAGATCGCGAATGGATTAGCGGCCGCGCACGAAAAAGGCATCGTGCACCGCGACCTGAAGCCGGAAAATATTTTTATCACCAAAGATGGGCGCGCCAAGATCCTCGATTTTGGCATCGCCAAGCTGACCAAGCCGGACGTTTCCGACGACGAAACCCGCTTCTACGATTCCAACGTCAATACCGTGGCCGGAGCGGTCATGGGCACGCCCGGATATATGTCTCCTGAACAGATCAGGGGCAGGAACGCAGATCCGCGCTCCGACATTTTTTCTTTCGGAACAATTTTGTATGAAATGCTCTCTGGCGCCCGCGCTTTCAGCGGAGAGACCCTTACCGATATCAACGCCTCTATTCTGAGAGACGATCCGGCGGAAATATCGCAAACCGATCCCGCCATCCCTCCCGCTTTGGAACACATCGTGCGCCATTGCCTCGAAAAGAGCCCGGAAGAGCGCTTCCATTCGGCCCGCGATCTGGCATTTGCGCTACAGGGACTCTCCGTGGCTTCTACCCAAAGCCGCGTTCCGCAGAACTCGGTGCAACTCACCCGCTGGAAGCTGCCGCTCTATGCAATTCTGCTCGTCGTAGTTGCGGTTATACTGGGTTTTTGGCTGGGCAAGCGTTTGAGCTATTCGCAGCCTCCATCCTTTCAGCAATTGACCTTTCGCCGTGGCTCCATTCATTTTGCGCGCTTTACCCCCGATGGCAACACGGTCATTTACGGCGCAAAGTTAAATGGTGAAGACCTGGCTATCTTCACCACCCGGCCGGGCAGCCTGGAGTCGCGTTCTTTGGAGATTCCCAAGGCAGACATTCTTTCCATTTCTTCCACCGAGAACATGGCCATTCTGCTGCCCGATGAAAACAACACGCTGGCCGAGGTTCCGCTGGCCGGCGGCGCGCCGAGAAAAAGAGACTCCAACATCCTGTTTGCCGATTGGACGCCCGATGGAACCAACATGGTCGTGGTTCGCGATGCCGGTGTAACTAACCAATTGGAGTTTCCCGTCGGCAAGGTGCTCTATTCCACCGCAGGATACATCACCAACCCGCGCTTTTCTCCCGATGGCAAACTGATCGCTTTTATTGATCATCCCACTCATCACGCCGACAGCGGATCGGTCGTGACCATCGATTCTTCGGGGAAGAGGACCGTCTTGTCCGGCGAATGGTCCAGCGCCCTGGGCCTTGCCTGGTGGCCCAAAGGGGACGAAATCCTGTTCACCGCGTCGAAATCGGGCAACGACCGCCAACTGTGGGCCGTTGACCTCTCACAACATCTGCGCCTTCTGCTCAGCACCCCCGACATTCTCACCTTGCAGGATATTTCCCATGGACGTGTTCTGCTGGCTGAAGACGACGTGCATGCCGAAGTAATAGGAATGCTGGCAGGCAGCGACAAAGAACGTGATTTTTCCTGGCTTGATCTCTCCACCGCTACGGATCTATCCGACGATGGAACCATGTTGTTGATGGACGAATCCGGCGAAGCCGGAGGCAAGAACGCCGCCACCTATCTGCGCAAGACTGACGGCTCCATTCCGGTTCAAATTGGGGAAGGCCAGGCGGCAGCCCTCTCTCCTGATGGAAAGTGGTCGCTGTCGTTCGTATCAGGCTCTCCTCCCAAATTGCTTTTAGAGGCGACCGGCGTTGGCCAGCCAAAAGAGATCACCAACCAGGAAATAAGCTCTTATCAATTCGCCTCATGGCTTCCCGATGACCAGCATTTTGTCTTTGCCGGCAATGCCGCCGACCATCCTGCCCGTCTCTACGTGCAGGATGTCGATGGCGGTAAACCGGTTCCCATTACGCCTGAAGGCATCGATGTCTCTGACATTGGAGGCGGTTTTACCGTCTCTCCCGACGGTAAATCAGTGGCCCTCATGGGCGCCAACGACGATATTTTCATCTATCCTATCGAAGGCGGAACGCCCCAAAAACTGAAGGGCAATACGCCCGGCGACGTACCCATCCAGTGGAGCGCCGATGGCCGCGCCCTTTATCTTTACCGCGGCGGAGACCGCCAGTTCCAGATCTATCGCTGCGACATCGCGACCGGCAAGAGCACTTTGTTCAAGGAGCTGAAGCCCTCAGACCTGGCGGGAATCGATGATATGAATTCAGTCCTGGTGACGCCCGACGGCAAATGGTACGCCTATAGTTATCAGCGCACCCTCTCACACCTGTTCATCGTCGACGGCGTAAAGTAAGATTGAGTCTTGCGAAAACCCAAGAGTATGTAGGCAACTATACGGTTTTGATTGCTACATGCTTACAATCTCTACCATTTCAATTTGCATCTTGTGATTCTGAGCGCCTTTTTTTTGGCGCGAAGAATCCCGAGAGTATCTACCACGCCCATACCGTTTGTGAGGTTTTCTCACGGTGACCCGTACTTAGTTCTGTCGGATGGCCTCCTGCCTTTCGTGCGATCCTTCGGCGTGACCAAATAAAAACCAAAGGCCCGCACTGAGGCGGGCCTTGGTTGCCTTTCCTCAAACTACTGACAACTACTGCTCATCATCCTCACGCAGTTCGGGTGCAACTGGCGTCAAAGTCCCGAACAGGCCATCTTTTTCGCCGTTGATGCCGGCAGTAAAGAACAGTGTGGTGGCCGGGCCGGCGCTGTGATCGTTTCCGAAACGCAGTGCCCACAATCCATCGATCGTCAGGGTTGTTCCGTCGGCCTTCAACACATTTCCCAGGAACCGCCCGGTCAGCGGATTGAATGCCGCGATAGTACCGCCGCGGAAGTTACCCACCAGCAGTGTATGGCTGAACTCGCCGAAGTGCTCCGTGGTCAGCACCACGCCCCAGGGGGCATTGAACCACGGTCCATGCTGCAGGTGGGTCAGCATTCTGCCGTGGGAGTTGAAAACAGCGACGAATCCGAAGCCCGTACCGCCCACCGGGTCGTGCTTGGGAGCGTCCTGCTTGGCATAGGTTACGTAGATGTTGGGTCCAATCGCCTGCACGTTAAAAGGAGCAAAGTCGCGGGGGATGCGATCGTCGTCGAAAGCTTCTTCTGAGATCTTCACCTGTTTGAAGTTGGTATCAAAAACGTCAACGCGCCCGCTGCGGAAGTTGGCCGCGAGGATGAACTTGTTCCCGTCAATCTCGGCAATGGTGGCGCCCTTGTAAACCGCTCCGTTGGCAGCGTCAGGCACCTGCGAGTGATCGACTTTGATGGTTGCGGTAGGGCCGCCGGCCCAGCCCTGAACGGTGCCATCCTCGGTTACAAAAATAAATGCGGCGGGATTGCCCGGCGTCAGCTGGAAGTCGTTGCTTCCGTTGAACATGATTCCTGTCGGGGTGCCAGGCGCTGGTTGGCTGGGAGCATTTGGAACGGCAACGAGGTCCTTCGGCGCATTAATCGGCACGATGTGGACGACGCCGGCTGCGTCGATGGAGTAAAGCGTAGAGGTGCCGCTGTTATTGTTTGAAACCCACCAGGGAGAAGTTGGGCTGGAAACCAGTCCCCAGGGATTCTGCAGATTTGGATCGATGATCGGCGTTTGCCCCGGTGCGCCGGGGACATCGGAGACCAAGTCCGTCTCCGTATAGTGCTGGCCGAACACAAGGGTTGAAAGTACTATGGCGACGAAGCCAACAGCGAGCGGCTTCAAACGTGACAGACGGGGGATATTCATTGAAATTATCTCCTTCAATATTTTGTTGCGGGCCCTTAACGGAGTTACACTGGCAATCCAAATTGGCCAGTTTCATTTTGGTGCAGGCGCGTTGATAAATGAACTGCGTGAACTTATTGCACTCGGCATTCAAGAGACAGCTTGGTAAATCCGCATCTCTGGATGCGACGAATTTGAGTATAGAAAAATGGGCTATTGCGAATTGTCATCCAAATGTCTTTTTTTGGTTAATTAATCTTAAAGAAGGATGTGTGAGATGTGGTCTCAGGCAGCAGCAGGGCTGCCGGTCAAAGCTTTGGATGAATGGATGGATGAATTGCTTTGAAAAGTTGCTCCGGCCGTTTCGTCATCGCCGTTTGCATCTTGTCGGCCTGAGCATTTGACTTGCAGATGCAAGTTAGGACTGAAATGAACAAATTGCATATTGTTTCTACAGCTTTGTCATCCCGACCGGAGCCGCGCACTTTGTTGGGGCCACAACTGTTATTTACATACAGAAAAAACTAAACAGGTCTGATAACGCCGGGGTGTTCACGAAGATGTCACCCCGGCTATGTGTACTTACCAGATCAATTTCAATCCGAACTGCACTTGCCGCGATGTGGTAGAGGTGCTGGTGATCGCTCCCGCCGTGCCTGAGAGCCCGGAAGGCGTAAACACGATCAAATTCGGCGTGTTGAAATTGGCTCGATTCAGAAGATTAAAAATCTCTGCGCGAAACTGCAGGTTCAACCGTTCGCGAATGGATGTCTCTTTCAAAGTGGAAAAATCCCAGGTGGCAAGCCCCGGACCGATCAACGTATCTCTTCCCAGATTACCGTAAAATCCGCTGTTGGCGGGCACGGGAAGAAATGCATTCGGATTAAACCACTGGCCGGGCTTGCCCAGTATCGCCGGCCCGGTGAAGTTTGGGTTCACAAACGGCCGCACCGGATTCCGCGTGTCTCCGTTGTTCGATGGGTTGTAGCTGAGTTGCGGCGTAAAGGGAAAACCGGATTGCAGCGTGACAATGCTATTCACCGACCACCCGCTCACAATGCCATTGCCCCAGCCTCCCAGACTGTTCGCAATTGCCTTCCCGCGCCCAAACGGCAGCTCATAGACGGTGCTGATCACTCCCATATTGCGCACGTCGTAGGTGGCAAGGCCCCAGTCTGCGCGCAAATTGAATGGGTTCGACACCAGTCCTGGCGCGTTTCCGGCTGTTGTCCCATTTAGGGAATCCCCGTCATCAAGTGCTTTGGACCAGGTATAGACACCTCTTACAGAAAGACCGCGACTGAAACGGCGATTCACATCCACTTGCAACGCGTGATAGGAGCTGACCCCGCGAGAGAACCAGGTCCACGTGTTCGTCAGGATAGGACTGGGATTCGCCTTCGGAGTTCCAGCAGGAATGTAAAATGTGCCGGCAGGAATTGGCGCATTCGCCAGGGCCCCCGGAAATGTGCCCGGGTATGTAGCAGGACAGGGCGCTGCCGGACAGATAGTCGGGATGGGCTCATTCGCATCAATGCCAATAACTTCGTGGTAGCCGTGGGACCCCACGTAACCTACAGTGAGAGCGGTATTCGGAGAAAGTTCCTGTTGAACTCTGAGCGACCAGGAGATCAGCGTGGGCGTTTTCAAATTGGGTTGTACGCCTCCAGGGGCCAGCTTTGCGCTTGCGGGCACCGGAGCGGCCGTGTTGATGGGAAGCTGCGAGACCGGCAACGAAGCGATGCTGTACGTCGCATTGAACGGCGCATTCTGGTCTGCCCGGTAACCGAGTGCATCTTGAAGGTCGTTATACATGCCGAACCCGGCCCGCACTACGGTTTTGGCGCCGAAGGGACTCCACGCGATGCCGAGCCGTGGTTGTGGCAGAAATCTCGCATTGTTGGCGGCAAAGTCAGCGCTGCCAATGTGCGGCTGCGTCGAGATCACGCCATTGTTGAAGGTGTAGTTGGCCGCCCGGCCGTGGGCCTCATTCCAGCCCGTGGTGAACTCATCGCGGAATCCCAAAGACAGCATCAACTTCGGCGTCAATCGTATGACATCTTCGGCATACCACGCGCCCAGCAAAGACCGCCAGTTCATCTCGGTGGGCGCGGGATCAAAGAGGAACGTTGATGTCGTCCCTTGCAAAAATGTTTGCAGGCTGGTGAACGTTGCCTGCCCAAACTGGCTCAGGGAGATGGTCTCGTTTGACTGGAAGGGCTGGAGCCATACGCCAACGCTGAACTGGTGGCGTCCTCGCGTCAGGCTGAAGCGATCTTCGATAGTAAATAAGTTGCGGGCGATGCGCAGATTGCTGCCGTTATTGCTTCCCGCCAGCCCGACCTGCGCTTGCGGATTAGAGGCTGCACTGCCTCCAACCACCACCGCGCCAACCGGATGTCCGAGCAGAAAACCGGGAACATTGGCCGCCGGAGTGCCGGGAGTTGGTTCTCCCGTATAAAAATAACCTGCCCGCGAGAAGCCAAAGCGCGCGGTATTCAGCGCAGACGGAGAGAAACTATGCGTTTCTTCCAGGCTGAAGACCTGCTCCCGCAGCGTAACGATATCGGTGCTGTAAGGATCGAGCACCGTGGCCGTGACGTCGCCGCCGTCGTCGATTGTGTAAATGCCCGAAAGCGAATCCCGGTTGGTGAAGATGTGGTCAAGTCGTACCGTCCCAAAATCCTCCCGGATGGTTTGCAAAGGACTGCTGAAAAACTCCGCAATGCCGTTGAAGTCAGGAGTTCCAGGCAGCGGAGCGGGCCACAAGTTGAGCAGTGGCTGGACGCTGGGCACGGCGGAAGCGCGCGAAGCCGCATCGGGAACAAATGCCGCGGATGTCTGGTGCAAATTCTGTCGAAATCCCTCATAGTTCGCGAACACAAAGGTCTTTTCGGTCTGAATCGGTCCGCCCACCGAGCCGCCAAATTGGTTGCGCTGAAATCCTGGGACTGAACCCTGATCGAAGAAATTGCGCGTATCAAGGGCGCTGTTGCGCAAGAATTCGAACGCGGCGCCGTGCCACTGCTTGCTCCCCGACTGGGTCACGATGATCACCTGGCCGCCGGGTCTTTTGCCATACTCCGCGCTGTAAGAGTCGCGCAGCACATTGAATTCGCGCACCGCATCCACCCCCAGCAACTGCTGGCTCGTGCCTCCCGGCTGCATGTTGTTCTCCGCCGCTCCCGTGTACTCGACCCCGTTTAGCAGAAATATGTTTTGCTGCGGCCGGTTCCCCGAGACCGCGAAGTTATTCCCCGTGGTTGAATTCGAAACTCCAATTCCGCCGGTCTTCTCCCAGGTGAAATTAACGATCCCCGGATTCAGTGGCAGCAGCAAGTCGTAGCTCCGCCCGTTCAGGGGAAGATCTTTTACCTGCCGCTCGCCCACCAGGCCCGAGATGTCTTGCGTCGTTACGCTCACCAGCGGCGCGTCCCCGGTCACCTCCACTTTTTCACTCACCTTGCCGACACGGAGGCTCAAATTCACGCTCGCATCCTGACCAACGACCAGGCGAATTCCCGTCCGAATTCCTTCCGCAAAACCATCTTTTTTAACCCGAACCTCATACTCCCCGACCGGAAGAGCCAGCAATTGATATCTGCCGGCTCCGTCCGTAACTGCACTGCGCGAAAGCCCTGTATCCTGGTTGCGCGCCATGACAGTTGCGGAGGAAATGGCCGCGCCTGATTGATCGGTTACCGTTCCAGACAAGTTCGCCGAAACCTGCGCCCAGGCAAATGGGGCGCATAGGCAAAGCAACAGCACTGCCAGCATCGAAAGATGACCGCTTCGGCCGGTTCGCGGGATATCCGCAAAGATAGTGTGCGATCGCTGGCGCGAGAAGTGTAAACCCAGGGTAGCCTTATGCATTGGTTCTCTTCCTCCTCATGAAATAAGGTTTAGCGGAAGAACTAGAAAGTGTATATCGACGACGATTATTATGTCGAATACTGTGCGTTTATATATGATTTCTGCCCGATGATCCCGGCCCCATCTCTTGCGAAAAATGCACACCTGTAGACCCCGATTCGTTGACGGAGAGATGGGGCCACTGTAGGATTTCGTTTCAAATGACCGCAAAGGCTAAAGTTCGAAGTTCGAAACCGGGAAAAGATGAGACATTGCTGAAACTGCGCGAAGCGGCCCTGGAACTTCGCATCAGCGTCCCCACGATCAAGCAGTGGATTTACAGGCGGAAGATTCGCAGCATCCAGACCGCGGGAGGGCACCATCGTATTCCGCGGAGTGAAGTTGACCGCCTCCTGTTTCGGACAACAGGGAAGACGGCATCCGAACGCGCCCTTGTCATACGTCGCGTCAGCGGAAGAAATCAACTCGTGGGGCGAATCGAATCGGTCCGCCTAAGCGGGCTTATGGCCGAGGTAACCATTTCCATCGGCGATCATCAGATCACTGCGATTATCACCGCAAGTTCAGCCCGCGAAATGAACCTCAAACCCGGCCAGACAGCGGCCGCCCTCATAAAAGCGACAGAAGTGATGGTTCTGCGCGTGTAACCTGAGAAGGGTGACCCCTGCGCCTAAGTTTGAGGCGCGAGTCGGGCGTCTGAGCCCGCAGCCGGAATCCTGAGCGAAGTCGAAGGATCTCGCGGCTATTGCTCAGAACGCTTTAAAATCAGGAAGAATGTATGGTCGGGGCTAGGAGACGATTTGAGAACTTTTGCCATGGGTTGCGGAGAGAGTACTGACTTCAAAGTTATAGCTGTCTAAAGGGTTAGCCTGGAGTCAGGCAGGGCTACGATTTGAGAATCTTGTCCGCTTGATCGTCAGTTCGTCGATACACATATCAACTGCTTGATCGGTCGACGTAGGTTTCAGCGAAAGACTCATCTGGGGAGGTCGCCGGCCAACCAATCATGACCAGGAACACGTCGATGACAAAGAGCGCGATGGCAATGTCGTTGAAAAGGGTCGCTTGCGCTAAATTGGGCCAGAGTTGATTGGCAGCCCAAAAGAGAAAAGCAACCGCCAAAATGATCGCCTTAAGGAATTCCATAGGCGCGGGCCGGCGGGAGCGCTGGTAGACAAGGTAGGCAAACGCGATCATAGCAAGGGGAAACGCCGCAAGGAAATCATGAGCTCTGGCGGGGAAAAGCCCTGGCAGGGCATCCCATGCGAAGAGCACTCCGACACTTGCGAGAGTGACCACCCCGAGGACCACCGAAATAACGCGGTGGGCTCGGCGAAGACGAGCACACATAGAGTAATCCTACAAGATGAAGCGGACGTGATCACTAATAGCATATCCCTGAAGCGTAGATGCAGATTCTTCAATGAATGGTTCCCGTCAGCACATGGAGTCTGATCTCCCCCCGCGGAATTCCCCAAAGATCTTGAACTCGGCGACCACGACTTTTCGTTGTTTATGAAGAGTTTATGAGTCGTTTATTCCACCTTTATGTATTTCTGTTTAACGTAGAACGGTGGGTTTTTGATGAGCGTTATCTTGCGGGAATCGAAATCCAAGGCATAACAGCTTTTGTGTTGGCTGCGCAGCCCGTCATTTGGCAAATGACCGCGTGCGATGAGCGAAGGGCCTTGTGATGATTGTATGGCCGATCGAAACTCCTTAATCCACGGGAGGCGACAGCGTGAGTGAAGGGCACATTCTTGTAGTTGATGACGAGTCGCAGATTCGGCGTGTGATGCGTACTACGCTTGTGAGCCAGGGTTATGAAGTTTCAGATGCTCGCAGCGGCGATGAGTGTCTGGGCCTGTTTCGCTCCACCGTGTACGATTTAGTGCTGCTGGACATGAACATGCCGGGTTTGAATGGAGTGGAAACCTGCCGATGTATTCGCATGGGTTCCGATGTGGCGATCATCATGCTTACAGTGCGCAACACGCTCAAGGACAAAATAGATGCGCTTGACGCAGGCGCCGACGATTATGTAACCAAACCGTTCAGCACGCCTGAACTGCTGGCGCGGATCAGGGCGGCACTCCGAAGAAGCGCAACATCAGCGGAGCTTGAACCCGAACACTTGCAATTGGGACACATTGAGATTGATTTCAAGGCACGACAAGTGATCTCGCGCAATGAACACATACGGCTGACGGGAAAGGAATTTGATCTGCTCTCCTATCTTGCGGTACGCCGGAACAAAACCATTACGCATCGGGAACTGCTACAAGCAATCTGGGGACCGGACTACGGAGGAGAACTGGAGTACCTGCGCGTGTTTATCAATCGTCTGCGGCAAAAGATTGAGCAAATACCGGCAACCCCAAAGTATTTGTTGACAGACCTCCGGATTGGATACCGTCTGCGCTTGCCGGAGTAATCCGCAACTACCGAACTCTCCTTTGACTTGCACCAACTCAACGACAAACTCATTTCCATTGCTCTGCTTCTAAACGTACTAATAAGCCACGGGCGCTAGCAGAGATAGGGGAGTCATATGGTGAGCCAAATCAACATGCCGGTCGAGCGGCGGAAGCACGATCCTGGATTGGAAGAAGCGTAGCCAGGCTTCGTTCACGATCGCAATTTAGCGATCTACTATCATTAGTTCTCGACCGGTGTGCGCGCAGCACCCCCATCAATGGTCAGACCGGCAAACGATTCAAGAAGCATTCCTATCAGAGAAACTCATTCAATTTAATAGGCTTCCTGTGTTTATAAATTATTGATGCCTTGTTTATGACACGTTTACGCCCATGGACCTATCTTAGTATCCGTAATGAAGTTGGTCGACAATAACCCGCTTCAGCCTCTGGAACTGGAGGAGCAGTGTCTTACGTACGTTGGCGATTACGCTGCGCAACCAGATACGCCCCCGCGAATAACCGTTCTCTACACCAACCATGAAGGGACGCTCGCGGCGTTGAGAGTCGCCCATGATCTGGCACGCAATCTGGGGTTCCGAGTTACTCTGGTGATGATTAGAATTGTTCCTTTCCATTTTTCCCTGACACGTCCTCACGTCCCGGTGGATTTTCTCAAGCAATTGCAGATTTCTGTTGTCTCCGAGGCGGGAATTGGTGCCGAAGAGATAAGCGTTGAACTCTATCTCTGCCGCGACCGAAAGCAGTGCCTGCAATTGGTGCTAGCCCCGCATGCCCTGGTGGTCATCGGCGGAAAAAAGAATTGGCGAATGAAGCAGGAGCGAAAACTGGAGCGATTGCTCCTCGCACTTGGTTATCAGGTGATCTTTGTTGACGTGAAACCGACATCCGAATGGAAGGCCGGTGCGGCTCTCTTATATTCACTCCGGCGTCTTGGTGTTCTCATATTGAACAAATTATTTGCTCGCAAACAGGAAGCAGCGCGTACGCTTCCTGAAAAAGTGGAAGTAAAAGGAGTGCGTCAATGAATCTTGCAATCTGGTTGCCGGCGATGTTTCTGCTGGGTTTAGCAGTGATGGGTGTATGCCTCCTGTTCATGGAAGCATGCGAAAAAATATGAGGTGATGACGATGATCTACGTGACCGCAGCGGTTTCGATCTTTCTGTTTGTTTATTTGTGGGCGGCGATGATACGCCCCGAAAAGTTCTAAGCGTACCAGTGCCGTATGTCAATTTTGAAGAGGTGATGACGATATGTGGTTTCTTCCAATTTCAATTCTCGTAGCCACGACAATTCTTGCGATCTTCTTAAGTCGCTATCTGGCGTGGATCATGAATGGCGAATACAAAGCTCCCGGGTTCCTGCGCTGGCTGGAAGGGCGTCTCGACAGCGGTCCACAGAACTGGAAGCAATATACGGCCTCGCTGCTCATTTTCAATACCGCGATGTTCATTTTCAGCTTCGCGGTGTTGGCGCTGCAGCCGCGGCTGCCATTGAATCCGCTGGGCCGTGGAATGTTGTCGCCGAGCACCATCTTTCACAGCACGGTCTCGTTCATCACCAACACGGATTTGCAGCACTATTCCGGAGACGTGCATTTTTCTATTTTTAGCCAGATTTTCTTCTGCATCTCGAATTTCTTCCTGTCGGCTTCAATTGGCTTCTGCGCCCTCGCGGCGATCATCCGAGCATTTCGCAGCGATACCCATCTGGGCAACTTCTTCGTGGACATGTGGCGCGTGGTGATCTATGCCTTCCTTCCCATTGCCTTTGTGTTTTCTCTGCTTTTCATTCAGCAGGGAAGTCCAATGACCTTCAAGAACGCCTACCAGGTTTCAACGCTCGAACCGGGAGCCTTAGGCATAGGTGACAACGGCCAGGCCAAGCAACAGACGATTGTGGTTGGGCCGCTGGGCGCCTTTATGCCCATGAAACAGTTGGGCACCAACGGCGGCGGCTTTTATGGAATGAACTCGGCGCATCCTTTTGAGAATCCCACCGGATTCACCAACTGGCTCTCCTGTGTGGCCATGACGCTGTTCCCGTTTTCGCTTGTGCTGATGTATGGGCGCATGCTGAAGAAGCTGCGCCATGCATGGGTAATTTACTCGGTCATGATGCTGATGGTGATCGGCACTATTGTATGGCCGATCTACTATGACACCATGAAACCGAATCCCGGCCTGACCGCGCATCCGGAAGCGCGAACCTATGAGATTCCCAGTGCGACGGCGCCGGGTGGGAAACGAGTCTTTACCCTGCCTGCGGTTGCCGGATTGCCGGTTGATCAGCACCTCGGCAATCTCGAGGGCAAAGAGATGCGCTTTGGGACTTCAGCAGGCGCTACCTTTGCAGCCTTGACCGTGGACGTAACCTGCGGCGCGGTGAACGCCGAGCACGATAGCCTGAACCCGATGGCGGGCCTGTCGCCGATGGTTGGAATGTGGCTGAATTGCATCTTCGGCGGCAAGGGCGTCGGGGTGATCAACTTCCTGCTGTTCTTGGTTACTGGAATCTTTGTCGCCGGCCAGATGGTAGGGCGAACTCCGGAATACCTGGGCAAAAAGATCGGCGCCCGCGAGATGAAGCTGGCAATGATCGCACTACTCATTCATCCGATTATGATCCTGATGCCTACGGGCCTCTTTTCCGCCAACAATTGGGGCATGAAAGCGACAAATAATCCTGGGCCGCATGGTTTCTCTGAAATCATGTACCACTTCTCATCAGCCTCTGCCAATAACGGATCGGCCTTTGATGGGTTAGGAGCGACTTATGGATTCAATAACAATCCCAGCCCGGCGCCCGAAGCGGTGCCATGGGACATTGCCTCAGGCATCGTCATCGTCCTCAGCCGTTTGATTCCGATTATCGCGCCCATTGCCCTGGCGGCGAGTTTGGGAGCGAAGAAAACCTCGCCCTTCGGATTGGGGACTTTGCGTGATGACACGCCCACGTTCGGATTTCTCATGCTGGGAACGATCGCCATCATCGGTGCGCTGCTCTTTTTGCCCGTTGCCGCCCTTGGGCCGATTGCGGAGCACTTAGGGCCAATCCCATTTGGTGGTTGATGAGACGAGCATTCGCAGTGGCGTATCAAAACTTTAGACAAGGATTAATCTGGCAAGCCTTCATAAGGAGTAAGTGAGATGGAACCATCAACTGTTGCACAGCCGGTACTACTACCTGAAGCTATTCCGCTTGGGCCGCAGCCACCCACGCCGCCACGAGTTCGGCGGCAAGGACTGCTCACCGGGCACTTGGTCAAGGACGCGCTCAAGGAGTCGTTCGTCATGCTGCGGCCAGACATCCAGTGGAAGAACCCCGTGATGTTTGTGGTCGAGGTGGGGGCGTTTCTTACCTTGCTCTACATTGTGCAAGCACTCGTGCAGCGTTCGGCCAGCCAGGTGCCGGTGACCTATTTTATTGCGCTCGATATCTGGCTCTTCCTGACTGTGTTGTTCGCCAACTTCGCTACCGCTCTCGCCGAAGCACGCGGTAAAGCCCAGGCCGAATCGCTGCGTAAGACGCGCCGCGACACCGTTGCTTACCGTTTGCGGGGAAAGAGCATCGAAGAGGTTTCTTCTACGAAATTGCAGCCGGATGACTGCGTGGTCGTGGAAGCAGGACAGGTGATTCCCGGCGACGGCGATGTCGTTGAAGGTATTGCTTCGGTGGATGAGTCGGCGATCACCGGCGAATCCGCGCCGGTGATTCGCGAAGCTGGCGGCGACCGCTCCGCCGTAACCGGCGGCACTACAGTTCTGTCTGACCGCATCGTAATCAAAATCACGGCGCGCCCTGGCGAGTCGTTCCTCGATCGAATGATTGCCCTCGTTGAAGGCGCGATGCGCCAGCGGACCCCCAATGAGATTGCGCTAACGCTGGTGCTCACCGCCTTTACCCTGATCTTCCTGATCGTGGTGATTCCACTCTGGCCAATGGCGTGGAATGCCGAGCAGTACATGATGGGCTACCTGGGCATTACGGAGCCGCTGAAGAGTCTTGGGACCGATGTTCCAACCTTGATCGCGCTCCTGGTCTGCCTCATTCCTACGACGATTGGCGCATTGCTGGCCGCCATTGGAATCGCGGGTATGGACCGCGCTCTGCAAGCCAACATCCTCGCCAAGAGCGGCAAAGCGGTCGAAGTGGCAGGCGACATCGATATCGTGCTGCTGGATAAAACCGGCACCATCACGATGGGCAATCGGCATGCCACCGATTTCTTGCCGGTGGATGGACATAGCTCCTCCGAGGTTGGACGGTTGGCCGCGTTGGCTTCTGCCGCCGATCAGACACCAGAAGGGAAAAGCATTGTTAAGAGATACGAAGAGCAAGGCCAAGTGCCGGTAGTCACGCCAAGCGATGCCGAGTTCGTGCCCTTCACCGCCCAAACCCGAATGAGCGGCATTAACCTTCCCAACGGGCAGAAAATCCGCAAGGGAGCGCCCGATGCGATCATCAAATTGGTGGAAAGCGCCAGCGGCGCAATTCCTTCCGGACTTAAAGCGCTGGTGGATTCGGTAGCTTCCAAGGGCGCCACGCCTCTGGTCGTGGTGGATGGGATCAGGATCGTCGGCGTGGTCGTGCTTGAAGATATTCTGAAGCCGGCGATGCATGAACGTTTCGATCGCCTACGCAAGATGGGATTGCGCACGGTAATGATTACCGGGGACAATCCTTTAACGGCTGCGACCATTGCCAAGCAGGCGGGGGTTGATGACTTCGTGGCACAAGCCACGCCTGAAACCAAACTGGCTTACCTGCGCAAGCAGCAGGCAGAGGGAAGGCTGGTCGCCATGATGGGCGATGGCACCAACGATGCCCCTGCGCTGGCGCAGGCCGATGTTGCGCTGGCCATGAACGCCGGCACTCAGGCAGCCAAAGAAGCCGCCAACATGGTGGACTTGGACAGCGACCCCACCAAGCTGATCGAAGTAGTGGAAATCGGCAAGCAACTGCTGATGACGCGCGGCGCGCTGACGACGTTCTCTATCGCCAACGACGTGGCCAAGTACTTCGCCATTATCCCCGCGCTGTTCGCTGGCACGCTGCCCTGGCTGAAGACGGTTGATATTATGCATTTGCATTCAGCCACGTCGGCCATCCTTTCAGCCATTATCTTCAACGCCATCATCATTCCTCTGCTCATTCCGGTTGCGCTCAAGGGAGTGGCCTACAAGCCCCTCGGCGCAGATGCGCTATTGCGCAGGAACCTGCTGATCTGGGGCGTGGGCGGTGTGATCGTTCCCTTTATAGGAATCAAACTGATTGATGTCGTCATGGTCGGCCTGCACATGGCTTCTTGACGCTGAGTTCAATTAAGGAGACATCATTTATGAAATACATCTCAAAGAGCTTAATACTTCTGGGCCTGACGGTAGTGATCTGCTGCATTGTTTATCCGCTGGTAGTGTGGGCGATTGGACAGACGGTGTTCCCCTTCCAGGCAAACGGCAGCCTGGTGAAAGGGCCGGATGGCACGGTGGTTGGCTCCAAGCTCATCGCGCAGCCGTTTACCAAGGACGAGTATTTCCAGCCACGTCCCTCGGCTGCGTCCTATGATGCCTCAGCGTCAGCTTCGTCAACGCTTGGTCCTTCCAACTACCTGTTGCGAGATCGTGTGGCCCGCGCGCTTGGCCCCATTGTGAAGTATCGCAGCGGGCCGACGGCCGGGCAGTTAGTGGCGCCGGATGTCGAGCAATGGTTCCAGAAAGATGTATATCAAGGCGCTCCGCATATAGTTGCACAGTGGGCCGACATGCACAATGGATTGGCAACGGCGTGGGTGAGTGCCGATCCTACTCACGCCGCGTATCTAAATGACTGGGCCAAGGCCCACCCCACGGTAGTAGCAGATTGGGTCAAAGGCAATCCGGCAACGCCCCAGCCTCAGGCCACGGATTTAGCTGTCGTGTTCTTCGAGAATTTTTCAAAGGATAATCCCGGCAAATTTCCTTCTGCGGTTACTCGTACTGGACCAGATGGCAAACCTCAAACAACCATTGAGCCGGTCAAGGATGGCAGCGATGTCCAGTCAATCTTTTTTGATATGTGGCGCCAAGATCATGCCGATGTCGACCTTCAGGAAGTCCCCGGCGACATGGTGACCACCTCTGGCTCAGGGCTCGATCCGCACATCACCCTGCAGAATGCAGAGTTTCAGCTTGATCGCGTCTCCGCCAAATGGGCCGCAGATACAAAGCGCGACCCGGCAACCGTGCGCAATGAAATCAAGCAGATCTTGCAGGCAAACACCTCAGCGCCATTGGCGGGCCTGGCAGGAGAGAAGATGGTCAACGTGCTGGAGGTCAATCTGGAACTCCGCACGAAATACGGAGCACCACAGTAGGCGACTGTGGGTCGAACGGGAGAATACCCGCCCAAAAGCTCCTTATACTCTAGTTTTTTCTGCTATTAAGCCCCGCCTGGGCTTGCTGCGAGCGAACCCAAACGGCACCGAGGTACGCGTTGTAAGCGTCTGGTTCTTTCTCCGTACGCTTACGAATTTTGAACCATAACAATTGATTGGAATCAAACAACTTATTAACTTTAACAATTGATTGGAATCAAACAACTTATTAACTTTATTTGACGAAAATTGAAAATGGGTTACTCGGTAATCCATTGAATTCAAAGGAATAAAAATTGGTCGGGGCGACAGGATTTGAACCTGTGACCCCCTGCGCCCAAGGCAGGTGCGCTACCAGGCTGCGCTACGCCCCGACTGAACTAGAATTCGATTCTAAATGATTTGTTGGATTCAGTCAGTCGTTCCAGCCCAGAATAAGTGCGCGAAGAGAAATTACGGAGCTCATCGAAAAACTCTACGCATCCTGCCGCACAATCCCTCTGCTTTTCTCCGTGTCTCAGTGCCTCCGTGGTGAATAAGCTCCCAGTACTATCGCAAGCGATCCAAATTGGGAATGGAAAAGGCGCGCTGAAGTGAAAAGCGTCAACTGCTGAATTTAGTGAGTAACTGGGCCACTGCGTCAAGAATGTGGTCGCCAATCAAAGTCTGTTTGTTCAGAAGGCCGGAGTATTCCACGAAAGCCTCAAAGGTCCTGTTATCTTTGGTGGCGGTCACGCGAAATTGCGAACCCGGTGGGCGGGTGATCAGGATCACGGCATTTTTGTATTCGAACCGCGCCGCCGGTCCATTCGACCAGACATAGGTCAGGTTGAGAACGGAATAAACATCCGGACGAAAATAGAGGACCAGTGTCTTCTGATACTGATTGATCTGCTTCTCCTGCTCTTCCCGCAACTTCGCCGCTTTTTCCTGGCGTGCTCTTTGATTCTCGGCGGCAATACGCGCCTGCGCGCTTTTGATGATCTCATCAATATCCGGAGTATCAGGCATTTAGCTCGTCTCCCACTCGGTTTTGAGATTGTAAACCTGATATCCCCCGGAAGCTATAACGGGTAACGAAAGTCAAAATGTGTACTCTCATGGTTCCGCCCCTGGGTCCAATGCCGGCCATGGTCTTTGGCAGGCAAGTGCCGACTTCCGCAGTGCGAAACAAACTGATATCAAACGGTTGCTTCCCACATAAAAATCAAGTCATCATGAATCTTGAAGTTTATTCCGCATTCCACAGTGCGGAGCGGGATCTTTGAAAATTCATGGCTTGAGTTGGGATTCACGAATGCCCTTTATGCGAGGTACTTCGAACAAACGCACGAACTGATCTTTCTGCTTTCACTACTTCGCGCCCTGCCGTAAACCATTGAATGACAGCGGTTTATCACGAAATGGACTACTTCAAGTAATGGGGGAGGGGGAGCACTACTTCGGCCCGTTTTGCAGAACAATGATTCGCCGCAAGATTTGCTTCTCCTTGCAGCTTGGAGCTTGAAGCTGGGAGCTTGGAGGTGCAAACCTTATAATCCAGTCATGGAGCCGGCTTCTTACGCGGTAGTTGCATATATCAATGGACCGCTGGCCAGTTTTGTGGAGAACCTGCGCGGCCGGCTTACGCCCGAGCAGGCCCATGTGCGTCCGCATCTCACCCTGCTTGCGCCGCGCGTGCTGGAGGCGCCCCGCGACAAGCTGCTCGCTGCCCTGAAGAGGATCTGCTACAAAGCCGAGCCCGTGCGCGTCTCGCTGGGGCAGGTAGAGGCTTTTGTTCCCGCCACCAGCACCGTCTATCTGAGTGTTCAGCAGGGAGCCTCGCAGATCAGCAGCCTGCATCAGCAGTTGAACCAGTATGGTTTTCGCGCCGAAGAACCCTGGTCCTACGTTCCGCATATCACACTGGCGAAATTTGCCGACGATGCAGCTGCGCTTACGGCTGCGGAAGAGGCGGAGGCGCAATGGTCGCGTTATGCGGGCGAGCGCGACTTCCTTGTGAAGGAACTCACCCTGGTCCGCGAGTTCGTACCCGGCAAGTGGGACGACCTCGCCAGGGTTCCTCTTGCCGCCAGCGCGCCGCAACACGAAGGTACATGCCCCGAAGCAGGCCAGCGATGAACTTCTGAAAGTACATGTCCTCTTTCGGTCTTGCGGATAAGCTACCCAGGCATTACAAACTATATGTAAAGCAGTCTCCCCCGTAAGCACGACGATCTCCCCGGAAAGAGAAGGATGTATGCAAATAGGAGTTTACGGAACCGGATACCTCGGTACCGTGGCGGCGGCCTGCCTCGCAGATTTCGGCACGCCGGTCATGGTATTCGATGAAGACAGCTCGCGGGTGGAGTCCCTGGCCGAAGGCAACACACCTTTCTACGAGCGCAACCTTAAAGATATTCTTCGCCGCAACCTGCGCGCTGCCCGTCTGACGTATTCCACCGAGTTGACATCTTTCGCTCAAAAATCACAAGTCATCTTTTTCGCCTCCGATTCGTACCGCTACCTTGAAGAGATCACGCAACAGATCGCGCGTGAGGCGGGAAACAACTCCATTTTTGTAATCATGACTCCGGTGCCGGTCGGCACCGCCGCCCGCATCGAAAAAGCAATTGAAGGACTGGGCAAAAGCATCGTGATTGTCTCCCAGCCGGTTTTCCTGACCGATGGTTGCGCCGTGGAAGACTTCAACTGGCCCGACCGCATTGTCCTGGGAACCAATTCCAACCAGGCTGTGCTCCTGCTCAAGCAGGTGTATCGCCCATTGGTCATGCGCGGCGTGCCTGTCATTGTGACCAACCATGAAACTGCCGAGCTGGTGCGCGAAGCCTCCACTGCGTTTGTGGCCACCAAGATTTCGTTCATCAACGAATTGGCTTCACTGTGTGAGCACGTAAATGCGGATGCGGTTGACCTGGCGCTGGCCCTCGGTCTGGATAAAAAAATTGCTCCTCGCTGCCTGCAACCGGGAGCCGGCTTCGGCGGTGCGTTTGTCGAGGCCGACATGGATTCTCTCGCCCAGCTCGCCATGGGCAAAGGCGTCTTGCTGCGCATCCTCACCGCCGCGCGCGAGGTCAATCGTTCGCTGACCGACCGCGTGGTCGATAAACTCTCGAAGCTGGTTGAACCCGTCTCCGGCAAGGAAGTCGGTATTCTCGGCCTGTCGTTCAAGCCCAACACCAACTCGGTGGCCGCTTCTTCCTCCATTGATCTGGCTCGCCGGCTGCTGGCCCGTGGGGCGCACGTGCGCGCCTATGATCCGGTAGCGATTCCCGATGCCAAGATCGAACTCAACGGGGCCGTCGAGTACTGCGAGAATGCTTATGACGTTGCCCAGGGGGTGGATGCCCTGGTAATCAGCACCGGCTGGCCCGAGTTCCGCGCGCTCGATTTCGACAAGATCAAGCACCTGGTGCGGCAGCCTATCATTATTGATACCAAGAACCTGCTGGATTCGACCCGTCTTCGCACTCTTGGTTTCCAATATGTTGGCATTGGCCGGGCCTAGAGTTTCTCCTGCTGCAACTTACCCAGATGACTCGTTATCCCTCCGCGGGTCATCTGGTTCTTATTTTGTTGCATCCCGTAAGCCTATAAGTCCATCTGTTCGTAGCAGGTACGTGGCATAATAGTATTAATTCTGCTGATAGATAAATAAAAATTATAAGCTTGTCTTATAATAGGCCGGTACCGGAAAATTAGACTTTGCACCTGGAGCAGGAGGAAGGGATGGAACGCGAGCGCATTGTAATCTTCGATACCACGCTGCGCGATGGAGAGCAATCTCCCGGCTGCAGCATGAACCTCGAGGAAAAGCTGGTGATTGCGCGCCAGCTTGAGGCGTTGGGCGTGGATGTGATCGAAGCCGGCTTCCCCATTTCTTCGCAAGGCGATTTTGCGGGGGTTCAGAAAGTGGCGGCGGAAGTCCGCCGTCCTGTTATTACGGCGCTCGCACGCGCCAAAAAGGATGATATCCAGTGCGCATGGGACGCCGTTAAAATTGCCAGCAAGCCTCGCATCCACCTCTTTCTCGCCTCTTCCGATATCCATCTACAGCATAAACTGAAAATCACCCGTGAGCAGGCCCTGCAGCAGACCAAAGAAGCGGTAGCTTTCGCCAAGTCGCTGCTGAGCGACATCGAATTTTCACCGGAAGACGCCACCCGCACCGATCCGCAATTTCTGTGCGCCATGGTGGAGACCGCAATTGCCGCCGGGGCCACCACTGTGAACATTCCGGATACCGTCGGCTACACCATGCCGGAAGAGTTTGCCCGCATTATTACGACGATCTTGCGCGAGGTAAAGGGCGCGGACAAGATCACGCTCTCCGTGCATTGCCACAACGATTTGGGAATGGCGGTTGCCAACAGCCTGGCCGCAGTTAAAGCGGGGGCCCGACAGGTCGAGACATGCATGAATGGAATTGGCGAGCGCGCCGGCAACTGCGCCATGGAAGAAGTTGTCATGGCCATGCGCGTGCGCCCCGATTTGTATCCTTTTGAAACGGGTGTGGTCAGCGAGCAGATTTATCCTACCAGCCAGTTGATCGCCAAAGTCATCGGTGTCGCTCCGCAACCCAACAAGGCCATTGTGGGTAACAATGCCTTCGCGCACGAGGCCGGCATTCACCAGCATGGAATGCTGAACAATCCGCTGTGCTACGAGATCATGACTCCGCAGTCGGTGGGCGCACCCGGCTCGCGCATGGTCCTGGGAAAGCACTCCGGACGCCATGCGCTGGCCAGCCGCTACGCCGAGCTTGGATATAAACTAAGTGATGAGGACCTGGAAATCTGCTACCAGCAATTTATTGCCCTGGCAGACCGCAAGAAAAATGTCTACGAGCAGGACCTGATCAGCTTCCTGCCGGCGCCCAAACGGCCCGCACCGGCGCACGCGCAGGTCGCCCAGACGTAATTGAAAAACTTCACATGCGTGAAGACATGTATCTTTTCTGTGTGGAGACATGTATCAGGGCACGATCCCGCTTCGCGGGATCGTGCCGTAAGGCCCGGAATGTGATGGGCTTTAGCCCCCGAGGGCTCAAGATTAATTATTTTGTGGATTTTGAAACGCGCTCAAGAGCTAAAGGCTAAGAGCTTACCTTCTTATGAAAACAAAACTCACAGTTCTCCCCGGAGACGGCATCGGCCCTGAGGTCATCACCCAGGCCATGCGCGTTTTGCGCACCGTCGCCGATTTATGCGGACACGAAATTGAAGCTCGCGAGTTTCCCGTGGGCGGGGTTGCCATCAAGCAGAGCCAGTCCCCCTTCCCGCGCGCCACTATGGACGCGTGCCTTGAGAGCAATGCCGTTCTGTTGGGCGCGGTAGGTGGTCCCGAGTACGATAACTTGCCGCGCAACATGCGTCCGGAAACCGGATTGTTGCAGCTGCGCACCGCATTGGGCGGATATGCGAATCTTCGTCCGGCGATTGCTTATCCCAGCCTGAGCGCAGGCTCTCCGTTGCGCGCCGAGGTGACGCAGGGAGCCAATGTCCTGATCATCCGCGAGCTGCTCGGCGGGCTATATTTTGGCGAGCCCCGCGAAAAGACGGCCGACTATGCCTTCAACACCATGCGCTATACCGTTCCTGAAATCCAGCGGGTGGCGCGAATTGCCTTTGAGCAGGCGCGCAAGAGAAAGCGCAAGCTGACTTCGATTGACAAGGCCAATGTGCTTGACGTCTCCCAGCTCTGGCGCGATACGGTGATTGCCCTGGCGGCTGAATATCCTGACGTAACCCTGGACCACATGTATGTGGACGCGGCCGCCATGCACCTCGTCCTGAATCCGCGCCGCTTCGACGTGATTGTGACCGAGAACCTGTTCGGCGACATTCTCTCCGACGAAGCCGCGGTGATTACCGGATCGCTGGGCATGCTGGCCTCTGCCACAATTGGTGGGCAGGTAGGACTGTATGAGCCGGTGCACGGCTCTGCCCCTGATATCGCCGGAAAGAATATCGCCAATCCGCTGGGCGCGATTGCCACCGTGGCCATGTTGCTGCGCCATAGCATGGGATTGAACCAGGAAGCCGACGACGTCGAAGCCGCTATCAACCAGGTGCTGGAGCAGGGCTTCCGCACCGCCGACCTGCATCGCGGCGCGGGCACGCAACTGGTTTCTACCACTGAGATGGGCGAACGGGTCGAGGCCGCGGTCGCGGAAAAGATCAACCGCCGCCATTCGTACCACGCGGTGTAGAAGATGCCCGGCAGAGACGTAGCAAGCTACATCTCTACGAATATAACCGGATGGTGAGAGACTTGTATCAGGGCACGACTATTGAAGCCCGAAGCGAACAAAGGAATCAAATAATTAATGTCGAAACCGAAAACATTATTCGAAAAAGTATGGGACGCGCATACCGTCGTCCATCCCGAGGGCGAACCGGCGGCCCTCTATATTGATCTGCATCTTATTCACGAGGTCACCTCGCCCCAGGCCTTTGAGGGCCTGCGTACAGCCAAGCGCAAGATACGCCGTCCCGACCTGACGGTTGCCACCATTGATCACAACGTGCCCACCATCGCCAGTGATCGTCTGCGCATTCAAGATCCGATTTCCGCAAAGCAGATCGAGACCCTGCGCCAAAACTGTAAAGAATTCGGCGTTCAATTATTCGACATCGGTTCGGCAGAGCAAGGAATCGTCCACGTGATCGGTCCCGAAATGGGACTCACCCAGCCGGGCATGACCATCGTCTGCGGCGACAGCCACACCAGCACGCACGGCGCCTTTGGCGCGCTGGCCTTCGGCATCGGAACCTCGGAAGTCGAGCATGTGCTGGCCACGCAGTGCCTGCCGCAGCACAAGCCGCGCACCATGGAAATCTGCGTCAAGGGAGATTTGCCGCAAGGCGTTACTGCAAAGGACCTGGTGCTGGGGATTATCGCCCAGATCAAGACCGATGGCGCCACCGGCCACGTGGTCGAGTATTCGGGAGAGGCTGTGCGCAAGTTGACCATGGAAGGTCGCCTGACCGTCTGCAATATGAGCATTGAAGCCGGTGCGCGCGCCGGCATGATCGCTCCCGACGACACGACCTTTGCTTATCTTGAAGGCCGCCGCTTCGCTCCCAAAGGCAAAGCCTGGAACGAAGCCCTGGACTACTGGCGCAATCTGCCTACCGACCAGGGCGCGAAGTTCGATACAACTATCGAAATAGACGCAGCCAGGCTCGCTCCTTTCGTCACCTGGGGGACAAACCCCGGAATGGCAGTGCCCGTCACGACTCGCGTTCCCAGTCCGCAGGATGCGAACAATGATTCCGACCGCAAGGCCACCGAGCGGGCCCTGGAATACATGGGCCTCAAGCCCGGAGTCAGCTTTGAAGATATCTCCGTGGACAGGGTCTTTATCGGCTCCTGCACCAACGGACGCATTGAAGACCTGCGCGCCGCCGCCCGCGTGCTGCGCGGATACAAGGTCAACCCACACGTGCGCGCCATGGTCGTTCCCGGCTCGCAGGTTGTCAAACAGGCCGCCGAGCGCGAGGGGCTGGATTCCATCTTCCGCGCCGCCGGTTTTGAGTGGCGCGAATCGGGATGCTCGATGTGCCTGGGCATGAATCCTGATATTCTTGCTTCGGGGGAGCGTTGCGCCTCCACCAGCAACCGTAATTTTGAAGGCCGCCAGGGCGCCGGCGGACGCACGCACCTGGTAAGCCCCATGATGGCCGCCGCCGCCGCCATCACCGGACACTTTACCGACATCCGCAATTGGGAATTTAAGGACTAGAAAGATTGAGTGATTGAATCATCGGATCAATCAGGAAATAAATTTTTAGCTTTTCGAGGATTAAGAAAGATCATGGAAGCGTTTCGCACACACACCGGATTGGCCGTCCCGCTCGACCGGGACGATGTTGACACCGACCAGATCATCCCCAAGCAGTTTCTCAAGCGCATCGAGCGCTCCGGCTACGGCGATTTTCTGTTTTACGACTGGCGTTATTCGGCCGACAAGCCGCGCCCTGATTTCGTGTTGAACGCTCCGCGCTACCAAGGCGCTTCCATCCTGATCGCCGGCCGCAACTTCGGCTGCGGCTCCTCGCGCGAGCACGCCGCCTGGGCGCTCGCCGACTACGGCATCCGCGTGGTGATTGCTTCTACGTTTGCCGATATCTTCCGTAACAACGCAGGCAAGAATGGACTGCTTGCTGTGGTGCTGAAACCGGAAGAGGTTGCCGAAATCACCAAGCGCGCGCAGACCGGCGAAGGCTATCGCCTCACGGTTTCACTCGAAGATATGACAGTGAAAGACGACGCCGGCTTTCAGGCAATTTTTAATATTGAAGCCTTTACCCGCTACTGTCTGCTCGAAGGATTAGACGACATCGGACTTACAATGCGCCACCAATCGCAAATCGAAGCCTACGAAAAAGCACGGCAGGGCAAAAGTTGGCTGCCGGCAGTGCGCTAATCAAGCTGAGGAAAACCCGCAATAGGTTTAAAGATCCCTGATTTCAATCCTAAAGCCGTGTTCAGCCATTTCTTTTGCCAGGATAGTGGATGTCTCAGCTACGTTTTCTTTAAAGGGTATGTAAAATTAATCCCTGTATATCGGAAGGCTTTTCCATACTTTTCTGATCTTTCAAGAGGATTGCAACCCGAGAGCGGCCCAGCAGAGCCAAAAGCATCCCCAGTTCGAGCACGACATTTCGCCGCGCGCGCAATGATTTTTCGTCAGGACGGTTGGCGCGGTGCCCTTCGTCGTCAGGAGTGGCAAGAACAATTCCAAAATCAGCATCTTTGCTTGCTGCTTCCAATTTCTCAATAATTGTTTGTCCTTGCGAAGGCAATTGATCTAGTATCAAAGGCTCAATTTTCCATCGACGCAGCATCGCTTCCAGTTGGACTTTCGCCGTACTATCGTGCCCATACACGACAAAAACGCGTGATGGCGCCGCGGGGCTGCTTATATGCTTTGGCGATGCGGTTGACCCAAATAATCCTTTAATTAATTCAGCATCCTTTCCTTGCACAAAAAGTGTGCCTTTGTCATATACATTGACTTTTGGACCATCGATTATAGATAGCTGAGTGCCGGTATTATTTCCAAGCCGAAGCTCATCCTCGACCTCATAGCCAGCATTCTTCAAAATCTCTCGAACTTGCTGTACTGAGTACTTCTTCATGCATGTGCTCCGCAACGAAATGGTCTAATCGAATCGCCGCCGAATCTTTTCAAGTAAGTTTGGCGGCTCGTCCTCATAACTAATGTCAGGCAAGCTCTCGCGGAAATGTTTGCGCCACACAAGTGGGCTCACGCGAAAGGTCAATCTCTTGGAGAGGCGCCTGTTCTTCATATTCACTAGCAAATATCTGGCCGCAAAATCGGCTGCGCCAAGACACTGCTCATTATCCGTGAACTTTCCGTTGATGATGTGCTGCATATCAGCGTAAAGGAGCTCGATCCAGTACCTCTCGTGGTGATCGAGACTATAGTAAAGCACCGGGTCGCGCTGTGCGAGCTCAAGACTCAGTTTCCTAAAATCGTCATATGACTGCCTAGTTTGGAGTGGTTTTTCTTTCACTTCCCATCCCACCCAACTTCATCCATGTTGGGCGTAGGCACTCGCCCACGCACTTCCACCAGCATCTCGCGCAAAGGCAAAATGGGAACTTTGCCGGCAAGCTGTCGTGACATCAAACGATGAGCAAGCACGACATTAATAGCGGCGCTCAGGTTCAAACAAAAATGCGCGGGAATATGCAGGAACCTGTGGCATAGCCGGCGAATCACCTGTGGCACTCTGCCATCCTCGGGGCCAAATACATAAACAGCGTTTTCCGGATGCTCGAAAGTTGTGAGCGGCTCAGAATTCTCGAAGACCTCAACGCACACCGGAACACAATCTTTGGGCAGCAGCTCAAAGGGCCGCTCGTCATTGCGAAAATCAACTTGCTTGTAGCCTTTCATGCGCTCCTCGCGCGGCAAGCGCGAATACTTGGCAGGATTGACCCGCTCTCCTGTCCAGATCAGCGACTTGACCTCGAAGCACGCGCACGCGCGGATAGCCGTACCCACATTGTGGGGATATTTAGGATCGATGATTACGACCGCCGGTACTTCCACGTTTTTATTTAACAGCGGCTCTCGTCTTCTGTCTATGTTATTCAGCGCCAAACAGGGTATTGCAGCAGACCGCCCAGGACTACCATCAGCACAGCGAGCTCGTGGTCGACCCCCTTAAGCAGTCCAACTTGGCCGAATGCTTGCGACGCAGAAACGGTGAGCCATGAATGTGAGGTGCTGCCTCTGGGTCAGTTGTCCAGAACGTCACGCCAGAACCCGCGTGCAAGAAACCTGCAAAATGGCTAGACTCAGAAATGAGGCACTGGAATAAATGAAGAATGCGCCTGCTGCTGCTTCCCCTGCTGAGTTAAGACGGCACCTTTTTTACGAGACCTCGCACTCGCCTTCACTAGCCGACCTAGTGGGCTACGAAAAAGCCAAAGACATCATTGATTTTTGTTTCATCGCCAACCCCTACTACCCCACGCCGCAGATGCTGCGCGAATTGCAGGAAAATCTTCCGAACCTGATCAAGTCTTATCCCTCCAGCAATCCGTTGATAGGGCAACAGAGCCTGGCGGCGGTTCTGCACGTCTCGCCGGAGAATTTAATCATCGGCAATGGCGCCACCGAACTTATCGTGGATATCAACACCAGCCTGATTGACCGCATCGCGGTGCCGGTGCCGACGTTTGGGGAATATATCGAAAAGGTAAGAGACCAGCGCGATGCCGAACTTTATATGCTGGATCCAGAGCAGGGCTACCAACTGCGATTGAACGGCTATCTGGCATGGGTGCGCCAGCGCGGCCTGAAGTCGCTGCTTGTGATCAACCCGGGAAACCCCACCGGCCAGCTCTTATGCCTGGATGAGATGATCGATTTTCTGCAGCAGACCAAGGACCTGGAGCTGGTGATCGTGGATGAATCGTTCATCGACTTTGCCGGCGATCCCATCCCAAGCCTGCTCCAGGTGGCGGACCAATTCTCGAACCTGCTGATTGTGCGCAGCATGAGCAAACACTGCGGGGTCCCCGGATTGCGCCTGGGTTACTGCTACAGCCAGAACCTTTATCTTCTCAACCGCATGCGCAGGCTGATTCCTACCTGGAACCTGAACACCCTGGCGCAATATTTTTTGTCTCTGCTGCCGGCTACAGATGCCGAGTATCACGCGGCCCGCAAGCGTTTGATCGGCGATGTGCGCTGGCTTTATAGCGCGTTGAAGGCGATCCCGGGACTCGATGTTTATCCCACAGGCGCTAATTTTGTTCTGTTCAAGATCAAGACCGGCATGACCGCGACTGATTTGCAGGCGCGCCTGCTACAAGAGCATCAAATCTATGTGCGCGACTGTTCCAACAAAGTGGGCATGGATAATTTTCATATTCGCGTGGCCTCGCAAGGACGCGAGAAAGATGAGCGGCTCATCGAGGCTCTGCGGGCATTGATTCCATGAAAAATAAGCGTCCAGTTGTCCTGGTTGTGACCCGCCGCATGATTCGCAAGGACAAGTATGTGGATTTCCTGGGCGAATACCACCTCGAACTCCTCATTCAAATGGGGACCTTGCCGGTGATGATTCCTGTGGTGGAAGGCACACTGGCATGCATGGCCGGCTACATGAAAGAAATGAAGGGGCTCCTGCTGGTCGAAGGCGAGGACATCGATCCTGCCGATTACAAGGGAGGCCAGGCCAACCGCAAATTCGCCGAAGAGACGCACCCCCTGAAAGACAAGATTGAAATTACACTGATTCGCCACGCTTTGCGCCACAAGCTTCCCATTCTTGCGATATGCAGAGGATCGCAACTGGTGAACGCGGTTTGTGGAGGAACGTTGTATGGCGACGTGCAAAAAGAAAAAAAATCGCACGTCAAGCACATTGATTATGACCACTACGACAACTATCGGCACGCAGTCACGATCGTTCCGGGCACTCCGCTGGAGCAGTGGTACGGTCAAGACACCATACGGGTCAACAGCTACCATCATCAGGGGACGCGCGATTTAGCACCGCGTTTCAAGCCCATGGCATATGCCGAGGATGGGTTGCTGGAGGCGTACTACGATCCCAAGGCGAAGTTTCTGGTTGGGTTGCAGTTTCATCCGGAGCGCATGTTGAAGGATTACGCGGGTAATATGGAAGTGTGGAAGGCCTTCGGATCTGCGATTCACGAGAGCGCCTGGGCTAAAGCCGGGGCTCCCACCGTACGCCGGGCGCGGCGCAGTAGCGCTAGCGGGTGACAATCTCGAAGTCAATCTTGATTTCGTCTTTCACCTTTACCGTTCCGCCGGCGATGCTGACCGGTTTGATGCCGAAGGCGCTTTGTTTCAGGCTGGCGGCCCCGTTGTAATGGTGAACTTTAGGGCGAGGGCTGGATGCACTCACCTCTTCCGCCGGCTCGCTCACCTGCACCGTGACCGGACGCGATTGGCCATGCAACTTCAGGTTGCCGGTTACGAACCAATGGCCGCTCTTGTCGGACTGCACCGATGTGGAGCTGAACTCAATCAGAGGATAGTGAGCACTGTCTAAAACGTCAGGTCCAAGCATCTTCTCCTGCACCTGGGCGCGCTTGGCAGAATCCATTTTAGGGTCAAGGACCTGCATTTTGGCGGTCTCGACCTGGAATTCGACGCTTTTGGCGGCCTCGTCAACTTTCCCTTTACTAATGGGCGCGTTAATCTCGTGGTTGTCGCCGGTGAAGCCGAACACGCCTCCGCGCTGAACGTGCACGGTGATGGAAGAATGCGCGACGTCAATTTCTGAAGGTTTAGCGGTAGGAAGCGGTTTTGCGAAACACTGGCGGGCAACCGACAGGGCAACAATAAGCGCGAAAAATCGGAAGCAAGTACGCATGGCACACTCCAGGTAATTCGATTCGACGAAAGATGGCAGACCATGTGCAAAGCAACAGTTCTCCTGCATTCTATTCCGTTTCCAGAGTCATAGAAAAAAATTTCCTTCTGAATAGAAAGAATTTTTGCAAAAATTTTAACTATGAATGGTATTTTTCACAGAGAGTAGCGTTATGATTTTAAAAACGCGAAGCAACGCCGGATCATCCGGGGCTTCCGTATAAAGTCAATATTAGGAGATACCCTCATGCCAAAAGCAAAAGCCGCCAAAAAACCCCAATCCGTAGCCAGCGAGAATAATGATTCTCATCCTAAAGCCTCTATTGTGGCATTCGAATCGCACGCAACCCATCATTCAAATTTAGAAGAGAGGGTTCGCCAGCGCGCCTACGAGCTCTTCCAGGAGCGCGGCGGGCAACACGGTACCGCTGAAGAAGACTGGGCGCGCGCCGAAGCAGAGATCCTGGGACACAGCGAAAGACGAACGGCGTAGGCCATGACCTGTCGGGCCTGGGGTTAAAAGCCCAAACTCTCGGGGACGCTTATCCCTTTCGCTATGCTTACCTTGGGCTGATGCCCGAGGCTGAGGCCGGGGCTGCCACCGATGCCGTTGCGCGCGCAGCGACCTGCGGACGCCGCCGTGGAAGATTGACGGTTTCAGTCAGCTTTGCTCGAAAGACTACGCCGATAAGCTGGATGGGGGATGGATGACGGTCAAATCCGCATGTGTCTATGCAATTCTTGTATGCACAATTTTCTTTGAATGGGAATTTGCCGCCGCTGGAACGCCCACGGACGCAAAATCACCGGGAATAACAGCGGATACGCTATGCGAGGTGGATGCGAAAACGTATATCAGGGATATTCCACGCACGCTTTATGGCACGAATATCGAATGGTTCAATAACGGCAACGGCATTGTCGACGACATGGGCGTCTTCCGTTCTGACCTGGCAGCGGCTGCGCGCGATGAAGGTATTTCTTTGGTGCGTTTCCCCGGCGGTACATTTTCCGACTATTACCACTGGGAAGACGGCACCGGCCCGCTGGAAAAGCGTCCGACCACCAAACATTTTACCGATCCCGGCGCCTCGAAGAACATCATGGGTTCTCCGGAAATCACTCGTTTTGCCAAGTCAATAGGAGGAGAGCCGCTCATCACCGTCAATGCCGGAACCGGAACGGCGCAAGAGGCTGCAAAATGGGTGGAATATTTCAACGCCCCTGCCAATGCCCGCCGCCAGGCAGACGGGCTCGCGGACCCCATCAAGGTGCATTACTGGGAAGTCGGCAACGAACTCTATCTGCCGGGGAATCCAGGGGTGATTAAGGTCGCGGTAAATCCGCAAGTCTATGCGGCGCGTTTTAAGGAATATGCCCATGCGATGAAAGCGATTGATCCTACAATCGCGCTGATTGCCATCGCCAACAGCAATGCCAGCCGCATCACGCTGCCTTATCCGGAATGGCTGGAGACGTTGCTGCAAGCCGACGCGCCTGACATCGATTATGTCGCCGTGCATAATGCCTATTTTCCCATGTTGTTCGAAGCAAAGCAGCCGGAAGCAAAAGACGTCTACCGCGCGCTCTGGGCGTCACCCGAAGCCATTGACCGCAATTTGAGCCAAATCGAAGAGACGATCGGCAAATATCAAGGTGGCAAGGATATCGGCATCGCGGTGACGGAATGGGGCCCACTTTACGCATTCAAGCTCGATCCGACCTGGCTCGACCGGATCAAGACGATGGGCAGCGCCGTCTATGTCGGGCGGGTGCTGCAGGTATTCGTCTCGCATCCGAAAATGCGTATTGCCAATTATTTTAAGTTCACCGACAGCACGCCGATGGGCTGGGTGGCGTTCAACGGCAAACCCAAGGCGCCCTATTACGCTTTGCAGCTTTTCAGTCGGCATTTCGGCACGAAGCTGGTGAAGTCCACGGTGAGCGGCGGCAAAACCTACGACACACCGGCGCTGGGCATCATGACCGAAGAAAAGGACGTTCCCGAAGTGACGACGGTCGCGGCGTTAAATGACAAAGGCAATCGCCTTTTTGTCAACCTCATCAACCGCAGTTGGTCAGAGGTGCATTATGTGAAGCTGAGCATCAAGGGTTTCACCGGAGTTAAAGGCGAGACGGACGCGTGGCAGCTTGCCGCTCCTGCCGCGACCGATCATAACGGCCCAGACCTGCCGCCTGAACTTTTGAGCCGCATCAACGAAACGCCGCTGAGCGCAGAACTCGCGGGCCGACCGATTGCCTTGCAGAAGATACGGCTCAATGCGGGCGAACCGATCAAGCTTGCGCCGTTTTCGCTGCTGACGGTGGAGATTTCGCTGTCAGCGGTTTCTCATCGCCATTGAGATCCTTCGCCTGCGGCTCAGGATCAACAGAGACTCTAAAAATCCGCGGTCTCAATCGATTATGCAAAAGTACTAGGTATATTTCTTTTGGTTTTGACGCATGTATAGTTGATACAATGGCGCGTCGTCCCAAGACACTGTGGCTCCGGTCGCCCGCATTGCATGCTGTGGGTAATGTTTGAAACAATATAATTTCATCGGATTCACTAACTTCATGCCTTATTTCGGTAGTTTCGCACTTCTTTGCGCTCTCGCCCTGAGTTTGTACAGCCTGGTTGTGGGGGCGATTTCATTGCTGCGGGAAAGCCCCGCCAGCCAACGGCTCACCGAGACCGCCCGCCGCGCCGGAATCGCAACCTTCATCGCCGTGGTTGCTGCCGCTGCGGCGCTGCTGTGGTCCACGTTTCACGACGATTTTTCCGTCGCTTACATCCTCCACCACAGCAATCGTGACCTGCCTGTTCCTTATAAGTTCGCGGTGTTGTGGTCGGGGCAGGAGGGCTCGCTGCTGTTCTGGTCGCTGCTGCTGGGCGCCTACGGATTTGTGCTGCGCCTGCGGCACAAGGTTGATATCCGCCTGACTGCCTATGCTTCGGTAATTCTGGCGGGGGTGCAGGTGTTCTTTCTTCTTTTGCTGAATTTTGCCGCCAAGCCGTTTGCACTGACGCAAGGTGAAATCCCCCTTGACGGCAATGGATTGAATCCCCTGCTGCAATATCCCGAAATGGTCATTCATCCCCCCATGCTCTACCTGGGCTATGTGGGAATGTCGGTGCCGTTTGCCTTTGCCCTTGGCGCGCTCATCATGCGTTATCCCGGCGAGAAGTGGATCCACATCACCCGCCGCTGGACCATGGTCACGTGGATGTTCCTGACCTGCGGCATCTTCCTGGGTTCACACTGGGCCTACTATGTATTGGGCTGGGGCGGCTACTGGGGATGGGACCCGGTGGAGAACGCCTCGCTTTTGCCCTGGCTGACGGCCACGGCTTTTCTGCACTCGGTAATGATGCAGGAAAAACGCGGAATGATGAAAGTCTGGAATGTCTGGCTGATCTTCGCCACTTTCATGCTCTCCATTCTGGGAACCTTTCTGACGCGCAGCGGGGTCATCAGCTCAGTACACGCATTTGCCCAGTCTTCAATCGGAGACTGGTTTCTTGTGTTCCTGGTGATTATTCTTGTCGTCTGCCTTTTTTTCTTTGTGAAGAACCGCTCCCACCTGAAGAGCGAGCACCGGCTGGAGTCGCTGGTTTCGCGCGAATCCAGCTTCCTGTTCAACAACCTGCTCTTGCTGGTATCTTGCTTTGCGGTGCTGTGGGGGACCTTCTTTCCTATCCTTTCAGAGTGGGTAACCGGAAATAAGATCACTGTGGGTCCGCCATTTTATAACCACGTGAATGTTCCCATCGCCTTGCTTTTGCTGCTGCTGACCGCAACCGGGCCTCTTCTGGCTTGGAGACGGACGTCTTTCGCCAGCCTGCAGCGCAATTTCACGATCCCCACAGTGGCAGCCGTGGCCACCGCAGGCGCGCTCATGATTGGCGGCATGAAGCCCTGGCAAGATGTTTCTTATTTCTATAGCCTCATGGCCATATCGCTCTCGGTGATGGTAGCGGTGACGATCGTCTCAGAATTTTTGCGCGGAGCGCGCGTCATCAGCGGTCATACCGGGCACAATCTATTTTCTTCTGTCCTGCAGCTCTGGCGGCGAAACACCCGGCGCTACGGCGGATACATTGTGCACTTTGGCGTGGCCGTGGCTGTTATAGGACTTGTGGGCTCGGCCTTCAACCAGACCAGGGAGCAGGAGATGGGCAACGGCGACTCCCTGCAGATCGGCAAGTACACGCTGGTCTGTCGCTCCTATACGCAGGACGACAATGCGAATTTCGGGTCGGCCTCGGCCATCATCGACGTCTTCAAAAATGGACGTCCGCTGGCAACCATGTATCCTGAGCGGCGCTTCTTCAAGGCGAGCCAGCAGGCGAACACGCTTCCCTCGGTCCACTCTTCGCTCTTTGAAGATTTGTATCTCGTCTATGCCGGACACAATGACACGACCGACCGTCCCATTATCACCGCGCATGTGAATCCGCTGGTGGGATGGTTCTGGACAGGCTGGCTGATCCTGGTTCTGGGAACTTTGCTGGCCCTGGTTCCCAACCAAGCCGCGGCCAAAGTGACGCAACCGGTTGCTGTGCGCGCCACCGTGTCCGAGGCAAGCATGGCGCAGACGACAGGCGTGGGGGATTGAGATGCAAACCTTAAAATCAAACATGCGTAGCGCCGCAGGCGGAAGATCGCTCGCCGCAACCCGCTGCATGCAGGTGATTGCGTTGGTGGCGTTCTCTGTATTTTTCATGGGAGCTGGTGACGACTTCGATGCGCGCGTCAATACTCTGGGCCACAAAAAACTGATTTGCGTTTGCGGCTGCAACCAGATCTTGCTCGAGTGCAATCACGTGGGCTGCACCTACTCCGACCGGATGCGCAACGAGCTGATTGCCGCCGTTCAGCGCGGTGACAGCGACGACCTGGTGTTGCAGGCCTTTGTGCAGAAATACGGGCCGATCGTCCTGGCCGCGCCCACGACCACCGGCTTCAACCAGATCGCATGGATCATGCCCTTCGCCGTGCTGCTGGCGGGGTTCTTTTTCGCGGGCATGATTGTGTTGAGTTGGAAAGACAAAACATCGCCGCCAGCGGGGACATCTGCACCGGGCGGGCGATTGGAAGAATTCAAGGAACAGGCGCGGCGGGAGACTGAACTATGATTCTTGCCGCTTGCGCCCTCTTCGCTCTCGGATTGCTGGCGTATGTTTTTTCCGTACCCCAGCAGATCGCGGCCGCTCCGGTCAAAGACCGCCTGGCTTACCTCTATGAGCGCAAGGAGGTAATTTACGAAAACCTGCGCGACTTGAATTTTGAGAACAAGGCGGGCAAGTTTTCGCCGGAAGATTATCAGGGCCTGCGGACATCGCTCGAAGAAGAAGCCGCCCGCGCGCTCGCCGAAATTGCGAAGCTGGAAGGAAAATAAGTTTCTCGCCGCCGATTCACGCGGATGAACCCGGATCAAATCATGTCTTTACTACTGAATCCTAAAAGCATTTTTCTGGTTTTATTTCTTGCCTTGGCCGCAGGGGCAGGCAACGCTTCCACCATCACCGGCAGCGTGAGAAATGGCACCACCAGCAAACCTTCGGCGGGCGACGATGTGATCCTGCTGAAACTGGCCGGCGGCATGGAAGAAGAAGCCCGCACCAGGAGCGATAGCCAGGGACGCTTCACGCTCGAGGCGCAAGACGGCAACACGCCGCATGTGGTCCGGGTCATGCACCAGAAGGTGATGTATCACGCGATTGCCCCCCCGGGAACAACTTCGGTGGGCGAAGTCGTGGTCTACGAAGCCGTGCGCAAACTGCAGGGCATTACCGGCAGCGCCGATGTGATGCGCATGCAGAGCGATGGCGGCACGCTGCGAGTTGCCGAGATGTTTGTGCTGCGTAACGATTCCACTCCATCGCGTACGCTGATGAGCGACAGGACTTTTGAAATCTACCTGCCGGAAGGGGCGCAAATGGACGCTTCCTCGGCCACAAGTCCGGGCGGCATGGCGGTCAATTCGGCTCCGGTTCCTCTTCCCGAACGCGGTCATTACGCATTTGTTTTCCCCTTGCGACCGGGCGAGACCAAGTTCCGCATCGAATACCACATGCCTTATACCGGCTCGGCCAACTTCGTTCCGCGAGTTACGGTCCCAATGGAAATGATGGGGATTGAGCTACCTAAATCCATCGAGTTTTCCCCGGCGCAAGCGGAAAGCTATGGCACCGCGCTCGATGAAAAGGGAGTAGTTGTAGAGGTAGCCAAGAATATTGCGCCCGGCGCCGGACCCGCCTTTCGCATCGCGGGAACCGGCGCGATTTCCCCGGAGGCGCTGAAGAGCCTGGAGGGCGGCGGCGAAGACAATTCAGGGAACCCACCCGACAGCGCAACGGCGGCTGCGCCGGCAAATCGTCCGGGCGGAGGCATGGCAGTGCCTGAAGGCACCCCAGACCCGATGGAGACTTACAGGTGGCCGCTCCTGATTGGATTTGTGGCGCTTCTTGGCGCCGGAGCTTTTTGGATGACGAGGCCGCAGAGCGTTCCTGCCACGGTTCCGCCTTCCGGGAGCCGCTCCACCCAATTGCTGGAAGCTTTGAAAGAAGAGCTCTTTCAATTGGAGAGCGACCGCCTGCAACAAAAGATTTCCGAGGAAGAATACACCAAGGCCAAAGCCGCCCTCGATACCACGCTGACGCGCGCCATGCAGCGGGCGAAAAACTAGAAGCTACCTGGCTCTGTTGACATCCTTGAAAAAGCGTTGCTTTTTAAGAAGTGTCATCCTGAGCGAGGGCGAATGCCCGAGTCGAAGGACCCCGAAAATGTCTCAATCGTACAGGTTGCATCAAGGTATTTTCTGAAGAACTTGCTGGTGATGCAACGATGTCAACAAAACCAAGCTATCATGAATGGTTTTGAAGGGCACAGCTTTCAATGCTCTACGTTCACGAAGACGATTTTTTGTCTTTGAGAAGCTGGCGCAGGATGTGCTGCTGGGCGTCGGTGAGTGAGACAAACTCCAAACCGTGAGCATGATTGTTTTGATGGCGCACCACGGCGTTCAGCACCATGGTGGCGCTTTTGTAGACCCTGGGCAGTTCGATCTTTACCTGTTTGCCGGCGCTGACGCGATGGGTCAACACCACGCCCACGCCCGACTCGCAAATATCTTTGGTCTCGCCGGCCAGAATGTTCTTGCCTTCAACCACGCGGACTTCAGAGTACCAGACGCGGCGCTCATGCCGCCGGGTTGTGACGAAGTTAGACACAGGGCGCAATCCCTTACAGTCAGTTAAGATTTGAATGACTTGAGTATTGGCACTATACAACGACCGGACGGGAAAAGAAAGCGTTTTTGCCCCGGCTTCAGAGCTGCCGGGAATCCGGAGTGCATTGTCCTTCAGAGTGGGTGAGGTTAGAGGTTTTGTTTTTTCCCCGTGCTTCCGTGGTGAAACTAATCCACAACTACAGCCGGGGATCGACCGGCTCGCTTTCCAGCGCCAGCACGCCGAAGACGCACTCATGCACGCGCCGCAGCGGCTCATGCTGCACGAAGCGCCTGAGCGCTTCTATGCCGAGGGCAAATTCGCGTAACGCGAGAGAGCGTTTTCTTCCCAGTCCGCGCATGCGGAGCCGCTTGAGGTTTTCGGCGGACGTGTATTCCGGACCGTAAATGATGCGCAAGTATTCCCGGCCACGGCATTTGACCGCTGGCTGAACTATCCCTTGCTTGTTCCGGGCGATGAAGCTCAGCGGTTTGACGACCATGCCTTCGCTTCCCGAACTCGTCTGTTCTTCCCACCACTGGGCCGCCTCGTGCTCACTGGAGTCGCCGGAGAGATCGACCAGCTTGTACGGGGTTGCAAGTAAGAGCGAGGAATCCTGAGCGCAAAGGCGTGCCAAAATCTGCATGTGCCAGAGGTGGTCTTGATCGGCATGGAGAGTGCCTTCTGACGCCAGCAGATGAAAAGGCGCGAGCTTGAGATCAGTAAGAGCATGCACCGGCCAGCAGTAGCGGCGGTAGGCTTCGACGTAGTCTTTTGCCATCTCTGCTCTTTCACGGTAGTGCTGCAGCAGAGGCAGAACATCCGCCTGATTGCGGCTTGATTGTTCCAGCGCCGAAACCGCCTGTTCCAGAGCTGCTCGCGCGGCGGAGCCGGTGGGAGCATATTGCAGACGCAGCAGGTCCTGGGCTTTGGCGGACCAGGGCATGAGTTCGCAATCGAGGCATACCCAGTCGCTTTTCAGCTCCTCCCATAGCGCGGCCGATTCCAGCGCGCGATGCAGACAAGCGAAGAATTTAGATTCCAGGGCGGCATCGTTAAAAAAGCGGCGGCCTGTACGTGTATAGCAGACGCCGATTTCATCCTGCACGATGCCAAATCGCTTGAGTGCTGTCTGCCGGTCGCGGCAGAGCACCACGACTGCGCGCGAACCCATGTGCTTTTGCTCGCAGATAACTTTTTCGACGCCCTGATTGCGATAGTAAGCAAAGGCCTCGGCGGGATGCTCGAGCAGCCCGGGAGCATCGCTGGTTTCGCACGGCGACATAGTTGGAGGAAGATAAATCAACCACTTGGGATTGACCGCGAACCGGCTCATCACCTCCAGCGCTGCAATGGCATTCTCCTCACGAATGGTGATGTTGCCCTGCAACGCGGTCTCAACGATTCTCTTGCCGACTACGTCATCAATTTCAAGCAGTTCATCGTGCTCGTGCTGGGCACTGAGAGGCGATTCAGCCGCTTTTTTCAGGAACGGCTTGGCTGACTCGTAATAGGTTTTCAGGGCCGGTACGGACACCAACTCTTTTTCCGGATAGCGCAGCGCCGTCAGCTTGCCGCCAAAGACGCAGCCGGTATCAATGTTGATGGTGCGATTCAGCCACTGCGGCTCGGCCACCGGGGTATGGCCATAGATGACCATGGCTTTGCCGCGATAGTCGGCAGCCCAGTTGTAGCGTACCGGCAGCCCGAATTCGTCGGTCTCGCCGGTGGTTTCGCCGAAGAGCGCAAAAGAACGCACCTCACCCGATCCTCGCCCCTGCATCTCTTCTTTCATGCCGGCATGGGCGACGACCAGTTTGCCATCGTCGAAGACATAGTGGCTCACGAGATCGTCTAGAAACTTGGCGACTTCCTGTTTGAATTCCGGCGGTTCGTTTTCGAGTTGCGCAAGGGAATCTGCCAGTCCATGGGTCAGCTTGACTTCTTTGCCGCGCAGCTTTCGCAGCAGCTTTATGTCGTGGTTGCCGGGAACGCAAAATGCAGTTCCCGCAGAGACAATCTGCATCACTAGCCGCAATACCTGCGTAATTCCAGGGCCGCGGTCCACAAGATCGCCGACAAAGACAGCTTTGCGGCCTGCAGACGGAGTGACGGCGTAACCTCTCCCGTTGTTTTCGACCTTGTATCCGAGATTCGAAAGCAGGGTCAGCAGTTCATCGATGCAGCCGTGCACGTCGCCAATAATGTCGAAGGGGCCGTGCTCGTGCCTGAGGTTGTTCCACAGCGGCTGGCGCTCGATTTCAACCGCTTCCGCCTCTTCCGGCGAGGAGAAGACATGAACATGGCGAAAGCCTTCTTTCTCCAATCCCCGGATGGAGCGCCTTAGTTGCTGCGTCTGATTGCGGATGACGTGAGGGCCGAAGTTGCGGTCGGGGCGCGTACGATTGCGCTCCAGACAAAGTTTTTCAGGAATATTAAGGACGATAGCAACAGGAATGGTATGGAACTCGCGCGCAATCGCCACCAGCGGTTGGCGCGCTTCAGGCTGCACGTTGGTGGCGTCAATTACCGTGAGCCGGCCCGCGGCCAGGCGCTTGCGCGCAATGAAATGCAGAACCGCAAAGGCGTCGGTGGTTGCGGATTGGTCATTCTCGTCGTCGGAGACAAGTCCCCGGCAAAAATCGGAAGACAGTACCTCGGTAGCTTTGAAGTGCTTGCGCGCAAAGGTGGATTTGCCGCATCCGGAGGGGCCAACCAGCACAACCAGAGAAAGTTCAGGGATGGTAATCTTCATCGGCTGAAGACCCCCATTTGCGTGGGCGCGCCTACTTCGGGATCTTCATCGCCAATTGGGCGGAACTCTACGCTGTAGCCGAACTTTTGCGCGGTCGCGGTCGCCCAATTCTGGAATTGGTTGCGGCTCCACTCGAAGCGGTGGTCTTTATGCCGGAACTGACCAGCGGGAAGTGTGGGGAAACGCACATTGTATTCCGCATTGGGAGTGGTGATGACCACGCGTCCCGGCTGAGCGTGCTCGAACAGCATGCGCTCGAACGCGGCAAAACGCGGCTCGTCGAGGTGCTCGATCACTTCGACCACAGCGGCGGCGTCGAAGCCGGCGAGCCGCTTATCCTTATACATCAACGACCCTTGAAAGAGCCGGATTCGTTTTTTCTGGGTTGCCGGCAGGGTGTCGAGGCGCAGGCGCTCCTGCGCGACCTCGAGGCTGCGATAGGAAACATCCATGCCCACGATTTCATCGAATTGCTTTTCTTTCAGCAGTTCACGCAACAGCTTGCCTTCGCCGCAGCCCAAATCGAGCACACGTTTGGCGCCGCTTGCTTTCAGCTCCTGCGCAACCGCGCGCAGGCGCATCTCATGGAGTTTGATAGGTTTTTCAATCTCAATTTCCTGCTCACTGCGCTGCTCCTGCTCTTCATCGGCCTCGGGCGCTTCTTCTTCCACCAGGCGGGCCAGCGCCTGCCGTGTCAGCTTGCGGAAGCGCAGGTAGCGGCTGACGATGGCCTCGCGTTCCGGATGCGACTGCAACCATCCCTTTCCATTTTCCAGCAACTTTTCCACCTCGGCCTGGCCGATCCAGTAATGCTTGTCGGCATCGAGTACCGGGATCAAAACGTAAAGATGAGTGAGCAACTGCTTCAGGGAAACTGAATTTTCCAGTTCGACCGTGTAGTAAGGCCCCGCGCCCCATTGCAGAAATTTTTCATCCAGGGGATGGTGGTTAGCCCGCACCTGGTATCCCAAAGGCTCAAAGAGCTTGCGCAGCAGCTCCTCGCCGCCACGGCAAGGTAGCACAGTAACGCGCGCCAAAAGCGGCAGCGGCTCGTGCACCAGTTCAGGCCGTTCTTTGCTCGTGCCCGCCATGGCGCTGCGAAAGACACGCGCGATGGCAACGCTGAGAAACGAAGATGCGACATAAGGACGATCGTTGACATATTGCTCCAGCAATCCGCCTTCGCCCGCAGGGCCGCGTTTCTTGCGTACCAATCCGACGGGATCAATATCGAGCAGCAGGGCGGCGGTGCAGCGTTCGGCAGCAGCTTCCGGATAGAACACGTGCGCCTCCCCAAACGCCAACGAAAACGACTGCAGGCGTGACGGATTCTTGTGCAACAAGTAGCCCAGGTCCGTAGCCGGAGCTTTGGTATTGGTGATGGTCAGAAGCATTGGGTGAGTCAAGTATAGAAGATGTTGGCGCTCTCGCGATTGGGTGTGGGGCACAGCAAATCCGGGTTCATCCGTGGCGAATCTTCTTTTCTCCGCGCCTCCGCGGTTAACTCTCGCCTTTGCTTGGAGCCTGGAGCTGCCAACCGGCCTACGGCAAACCGACTTCTTCTAACAAAAAAACGTCAATATGCGGCGCACGCCTGCGATTGACAACCATGGTCTGGAGCGCAAGCATCATGCGTGCTAAGAACACGGTTGATATGGGGCGAGCGCGGATTCGCCGTCTGGTTGGGTATCACAATGAACTCCAATGTCGGCAATTCCCGTAACGCAGCCGCGAGGAGGATTTGCCGTTCCATTCTCGATGCCGTTACCGACGCCGTCCTGATCTTTGACGCTCGCTCGTTTCGCATCATCGATGCCAACAAGAAAGCAAGCGAACTCTACGGATACTCCCGCCGCGAGCTGCTGCGAAAAGAGCTGCGCGAGTTGACGACAGAGTTGCCCCGGCGGGCAGAATTCCTGCACGGCTTGCCCAGCAGAGAAGCGACGCACCTCGGCAAGAACGGCGAAAAGCTTGAGTTCCTGGTATGCCTGTCGCATATCAACTATTGGAAGCGCAGGGCCATCTTAAGCATCAACCGTGACATTCGCGAGATCAAGCGCCTGCACGCCGCCACCGCCGCCAGTGAACAGAAGTTTCGCCTGCTGATCCAGAACATCTCTGAGATTGTCGCTCTCATTGATGCCGATGGCATCGTGCTCTTCATCAGCCCGCAGGTGGAACGCGTCCTGGGGGTCGCGGCCGCTGACGTTTTTGGCCATGATGTCTTCGAGTTCGTTCACCCGGAAGATCGCCCGCGGGCGCGCCAGGAATACGCGAAGACGGTGAGCGAGCCGGGCGAAGCGGTTCCTTCGGTGCTCAGGCTCAGAGACAGCAGCGGAAACTGGGTGCCATTTGAAATCATCGCCAACAATCAGATCGCAGAGCCGTGCGTTGGCGGCGTCATCTTCACCGCGCGCAGCCTGCAATATCGCCTGGAGACAGAACAGGCGATACGGCGCGCCAACGCAGATATCGGCAAACATGTGGCCGAACGCACGCTTGAGCTGGCCCGCACCAACGCCGCTCTGCGTCTTGAGAACCAGCAACGCCGTTACACCGAGAAGCAGCTGCAGGAATCGGTATCGTGGCTCAATGCCACGCTGGAATCGACGGCCGACGGCATCCTGGTGGTGGCAAACGATGGCAAGGTCCGCAACTTCAATCGTAAATTCGTCGAGATGTGGCATTTTCCTGCTTCCATCATGGACAGCGCGACCGAAGAAGAGCTGCTGCTGTGGGCCGCTCCACAGGTGGAGCATCCCGAGGAATTTCTCGAGAGCATCCAACGCCTGTATGCGTCGGCCGGCGCCAGCTTCGACGTCGTGCGATTGAAAAATGGACGAATCTTTGAACGCTATTCCCAGCCGCAAACCGTGGGTGAACATAAGGCAGGAAGGGTGTGGAGCTTTCGCGACGTGACCCAGGCCTACTGGCAGCAACACGAGCTTCGCCAGGCGCAGAAGATGGAAGCCATCGGCCGCCTGGCCGGTGGTGTTGCTCACGACTTCAATAACATGCTCATGTTAATGTCGGGCTATGAGTCGCAACTGCTGGAAGACCCGCAACTTTCAGAAGCAAGCCGGGCGATATGCCAGCAGCTTGTGGCCGCCACCAAGCGAGCCGCCTCGCTCACCCGCCAACTGCTGGCATTCAGCAGAAAGCATCCCATAGCGCCGGGGGTGGTCGACCTGAACGAAATTGTGGCAGGCCTGGAGAAAATGCTGCCGCGTCTGCTGGCCGATCCCGTGCTGTTGAAGAGCAGCATGTCGCCGGAGGCGGTTCCCATCTACGCTGATCGTTCGCAAATCGAGCTGATGATCATCAATCTCGCGCTCAATGCGCGTGACGCGATGCCCCAGGGCGGTACTCTCTCTATGACGACCGGCAGTGAAAAGCTTGAAGACAGCGTCCACGGAGAGGAGGCCAGCAAAAGCTACGCTGTACTTCAAGTCAACGACACCGGACACGGCATGTCACCGGATGTCAGCGCTCATATCTTTGAGCCGTTCTTCACCACCAAGGGGCTGGGCAAGGGAACAGGTCTGGGCTTGTCAACCGTCTACGGCATTGTCGAACAGGCCGGAGGCCACATAACATTCGAAAGCGAGCCGGGCCAGGGTACGACATTCCATATCTACTTTCCCAAGGCCGCCGCGCCTGCCGCCGGCGAGAATCAAAGCGAACCGCCATCCCCGCCCCGCCCCGGCCATGAGACCATTCTGCTGGTAGAAGACGAAGAAGGAATTCGGGCGATGACTCGGAATTATCTGCAGAGCGCAGGCTATAAGGTTCTGGAAGCCGAGAATGGACCTGCCGCTGTCCGGATCTCCCGCGAGCATCCGGGCACGATCGATCTTTTACTTACCGATATCCTCATGCCTGAGATGAGAGGCGATGAACTGGCCAAGGTTGTGCGCCGCAACCGTCCTGATATTCTCGTCATGTTCATCTCTGGGAACATTAGTGAGCGCAAGGACCCGCATGCTCCTCTGCTTGAAAAGCCATTCTCTTTTCCCGATCTGGGAAGAAAAGTGCGTGAGATACTGGATGATTCAAAGACAAACTAGCGGAACGGCGCGGCTTTGTGCCCGGTCCCACTCGCGCTAAGAGCTGAGAGCCTGGAGCTGCTTCTTTGCCGCCAGCTTTTCCAGTTCCGGGTAGGAGGTTGGGGCGAGCAGCCTGCGCTCCGGCGGCTGGGTGCGGGTTTGAATTGCCTGCACCATCATCTCCAGCGCAACATCGGCGGTCGAGGGATTGATAATCGATGCAGTCAGCAGGCCCTGGCGAATCCACTGCGGGCCGGTATCGGGACAACAGACCGAGCCGAGAAAGGGCAGCCTCATCCACGACTCGAGTTCCCGGGCAGGCACTTCATCTTGAAAGGCCTGCCGCGCGCCGATTGCCATCTCGTCGTTCTGTGCGGCGACCAGGTTCACCGGCGTATCGTAGGCGGTGCGTAGCCGCAACCAGCGCGTCACCGCTTTGTGCGCGCCCTGCTGGGTCCAATCGGCGGTCAGAGTTTTCAACTGTATGTTGGCGGCTTTTTCCGCCAGCAGAGAACTTAAGCGCTCTTCCGTATTAGGATGGCCGCTGGGACCAAGCAGGCACAGCGCCAGTCCACCCTGCCGAAGCAGCGCCGTCATCTGTTTTGCCTGGATTCGTCCCACCCCCTTATGGTCGATGCGGACGGAGAAGACGGGCGCCTGATAGCTGCGGCGTAGCTCTTCAATATAGGTAACTTCGCGGCTTAGTACCGCCCAGCCAATGCCCGCAGCTGCGGCCGAGCGCGCCACCTGCTGCATGGTCGTTCCCACCGGAGCGCAGAGGATTCCATCAGGCCGCAAACTCTGAGGAGACTGGATGACCTTGAGCAACTGCTCGCTCTGCTCAATGGCGTCGTTCCCGGCATACACGATTTCCACGTTCACGCCCAGGCGGCCTGCCGCTTCCGCGACCGCAGACGCGTTCTGCCGCTGATAGCTGCTCTCTCGCTTTCGCAACGAAACCAGGAACTTGAGCTTTTTCACGCCACTCCATTGTGGCATTCATTTCCATTTTTGCAACAAATTACGGACGTAACATGGGGCAGGCGTGGGATTGTCAGGGCAAGGATTTATCCGTGCCGCCAAGGCCATGTGTCATGATCGGCTTCAGCCGCTGAGGTAATAGGTCGGTCCCCAAGTCGTTCCTGTGTTCCTCAGCAACGGCAAGTGCCACTTGGACTCTTCTATTACCAAGGTAACTTCACTTTGCGAGGAGGATATTGGTAGACTGCTTGTGCCAAAAACATTATGCGTTGCCCTGAATGCACTTCTATTGGCAGGCCCCAAGAAATGCGTGAAGAAGAGTGTGGCCGTTATGTTTGCCCCAAGTGCAAGCACGAAGTGCGGGAAAACGACCCGGTTTTCATCTGCTCCTGCCGGCACTGTACGGCTTCTCCGGTGCATTAAAAGACAGTTTCAGGTTTCTAGTTTCCAGTTCAAGCTTTTAGAATCTTTCCAAAGAAATCAAAGACAATAACAAAAGGCCACAGCCGGGGACGGGCCCCGCTATCCGGGCGAGCTGCGCCACACGTGGCACTGTAAAATTGATTGAATGCCCTGCTGGGCGTCCGAGGAATCTCAATGCCGCGAAAATTTCTGGCTGTGCTGGCTCTTGCCACGTTGTTGGTCCACCCTGCCGCGGGCTTCGACAGTTACTGGCACTCGGTGTGCGTGCAAAAGGCGGGGGCGCAACTCGGCTTCACCGAAGATGCTGCCAAGATCATGCAACTGGGCAACTTCTCGCCCGACTTCTTCGGGCCGGTGGCGGATTATGCATCCGGTCACCTGAGCAAGAACGAGATCGGCGCACTGAATCAATACCAGGCCAACAACTCGCAGGTACGCGAAGCGGCGGTTTTTCTCCACTTTGACAATTTAAACAACGACTTCCAGCACAATTCCGATTTCGATTATCTTTTCACTCACTTGCTCGGGAACACGCAGCGCCTGCTCGCCGGTTATAGCAAGCTTCACCTCGATGACCGCACGCGCAAGGTGCTCATCCTGATTACTTTGGGAGCTTCGCTTCACTGCGTGCAGGATTTTTACAGCCACTCCGACTGGGTGCACAATGATTTCGACAAGACCGATGTGAAGACCGTCAAACTGCCCGACGGCAGCCTGCGCGCGCCCACCTGGTTTGAGTTTCGCAGCAAGCACAATAATCCCGACGCCTGGCCTTTCCGGGTGCAATCGGGGCTTTATCCTCCTGCTGCCGGCGCGCGCAATACCCATACCCACATGAACCACGACAACTCGCGGCTGATGTATGCTGAACCTGAAAATGGTCAGCCCTTGCGCTCGCAGGCCGAGTATCACAATGCCGGCCCGGTGCCCGCGCGCGGCGATGACGCCTCAAATCTTGCGCACCAGCAGTTCGCGGTGAATACGGCCATGGCGGCGAGCGTGGAGTGGATCCAGAAGGTCGAAGAGAATTCGGATGCCAAGGCAGCGATTGAGTCGGCCAGAAGTTGGAACCTGAAGACGCACGATCCTCACCTGTATAAGGAATTGCAAGCCGGCATCATTACTGAAACTGCGCTATCCTGTGCTGCTGGCAAATGGGATGGCGACAATCCTCCGGGCGATCGAGGCACGCTCTGCCGCTCCGTCCTCGAGCGGCAGGTGAACTCGGTGGGCAATACCACCGGGTCACAGTTGAAATCTGAGATTATCGGCCTGGCCACCAGCCTGCTTATGCCCTTCGCCCTCAAGTTCACCGGCGTGTTCTGGGACGTTCACAGCCAATACCATGTTCTTGAAGGTTTGACACAAGACATCGGTTCTGGCGGCGGGCATTACAGCTTCGCGAAAAAGTGATAAGGCAGTTTCGGGTTTCAAGTTTCGAGTTTCAAGCAAATTAAAAGCAGCAGCAAAAAGCCCACAGCCGGGGACCGCACAGGCTATTGCGCTGCGGGAGAGCTCAGGTAGGCCGCGCCTACGTTCATCTGGTGATGAAGAGCGTTGGGCAATGAGACGGCTACTGCGAGTCCGAGCAGGGCGTGGGCGACACCGAGCCAATAGATGTTGCGGTAGCGGCGGAAGACTTCGGTAAGCACCAGTCCCATGGTCGCGGTACACACCAGCAAAATCCAGTTCGGCAGGTGGACCATGCCGAACAGCAGTGCGGTGGCGAATACGGCCCTGGCGCCGCTCTTGAGCAGGCGCTCAAAGCGGATAAAGAAAAATGATTGGGCAATGAACTGCTGCACCATGGCCCAGATGGCATAGACGCCGCTATGGAAAAGCGGCTTGGGCATCCAGGGGAAGGGATGCAGCGTGCCGGTAAGCGCGCCCGCGGTCACGATTCCCGCGGCCAGCAAGGCGCTGCAGGCGGCGATCCAGGCTGAATTTTTTAGTCCCATGCGCCCCAGGCCGAGTTCAGCGGCGGTCTTGGAAATGGGGCTGGTGAGGGTAGCAACAACGATCCAGATTGCGGCGGCGACCGAGAAAATGGCCGCGTACTTTGAGGTCCACAGGGCAATCACGATCAGCGAGAATACTCCCGCGACGTCAACCAGCTCTCGACTAACCTTTACTTTCAACAATTGCACTCTCACTCACCGCCATAATCGCCTCCAACCAATTGTTAAAGGACTGTTAAAGTCAAGCATACCCTTAGATGGCTGGATTTCAAGCAAAGATTCCGGGAAAAATTGAAAAAAAGTGTAAAAGGGTGGAAGTTGGGGACAAAAAAAGGGGCGGCTCCGGTTCAGGAGCCGCCCTTCACCATCTGGAATTGAAGAAATTTAGTTAGCTATCGCTGGGTAGGCAAGATGCCCACCTGGACAGCCGACGAGACGCTGGCGCTACTTTATTCTTAGTCGCCGTATTTCACCGAACAGCCGTAGGGCCGTGTGGCAGCCTCAGCGATCGGCTTGCCCGACATTGCCTGCTCTAATGCCTGTGAAACGTAATTGGTCGAGCCTGCGATGTCTGAAACATCTGTCGTAGGATGGTCGTCAATCGCGCCGTTATAAATTAGCTTCCCGCTGGGATCGATGATGAACATGTGCGGCGTTGTCTTGGCTGCGAACAGGTGGCCCAAGTCACCCTTGGGGTCGAGCAGCACCGCTGTGGGCGCGGCATTCACCTTCTTCACATAATCGTTTTCCTCCGTGGCAGTCACGTAGCCCTGGGCTCCGGGGGCGGAAGAAACTACGGTGAACCATGCCACGCCTTTTTGGGTCCATTCTTTCTGCAGCTTCTGCATATTTCCGCTCTCGTAATGCTTGCGGGTATAAGGGCAGCTCTGATTGGTCCATTCCAGGACGACAAATTTGCCTTTGTAATCGGAAAGCTTCTGCACCTTTCCGTTGCTGTCAGTGGCGGTGAAGTCAGGCGCCGATTCGCCGACCCTGGCGGCAAATGCAGCGGCTGAAAACAGCAGTAAACCGAGGATCAAAGCGATGGAATAGCGTTTCATGGGGAGCCTCCTGTAACTCTTAAAATGCTACCAAAATCGGAGTGAGTTGTGGGTGGACGCGAAACTTCGAGCACTAAAGCGCGCAGTTCCTTGGTCCTTAACGGCATGGCTGAAGATATTACGAAGAAATTCAATTTCTTGTCATTCCGAATCCCGCAAGCGGGAGAGGAATCCCTATTGTCTCGAAAAACTCATGGTGTGCCACCTATAAACCCTCCTCGGAATGACAATGCAAAACATGATCGTGAAACTCATGTTTTCCGGCAACCGTGAGGTTTTTCGCAAGCTCTGAAACTAATGTCTCTTCAACCCTGATTTTATGACCAGCGCTATTTTGCCGGGGCATGGGCGACCACGGAAGCATTGATTTCGTAGGGCTTGCCATCGAGCACAGCAACCCCTTGTAAGCGGGGGACTGGCTTCAGCAGTTGTTCTGATTTTTTCAGCTCAATACGAACCCCGGTGGGAGTGGAGTGAACCTGCTGCGGAGCCGCGTTTTCTATTTGATCGGCTTCTAGAGGAAAGAAAATCGCGCTGTTTACCGGCTTCCCTGTACGAATGGTCAAGACAAGATCATCTTTTTGCGCAACTGCCGATTGCTTCCAGGTGCGCGGCGCCGGCAAGGGCAAGCTGGTTTTGGTTTTAGCAAATAAGTCGTGATCGGCTGAAGGCTTTGGGGTATCGCTGGAAACTGGCAGGGGCAATGCTACGTCTCCGTGGCCGGGGATGCAGACTTCGCGGCAAACGATCCACTTCACGGTAGCGGCAAGCTGGACCGTTCCGCCCGGTTTCAAATTTGCCGGCGCGCGAATCGGAACCATGAGCAGAACCTGGTCCTCATAGCCGTAATCCATCAGGCGGGAAATCGGCAGGCGTACCGGCGCAGGCCACTCGATGGAGCCGGCCTGGAATCCATCGGGCAGCTTCCATTGCACTTTTGGAGGCTCGCCGGAGTCGCCAGGATTGATCCAATAGATGTGCCAGCCTTTTTCCAGATTGAACTTCAAGCCGGCTTGAAAGTCCTGGGCGGCAGCAACTGTGGCGCTGTCGGCAATCAAATCTACGGTGAGGTGCGGCGCGGAAACCGGCGCGGCCGGGCTTTGCGCGCACAATAAATTTAGGAGAGCGAAAACAAGGGAGATGATACGCAAGCGCGAGTACGCAAGCAGCCGGGCAGCCATATTGGGAAATTATAACTGCGGGCGAAGCAATGCAAGCTCAGGCAGAGAAGCGGCGTACCCGCCGAGGCTCAAGTGTGGCGTTGGATTGAGGGTTGATTTTCGGGGGAAGAATCGCCTGGGCCAGATGATCGGGAGCTGACAGGTAGCTCTCGACTGAATCTGGACGCATGCCGTGCGTCTGTGGAGGCATCCACATGTTCACCACCTGGCCCACTACCACGGCTTCATCAGGCGTCTTAAAGTGCATAGCCTTGCGTTGCGAAAGCGGGTGAGGAAGAAGCGTGAGCTCGTTGCCCTGTTGCTCGCCCCAGCAGCAGCTATAGCCATACGGGTGGCGGACGAGATAGAGTGGCCGCTCCCGCAGCGACCTCCATTCAAAACGCTGCACTTCCGCCTGCCGCTCATCAACCTCAACCAGCGATTCAGGAGGCAGAATGCCACCCATGGTGTCGTCTTTCAAGCCGATTAACGCGTAACAATACCGGTCAGGATGAAGCCTGCCGCGCACTTCGGCGGGCACGCATTCCCACTGCTCAGGAGCCAGCAGCATGGTTTCATCCGGGTCAATCTGGGCGTCGAAGTTCGAAGCGGGGTCAGATTCATCTTGCCGCAGCTCGATGGGCTGCGAGGAAGCTTTTTGTACCTCGGGTAAAACTGCGGGCACAAGGGAATAACGTGCCGTCCCCTGCAGGTCTATATCAAAAAGCAGCAGCAGTTGCTCGTAGGGGACCCTCAGGCACTGCGCAAGACTGAGGAGCCTGCGGATATCCGGAACTGCGCCTTGCTCCATCTCAGCCAGGCTCTCCAGCGAGATGTAATACTCGGAGCATCCATTGGTCTCGGCAATGAGCCAACTGGCCAGCTCGATGTCCCCCGGCTTTAACAACCGGTCTTCACGAAGCTGTTGGATCCGCTTTCCGCAATTCATGACACTTCACCTTGCCCAATAAAGAAACTTATAAGACAGCTAAGAAAACCACTGGGGACAGGGGGGTATGATGAAATTGATTTTGCCTCATTTCCGGGGCAGAAGGAAAGCTTTTTTAGTGTAAAAAGATCGTCAAAAATCCACTTTGGAAAAGGAAGCCATAATGAATTATTCCCATATTCGGACAAAATCGTAATTCCCGTTTTGAAAAAATGCCATATCCGGTCAAACCGCAGCCAGCGGCTCAAAGAACCAGAGGCTCACAATTCGTCCGATAATCTCAGCGTTCTTGCCGGGCGCAAAACGCCTTACCTGCATGTGGGAGAGCGGGTGGGGGAGCAGGCTCATGGTCTCCCCATCCTGCTGGCACCAGCCGCACCCATAGCCCTCGGTATGGCGGACAACATAAATCGGACGCTCGCGCAGGCTCCTCCAGGCAAAATTTTCAATCGTTGTTTGCCTGCGGTCAATTTCCACCAGGGAACCAGGTGGAACCAGGTCGGCCATACTGTCATCATCCAATCCGATCACGGCATAGTGGTAGCGGGAGGGATTCAGGCGCTCCTGCAATGGAGCCGGCAATAGATGCCAGGCGGCGGAGTCGGGCTGCAGCAAGTTGGTCTGTCTCAGGTCGAGGTGAGAATCGAAATCCAGTCGAAAAGAAAAGCCGAGCTCCTTCACGTTGATGCGCACCAATTCAGTCCGCACCGGGTCGAGTCCGGCGCCGGGTCTGGCGTGTTGAGGATCAACGCCAAACGCCTGCATCACCTGTTCGTAGGGCATTCGCAGGCAAACGGCCAGGCTGAAGAGCTTGAAGATGCTGGGAGTGGCGCCGCGCTTGATCTCTGCCCACGCATCCTGGGAGATATAGTAATCGGAATTGCCCTTTTCATCGGCAATTGAGCGGCTTACGCGCTCGATATCCGCTATCTCAGGCAGACGTTCTCGATCCAGCCTCTTACTGAAGATCTCTGAATTTGTTGGCTCCATGGGACCTCAACTTGTATCCGGCACTCAGCGACTATGAATGCATAAAATCAGCAGATCCAAAGCATTTAAGATAATTAGGAGGTCTCTGGAAACGACGCAACTCTATCGCAGAAATATTGCGGGAACAAGCCCTAAAATGGGAATTTCATTGTGTCGTTTTCTGTCGGTGGCAAACTAGGGAGATCCGGCCTGCACTGACTGTGCTTCCTTAAGTTTCTGCAGGTTACTCATGATCTTGCGCCAGTCATCGGGATTGTGCTTGGTTGCGTTGGGAGCGTCAGGATTGGCATAAAAGGCGAGTATGTTCTGCTTCAGGTCAGGCGAGACATCGCGAAATTGCTTGTCGGCCAGTTGGCCGAGCAACTTTGCATAGGCCCGGTCGGTAAGCGTGTACTCGCCGGGTTTGGTCTGTTTTCCCGTATCGAAATCGTCGTTCTGGAGCTGCAGATGGCCCTGACGCAAATCCAGGAGATATGCCTTATAGCGGTCCACCGTGCTGTCTACGCTCTTGATATAACGATCTTCCGTTTCTTTCGTAGGGACCTTGAAATCAAGGGTCTGGAGAGCGCCGAATTTGGGCAGCAAGCGATATAGGAAGGCCAGAATTCTGGCCCCAAATCCGGGCTTGTCATACTTCTTGCCCCAATCTCTTTCGTAGTCGGCGCGCTTGAGCCGGTACAAAAACTTCTTCTCGCTGAACGTGGGATCTTCCTTTACCATATCGGCCCGCTGGGTCAGAAGCGCCACGCGGGTCATCTGGGGGATCAATTTGCTGACCGCGTGGCGGTAGCTGCCAATGCTCAAATCCAGATCGGGAAACACATCGGTAAGCTCAAGGCCGTAGGTTTTCTTGAAGGCGCGCTGCAGGACCGGTGCCGCAACTTCGAAGCCGATGAAGTCGTGGTAACTCTGCGGAGCGTAACGATGCTTGGCCACCTGCACCATATCAAACCCAAACTCCGTTCGGATATGGGCCTTGGGGTCTTGGACGTAGGTAACTTCATCGCCGTATTTTTTTCTTAGCTTGGGAAACTCCCGCGCTACGGAAAAATTTATTGTGGGATGCCCAACGATATCTGCGACGTAGTGGGAGAGCGCCCCCAAAGCGAAGGCGTACTCGTTCACGTCTCTGGCTTCAGCCACCAGGGCGATCACAAAATCGCCGCTGCGCACGTAGTGCACCAGATCGCTGAAATATTTATTGCCAGAGGGGTAATATCCCATGTCCTGAATCAGGCAGCCGCCGTAGGCATAGGCATGCGCCTCGCGCAACTGGTCGGCGGTGAGGCCGGGATATTTTTCCAGCAAGAGCGGCTTAATCTGATCGTTCCAGACCAAATCTACGATTTCTTCGTGGGTAAGAACAGAATAGCCACCGCAAAATGCGGAAAAAAACAGGACAAAACAAACCGTAAGGAAAAACAGACGGAGGGACCGTGGGCGGCCTGGGAGCTGCATCCGCGAATTGTATTTAAAGGTCTGTAGCTCTGTCCAGAAGTGGAGGATATTTTAATATTTTCGAGAAACAGTGTTAGTTGCTGCTAATGCGCAGCTTGGAGCGAAACTTCAGAGGGACTCCGGGCTTCCGTGTTAAAATCCGCATCTACCCGTTGGAAAATTCCATATAACAATGGCGCCGCAGACGCAAGAATCGTTGCAGGAGACCATGCGCTTTGACGTGTATGAGGCCAATCTTCGCTCTGGCGAGTTGCGCAAACACGGGCTAAGGGTGCCGCTGGAAGAAAAGCCCTTTCAGGCGCTGGTCGTCATGCTGCGGCATGCCAATGAAGTTGTCACGCGGGAAGAATTGCGTCATCAGCTCTGGCCGGCTGACGTTTTCATTGACTTCACCCACAGCCTGAACACAGTGATTGCTAAGGCCCGCCGCGCCCTGAATGACACCGCGGAGAACCCACGCTTTATCGAGACAGTAGGGCGGCATGGGTATCGTTTTATCGCAAAGGTTGTCATTGAGATGCCCAAAGCGGCAACCCCGCCTGATCTGCAGGTCATTGTTAAAACTGAGGGCGTGCCCGCGCACCCGCCTGGGGTTGAGATCGCACCTTGGCCGAATTCAGCTCCCGCCGGCTCGGCCAAAAACGGGCTTGCCAGGACTGGAAGCTTTAAGGCCGGTGTTGCGGTGGGGGCAACACTCATCGTGCTGGTCATATTGACGATTGGAGTTTCCAATCCCTGGGGCTGGCGCGACAGGCTGTTGGGCAGGCCAACACATGCCATCCGCTCGCTGGCGGTCTTGCCTTTGGAAAATCTCTCCGGCGATCCAGCGCAGGAATATTTTGCCGATGGCATGACGGACGAATTGACCACCGACCTGGCCCAGATCGGTTCGCTGCGCGTAATCTCTCGCACCTCGAGCATGCAATACAAATACGCGCATAAATCCCTGTCGCAGATTGCCCAGGAGCTAAATGTGGACGCCGTTGTAGAGGGCTCGGTAGAACGCACGGGCAACCACGTAAAAATCCGCGCGCAGTTGATTGAAGGACCAACCGACCGGCACCTGTGGGCAGAGAGTTACGAATCCGATCTGCGCGACGTTCTTTCCCTGCAGGGCAACGTGGCCCGCGATATTGCCCGCAAGATCCAGGTCGAACTGACTCCCACGGAAAAGCCGGCGCAGGCGGCAAGCACTCAAATCAATCCCGCTGCTTATGATGCTTATCTTTTGGGCCGCTACTATTGGGAAAAACGCAACCAGCAGGGACTGAAGAAGAGCATCGATTATTTCAATCAGGCCATTGCCATTGATCCTAACTATGCGCTTGCGTACAGCGGATTGGCGGATTCTTATCACGTGATCGGCAACTACGGAATCATGCCGGCAGATGAAGCCGTTGTGAAATCGGAGGCCATGGCGCAAAAGGCGCTTTCCATTGAGAATAATCTGGCGGAAGCACATGCGGTTCTGGCCGACAGCTTCACTACGTATCACTGGGATTGGGCTGCGGCTGAACCGGAATACAAACGCGCCATCGAGCTGAATCCCAACTATTCCACGGTCCGGCAATGGTACGCGGAATATCTCAATGCCATGGGCAGGACGCAGGAAGCCCTCGTGGAAATCAAGCAGGCGCAAGAAGTAGACCCGGTTTCCCTGACGACGAACGCGGTCATGGGGCGGGTTTTCTTCATGGCGCGGCAATACGATGCGGCTATTGCGCAATGTAAAAAAACCATCGCGATGAACCCGTCTCATCCGCGTGCCTATGTTTACCTCGCGCGGGTCTATGAGCAGAAAGGCATGTACCAGGAAGCCTGGATGAATTACCACAAATCCCGCGTCCTGATGGGGTACGAACCTGACTCCCAGGCCGACCAGGCTCCTCCGAAAGCTCTCGACACCCAGTCTTTCTGGAAGCAGCGGCTGGCATGGGCGCAAACCGACCTTAAACATGGGCGCAACGCTTCCTTCGACCTCGCCGTCGCCTATACCAATTTGGGAGATAAAAACCGCGCCTTCCAATGGCTGGAAAAATCTTACCAGGAACACTCCGGCTGGATGGCGGAGCTGAAGATCAATCCCATGAACGATCCGCTGCGCTCCGACCCGAGATTCCAGAGTCTTCTCAAGCGCATGAAATTGGAGTGAGGAAGCTCGACTCCGCCCAACTATGGATGCGCCAGCAAAAGGCCTGGCAATCGCCCTACTATTGGGCGGGATTTGTGTTGCAAGGCGAGTGGAAGTAACAGAAAGCCTGCAGCGCGCAGAGAAATCCAGCGTGAAGCGATGATTCCTTAGAGCTTGGAGCTGAGAGCTTGAGTTACTTCCACCGGATTTTGTATTTGTACAACCGGCGTCTTCGGCGGCGCATGAGTTGTGAGCATTTCCAGCACGTCAGAGCTGTCTTCGCGGTCGGGGGTCAAAGCCACATCCGCATAGTTGCGGGCGCTGGGGTCCCGCTCCAGGCGCCTTTTGTAGCGCTCAAAGTGCAATGCCACTTGCGCGATCTTGAAATGTTTGTAGATAAATTCCCCAATGTAGCGCGGATAAAAGACAAACGGGCTCTCGACGGGCAGGGTGGGGCGCCGGTCTTTACGGTATTTGCGGCGCATGAAGCCGCCCTGCAGAGGATGAAGTTTTTCCACTACAACGCAGCAGTAGAACCACAACAGCAGAACCATCATGTTGCCGGCGCCAATTCCTGTCGCCACAGCGCGCCGCAGCACGGTCTCCATGTGCTCGAGCGAATAGAAGGTCTTCCACGAATCGCGGTAGAGCTTCTTCCACTGCTCGGGAGACATGGTGGCATGCTGCGTGGTCACATGTTCCAGGTCGTATTTATTCAGGTCAGGGTCAAGATATGCCCCGGCGTTGTAGAGCTTCTGATGGTCTTCTGACCCGGGCAGCGCCGTCAAAGAGTGCGGCTCCAGCAGATCAATCGGCAGCTCGCGCTGGATGATCTGGATGTCGTGCAGGATAGATTCCGGCGTGTCTTGCGGGAACCCAACGATGTAGCCGGCAAATACAATCGCGCCGGCCTGCTTCCACGCGAGCAGCATCTTGCGGTATTCGGCGATCTTGTTCTGCTTCTTTTTGGCGCCGAGAAGGCTCTCAGGATTGATGCTTTCCAGGCCAATGAATACGCGCCGCACTCCGGCGCGGCCGGCCTTCTCGATGAAATGCGGCAGCCGGTGGCACATGGTATCCACCTGGATCATGAACTTGATGTTCAGTTTTTCCTGCTCGCGCATGGCGATGAGGCGGTCGAAAATCTTTTCCCACTCGGTGTTGCGCGCAAAATTGTCATCGGTGATGAAGAAGCGGCCCACCCCCTGCTGCAGGTTGCGGCGGATGATTTGTTCAATCTCCTCCACCGAGCGCCGCCGCGATTTTCGCCCCTGCACATTGATGATGGTGCAGAACGAGCACTGGAACGGGCAGCCCCGGCCCGCATCGAAGCTGGTGTACTTGCCGATCGTCCCGCGGATGGTTTCGGCCGGCAGCAGCGGCATGGGGGCGCCTTCCAGCCCGGGCAAATGCTCCAGGTGGTTATATAGCGGCTTGAGCGTGCCCTGCCATGCATCGCGCAGAACTTGGTCCAGCCGCCCTTCTTCGGCTTCGCCGGCAAAAAGCGCGATGCCGAGGTCCATGGCCTCCTGCAGTTCGGGAGTCACTCCTGGCAGCATGGAAAGGCAGCCCGAGACGTGAAAACCGCCAATGCAAACCTGGATTCCCGCGGCGCGCAGTGGACGCGCGATGTCCATGGCGCGGGGAAACTGATTGGATTGCACCCCGACGAGCATCACCAGGCCGCGGCCGCCGGCAAGCTGCCGCGCAATCTGTTTTTGCCGGATGCGGGTATTGTCTTCATCCATCGAGGTGATGGCGATTTCCACGTCATCGCCGAGCACCCGGCGCTGCTTGCAGTCAAGCGCCAACCCGTTCACCACCGCCAGCGAATTCGAAGGAACGGCGGAACGCACCCACTGGATGACGTAGCCGTCATCGTCATAATGCGATGGTTTTATCAGTATGAGCGAAAAATGCTGTTGCGCCATACTCCCTATCTTCCGTGTCTCCAATAATTTGCAGGAAGCCAGCAAGATTATCATAGAGCGGCAATCCGCAAACAAAGAAAACATTTTGTTTCCGGTGGCTATGCCACATAGCCCTGTCATGTTGAGCGGAGCGCCACGATCCTATTGGCCGCCACGAGAATCTGAAGCGCGGAGTCGAAACACCCCGAGAGGATTTCGGTATCCCATACCGTGTCGGGGAGTTTTTTCGATGCGGCTGCAGGCAAACGGGACGCACTCGGAGAGAATTCCCTGGGGCGGCATTTCCTGGCTACGCATTCCCGGGGTGTTTCGACTGCGCGCCTGGCCACATCGAGGGTGCAGCTGTTCACGAGGCGCTCCACTCAACATGACAGAAGGAGATAGGTCTGACACACACCCGAAATCGTGGTGAAGATGAAGATATAGGTTCAACCCTTGTAGCTTGGAGCTGAGAGCTGGGGCTGTTTTTTGGTGGGCAGTGCAGGACTCGAACCTGCGACCTCCTGCTTGTAAGGCAGGCGCTCTAACCAACTGAGCTAACCGCCCAAATCCCGATGGGCAATTGTAAAGAGCAGTAGAGTCAGTATATGCGGGCATCAGGGAGCGGTCAAAACGTGTAGGCAAGATGCCCACAAATGACAGCCGGCTGGAAGCCGGCGCTACTCCAAATGTTTTAGATTCATGCTCTTGCCCCTCCGTGCCTCCGTGTCTCCGTGGTGATCTCTTTATATTTACCAACAATATTCCTACTTGCAGGCATCTTTTCACGTTCAGACGGAAACAAAACATGAGGACAAGCCATCCTCAGCACTGCGCTTCGCTCCCTCGCGAGCGGGTGGCCGCAATCGCTTTTACATTCCGCACGGAGGCCCCATGAAAGCAATCCTTTTTGTTGACGACCACGAGGTATTGGCGCGTCTAAGCTGCGAAATCCTGGAAATGCAGGGCTATCGCGCGGTCTCGGCTTACAACGCAGCCGAGGCGCTGGAAAAATTTGACCAGGAAAATTTCGACATCCTGGTCACCGATTTTCGCATGGAAGGCATGAACGGCCTGGAACTGGCAAAAAAGATCCACGACAAAAGCCCGCAGACTCCGGTCATCATTGTTACCGGCTATGGCCCGGTCGATGGCGGCCGCGAGGTGGCCGCCTGCCTGCAAAAAGAAGATCTCTTCCCGGCGCTGCTCGAAAAAATAAGATTTTTCCTGGGAGAAAGCCCAGCCCGGCAGCGCAAACTTGAGGTTGTGAAAAAGTCTCCGGAGCAGCAGCAGCTTCCCGGAAATCCCCGCTAGCACTTTTACAGTTCGCGCTCTAGGAAAAAGCGTTGATCGCCTTTTGCTCGCCTTCGTAGACTTCGAAGATGGTTGAGAGTTTCGTGATTTGCAGGATGTCGCCCACGCGTTGCGTGAGGTTGGCGAGCTTGATGTCTCCGCCGCTGGAGCGGGCCGAAGTATAGAGCGCGACAAGAATTCCCAGCCCGCCGCTGTCAATGTAGCTGACGCCGCCCAGGTTCAAAACAATTTTCTTCGACTGTGTCAAAAGAGATTTGATCTGGTCACGCAATTGCGAAGACTCTTCGCCGAAAACAATCCGGCCATTGCACAGCACGACTGTGACTCCATTCTCGTTGCGTGTCGTAAGCTTAAGCGCCACAGAATTCTCCTCCTTCGGTTGCCAATCTACGCAGACTAACGCGTCCATTGCGGAATTGCAAGCCGTAGCGCCGGCTCTGGTGTAACCGTTGCCGCCCAGGCATCCACGAATTCAACCTCTATGCCCGGAGCCGTGTCCATAGCGGTCACCACAACCGCGACCTTGACTTGTCCGTGAAAGGCAGTCCTTGATTGTTACCCCCCCCGGTCCTCGGAAAGACGAGGAAAAAAAGCGGAGCCTCCAAAGAGGCTCCGCTTGAATCTACCTGCGAAACTACCAGAAGGCTGTCCGCTCCGTGCATTTTTCCGCTCCCGATGGCCGAATGGTATCACTCCGTTGATTTTTCGGAATTGTAGTGCATCATTAAGTTATGAAGGCATTCTAGAAATGCGGGGGCCGATGTGTCCCTTACGCTCTTTGAGAATTCATGTTCCTGTCATCCTGAGCCGCAAGCGAAGGATCCAGAGGATATTTCGCTCGCCCATGCAATAGCAAGGCATTCTCTGAAGATCTCTTGCACCTCCGATGACTTTGTCGGGAAAAATGTAACCCGAAGGAAAAAGGTCAAACATCGATTCAACGATGTCGATGTTTACTGAACCGTATATACACCAAGCCTGCGGCTCAGCTACCAGGCATAACTTATGGCCGTCGTATGTTGCTGAATACAAGTGCCTTAGCAGTCGGACCCTTGCTGAGCAAGGGGGTGGGGGTACTCCCCAAATATAGTACGGATCACAGGTTATCACAAAGACAACAGCCGCGTAGAAAGGTCATTCCGCACAAGCTAATCCTGCTAGATGAGAAAATATTGCCATGAGCGAGCCGCAACGTCCGCGATCAATGGATAACAAATCCGTCGCCACCGTCTTCTACGAAACCGCCGATCTCATGGAGATCAGAGGCGACGACTCTTTCCGCATTCGCTCTTACCGGCGCGCGGCTGAGGCCATCGAAGCGCTGGGCGAGCCCATTGCCGGGCTAATTGGCGACTCCAAGAAGCTGCTCGCTATCCCTGGAATCGGCAAGAGCATCGCCGGCCATCTACAGCAGCTATTCAAAGATGGCAAGCTCAACCCGCATACCGAGCTGCTGGAAAAATACCGGCCAACGATGCTCGAGTTGCTGAAGATTCAGGGATTGGGCCCCAAAACCATTGCGCTCATCTGGGACGCATACAACGTGAGCGATCTGTCCGGGGTGGAAGAGCTGGCGCGCGCCGGCAAGCTGCGTACTCTGCCGCGCATGGGCGAGAAAGCGGAGCAGAAAATCCTGAAAGGGATTGAGGAGTATCGGCGCATCTCCGGGCGCTTTCATCTTGACGTCGCCGATGAAACCGCGCAGAAGATCATGCAACATCTGGAAGGCGCCGACGGCGTGGACAAGATCACTCCTGCCGGCTCGTTGCGGCGCGGCCGCGAAACCATCGGCGATCTCGATCTGCTGGTCACCGGCAAGGCCGGCACGAGCGGAAAAGAGCGCGATGCGCTGGTGGCCAGGATCCTGGCCTTCCCCGGCATCCTCGAAGTCATCGCTCAGGGCGAGAACAAAATCAGCTTTAAGCTGCGCAGCGGCATGCAGGTAGATGTGCGCATGCTTCCTCCGGAATCATTCGGCGCGGCCATGCAGTACTTCACCGGATCGAAATCGCACAACGTCACCCTGCGCCAGCGCGCCCTCAAGATGGGCTATACGCTGAACGAATACGGGCTGGCTACGCTCGAGGGCAACAAACGGGTGGCTGGGAAAACCGAGGAAGAAATTTACGCCAAGCTGGGCCTCGACCTCATCCCTCCGGAGATGCGCGAGAACTGCGGCGAAATTGATCTTGCCGCCGAGCACAAGCTGCCGGAGCTGATTGTGCAGGAAGACATCCAGGGCGACGTGCACATGCATACAGTAGAAACCGACGGCCGCAACACCATCGAAGAGCTGGCTGAAACTGCCACTCAGCGTGGATACAAATACATTGCCATCACCGACCACTCCAAGAACCTGGCATTCGCTAACGGCCTCGACGACAAGCGCGCCGAAGCCCACATCCAAAAAATCCGCAGCGTTGCCGGCCACGCCAGCGGAATAAAAATCTTTACCGGCATTGAAGTAGATATTCTCGCCGACGGCAAGCTCGATCTGTCAGACGAAGTCCTCGCGCAAATGGATGTAGTCATCGCCAGCGTGCACTCCCACTTCCAGCAACCGCCCGAAGAGATGACGGAGCGTCTGCTTACCGCGTTGGGCAATAAACATGTATCCATTCTCGGCCACCCCACCGGCCGCCTGCTGCTGCGGCGCGATGCCTACGCATTCGACATGGAAGCCATCCTGAACGCAGCCGCCAAAAACAAAGTCGCCATGGAACACAACGCCTATCCTGACCGCCTGGATTTGTGCGACATCCATCTGCGCATGGCCCGCGAGCGCGGAGTCAAAATCGTGATCAACACCGACACCCACCACGTCTCGCACATGGAAAAGATCCGCTATGGCATCTTGCAAGCCCGCCGCGCCTGGCTTACCAGGAAAGATGTTCTCAATACGTTGCCCCCGGAGCAGTTTGCCAAAGCGATGAAGAAACAATGGCCAGCGTAAGAATGGTTGCCAGTTGAAGCTAAAAGCTAACAGCTAAAAAGCCTGCTGCTATGATCTGCTGCGCTCAACGACAGTTAGAAGCTCGGCGCCAGTAGCTTGAACCCGACAACTGGAAGCTGGCAACAGGCAACTGCTTTTCTCGTATAATCAAAAAATCAATGGCCTACCAGGTTCTAGCGCGTAAGTACCGTCCCCAGACATTTGCTGATGTGATTGGGCAGGAGCATGTTACGCGCACCCTCAAGAACGCCATTGAACAGCAGCGCATCGCCCACGGCTACATCTTCAGCGGGCATCGCGGCATCGGCAAAACCACCGTGGCGCGCATCCTGGCCATGTGCCTGAATTGCCGGGGCGGCAAAGAAGATCGTCCGCAGGCTGAGCCTTGCGGGAAGTGCGAGTCCTGTACGGAGATACGCGCCGGCGGCGCCGTGGATGTGATTGAAATTGATGCCGCGACGAACCGCGGCATCGATGAGATTCGCGAGTTGAGGGACGCGGCGCGTTACCGCCCGGCGCGCGACCGCTATAAGATTTACATTCTCGATGAAGCCCACCAGATCACCGATGCAGCTTTCAATGCTCTGCTGAAGACTCTCGAGGAGCCGCCGCCGCACATCGTATTCATGATGGCGACCACGCAACCCGAGGACATTCCCCAGACTATCCGCTCGCGCTGCCAGCACTTCAGCTTTCACGCTGTGCGCTTTGACGAGATCGTGAATCAACTTACCGCTGTCGCTGAGCAGGAAAAAATCAAAGCTGACCGCGATGCTATTGCCCTTCTCGCCGAAGCCGGCGATGGCTCCATGCGCGATGCGCTCTCTATCATGGACCAGGCCATCGCCTGTTGCGGCGACATCCTGACCGGCGAACTGGTGCTGCAACTGGTAGGCGCGGTTCCAGGCGAGGTCCTGGAAAAGATGATGCATGCGGTAGCCGCGAACTCCAGCCAGGAGGTTTTGCGGCTGGTAGACAAACTGGTGACCGAAGGCCAGAGTCCCACGCACTTTGCCCGGCAGATGGTGCGCTTTCTGAGAAATGTCATGGTAGCAAAAGTAGCGGGCAGCGATTCAGCCCTGCTGCAAATTTCTTCCGACGAACGCGCCCGTGTGGCCAAAACCGCCGAGCTGTTCTCGGAAGAAGACCTCACCCGCTTTTTACAGATCATGCTGCGCACATACGGCGACGTGAGCTACAAGTCTGAACAACGTTTCCACCTCGAGCTGGGATTGTTAAAGCTGGTGCACGCGCAGAGGCTGTTGCCACTCGAAGAATTGTTGAGCGGGGCTTTAGTTGAGAATCGCGTGCAGCCGGCGTCGCCCGCCTCCGCTTCCCAAAAAGGAACCGCACAGTCGTGCCCTTCGCCTTTCAGCCACGAAACAGACACACCGGCGCGGAGCGGCCGCCCTTCTCCTTTTGAGCAGGACCGCGTGCGCCAGGACCGTTTGCGCCAGGACGACGTGAGGAAGACAGAGCCGGAGATGTCCACCAGTTCGCCGGTCATGGCAGCCGGGGCAAACGCCCTGGCTGCCGCCGTGGCCATCGCCCCTCCAGCGGAAACAACCGCCGCCGAGCCACACCCTTCGCCCGCTCCGGCTTTGGAACGGGAGCAGATGCCCGAAGCGCAACCGGCCGCGGATTTGGTTGACCGCATGCGCACGGCGGTGCTGGAGGCGCTGGCAGAAAAACATCAGACATTGGCATTGAACCTGGAAGACGGCCAGTGGAGTGTTGCCGGCAACGAAGTGGTTGTTCAGGTTAATGCCAAGCCTACATTTTTAGAGATGGCCATGACCAGCGATGCCAACCGTCTCGTAAGCGCTGCTATCTATTCCGCCGCGGGAAGAACACTGAAGCTGCGGCTGGAGAGCACGGCGCAAGCCGATGGTGGCACTGCTTCGCCGCCGGCAAGAAGTACTGTATCTTCCGGGCCAGCAGGGTCGGCCCGCAGCCGGGCCGCCGATGATCCGGTAGTGCGGCATGTACAGGAAAAATTTGCCGCCGAAATTCGCACGGTGATCGACCATCGTGAAAAAAGAAATTGAGAAGCAGTTGCCGGTTGCCAGTCGCCAGTACTACAGCGAGTCAAAGAACGTAGTCCAAAAGGATAAATTTTTTAGACCATTGCAATATTTCGGAGATCACTATGGGCGGCTTTAACCCAAAACAATTACAGGAGATGCTGGCGCAGGCCAAGCAGCAGGCTGAATCGCTGCAGGAAAAGATGCGCGAGACCGTGGTCGACGGTTCGGCTGGCGGCGGCAGCATCACCGTGAAGATGAACGGACAAAAACAGGTGCTACGGGTGACCATTGATCCGGAGATGGTGAAGTCCGGCGATCTGGAGATGCTGCAAGACCTGATCACCGCCGCCATGAACGACGCCGGAAGAAAAGTGGATGAGACCATGCAGTCGAAGCTGGGCGGAATGCTGGGCGGTATGGGCTTGAGCGGGATGTTCTGACCGAGCGGCGGCCTGTTTCTCAATCCGTGTCAATCCCTGGCCGCATTTTTAGGTGAACAATGTCGAAGTTTGCCGAGCCCATGGCTCGATTGATTGAAGAACTGAAGAAGCTGCCGGGCATCGGCAGCAAGAGCGCGCAGCGGTTGGCCTTTCACATCCTGCGGTCGAGCGACGACGATGCGGCGGCGCTGGCCGCGGCCATCCACGATGTGAAAGAAAAATTGCGCCTGTGTTCGCTGTGCAACAACATTACTGATATTGATCCTTGTGTCTATTGCAGCAATCCTACGCGCAACCAGCGGCTGGTGTGCGTGGTGGAAGAGCCCACCAACATTGCCGCCATCGAGAAGACACGGCACTTTAACGGCGTCTACCACGTGCTGCACGGTTCGCTTTCGCCGCTCCATGGGATCGGCCCGGAGCATTTGCGAATCAACAACCTGCTGAAGCGCCTGGAGCGCGGCGAAGTGGATGAAGTGATCCTGGCCACCAACCCGACGGTGGAAGGCGAGGCCACGGCGGTTTATCTTACCCAGCAGATCAAGCGCGAGCGTCTGCCCGCCAAAGTAACCCGCATTGCCATGGGAATTCCCGTCGGGAGCGATATTGAATATACCGATGAAGTCACCATGCTGAAGGCTATGGAAGGAAGAAGAGAAATGTAGTCCGAAGACTGCGTCTTTATGTTATGTTCGCCTTCGAAACAAACGCCGAATGGAGGGCCGACGATGACCAGTGTCCGAAAGTCGCAAACCGATGTCGAGCAATTCGTAAAAAGGAAGATGAACGAACTGGCACAAGCCGATGATCTGCTCACCCTGCAGGAAGTTCTAGACCTGGTTTGCCACGAGTACGACATAACTCCGCTTGAAGCAGTCAAACTGATCGGACATGCAAAGCTGGCTTTTGAGTGCTTTGATTAGGCCCGAATATTAACGTTTGTTTACTTGTCCATGGCTTCACATATCTTCAGCACCGCAGCATCATCTGACTTCAGCGCGCAGGCAGCCTTGTATTCACGGCCCGCATCGGTCCATCTCTGTTGATCAGCGAAACTATCTCCCATTCCCAAATGAGGCAGCGGATCATTGGGATCGATTCTGGCCGCGAATTTGTACTCTCTCCGAGCTTCCTCGAACCGTTTTTGATCGAGTAATTGATTTCCCCGGTTGATATACATCTGCACGAGCGCACTCTGTCCAAATCCTATGCCTATCGCCGTTCCCCAAAAGGTCACTATTCCTAGGAGAGCCAATCCCAAAGACCCCCACCCACTCGCAGATTGCGATTGGGGATGGCCTTGCTCCCAAACGGCGAAGTCATTCTGTTGGATAGCTGGATACACCGCTGCGCCTGCGGCTTCAACACCCAAGCCGAAAATCCGGGTAAATTGATCCGGCAGGTAGAGCAGAACCACCATTGCAGCCAAGGTTGCGGCAATACTCCATCTCAGGGTCAGGGTTGCCTTTCGCGATTGCCCAAGTCGCTTGAGGTTCGTATAGGTGATGAATGCTCCAGCCAGAGGTCCAAAGAGTAAAGCCATCACCCCCGCGACGCGAGGTTTCCATGGGAGTTTGCCGGAAGAATCCTCACCGATGGTATCTTGCATAGGTTCTTGCATGATGCCTCTCTGAAATGTACTGCGTTGAACCTGACAATCACAAACAGGTTGAAGGTGTTTACCCCTTTAACTTAGCCAGCAGATCCTGCGGATGAACGGGTTTGGCCAGGATTTCGAATTCATGTCCTTGGGTGCGGGCGGTTTCCAGCAGATCGGCGGTGGCGGCCTGGCCGGAGAAAAGAAGGATCTTGCAGCCGGGCAGGAACTCCCGGATCTTGATGGCGGCTTCGATGCCGTTCATATCGGGCATGATGACGTCGCTGATGATGAGCTCAGGCTTGTGGGCGCGCGCGCTTTCTACCGCGCCCTTGCCGGTGTAAACCGCGGTGGCATCGTAGCCAGATTGGTTCAGGATAATTGCCAGGGTATCGGCAATCACATGTTCATCATCAACCACCAGTACCTTGGGCTTGCTTTTACCCTTGCTGGTATCTGTCATGTCATCTCCCGTACGAACGCAAACCGAACTCATAGACGAACTTCCGATTATACAAACCTTTGATTATAAAGAACCGTGGCAATTATAGGGAATTGGAATCCCGGCCGGGCGCATGCCAAGATGTGCCAGATGAAGATGTGCCAGATGAAAATGTGCCAACAGAAGCGCCAGAGCCGGATGCGCCGGCTTTTTCGACCTCTACCACAGCGTTGTAGTCAGGCTCGGCCGATACCGGATCGTAGCGGCGCTCCAGAAGCACATTCCCCTCCGGCCAATAGCCTTGCAGATTTCCCTGATGAATATCGGCCAGGCGCACGCGGCCGCAAAACTCTCCACAGGATGAACGCAGCATGACGGCATCGCCTTCGCTGAACTGCAGGCGGGCAGCGTCCGCCGGATTCATGAAAATGTCGTCACGGCGCCGGGAACCGGTGAGCGGATCCGCCGGGCCGTAGGTCATGGAATTGAACTGTTTGCCCCGTCTGGTTGTGAAGTAGAACTTGCCTGGGGGAAGGGCTAGCGACGGAATTTCGACTACAAGAAAACTCGCACGATGGTCGGGCATGTTCTTGAATCCATCCTTGAATAACTGCGCGCCTCCCCACTGCAGCCAATCGCCTTCTTTCTCCAGGCTTTCGATGCCGGAATACATGGGCATGGCCGCCGCCATTTCCACGCGGACTTCGGAATCGTCTTTATAGGAAAACTGCTTCGCATAGGCGGGAAGCAGGCGTTGGGCGATGAGGCATGGAATCTTCCACTCCGGCAGGGCTTCGGGAATGTTATGTCCGGCAATCGGCGGCGAATAACGGATGCGGCGCTCGGTGCTGGTAGAGGTGCCGCCGGATTCGTAGCGCGTTTCGGCTGGAAGCAAAATAAGCACCTCGCCGGCATCGAGCGTGGCGTAACTGTTGAGAACAATATCCTGGTGCACACGCACACGAACTTTTTGCAATGCCCGGATAATGAAATTGCGATCAGGCATGGTCTCCAGCAGATTTCCGCCGATGGTGTAGAGCGCATCGAGTTGGCCGGCGTGGGCCGCTTCCAGCATCTGGCCGGTTTTGTATCCGCGTTGCGCTGGAACCTGCTTCCCCCATAATTTCGCGAAGCGGGCGGCATTTTCCGGATTGATATCGAAGCCGCCGGGAAATTTATCGGCATCCACGCCGCACTCGCCGCCGCCCTGCACGCCGCTGTGTCCGCGAATGGGCATGATGCCGCACTTTTCGCGGCCTACATTTCCCCGAATGAGGGCCAGATCGGCAATGGCTTTTACGTTGTCCACTCCGAAGGCGTGCTGCGTGAGCCCCATGGAGTAGCACAGCACGGCGCTCGAAGCCCTGCCGTAAAGCTGCGCGAAGCGCTCGATCTCAGCGCGCGATACGCCCGCGGCGTTCTCAATCTCTTCCCAGTGCACCCCTCGCAGAAACTCGGCCAGAGCGTCGAAATTTGCGGTTTGCCCAGCGATAAATTTTTCATTCGTCAGCTTCCGCTCAAGCAACACCTTCAAGGCGCCATTGATGAAGGCAATATCGCCGCCAATGCGCACCTGGAAGAAATCGTCCATCAGCCTGGTGCCAAAGACCGCACTCGAAGCCACCGATGGCACCCAATAGCGCTCCAGGCCCGGCTCGCGGTAAGGATTGACCACAACGATCTTTGTTCCCGCCTTTTTCGCATAATGCAGATATTTGGTGGTCACCGGCTGATTGTTGGCCAGGTCAGTACCGAACAAAACCAGCAATTCGGTTCCAATAAAGTCAGAGAGCGAGCAGTTGGGAGCGCCCACGCCGAATGCCTGCTTTAATCCGTAGACGCTGGCGGCGTGGCAGAGGCGCGAGCAAAGGTCCACGTTGTTTGTGCCCAGCATGCGCGGCAACTTCTGAAACGTGTAATAAGCCTCATTCGTGAGTCCGCGCGAGGTGGCAAAAAATCCCATGCGCTCGGGGGCAAGGACTTTCAACTCAGCCGCGATGCGTCCGAGGGCATGCTCCCATGTCACGCGTTGAAAACCCCGGTCTCCGCGCTCCAACACCATGGGATAAGGAATGCGCCCGAGCTGATGCAGTTGCTCATTTGACATGGTTCGCAGCCTACCGATATCCGCAAAACGCTCATCGCCTGCCGCCGGCATGGTATTCATGCGCAGCAGATTCAGGCGGGTCATGCAAAGGTGAGTGCCGGAGATGACATTGTCTTTCAGGCCGTAAGGGCCAAGCGAGCATCCGTCGCAGACGCCGTGCTTCAAGACGCGCCACGCGTAGCCCAGGTTGTCGCGGTTCCTCCAGATCACGCGCGCCATGTCGCGAAAATGACGCGGCTTGGGAGAGGCAAGTCCAAAAGGAACAAAATTGCGCCAGGAAGAGGACACCGCAGACAGTTTAGTACAGCAGAGATGATTTCGGAGTGAGGCGCGAAGGCAGAATTGGAAATCATTTCAGTTTCCCAGAGCGCCATGTTACATTTACGGCGACTTTCTAATCTAAAAAATCTAGGGAGAAAAATATCCATGGAACCGCAGGAACTCCAGGAGCAGGCCGAACACGCGCACCACTCCGGCCAGAGAGGCATAGGACTTACCACCTCCATCGTCGCCGTGTTGCTGGCCATCGCCACTTTGCTGGGTCATCGCAGCCACACCGAAGAGGTTATTTTGCGGACCGAAGCCAATGACCAGTGGGCTTACTATCAGGCCAAGAAGATCCGTTCCCACGTCTATGAAGCGGACGCGCAGTTGGCCAAGCTTTCGGGCGAAGCCGGAAAAGATGTCGCCACCGATATGACGAAGAAGAGCGCGAAATACGATAAGGATGCGGAAGAGATCCAGAATAAGGCTAACGAGCTTGATGGCGAAGAGAAGCTGGTAACGCGGCGGGCCAATTACTTCGACCTGTCAGAACTGTTTCTGGAGGTTTCCATCATCTTCTGCTCGATTGCCTTGCTGACCGAAATGAAGGTCTTCTGGAAGCTTTCTTTCATTACCACCATTGCGGGTATTGGTGGAATTGTGGTTGGGTTTCTGATTCGCTAGTTCGAGAATCTGAAGGACAAAAATCAAGGCGTCCTGAAAAGGACGCCTTGATGAAGATCAACGACCAGCTACGCTACTTCTTCGCCGATATCGTCATCGCGGTTGGGCACGACGTCAGATTCAACGTCCTTACGTTTGCGGGCGTCCTGGTACTCTTCCTCCGGCAATTCGTTTTCTTTCTTCGATTTGCCCAGATCGCGTACCTTTTCCGCAGCTTCATGGCCGGCGTCTTTCAGTTTGCCAACGCCTTCCTGCAGTTTACCTTCCGCCTGTTTTCCCATGCCCTTGAGCTGGTCTTCTTTGCTGCCGGTCCATTCACCGGCTTTCTGTTGAACACGGCCTTCTACTTCTTTGATTTTGCCTTTAATTTCATCTTTATTCATGATTGCCCTCGTTACAAGGAAAATTAGGGACTACCTTAAAACCTTCACATCAGCGTCAGACGACCGTGCGTCTGCCGGAGAGAAGCTGGAAAATCAGAGCGATCACAGCCAATACCAGGAGGATATGGATAAATCCACCCAGGGTGTAGCTGCTCACAACTCCAAGTAACCATAGAACCAAGAGAATTACAAAAATGGTCCACAACATCAGGCACCCCCAATGCTAATAGTCGGTAACCGAAGTCACCGTTTGTCACTGCTTGCGAAATGACATAATGATTGGGTGCGAGTTGCCTCCCTGGGGTTGTGACAAATCGAGTGCTGCTGGTTTTACAGGCGAGAGCTGAATTCCATAATCTGCAGACAGCAGCTCGGGATGAAGTCGGGACATGAAAGTAGCGATACAAGGTGAATTAGGTTCGTTCAGCCATACCGCCGCGCGGCAACTTGCGCCACAAATGCAGGTGCTGCCCTGCCCGGTTTCGCGCGAGGTGTTTGCCGCATTGAAGACGGGCAAAGCGCAGGCGGCCGCGATTCCCATAGAAAATTCCCTGGCGGGTTCAGTGGCCGAACATTTTGACCTGTTGCTGCAACATGATTTCTGGATCGAGGCCGAGTTGCGCCTGCGCATTGAGCACAACCTGATTGCCGCGCGCGGGGTCCCGCTCAGCCAGGTCAGGCGGGTGCTCTCGCATCCGGTGGCCCTCGATCAATGCCGCAAGTTTTTCCAGAAGCACAAGCAGATTCGCCCTGAGGCCTTTTACGATACCGCCGGCAGCGTGAAGCATGTTATGGAAAAGAATTTACGCGACACTGCCGCCATTGCCGCAAGCAGGGCAGCGCAGCAATATGGAGGAACCATCCTGCGCTCGGGCCTCGAAGACAATAAGCGAAATTTCACGCGCTTCTTCCTCATCCGCAAAGGCCGGCGCATCGCGCCGGGGGCCAACAAAACTTCCATCGCATTTGCGGTCAACAACATTTCCGGAGCGCTGTTCAAGGCGCTGAGCGTGTTTGCATTACGCGACATCAGCCTGAGCAAGATCGAGTCGCGCCCGGTGCCGGGGCGTCCATGGGAATACGTTTTCTATGCCGACCTTCTGTGCGGGAAAGAAGAAAGAGCGGAGAAAGCGTTGGACCACTTGGCGGAGATTTCAGAGTTCGTAAAGGTACTGGGGATTTATCCGGCCGCAAAATGAACTGCAACTATGCTCGCTTGCGAATCATGCCCGCTTTCAGGCTGCATAAGCAAGGTAGAGGCAAGATGGCGCCCACGACAGCCGATGAGATACCGGCGCTCCATGAGGCCGCAGCCCAATAGTAACTGGGGTAACATTGCCGCGCATACTTCAAGTCAAGTACAATCGCTCCTCTTGAGAGATGGCGAAGAGAGTGGCATCTGCATCTTTTACTCCTTCGACTTCATCCATATCTCGAAAGGAATCTAAATGGCGGAACATAAAAGCAAAGTTGAAGGCAGCGCTCAAGCCAAACCGCCGCAGCAAGGCGAACGTTCTTACCCGGTATTGCCCGTGCGCGATACCGTTCTGTTCCCACATGCGGTACTGCCGCTGACCGTTGGACGAGAGAGCTCTGTGCAGCTCATCAATTCCCTGGGAGAGGATAAGACCATCGTAGTGGTGGCCCAGCGCGAAGCGCGGGTCGACGTCCCCCAACCTACTGACCTATACAGCGTCGGCACGCTGGCGACTGTGCACAAGGTAGTGAAGATGCCGAACCAGAGCCTGTTTGTGTTCACCGAAGGTCTGGAGCGGGTCCGCCTGCGTGAATTCGTGCAGAATGCTCCCTTCATGCGGGCCGAGATGGAAGTTATTCCCGAGCCGGCTGCGTCTGCCTCGGCCGAGATTGAGGCGCTGCAGCGTAATGTGCTGACGTTGTTTCAGCAGATCGTTGCCGCTTCGCCCACGCTCTCCGATGAGCTGCAAACGGTGGCGATGAATATCGATGAGTCCGGCCGCCTGGTGGACTTCATCGCCTCCTCTCTGCCGCTGCTTTCCACCAAGGAAAAGCAGGACCTGCTCGAGATCCAGGATGTGCGCGTGCGGCTGGAAAAGATCCACCAGCATCTTGCCAAAGAGCTCGAGGTGCAGCAGCTGCGCAACAAGATCCAATCCGAGGTTCAGGACCGGGTGCAGCAGTCACAGCGCGAGTTTTACCTGCGCGAGCAGATGAAGGCCATCCAGAAAGAGCTGGGCGAGCAGGATGAGACTCAGCGCGACGTTGAAGACCTGCGGCAAAAAATCGAAGCTTCGGGCATGCCGGAAGAAGTGAAGAAAGAGGCCATGAAAGAGCTGAACCGGCTGGCGCGCATCTCGCCCATGGCGGCCGATTACTCGGTGACGCGCAACTATATCGAGTGGCTGGCGGTGCTGCCGTGGAGCAAATCGAGCGGAGGGGAAGTGGACATCCTCAAGGCCAAAGAGATTCTTGACGTCGATCACTATGACCTGCAGAAGGTCAAGGACCGCATTCTCGACTATCTTTCCGTGCGACGGCTGAAGCCCGGCATGAAGGGGCCCATCCTTTGCTTTGTCGGGCCGCCGGGAGTCGGCAAAACTTCTCTGGGAAGATCGATTGCTCGCGCTCTCGGCCGCAAGTTCCAGCGCATGTCGCTGGGCGGATTGCACGATGAGGCCGAGCTGCGCGGACATCGCCGCACCTACATCGGCGCCTTGCCGGGGCAGATTATTCAAGGCATTCGCCGGGCTGAGACCAACGATCCGGTGTTCATGCTCGACGAGGTAGATAAACTGGGACGCGACTTCCGCGGCGATCCGGCGTCGGCGCTGCTGGAAGTGCTCGACCCGGAGCAGAACAGCACGTTCCGCGATAACTACCTCGACGTGCCGTTCGATCTCTCCAAGGTGTTGTTCATTTGCACCGCGAACATGCTCGATCCCATTCCCGAGCCGTTGCGCGACCGCATGGAGATCATTGAGCTGCAGGGATATACGGAAGACGAAAAAGTGCACATCGCTTTCCGCTACCTGGTTCCGCGGCAGATCGGGGAAAACGGCATCAATGCTGACCAGATTGATTTTTCTGAAGAGACCATACGTTACATCATCCGCCACTACACGCGCGAAGCGGGCGTCAGAAACCTGGAACGTGAAATTGGCACCATTTGCCGCAAGCAGGCCAGGCGCATCGCCGAAGGCAAGGTCGAAAAGCTGGTGGTGACCCCTCAGGTAGTCCAGGAATTTCTGGGAGGGGTTAAAGTCCGCATCGATACTGAAATTGCCACGCGCACCCAGCGGCCCGGAGTAGCCGTGGGTTTGGCCTGGACGCCGGCCGGCGGCGACATCCTGTTTATCGAGGCCAACAAGATGAAGGGCAAGGGTGGCTTCACCATGACCGGCCAGATCGGACACGTGATGCAGGAATCCATGCAGGCGGCGCTGACCTGGGTGCGTTCCAACGCAACGCAGCTCGGCATTCAGGAAAATATTTTTGCCGATCACGATATCCACATTCACGTGCCCGCGGGCGCAATTCCCAAAGACGGCCCCTCGGCCGGCGTCACCATGGCGACGGCTTTGGTTTCACTGCTCACTGAGCGCCGCGTAAGGCCCTACACGGCCATGACCGGCGAAATTACCCTGAGCGGCAACGTGCTGCCGGTCGGCGGGATCAAGGAAAAAGTGCTCGCTGCGAGGCGCTCGGGCGTGCGCGATGTGATTCTGCCAGCGGAAAACGAAACCAACGTGCACGAGGACCTGACGCCCGAGCAGCTCGAAGGCGTGAATGTCCATTTTGTGAAGCAGATTGAAGAGGTGCTGACCATCGCGCTGCCCGCGACCCAGGCGGAAGAGAAGAAAGACGACAAGGCGCGCGAAGAGGTGTTGGTAAGAGCGTCGTAAATGAATTACGCGCGTGGCACAGCCGGGGAGGGCTGTGCCACACAAGTTTTTAGGGACTCCATAGCCAAATATCCCCTTTGACTTTGCCCGCATTGCCTATACACAGATCTATTCGCAAATTCCAATACAATCCAGAAGGACGTGATCATGACAACTCACGCGGCCGGCGCATTTGAAGTGAAGTTGAATCCGCAGACGCCCTACGAAGCGTCCCTCGGCAGGATGTCTATTGACAAGCAGTTTCACGGCGACCTGGAAGCGGCCAGCAAGGGCGAAATGCTGAGCATAATGACCGCGGTCAAAGGCTCGGCCGGCTATGTCGCGATGGAACTGGTCAGCGGAACGCTGCACGGGCGGCAGGGCACATTCGTGCTGCAGCACAGCGGAACTATGACACGCGGCGCGCCGCAACTGAGCATCACCGTGGTGCCGGATTCGGGCACCGGCCAGCTCGCGGGTCTTCAAGGTACGATGATGATCAAGATCGAAGAAGGTGGAAAGCACTTTTATGAGTTCGAGTACACACTCGCGGAAGCCCCCTGAAATCATCCGTCTTAAACCAAATCGTTTGATATACTGCCAGCCATTCACAAGGCCAAATTGAGAATTGCCGGGCGGGTTTACCGCCGGCGAAGGGAGCAGGAATGGCAAAGCGACAGCTTATGCTGTGGTTTGCAGGCTTAATGTTGCTGGCGAGTTTCGGGGCGCAGGATCTGTGGGCGCAATATGCCAAGGCCCCGGAGGCGTACTCGATGACGGAAACCAATTTCATGATGGGCCCTGGTGTAGCCTCGCAAATCTATCGCGACGGCTCTAAGGCCGTGGTTGATCAAAACTACGGTCCACGAGAGGGAAGTCCCAAGGGTTATCACACTCGCACCCTATACGATTTACACACACAACAGAGCTATACCTGGAATGTGACCGATGCCTCCGTTCCATGCGGAGCGGGCACTTTTTCCGGTGATTGGGGCGACCCGTTCGCAAGCTCAGCCGAGATGAACGCCGAGTTGGCCAAGCAGCATCCGGGAGAAGCAGGTACGGAAACGCTTAACGGGATCGCGACCAAAGTCCTGGAAGCCGCCATTCCTGATAGCAAAGTGAAACTTTGGGTCGAAGAAAAATACGGCCTCGTTATTAAGTGGGAGATGACCGGGAAAAACGGCCAGACGCAGACCATGCTCGAAGTGAAGCAGCTCAGCTTCGCAAAGCCGCCGGCTTCGATATTCGCCCTGCCCGCAGCTTGCGCTCAGGCTGCGGCCGCTCCGCGAGCGCCTACCGAGGCGGAACGCATCGCGGCAGAAACCGGCGGCAATGCGGAGGACTTCGCGAACGCTATCATGCCGCCGCCGTCGCGGAGTTCATGTACCGTGCTGTTCAGGATCGTGAACGCGGGCACGATGCAGCCGGTCAACAGCCGGCTCCAGATCGCGGTGGATACAAACGTAGACGTCGACCATCCGGCCAGTTACTCCACTGGACTTGGCGCTGACGGACACGCCACCTTTTCAGGAGGGAGCCTGCGCGAGGTGACGGGACAGCTGCAGGATGGCGTGCTCCGCATAGAAAACGCGCCGCCGCAGTTCGACATGGAGATTCATTTTGCACAGGGCGGCGACAGTTCGGCGCTCATTTACAGGCAGTGCCCTGGCCCGCAGAGCGCGCTGCTGTTCGTGGTCAAGAACCCTGGCAAACTTTCTGACGGAGGCGACTGGCTGTGGGCCAAGTCGGGCAAGTTCGCCGCGACTGCCGTCAAGTAGCGCCTGATGATCTCTGGAGTTTCCAAAGAAGCGCACCGGTTCCGACCGAAGCCTGAGAAAAATTGAACTCTGGTATCAAATCCTTGCCTTCTGTGCAATTGCTTGGCATGATCGTTTTGGGGCGCTTGCCCCGCGGTCTTTGAAAAACTCGACCCAGGCCTTCCCTGGCTCCAGGGCGGCGACAGGATATTTCTGCCTCTGCCGAATTCATTACTCGAGTAATATCCACCCCCTTGCCCAAACAGCGATCCGCTCAGAGGTTACTTAGTAACCCCCACCCCCCTCCAACCAATGTCGTCTCTCTACTCGCCGCAAAGAGTCAAAGTGCGCTAACCTGCACGTGGTTGCACGGTAGCCGGAATGTGCAGGCGCTGTTTGGCACTTAAGGTATCCTGTATCCATGCGGGTTCGCGTACTTTTTTTTGGCCTTCTGACCGACGTAGTTGCGCGCCGGGAGGAGGAGGTTGATTTGAACGAGGGCGCCCGCATCTCCGATCTTCTCGGGCGTTACACCAGCGCTTTTCCCCGATTAGGTCCATTACTTCCGGCGATTGCCGTTTCGGTGAACCGCGAATATGCGGCGGCTTCAACCGTGCTGCACGAACGGGACGAGGTTGCATTGCTGCCCCCGGTAAGTGGCGGTAACCTGCCGCAAACGGCAGAAGCTGCGGCACGGGTTGAGATTGTGCGGCAAAAAATCGATGTCCAACGAATCACCGATGGGTTGAAGCATGCCTCTGATGGGGCCTGCGCCATCTTTGAAGGGATTGTGCGTGACAATACACGAGGCCGGCGGACTCTCTACCTGGATTATGAAGCTTACGAAGAGATGGCGTTCAAACAGATGCAAGAGTTGCGCGCGCAGGCCCTGCAGAAGTTTGCCATTCGGGAGGTGGCTCTGGTGCATCGGTTGGGGCGGCTCCAGATCGGCGAGACCAGCGTCTTGATTGTGGTGGCTTCGGCGCACCGGGCTGCTGCCTTCGAGGCCTGTCGCTGGTTGATTGATACTCTGAAGAAGACAGTGCCCATCTGGAAAAAGGAGTACTTTAAAGACGGGGCAGTCTGGGCCGATGGCGACCCTTTTCCACCGGAAATTTCCACGGCGGCACAAAGGAACGCTATTCCTCCGGACGCATCTAAATGAGCAGGTTTCCAACTATTCTGGGTATGCCATATAGAGCTCTTGTTCTTATTTTGGGCGAGATAGTCCTCGCTGGCGCGATTTGGGCGCAGGCGAATCCGCAGGCCAATTCTCATCCCCAGACCAGCACCAACGTTACTGCCGACCAATCGCTGACCCCGGATATTAAGGTAGACGTAAAACTGGTCAATGTTTTTGCCAGCGTTACAGACGCCAATGGGGCGCCGGTGGCGAACCTGAAGAAAGAAAATTTCCGGGTGCTGGAAGACGATGTCCCGCAGAAAATTGCCGTCTTCAGCCAGGAGCCGGCATTGCCGCTCTCAATCGTGCTGGCCATTGATACCAGCCTGAGCACGCGTATTGACCTGCCCTTCGAGCTGGAATCGGCCCGCCGTTTTGTGCACAGCATCGTGCACGGCGAGCGCAAAGACACGCTTGCGCTCTACTGCTTCTCGCACGAGGTGCAGGAGATGGTCCCGTTCACCTTCGACCTGGTGCGGATTGACCACGCCATTGACCGCGTGCGCGTGGGCAGCTCCACCGCCATGTACGACGCGGTTTATCTGGGCTCGCAGGCGCTGGAAAAACGGCAGGGACGCAAGGTCATGGTGGTGATCACCGACGGCGGCGATACTGCCAGCCAGGTGGACTATGCTGACGCCTTGCGTGAAGCGCAGCAGGCTGAGGCCCTGCTCTACTCTGTGATCGTTGTGCCTATCGAGGCCAGCGCCGGACGGAATACCGCCGGCGAACATGCGCTGATCCAGATGTCGCACGATACCGGCGGAAAATATTACTATGCCGAATCCATCATCCGGCTCGACCAGGCCTTCCACCAGATTTCAGACGAGCTGCGCAACCAATATCTGTTGGGCTACTACCCCAGCCAGCGGCTCTCGGATTCGGATTTTCGCCGCATCGAAGTGCGCGTAGCTCCAGCCGATGCGAATAACACGCAGCTCTTCGTCCGGCACCGGAGCGGATACTACACGTCGAAGTCGCGATGAGAAGCTCTTAGCCTTTACTCTTAGCTTTAGCTTCATGCTTTTGGCCCCGAGCCGTGTGGCTAAGGGTAAATGCTAAGAGCTTTTCTTCCGGACTCATATAAAATACTCGCGTGAGTCATAGGCCCAACCCGTTCACCATTAAAAAGCCAAGATCGGTCCCAGCCGGGGAAACCGGTCAGGAAGCGGCCTTTCTGCACGCGCTTGGTCAGAAGCAATCGCAGGTTACGCTCAAGCTGGTCAGCGGAGAAGTTGTCAGCGGCTGGATTGAGTATTATGACGAAAAGATGGTGCGGCTCACGCGCACCGACGCTCCCAACCTTTTTATCTACAAAGATCAAATCGCCTATATTGCCGAAGCCGAAAACGGTGAGCCAGCCTGAATTTTTACCGCTGGTAAGTCCCCATCCACTCAGCCTTGCCAATGACGTGGTCTTGCATGGCTTGTTCCACCTGTGCCCGGGTGACCCCGGGTTTCAGGTTCAATTTGGCGTTCAGGGCGTAAAGTTTGAAAAAGTAGCGATGCGGCTTTCCCGGTGGCGGACACGGGCCTCCATAGCCTATTTTGCCGAAGTCATTTGTGCCTTGTGCGCCGCCATCGGCAAGCGCCGGCTGTTTAGGCGCTCCTTCCGGAAGTTGGCGTGCGTTTGGCGGCAGATCATAGACTACCCAGTGGGTCCATGTGCCCGCGGGCGCATCCGGGTCATCGGCGATCAGAGCGAGACTCTGCGTATTGGCGGGCAAATTGTCCCACTGCAGCGCAGGAGAGCTATCGGAACCTTCACATGCGAATTTCCTGGGAATCGGGCTGCCGTTTGAAAAAGAAGGGCTCTGTAATGAAAATGTCATGTTGGAATCCCCCGATTTATCGGAGGAGGATTTCTGCGCCGTGGTTGTTTGCCCGCTCGACTGGCAGCCGGCCAGCAGCATAATGACGGAAACAATAAGAGCGGTTTTTTGACAACGAAGGGAAACAGCGTGCATTTTGCGCCTCTTCTGAATATGTTATCTAAATTTTCTGCAATGAATCGCCTATAACTTGCGATGGCGGGCTTGCATAATCGGCAGAATGCCGATTGCTGAATGCTTTCCTGTTCGTGCGAATTCAGTTCCCGATCAAGCCAAATTCTTTTACATTAGATTCATGTCTTCTGGTTGGGAGTTTGTTCGCCAGGCCGCGGAAATTGCACGCGAGGGCGGAGCGTTGTTGATGCAGTATTTTGCCCAAAACGTCGCCGTCGAGTACAAGGGCGACGCCGATCTTGTTACCATCGCCGACCGGAACTCAGAGAAGTTGCTGGTCGAGCGGCTGCATAAAGCCTGGCCGCAGCACGACATCCTGGGGGAAGAGGGGACCCTCACCCGCTCCGGCAGCGACTATCGCTGGTATGTTGATCCGCTCGATGGCACCACGAACTTCGCTCATGGTTATCCGGTGTTCTGCGTTTCCCTGGGCCTGGAACATCGCGGCGAGTTAATCGCCGGTGTCATCTACGATCCTACTCGAGACGAACTATTTGCCGCCGAAAAGGGAAAAGGGGCAACGCTGAATGGCAAGCCCATCCATGTTTCAAAGACATCGAAGCTGATCGAGAGCCTGCTGGCAACCGGCTTTCCCAGCCACAAGCGCCATAAAAATCCCAACATTCATTTTTATCATCAGCTCACGCTGCGCTCGCACGGCGTACGCCGCGCCGGCTCGGCCGCGCTTGATCTGGCCTACGTCGCCTGCGGCCGCTACGACGGCTTTTGGGAGTTCAACCTCAATTGCTGGGATACAGCCGCGGGTGTCGTCATCGCGCGCGAAGCCGGTGGCGTCGTGGGCGATTTTTCCGGCGGCCCATTCGATATCTCCAGCCGCGAGGTGCTGGCCTCCAATGGCCTGATCCACGAAGAGCTGTTGAGGAATTTCCAGGAAATTTTTGCCGGCCGCGGCCTCGACGAGCTGCCCAGCCCGGTGGAATATGCGCAACGAAGGAAGATATGAAAACAACTCGAAGAGTCATCAAACTAATTGCCATACTGTTCGCGGCGCTGCTTCCTATTTGTGTCCGCAGTGCTGAAAAGCCCGCCGTCCAAGGGAAATATCTTGTTTACGTCGGCACTTACACCCAGGGTGAGAGCAAAGGCATTTATGCCTATCGTTTCGATGCAGGAACAGGCGAATCAACCTCTCTTGGCCTGGCCGCGGCAACTACGAATCCATCGTTCCTCGCGATTCATCCCAATCGCCGGTTTCTTTATGCAGTGAATGAGGTTTCCGACTATGAAGGCCAGTCGAGCGGCGGCGTGAGCGCCTTCGTTATTGATCCGGAGACCGAGAAGTTGACCCTGATGAATGAAGTGGCTTCGCGCGGGGCCGACCCCTGTTACGTTGCATTAGATAACACCGGCAAGTACGTCCTGGTCGCAAACTACACGGGAGGCAGCGTAGCGGTTTTCCCGATACGGGAAGACGGAGGATTGGGCAAAGCTTCGGCGTTTGTGCAGCACGCAGGTTCCAGCGTGAATCCTCGACGCCAGGAAGGGCCGCACGCGCACTGGATTAGTGTATCGCCGGATAACCGCTTCGCGATTGCAGCGGATTTAGGGCTCGATCAGTTGATTGTATATCGCTTCGACGCCAGTGCTGGGTCGCTTGCGCCGGACCATCGCCAACAGGTAAAGCTTGTTCCGGGAGCCGGGCCACGGCACTTTGTTTTTCATCCCAACGGAAAATTTGCCTATGCGATTGACGAGTTGTATTCCACCATCGCCGGGTTTTCATACGACGCCGCTAAAGGAAGCCTGCATGAGCTGCAGACCGTCTCGACCCTGCCCAAAGACTTTGGAGGCTATAACAATGCAGCCGAGTTGCAGGTGCATCCTACAGGCAAATTCCTTTATGCCTCCAACCGCGGGCACGACAGCATTGCCGTGTTTAAGATCGATGCTGCCACCGGCGCTCTCACCCCCGTAGAGTACGTTCCCACGCAGGGCAAGACGCCGCGTCATTTTGCCATCGACCCAACGGGCTCGTATTTGTTCGCCGCCAATCAGGACTCTAACAATATTGTTATCTTTCGCATCGACCCGCAGACGGGCCGCCTGACTCCGACCGGCCATGTACTCGAAGCGCCATCGCCGGTTTCCATAATATTCATCGCGAGCGAGTGATCGGCAGCTTCCTATCCGACAATCTCCGAATGGTCCGCGAATCGGGGACAACGGTTCTGCAACCAGAGGATGCACCGCACAAAGAATCCTCTGAGGCCCCTGGTGAATCTGGTATTAGAGAGTTTCCGAGGTGACTGAGATGTTTTTGATTCTGACTCTGACTCTGACTGTGATTTGCGTAGTGGTGCTGGGCCTGTCGATCGTGGTTTGGAACAAGCGTAAAAGAGACCGGCGCGAAATGGAGCAGCACAGCATCACACCAGAGGCCCTGCATACGTTGTTGGCCTCAAACCAAGAGGTGCTTCTTTTCGATGTTCGCCTTCCGCTCGACTTATTGGCCGATTCTGAGATTATTCCCGGCGCGACCAGGATTGCCCCACAGGAAGTGCTTGAGAATCCATTGCTCATCCCAAAAGATAAGGACTCAGTCGTTTACTGTACCTGCCCCAGCGACAAGACCAGCCGGATCATCCTGCACCGTGCTCAAGCCATGCATTTCTTGCGAGTAAAATTCCTCAAAGGTGGATTGGCAGGCTGGAAAGCGAAAGGTTATCCGGTCGAGCGATACGAAAAGCCTTTTCACCTCGACACCAGGACTGGTTCTGCATTGCACCGGACGAGATGATTCCGACTGTTCCAGTCGGAGTCGGCCCTTCCCGTAATATCCAGAGCCTTATGAACACTGAATAGCATCCAGAGCGCTCATGAAGCCACCTTGCGATGAAGCCGTAATCGGGACTGGGGTTGTTGAAGTGCCGTGCACAGCAAAAGCAAGGTCCTGGATCCTGGCTGCGACCATTCTCGGGTCCAGCATGGCTTTCATCGATAGCACAGTTGTCAACGTCGCTCTGCCGGCGATCCAGGCGAGCTTTCATGCAACCGTGGTGGATGTGCAATGGGTGGTCGAGTCTTACGGGCTTTTCCTGGGCGCCCTGATCCTGGCCGGCGGGTCGCTTGGCGATCTGTTTGGCCGCCGTCTCATCTTCGTAACCGGTGTGGCAATCTTTGCCGCAGCTTCCCTGGCTTGCGGAATCGCGGCAAGCATTCATCAGTTGATCATTGCCAGGAGCATTCAAGGCGTGGGAGCGGCATTGCTCGTGCCCGGCAGCCTTGCGATTATCAGTACGTCTTTTGACGAGAAAAGCCGTGGTCACGCCATCGGCACCTGGTCCGGCTTTACGGCAATCACCACCGCGGTTGGTCCCGTTCTTGGCGGCTGGCTGGTCGAGCATGCCTCCTGGCGCTGGGCATTTTTCATCAATCTCCCGATTGCGGCCGTGGTGATGGCGATTTCGCTTTGGCGAATTCCAGAAAGCCGCAGCACTATTACAGCGCGCATCGACTGGGCCGGGGCCCTTCTTGCCACATTCGCACTCGGCGGTTTAGTGAACGGCTTCCTCGAATCCGTCAACCTGGGTTGGAGTAATCCCCTGGTTCTCGGAAGCTTGATCGTTGGTTTTGGGTGTCTTGTCGCGTTGGTTTTCGTGGAAGCCCGCGTTACTTCGCCGATGGTGCCGCTCACGCTTTTCAAATCGCGCAGCTTCAGCGGCGCGAACCTGCTCACCCTGTTTCTCTATGCAGCAATTGGAATTTTCTTTTTTCTGTTGCCGTTGAATCTGATCCAAGTCCAGCGATACTCGGCATCTGCTGCGGGCGCCGCCATTCTTCCCCTGATCCTGCTGATGTTCCTTCTTTCGCGCTGGGCCGGCGGACTGGTTGCTCACTACGGGCCAAGAGGTCCGCTGACCATCGGCCCGCTCATTACCGCTATGGGTTTCGTTCTGTTTACCTTGCCGTCGGTTGGAAATAGCTATTGGAGGTCGTTTTTTCCGGCATTGATCGTCCTGGGATTCGGGATGACGGTCACCGTGGCTCCTCTCACCACAGTCGTAATGAATTCAGTGGACCAAGACCGGGTCGGTACCGCTTCTGGAATCAACAATGCCGTTGCCCGGGTCGCAGGTGTGCTTGCAATCGCAGTCCTTGGGATTGTGATGGTAAAGGCTTTTGGTTCCCGCCTGAACCACAGCCTTGATCCCCTGTCACTGCCGTCTGGCATGTTACAGAAGCTTCAATCGGACGAGATCAGGCTCGCCGGCTTGCAGGCGCCCGCCGCCCTCGGTCCTGCTACGAGATCTGCCATTCAAGAGATGATTGGCGATGCCTTTGTATTCGGATTCAGAGTCGTCATGTTGATTTGCGCAGGCCTCTCCGTTTTAAGTGCAGCCGTGGCGGCGCGTATGATTTCAAAGCGTGATTGATCGCGCTGGTCGGCCGCGTGCTCGTTCCAGGTTTTTTAACTGCATCGCCTCGCCGCGTAGCTAATCTAATCGTCATGCGGTTTTCCTTGCCCGCATACTCAGCTATGGAAGCTAATACACATCGCCCGGCGTGGAAGACGCTGTTGGCTTTCGCGATTATCTATTTTGTGTGGGGCTCCACATTCCTCGCGATTCGCATTGGCGTTCGCGAGGTTCCACCGTTGCTTTTTGCCGCGATGCGCTTCCTGACTGCCGGACTGGTTCTTTATGGCTGGATGATCGCGAAGGGAGAGCCTACGCCAAGCCGGCGCCAATGGATGGCAGCATCGCTAATTGCAATCTTTATCTTCGTGCTCGACTACGGGCTGTTGTTCTGGGCCGAGCAGCGGGTGCCTTCGGGCATTGCAGCGGTGATGTTGGCCACGATTCCAGTGTTTATGGCGTTGTCGGAAATCATTTTTCTGCGAACCCAGAGGCTCACCCTGCGCCTGGCCCTGGCGCTGCTGATCGGGATTGGCGGAGTGGCAGTGCTGGTGAGCCGCTCGTTGAATCTCGGCGGAGCCCCGGTCGACAGCATGGGCGCTGTGGCGCTGATCATTGCAGCCATGAGCTGGTCGATAGCGTCGGTGCTTACGCGCAAGCTGCCGCTGCCGCCTTCCAAAGTCATGAGCTCGGGAGCGCAGATGCTCGCCGGCGGAGTGTTTCTAACTCTCGTCGCGGGCGCGCTGGGCGAGTTTCGTAATTTCCATCCGTCAACCATCTCACGCGGAGTGTGGTTTTCTCTGCTCTACCTGATTATCGCGGGCTCCATCATCGGGTTTACCGCCTACGTGTGGCTGATTCATCATGAATCGCCGACCAAAGTCGGGACCTACGCTTATGTGAATCCGGTGGTGGCCGTGCTGCTTGGGTATTTCCTGGGCGGCGAAGCGCTTGGCGCGCGAACCATACTTGGGACTCTGTTTGTGCTGGTCAGCGTCCTGGTCATCACCACGACGCGGGCCGAGAAGCCGGTAACAACTCTCGCTGTGGAAGACACGGCGGAAGTCGCAAGCTCCTGATCTGGAAGGGCGCTCACCGAAGCTATCAAAATTCCCCACCTTTGCCGTGTGTACTGTCCAGGTTCCGATCGGAATGCGATATTTTCACACGCCTCGCTCTGCGGCAAAATGCAGGGGAAGATTTCCTTCCAGCTCTGGTAAAGTTACGAAAGTAGCAGGGAGCAGGCCGACTAAAGTCATCTATGGGAGCCTTTCTCCCGCCTCTATATTCACATGTTGAAGCCCAAAGCCAGCAAGCGAGCTGACGCAAACAAGGAACCCATGAAAGGCCAGCGCGTCAATAATCGGGTCAACCCCCAGGATCGACGTGTGCCCACCCATACGAGGGTTCTGAAGACGCTCTACCGGCTGACCATGCCCGGAGGCATGTTGCTGCTGATTCTGGCCGTGCTGGCGCATGCCGGGCTGTTCGCCGATACCAAGACGCCCTTCGTACGTTTTTACGCCTACTTTGTATTTGGAATTGGCCTGCTGTTGAGCGCCTACTTTAAGCGCAGCCGCCTGTTCTTTGCGATTCTCGTAGTGGTTCTGGCAGAGCGCACCCTGGAGTGGCTTGCGCCCGGGTTTTTATCCGCAAAAGTGGGCAAATCGGTCTTTGAGGCCATTGCTTTGTTGCTGCCGCTCAACCTGCTGGCGCTGACCTTCATGCGCGACCGCGGCATTATTTCTCCCGCGGGAAAACAGCGGATCGCGTTCATCGCGTTTCAGATCATCGCGGTTGGAATTCTTTGCGTGCCCGCGCAAGCCTACGCTGCCACCGTGCTGAATTATGAATTCATCGACCGGCATCTTGTGCAATGGAGCAGCATCTCGCAGCCGGCGTTGCTGGCCTTTCTCGCAGCCGCAGTTGCCATGATTATTTCCCTGATCCGCAAGTACCAGCCGGTGGAAAGCAGCCTGTTCTGGGCGCTGGTGGCCGCGTTCGTGGCCTTGCAGATCGGCAGGGGCCATCTCTCCAGCATTTATTTTGCGACCGGCGGATTAATTCTCATCATCGCTGTGCTTGAGACTTCGCATGCCATGGCCTACCGCGACGAACTCACGCAGTTGCCCAGCCGCCGCGCCCTCAACGAAACCCTGCTAAAGCTGGGAGACACCTACAGCATCGGGATGCTGGACGTTGATAACTTCAAAAAATTCAACGACAGCTACGGCCATGAGGCCGGCGACCAGGCCCTGCGCATGGTAGCTTCAAAGTTGGCGACCATCGCCGGCGGCGGCAAGCCGTTCCGCTACGGGGGAGAGGAATTCACAGTCGTCTTTCCCGATAAGTCGGTGAGCGAGGCTTATACCTACCTGGATACGATGAGAAAGATGATTGAGCAATCCATCTTTACCGTGCGCGGCAAAGACCGGCGCAGGTCGAAAAATAAAGCTCAGCGAAATGGCACCCGCGAAGTTGAAGTCAACGTTACCGTGAGCATCGGCGTCGCCGCACGCGACGAGGAAAAGACCACGCCAGACCAAGTGATCCGCTCCGCCGATAAGGCGCTCTACCGTGCCAAGGCCAAAGGCCGCAACCGCACTATCGCCGTCAAGCCGGCCAGCGAAGAGATGCGCATCGTCAGCATCCGATAGACTCTCAACAATAAATCTCAACAAGCGCCGTGATAACATCGCTGGCTCATGACTTCTATTCCCAATAGCATGCGTGCGGTGCAGCTTCGCGCCTATGACGGCAAACCAGAGAATATTGCTGTCGCTCAGATTCCTGTGCCGCGTCCGAATGCGGGAGAAGTGTTGGTGCGCATGGCCGCCGCGCCGGTGAATCCTTCAGATCTCGCATTTACGCGCGGACTGTATGGCTTCAAGAAACCGTTGCCTGCCATTCCCGGATTTGAAGGCAGCGGCACAGTGGTAGAAGCGGGGAAGGGAATGATGGCCAGGTTCCTGAAAGGGAAGCGAGTGGCGTGCCACGCGGCCGATCCGAAAATTGCCGGCGGCACCTGGGCAGAATACCTGGTGACTCCGGCAAACGCCGCCGTACCGCTGCGCAAAGAAGTGGATATGGAACAAGGCGCGACCATGCTGGTCAATCCCATGACGGCGTGGGCGCTGGTGGAGGCCGCGCGGCAAGGAAGCCACCCTGCCATTGTTCAGACAGCCGCGGCCAGCGCCCTGGGACGAATGGTCTTGCGGCTGGCGCGGAAGTTTTCTCTTCCCGTAATCAATGTAGTCCGCCGCGCCGAACAGGTGGAACTTCTGCGGGGTATGGGCGCAGAGTACGTTCTGAACAGCAGCGATGCAGACTTCGACAGCAAACTTCGCGAGTTGTGCCAGCAACTGAAGGCCAGCATCGGCTTCGATTCCGTGGCCGGCGAAACGACATTGCGCGTGTTACGCGCGCAACCCAGAGGGAGCCGTATGCTGGTATACGGTGCACTGGCGCTGGCGCCGTGCCAGATGGATCCGGGTTCGCTGATCTTTGAAGGCAAGCGCGTGGAAGGTTTTTGGCTGAGTGGCTGGCTACGCGACAAAAGCTTGCTCAGCAAATTCAGAATCGCACAGCAGGTGCAAAAACTGCTCGCCGGCGAGTTGAGGACCGATTTTCAGGCGCGCTTTCCGCTGGAAGAGGCCGCTCGCGCTTTGCAGCAGTATGCGGCGAATATGACGGCGGGAAAGGTTCTGCTAATTCCTTAGAGAAACAATTCACCACGAAGGCACGGAGAAAAGCGTTTGTTTTTGTCACGTGGTTAAACAGTTTTCCTGAATATTGATTCGTTACTGAGTACTGACAACTGAGTACCGGGTACTGTTCTTAGGCTTTTCCCCGCATCTTCGCGGCCCACCAGCGCACTCCGACAAACAGAAAGCGCCAGTCGTGGAAGAACTCGGGGGCTTTGCGCTCGAAGGCGTGTCCGATGAATTGCAGCGCCCATCCGAGCAGGAACAGGGCCAGCGCGTACACCCATAGCCAATGGACAAAGAGGGCGGCCACGAACAGCGCAAGGGAGAGGACGATGGTGGGAATCCCGAATGTGTGGCACATCCGGTTTATAGGGTGTTGGTGGCTGCTTGCGTACTGCGCGATCCATTGCTCGTTGGTGCGCCCACCCAGCATAGGTGGAAATTATACTCTGCCGGCGAGCCTTGCAGCCGCTTTCTTGCTAGAATTTTAGTTGTGGTACCGCTCCTCACTGAACGCAGGATCGACAAGCGTCCTGACCGGGTGACCTTGCAGGGACGTATTCTTTTTCTCACTGAAGATCCTGAACTCATCAAGAGGCAGCTTGCCGGCTGGGACTTGCCCTGGGACACGCGTAATCCCGTCAACAATCCTAAACTGCGCGATGACATTTCCACCGACGAGATCACGCCGGCGCATTACTGTTTTTACTTCGACCAAACCTTAGGCGAGATTCCCTATTTGGGATTGAAGTGCGGCGGCGAAGTTCCCATAGGCCGGGGCGATGTGAAGCGCGGCGGCTTTGTGGCTTCGGTGAGCGGCAAGCGGCGCGGCAAAGGCTCCAGCCGCGAGCAGTCGCCTTATGCGGAGATGTGCGCAGGCATCCAGCTTGTGATTGCGGAAAACATCGAGCGCATCTACAAGCAGAATTGCCAAAACCTGGGCGTGCTCACTTCCAACAACTTTTTTCTGATCGATAAAATCCGCGCCGGCACCGAGGTCCTGCTCGGCGAATTTACCCAGGGTGAAGATGAGATCACGCGCCAGGTCATCGAATACGGCGGCCTGTTTCCATTCAACGTGGCCCGCATGCAGAAGAAGGTATTTCTGCCGCCCATCACCGCCGGCAAACGGGCGATGACGCTGGCAGAAAAAATATTTGCCCGCCACATGATCAATGAAAATGGCGGAGTGGGCGTGGCGTTTGTGAAGCCCGGCGACACCGGATTTGCCCGCACCGATTTGCGCTTCAGCCATGAGTATGTGACTCCGATGGCGTCGATCTTCTATGAGCAAAACGTGGGCAAAGACGTTCCGGTCAATGATGCCGCGTCGGTGATCTTCTTCCGCGATCATCTTACGTTTCTCGACGAAGTATTGTCGGAAGAAAAAAAGAAGATGGGCCTGCTCGACCTGGCCACACAGCTTAAGCTCAAGCAGATGGAGTTTGCCCATTCGCAGGGCATCAAGCTGCATGGAGAGCTGAAAGACCGCAAAGGTTCGGAGGGCATATGCCACTCTGTAATTGCAGAAAGTTATGCCCTGCCGGGGCAGTTGAACGTAGGTTCGGATTCGCACACGCCGCATGTGGGAGCGGTGGGATGCGTTGCCTTTGGCATCGGCACTACTGACGTTTTCAACTCATGGATTATGAAAGATGTGCGCGTGAAGGTTCCGGAATCCGTGAAGGTAATTATCCGCGGCAAGCGCCGTCCGAATGTGACAGCTAAAGACTACATCCTGGCATTGCTGGCGATGGACTACATCCGCAGCGGCAAAGCGCTGGCCAAGGTGATGGAATATTCCGGCGAGGCCATCGAAGCTTTCGGAGTGGATGAACGCGCCACCATGACCAATATGGCGGCAGAGATCGGCGGGTTCACCGGCATTGTTGCTCCGGACGTGAAGGTGGCCGACTTCCTGGCCGAGCGCCGCGGTCTCGAGCGCTCGTGCGCGAACGCGATGATGGAAGGTTTGTACAGCGATCCTGATGCCCAGTACGCCCATGTGATTGAGTTGAACGCGGAGGAGATTTATCCCATGGTGGCGACGCCGGGCGATCCGGGAAACGGCAAGTTCGTTCGCGAGTTGCACACGCCCGTTCCGGTGGAAATTGCCTATGGCGGCACCTGCACTGCCGGCAAGAACGAAGATATGGATATGTACGCCACGGTTTTGCGCGACGCCCTGCAACAGGGGAAGCGAGTCGCCAGCTCCTGCAAGTTTTATATCCAGTTCGGCTCGCAGGAGACGCGCGAGTACTGTGTGCGCAAAGGGTACCTGGAAATCTTCACCAAAGCCGGGGCCATCGTTATCGAGCCCAGTTGCGGCGCCTGCATCAATGCCGGGCCAGGGGTTTCCACGCGTCCCGACCAGGTTGTGATCAGCGCGCAGAACCGCAACTTTCCCGGCCGCAGCGGACCGGGGCAGATGTATCTGGCCAGTCCATTGACCGTGGCAGCAAGCGCGGTGGCGGGCTACATTGTGGAGTATGTGCCGGCCCAGCAACTGCAAGTTGCATAGACTGGAAACGTGGCAAATGGCAATGAATTTCGCTGGATAGACGCAAATGAATGTAAAAAACCGCTGGTTTGGCTGCTAAAATCAGCCATTCGCTATTAAGATTTGCAGCATTTTAGCCCGGACGGCTACAATAACTGTTTAAGTTTAGTGAAGTTACCCTCACAGTCGACTGGAGAAGGACTGAATTTATGGCATACGTAATTGCAGAACCGTGCATTGGAACCAAAGACTCGGCATGCGTGGACGCCTGCCCGGTGGATTGCATCCATCCCAAGAAAGATTCGCCCAAGCACGCGGAAGAGAAGATGCTCTATATTGACCCTGTGGAGTGCATCGATTGCGGGGCGTGCGTGCCGGTGTGCCCTGTATCGGCCATCTTCGCCGCCGACGATCTTCCCGAAAAATGGAAGAATTACACCGAGATTAACGCCAAGTATTTCGGCCGGTAAATAAAGTTCCACGTATTTATTCGACGCCTTCTATTTTCAAAAGACGCGCAGCTTCGGTTGCGCGTTTTGCATTTAGATAAGTCAAAACAAAAACTTTGCCGCAGATGAACGCAGATAAACGCTGATTTTTAATGTTGATCACTGAACATAATTTCTTCAATTCCGCAATTACCCGATTACACAACTTCCAATGACTCAATGATCCGATGGCCCAATGATTCAATTCTCTGTGAATAAGTCCTACAATCAAAATTGATATGCTGAAGCAAACCGAGGCCATCGTATTACGCAGCTATCCCTTGCGAGAGGCTGATTTGCTGGTCAGCTTCTTCACCCGCCAGGAGGGCAAGCTGCGCGGGGTGGCGCGGGCAGCCAAGAAATCGAAGAAGCGCTTTGGCGGGTCTCTGGAGCCGCTGACGCGCGTGACCTTATATTACGAGGACCGCGCCGGTAATGATCTGGCGCGCCTCGATAGCTGCGACGTCCTGGAGTCGCCTTTGGCGGAAGAAGTGGACTACCCGCGCGCCATCGGCCTGGCCCACGTGGCTGAGATGCTGGAAGAATTGCTGCCTGACCGCGAGCCCAACGATTCCATCTTCCGGCTGGCAGTCTCTGTGCTGGTGAATCTGCGCGCCAAGGCCATATGGATGCCGCTCACGTATTTCGATCTCTGGATGGTGCGGCTCATCGGCCTGCTTCCCGATCTGCGCTCCTGCATCGCTTGCGGGACAACCCTCAACGGCCATCCGGCATACTTTCATCCGCTGGCCGACGGGCTGGCCTGCGCCAAAGACAAGCGCCTGGCATCGCACGAGATGTCGCCGGAATCGCGCGCCCTGGCGGCAGAGATCTTTCGCGCACCGGTAGAAAATTTTGCCGGCAGCGCATGGCCCCGCTCCCGCGCCGCCGACCTGCGCAAGTTTCTGGCCCAGTGCGTTGAGCGACAGGTGGAAAAGAAGCTGGTTACGTTTAGTATGTTGGAGAAAATCGAGTGAGCGAGGAAAGCAATTAGCATTTAGCACTTGGCATTTAGCCATTCAACATTGTCGAGTGCAAAAGAAGCTGCGTCTCATTTACACTGACTAGTTGTCCATATCGCTTCAAGGGGTTCTACAGGGTCATGAGTGGTTTTTAGCTAAAGGCTAAGAGCTAAGAGCCAAAAGCTACCAAATGCCAACTGCCAATCGCAATCTTACATTTCAAGAACTCATCCTCCGCCTGCAGAGCTTCTGGGCCGAGCGCGGATGCGTGCTGCAGCAGCCCTACGACGTCGAAGTTGGGGCCGGCACCATGGCGCCGGAGACTTTCCTGCGCGTCCTAGGCCCCAAGCCGTACAAGGTGGCTTACGTGCAGCCCTCGCGCCGTCCCGCTGACGGACGCTATGGCGAGAACCCCAACCGCCTCTACAAGCACAGCCAGTTGCAGGTGATCCTGAAGCCGCCGCCGGAAAATGTGCAGGAGCTTTACCTGGAATCGCTGGCGGCCATCGGCATTGACCTCAGCAAACACGATATCAAGTTCGAAGAAGACAACTGGGAGTCGCCTACGCTGGGCGCATGGGGCATCGGCTGGCAGGTGATGCTCGATGGACTCGAGATCACGCAGTTTACTTATTTTCAGCAGTGCGGCGGCATTGACCTCGACCCCATCTCAGCCGAGCTGACCTATGGACTGGAACGTATTGCCGCCTTTCTCCAGGACGCCGACAGCATTTATGACATTGTTTGGGCGCGCGACCCGCAGACCGGGAAGGCGACGACATATGGCGACGTGCGCCTAGCTGAAGAGTTGCAGTTTTCAATTTATAACTTCGAGGTGGCCGATGTGGAGAGAACATGGAAGCATCTGAAGCTTTATGAAGAGGAATGCAGTCACATTCTGCATGCCTTTGAAGATGAGAGAAAATCATTGCGTGAAGGGGCAGGACGAGCGTTTCCTCATACCGCTTCTCAAATGATTGGAGGATCTCTTCCGAAGCAGAGCGCTCTTCCATTGTTGGCTGCCTTCGATCTTTGCCTTAAGTGCTCTCACCTATTCAATATTCTCGATTCGCGTGGAGCAATTTCCGTGACTGAACGAGTAGGAGTCATTGCTCGGATACGAAATCTGGCAGTCGGGGTGGCAAGGGCATATTTGGAAATGCAATCGTCGACATCCAAAGCTGGAGCAAAAACAGAAACAAAAGAGGAAGTGAAGACCGTCTGATGCCCGACTTTCTGCTTGAAATTGGCTGCGAAGAGATTCCCGCGCGCATGATTCGCGACCAGGAGGTCATCCTGGGCGCGCGCGTTGCCAAGCTGCTGCGTGACCAGGGCTTTCTTGCGGCAACTGCGGTTGTTCCCACGTTTTCTACGCCCCGGCGTTTAACGGTTTTCGCCAAGGGGATCGCAGCATCGCAGCCCGATGTGGAAGAGCAGCTGACAGGGCCATCGGTGAAGGTCGCTTATAAAGATGGAAGTCCTACGCCGGCAGCCGAAGCCTTTGCCAAAAAAGTTGGAGTTGATGTCTCCAAGCTGCAAAAAATCAGCAACCCCAAAGGTGAATATCTCGCTGCCACCGTCATTCGCAAAGGCCGTGCTGTCGCTGAAGTGCTAAGTGAATTTCTGCCGAAAGAGATTGCCGCGCTCAACTGGCCCAAGAACATGTATTGGCGCGCCGGCAAGCCGGAAAGGTTTGTGCGTCCTATCCGCTGGATTGTGGCTTTGCTCGATCGTGAGGTTATCCCCGTTGAGTTTGCCGGCATAAAAGCAAGCATGGAATCGCGCGGACACAGGCTGTTCAGCAATGGAGTAAAGATAGATTCGGCGGCAGTTTATAAAGAGGTGCTCAAGAAAGCCCACGTCATTGCCGATCACAATGAGCGCGAGCAGCAGATTCGCAAGGCCCTCGATGCCGCAGCCCGAACCATTTCTGGCGCGCGCTGGCGTAAAGACAAAGATTTGCTCGATACCGTGGTCAATCTGACCGAATGGCCTTCGGTGATCCTGGGCAGTTTTGACCGCCAGTTTCTTTTGCTGCCTGAGGAAGTGCTGGTCACGGTCATGCGCGACCACCAGAAGTATTTCGCGGTTGAAGATGCCGGCGGCAAGCTGCTGCCGCATTTTCTTACCGTCCTGAATACGGAAGGCGATCCTGATGGTTTGATCCGCCACGGTAATGAGCGCGTGCTGCGGGCGCGCTTCAACGACGCGCGCTTCTTCTGGGATACCGACCAGAAAACCCCGCTCCAGCAACGGGTCGAGAGTTTGAAGGCTGTTACCTTCCAGAAAGACCTGGGCAGCTACTTTGAAAAGAGCCAGAGAGTCCGAACTTTGGCCGCAAAGCTGGCAGCTCATCTGAAAAACGCGGGACTCTCGCTGAATGAGAACGCCATTCAGGAAGCAGCGGAGCTGAGCAAGACCGACCTCACCACGGACTTAGTTAAAGAGTTTACCGAGCTGCAGGGTATCGTGGGCGGCCTGTATGCCAAACATCAGGGCCACAGCCAGGCGGTTGCCGACGCGATTTACGATCATTACAAACCACAATCCATGGAAGATTCTGCTCCGCATACGCTGGAGGGCGCGGTGCTTTCAATCGCCGACAAGGCCGATACCATTGCGGGAATGTTTGCCTTGGGCTTGCAGCCCACGGGATCCAAAGACCCGTTTGCCCTGCGGCGGCAGGCGAACGGCATCGTGAAGACCATCGCCGAGCACAAGCTCAAGATCAGCCTGCGCCAGCTCTTTGCCGATTCCCGCGCGGCTTACAAAGGCTCTGAGGCGGAAAAGAAGTTTGGTACGGCGGAGCGGCAGGACGCGTTGGGCGCATTCCTGCACGAGCGCCTGGAGTTCTATCTGCGCGAAGCGCGCGGATTTGTTTACGATCTGGTGAATGCTGTGCTGGCCGCGGGATACGACGATGTGGTGGACGCGCTGGCCCGCGCCGAGGCGCTGGCATCGGTCCGTGACAGCAAGGATTTTGAGGCTATCTCGATTTCATTCAAACGCGTGAAAAATATTCTGCGGCAGGCTAGGGAATCGAAGTTTGCCATCGGTGACGCGCCCAATCCAACCCTGCTGCAGGATGACGCCGAGCGCACTTTGCTCGACCAGGCTTTGCAGATCGCTTCCTCGGCCGAGAAGCAGCGCAAGTCCGGCGACTATCGCTCGGCGCTGGCCGAGATTTCCAAAATCCGCCCGGCCCTCGACGCTTTCTTCGACAAAGTCATGGTCATGGTCGAAGACGAAAAGCTCCGCGCCAACCGCCTGGCCTTGCTGCAAAAGCTGCTGGCAGATTTTTCTACCATTGCCGACTTTTCTGAGATCGTGACGGAAAAGAAGAACTAGCGGCCGCGGTCAAGGAAAAACTGGGATACGAGGGGGCAGGACGAAATGAAATCGTCGTTATGGAAACGAAATCCTGAGTTCGTTCACTTGCGGATATGTCTGGAATAAAACTTTGTTGGGGGAGAGTATCCCAGTTTTCATCCTTGTGCGTGGACGGCATTCTGCAATTAAAACGCGGACCCGTCAATTCCCCATCGGTACATACCCAACTATGTCCGGTAGGACGGTGAACGCGGCATACATACCTTGATTGCTGCTGGCTTTGTTGACATCCTGCCTTGAGCTGCGCCAGGAACGGAACCCCGGCACATGCACATGCATAGACTAATCGAGCAGCGGTTTTCCCTGGATGCCCCACGTCAGATGATGCACACCGCTGGTAGTGGCCAGCACGGCGGCGCGGCCCGGGGCGAAGGCGAGTCCGACCAATCCCTGGCCTGCGACTGCCAGTGAAGCTTTCTGATCGGGTGTGACCTTCACAATGCCTCGCTTGCCGGCCAGCGAGGCGGCGACGTAGAGGTTGCGGTCAATATCAAAGGCCAGCCCCTGCGGCCGGCCCAGCCCGCGATAGAAGATGTTTACCGTCCCGTGCTCGTCAATGCGGTAGATGGAATCAAAGCTGGAAGTCGTAGGGCCAGTGACAAAAAGGGAGCCATCGGGATGGAAGGCGAGATGGTAGGCGGAGATGCTGGGCTCCAGCGTGGCGAAGACAAAGATCTGCCGGTCACGGGCAATTTTGAAAATAGTTCCGCTGCGGTCGCCCACATAGAGATTTTCTTCGCGATCGAAAGCGATACCGGTGGCGATGCCCATGCCCTCGGCATACGACGACATCGTACCGTTGGGCGCAACCCGGTATACGGTGCCATCATGGCGTGAGGAGACATACATCTGCCCGGAGCGATCGAAGGCAATGCTGGTGGCGTTCATCATCTCGCTGAGGAACGGGCGTACCGTGTAGTTGGTGTCTATTTTGAAAATCGATACCGGAACTTTTTGCCCGCGGCTTCCGGAGAAGGTAACAAAAATATTGCCTTCATGATCGAGCGCGGGATTGGTGACCGGATGCAGGTTCTCTGCCACCGGGGCTGCAATCCGAATCTCATGCGGGTTGCTGGTGGAGCCATCGGCAATGACGACCACGTTCCCCGAGGCAGCGCCTTCGGGCACGCGCGCCACCATAAAATCGTCGGAGCTGATGAGCACCGTACCTTCAGTGCCTCCAAACTGTACCGCCGGGCGCTTCATGGCAGGGGGCCGCAACCCGGCGCCCAGGATGCGCACCTCGCCTCCGGGCAGAGCCGCCGGGGGGACAACCGCCTCAATGTGCGGTTTGCCGTTCACGTTTTTCTTTCCGATAAGGTCTGAGATGCCCATGAGTTCCCAACAGCTTAGTGCAAGATCCGAAAGTGGGTCAGCATCTGCACGATGATGTTGGCAAAAACTCCCGCGCCAACATCGTCGAGCATGATGCCGCTGCCTCCCGGCAACTTTTCCAGTTGACGCAAGGGCGGCGGCTTTAGAATATCGAACCCACGGAAAAGTATAAAACTCGCCAAAACATATTGCCAACGCAGAGGCACAGCGATGAGGGCAATGAGCTGGCCGGCAACCTCGTCAATCACCACAAAACCCGGGTCAGAGACGCCACTTTCACGGGCCACAATGGAAGAAACCGGTATGCCAATCATGAGCACGGCGCAGGCGGCAACCGTGGCATAGAACGATTGCAGGCCGCCCAGGACAAAAAGCCCTGCGCCGGTCCACCAGAGCGCGGCGGTTACAAGCGAAGCCCAGGTGCCCGGTCCGGGACGAAGAAACCCGATGCCAAAAAAAGTCGCCGCCAGCCACGCAAACGCCGTGCGCGGGGCCTGCTCTTCCATCTCCAGCTCAGTTGATTTTCTGTTCATCGCGATTGTGGGGCGCATCTTCATCTTCCAATGCCGGGCCTTCCAGGGCCAGCCGTTTTCTTTCTTCCGCCGATTCGGCGTTCATCAGCTCTTCCGGATCATTCACCGGCGTAGAGATGACATACGCACCGCTGGCCCATTTGCCCAGATCAATGGTCCGGCAGCGTTCACTGCAAAATGGGAACTCCGGCTCGGTGCGCAGAACAATCTTCCTGCAAATCGGGCAGCGGAGACTGCGAGCTTTCTTCATAAATAGTTTCAAGTTTCGAGTTTCAAGTTTCGAGTTTTTCCCGTTCTCGAAACTCGAAACTGCATTTAACTTTCGCCTACTTTCTGGAAGAAGCGAATAATGGATTCGATGCCGCGATAAAAGTTCGGGATGTGGAATTTCTCGTTGGGAGCGTGCAGGTTGTCGTCGGGCAAGCCAAAGCCCATCATGACACTGGGGATCTTCAGATGCTTCTCAAAATCGGCCACAATGGGAATCGAACCCCCGGAGCGGATGAAGACCGTATCTTTGTTGAAGACTTCTTTCATGGCAAGAGTTGAAGCCTGCACAAACTTGTTGTCGGTCTTGATGACAATGGGATCGGCAACGCTGAATTGCCTGATGTTGATGGAAATTCCCTTGGGAACGTTCTTCTGCACAAAGTCGCTGTAGAGCTTGAAGACTTCCGCAGGATTCTGATCGGGAACCAGGCGCATGGAGATTTTGGCGAAGGCCCGCGCCGGAATCACCGTCTTGGCTCCCGCGCCGATGAAGCCGCCGGGCATGCCATGCACCTCCAGCGTCGGCCGCGCCCAGAGGCGCTCCAGCACCGGGAACTCGGATTCGCCGGTCAGCTCTTTGGAGCCGACTTCGGTCTTGCGAAAATGTTCTACGTCGAAAGGAAGTGAACTCCATGCTTTCAGCTCATCGGCGCTGGGTTTTTCCACACGATCATAAAAACCGGGAATAAGAATTTTGCCTTTCTCGTCTTTCAATTTCGTAATCAGGCGCGCCAGCGCGTCGAACGGGTTGGGCGCTGCGCCTCCGTACATGCCGGAGTGCAGGTCGGTCATGGCGCCGCGGGCTTCCAGTTCCGTGTAGACCATGCCGCGTAGACCGACGCAAAGCGTGGGCAGATCGGGAGCAAACATCTCGGTATCTGAAACCAGGGCAACATCCGCCTTCAACCGGTCGCTGCTTTCGCGCACGAATTTGGCGATGGATTCTCCGCCGACCTCTTCTTCACCTTCAACCAGAACGCGCACATTGACCGGGAGCTTGCCGCCACCGGTCTGCAGAAGCGCCTCCAGGGCCTTGATGTGCATGTACATCTGGCCTTTGTCGTCTACGGCGCCGCGAGCGTAGAGGTTTTGATTGCGTTCGGTGGGCTCAAAAGGCGGCGTGTGCCATTCATTCAGCGGGTCGGGGGGCTGCACATCGTAGTGGCCATAGCAAAGCACCGTAGGCTTTCCAGCGGCTTTGAGCCAGTCGGCATACACCAGCGGATGGCCGGCCGTGGAGATGACCTCAACATGCTCCATTCCAATATTGCGCAGGTGCGAGGCAACAAACTCGGCTGCGCGGAGAACATCCGCTTTGTGCTCGGGCAGCGTGCTGATGCTGGGGATGCGCAGAAGTTCTTTCAGTTCGTTGAGAAACCGTTGCTGGTTCTCTTGGGCGTAAGCGACTGCAGTAGGGGAATTCAAATCAAGGCGCTCCTAATTCATGAAGTATATCGTGTGCAAAGTTACTTTTGAAACCGCGCCAGAGAGAAGCTGGAGATATCGAGCTCCGGCTGCAAGCCACGCACCAGCCGGCCCATGAGTTGCGCCGTGACCGGCGCCAGCAGAATTCCATTGCGAAAGTGCCCGGTAGCGACAAAATAGCCGGGCGCCTCGGTCGCGCTGAGGATGGGAAGATCGTCCCGCGTTGAAGGCCGCAGCCCTGCCCATGCCTCCAGTGTCTTTGTTTCGGCAAGCCGGGGAACGAGCTTGGTGGCCCGCTCGCGCAGCCGGCGGATATCCGCCGGATCAACCCGCTTATCGAAGCCGGTCTCTTCCACGGTGGCGCCAATGAGGATGCGACCATCAGTGCGTGGCACCAGGTAAACTTCAGAAGCGCGCACCACGTGCTGCAAGAAGCCCCGCTGCGGAGCAATCACAGAGAGCATCTGTCCTTTCACCGGGCGCGCGGGAACATGGCATGAATCCGCGTCCTTGATTTTGATCTCGCCTGCCCACGCCCCGCAGCAGTTGACGACGACAGCGGCCGAGTAGCGACTGTGCGTGGTTTGGACCGACAATCCGCCGCTCTTGCGCCTTATCTCAGTGACCGGAGACCCAGAGACAACATCGGCATTGCGATGCCTGAGCGCCTGCAGCAAAGCTGGAGCCAGGGCCCGAGGATCGACACTGCGCTCTTCCAATCGCACAGCGCCGCCTTTAGCCCCACCATTGACAGAAAGCAGTGGTTCGAGCTTCGCGAGTTCAGCCTGGGTTAACGATTCCGCTCCCTTCGGCAGTTCGGACAGTTCATGCTGCGCGAAGACGACAATCGCTCCCTGATCGCGCAGATCCACCTTGTGCCCCGATTCATCTTCCACCTCTGCAACAAATTCGGGATACATGCGGGCGCTGGCTACGGCCAGATTTTCAAGGCTGGGCGGCAGGTCGCCTCCCCAGGGGGCCAGCATGCCGGCTGCGGCATAAGAAGCTTCGCGGCCGGGTTCGGCGCGCTCGATCACCAGCACGCTCACTCCGTGCCGGCGCAGCTCACGCGCCAGCGAGAGCCCGATAATGCCCCCGCCCAGAATGATTGCGTCCCAGGACTTCATCTCTGTTCATTTTAAATTGAAGAGCAGTTTCGGGTTTCAAGTTTCCAGTTCTAATTGATACTTCCAGACGTCGCAGCGGAAGATTTTACGGTACCAGAGTTGTTGGTTGCGGAGGATGCTGCCCCATCTTGCAGCTTCAATTTGGAAAACACGACCAGGCGCTCTGGAGCGGGACCGATGTAATACGTCGGATAGCAGGTGATGAGCGTCAGGCGCGAATCGTCACTGGGACGGATGACGGAAAGGTCATCGGGTTGCACAATCTGCTTGCCCGTGACCTCAAAGTTAAAGGTTTTGCCATCGCGTTGGACCACAATGGAATCGCCTCTTTGCAGCTCATAAATATGGCGGAAAAAGGTATCGCGGTGACCGGTAATCACGGCGTTACCGGCTTCTCCGGGAGCGGGGGTATCCGTCATGTGCCCCGGAGCTACCGCCAACTGCCGATGGCGGGTTCCCTCCACGATTACGGCGTCGAGATTGATTTTGGGAATCTGCAGGCGGGTCAATTGGTCCTGCGAAGTGGCCGCGCGCGACTGCAGCACGGTCAGCGGCGCGCTTTTCTGCCGCTCCCACTCCTGCGCCAGGCGGCGCTGCTCGGCGAACATCATTCCGTATTGCTCGCCTACGTAGAGCAGCAAGGCAATTCCAATAAGAAATGGAAGTAAACGCAAAATGCGGCCTCCCATTCTCCGGTCATGCCAGTCTATGGTTGGGAACTGCATGCCTTGATAAGATGCAAAAAACCAGAGTGCCGAGAGGGGTGAGCGTCGCTGAGGGCAATCGGCGCTTATTGGCGCTTTGCTTCAGAGCCGAAGCTACTTCTTTTTTCTTCTGGCCCGGGTGCGCAGCACAGAGATTGTCCCCCCGGCCAGCGCTCCTCCTCCAAGAACTGAGAGCAGAGGTAATGGCGTGCTGCCTTGCGGGAGCTGCTGTGAGGGCTGGACGATTTGGTTTGCGTTCGCGCCGCTAGCGGGCGCCTTTTCGGCGTTCGCTGATGCCAAGAGCAGCCGCGCTGGAAGCCTTTTCGAAGCCTTAACCGGCAGCAGCTCTCCCATTTGCCGCGGCGGGACCGGAAGGACAACTTTGAAGTGGACCTCATTCTCTGTCCCAGGAATGGGAAAGTTGTTTGCGTCAACCACCATCACGACCATGGCGTGGGGGCCATCTTTCAATCCAGTGAACGTGTACTCGGTCTCAACCGTGTCAACCGGATCCTGATCATCAAGCTGGAGCTGAAAAGTTGGGGATTCAGCAGGCGTGGCTGGCTTTACCATCTCGTACTTGCACTGGACTATGTTGATGTTCAATACTTCGCCATTCCTGGGACTCAGAATTCGCACTGCGCTGTGTGGGTTCGCCTCAGGCGCGGGTTGTGGAGGCGTGGTCTGCCCGAAAGAAGAGATTGCTCCAGCGAAAACAAACCATAGAACGATTGGCCGCAACTTCCGCAAAGTCTGTTTGTATTGCAATTTATGTTTCTCCTGACTACGAGCGGCACGGCTGCTTCAAAAGGCTAACGCCAACCCGACTTGAAGTTAGCGAAGATTACTATCTTGGAACGAATTTCCGCTTTCCGGGGGCTAGAGTGTGTGAAGACTCAGGAGCTGGAGCGGCGCTCCCCGGAACGCCCTTTGTGGGCTGTTCTCTCGTTCTCTACAATCTTAAAAATGTATTAAGCCGTTACTGCATTTATTTCCAACAATAGCCATTCACATTCCAAATATCCGTATATCGATTCGACAAAAATTCGGGATGTGACTCATGTTTACATATTAGTTAACTTCTCTATGCAATTTAGAAGCCAGAGCAGTACACGAGGTGGTCCGGATAGGGAATAGAATAGAAATGATTGACACCTTACCTGTTTTGCTAAAGAATTGGGTGCCAGCCCCCGAACATGCAAAATGAAAGGCAGGTTTATGTTTGAAGAAAGCAACAGTGTATCTGAAGGTTCCGGCGAGGGCATGTCCATGATGACAAAGATCCTGCTGGCGGTGGTCGTGGTATTCATTGCCGTCTCGGCCTTCTTTTTCTATGAGTTAAACGACAAGATCGGCGCCCTTCAGGCGCAGCAAACCGCTTCTGAGCAGCAGGCCCAAAAAAAGATCAACGAGTTGAGCTCCCAAGTCAAAGCAGATCGCGAGATGCTGGCCTCCCAGGTAGGTATGACGGAAAAGGAACTGGCCGCGCGCTCGGCTCAGTTGCGCCGGCAACAGGAAGAAGCCGAATCGCGGCTGGCTGAACAGCAGAATGCCGTCAACACGGCGGTCACAGGGGTCAAGACTGAAGTCACGAATGTAGAAGGCGATCTTTCTTCTACGAAAAGCGATCTGGAGGCCACCAAGGCCAAGCTGGAGCACACCATCGGCGATCTGGGCCTGCAGAGCGGCCTGATTGCGCACACCCGCGACGAGCTCGATACCCTGAAGCACAAGGGAGACCGCAACTACTATGAATTCACGTTGCGAAAAGGGAAGGGCCGCACGCCGGTTTCCACCATCAGTCTGGAGCTGCGCAAGACCGACGCCAAGAAGAACAAATACACGCTTGACGTTCTGGCTGACGACAGGACGATTGAGAAGAAGGACCGCAACGTATTTGAGCCATTGCAGTTCTACACCGGGCGAGATCATATGTTGTATGAGTTAGTGGTCAACGATATCCAGAAAGACCAGATTTCGGGTTATCTCTCCACCCCCAAGAACGCACCGCAGCCGGCAGTTCAATAAGGCATGTGGCCGGGAACGTGGCACAGCCTGCTTGAAGTCGTTCTCCGGACCGGGGTGATTTATCTTTTTGTGCTGGTAGGCGTGCGTCTGAGCGGAAAGCGCGAAGTAGGCCAGATGACACCCTTCGACCTGACCTTGCTTCTGCTGTTGAGCAACGCTGTGCAGAATGCCATGGTGGGTCCCGATAATTCCCTGGTGGGCGGAGTGGTGGCAGCGGCCACGCTGCTGACACTTAATTATTTTGTCGCTGAACTTTCAGGCGCCAATCGCCGCTTCCGAAAATTTGTCCAGGGATCGCCGACGCTGCTGGTGCACAACGGCGAGGTGATTTCCGCTCACATGGCGCGGGAACACGTTACGACCGACGAGTTGCAACGCTCTTTGCGCGAGCACGGCATAAGTTGCATTCCCGAAGTCGCCCTGGCTGTGCTCGAAGTTGATGGCTCGATCAGTATTCTTAAATATGACGATGTCCCGGCCCACATCGCCACCGGGCATCCAAGGCTGAAGTTTCTGCAGAAGCATCAGTGAAAGAAGTTTCGAGTTTCTAGTTTCCAGTTTCAAGTTTCTTTCACCGCAACAGTCAAAAAGAAAATGCGTGACTTGGCCCCCCCCGATTTTTTCTCGCTTTTCTCGGGCCTCCCTGTCTCCGCGGTGAGAAATCCGGTCTAGAACTTGAAACTCGAAACTGCTTTATTGAATCTTCACCGGAACCGAGTGATCATAAAACGTAATCAGCACCTGCAAAGACTTGCGCTTGTCAAAAGCTTCCTGATTCACGGGAAAACCAACAATCACCGTGCCCTGCTGGGTTTCCCCAGGCTGTAATTTGGTGTCTGGGCGCAAGGGGTCGATTTTGTTCTGCGCCAGGGCCGGGTAAGCCTGGAAGTAACGGTCATGATCCACGGCGGACGCAGCTTCATCGCGAAGGATAGATTGGTCTGGCGCTCCGGCGGCGGGCGTCATCTCCACATAAATGCTTTTGATTATGACCGGCTGCTTGCTGACGTTTTTGACGGCAACATTAACTGCTACCAGCATGCTGTCTTTGGTCACCTGCTCGACCCCGGTGACATTGAGAATTTGACCGGTGCCGGCGGAACGTCCCATTACCAGAGTGAAGATTCCAACAATAAGCGCCACAGCGACGGCAGCGATAGCTACTGGAAGTATGGGAGGCAGCCGCCACTTGGCGCTGTCCATCTCTTCTGTCATAGGCATGTGGCCGGCATCGACCGGCGTACGATCGGAGGCAGGTTTTGGCTCCTCAGCAGGATTGTGGCCTAGTGCAGGGGGAACAGGGCTGGGGTCTGGCATAACTTCCTCCGTTCAAGTGAGATGCTGATTGCAAGCTGCGGGAGTCATTCAACCGGGCCACAATAATACACCTAAGCTGGAAGGGCAGTGTGTCCGGCAGATCTAAAGGCACGCTGTTCACGCGGGTGGCAATAGCAACCTTTACAGAATTTCTGGTATCTAAGCAAATCGTTAGCGTATTTTAATGCAAAGTTAAAAGCCTGATGATCTGGATGGTTTATGGAATCTGGAAACACTCAAGCCAAACTCACTACATATTTTCACGCTGAACGCATTATCCATTTCTACTTCTCGCAAGAAGAGCGCCTGCGGTTCCTAAGAGCTTTTCTGGTGACTCCCCAAAAACCAGACCGGCTCATTGTCGGCGCGCAGAATGAAGACTTAGGCTTTTTGGAAGCGGAATTCCGCGTGGCTTGCCGGATTCCGGCCGGCCTTATGACAGTGCGATTAGCGGGGAACTGCCATCAAAATGTTTGCCAGGTGCTGGCATCGGCTTTTCGCTGCCGGGCCGATGGCGATACCAAGGTGCTGATAGACCTGGGCGCGACGGCAAGGGTGCACGAAATTGCCGAAACGGAATCTCTGCTTACCTCCGGGTTTCGCGGCGTGCCGGTGGTTTGCATGACCCAGTATGATGGCCACCGGCTGCGGGAGGCGATCCCGGTTTCCCAATTGCGCCGCCATGGGCTGGTAATCTTCCGCGATTTCTACGCGCTTCCTGTAAGCCATCGGGCCGCCCTGGACGGGAATAGTGCCGGACAAAATCGAAGACGCCCCACAGCGGAAAACGGCTTGCACGAATCCATGACTTTGGTTTAACGGAAAATGACACCAGCGCACCACCTTTTGATTGTTGACGACGAGCCCAACGTGTTGCTCACCCTGGGCATGATTTTTGAGCTTGACGGCTATAACGTAAGCAAGGCCGGCAGCTGCGCCGAGGCGTTGAAGATGCTCGGCAATGGAACGCGGTATGACGCGGTGATTACCGATCTGAACATGGAGCGGCAGGATATTGGATTGGAAGTTGCTCGGGCCGCACTGCAACTGACCCCGCGTCCGGTGGTTGTAATCTGCACCGGGTATGCCGACCTGCGCAACACGCAAGCCGCTCTCAACATGCGGGTGGATTATTTTGCCACCAAACCCGTGGACCTCGACGAACTGAAGGGCGCGATTCGCAGGTTGAAAGAGCGTAGTACGTTAGCGCGAAGAATTGCGGGATGATGTCATGGCGACTGCTCCTAATCCGGAGATAAGACTTGCGCTGGTGGTGCATCCTAACCTCTCAGTGTTATCGAAATTTCAGGAAACATTCAAGCAAGCCGGCATGACCACCCTGCTGGCGCGCGATCTGCCCACCGCTTTGATTGCCATTTCGCAAAACGATTTTGAGATTGCGGTGATCTCATGGCGGATCACCGAGCCGGGAGACGGCTGGGCCCTGGGCGCGACCCTGCGAAGAATTTTCCCCTCCGCATTTGTCGCCGTGCTGGCCAATGAGACCAGCGTCCCAACCTTGAAAGAGGCCATCAACCAGGGCTTTGACCAGCTCTATGAAGAATCACAGCCGGCGGAAGAGATAGCGACGCAGGTGGTTGTCCACTTTTCCAAACATCCACGGCCGAGTGCAGTCCAGTAGGCTTTTCTATTCAGTTCAGTTTTTGCAGGCGGGCAATCAATTTTTGCGCCAGGTTCTCTTCCGATTCAGACCACAGCAGCCGCGCGCTGATGCCGCAATTCTTTTCTACGGCCGCGCTGAAGGCAACGAGTTTGGCGACGTTTTCTTTCACCCTTTGCTGGCCGATTTCCGTCAGCTCCATATCTTCAAACAGGAAGTCGGAGTCCGGGCCAAAATCAATTTGCACGTGTCCATTCTCGTTGTAAATGCCTTCGTCAAAATTCACGCCGTGAACCAGAAACTTTACCTTATGCGGCTGCTCGACCCAGGAATCGTATTCCGGGCCCGGCGACCAGAGGTCCCATACCGCTTCGAAGATATATCCATTATCGTCATGCAGAAATTCGCCCGCCAACTCCACCGCCTGCTGCGGGGGCACATGGTAGTCAAAAGTTTCCTGGCTGATCACGGGCTCATTCCAACTTACACTGTGCACGGCAAAATAGCCGATGCCGGGGTGCTGGGGAGAGAAGGGAAACTGCCGCAGAACGCACTGCACGCGCAACAGCATGTCGGCTTCGCCGAAGCCGGGCCACCAGAGATTTAAATAGAGCGAGTCGGCCATAGGTTTAATTGTAATTCCGCGCGGTTGTGGTCTTCACTCACTGCCATGCAGTCTTTGGCGGATGCGCGGAAAAGGTGTATCATTCTGCGCAGTGCCTACTCATCTCAAAAAACAGGGAACTACCGCCATTTTAGAGCTGCAGGGCAAGCTCGCCCTGGGAGACAACCTGGATGAGTTTCGCACCAAATGGAGTGAAGCCATCGCCACTGGTGTACGCGATGTGGTGGTGAACCTGGAAAAAGTTCCCATGGTGGATTCTTCCGGAATCGGCAGCCTCATCCGCTGCCATTCTGCCGTTACAGCTATCGGCGGAAAGCTCAAGCTGGTGAGCGCGGGAGAGATGGTACGCCAATCGTTCCGCATCATGCGCCTGGACCGAGTGTTCGAGTTCTATGACAACGAGGCCAGCGCCCTGGCTTCGATCACGGCCGCTGTCTGACCCGTTCGTTGTCACTCACTTTTCGCACGGCCCGCAACGATTTTGTTACAATCAAAGTCTGCCAAGCTCCCGCCTGGGAATTCTCAGTGCAGACCAGCCGCGTCCCCGTCGTCTAGCCCGGCCTAGGACATCGCCCTTTCACGGCGGTAACACGGGTTCAAATCCCGTCGGGGACGCCAAATCCTTTCAAGCAGTTACAGCGGCTTCCTTCTGGGAGCGAGGTACACCGAAGGTACACTCAGTGTCTGTTTTGGCCCTAATCATGCTAACAACCTTGCTCTGCGCCGCCCTTTTCTGCGGACTGAGAGCCTGTGAGTAGATGTCGAGCGTGATCTTGGCAGACGCATGGCGTAACAGCTCTTGCACAACCTTCACGTCCTCCCCGTTTGACTTGAGGATGGTCGAGTAGGTGTGCCGGAACGTATGCCACGTGACGTGCTTCTTAATGCCCAGCTTTCGTGCTGTTGGTTGGATGTGGTAGCGCATCACTGTGCTTAGCCATATCGGTTGCTTACCACGCTTCACGCCAGCACGAGTGCTGCTGGTTGCAAACACCCAGTCAGATGGCTTCTTGAAGGGTGTTTGCCTGTACCACTCAAGGAGGTCGTGCGCAATGAATTCATCCATCGGGACTGGCTTCCTGGATGTCTCCGTCTTGCACCTGCCTTCCTGTTGGTCAACAAAAGACCGCGCCACGTTGAGATGCAGGTTTGAATAATCTACATCTTCCCACTTCAAACCCGCCAGTTCGCCTCTTCGCAATCCCGTCACCATATCCAGAAACACCAGTATTCTGAACAATAATCTTTAAGATGTCTTATCAGGCACAATTGGTTCCCGCCAACCAGCACAGTACAATACATTGAGACGGCATGGATTCAGAATCGGTTCTGCCCCTTATCCGAAGCTGTCTAAGTTGCAGATTCCGGGAAGACAGATTGTTCTGTAACCTAGACTCTGACGCTCTTCATGAACTTGAGCGCCTCAAGCGGTCGTCTGCTTTCTCGGAAGGTCAAGTGCTATTCCACGAAGGCCAGGCGGCAGAACAGGTCATGATTTTGTGCCAGGGACGAGTAAAACTGAGCGTTTCATCGCTTAAGGGCAAGAAAATGATTTTGAGCATTGCCGAGGCCGGCGAAGTTCTGGGGCTCAGCTCCGTTATAGCTGAGAAGGGATACGAGGCAACTGCTGAAGCGTTGGAGCCGGTGCAGGTCAATACTATCGAGAGAAAACCGTTTATCGAATTCCTACACAAGTTTCAAAACGTAGCAGTTCATGCCGCGCGAGAATTGAGTGAAGCACAACTACGCGCGTGCAATGAAGTTCGGCTCATAGGATTAACACAATCGGTTCCTCAAAAACTGGCTGGACTCCTTCTGCAGTGGGATGAAAAGAACCCAGAGAGCAGGCGAGGCATGGTAAAACTCTCCCTTACCCACGAGGAAGTGGGCCAGCTTCTTGGTACTTCACGGGAAACAGTTACGCGGGCTTTGACAGAATTAAAGAAGAAAAAAATCATAAGCATACGCGGCGTGAATATCCACATCCTAAGCGCTGAGAAACTACGCCAAGCTGCTGGATTATAGGCTGCCTGCGAGAGTTTATGGACCCCTTTCAAAACCTGCTTTAACGATTCAACCGCGCGTAACAGATATTTGTTTTCATCACGTCGTTCCGTGACCCACATCACAGCACCAAACCCAGAACTAATTTCAAAATGGCACTGCGATTCAAGGAGGAGACTATGAAAAGCGTCGCAGCAATGATCCCAAGAGTTTTGCTGATCGCAGCCCTGGTGCTCTTGACCGGCATCAAAGTCTCGTCACAAGAGAAGAAGCTGGTAGAGCCTGATATTCCCAAATACGATCCTTCTCTCCAAGTCGCATTGGTTGGAACGGTGAAAGCAGTCAGGGAATATCAGTGCCCCATCTCAGGGACGATTGGTACACATCTTTCCGTCAGTGCTGGTGAAGAAACCGGGCTCGTGGAAGTTCATCTGGCTCCAGCGGCGTTCGTCAAGGAATACAGCATTCTGGTCAAGCCTGGGGATGAAGTGACGATTGTAGGGATGAAAACGGTCTTTGCGGGCAGAACAGCCATGTTGGCCAAGACGATTACGCTCAACAGGAATGTTGACAAGCAAACCTATCGCGATACTTTTGCCTTTCGCGATGAGAACGGCAAACCATTCTGGTAAAACGATCTTGATCTAAAAGGGCGCCTCCTTTCACGTGCGCTCTTTTAAGTGGTGGGCCTATGAGTCCACTACTTTTTTAATGTCCGTAAAACCATTGTTCTCTACTTCTTACCTCAATGTAACAAGTTGTAATCTTGTCCATTAAAACAACTGTGATGTACATCACATCCAGAGTGTGATGTAGAGCCATATGCTTGCTCCAGTGATTGAGAGAGGAGATCCTGCCGTGGCCACCAACTATAGCTTCCAGATCATTGAGAACTGCCTGAAATGCCAGCACCGCCAGAATAGGCTATTTTGCCAGCTTCCCAACGACGCCTTGGTTGGACTGCAGAAAATCAAGGCGACTGCGGTATATCCCAAAGGCGCACTGCTGTGCATCGAGGGGCAACCCCCGCGTGGCGTGTTTATTTTGTGCACTGGCCGGGCAAAGCTCTCTACTACTTCAGCGGATGGAAAGACCATCATTCTTCGCATTGCCGAACCCGGCGAAGTGTTGGGACTCACTGCTGTCGTTTCCGACAGCCCCTATGAAGCTTCCGTCGAAACACTGGAGCCGACGCAAGCGAACTTTATCTCGCGCGCAGATTTTTTGAATTTTCTGGAAGAGCATTCCGATGTAGGAATGAAAGTCGCCCAGCAACTTACGCATAACTGCAAGTGTGCCTATGATGAGATACGTTCTCTTGGGCTCTCCAACTCGGTTCCTGAAAAGATCGCCAAGCTCCTGCTGCACTGGTCAGAGCGCCCATTGAATGTTCCCCAAAAAAGAGCAGAAGAAATTACAATGCGGGTCACGCTAACGCAAGAGGAGATCGCGCAATTTGCCGGGACCTCGCGCGAGACCGTTTCTCGGGTCTTGAGCGACTTTAAGCGGAAGGGCTGGCTACGAATCAAGGGAGCTACTTGGTGCATTATGAACAAACCAGCTTTGCAAAACCTTGTAACCACGTAGTCACAAGGATGCGTGACTGCAATCACATCAATTCAGAACCAGTAAGCTTATCGTGGCAGTATGAATTGCTCAGTTGCAGCAAGAGAAAACATGAATGAGTTGTATACATCCATGGCGGCAGAGATGCGCCAGAAGCTGGAAAGACATGAAGAAATTAAGACGATGCCTCCCGGCACTCGGCTTCTTAGTGAGGGCATTCGCACGGAGCACTTGATCATTATCAAGTCGGGTTCGGTTGAGGTATCTATATCCTCAGCAGGGAAAGAAATTCCTATTGGGATAGCCCGCGCCGGCAAGGTTTTTGGATTGCGAAGTGTGGTTGCCGGAGAAGCCCCCGAAATAAATGCAACCACTCTAGAAGATTGTACTGTAGCACTCATTCCTAAAAACAGGTTTACAGAAGTGCTAAAACAACACCATCAGATATACTTTGCCGTTGCAAAAGTACTTAGCGACGACCTCAGTATGGTAAATGATCTTTTGCGCCGAATCCCTCGTACTGCCAACCGGCAAGCATCCCGCTAACGGCAAGTCTGCTTAACGTATGATTGAACCAGAAGAGCTTGCGAGAGCAAGCTTCTGACATTGGAACTGTCCTGCTTCACATGATCTTGTCTATGTCCCGGGTCGCCGTTACAACACGTTCTTGAGGCGCTCCAAATCGGAATCCAGCTCGGGCGAAAAGGTCTCGCATATCGGTGTTCTCAGCCAGCAGTGAACCTTCAATTCTTTCGATACCCTCGTGCCGGGCAACGTTAATCATGCAGTCCAATAGATAGCTGCCCAATCCTCGATGCTGATATTTGTCGGCAACAATAAACGCTACTTCAGCTTCGTTGCCAACGCGATTCCGAATCAGTCTGGCTACGCCGGTGATGTGCCGAGTTCTGTTTGCATCGGTGTATTCGGCTACTAATGCCAGCTCGCGGTCGTAGTCAATAAAGCATCTGGTGATGAGTCGTTCGTGAGCGATGCGGGAATCCAGTTGCATGGGAGCAAAGTAGCGCAGATATACGCTTCTTTCTGAAAGTTGGTGATGGAATTCAACCAGCAGAGGTTCATCATCAGGCCTGATAGGACGTAAGGTGAATTGCATTCCATCGCCAGACTGCCAGGTTGAGGTGTATTGAATCGGATAGGGACGAATTGCGGGACGAGGCAAGTCGGATTCATGAGCGCTCGCGGGGTGCAGGATGACGCGCGCGTCGAGTGCCATAAGCACATCCGGACCAGCGAGGAGTGGATTGATCTCAATATCAGCAATACGGGGATTATCAATCACGAGCTGGCTGAAGTGCACCAGCAGTTCCTCAAGCTTTTCCATGTCAACTGACTTCTTGCCGCGGATTCCTTTCAATGCCTGATATATACGCGTGTTTTCCATCATGCGACGAGCCAGCGTGGTTGTGAGCGGAGGCAAGGCGTGAGATCGGTCTTGCATCGTCTCGACCCATTGTCCTCCTAATCCGAACACGAGCACCGGACCAAACTGCGGATCGGTCGAACTGCCGACGATGAGTTCATATCCTGAGCTTGCAATCATCGGCTGAACTGTCACACCCTGAAACGCACCTTCGGGAGAAAAGCTGCGCTCGATTTCTGCGTAGGCTGCCCGCACGGCAGCCGGATTTTCGAGCCGCAGCTTCACACCACCTTTGTCTGATTTGTGTGTGACTTTCTTGGAATGGAGCTTGAGCACAACCGGATAGCCAATTGAGTCGGCGGCTGCAATGGCTTCTTCAAGGGACTGCGCCATTTTGCTGGTTGTCACTGGGATTTTGTAAGCAGCCAGAAATTGTTTCGATTCGTATTCGGTAAGAATCGTGTGCTGGTTTTGCGCATCGCCCGACAGAAGCTGTTTTGCGACTCTTGATGCGTTGTCAGACAACACACTGGTGAACACAGGAGTTTCATAGAGCGCCTGCAGGTTCAGGCTATATTTCCACATAGATGCGAAGCTGCGAGCAGCTGCATCTGGATAGTCAAAGGTGGGAATCCTGGCTTCGTTCAGCACGTTGGAAGCCAGTTGCATCCGGCTGCCGCCCATCCAGCTTGCCAGCAAAGGCTTGGTGATTGTTTGCGCAGCTTTGCTCAACAAGGCAGCAGACTTTTCTGGTTCGGTCATGCCTTGTGGCGCAAGGATAGAAAGCACAGCATCACAGCCTGGGTCGTGCGAAACAATCTCCAAAGTCTTGATGTAAATGTCTGGAGCGGCGTCGCCCAGAGTATCCACAGGATTGCCGTGGCTCCATGCTTCAGGCAGAAATTTGCTAAGAGCATCTTTCGTCTCCGATGAAAGCTGGGCAAGCTGTGCACCGTTGCTGAGTAATGCATCCGTAGCTAACACGCCAGCTCCACCGGCATTCGTAACAATGGCCAGACGTGGACCGTGAGGACGCGGCTGCTTGCCCAGGACCTCAGCCATGTCAAAAAGTTCAGCGATGTTTGAGACTCGCAAGATGCCACAGCGCCGGAATGCGGCCTCGAATATCTCATCCGAGCCGGTGATTGCACCAGTATGCGAAGCTGCTGCCTTACGTGCTGCCTCGGTCCGGCCGGGTTTGATGACGATAATCGGTTTTTTCAAAGCGACTTCGCGGGCTGCGGAAAGAAAGCTGCGAGCATCGCCAATGGATTCCATGTAAATGAGAATGCTGGTTGTATACGGATCTTCACCGAAATGGTAGATCAGGTCTCCCCAGCTGACATCCAGCATCGAACCGACGGAAACAAATCCGCTGAAGCCGACGTTCTCGCGGCGGCTCCAATCCAGAATCGCAGTGCACAGCGCACCGCTCTGACTGAGAAAGGCAAGATTTCCGGGCAGTGCGCCTGATTGCGCGAAAGTTGCATTGAGTCCTGTGCGCGGATTCATGATGCCCAGGCAGTTTGGACCAACTACTCGCAAACGGCTTCCTGCAAGAACCTGCATTACCTTCTTCTCGCGCTCTTTCCCCTCAGCTCCTACTTCTGCGAAGCCAGCAGAGATGACGATGGCGCCGCCAGCGCCTACATTTTTGCACTCCTGAAGAATGCCGGGCACCGTTTCCGCGGGCGTGATAACCACAGCAAGGTCAATCTTTTCGCCAATAGCAGCCAGGTTGGGATAGCACCTGATACCCAGCACGTTGCTGCGGCTCGGGTTCACCGGAAAAATCGTCGCGCCTGACGGCTGCTCCAGTAAATTCCGCAACAATGTGCGGCCAACACTGGAGGGTTTTTCCGTAGCGCCAATCACCGCTATGGTTTTCGGAGTAAATATGGAAGCAAGCGGCTTTTCAAACACGGTGGCCTCTCTGATGTAGACGGATCTCAGTACGACCTATTTCCCCATCGTAACCAATTTCATTTCGAATTGCGCGTGATCTGCATCACGCAATGAATGCTTTTCCTAATGTGACAGCTATCACAGGCAATTCTCGACCTCAAGACGCAAACTGCAATTGAAAGGGGTCGAGATATGCGTTCGCAAAGAAAATGCGACATTCAAGCGAATTGCCTCACTTGTCCCTGGAGGCAGCATCAGTCATTTTGCAATGTTTCAGGAGCTGCTCTACGGCACTTGCAACGGATTGCGAAAATGGTTTTATGTGACGAAGGCAGAATTCTTTACAGCGAAGGAGAGCCCGCACGCGGAATATTCATCTTATGCAACGGTCGCGCCAAAGTATCAATTGCCTCTGGGCGCGGCAGCGTCGTGATTCTCAGCATAGCGCAAGCCGGAGAAGCGCTTGGGTTGGCAGCAGTCTTATCAAACCATCCAAACCGAGACACCGCGCAGGTGCTCGACGCATGTCAAGTCAAGTTCATTCCCAAACAGCAGCTTAAACCATTCCTCTTCGGACATGCTCCAATGACGCTCAAGACAACTCTGCAGATGACCGCAGATTACAATTCAGCCCGCGAGCAGATTCGACGTCTTGGCTTTTCCATGTCCGGGACGCAGAAGTTGGCGCAACTCTTAATAGAATGGGCCAATCGCACCACCAGCAAGCGCACTGGGGAGAGTACATTCACGGTTCCTTATACACATGAAGAAATTGCCCACATGATTGGGAGTGCACGGGAAACCGTCACACGTGTGCTGATGAAATTCAGAGCAAGAAAAGTAATCGAGATTCAAGGTAAAACCTTCTTTGTAAAAGATACAGAGCGCTTAGCGGAATTTGCTGAAGGGTAGCAAGTTTGCCTTTTGGGAGCAGAAGTCTCATCTATAAAATTCACAAGAATGTGACGCACGTCACAGACACATCTCCGCTTCTTAGGCTACAATTCACAGGCTTTTCAATTTTCAAACCGCGAGGCGTTAAAGCAATGGTGGAGGCGAGACAGAAGGTTCCGCTGTGCATTGCCCTGCTCCTGGTACTGCTTTCTTCGTGGGCTGCATTATCTCAACAAAACAGTCCTCCTTCCCAAGACCAGGGCAGACCCGCCGAAGCACGGGGTAAGAAACAAAGAGACCAAAGCCAAGGCTCCCAACCCAAGGCTCCCGATGCCTATTCAGCCGATCCGTCAGAGTATGTAGGTTCAGACACGTGCAAGAGCTGTCATGAGGAGATGTTCAACAGCTTTGAAAGAGGACCACACTGGAAAACCGAAACTGACAAACACCATGGCCCGCAGTGGCAAGGGTGTGAGGCCTGCCATGGTCCTGGGAGAGCGCATTCAGAATCAACCAAGGCTTCGGACATCATCAATTTTAAGAACCTCTCACGGGAAGAATCTTCCAAGCGTTGCCTGAGCTGCCACGTATTCGGGGAAGAACATGCTAACTTCCTGCGCTCGCAGCATTTGAAAAACAACGTAGGTTGCATTGACTGCCATTCGGTGCATTCAGCCAAGGTGGAACACCAACTCTTGAAGGCGGCAGAACCCACGCTCTGCTTCACCTGCCATCAGGAGAAGAAAGCCGATTTTTCCAAACCTTTCCATCATAAAGTGAATGAAGGCCTGATTGCCTGCAGCGATTGCCACAATCCCCATGGCGGATTCAATACGCACCAGTTGCGGGCTACGGCGGCGCAGGACCAGGTATGCTTTACCTGCCACGCCGACAAAGCAGGTCCGTTCGCATTTGAGCATGCTCCGGTAAGGACCGAGGGGTGTGTCTCCTGCCATACGCCCCATGGTTCGTCGAATCCGCGCTTGCTGAAACGCAGCCAGGTAAATTTGCTCTGTCTTGAATGTCACACGTTTACCGTAGATTCAGCAGCGCCAGCGATCCCGTCGTTCCATAACCAGGCACAAAAGTATCAAGCCTGCACACTTTGCCATGTTGCAGTCCATGGTTCCAATTCAGATCGTTTCTTGTTCAAACCATAGGGGAAGAAGGTGACGAGAATGGCTCATGTGAAGGCTTCTTACTCTGTCATGGCGTATGTACGCGGTCTTTTGCCGGCGGCAATCGTGCTGTGTGCCGTGTCGCTCGCGGCGCAACAGCCGAGCGACCAAAAGGCGCCCGCCAACGACCAAAAGCCTGCGACCGAGCAGCAGGTGCCGGTTGGCGTGAGTGTGGACTCGGCTCGCAAGACCAGCGATCTGCCAACCTCGGTCACCACGGAGAACAACCCCGGTGTGGAGAGTGCTGGTTACGAGGTCAAGCAATCGGCGGAATTTGGCGCACGCATCTCCGATTTCAGCGGCAGCCATGCCATGTGGGACACCCTCGTCAACCTTGGCACCGGGCCGCGGCTGCTGGAATACACTCTCGACATGCACGCGCCCAAGCACACCGGCATACTATTCGACGATCTTTCTTTCAGCAACTTCGGATATGGCGGTGATCCCGACAATGTAACGCGGCTGCGGGTGCTGAAAGGCACTCTCTACAATTTGGATGCGAACTTCCGGCGGGACAAGAACATCTTTGACTATAATCTGCTCGCCAATCCGTTGAATCCAACCAATTCCAATCCTAATATTCCGGTTCTGAATTCACCTCATGAATTTCTCGTGACGCGCAGGATGAGCGATGTGAACCTCAACTTATTCACGCTGGCACCTATCAGACTCAGGTTTGGATGGTCGAGAGTGGTGAATGAGGGCAGCACCTTTTCTTCAACCCACCAGGGGACAGAAGGATTGTTGCTGCAGCCGACGCGGAACGACACCGACAGCTATCATGGCGGGATTTCGTTCCGTTTTATCCCTCGCACCAGCTTCAACTACGATCAGTTCTATACGGTTTTCAAGAATGACACGTCGGCCCAACTCAATAGCTTGCCGTTTACGCTTGCCGGTGGCATTCCTGTTGATCTAGGGCTGCCGTTCAACACTCCCGCCGGCCAGCCTTGCGCCACACCGATTTTGGGAACCGGTTTTGTGAATCCGGCCTGCAACGGATATTTCAGCTACACTCGCTTCGAGCCAACGCGAAACAACTATCCAACCGAGCAGGCCAGCCTGCAAAGCAGCTACTTCAAGAAGCTCGACATCTCCGGCAGGTTCAATTACACCGATACCGACGGCAAGGTGCCCAATTACATTGAGACTTTCAATGGGTTGCTTACACGTACGCGCCAGCGAATCTTTGTGGATACCGGTTTTGCCAAGGCGCGCCGGCTCTCTGCGACGGGTGATCTTGGACTTACATATTGGATCACCGACCAGCTGCGGCTCGTGGATGACTTTCGCTCCGACAACTTCCGCATTCCCGGCTCGTGGAGTTATATGACGACCTCTCTGTTCGGGGCGACGCTGCTTTCAAATCCCAACCAGTTCAGCCCGGCCACATGCCCTCCACCGTTTACGGCGGCCACTTGTCCACAGCACAGCGCCAGCTCATCCGCGGACATTATCCAGGACAACTGGAATGATTTGTTGCGGCAAGACCTGAAGGTCAACACCTTCGAGGTAGAGTACGACGTTACCCGCAGAATTACAGCTCATGTAGGTTATCGTTACGAAAACCGCGAGATCGTGCACAACGTCCAAGACGTCCAACTGCAGACTTTTTTCCCAACTCTGGCCGCTCGTGGTGGCTGTGTGCCTGATCCAACCGGAACCTGCAGCACTACCGTAATCGATGGAGATAACAACACGGTTCCTATCCACGCGCATTCAGCCCTGGCGGGGATCGCGGCGCGGGTCACGGATAAATTTCGCATCTCCTTTGATACCGAGCTCTACTATGCTGACAATACCTTCACCCGCATTTCGCCGAGGCACTTGCAGCAATATAAATTGCGTACCACATATCAGCCCAAGGATTGGCTGAATTTTGGTGGGACCGTTGATATCATCGAAAACCGGAATACAACCGCCGATATCGGCAACTTCCAGCACAACCGCAGCTATGCGTTGACCATGACGATTGCTCCGCCCGAGGCCAAGTGGGGCTTCGACTTTTCGTATGACTACAACGACATCTTCTCGCAGACGAACATCTGTTTTGTGGCTACGCCGTCGCCCCCGGATGCTCTGAGCTGCGGCACACCATTCCTCTCGGGCATTTCGCTGTACAAAGAACGAGCGAATAACGCCTCCGGCTCACTCTACTTCAAACCTCTCCGCAGCTTCACCGCCGCCGCGGGGTACACTATTACCAGCACGGCGGGAAGCACGTTGATCCTGAATCCGAATGCTCCCACAGGACCTTTGAGCCTCAACTACCATTTGCCCTCGGCTTCGCTGGCATGGGAGTTTGCCAAGCATTTTACGTACAAGACGAATTGGAATTACTACGACTATCACGAGAAATCTGATCCGGGACCAACGTTACCGCGAAATTTTCGCGGAAATGTGTTCACATTGTCCCTCCGGTACTCGATGTGACATAGATCACAGCGCCTTTCGTGAGGATGGAGCAAGATTAACTATGTTGGGAGAAAAACTATGAAGTTGTTTCAAATCTGGATGGCGGCCATTGTTGTCAGCGTTTTCGTTGCAACCAATGGATACGCTGACGATGCTACAGCAGCGCTCTACAAAACCAAATGCCAGGCCTGCCACGGCGCCGATGGAACCGGAAATACTCCGGCAGGAAAGAAATTAGGAGTGAAGGACATTCACTCGCCAGAAGTAGCCAAGATGTCGGACACCGAGCTCTTCGATATCACAAAAAAGGGCAAGGATAAGATGCCGTCCTACGATAAGAAATTGACGGATGACCAAATCAAAGATTTAGTGAAATACCTTCGCAGTCTGAAATAGAGCAGTCTGGCCTGAAGGACTGGAGGACGAGTGCCAACTGCATTCCTGCTCATTTGCGTGGCGGTGACCATCATCTTGATTACGGTGGTCATTGTTGCTCCCGGCATAACCGCAAGCCGGGGAGGGAAGATTCTCGCCTTTCTGGTGCTGTTTATTCTGCCAGTAACGATGAGCGTATTTGGAGCTACCGAGCACATGGAGCGTTCCAAGCAGACCAGCTTTTGTCTCTCCTGCCATGTAATGCAGCCCTATGGCAAGAGCCTCTACGTGGACGATCCGTCGTATCTGCCCGCAGCTCATTTTCAAAATGCCCGGATACCACGCGATCACGCCTGCTACACCTGCCACACCAATTACACGATCTATGGCACCTTGCACGACAAGCTTCGCGGCCTGAAACATGCTTATAAGTACTACATCGGAACACCCGCAAATCCCATTAAGCTCTACGAGCCCTTCAATAATCGCGAGTGCCTGCACTGTCATCTAGGCGCTCGCAGCTTCGAGCAGGGCGCAGTGCATAATGCAGATCCGGAGACCATGCCGGCTATCAAGAGCAACAAGCTTTCGTGTATGTCATCAGGCTGCCATGACACGGTCCACAACGTTTCTGAACTCGACAAAGTGAAATATTGGAAGCCATGAATCAACAGATATACATTTCAAAGAAGCTGCGTGTTGCGGGCATTCTCGTCATTCTGGGCCTGGTCGTCGAAGGCTTCAGCCTGCTTTGGAACCATCCACTTTCGTTTCTGGCGTTCCTGTGTATTGGCGGAGTTTTCCTGGCCTTGGGGATTGTCATTTATCTCCTGGCGCTTGTTTCGCGCGCGCAGGAATAGCCAAGTCCTTTCCTACAACAGGCGATTGCGGGCCATCACTTTGATATGTGACCCCCGTCACGGCCAAAACATATCCTTTCGTTGCATGATGAGTGCACTGATAGCGGCCAAGCATCATGAACCGATCATGCCGCCCGGGTGGAGGTGCCCAATGGGAGTCTATAAGCGAGAGCTTCTTCGTGTGCTAAGAACTGAACTTGCGTTCCTTGAAAACGGCGGTTATGGGGAATTCGAGAAGAGGTCGTGGAGACCGGCCATGTTTTTCGAAGACTCGCCAAGCTGTCCCAATCACGGCTTGAGCGAAAGGCCCGTTCCCTGCAGCCGATGCGCTCTGTTGCAGTTAGTTCCACTTGCCAAAAGGTCCAATGCTATTCCCTGCAGGGATATCCCGTTCAATGAAGAAGGTGATACCTTGCAGTCGCTCTACGAAACAGCGACTCGCAACGAGGTAGAGCTGAAGCTGGATGCCTGGCTGCGAAGAACCATTGAGCGGCTGGAAAAGGAATTAAAGGAAGAAGCATTTCCTCTCGAGTCTGACACCTCGTTTCCTTTGGCACATGCATAAGCGCTTGAGTCTGTTCTGTTTCAGGCAAGCAGGCGAAATCAAGAACCAAAACCCGACCTGCGGGAATGCAGGCAGAAGGAGCTTGCGTATGAAAGTCTCAGAAATCATGCATGAATACCCTGTTTGTTGTACGCAATTCGATACTGCCCAGCGTGCGGCAGAACTCATGAAAGAGCAGCGTGCCGGCGCTCTGCCGGTGGTCGAAAAAAGAAGTGGAGGGAAGCTTATTGGAGTCGTCACCGATCGTGACCTTTGCCTCAGGGTCATCGCTGAAGGCAGAGATCCGAACAAAGTCCGAATACAAGAATGTATGACCGGCTCGCCGGTCTTCTGCAAGCCCGAGGACGAAGCCGACTATGCACTGTCGTTGATGAGAGAACGCCATGTGCGCCGGATTCCCGTGGTTGACGCCGAGCATCACATTTGCGGCATGATCTCATTCGCCAATCTGGTGGGCAATCATTCCGACCCAGAGCAGGTACACGAAATGCTCAAAGCAGTGTCTATTCCCACGCCAGAGGCTTTACTGGTTAGGCATAGTTAACACTGTTCAAGAATCCATTTGCCCATAAGTGCCCTGATGGTCACCTTCAGAGCACTTTTCATTTGTTTCCAAGTATCGTTCTATTGTCCAGTGCTGATTGCGGGGAAAATCAAATCAATATCTCTTCTAGCGGCCGTCGAGGAGTGTGCCCGCTAACTGGACCATATCCCATGCGAATGAGAAGCTGCGAATGACCATGCACGCCGAGTTCCTGGTTCAGATATGCGCGTAACGCGGCAACCTCAATGGGTTGGTTGAGAAACGATATCCAGATGGAATCCAGGCACGCGCGTAGTGAAATAGCTTGCAATGCTTGTCCTGTGTTGAGCCAATGTTTGAGAGAGTCTTCGTGCGTGCCCAGCACGGCCAAAGCCGGAGCTTCAATAACAAGATTACGGTCTCTGCGGGCCTGCCAATCCGGAAAGCGAAAAGTGCGGAAGAGAAAATGGCCGGCATAGGTTAGAACGAAGGAGGCCCCGGTTGCGTAACCTGGCATGCCATCGCGCCTGCCTTTCCGGGTCGAAGAGGACCACGACGAAAGTTCATCCCGAAACTTCTTGTCGGCAATTTGAACCCGGTTGGCCTGAGCGACGAAATCTGCCAGCGCTTCACGCATACGTTTTTCCTGCAACATCTGCAACCAGATTCCGTGACTGCTGGCGATCTCTCCAATTTCGGCCAGGAACGAATTGGCAATGTCCCGCCGCTCAAACTGCATGCGGCTCGTCCGTCGCTTGGGAATCATGTGGAACAAGCCGCACTCCTTCGCGCTGGCCACTGTCGCGGAGCCAATATGTACCCGCGCCAGTAAAACCTTGTGATCGTTTTCTTCCGGCACAATCTCCCTCGCATGGACCTCGACCGCGCTGTCATAGCCAAAGTAACGCAAAGCCAGAACCAGGTTATGCAGGGCAGCGCCGCAACTGATGACCAGCTCCCGAAAGTCAGGATCGACGGCAGGAAGCGCTCGCCTTAGATCGGCATAGACTTCGATCTGATCCGGCAGAACACGAAATAACCAGGGCTGGGAGTTGTGCGAGGAAGGCGCAAGCGCGGCGTAGTTGACACAAAAATGCAGTTTCTCGCTTTTTGAACGCTGTCGCGGAAATGCGGTTTCAGCTATGTCCCAAGGGTCCCGGCTTGAATTAGGCGCTGGATTTGTTAGCGGCATTCTTCACCTCCCGCCTGCCTTCAACCTGAATGCCTCAAGTCTTTCATAGCGATGAACGGATTCTCCGTGATCGTCGTCACATTACTTTTTTGGAAAGTAATCATACGTGACGGCGGTCACAGTCAGGCGGCGGGAGCAGAGGCAGAATGACAACAGTGAGGTGATCTATGAACGCCAGATTGGGAGCCACCGCCATTCTCAAAGACAATGTGCATCCTCTTACGATCAAAACCGTGCTGTGTGCTACTGATTTCTCCGCACCCGCGCACGCGGCGCTTGTTTATGCTCTCAATATTGCGCGAACCTACGATGCTGAGTTGCTTCTGGCTCATGTGCTGCCACCTGCGCCATTCGATCCTCACAACGGATCTTTGTTTACGACGAATCAAATCGCCAGCGCCAAAGACGGCCTCAAGCATATTGCCTGGAGCATTGGCAAAATCCGTCATCGCTTATTGTTGCGTTCCGGTGATGTCTGGCCGGCACTGAGCGACATCATCAACAAAGAGAATGTTGACTTGGTTGTGACCGGAACCCATGGCCGAACCGGCGCAGAAAAACTGGCGATCGGGTCGGTTGCCGAACAAATTCTGCGCCAGGCCCACTGCCCAGTACTGACGGTGAGATCAACGAAGGTTGCGCGGAACCACGCTATCGGAGCACCTGTGACAAGTGTACGCAAGGTTTTATTTGCCACAGACTTTAGCCCCGAGTCGCTGGCCGCAATGCCGTTAGCTTTGTCTTTAGCGCAGGAATATCAAGCCAGACTATCACTGCTGCATGTCTTAGACCGAACAGATCACGGATACACGCCTGACCGTAACCGTGTACTCTCTTATCTGCTTGAAGAACTCGGTAAATTGATTCCACCAGAGGCCGAACTCTGGTGCCATCCTGAGTACCTCATCGAATTTGGCGCTCCGGCAAAAGTCATTCTGGAAGCCAGCAACCGCCTGGAACCAGACTTCATCGTCATGGGAGTACGTTCTTCGCAAGACCATTTGTTTGCAGCAACCCACTTCCCTTATTCCACCGCTCACAAAGTGATCGCAGGCGCTAATTGCCCAGTTCTCACAGTTCTTGGCTGAAAGGAGATTGAAAATGAACGTACAACTTCAAAGCCGGGTGCCGCAAAAGCAGAGAATGGCTGCAAGAATTGTCTTTTTTGATGCATCAAACGACGATTCCCGTTATTTTAGCGGATGCTTCGATGGATTAGCCGCCTTCCACGCCAATCCACTTGACCCAGATCACCTGCAACAGGCCGAGGGTGCTGAAATCGTCGTAGTTTCGCTAGCTTCACGCATCACAGCCGGCATGTTGCGTGCTCTACCTGGATTGAAGCTGATTGCAACCCGCTCCAGCAGCTTCGATCACATTGATTTCCAGGCTTGCGAGCAACATCGTATAACCGTGTGTAACGTTCCGACCTATGGCTCAAGAGCAGTTGCGGAATTTGCCTTTGGACTTATCATCATGCTCGCGCGCCGAATAGGAGAAGGCATGCAGCGGGTGCGCGACCTGCAATTTAACAGTTTCGGGCTACGTGGTTTTGACTTGCAGAACAAGACAATTGGAGTTATTGGAACCGGTCACATCGGGCGTGAAGTAATACGCCTTGCCCTGGCCTTTAACATGCACGTTCTTGCCTGCGATATCAAGCCCGATCTTCGATTGGCCGAGGCTTACAAGTTTGCTTATGTTGCCCTGCCGGAATTATTGCGGCAAGCGGACATCATCACACTTCACGTTCCCTATTACGAAGGCACGCATCATCTTTTGAATCGCAGCAATTTCAATGAAGTAAAACCCGGCGCCCTGCTCGTGAATACGTCTCGTGGAGCCGTGATTGAAACAGCCGCGCTCATGACGGCCCTCTATTCAGGGGCTTTGGGAGGGGCAGCGCTCGACGTGATCGAGGAAGAGCTTGCCGTCCAGGAAGAGATGGAACTGCTGCTCCTTCACCGAATCGAAGACACGCAATTGCGGATTGTGCTGGAAAATCACGCCCTGGTCAGAATGCCAAACGTGATCCTCACGCCGCACATTGCATTCAATTCGCGTGAAGCGGTTGAAGAAATTTGGAAGGTCACGGAACGGAATATTCAGAAATTCCTGCAAGGCCATCCACAGAACGTAATTGAGCCTGAAAGCATCTGAGAGAAAGCAGCGGCACGGTCAGACTAATGTGCCAGGTTAATTTATCAGGCTGGCTTCTAACGCCGTTTTGCGAAAGGGCAGTTTCCTCTGTCGGCATCCTGAGATAACTCAGCAGTCAGCCAATCTTCGTCTGCGCCTAACTCTTTGTTCTCGAGGAATGCCTCCAATAATTTCCGACGCACTCCTATCAGAACATACTCCAACGCCCTAGGGATACCCTCGCTTAAGCCAAACGATGCTGGATCGTCGAGCACTCGGCCTAGTTCCTGTATGCCTCCTGGATTCGGTTTCCGGCCAAAGTCGTCATTCTAGTATTCCTCTCTTCTACGGAAATGATATGGAAGATCATTTCTGTTCACCGTGATGAGGATCACACAGCCGAAAACGTGTGAGCAGCAGTCACACCTGCAGCGGTTGCTGTCGCGTCTTTTTCCACTGCGCCTCCGTCGGGTGGACGCCCTTCGGCCAGGGCTCGGACGTGCGCGCGGTCTGAGCGCCGGTTTCGCGCCAAACAAAAAACAACTACGTTTGGCACTCACCGCGCCTGACTCGCGCGCACTGCCACCCTTCTCCGGCTCCGCTCTGTCCTGACCACCGCTCCGGCTGTTTTTGTCCCGCTGTCGCGGCAAATGAAGAACAAAAACAGCCGCAGACGGCGATCAGGAGGATCAAAAATGTCAGTTACAAACAAAAGCAAAAGACAAAGTACGCAGGAACTCGTAAGAGGCAGCGTTGGCGTGCTGGTCAAAGCTCTGGAAGCCGGGGCACAGCGAGATTTAGCTCTGATTTTGTGGTATCGGTGCGGTACAAGGGGTTGAAATCCGAGGTACACGGAAGGTACACTCTGGCGATATCTAAGCGCGTCTTACAAGGATCTACAGAGCGACCCGTGCCTTGTAAGTTGTTGTAATTCCGTGTTGCTGCCAGACTTTCACGGCGGTAACACGGGTTCAAATCCCGTCGGGGACGCCAAACCTTTTCAATGACTTCCAGCCATTGTGGCTGTTTCTAGCAGGCAGCAGGAGGTCGGTTTCAATGCTTCTTCCTGTCCGTTATAAAATGGCGAGAATCAGAGGTCAGTCTTGATTCAGACGGAGAGCGAATGCTTGCTTGCAGTGCAGGATTTGTCGGTTTCCTACACATCCAGCGGCCGCCAAACCAGGATCGTGAACTCAATCAGCTTCTCGATTGCTCCGGGCGAGGTGGTTGGCGTACTAGGAGAGTCAGGATCGGGGAAGACGAGTATTGCCCTCGCGGTTCTTGGCCTTCTTCCTTCCAATGCACAAGTCGAGAGTGGTTCTATCCGGCTGCGCGGACGCGAGCTGGTGGGATTGGAGGAACGCGAGCTAGAGAAGATTCGCGGAAATGAAATCTCGCTTATCGTTCAGGAGCCGGGGATTGCGCTCAATCCAGTCTTACACGTCGGCCACCAGATCGTTGAGGTGTTACGGGCGCATCATTCATGGAGCAGAAAGCGTTGCCGTGAGGAGGCAGAGTCTGTGCTGGATCAAGTGCGACTCTCCGATGTCGCGCGCATTTACTCCGCCTACCCCCACGAGTTGAGCGGAGGCCAGCGCCACCGAGTCGCGATTGCCCAGGCGCTGATTTGTAAACCCGGACTTGTGATCGCCGATGAGCCTACGGCATCGCTGGACACAACCATCCAGGCCGATATTCTGGCTTTGCTCAAAGACTTGCAGCAACGGCATTCGCTCGCATTTCTGCTGATCAGCCACAATCCCGCGATTCTCCAGAAAATGGCGCAACGCATTCTAGTCATGCGTGCGGGTCAGATCGTTGAAGAGGGAGATGCGTCTCAAGTCTTGCAACAGCCGCAGCATCCGTACACGCGGCACCTGCTGGAGTGCGTGCCGCAGCCGCGAAGCGGGTCACATTAGAATCGCGAAAAGCCTCGAGCCCGGTCCAGAATAGTGGTTCTCCTTGACCCGCTTGTTTGAATCTTGCGAATCTCGTTGCCCCGGGGAGAGAACCTTATGTACTATGCTGGAATCGAACGGGCGCAATTTCAAATCTTCATGGCATCTACAGCGTTTCAAACATGACGGCTGACTACAAAAATTGAATGAAGCCATCCCAGTCATTCCTGGAAGTCCGGAAGCTGAACAAAACTTACGTTCAGCGCCGCTGGTTCTCCGGCAAACGGTTTCAGGTAAAAGCGTTGGACAACGTCAGTCTGACCATTCCGCCCGGACGTACCTTTGCGCTGGTCGGCGAGTCAGGCTCGGGAAAATCCACGCTGGCAAAATGCCTGACCATGCTGGAGGAACCGGATAGCGGCGAGATTTATTTCGAAGGCAGCGACCTTGTTGTCATGAACCGGCAGGAGCTGAGGCGGATGCGTCCGCAAATGCAGCTCATTTTTCAGGATGCCGCCACTGCTTTTAATCCAAGGTTTTCCGCAGCGGAGATTATCGCCGAGCCGCTTGTCATCCAAAGACGCGGATCCGCTGGGGAACGCAGGAAACGCGTCCTGGAATTGATGGAGCAAACAGGATTGCCGGTGGACGCCGCCGGCCGTCCAGCATCCGAATTTAGCGGCGGACAGCGGCAGCGGCTGGCCATCGCTCGCGCCCTGGCCCTCGAACCGAAGTGCTTAGTCCTGGATGAGGCGCTTTCCGGGCTCGATCTTCCCATTCAACTGCAGATTGTGTATTTACTGCAGGAACTGCAGGCACGAGCTTCGCTGACATATTTGTTCATTTCCCACGACCTTGGCCTGATGGCGCAAATCGCTGATCGGGTGGCAGTCATGCACGGGGGTAAAATTGTCGAAGAACGGGCCCCCGCAGATTTATTTGCTAAGCCTCAGCACGCGCACACCCAGGCGCTTCTTGCCGCAAGGCCTGTGCTGGAAAATTGCTCTGCGGCGGGGGACGCCTGAACGTTATGCGCTTCTTTCTTCGCCGCATCGTTCACGCGACTTTTCTCCTGGTGGGAGTCTCAATTCTTTCGTTTGTCTTAATGGAACTGGCGCCCGGAGACTTCTTTGCAGAGATGCGTCTGAACCCGCAGCTTTCCGCGGAAACACTCGCCGGCCTGCGGCAGCAGTACGGTTTGGACCAGCCGCTGCCGGTGCGGTACTTACACTGGGTACAGTCGGTTGCAAGGGGTGAGTTCGGTTTTTCTTTTGCTTACAACACCCCGGTGGCGCCTCTTCTTTGGTCGCGGGCCCGCAACACTCTGTTATTAACTGCACCTGCCGCTCTATTGGCCTGGTTGATTGCCATCCCTGTCGGGGTCCAAAGCGCCGCAAGGCAGGGCGAATGGGAAGATAAGATTGCGAGCGCTGGTACTACCGCCCTGCTCGCGATTCCTGAGCTCTTGCTTGCGCTGGGGTTCCTCCTGCTCTCATTGCGCACCGGGTACTTGCCTGCTGGCGGAATGATCTCGATTGGTTTTTCTGAATTAAGCTGGTGGGGGAAGTTCCAGGACATAACCGCTCATCTGGCCATTCCAGTCACGGTGTTGACGCTGGGCAGCCTGCCAATTCTGGTTCGCCACGTGCGGGCCACAATGCTGGAGGTGCTGCAATCGCCGTTCATCAATGCGGCACGCGCTCATGGCATCCCGCGCCGGAGGTTGCTCTACAGGCACGCACTGCCTGCGGCGCTCAATCCATTGATTTCCTTGTTCGGATTTTCTATTGCAGGCTTGTTAAGCGCATCGCTGCTGGTGGAAATTGTCGTCAGTTGGCCGGGGCTGGGGCCGCTGCTGTTGGAGGCCATTCTGGGGCGCGACCTTTACGTGGTCATCGGCGCGATTCTGCTCTCGACGATGTTTCTAGTGGGAGGCACGTTGATTTCGGATTTGCTGTTGTTTGCGGCTGACCCCAGGATTCGCACGCGATGACATGATCAAGACGCGCACAATCTCGCTACCTTTGCTGCTGTTGGCATGTATTCACCTCATCGTCGTCTGCGCGGGATTCTTCGCTCCTTACGATTACGCCTCACAAAATCGGACGCTGCCATTTGCCCCGCCTGCCAGGATCCATTTTGTTGACTCTCGCGGAGAATGGCATTTTCGGCCTTTTGTTTATGGATTAGTGGATCAGCCCGGAAGATTTGGTTATTACCGCGAAGATCGGAGCCAGGTTTACCCCGTCCGCTTCTTTGTGCATGGAGATGAATACAAGCTGATTGGAAGCGTGACTGCACATCTGCATCTATTTGGAATTTCAGAGCCAGCCCGAATGTTCTTGATTGGATCCGATGGCTACGGTCGAGATCAGTTTTCCCGGCTTCTCTTTGGCGGTCAGGTTTCGCTTTTTGCCGGACTCCTGGCAGCCTCACTTTCCCTCGTGATCGGCTCAGGCTTCGGAGTCGTTGCCGGCTTTTACGGCAAATGGACAGATGAGATGATCATGCGCTTAGTAGAGCTTTTTCTGGCGCTGCCTTGGCTCTATCTGCTTTTTGCGGTGCGGGCCTTTCTGCCTTTGCATATCACTCCCACGGCAGCATTCCTGATGCTTGTCGTAATTATCGGATTCGTGGGGTGGGCCCGGCCGGCACGCCTGGTGCGGGGGATCGTACTCAGCGCCAAAGAGCGCAATTATGTGCTGGCTGGCCGCAACTTTGGAGCTTCTGACCTTTATTTGTTGCGGCGCCACATTCTGCCACAGACAGCGAGCGTTGTATTGACCCAGACGGCCCTTTTGATACCACAGTACATCCTGGCCGAAGTCACCCTGTCATTTCTAGGCCTGGGCGTTGGGGAGCCCACGCCCAGTTGGGGCAATATGCTGGCCAGCCTGCAGCAATATCATATTTTGGTTTCCTATTGGTGGATGTTTATTCCAGGTGTGGCGTTAATTCCGATATTTCTGAGCTATTTTCTTCTCGCCAATACCCTACAAAAACGGCTGAAATTAGGCTAATCTTACAAAGTAAGCTGTTCAACGTAGGCTAATCAACAAAGTATACCCCCCATTGCAAGACTCCTGAAGGAGAAGCATGCAAACGTGTCTTTCACGGTTCTTCGTCATCCTGCTCATGGCCGTATCTGCCTGGGGGTCGCAAGCGAGCATCGCACCGCAGCCGGTGCAGCCGGGCGAAGAGCTTCTCATCACGGAGAACGAAATCGGGCAGTATGGAGGCAGGGTTGTCACCGCCTTACGCTCCGAACCGAAGACACTCAATCCGGCAATAGCTACAGATGGCCCTTCGCGGGAGGTAATCGGCCGCATCACAGCGGACCTGATTCATATCAACCGTGCCTCGCAGCAAACCGAACCTGCTCTGGCAAAGTCATGGAAGGCGTCACCCGATGGCTTGCGCTATACGTTGCGGCTACGAAAGGGACTGCGCTTTTCCGATGGACATTCCTGTGACGCCGACGATGTGGTTTTCAGCTTCCAGGTTTATCTGGACGAAAAGACGCACTCGACGCAGCGCGATCTGCTGATTGTGGGCGGCAAGCCGATTGCGTTACACAAAATTGACCCGCTTACTTTGGTTTTTGAACTGAGCCAGCCTTACGCGGCTGCCGAACGGCTCTTTGATAGTTTTGCCATTCTGCCCAGGCATATTCTGGAAAAAACGTATCAAGAGGGGCGCCTCGCGCAGGTCTGGGGGGTTAGCAGCCCGGCGACGGAGGTTGTCGGGCTGGGGCCATTCCGGCTGAAGGAATACGTGCCAGGACAGCAGATGGTTTTGGAGCGCAATCCCTACTATTGGAAAGCCGACCGCAAAGGCGAGCGCCTACCCTATCTCGATGAGCTGGTCTTCCTGTTTGTTCCCAGTGACGATGCGCAGGTTATCCGCTTCCAGGCCGGTGATACAGACGTTCTGAGCCGGATGAGTGCGGAAAATTATTCCGTTCTTGAACAGGAACAGCAGAAGCGTGGTTTTCGGCTCTATGACCTAGGCCCAGGCCTGGAATACAGCTTTTTGTTCTTTAATCTGAATACGAGTCTGCCCAAAGATTCCACCATCGCCCGCAAGCAAAGCTGGTTCAAAGATGTGCGCTTCCGGCAGGCGGTCTCGAATGCCATTGATCGTGAGGGCATCGTTCGCCTTGTTTATCGAGGGCATGCCGCGCCTCTGTGGGCAGATGTGACTCCGGCGTACAAACTGTGGGTGAATCCCGCGATTCCACATCCGCCGCGCTCGCTGGAAAAATCACGGGAGCTGCTGAAGGCTGCGGGGTTTTCCTGGAAGAGTGACGGCACGCTTGTGGATAGTGGCGGCGATCCAGTAGAGTTTTCTATCGTAACCAGCGCCTCAAATGCCCAACGCACCCAAATAGCCACCATCATTCAGGACGATCTAAAGCAGGTGGGGATGCGGGTGCAGGTTGTGCCTCTGGAATTTCGGGCCGTACTTGATCGCGTCTTTCAAACCCATGATTTTGAAGCTTCGGTGCTGGCGCTGGGCAGCGCCGATCCAGACCCCAATACCAAGATGAATGTTCTGGTCTCGTCGGGCGCCAGTCACCTGTGGGACCTGGGCGAGAGCCAGCCTGCCACACCGTGGGAGGCCGAGATTGACCGCCTGATGAAGCAACAAGTTTCCACGCTAAAGTTCGCTGAGCGCAACCGTCTTTACGGACGCGTACAGCAACTGATGTATGAAAACCTTCCCTTGATCTGCATTGTGAGTCCAAACATTCTGGTGGGGGCAAAGACCACGGTTGGCAACTTCCGGCCGGCAATCCTGGACCATTACACGCTGTGGAATGTGGACCAGCTCTTTGTGCGTTCTCCGGGGAAACATTGATGCAAACCGCTTCTGCTCAATCGATCGAAGATCGTAAACGGCACCTCTCGGATAGCCAGCTCGTGAAGGCGTGTTTGCAGGGAGATGAAGAAGCATGGTCCAGCTTGATCAACAAATACAAAAACCTGATTTTTTCTATTCCGGTAAAATACCATTTTTCGCAGGAAGATGCTGCCGATATTTTTCAAGCTGTTTGTGCCGATTTGATTTCAGAGCTGCCCAAATTACGGAACCCCAAGGCCCTGGCGGGATGGCTCATTCAAGTCGCCTCGCACAAGTGCATTCAGCGCAAACGCCAGGCCGAGCGCTACGCTGGCCAGGACGCGGAATATTCAGAACCTGCCGCAGCACCCCACGAAATTCCGGAGAATGTGCTTGCGCAGGTGCAAGCCGAACAAATTCTGCGCGAAGCTATTCAGGAACTTTCACCGCGCTGCCGCGAGCTGGTGCAGATGCTTTTCTTTGAACACCCACCCCGTCCATATCAGCAAATTGCGGAGCAACTGGGAATTGCCACCGGTTCCATTGGCTTTATTCGTGGGCGTTGCCTGGAAAAACTCCGGCAACGCCTGCAGAAGATGGGTTTCGAGTGAAGCAAAAAGAATCCCTGATAACTCCGGCCAACGGCGTGAATGAGTCTTTCTCCGAAGCGCTCGTTCCGGAATTAGTTAAGCTTGCCGACGATACAGCTCGACGTGACTTCCTGCGTAAAAACCCCAAACTGGTGACCGAAAGCACCGTTCATGAACTGACTGAGGTTGTCCGGCGATACGCCCGTGTGGACCCACACCAGGCGCTGGCAATCGCAGAGTTCTCGGTCACAGTCGCGCAAGCGCTCGACCATCGCGAAGCCCTGGCGCATAGTTTATTGGCCAAAAGCAATGGGCTCTACGTCGTCGGCCGAAACCGCGAAGCGCTGGAGCACAGCGCGCAATCGGCCGAGATCTTCAGGAGCCTGGACAAGAGCACAGATTTGGCCCGCACCCTGAATGCGTCGATTCAACCGCATATTCTGCTGGGAGAATACGAACAAGCAACCGCGGCGGCGGAAGAGGCCCGGCAAATCTTTCGGGCCGAAGGCAACGAACGGAGGCTGGCGCGGGTTGAACTCAACGCGGGAAACATATTTTATCGTCAGGATCGTTTTAACGAGGCGTTGGATTGTTACGAGCGCGCCTACCAGTATTTTCTTCCACAGAAGGAGAAAGACCCTGAAGCGGTTGCCGTCGCTCTGCACAACCAGGCGACTTGCCTCATCAGTGTGAATGACTTCCCGCGCGCGCTGGCTGCTTACCAGGAAGCGCGGGCGTTCTCCATTCAACACAACATGCCGACGGTTGCAGGTCACGCTGACTACAACATCGCCTGGCTTCATTACTTGCGCGGGGAATACGGCAAGGCGATTGATATGCTGCTTGCCGTCCGGGAAGCCTGCCGAAGCAATGGAGACCGCTATCACTTCGCGCTGTGCCACATGGATCTCTCGGAAATCTATCTTGAGCTGAACCTGGCCAACGAGGCGGCGGAAATGGCGCAGGAAGGCGCCAAACTCCTCGAACAACTCGGTCACGGCTATGAGACGGCAAAGTGCTTGGCAAATCTGGCCATCGCCTACGGACAGCATGGGCAGGCGTTTCGCGCGATCGAGATCTTCGCCAAGGCGCGCGACATCTTTCTCCGCGAGCAGAACCGGGTGTGGCCGTCACTCATTGATCTGTACAAAGCTTTGCTTCTGTTCAATGAAGGCCGTTACTTCGAAGCGCGCCACCTGTGCGCCACTGCCCTGGAATTTTTCAGCAATTCAATGCTTCCCGGCAAAGCAATTCTTTGCCGTCTTTTGATGGCGCGGCTGCATCAACAACTCGGAGACCTTGAGCCCGCTGTCCGTGAATGCGGTACTTCGCTCGAAATTCTGGCCGGTATGGAGATGCCTGTACTGAACTATCAAGCGCAGTTCCTCATGGGAAAACTGCAACTGGCCGCTGGGAAAACGGCTGAAGCCTATGAATCCTACCAGCGCGCCCGTGCAGCCCTGGAAAATCTGCGCAGCACATTACACGGAGAAGAGCTGAAAATAGGCTTTATGAAGAACAAGCTCCAGGTTTATGAAGAGCTTGTTGAATTGTGCCTGGCTCAGGGCGACAGCGGCGCCGAGGAAGCCTTCCTTTATATGGAGCAGGCTAAGTCGCGTAGTCTGCTGGATTCCATGTTCAGGTCAGGGTCTGCTTCCAGTACAGTGCGCGGACAAAGCCAGCTTGTTCGAAACATCGCCGAGTTGCGCGAGGAACTGAACTGGTATTACCACCGCATCGAGATCGAGCAACTTCGGCAGGAAAAGCATTCGTCCGGGCGCGTTTCAGAACTGCTGTCGAAGGCGCGGGAGCGGGAAGACGAATTGCTGCGGGCACTACGAGAGGCCTCTTCCGCGGAGAGTCATCCTGAAGGATTTCGCGCTCCAGCAGCGATCAGCTTGCAGGAAATCCGCGCAAAGTTGGGGACCGATGAAACTATTCTGGAATACTTTTGTGTGCGGGACCGCATCCTGGTCGCCCTGCTTACACGCAACAGCCTGGAAATTCTTCCGGTGACCGTTGTTTCTCGTGTGAGCAATCTTCTGCGATTGCTGCAATTTCAGCTATCCAAGCCGCGCCTCGGGCCGGAGTATACACGAACCTTTGAAAAAACCCTCCTCGGCGCCACCCAGGAGCATTTGCGCGAGCTCTACAATGAACTGATTGCGCCGGTTCGCCAGCGGCTGCAGGCACGTCATCTGATCTTTGTTCCCCATCATGTGTTGCACCATCTGCCCTTCGGCGCCCTGTTTGACGGAGAGCGATATCTGGTCGATTCGTTTTCCATCTCCTATGCCCCGAGCGCCAGTATTTATGGGCTCTGTCATGATCGTGTTGCACCTGCCGGAGGGGCTTCTCTGTTGCTGGGGGTCCCTGACCATGCCGCGCCCTGCATCACCGATGAGATCCGTTCGGTGGCCGCCGTTCTTCCGCAGGCGCAGGTTTTTCTCGGGCCGCAAGCGACTTCCGAAATTCTTCAACAAAAGGGAGAGAGCAGCCGCTTTATCCACATCGCAACCCACGGTTTCTTTCGCCCGGATAATCCCATGTTCTCGGGCATCAGGCTGGGGGACTCCCATTTGAGTCTCTATGATCTGTATCAATTCAGGTGGCCCGCTGAATTAGTAACGCTCAGCGGGTGTGCGACCGGGCTTAATGTGATCGCCAGCGGGGACGAATTGCTGGGACTGGTGCGGGGATTAATCTATGCCGGAGCGCAGTCCGTCCTGCTGACGCTGTGGGACGTACATGACCGAAGCACCGCCGAGTTTATGAAGTTGTTCTACCGGCGATTGCTGGCTCGCCCCAACAAAGGGGCGGCATTGCAAGGCGCAATGCTGGAATTGCGGGAGCAATACCCGCATCCTTTTCATTGGGCGCCATTTACCTTGATTGGCAAGGTATCTTCCAACTAACTCCGGGTCTCAAAAAAATTTTCATGCCCCTATATTTTTTGGCTGTCTTCGAGCCCTTTATTCGTGTAACCGGAATTAAAGCGTTCCGGGCCGCCCGTACTGGTAGTTAACGGCATATCCCCCTCGAGGTGAGGAGAAAGATGAAGCACTTTTCTATGCAAGAATGGGTTGATTTTGTTCGTGGAGTGGTGTCGGAGGAGCAACATTTGGCGTTGCAAAAGCATCTGAATGACGGGTGTTCTGATTGCCAGAAATTGCTTGAGACCTGGAAAAACGTACTCGAGTGTGCAGGCCGGGAAAAATTTTACCAGCCGCCTGAAGCTAATGTTCGTATAGCCAAGGCGCAGTTTGCCATGAGCCATCCTAACCAGGCGCGACCGCGGGAATTTTACTATGCGGACCTGGTATTCGATAGCTACGCGCAGCCGGCGACCCCAGGCATCCGCAGCAGCTTAAGCCTGGCCCGGCAACTGGTGTTCAAAAAGGGACGCTACAGCGTTGATATGCGCCTGGAGTTCCAGCCCGGTCGCCTGGCCATCGTGGGGCAAGTGCTCGATTTCGGGCAAGCCAATAGCGCCCTGGGGGACATTCCCGTTCGCCTCCTGGCTTATAAGCAGCAGACCACAACCAGTCATTTCGGGGAATTTCAGTTCGATGTTGAGCGGATGGAAAACCTGGAACTGTTGTTTGTGATGAGCGAAGAGCGTGACTTGATGATCTCCATCCCCCTTTCCCAGGGCTCTTCGCTCACACCTACCGATGTGACGGATTCTTTGGGTGATAGAAAAGATTCTTTCGATGATGGAAAGAAAGTTTGATATTGCACCGTTCGTAACCGCAAAGTAACTTGCAAGTACCCATTGGGAAACGGCTTCATGGAGGTCTGTCACGCAGACAGGCATGGAGTGACAAGCCTGAATCGCGACGAGACGCCAACTGTTGAGAGGATGAGAGTCGGGCATGAAACGCTTTTTGTGGTTCATTCTAATTTTTGCCACGGCAGCAGCAGAGCCCGCTGCGGCTGATACCCGCATTATTGTGCGCGATACGTTGGGTTCTGCGGCAATGAATATTGCTTGCACTCTGCTGGGCTGTAATGTGCAACGAGGGCTCGGCGATCCCGACGGACAACTGTTCCTGGTTACCCTCCCGGGCACATTGGATCCGACCTTATCCATTGCACAGCTCCTGACCCTGCCGGGAATCACCGGTGTTGAAATTGACCAGGTTGTGAATGTTCTGAGCCAAGCCACTGCGACAGCTCCGCCCCCTGCGCTTTACGACAGCGCTCCCATGGACTACTACGGCACCACGGTCAGGCACGGGTACGTGTACCAGCCGGCCAATCAGATCGTCCGAACGCTCGAGACACAAAACCAGTTTGGGACCGCAGGAGCCGGGATTGTGGCCGTGATTGACACGGGCGTAGATACAACCCACCCGGTACTGCAGCCGGTACTGGTCCCCGGCTACGATTTTGTTCACAACACCGACAATCCGGACGAAAAGGGTGACATAGATCAGTCAACAGAAGCGGTTTTGGACAGCGATAGTGGCGAACCGGCCAAAGTGAGTCAATCCACCGAAGCGGTCCTCGATCAATCTACAGAAGCTGTGCTCGATGGCAATCCCGCATACGCCGATTTTGGCCATGGCACGATGACCTCCGGCGTGGTTCATCTGGTGGCCCCTCGCGCCAACATCATGCCGCTCAAGGCCTTCCAGGCGGATGGTACTGGTTATGCCTCTGACGTCCTGCGTGCCATTTACTACGCCGCCGGCCATAATGCCAAGGTCATCAACATGAGCTTCAGCTTTGCGCAACCATCGCCGGAGCTGCAAAACGCAATATCTTATGCGACCAACAGCGGATTGGTTTGCGTTGCCGCAGCTGGCAATGATGGCCTGCAAACCATGGTCTATCCTGCGGGTTTCAAGAGTGTCATGGGAATCGCCTCCACCGACAACTACGATGTCCGTTCCAGCTTCTCCAACTATGGATCGTCGCTGGTGTGGGTTGCGGCTCCCGGCGAAGGGGTTGTGACGGTGTATCCCTTCGGACATTATGCTGCCGCGTGGGGAACATCCTTCAGTACACCCTTTGTTGCCGGCACCTCGTCTCTATTGGTAGGTATCTCGCCGATTGTCAATGCGTCCATAGCCCAATCTGCTGTCTCGAATGCCAGGAGGCTCAGTGATCCGGGACTGCACTATGGGCGGCTTGATACCTACCAGGCAGTACAGAATTTGTGGTGGTCCGTGGCTCAATGCAGCATTTTTTGCACTGTCAATAGCGTTCAAAATAACTTGAGCAATTTATCGTTGCCTTAAGGTTCACCACCATGATTCCGGAGAGTGCCGATCAATTCCTCCAACTCACTCCCGCCCTGCTCCGGGTCAAAGAACTTGAAGAGCGGAATATTGCGTTGCGCAACTCTGTAATTTGTGCGTTCAACCAGCTCCTTGATCTAAAAGACATCAACACGGGAGTTCACAGCACTCGACTGGCAGAATGGGCCGTTCGGGTTGCACGGGAGCTGAATATTCCCGAAAAATATCTCTATCAGTTCGAGGTCGCTGCGCTCCTGCACGACATTGGAAAAATCGGCGTGCCCGACGCCATCCTGCAGAAGCCCGGGCGCCTCACCCCGGAAGAGAAGGCTGTGATGGATAGGCACCCTGAATACAGTTGGTGCATTTTACGCATGTTTCCTGACTTGGAAGAAGCCAGCTTGTTCGCCCTGCATCACCACGAGAACTACGATGGTAGCGGCTATCCAGGCGGCTTAAAAGGTGAAGAGATACCTCTTGGTTCGCGCATTGTCTCCGTAATTGACGCCTTCGATGCCATGATCTCAGACCGCTGCTACCGTAAGGGGTTAGGACACAAAGAAGCTATGCGGCGGCTAAGCTCAGACAGCGGCACTCAGTTCGACCCCGTGGTCGTTAAGTGCTTCATTTCGATCGCCAGCCTCGAGGTGGCAAACGTCTTCGCAGCAACCGGGACTAGCGCTGCGGTTGTCTTCTAGAACCTCAAGATGGGTTTCGAAAACCGGCAGGAGGCAATCTTCGTTCTGAATGCTTCTCAATGCTCTTCCTGACGCAAATTGGCGTACTAGTTTTCATATTGTAAGAACTTATCTACTCACATCAGGAACTATGGTTCCCATCATTATGTGGTCGAAGCTGGTAAATTACTGAAATTAAATACCCAAAAGTGGAACCTGATTTGCTACTGAGTAGATTCACGCAAGTGTACTCAATGGTTTTGGGGATGCAGGCCAGCCGAATAGCCTTGGTACGAACCGTAAGTTCAATAACGTAAGGCTTAAGCTAGTTTGTTGTTTCGCAGAACAAGAGAACGCCTGTAATCATAGTAGTAGCATTACTACCCCAATTTGGGAGTAATCATGAAGAATACCGCGCCGCTGATTCGTCGAAATAGTAAGCATTTCGCCCTCTGCATGACACCACGCAACGAGCAAAGGATAAGCGATTGCCTCATAGCGGTCCGAAGACCTTGTCGGAAGAGGTCATAAGCGCGCAGTTGGCCCGGAATTCAGCTTGAGCCGGGGCATTAGCGCGAACACTTTATGCAGAGTGAACGAACAGCCCGCGGGTCGACCCTGGTTGACGTTCTTGATCGCGTTCTGGGTAAAGGAATCGTAATCGACGGCTGGGTCCTGATTTCATTGGCCGGCGTTGATCTTCTCAGTATTGAGGCTCGAGTGGTTGTTGCCTCGATCGAAACCTATCTGAACTATGCGGATCAAGTGAGTCTTACGCCTATGAGGGCGCGAACACCTCTGCCGCGATATTCTTGAAGTCGTTGTCGCAATTTGCGATCCCTCTTGGGGAGAGCAGTCACAGATCATGGATTTTTAGCTGTAGTCATGAATTTATTGAGCGCGCAGGCGAGGCGAAAAAGCGCCCATGCGCAAATGGAGGCAATGCGATGATTCGAAGAGATGGAAATCTAGAGACGACAGAAGTGCAGGAAGAGTATGCAGGAGCTCTGGCGCAAGAAGAGCCAACCTCTGTTTTGCTCCGAGAACTGGTTGCGCACTTGCGCCAAAACCGTACTCAATTGCGCGAAGAGTGGGCCAGGCGCATCACTGAAGCGCAGTTGCTCACCGCCATGAGCAAAGACGAAATCTTTGCGGAAGCGACGTCGGTTTACGATAACTACGTCGAGGCGCTGGAAACCGAGACCTTCGAGGCCCTGCAGGCTTACGCGCGCAACCTCTCGGAACGCATTATCCCTCGAGGCGTGGAAACCCACGAAGTTGTAGGGATCGTGCTGCTGCTGCGCGACGTGCTTGCCCGTTCACTGTTCGCCAAATACCGCTCTGACTTCACGAAGCTGAATCGCATCCTCGATGCTTACGAGCCGGCGGCGAACCGCATTGCCAATACCGTGGCGGTGGGCTTTGTACAAGAGCGCGAGCGTGTTATTCGCCAGCAGCAGGAGGCCATTCGCGAACTCTCTACCCCGGTGTTGCAGGTCCGCGAACGGCTGCTCATTCTGCCCATCATCGGCGTGATTGACCCGCAACGCGCCCGCCAGTTAACAGAGCAATTGCTGCACGGCATTCGCGCCAACCGCGCCAAAGTGGTGGTCATTGACATCACCGGCGTGGCTGCGATGGACGCAACTGTGGCCAATCACCTGGTGCAAACCGTTGAGGCCTCCCGTCTGTTAGGCGCGACCGTGATCGTTACCGGCCTCTCGCCTGAGATCGCCCAGACCCTGGTCAACATCGGCGTAGATTTGGGCAAGATGAACACCGTTGGCGATCTACAAGGCGGCATCGAGCAGGCCGAACGCCTGCTGGGATACAAAGTAGTGCCGATTGTGGAAGCCTCATAACAGGAGAATGCCAGCGTGGAAGTCCCGATTCTTAAACAGGGAGATTTCCTCATTGCTACGATCCAGGCGGCGCTGACGGATGCGGACCTTCTGCACCTTCGCACCGCCCTGCTTCAGCAAGTGGTGCGCTCCCGCTCCCGTGGCGTGATTGTAGACGTCACAGCATTGGACCTGATGGATTCGTTTGCCTCGCGCACCGTGCAGGAAATTGTTCATATGATTCGCCTGCGCGGGGCGGAGACTGTCATTGTAGGGATTCAGCCGGAAGTTGCTTTTGCCATGGTGCAATTGGGATTGACGCTGGAAAACGTGGCGACTGCGCTGGATCTGGAAGAGGGTCTGGCTTATTTGAACCAAAAATCGAAGACGATTTCTTGAGAGACTCAGTGGAACAGGAAATCAGGGTCGTGATCAGATCGGATAAGGACATCGTCGATGCCCGGCAGAAGGGACGTTCAGTCGCCCTCGCAGTTGGTTTTTCAGCAGGCGGCGCCACTTTGATTGCCGCCGCTATTTCCGAATTGGCCCGCAACATCGTTTCTTACGCCCGGTCAGGTGAGATTGTCATACGTGCTCTCAATGGCTCTCCCCGGCAGGGGATTCAGGTGATTGCGCAGGACGACGGTCCCGGTATACGCGATCTTCAGCAAGCCCTGCGCGATGGATTTTCAACCTCGGGTAGCCTGGGTTTGGGTTTGCCAGGGGTCAAGCGCTTGATGGATGAGTTTCAAATTGATTCAGAGGAAAATCGAGGCACAAAGGTGATTGTCAAAAAATGGAAGCAATAGTCTCATCTGCGATCGAATTGGGAGTTGCTGCCGCCACGTTACCAGGAGAGCTGTATTCAGGCGACTACCACCTCGTCATGCCCTTTCCAAACGGATTGCTGGTTGCCGTAATGGATGGAATTGGACATGGAGAGGAAGCCGCGGCAGCCTCCAGAACCGCGGGCACGATCCTGGAAAGGTATGCGGCGGAGCCGGTGATTGCACTCATCCAGCGATGCCACAGGGAACTTCGGGAAATGCGCGGGGTGGTCATGAGCATGGCCTCATTCAATATCAGTCATGGATTGATGACCTGGGTGGGTGTAGGAAATGTACATGGTGTGTTGCTTCGCAATAATTCAACCCTTCCACCGGTCGAGGAACTGTTGTTGCTGCGGGCGGGCCTGGTCGGGAACCAATTGCCTCCGCTGCAAGCCGCAGTCTTACCCGTGAGCACCGGCGACACGATTGTCTTTGCTACAGACGGCGTCCAGAGCGACTTTGAACGCGCGCTGGCACATAACCAAAACCCACAGAAGGCCGCCGAAGATATTCTGGCGCGTTACGGCAAGACAACGGATGATTCACTCGTGCTTGTGGCGCGATATTTGGGGAACTGCAGATGATCGAGCTGAAAGATATTCAGGAGAGCGCCGAAAGCGGCCTGGAGGCGGCATACGCAACAGCGTTGCAGGAATTCTTTGCAGACCCGTGCGAGAGCACCCTGCGAGTTGGATATGAGATTGGACGCAAAGCCATCGCCGAAGGAGTTGGAATACTGCAGATAACCTCCATGTATCACGCCGCACTCACGAAGTTGCTGCCGGATGGCGGCAACTCTGATGGTTTAAAGCAGCACCTGCAACAGGCAGAAGAATTCTTTGCCGAGAGCCTGTCTCCTTATGAGATGGCGCACCGTGGATATCGAGAAGCGGTTACCGTGCTGCGGAGCGTGAACGAAACGCTGGAGCTGGAAATCAAGCGTATTGCCCATACCCTGCATGACGAAGCAGGCCAACTTCTGGTTGCCGCAAAAATGGCTGTTGCAGGCCTGGCCCACGACGTTCCCCCAGAACTTCAGGGCCGCTTGCAGGAAATTTCCACCATTCTCGACCAGGCAGAGCAACAGTTGCGCCGGCTCTCGCACGAACTGCGGCCCTTGATTCTGGACGATCTGGGCTTGCTTCCCGCCGTGCATTTTCTGGCCGAGGGCATTGCCAAGCGCAGCAAACTTTCAGTAGAGGTGACAGGGGAGACAGAGGGTCGTCTGGCTCCCGCGGTTGAGACTGCGCTTTACCGAATCATCCAGGAAGCACTGAACAACATCAACAAGCATGCGCAAGCGAAGAACGTGACCATTCAATTCAATCGCGACGGCCAGAACGTGCGCTGCATTATCAAAGACGATGGAAAAGGTTTCGATGTGATTGCGCGCACAATGCGCAAGGGCCATAAGGGATTAGGACTCATAGGGATTCGCGAGCGTCTTAATGCCTTAGGAGGAACACTGCAGGTAGATTCTGAGACGGCCCGCGGAACGGCCCTGCTTGTAACAATTCCGGTGGAGACCTAAAGATGCCAATTCGTGTTTTACTTGCCGACGATCATGCCCTGGTGCGCCAGGGTGTAAGAACTATTTTAGAACGAGAGGGGTTCCAGATAGCCGGTGAGGCCGCTGATGGGCATGAACTGCTGAGACTGGCCGAGAAGCTACAGTGCGAAGTAGCCATCATCGATGTCAGCATGCCGGTCCTCAATGGTATTGATGCTGCCCGGGAACTGCGAAAAATTTCTCCCAAAACCAAGGTCATTCTTCTCACGCAACATGACCAGGACCAATATGTTACCGAGGCTTTACACGCTGGAGTGAAAGGGTATGTGCTCAAGAGCCAGGTAGCGAATGATCTGGTCCATGCGATTCAGCAGGTGTGCCGGGGAATGGTGTATCTGTGCCCGAACGTTTCGGGTGTCCTGGTCGAAGCGTACCTGGGGAAGAGGCAGCTCTCCGCCGATCCCCTTACATCGCGTGAGCGCCAGGTCCTGCAGTTGGTGGGAGAAGGAAAATCGAGCAAAGAGGCCGCCAACGTCCTGGGAATCAGCGTAAAAACCGCCGAATCGCACCGCTCCCGGATCATGCAAAAGCTCAATATCCATGAGACCGCCAGCCTGGTTCGCTATGCTATTCGCCACGGCCTGGTCCAGCCTTGATGGGCGCGGATGAAACCAGCTTATGCCATTGTCCTGAGTTTCACAGCCTTGTGCTTGATTTTTGTTATTCTAACGGGCTGCACGGGATGTTCGCGCAGGGCCAATGGCCAACCCACTACCCAAACTTCTGCCGAGAAAACTGTTGTGGGATTGTGCGGAGAGAAGGACGACGGTTTGGTCCACATCCCACCCGGCTTCAACGACTTTATTCCACCTGTCCAGGGAAACAGCTACTCTGACCCACAGTACGGTTGCAGCATTACGCGACTCACCAATGGCAAGCCGCAGTTTAATTTAGCCGTGCACCACCAATACTCGACGATCAGCGCGGTGAACCAAGACGACACCCTGGTTATGCTGACAACAGAATGGGGACAGGGCGCCGTTGTAGATATTGCGGGGCGTATGGTAGTTGACACGCATGATTTCCCCGCTATCAACAGCAGCAATGTGCCTTGGTCCAGAGACTCTGCGAATTCGTTCTACTACACCAATAAAAATATCCTTTATAAAGGGACAATTTCTAGTCATACCGTCAAGAGCACGGCCCTGCACACCTTTGCCGGCTATTCCAACGTGGCTATTCCCGACCAGGAAGATTTATCTGAGGATGGCAACCATCTTTGGATCGTGGGTGGAACCCAGGCCTTTCTATATTCGGTCAGCAGTGGCGTGACCGGCGTGGCAGTGAACGTGGGGAGCAAAGACGAGAATTGCGGCTGGCACAAGATCCAGATTACACCCTCAAACAAGATGCTTGTCACCTGGGCTTGCAACGGCATCGGCAATAGCCGCGGACAGGAGATCTACAGTACCGACGGAACTTTGTATTGGCACATGTTTAACAACAGCCTTCATACCGATGTCGGCCGGGATTTAAATAGCAACGAGGTCGCTGTGGTGGGCAGAATTCCCGATACATATAGAGATGCCTGTCCGAGTGGGGGCGGAGCCGACATCATTCGGGTGGACTCTCCCCACACAGTGTCCTGCTTGGTGGATACGAACTGGGCTTCAGCTCACATCAGCTACCGCGATAGCTCACAGGGATGGGTAGCAATATCATTTTTTGATCCGGACGCCTGTCCCCATTATTCCTGCTTCAACCCTCAGCATCTTGACCCTGACTGGCAATCGGCGTGGCGCCGCTTTTATGAAGAAATCATACTGGTGAAGATTGATGGCTCAGCCGTCTTGCGGCTGGCACACCATCGTTCCCGCTCGGCCGAGTACTATTGGGCCGAGAGCCGCGCAGCGATCAGCCGCGACGGCCGCTATGTGGTATTCGACAGCAATATGAACCTCGCCAATACCGGCTTGAACGATTACGCCGATGTCTATCTGATCAAGATCAGGTAAAACCAACGTCATAGACAAATGCCACAAGTTGGTACGCTTCTTCCACCTTAGGTAGTTTTTCTAGTCGCGGATGCAAGGTATTGCTGTACTCCCGAAGTGCAGTAAAAGGCTGAATCAGGCACGGGCTATCCATGGAACTTGCATTCTATTTTGGAGGTTTCCCCTGAGATGAAATGCAGAGTTCTGCTACTTACAGCCATGCCACTTCATATTGTTTAATGTCGATTGTGGTTTCGTTTTGGGAAGGCCCTGCAAATGGGACTCAGAGGGCGGAGCCATATATAACCCGGATCGTACTGCTAGATCTGTAGATTGGTAATACGCAACAAATCCGAAAAGATCAGGGGGCAAAGCTGATGAATGGCGCCGCTCAGGCTTTGACATACGACGCAATAGGAAGTGTTGCTGCAGGACAACCTCGCTGGTACGCTGTGCAAACCCGTCCCAGGCATGAAAAAAAAGTAGCAATTGAACTGCAGGAAAAAGGTATTACCACGTATCTACCGCTGCTGACCCAGGTGCGGCGCTGGAGCGACCGGCGCAAGGTAATCCAGATCCCACTGTTTTCCTGTTATGCATTTGTTCACGCGGCCCTTGTTCCGCAGGTGCATGCGGCGGTGGTTCGAGTTTGGGGTGTACTGGGCTTCGTGGGGCAGCAAAACCACGGCATTCCGATTCCCGACAAGCAGATTGAAGACATACGAATCTTATTGGACCACAATATCCCACTCACTCCCTACCCATTTCTTAAAGTTGGCCAGCGGGTACGCGTTCGCGGAGGAGCGTTGGATGGCATCGAAGGTATCCTGGTCACCCAAGGGAGCAGGCGACTGGTGATTTCCGTCGAGAGCGTTCACCACTCGCTCTCCCTCAACATTGAAGGCTGCGATGTCGAGCCGATTTAGCAAGGCAGTGCGAAGGGCGCAACTACAAGGAAGGAGGTTGCTGGGATGAGATCGTACAGTAAATTAATACATCTGATTTTGGCATTGCTGGTTACCACGGGGATCAGTGCTGCAGCATCAGATGAGCCTAAATCCTCAGACCAGCCCAAAACCAAAGCTCCGGCACAGGTTGAACCGAAACCGCAATCAGACGAGTATGTAATCGGTCCAGACGATTTGCTGGCTATCAATGTATGGAAAGAGCCGGAAGTCTCGCGGAACGTGCCGGTAAGGCCGGATGGCAAAATCTCATTGCCGTTAGTTGGCGACTTGCGCGCCAGCGGTCGTACGCCGGTAGAACTGCAAGAGGACATCAAGCGGCAGTTGCTCACGTATTTGTCGGACCCGGAGGTCACCGTTATTGTGCAGGAGGCCAAGAGCCAGAAATTCAACATTCTTGGCGAGGTGGAAAGACCGGGTTCCTATGTACTCAGCCGGTCTATGACGGTGCTTGACGCTATTGCCGTGGCGGGCGGCTTTAAGGATTTTGCCAAGACCGCGAAGATCTATGTCCTGCGGGCGAATGCAGACGGCTCCCGGGCATGCATTCCGTTTAATTACAAAGAAGTGATCAAAGGACGCAGCCTCTCGCAAAACGTGGAGCTTGAGGCGCGCGATACAGTAGTCGTCCCATAAGGGATCAGGGCCTTGTGATCTGCAAGCAATTCGCATGTGTGCTCATTTTTGTGTTTGCATCTGCAGACCTGTTTGCCCAAACAGGCAGACCCACGGGTTTGCCGGGTGAGATGCTTTCGCCTGTACTTGAGACAGAAACTTCCAAGACAGACTTGCTGGTGACGGGCTTCCGAATTTCCAGCGACTTCGACGATAACGCACTTGACGATAACCGCAACAAGCAGTCCAACATAATGGCCGTCATTGAACCTCACTTGGGCTGGAAACTATCGCACTCCCGGTGGGAATGGGATCTGGATTATCATCCCGGCTTTTCCATCAGCCAGTTGCAGGCCTACAATTCGCGGTCGCAGATCCTCGATAGCGGATTGCAACTCAGACTGACAAAGCGGCTTCAAGTGCGTCTCCGCAACAGCTTCTTAAAGAGCACGAATCCTTTTGATCGTCTGCGCCAACCTGAGTTCACGCCGGATTTCGGCATCCTTGACCGGCCCAACGATTCCATTCTTTTGCCGGCAGTCCGTAGGACGAGTGAACAGGCAGGGCTGGATTTAACTTATGCTTTAGCTCCTCACACCATAGTCGGCGCCAGCGGATCATTCTTTACTGTCAAATACAACGCACCCACAGGAATGCAGCCACAAGCACAACCACTCGAGAACGCCAATTCAACCAGCGGCCACGCCTTCTATTCCCAACATCTAACCCGACGTACCTGGGTGGGGCTTGATTACAACGTGCAGAAATTAGGTTTCAGAAGCGGCCAGTCACGGGCGCTGATCCACAGCGTCTTCTACGATCACACCATTGCACTCACGCCCAATATGGCACTCTCGGTTTTTGGCGGTCCTGAACATTCGGCTACGAGTGATCAATTTCCTGCTGTTGTTTCATTGCCCGGAGAAAAACACATATCAAATTGGCATTGGGCCGGCGGAGCGACTTACAACTGGAGCGGGGCACACACAACTCTGGCTGCGAGCCTTTTTCGGAAGATAAGTGATGGAGGAGGGTTGCTGGGGGCAGTGCAACTCTCCGGCGTCACGCTGGAACTTCGCCGCCAACTTACGCACCGCTGGACAGCCGATCTGCTGGCCTCCTATGAGAACAACAAAGCACTTGATGGGAGTCTTCACAAGCTTGCCTACGCTTCAGCTACCAGCGGATTGACCCGCACGCTCAATCAGAATCTATCTCTCGAATTTAGATACTGGCGAGTGCACCAGTCTGGCAATGACGCCTTCGCGCGAGCCTATTTGGCCGATCACAATCGGGTCTCCGCATCATTGGCATATGACTTCAAGCTCCCACTCGAAAAATAGGAGATAAAGTGGAAAACTACGAAGGAAAACCTTCGCGAACTTTTGAAGATTATTGGGCCATAGCCTGCCGGCGCCGATGGTGGCTCATCCTCCCGTTGTTTCTGGGTTGGGTATTCGTAATGGTGGCCGGGCGGTTTATCCCTCCTAAGTACCGCTCCGAGACTGTGATCATCGTCGAGCAGCAGGGAGTTTCGGAACAGTACCGGCTCGCCAACATTGCCACCGATGTTCAGGAGCAGTTGCAAAGCATGACACAACAGATCCTGAGCCGGACCAGGCTGCAGGGAATCATAAGCCGTTTCCGTCTCTATGGGCAGAATCAGGAAACAGGGGATTCTGACGCCTCGGTGGAACGGATGCGGCGAGATATCAAAATCGATCTTATGCCGGCCCCGGGACGCCCGGGAGATCTGTCAGCCTTCAAAATTTCTTATTCTGCGCCAACCCCGGCACTGGCCCAACAGGTTACCAGCGAGCTGACCTCGTTGTTTATCAACGAAAATTTGCATGACCGGCAGCGCTTCTCAGAAAACACCACCGAGTTTCTCGACAATCAGTTGGGCGATGCGCGCCGCGATTTAGCGCAACAGGAAGAGCGCCTGCGCGACTTCAAATCCAGGAATTTGGGAGAATTGCCCGAACAGTGGCAAAGCAATGAGCAAATACTTTCCACTCTGCAGACTCGTTTGCAGTCAGCCGAGGAGACGCTCGACGAGGCCAACCAACAAGAGCTCTACCTGGAATCGCTCTCTCCCCATTACCTTGGCGGGGCAAGCGAGAATCCAGAGGCCACGCCAGCGAGCGTGGATGAGCAACTCGATAGGCTTAATGCCGAGCTAGCTGATCTCAGTACACACTATACGGCCAATCATCCCGACGTACGCCGCGTTAAAGAAAAGATTGCAGCCACAGAAAAGCTGAAACAACAGCTTGAAGCCCAGACTCCATCTCACCCATCCGAAAAATCTACCGGAGATGCCGGTGTCGGTAAGAGCCAGGCTGAAGCCATGTCCTCTTCCTCCATGCTGCCGATGTCAAGCCAGGTTAGGGCAAATAAGCTCAGGATTGCGCATCGTGAGCAGGAAGTGAAAAGCCTTGAAAGGCAAATTGAGGCTTACCAGGCCCGTTTGAATCAGATGCCTTTAAAAGAGCAGCAACTGGCCGATATTACACGCGACTACGACCAGACCCGCGCCAATTACGAATCGCTTTTGGCCAAAAAGACGCAATCGGAAATGGCCACCAGCTTCGAGAAGCGCCAGCAGGGAGAATTATTCAGCATCATTGATCCTCCCAATCTTCCGCTGAAGCCCTATTGGCCCGATCGGTTCAAGTTGAGCCTGTTGGGAGGGATGGTGGGAATACTTCTGGCGCTGGCGATCACCGCCTTCATGGAGATCTACGACCCGCGCATTTACCGCGCCGAAGAACTGCGAGATCTGATTCCCGCTCCCGTGCTGGCCGGAATTCCAGTTCTTCAGACACCCAGCGAGCAGAGAAAGCAGCATTGGCATCAGCGCCTGGAAGCACTGGCCGGTTCGGCGTTGATAGGAGTTATTCCACTTATGACGTTGTTCACATACTTCCGAGGATGATCGATGGACAAGAAAGTTTTTGGCTTAACCCACAATTCACCGGCAACGTCTTCACAGATGGTCAGAGATTTGGTCAACGATGCCGAAAGTCTGGATGAACTCCCACATGCCTGTTTCGATGTATCTCCAAGCCCTCGCCTGGTGGCCATGACGGAGCAGGAAAGTGTAGGAGCCGAAAAGTTCCGGGTGCTGGCCGCCCGTTTACAGTATTTTCGAAAACAAAGGCAGCTTAGGAAGCTTGTGATCACCAGCAGCATCAAAGGGGAAGGGAAAAGCGTGATCTCGGCCAACCTGGCCATCACTTTGGCCCGGCGTCAAAGAACACTGCTCATTGATGGCGATTTGCGCCAGTCAGGATTGAATGTTCTGCTCGGAAGCGATGGCTTGGCTGGGCTGACCGAGTGGTGGCAGGACAAAGCGGACATCTCCGATTTTCTAAGACGCGTGACTACAGTTCCACTGTGGTACTTGCCTTCCGGCCAGGCAGCGGGACAGCCACTCGAGATTTTGCAGTCACAACGGATGTCGGAAATGCTGGCTCAAGTGGCCGAATGGTTCGAGTGGGTCATCATTGACTCGCCGCCGCTGGTTCCGGTAACAGATCCTAATCTTTGGGCCACGCAGGCGGATGGCACGCTGCTGGTGGTCGAGCAGGGAAAGACGCCAAAGAAGCTGTTGCAGAAAACCCTGGAAAGCATTGAGAATTTAAAACTCATCGGAGTTGTGGTGAACGCGTCCCAGGATAAAGGTCATCAGTATTATCGGCAGTATCACAAGAATCCCGGAAGTGACAGAGCAACGGCCTCGCCAGAGCGCCAGCTTTTGAACCAGCGTTGAGCCAAAGTAGATCGATTCATCCTTGTCCATTCCAATTGCAATGAACATAACATCGAAACCCGAGCCTCACCTGGGACGGCGGAAGCCTGACTGCGGGAACTTATGTGTGGAATAGCGGGCATTGTGGGGGCCCAACATAACTATCGGGCCAGCGCGGCCGATATTCATCGTATGTGCCAGGCAATCGTGCATCGCGGGCCCGATGATGAAGGCATTTATGCGGCAGGTCCTGTCGGGCTGGGCATGCGGCGGCTCAGCATCGTTGACTTGTCTACCGGACATCAGCCCATCCATAACGAAGACCGGACCGTCTGGGTGGTCTTCAACGGTGAAATCTATAATTTCCCGGAGCTGCGCCCGCAACTTGAGGCCCGCGGCCACCGCTTTTACACCAACACCGATACGGAAGTGATTGTTCATCTCTATGAAGATTACGGTTCGGACTGCGTGCACCACCTCCGTGGGATGTTTTCATTTGCTCTCTGGGATGACACCCGGCAACGCTTGTTGCTTGGGCGCGACCGCTTTGGCAAAAAACCTCTGCACTACGCGCTCCACCGCGGGCGGCTGCTGTTCGGCTCCGAAATCAAGTCGCTCTTGGCCGGCGCTCCTGAGCTTGCTGATGTCGATCCACAAGGCGTGCTCAATTTCTTCTACTTCGGGTACATTCAAGACCCGCTTTCTGCTTTCGCTCAAATCCAGAAGCTGCCTCCCGGCCATCTGCTGGAGTTTTCGGCCGGCAATATTAAGGTGCGCCAGTATTGGGACCTCCCCGAGTACGGCGTCTATGAACCGCAATCTGAGGAAGAGTGCCTGAAAGAACTCGAGCACCGGCTCGCCGAGGCGGTGCGGATTCGTCTGATGAGCGATGTCCCCCTGGGCGCATTGCTCAGCGGGGGTGTGGATTCTTCAACCGTAGTTGCTCTCATGGCGCGCGCCAGTTCGCGTAAAGTCAAAACATTCTCCATCGGCTTTTCCAGCCAGGATTTCAACGAGGCAGGTCATGCCCGCACAGTCGCGCAACGATTTGATACCGAACATCATGAATTGTTTGTCGAGCCCAATATCGAAGACACGGTTAACACGCTGACCCATTCCCTGGAAGAGCCCTTCGGCGATTCCTCGATGGTGCCCACCTATCACGTTTGCCGCATGGCTCGGCAATATGTAACCGTCGCACTGGCAGGCGACGGCGGCGATGAGCTTTTTGCCGGCTATGACCGTTATAAGTTCTACCTCCGACGCCGGCGGGCCCGCGTCTTTCCCTGGGGAACGGGTAGTTGGTATCGCAACTACATTCATCCCCATGTTTCGACGGGATGGCTTGGCCGCAGGTTCCTGTTCAATCTCTCTCTGCCGCCTCGCGATCGCTACCTCGATGGCGTTTCTCTGCTGCCTGCTACTGTGCGGGAGCGCAGTCTCTTCACGAATGAATTTATGGCCTGGGCCGATGCACAAGCATCGCCCTACGATCGCTTCAGGAATTATCTTGAAGAAAGGCCCGCCTCTGATCCACTGAGTGAAATGCTTTACCTTGATAGCAAGACCTATCTACCCGGAGACATCCTGACCAAAGTGGATCGCATGAGCATGGCGACCTCGCTGGAGGTGCGGGCTCCGCTTCTGGATCATTGCTTCGCCGAGTGGGCGGCCCGATTATCATCCCGTTGGAAGATGCGTTTTGGCCAGCCGAAATACATTCTTAAAAAACTGGCAGAGCGGCTTGGCGTTCCCCGCGAGGTCATTTATCGGCCCAAAAAGGGATTTTCCATGCCCCTGGTGCACTGGTTTCGGCAGAAGCCGCAGCCGGCACTGATGGACATTTTGCTGGAACCTGCGACTGCTCAACGAGGATATCTCAACCAGCACGAGGTAAGGCGCCGGCTGCAGGAACACCGGCAGGGAATCAGAGACCGCTCGTGGGAGCTTTGGCACCTGCTGATCTTTGAACTTTGGCACCGTAATTTCCTGGAACCCGCAACCCAAATAAAGTCTGCTGCTTCGTTGCATGATTCGTTCCCAAAACGAGAACAAAGAGACGCTCAAACGCCGGTTTTTGCGCATCGCCGAGAACCCCCAGTAGCCGCCATAGGAATTAATAAATGATTCAACAAAAAGTTTTCTCCAGCCAACTGATACCACGCTCAACGCTGCTAGGCCTCATCTTCGCTGCATCGGCATTCGCTTTGCAAGCGCAGATATTACCTCTGCCCCAAGACGTCACCGTTTTTCTTCCTCCTCAAGATGTTTCAACGCCTCCAGGCTCGCCTCCGCCAAATCCGCACACGGCGTGGGGGCAGCAGATCGTCGTAGACTCCAACGGCGACATCAACATCGTCTGGCTGGACAACAGCCCGGGTTATTATGCTGTCTTCTTCAGCCGGTCCTCTGATTCGGGGCTCACCTTTTCGGCTCCGCTGAACCTCTCTCATGATCCGGGTGGAGCATGGGGCCCAAGAATTGCCGTCGATTCCGCCGGCAACATTAACGTCGTTTGGTGGATTCAAAACGGCGCACAGAGCGGATTCTTCAGCCGCTCCACCGATGGTGGGACTACTTTTTCCACGCCACTGAGCATCTCGAATTACCTGACTGCTAGCCCGCAGATTGCGCTTGATTCCAGTGGCAACATCTATCTGGGCTGGGTGGATGCGTCGTCGAAATCCCACGATCTCTTTTTCAGCCTCTCTAACGATGGAGGAAGTACGTTTTCTACGCCAGTCCAGGTAACGAACAGACCTCCGGTTGGCAATGCCAGCGTTCCGTTGATTGCAGTGGATGCTGCCGGCAACATCAACTTGCTTTGGAACGATTGTTTCTCAGATTGCATTACCAAATTCAGCCGCTCTAGCGATGGCGGCGCGAGTTTCTCTCTGCAGAAGAACATTGTCAACAACTTTGAATATTTCTCTCCTCTGGGATTAACTCTCGATTCGGCGGGTAATATTTATGTTGTCTTTAACACATTTCCATTTGGCAACGTTTGGCTCGCCCTGTCGATGGATGGCGGCGTTACTTTTTCCGAAACAAACATTTCAAACCTCGCTTTTCGCCACCAGGCCGGCCACGCGCAGGTTGCGATCGATTCGAGCAGTAACGTTGACGTTGTTTGGAAGGACGACAATCCAGGCAACATCTTTTTCAGCCGCTCGAACGACTATGGGGCCACTTTTTCTGCCACAAGCGTTACGAATACGGGTAGCGGTCCGCAGATCGCGGTTGATGCCGGCGGCATCGACTTGGTTTGGATGGTCGGCCCTCAGGGCAGCAGCGACATTCTCTTCAGCCGCTCCAGCGATGGTGGCGCTACTTTTTCCACTCCTCAGAATATCTCGAACGATGGCAAAGCCACTACGCCGCTGATCGCGGTGGACCCCGGCGGCGGCATCGATGTCACATGGATGGACAATTCGACTGGAAATTTCGACATCTTCTTCAGCCATGGCATTACCCAAAAGGTCGCTCTTTTAGACCACATCCCAGCTTTGCGGGCGGCCACATATAATTGTTGGACTGGCAAACCGGGAAGGTCTTTTTTGAAAATACATGAAGTGCAAAGACGCCGGCCGCTCTTGGTGAAATAGTCTCCAAACGAATATTGCGTCAATCGCCGGATCATGCCTGGTCTATCGAGCACAGCCGTTGTGGCGAATAAAATACCATCGTCCAGAAAACTAGATGACCAGAAGTGTGCTTCAATCCGAAAGCAGCCGGTGGATGGGTCCACTCGGGTGCTTCATTTAGTGGACACGCTGAACGTGGGCGGGACAGAAACTCAAATGGCGCAAACCGCCCTCCGCCTGCACTCGGCGGGTCATCAGGTGACGATTGGCTGCCTTAGGGCAGAAGGCCCTTTGCTCAAAGTCTTGCAGCAGGCGGGCATTCCAGTGCTCGAATTTCGCAAACAGAAGACACTTCTATCGCTCAGTGGAATCCGCCAATTGCTCCGGCTTTCCATTTTTCTGCGGCGGAAGAAATTTCACGTACTTCACGCGCACGATTTATGGGCAAACCTGCTGGGAGTTCCGGCGGCGCGGTTGGCGGGCACGCCAATCGTCATTTCAAGCCGGCGCTATCTGGCAGATCTGGAGTGGTACAAACCCTGGAGAAACAAGGTAATTTGGACTATCTATCGTCTTTCTACTCACGTCGTGGTGAACTCGAACTCGGTGCGTGAAACGCTGGTGAGAGCGGACCATTTAGCTGCGAAAAAGATTCGGGTCATTTACAACGGTGTAGATGTTGACCGCTACGCGGACGTCCGGCAAGACAGAAAAAGATTGTTGCCTGGCGTTGGAAGCCGCCACAAACTCATTGCGGTTGTAGCCAACATGTACAGCCCGGTGAAAGGGCACGAACACTTGATTTCGGCGGCAAGCATTGTTTGCCGTGCGCTGCCCGAAACCATTTTTCTTCTGATTGGCGACGGAAAAGAACGGCCCAAATTAGAGCAGCGTGTGAGGGAAGCAGGGTTAGAGAAAAATGTCTTGTTTCTGGGGCACCGCCAGGATATTCCGGAATTGTTGGCCTGCTGCTACCTATCGGTCTTACCCTCAGAAGCTGAAGCAATGCCGAATGCCGTTCTGGAAACCATGGCCGCCGGCCTGCCCGTTGTTGCCACCGCCGTTGGCGGGACTATGGAAGTCATCGAGAGCGGGGTGACGGGTTTGCTGGTGCCGCCACGGAATCCCCAGGCTCTTGCCGCAGCTATATTGCGCGTACTGCATGATCCGCATTTGGCAATGAATCTTGGACGGGCCGGGCAAGAACGAATGCGAACCCATTTCAGCTTCAAGCGCCTCACCACTGAGTTCGAGCAGCTTTACCAGGAATCGCCTGTTTGCTAGGGCCGTTAGCCGAGCTCACTTCATCGTAAATAATTAAAGAGGACCCAATTCATGAAACATGTCAGTGTATTCGGCCTGGGCTATGTGGGCGCTGTAACTGCGGCTTGTTTCGCACACAAAGGCAACAAGGTGCTCGGAGTTGATGTTAACCCTGCGAAGGTCGAGATGATTGAATCGGGCCGGGTCCCGGTGTTCGAGCCCGGCCTCGATCGCTTGATTGCGGAGGGTCACAAGGCTCGCCGGCTGCACGCGACCACCGACCCCATCGCGGCTGTGAGTGAATCTGAAATTTCATTTCTCTGCGTGGCCACACCGAGCCTGCCCAACGGACGTCTGGACCTTAGAAGTGTTCAGCGTAGCTGTGAAGAGGTAGGCAAAGCGTTGCGATTAAAAAACGAATTTCACTGGGTCGTACTTCGCAGCACCATGTTGCCCGGAACAGCAAAGTCTCTGGCCATTCCCTGGATTGAAGCCGCCAGCGGAAAACGAGAAGGGGTTGATTTTGCCGTATGCAGCAATCCGGAATTTACCCGCGAAGGATGCGCAGTCGCTGATTTTCTAAACCCAATGATCACCATTTTGGGAGCCGGCAATCCTGATCATCTGCTTCCCTTGCGTGAACTCTATGAAGGAATTTCAGGCCATATTTTTGAGACCTCTTTGGGCGTGGCGGAAATGGTGAAATATGTCTGCAATGCTTTCCATGCGCTGAAGATTTCATTCGCGAATGAGATTGGGACGCTGTGCCGGCAGCTCGACGTGGATGAGCCGACGGTAACGGAAATTTTCTTGTCTGATACGAGGCTCAATACCTCCAAGGCCTATTTGACGCCAGGGTTTGCCTTTGGCGGATCGTGTTTGCCCAAAGATCTTCGCGCGCTCGCTTATTGCGCAAAACAACATGATCTGGACCTGCCTTTGCTGCAGGCCATCATGCCGAGTAACCAGGCCCATCTGGAACGCGCCGTCGAAGCGGTGCTGGCAACAAAACGGAGGAAAATCGCGGTGCTCGGGTTGAGCTTCAAACCCGGCACGGACGATTTACGCGAAAGTCCCTCAGTGCAATTGGTGAAGCGGCTTCTCGGGGCGGGATGCCAGATTCAAATCTGGGACAAGGATGTCTCTCTGGGACGCCTGATCGGATCGAACCGGCAGTTCATCGAAGAAGAGATTCCGCACATCGGTGCGCTGCTTGCAACAGATTTTGAAAAAACAATCCAGGAATCGGAAGTCGTGGTCGTCAGCAAGAAAGTCAGTGAAGAAATAGAAGAAATATTGAAAGCTCTGGCAGCGGGCAAGATCATGATTGATCTGAGCTGTCATCCACCCGGGTTCTCCGATGCCGAAGCTATGACGAGCCACAGAACATCATCAACCCAGGAAATCTCGTTGCAGGCCTATCGGGAGCATCTTGTGGCCGCAGTTTCATGACACGGCGGCCACACTCTGGCATGCCCGTTACTGAGTCTTGGTCAAATAGACGTCGGTATAATTGGGCAGTCCGCTGTTTGAAATATCAAAGTTACTGTCAAATATGACGTATCTTCCATCGCGGCTGATCGATCCGCGAGGGATGGCCCAGTAATATTCCGACGAACGCGAGCGGGTGTGAAACAGCCGGTATTTATTTGCGCCGTTGTTATTGTCAATGCGAACCAGTATGCCTTCTTCAGCGAAATGCACCCAGCTTGCTGCCCATGCGGGGTCCAGATTTAAGAATCCCGGGGTATCGAAACAGGAATACGTTGGACAGCTTCCTGATTTGAAGAAAGTAACGAACAGCCAGCCGCCGCCTGCATTGCCGTCACGGAAGCTGACTTCCGTGTCTGCCCAGTTAACGTCCACAACACATTGAGCCTTATGCGTCGACATATTGATCGCGTCAATTCCGCCATCCTGGGTTCCTGTCCAGGTAGGACAGGCCCCGGCGCCTGTGATCCCCCCTCCCGTATCGGGAATACGGGCGACGATACATACTTCGTTGCTGCTCAAGTCTCTTCCGCAATCGGTATGGATGGTGTTGTCAAACATATGCCAGTTCAGCGTGGTGTCGGTGTTGTAAACCTCCTGCCCGGCGCCCGGACCTGCTCCATTGGGGCTCCAGGTCATCAGCATCCGGTTGGAAGGCATAATCTGGATTTTGTGCCAACCATTGCCGCTGTCCTTGCTTCCGACGTTCATCGCCGGACCCACGGTGTTGGTGCTGATCGTGTACAGGAATGCCTTGGTATCGCCGACCAGCCAGAGGTGGTCGCCATCATCGGAAAGGTCTTCTTGATCGGGAATCTGGACGCTTCCATACGTGCCGCTGAAATTGTGAAGCACAGTCGTTGTAACCGTGCAGTTATGAGCAGAAGCGCAAGTGGGAAGGCCGCTGATGTCCGCGCGCTGTATGGCCGCGCCGCCGCTGAAATAGAAACGGGTGGGAATGGAGATGTCCCAGGGTACTTGCTGGGCGTTATCCTGAGGCATGTTGGCGACGGGGACAATCACCCCACCGGATGTATCAACGATCTCTTTACTCCCGTCCTCCAGGTTAATCATCACGTAGGTGTCGTTAGCATTCATAGCGCTGACCGTCCCGTAATTATGGTGGGCGGCAGTTCCGAGATGATCGCCGACTGCATCGGTCAGGCGTTCCACCGTGCATCCGTACTGCGGGTCTACGTAAGAGGCGCCTTTGGCCGGCGGTGGAAACGGATTGCTTCCACATGGCAGCACACTACAGGTGTAGCTCGGAGGAAGATGAATGAGGCCGTCGTCCCGCTGGCCGCAGATTTGGCCGGAGGATGTCACTCCCGCGCCAGACAAGGAAACAAGCGTTGGGGAGTTGGAAGCGTCGCTGGCGAAGCTGATCTGCCCGGGTGGATTGACTGTAGTCGTGGGTGCAAAATTTACCGTAAACGGCGCGCTTTGTCCCACTGTGAGCGTCACCGGCAAAGTAATGCCATGCAGGGAGTAGCCGCTCCCGGTGACGGTAGCCGAAGATACTGTCACAGTACCCACAGTTGCAGTAATCGTTTCTGGCAAACTGCCCGTATTTCCTATGAGAACATTTCCAAAATTGAGCGAGCCTGGGCTGGCGCTGAGTTGCGTAATTCCGGTACCGCTCAGCGAAACCAACGTCGGAGTATTTGTGGCGGTGCTGACAAAAGAAATTTGTCCGGAGACGCCTCCGGCCGATGACGGCGTAAATTTTGCCGTGTAATTTGCCGTTTGCCCCGGAGAGAGCGTTGAAGGAGTGATACCGGCAATGCTGAAACCAGGTCCCGAAGGATTAATCTGCGAAATAGTTACATTTACATTTCCGGTATTGCTTATAGCCATGGCGTGTGTGCTGCTGCTTCCGACATTAACGTTATTGAAGTTTGTGCTTGCCGGGTTCGCCGTGAGTTGCGCAAGCGGCGTGGCGGCGCCTGTGCCGGTCAGAGCCAAAATATTCGTAGAACTCAAAGTGCTGATCAATGACACGCTGCCGTTGGCGGGGCCCGAGGTCGTGGGAGCAAAGATCACGGTAAACGAGGTGCTCGCTCCCGCCGCTAACGTCAGTGGAAGATTGAGCCCGCTTACGGTATAAGCTGCACCCGTTATATTTGCCTGCGAAATGGTTGCGCTTGTTCTGCTGCTGTTGATCACCAGGACCGATTTTGTCGAGGTTGAAGTTGTTGCAATGCTCCCAAATGCAAGTGAGGTCGGGCGGAAAACAAGCCGGCGGGTGCGCGCCCACGGTCTCATGCCAATGGGAGAGTTCGCCACACTGGAGACCGTCAAGTCCACGGAGCGGGCGTCTGCAGCTTGAGAATTGCTGATCTGAGAAGATGCAGTGGTGGATGGAAGCGATTGTCGGGAGGCACAAGCAACGCTCAGAATAACTACGATAGTGAGGGAAAGAACAGAATTGCGAACAAAATACCTACTGCTCAACATACTGCCTCCTGACATGAACCCGAACCTACCAGTTAGACCCAGCAGACATTGAGCGCCTTGCGAGGACCCCTTGATTACGCCGTCTCCATCGTCCTTGCCCTATCCCCCAAAAGGGCAAGCGCCGGTTCCAGCCCTGCCTCGTTCCCAGCCGGAAATGCGAGACACGTCAGGCACTATATTAGTGATGCGGAGAGAAAACATCTGGTCAGAGGGCCCAATAAAGGACAGGTGGGAGCACCTGTCCCACAACACAGTCCTGAGTTGGTGGGAGCAGAAGCTGCTTCTCGACCGGCTAAGGGATTCCGCTCAGTTTGGGAGTGGAAGCTCTTCGTGCCTTTGGCAAACATATTGTGCTATCGTTCGATTGCAATTGAGCCGGCCATCGCGCGGCAAATCCATGGTGCCTCGAGTTCCCCGACAACGTAGCTTGAAAGTATGCCTGCTGTCGAGGCATCCGCTGGTGCTCGAGGAATTCCAGCGATTGCTCGCCAAACCCGGCATTCAGCTCAAACCTCACCAGTTGGGGCCACTCACCACGACAGAGCTGCAAGAGGTGCGGGTGCCGCGTGCAACCATTTATGTGATCGATGCCCACGCTCCGCGTCCTGCCACGGCGGCGCTGGTTGCGGGAATACAAAGGCGCTACCCGGAATCGCATCTGCTCTTTGTGGGAGAAAAGTTTGATGAGCAGAATGCATTTGCCCTCCTGTGTCTGGGAGCCAAAGGGTTGCTTCGTTACGTCGATGCTCACGATCAGTTACCGCGCGCGTTGCAATCAGTAGCCACGGGTGGGTTCTGGGTGCCGCGCGCGCTGCTCTCAAATTTCGTGGATTCGGTTCTTCGGGCCGGTCATAAAGGAAGCAACACAAACTGGTCCGCACAGTTAAGTCCGCGCGAAACGGAAGTGCTCGATCAACTGCTGGAGAATCTGTCGAACAAGGAGATTGCCGCCAAGCTGAATATCTCCGAACGCACCGTTAAGTTCCATGTTTCTAATGTCTTGACGAAATTTGGCGTCGGCCGCCGTGCCGATCTTATCCTGCTCTGGTACCAGCAGCATCCCAGCTAGATTCAGCATCGCACGTAGGTCAAGAATCGATTCTCCTCCCGTACGGCCATTCTGAAGTCTGTGAGTCCAATGACCATCTCCTCTCTTTGCTCGAGCCAGCCGCTTGATGTGCCGGAAATATCCGAAGACGAATCGCACCGTATGGCTGAAAAGCATCCACAAATAAAAATTTTGCAAATTGGGAATTATCCGCCGCCAGTTTGCGGATGGGCCATGCAAACCAAGTTGCTGGTCGAAGAAATTCGCCGCCGCGGAAACGTGTGTGATGTTCTTAACCTGAACGAGAGTCATACCAGGAAAAGTAACGAGTACGTAGACGTTCAAAACGGCTTTGATTACGTATATAAGCTCATTCGCTTTGCTTCAAAAGGCTATCGCTTTCAAATGCACGTCAACGGTCAATCCAGGACCGGCTACATTTTGGCCTTCCTGGCTGCCTTGGTGGGCCGGATTGCCCGCCGCCCCGTGGCCCTGAGCTGGCGTGGAGGGTTGCAGCAGAAATATTTTCCCCGGGAAGAGTTCTGGTTGCGCCGCGCCTTTCGCGTGCTCTTTCAAATGTCAGGGCAGATTTCATGCAATAACATTGCGGTAAAGCAGGCAATTGAAGGTTACGGGATCGAGGCAGAGCGGGTTGTAGCGATTCCGGGTTTTTCCGCGCAACACCTGGATTTTCGGCAAGCGCCGCTTGCTCAAGAAATTGAAGTCTTCCTGAAAACTCATCATCCAGTGTTTTTCTGTTACGTTTCATTTCGCCCCGAGTATCGCCTTCCTGTCTTGCGTGAAGCCATGCTGCAATTCAGGAAAGCCTATCCGCATGCCGGGTTCATCTGGCTCGGTTTCCCCTCCAAAGAATTGCCTGCAGCCAATGAATTTGCAGGCAACTGGCCGCCGGATGAGCGCCAAAGCCTGCTTCTGCTGGGAAACCTGGCTCACGATGAATTCTTAACTCTGCTGACTCGCAGTTTTGCTTACATCCGGACTCCGGCATGCGATGGCGTTTCTGCTTCAGTACTCGAGTCTCTGGCTCTGGGCATACCGGTGGTAGCAAGCCAGAACAACCACCGCCCGCCGAACGTTGTGACATACAGCGAGGGCGATGCTGCAGACTTGCACGCAAAGCTGGTTGATCTGACGAAACGATATATGAAGATAAAAGAGCAGACGCGGCTTGAAGGCGCTGAAGACAACATTGCCCGGACTGTTGACTGGCTGCTTGCGCAATCTGACTGCAAAACGGAAAAACCACGAAGGGATCTGGTCCATGCCAGCTAGCAATCGCTGGTTCGATGGCTGTAAGCGGCTGGCGAAGATGGATTCGGAAGAGTTGCGGGTGCGTGTGCGCCAGGAAGTCGCGAAACATAGCGATTTCGTATTGGGCCGCATCGGCGTTCGTTTCATGAAGAATGGGTGCGCTCCATGGGTACAAGGTTGCGGTCGCTTTTTCTTCTGGCCTGAAGAAGTGTCACAAATCGTGGATTGGTTTCGTGAGCGATATCCGGAGATAGTAGAAGAAATGATCGAGCGGGCAGAGCGGATTTGCCAGCACCGATTCGATCTTCTGGGATATGAAGGTGTGAAGTACGGGGCACAGATCGATTGGCATCTCGATGCCGTGCATGGCAAACGCGCGCCCCGCTCTCCCTGGTTCCGAATCCGTTATCTCGATTTTAATCAGGTGGGCGACTCAAAGGTCACTTGGGAACTCAATCGCCATCAGCACCTGGTTACGCTCGCCCGCGCCTATCGCTTGACCGCGGAACCCCGGTATGCGCGAGAGTTGTTTCAGCAGTGGTATCACTGGCAGGAGCAGAATCCATACGGTATTGGAATCAACTGGGCCAGCAGCCTGGAGGTTGCCATGCGAAGCCTTTCTTGGCTGTGGATTTGGCATTTGCTGAAGGATTGCCCGGAGGTTCCGGAACAGTTTCCCGCCGACCTCTGGCGGGCGCTGGCGCTCAATGCGCGTCACATCGAGCGATTTCTTTCCACGTATTTTTCACCAAATACGCACCTGCTGGGAGAGGGCGTGGGGCTCTTTTTCATCGGGACTTTGTGCCCCGGATCGCCCTCGGCGCAACGCTGGCAAAAGCGAGGTTGGCAAATCGTGCTGGGCGAAGCGCTGCGCCAGGTACAGCCGGATGGTATGCACTTTGAGCAATCCATCTACTACCATATCTATGCGCTTGATTTCTTTCTTCATGCCCGAATACTTGCCCATCTAAATAAAATTCCCATTCCCGCAACGTTTGACCGAATCATCGAAAAAATGCTGGATGCCATCTGCGCGTTGCATAAGGCTGGCCCGCTTCCCCGTTTCGGGGATGATGATGGCGGACGGGTCTTTGACCAGCGACGCAATCGTACCGAGCACCTGCTCGATCCACTCGCCACCGGAGCGGTGCTGTTGAACCGCGCTGATTTCAAGGCGGCGGCTGGAGACATTCGTGAAGAGACCGTTTGGTTGCTCGGACTCGAGGGAGCAGGACAATTCGAAAAATTGCCTCCTCAGCAGCGAACGGCCTCGTCGTTTGCACTGAAATCGAGCGGCATGTACGTGATGTGCAGCTCGAACTCTGTGGCACAGCAACTCGTGATTGATGCAGGTCCACAGATGGCGGGCCGGGCAGGCCACAGCCATGCTGACGCCCTGAGTGTGCAACTGTCTGCCAATGGAGAGCCGCTCTTAATTGATCCGGGGACGTTAGGGTATGTGGGTTCTGGTACAGAGCGGAATCGCCTGCGTGGAACTGGCAGTCACAACACGGTAGAGGTGGACAACTTGAGTCAGGCCGAGCCAACGGGGCCATTTGGCTGGCAAAGCCTATCCAATGCGACTGTAGATCAGTGGGTAACGAGCAAAAGCTTTGATTTCTTTGCCGGCTCGCACGATGGTTACAATCGGCTGCGGTATCCGGTGCAGCACCATCGCTATGTTTTCTATTTGAAGCCGTGCTTCTGGTTGATTCGCGATGTCCTTGAAGGCGCTGGAAATCACCGCCTCGATGTTTCCTGGCATTTTGCTCCTGGCACGCTGTCTGCAATCCCCGGAGGAGTCATGTTCTCCGGCAGAAGAAAGGCGGCTCTCGCTTTGCTGTTCACGGCCAGCCACGAATGTTCGCAGAAGATATCTCAAGGCTCCTACTCGCCCATGTACGGGAAAAAAGAGGTGGCGCCAATTTTTCAATTCGGCGCCAAGGCTCAGTTGCCGGCAGAATTCGCGACCTTGCTTGTGCCAGTTTCCGAGGCCAGCGCACATGTAGGAGTGTTCCAACGGTTCGAATCAAGACATGACGGCGCGCCGGTCCGGGCTTATCAATACTCCATCGCCAATTCGATCGATTACCTGTTCTTCGCTGACCAGGCCGGAGACTGGCACTATGGACCGTGGGCGAGCGACGCCCGATTCTTGTTTTGCTCCACCAGTTCAGGAACCAATCTCCATAGGTTCGTTATTTGTGATGGAAGCTATCTTGAGGTCAGTGGCCGGCAGATCTTTGCTGCCAAGGCGCCAGTCACGCGCGATGAATGGCTCTTCGATACGCAAGTGTCCGATCTGACGGCGCATGGAGCTACGGCAACCCGTAAGCTTTTTCTTCTGAACGGAACTGGCAAAATGCGTGCTTCTGAAGCAAGTCCTGCAACAAAACTTGTCTGACAGGGTTCGTGCCGCGCAACGAAAACGAATCGTCATGCCGGCGCGAGTGCCGGAGAGATTAAGGTAATTTCGATTCCATGATGCCATCCACAAAATATCTAAGAACGTCTCTGTTGGGACTTAGAAACCTGGTGATCGGAGGGAATGTCAGGGCTTTCGGCCTGCTCTCCAAGCCAAGAGATATGGTGTATTACGCCAGCGAAACCTTGTTCTTATACAAGACCCTGGCGGAAAAGAGAAAACTGCCTCAAAAGAATATATGGGAAGTGCTGCCATCCAAAAACGCAACCCCTGTAGTTCTCGCGGGCTTCGCTGAAGATTCCTGGTTTGGTCCTGTCGCCTCATACACCGCTGATATTGTCAGCCTCTGCCTTCTTTGCCGGCGTCTCCACCCAAAAACGATTTTCGAGATTGGAACCCTTCGAGGATATACAACCTATCACCTGGCGCTAAATTCTCCTGCGGATGCCAGGATTTACACTCTCGATCTTCCTCCCCACCAGATGAATACCAAGCTCCAGACCACGCTGGTAGACGACTGGCATATCGAGGCCTCTCATCGCGATCGCAAATACATTTTTGACGGCACTCCTGAAGCAAGTAAGGTCACGACGTTATTTCACGATAGTGCATCGTTTGATTTTTCTCCCTATTACGGGGAAATTGATTTGTTCTTCATCGATGGCGCGCATTCGTATGAATATGTCCGGTCCGACAGCTTGAATGCCATCAAGTGCTGCCGCAAGGGAAGCGTGATCGCATGGCACGATTTCGGCAGGACCGGAGTCAACGGCGTCTCCCGCTGGCTGGTGGAGTTTTCAAAAGAACATAAGATCTATACCATTCCCGGTGGTTCGCTGGCGTTCATGGTCGTTTAAACAGGCGCCGGCCGCCGTCCTTGGAAAACCGAATTTAGAAAAGAGAAAACAGAGCAATGTGCGGCATCTGCGGAGTTCTCGACCTGCGTGGTCGCAGGGTTCCGGAACAAAACTTAAAAGCCATGGCGAACCTGCTTCGCCATCGCGGGCCTGACGACGAAGGCAGCTTGATTCTTGGTCCTGTTGCCCTGGCATTTCGCCGGTTGAGCATTGTGGACGTGGCCGGCGGACATCAGCCCATGAGCAATGAAGATGGGAGTGTCTGGATTATCTTCAACGGGGAAATCTATAACCATCCCGAACTCCGCCCCATTCTTGAAGAGCGCGGCCACCGCTATGCCACGAACAGCGATACCGAAACCATCGTGCACCTGTATGAGGAGTATGGAGAAGACTGCGTTCGTCATCTGCGCGGCATGTTTGCGTTTGCAATCTGGGATATGCGCCGCAAAAAGCTGTTTTGCGCCCGGGACCGTTTTGGGATCAAGCCGTTTTATTATGCGATGGCAGGCAATCGTTTCGCCTTCGCCTCCGAGATCAAGGCGCTCTTCGAGGCCCCCGATTTCAAGCCCCAACTCAATCGCCGCGCCCTTCCTGAATTCTTCGCCTTCGGCTATACCTCTTCGGAGGAAACATTGTTCGAGGGTGTCCGCAAGCTCTTACCCGGCCACCACTTGCATATCGATTTGAGCCGGGGCGATCAGGAACCTCAAATCACGCAATATTGGGACCTTGATATTGAGCCGCCAGAATGCCCGCTCAGCGAAGCCGATTATGTTGCGCAATTTCATGAGCTGTTTACAGACGCAGTTCGCATTCATCTTAGAAGCGACGTTCCGGTCGGTGTCTTCTTGAGCGGAGGGCTCGATTCGAGTTCGATTGCGGCGGTAATGGCCGCGCTTCGCAAAGAGCCTATCCAGACGTTTTCCGTGGGCTACGCGGAAGACCAATATAGCGAGCTGCCTCATGCCCGGCAGACTGCCAAATATATTGGGGCGGAACATAATGAAGTGGTCCTTGGCCCCGAACATTTTTTTGCCAGTCTGCCACAACTGATTTGGCATGAAGATGAACCGGTGGTATGGCCATCGAGCGTTGCCCTGTTTCATGTTTCCAATCTGGCCAGAGAGAAGGTAAAAGTGGTGCTCACCGGCGAGGGCGGAGACGAGATTCTGGCCGGCTATCTCAAGTATCGCGTGACGCTGTGGAACCTGCGCTATGGGCCCCTCTATCGAAGGTTTGTACCACAACCAATGCGGCAACTTGCCCAGAAGGCATTATCGGGGGGGATGGCGCCGGATTGGCTGCAACGCAAGTTGCGGCATTCTTTTCTCTATTATCCTGACGCCTTCGAGAAAATCTATTTTGACAACTTCTATTCCGTTTTTCCTCAGGAGCAGCAGCCGCATTTGTTCAGCAGTGAGCTGGCCGAAGAGCTTCGCGAAACGGATGCTTACAAGAATTCCATGCGGTTTTTCTCCACCAACGGGTCTGATGAAAATTTACTGAACCGGCTTCTCTATCTCGATATGAAGACTTACCTGGTTGAGCTTCTTATGAAGCAAGACCAGATGAGCATGGCTGCTTCCATTGAGAGCCGGGTTCCATTTTTGGACCACAAACTCGCCGAGTTCGCAACTCGCGTTCCCGCTCGCTACAAAATACGCCCGTTTTCAGGAAAGCATCTGCTGCGGCGGGCCATGGCTGGGCGGCTGCCTGCGGAAGCCCTTCGACGCAGCAAAAAAGGCTTTCCCACGCCAATCTGTCCCTGGTTGCGGGATCAATTGTTTGACAAACTTTCCGCAATTCTCACCGATGGGCGGATGGCCGAGCGAGGGCTCATCAAGCCTGGGTATGTGCAGTCACTTCTCAACGCGCATTGCCGCGGCTTCTCTTATGCCACGGAAGGCTGCTGGCGGCTGCTTAATTTTGAACTATGGAGCCGTATCTTTCTCGATCGCGATAGTAGCTGGCTCAATCTTCAAAATGTCGAGGACCCCGCTATCCTGCGCGCCGGCTAAGGTGTAACCGGCTCTGCCGTATCGTTTCCTGCGAAACCATGAAAATTTTGCTCACACTTCCGGGGCCGCTCTTTCCAGCCGATACTGGTGGAAAAATTCGCTCACTGAATATTTTTTCGCGCCTGGCAAACAGAGCTGAGATTCACGCTGTCTCTTTTGCCGATCCTGTCAGCGACTCCGTTGCCATCCCCGAAATGAAGGCGATGTTCGCAAGTTATACGCCGGTATTCCGGCAAGAAGCTAAGAAGTATTCGGGGAGGTTTTACAGGGAAATCCTGATCAACCAGCTTAGCGCCTTACCCTACTTCCTGGCCAAGTGCAATCGCGCCGATTTTCGTTCGACAGTCGAGAAACTAACTAATCGTAAGCGCTTTGACTTGCTCTTTTGCGATTTTCTGCACACGGCCGTTCCATTGCTGCAATTCCCACTCAAACCGAGGATAGTGTTCGAGCACAACGTCGAATTTTTACTGCGAAAACGCAAGTGGGAGGTGGAAAAACATCCTTTGCGAAAGTGGATCTTTGGCGCTGAATGGAAGAAAACGAAAACCATCGAAGCCAAGGTGTGCCGCTCATTCGATCATGTGCTCGCGGTCTCGGAAGACGACCGGCGCACGTTGCGGAACGAGCTTGCCGTCAGCCATGTCTCCACAATTCCAACCGGCGTTGATACAGATTTCTTCCGTCCAACGGACGATAGACCGAAGCCGGGACACCTGGTTTTCGTGGGCTCCATGGATTGGGATCCAAACGAAGATGGAGCCATATGGTTCTTGCGTGAAGTTTATCCCCAGATCCGCCAGGCAACGCCAAATGTCAGCCTTTCAATCGTTGGCCGCGGACCTTCCTCACGCCTGCGCGCAATCGCTGCCAGCCAGCCTGGCGTAGAAATCACCGGACGGGTTCCTGATGTTCGTCCCTATCTTTCGCAGGCCGAAGTGGTTGTGGTTCCATTGCGTGTTGGCGGGGGAACGCGCATCAAGATTCCAGAAGCAATGGCCATGGCCAAGCCGGTAGTTTCCACCCCGATTGGCGCCGAGGGCCTGCCCTTTCGCGATGGCCGTGAAATCCGCATTGCAGAGCACCCCGAAGAATTTGCCCAGGCCGTGACCGAACTTCTCAAGAACCCATCCCTCCGATTTTCTATGAGTGCAACGGCACGCCAAGAAGTGGTCAGCAATTATGGCTGGGATGTAGTTGTTGCCAGAGTTGAAGAGATTTTGGAGCGAGTGACTTGCTCTGAAAGACAGACGAGCGCCGCTTAGAAGAGCAAATTGGCGAGCATGAACCCCATGAGCGAAACGAATTTGATCTTTGCAGATGAGATCACTCTGACGCAAAATGCCTCTCGTCCGCGGGTTCGCGCGCAACGAGCAAAGCTGGGGTTCGTCTTCCTCTGGCTTTTCACGGTCGCCGTCTATGGGCGGCCTGAAGACATTCTTCCCGCGTTGGGCCAGCTTCACCTGACGTTTGTTTTTGGCCTTTGCAGCGGACTGGCGTATCTTTGGGCCCTGTTATCCGGCGGTGCCCGTATTCTTTGGAGCCGCGAGCTTCAGATCGTCCTGCTGCTGAGCGCATGGTATGTTGCAGGCCTGCCCTTCTCCTTTTGGAGGGGAGGCAGTTTCCAGATACTCACCCAGGTGTGGCTCAAGACGCTTTTCATATTCTTTCTGCTCACGCAGACACTGGTCACGCTCGAAAGAGTCCAGAAATTGCTTTGGGCCATTATTCTCAGCGAGCTTTTTGTGACCGGCTTTTCCATCGTCCAGTCTTCCAGGGTCATCTGGGTGGGTGGACGTATGCTGGGCGTCAATTTGGGAATGCTTGGCTGGAATTTTCTGGGCATAGCTTGTGCCGTGACGATCCCTTATATCGCGGCGATCTTTGTTCTCCGGCGCTCTTTGCTTACGACGGTTCTGCTGGCGGCGACATTTTTCTCGATGCTATGGATGGTGGTGCTCACCGCGTCTCGCGGCGGTTTGCTGAACGTTGTGTTCTCCACTGGATTGACGTCATTTCTTGTTTTGCGTGGCAGTTCTCGCGGCAGGATCGTCGGAATGGGAATCGTTATTGCATTGGTTCTTGCCATTGGCCTGGCGCCCCGGGTTTTTTGGCAACGGCTGGAGACAGTGTGGAACGGCCCCGATGTCTATACAGACCAGGTAGCGGCATCAGCGGAAGAATCCACGGAAGACCGCGTGGCGGTACTGGGCCGTTCGATCCAGTACACCCTAGAGCATCCAATCTTCGGTTTGGGGCTGGGGAATTTTGAGGTCGCCAGCGGAACCAGTCTTGGGCAAGCCGGCGCGTGGATTGGGACGCATAACACCTTCACCCAGATTTCTTCCGAAGCGGGTATTCCGGCGCTGCTGCTGTTTGTGGGATTACTGGTTACCGCTTCACTCAATATGAAGAAGATCAGCAAAACGTTTTCCAGGCAACCGGAAAATCGAGAGCTCAATCTGATGGCGCGGGCCACGCTGGTCAGCCTGTTAGCGTTTGCTTTCGGAGCATTTTTTGCCCACCTTGGGTACGAATATTACTTCTTTTATCCGGTAGCAATCGCGGTCGGGATCCAACATGTAGCCCGGACAAGAAAAGCCGCCTCGCCCGCAAGAGAAAGCTTCCCACCGAAACCTCGAATACTCGTTGCGCAAGAGATCTGATTCATGAGCACATCCATTTTGCAAATAATCTTTTGGGCTTGCGTGGCCGCGGTTGCGTATCATTATGCCGGATATCCCCTCTTGCTCTTCATCTTGTCGGTGTTCTCGCAGGCCAGGTCAGATTTTTTGTATTTGATTCGCCGTGGCAGCCGTCGCCGTCCACGCCAGGCCGATTGTGTTCCGCGAGTGGCTCTTTTGATGTCGGTTTACAACGAAGAAGCCGTGATTCAGGCGAAGGTGAGAAACACGCTGGAAATAGATTATCCCGCCGGCCGGCTGGAGATTCTGTTCGGGCTTGATGCGCCCAGCGATACGACGGCCAAACTTCTGAGCGATGTTCAATCCAGTCAATCCGGCCGGATCAACGTCTTTCATTTCCAGGCACGCCGCGGAAAATTAGCGGTGCTATGCGACCTGGCGCAGCGCACCTCGGCAGAAATCCTGGTGTTCACAGACGCCAATACCATGCTGGAGCGCAATTGCATTCGCAATCTGGCGCGCCACTTCGCCGATCAGCGTGTGGGCGCCGTCAGTGGGGAAGAGGTCCGGGTGGTTGCTGCGGGCACGGATCCATCTGCCGAATCTCTTTATTGGCGTTATGAATCGGCGGTGAAAATTCTTGAGAGCCGCCTGAACTGCTCATTAGGAGGAAACGGCTCTGCGCTCGCTGTACGCCATTCGCTCTTTCATCCCAGGAAGCAATCGATTGTCGAAGATTTCCAGATTCCGCTCGAGATTCGATTCGAAGGTCATCGTGTCATCTATGATCCCGAGGCGGTTGCAATCGAGGAGATTGCTCCAACCTTCTCTACCCAATTTGCTCGCCGCGTTCGCATCAGCGCCGGCAATTACCAGACTTTGTTTGGCAATCTCGAATATCTTAATCCGCTGAAAGGCTTTCTGGCCTTCTCGTTTTTCTCTCACCGCGTCCTTCGCTGGCTGGTTCCGCTGTTTCTCGTGGTTGCATTTAGTTTGAGCATTGCCCTGTTTGCTTTACCTGGATTTGTGTGGTTGGCTGCGGCCCAGTGCATTTTCTATTCAATGGCCGTTCTGGGATATTGGCTCAAAAAGCAGGGGAGGCGGGCACGGCTATTCTCCCTGCCATTTCATTTCTGTGCGATGAATGCCGCCCTGCTGCTCGGATTGTTTGCCTATCTGAGCGGACGTCAGAGTGTCACCTGGAAATCTACGCCTCGCCAGATGCCGGCTGAGATGCTTTTGAATAACACGGGGACGACAGATGGGATCGGTCAGCGGCGTTCCGATTCCCTCAGCGGCATGCCCGAAGGGCAGACAGCTTTCGAAAGCGAATGAATCAAGAGCGGCTTACGTTTGCGGAAAATTCGCCAGGCACGGCCCACAGTTTCAGATATGAATTACGAGTTTTGATCGGTTGTCCAGCCAAATGCTTCCGGGTGGTGAGAATATGTTGCAGTTTAAAAAAATCAGAAAGAACGCTGACGCACGGCCAAAGGAGACCTATCCAATGACTGATCCCAAGACGGCAGATTTCCCTGCGCCTCCGTTGCAAGTCAATGCGGTCATAACCGACTTCTACAGTTATTTTGAGAACCACGCGAATGTTGTGGCGAAGCTCCCGTATATCCAGATTGAGCAAGTTGCCGATGAACTACAGAGGGCGTACCAGGATGGGAGAAGAGTATTTTTGTTTGGGAACGGGGGCAGCGCTTCCCTGGCTTCGCATCTTGCCTGCGATCTGGGCAAAGGGACCATAACGCCGGAGCAACCTCAAAAGCGTTTTCGGGTCTTGTCGCTGACCGATAACCTGGCGCTTATTACTGCGTGGGCAAACGATACTTCTTACGAGCAGGTGTTCGCCGAGCAACTGCGCAACTTTATTCAATGCGGCGACATTGCTTTTGGCATCAGCGGCAGCGGGTGCTCACCCAATGTGCTGCTGGCCCTGCAAGTGGCGCGGGAATTGGGCGCCATCAATATCGGTCTGACCGGTTTCAAAGGCGGCAAGATGAAGGACCTTTGCGATTTGTGCATGATCATCCCCTCAGAGAACATGCAGATCATCGAAGATTTGCAGTTGAGCATAGCCCACGCGCTGTTTACGGTAATTCGCCATCGGATCGTAAATGCAATAGACACGAGCGCAAACTTTTCGCGGGCAGTGTCAGCAGCCTAGACAGTGGTTCAAAAACGTCTTTTCCGTTCGAGAATTCCTCTTTATTTATGAATCATGCGTGTTTGCGTCTGCAATGCTTTCTAAAACGCTGTGTGGATCTGTTTGGAGCTGCTCTCCTCATCGTTTTTCTTGCTCCAATGTTCGTCGTCATAGGGCTGTTGGTAGCTTTGGAAGACGGCAGACCGATCATTTATCGCCGGCGGGTTCTTGGCATCAGCGGAGAGTTTGATGCTTTCAAGTTTCGCACCATGAGACGAGATGCCGATTCCATCCTGGCGTCCAACCCGGCTTTGAAGGCTGAATTCGAGCGCAACTTCAAACTCAAGAACGATCCGCGCGTGACCAGAATAGGGGACTTTCTGCGAAAAATCAGCCTGGATGAGTTGCCCCAATTGTTCAACGTGCTGCGCGGACAAATGAGCCTCGTTGGACCGCGCATGATCACTGCGCCGGAACTTGACAAGTACGGCTCACACCGGCAGCTCCTGCTCTCAGTGAAGCCCGGTCTGACCGGATATTGGCAGGTCCGCGGCCGGCAAAACGTTTCCTATGCAGAGCGGGTAACGATGGATGTTTATTACATAGAGAACTGGAACCTCGGCATGGACTTTAAAATTCTGGCTTGGACTCCGCTCAAAGTCCTGAAACGGGAAGGGGCTTTTTAGATGGAACGTGTTCTGGTAACGGGCGGCGCCGGCTACGTAGGCTCGGCCTGCTGCGCCCAACTTGTAGATCAAGGCTTCTCCGTCGAGGTGCTGGATGACATGTCAACCGGGCACGCCGATGCTGTTCCTGATGGCGTGAGGCTCAACCAATTTGATCTTGGCGATCGCGACGCGCTGGCCAGCTTGCTCGCAAGCAAAAAGTTTGATGTAGTCTTCCATTTCGCGGCCAAAGCGCTGATACCGGAGTCGGTCGTCAACCCTGGCCCATTTTTTGATGCCAACGTCGCTGCCAGCATAGCGATGCTTGAGATGCTCCGCAGGCACGGCATTCGTAAATTTATTTTTTCCTCTTCTGCTGCCGTCTACGGATTGCCCAAAGCCGTTCCCATACATGAGGACCACCCCAAAGAGCCGGTCAATGCCTACGGCGAGAGCAAACTGGTCTTAGAGCAGATCCTGAAATGGTATGCATTTTCTTATGGCTGGAGCGTTGTCGCCTTCCGTTACTTTAACGCCTGCGGAGGCGGGGAAAACTGGGGCGAACGTCACGATCCTGAAACACATATCATTCCGTTGCTGCTGCAAACCGCTTCTGGACGGCGGGAATTTTTTGAAATCTACGGAACCGATTATCCAACACCCGATGGAACTTGCGTTCGCGACTACGTGCACGTGCTGGATATCGCCAGGGCGCACATACTTGCCATGCAGAAGATGGATTTGCCGGGATTTCATGCCTACAACATCGGCACGGGCGCGGGCTACTCGGTGCAACAGGTCTGCCAGGCAGCGGAAGAGGTTGCACAACAGCAGATCAAGGTACGTCACGCGGCGCGCCGGTTGGGCGATCCTGCCATCCTGTGCGCCAGTCCCAAAAAGCTCATGGATGAATTCGGCTGGCTTCCATCGCACTCTGAACTCACCCAGATCATCGCAGGAGCATGGCAGTGGGAGCAGAAGCAGTGCAGGCGTCTGCTGGCAGAGAAAAGTCTGTAACGGGAAACAAGTGATTATGAACCGGAAGCTCCAGTACTCGATTTTGGGCGCCGATCTTCTGTGGATCGCCATTGTCTTCATATATTCGTTGCGAGGTGCAGAGGCCGTGAGCGCGGCGGGAATTCTGCAATTGGTTTATTTTCCGGCGATTCTCATAGCGTGCTCGATCTGGGCAGTCCTTTACTTCAGGAAAAAATTGGAGGGCTTTCGCGGCGGGTGGTATTTCCCGAGCGTCTTCGCCCAGGTGATTGTGGGCGTCTTCTACCTGGTTGGTTCTCTGCTGGTTCTGGCATTGCTCACCAACCATTATTATTCGCGATCGGCATTACTCTATCTTGTGTGCTTGTTACCGGCTGGCTTCATCACCATACGTTGCCTGGCGTGGTGGGCGGTCATGTCACGGTCGGGGGCGCGACCCAGGCGGCGGGTTGTAATTCTCGGCAGCGGCCGTCTTGTCCGCGAGTTGGCGCTCAAGATCGTGCGCCATCCTGAAATCTCCATGGAAGTTGCGGGTATTTTATTTCCAGCCGGTACTGAGCCCGCCAAACAAACATCGAACCTGCCGGCGGGCACGGTCTCGATTCGTAGCTTGAACGTCCTGAGCTTAATGCAGAACAAACAGGTGGAGGACCTCATCGTCGTGGAACCGGTGCCCCCGGGGACCGAACCTTTGAAGCTCATCTCCAACTGCCGCAAGGCCGGAATGCGGGTCCACCTCGTGCCGCAGCACTATGAGCTGTATCTCTCAAAGGCAAAGCTGACGGAAATTGACGATGTCCCCCTGCTTTCGCTTGAGGAGCAGACGCTCCCGGCCATAGGTTTACAGTTGAAAAGAGCGATGGATTTGCTGGGAGCGTCACTCCTGCTAGGGCTCAGCGCGCCTTTGCTGGTGTTTTCTGCGTTGGCATTACATTTGAATAAAAAACCTACGCTCAGGAAAGAGCTTCGTTGTGGCAAACATGGCCGCCCGTTCTGGATGCACCGTTTAAACATTGATCGTGATGCTTCCAATTTGGCCCCATATGAACGAGTTCTCGCCCAGTTCAGCCTCACTGAATTGCCCCAGTTGTGGAACGTCTTGCGGGGCGAGATGAGCCTGGTGGGTCCGAGGCCAGAATCGCCTGACCGGGTCAAACATTATTCTATGTGGCAGATGCAGCGCTTGAGCGTGATCCCGGGCCTGACTGGACTGGCGCAGGTGAACGGTCTGCGAGAGCAGCATTCTTCCGAAGAAAAAGCGCGCTTCGATCTGCAGTACATTTTTCATTGGTCGCTGTTTCAGGATATTTCTCTCCTGCTGCAAACTGCATGGACATTTCTCACACGGTTGATCGGGGAAGATGGCTTTAGCGTCACCCCCAAACTCAAATCTCTTCATGACGCTGAACTTTTTATTCCAAGGGTGTTGAATGCTGATAGTACGCAGTCCGGTGCGGATTAGTTTCGGCGGCGGCGGCTCCGACCTGCCGGCCTACTACGAAAAGTTTGGAGGTGCGGTTCTGAGCACCTCCATTAACAAATACTTCTATACCATCCTGCAAAAGAGGACCGATGGAAAAATCCAGGTGATTTCCTCGGACCTGCGGGTGATGGAGACTTGGCGCGACATCTCTCGCATGGAGATGAAACGGAGCGAGTTGGCCATCCCTCTCGCGGTCATCAAAGAGCTCGGATGCGACATCTCGCTGGACCTTTTTCTCGCCTCCGAAATTGTTGCCGGAACCGGGCTAGGATCGTCAGCCAGCGTTTGTGTCGGGGTCTTAAAGACCCTGGCCACTTATCTGGATCTTCCGTTCTCTAAATACGATCTGGCGGAACGGTCATTTCATATTGCCCGCAATATTCTCGGCAAACCGGTTGGCAAACAGGATGAATACGCGGCCGCCTTCGGAGGATTGAATTTCATTAACTTCAATCCCGATGGCAGCACTCTGGTCGAGCCCATCACCTTGCGTGGCGACCTTCTGCGCGAATTCGAGAGCAATCTGATGCTATTTTTTACCGGCGTTGCCCACAACTCCTGGAGCCTTCTTCAGGAACAGGAACAGTCCACCAGGAACGAGACCGGCGCTGCGGTCGAATCGCTGCATGAAATCCGTGAGCTTGCCGATCACATGCGGCGCGCGTTGCTGAAAGCCGACCTGCCGGCGTTTGGCGCCCTGTTGCACCAGGGCTGGGAGGCAAAAAAGCGAATCTCTCCCCAAATCTCCAATTCTTTGATTGATGAGGCTTATGCCCTGGCGCGTGAGAACGGCGCTCTCGGTGGCAAAATTGCCGGGGCTGGTGGCGGCGGTTTTCTGCTGCTGTTCTGCGAAGAACGGAACCAGGGCAAGGTTCGCGAGGCGATTGCAAGGCTGGAGCTGCGCGAGATGGCTTTCGGGCTCGATTCCCAGGGCGCCGAAGTCGTAGCCAATGACCCGTTCATAGACCGGGATGAGAACTGCGGCATGCGCTGGACGTTTGCTCCTGCTCTTGTCTCGTAACCGCAAGACACCTTGGTTGAAAGCAAGGCCATGCCGCGCCAAGACATTAAGAACGACTTTATTTCTTTTCCATTTCCAAACAGTTCGGCGCCCAAAAGGGGGGCACCTAGCATGTGCGACGTTTCATTGCCTTTAGTCATGAATCAACCTTCTCTCACAGATATCGACCAACAAAGTCCGGTAGTGAGAGATTTCACCAGCCAGCACGATCCTCAGTTTCCCTCCGTCCCGCAGTGGGTGACAGCTCAGGCCGTGGCGGCGCCCAATGCCATTGCTGTGACTCATGGGAAACTGTCGCTGACTTACAAAGAGCTTGATCAGCGCGCGGACCGGTTGGCCAATCGCCTGCTGGAATTGGGCGTGGGGCCCGATGTCATCGTCGGACTCTATTTGAATCGCTCGCTGGCCATGATTGTGGCGGCGTTAGCTGTCCTCAAGGCAGGCGGCGCGTATCTGCCGCTCGACCCTAATTATCCGGCAGAGCGTCTGGCGTTTCTATTGGCGAATGCCCAGGCTAGGGTTCTGGTGACTGGGAAATGCATGCTCGGCACGTTGCCGGTGTGTTCTGAGCACGTTGTCGTTTTGGATCCTCAAGGAGAATTCGCCGGCGCCCAGACCAGCGAGCCGGTCATAGCTAAGGCCAAAGCGACGGACTTGGCCTATGTTATCTACACCTCCGGTTCTACTGGAAAGCCAAAAGGCGTCGAAGTTCCGCACGGCAGCCTGCTCAACCTTGTCTCCTGGCACCAGCGCGCCTTCAAAGTGACCCCGGCTGACCGAGCAAGCCAGTTGTCGGCCCTGGGATTCGATGCCGCCGTTTGGGAGCTTTGGCCTTACCTCGCCGCCGGAGCGAGCATCCATCTGCCCGATGGCGTGACCACAGATCAACCAGAAGCGATCCGCGATTGGCTTGTTTCTCAAGGCATCACCATCACTTTTCTGCCCACTCCTCTGGCGGAACGTCTCATAACGCTGGAGTGGCCCGCGAAGATCAGCCTGCGCACCATGCTGACAGGGGCCGATGTTCTGCACCACTATCCGCCGAGAAAGCTGCGCTTTCAGTTGGTAAACAATTACGGACCTACCGAGTGCACTGTGGTCGCGACTTCGGGAACGGTGCTTCCCACGGAGCACCCAGACCGGCTGCCTACGATTGGCCGGCCCATTGATCATGTGCGAATCCATATCTTGAATGAAAGCATGCAGGAAGTTCCAAAAGGGGAAATCGGTGAAATCTATATCGGCGGCGCAGGTCTCGCCCGCGGGTATCGCAATCGCCCGGATTTGACCGCGGAGCGGTTCGTTCTCAATCCCTTCAGCTCAGCTCCAGACGCGCGTCTTTATAGGACTGGCGACCTGGCTCGTTATCTGCTCGACGGTCAAATCGCATTCCTGGGCCGGATCGACGAGCAAATCAAGATTCGCGGGTTCCGCATCGAACCGGCGGAAATCGTCAAGGTCCTCGATGAGCATCCCGCCGTGCAATCAAGCATTGTAGTGGCCCGCGAGATTGCGCCAGGTGATAAACGCCTGATTGCGTATTTCGTGCCCGCAGCCAGGGCCCAAACCACACACACGGAGATGCGCAATTTCCTTTCTGCGCATCTGCCCGACTACATGGTTCCGCCGACATTCGTCAGGCTGAAGGCTTTGCCCCTGAATACGAGCGGCAAAGTAGATCGTTCCGCTCTTCCTGCTCCAGACACGGAGAACACGCTGCGCGACAACGTCTTCATCTCACCGCGCAATCCCGTTGAAGAGCGGCTGGCGGCCATACTGGCGCCGTTGCTCGGGCTCGATAAGGTCAGCATGGAAGACAACTTCTTTCTCCTGGGTGGTCACTCGCTGCTTGGCACGCAACTGATTGCCCGCGTACGCGATGCATTCGGCATTGAACTCACCTTGCGCACTCTGTTCGACGCTCCCACGGTTTCAAAGCTGGCTGCGCAAATCGAAGCGCTTCTTCTCGCCAAACTAGAAGCCATGAGCGAGGCTGAGGCGCAGCGCCTGCTCGACTCTTCTGCGCCCGTCTGCGCCTGAAGGTATACCAACATGACAGCATCAGTTCAAACCAGCCTTGCCGCCACCGTGTTTGGGAGCACCCTGAGCCTCTATCACCTGCTCGATCCTGAGATTCTGGCCAATCCCTATCCGCTTTTCCATCAGCTCCGCAGCGCAGACCCGGTGCACTGGGACCCCTTCCTGCACGCCTGGGTCGTGACCGGTTATAAGGATGTGATCCACGTTCTCCATCACTACTCCGCTGAGCGCACCCCGACGCCGGAGCAGCTTACTGCCATGGGGCTTGCTGCGCTCAATCCGATTGCGCAAGTCATGGTCAAGCAGATGCTCTTCCTTGATCCGCCGTCCCATACTCGATTGCGCAGCCTTGCGGCACAGGCATTCACTCCGGCGCGCGTCGAAGTCCTGCGCGCGCACATCCGCGATATTACCAATCGGCTGCTCGATCAAGTGCAGGCCTCGGGCCGCATGGATGTGATTGCCGATCTTGCCGAACCACTGCCTTGCATTGTGACGGCTGAAATGCTCGGAGTTCCGGTGGAAGATTACCAGCAGTTGAAGCTGTGGTCGCAGGATTTTGCCGAAATGCTGGGCAACTTCCAACACAATCCCGATCGGGTGCCGCAGATTCTGAAAAGCGTTCAGGAGATGACTGCTTACTTCCGCTCTGCCGTCCAGGAGCAGCGTCGCCATCCTCGTGGCGGTCTTGTGAGTTCGTTGATGAATGCCGAAATCCATGGCGACCGGCTGAGCGAAGAGGAGGTGATTGCGAACAGCATCGTCACCATGGTGGGAGGACAGGAGACTACGACCAACCTCATTGGCAACGGCGTTCTTTCTCTGCTGCGAAACCAGGACCAGCTCGAAAAACTGCGCTCCGATCTGTCGTTGGTCCCTTCCGCTACAGAAGAACTGTTGCGTTACGAAAGTCCCAGCCAGCATACCGCGCGGCTGGCCCCGGAAGATACCATTCTCGGTGGGAAGCGGATTCAAAAACGCCAGGCTGTGATTGCTGTCATGGCCGCGGCCAACCGCGATCCGGAGAGATTTCCTGATCCTGATCGCCTGGATATAACGCGCACCGACAACCGGCACCTTGCCTTCGGTTGGGCGGCGCACTTCTGCTTCGGCGCTGCCCTGGCCCGGGTCGAAGGTCAAACCGCCTTCGAACTGATGCTGCGCCGATTGCCCAATTGGACCCTTGAACCTGAGCCGCTCGTCTGGCGAACCAACCTGGGATTGCGAGGCTTGACCAGGTTGCCGATCCGCTTCGATAGTTAGGAGCCTTCGGTGACCTCAGCCCAGGCAGTGTTCAGAAAGGATTTCAAAATGGATCGAAATGAAGCCTTTTCTACACCAGATGTCGCGCCTCTTTCCGAGGCCAAACGCAAGTTGCTGGAAAAATATCTTCGTGAGGGCGGCGCGGTAGCAGCTCGCGAATCGGTAATCACTCGGCGGCCTTCTGCTGAGCCTGCACCTCTTTCTCTGTCTCAAGAACAGCTTTGGTTGCGAGAGCGAGGCACACACGGCATCCCTCCGCTTTACAACGAATGCGTGGTTCTTCGCATGTCAGGTCCTCTCGACGTTCCTGTGTTGGAACACGGTTTCGCCGAGATCATCCGGCGGCACGAAATCTGGCGAACCAGCTATGTCACCAGCAATGGCCAACCTGTCCAATTCGTGCACCCGGCTTCGGACGAATTCCGTTTGCAGCTTCTTGATTTGCGAAGTTTGCCCACCAGTGCAAGGCGCGAGGCGGAAGCCCAGCGAGTGATTGGCGATATGGTGCGCCAACCGTTCGATTTGAAAGAAGGTCCATTGCTGCGGGCCAGATTGGTCAGGATGGATGACTCCGAACACCGGCTCTTTTTGTGCGCGCACCTGAGTATCGTGGACGGAGTTTCCGTGTACCAGGTGTTTCCCTCGGAACTGGCAACTCTCTACAGCGCCTATGCTTCCGGCCGTCCCTCGCCTCTTCCTCCTTTGACTGTCCAGTTTGGCGATTACGCTTACTGGCAGCGCCAATGGTTGCAAGGAAGGGAAATGGCCGAACAAGTCGCCTATTGGCGGAAGCAGCTTGCAGGGCAGCTTCCCGCCCTGAACTGGCCCACCGGGCGCACGCGGCCGGCCAGGGAGACATTTCGCGGAACGATACGCTCTTTTGCCTTCCCCAAATATCTCGGAGAAGCCGTGAAAGCACTGGGCAAACAAGAAGGCGTTACTTTATTCATGACCCTGCTGGCGGCTTTTGTGGCATTGCTGCATCGCTACACGGAGCAGGAAGATATCATTGTCGGCACGCCTTCGCCGGCTGGCCGTAAACGATCTGAAGTGCAAAAGCTGCTGGGTTACTTCCTCAACCCGGTTGCGCTTCGCTTTGATCTGGCGGGAAAGCCGAGCTTTCGTGAGCTGTTGCGGCGGACGCAGAGAGCAACTCTCGAAGCCATCTCGAATGATGATGTGCCGATGGAGACCCTGGCCCAGGAATTAAAACTGAAACCCGATGCCAGCCGCAATCCGTTTTTCACTGTGGCAATTTCACTTCAGCCGCCGATGCCCCAACTCGACATGGAGTGGAGCGTGACTTCCATGGATATTGAGAGCGGTGGAGCGCCTTGGGATTTGTACGTTGCCTTCATCGAGAGGACGGAAGGAATCATGGGCCGTGTTCAATACAATACCGACCTGTTCGAACCCGAAACCATTACCCGCATGTTGGAGCACTTTCAACGATTGCTGAAGAACGTGAGCGCGAATCCAACGCAACGTCTCTCCGAAGTGAAATTTCTCTCAAGCCGCGACCGGCTGCCTTCCTCCAACGGAGCAGAAGGACGTCTCCGGAATTTTGCATAAGCCGGTCACGCGTTATTTCCACGATATCGCATCATCATAACGACGCGATGCCTGGGCATGTTCAAAAATCTAAATTTTCTGGAACTGGTGAAATAGCGGACTCAAAATGATGAACGAAACAACAATCAGTCAGCATGAGGGCCAAAGGAAGTCTCAGGAGCTTTCCGAGGCTAAGCGCCGCCTTCTTGAAAAATATTTAAACGGAGGACCCGGAAACAATATTGCGAATGAGGCCCACGTCAGCCCTCGTCCAATGGCAAGACCGGCGCCGCTCTCTTTTTCTCAACAGCAGGTATGGTTGCATGGGCAGATGGCAGGCGATGTTCCGTTCTACAACGAACCCGTAACCATCTACAGGCACGGCCCCCTGGATGTGGCTGTGCTGGAGCGGTGTCTGCTTGAAATCATTCGCCGTCATGAGATCTGGCGCACAACATTTGATGTTGTGGCCGGCGAGCCGGTGCAGATTGTTCATGCGGCTCCAAATAAATTTTCTCTGCCGGTAGTTGATTTGCGTGAGTTTCCTGAAGCCGAACGTCCGACTGAGGCCGTGCGTTTGGCCACCGTGGATGCCCGGCGTCCTTTCGATTTGAAAACTGGTCCCTTGTTGCGTGCGTTGCTTGTGCGAACGGACGATGAAGAACACCGCCTTTACCTTACCGTCCACCAAATTGCCTTCGACGCGACTACGGTTTATCGGGTACTGCTTCCCGAACTGACCATGCTCTACGATGCCTTTGTCGCCGGCAAGCCTTCGCCATTGCCGGAGCTTCGCATTCAATATGCAGACTTCGCTTATTGGCAGCGGAAACAACTAACGCCAAAAGCCTGGTCAGAATATCTGGCCTACTGGCGCACGCAGTTGGCAGGAGAGCTTCCGGTGCTATCGTGGCCCAGTGACCGTCCGCGTCCATCCATCGAAACTCATCGTGGCGCAATTCAAAAGTTCGTTCTTCCCCCAAGTCTGGTTCAAACGCTCAGAGAGCTTAGCCAACAGCAGGGAACTTCGTTCTATATGACTTTGCTGGCGGGCATAGCCGCGTTGCTGTATCGCTATACAGGACAGGAAGACATTGTTCTGGGCACCTTCAGCGGCGGCCGCAAGTTGGCCGAACTCGAGCCCCTGCTGGGTTATTTTGTGAATCCCCTGGCGTTGCGCGTCAATCTTTCGGGTAATCCAACATTCCGCGAGCTACAGTCGCGTGTGCGAGGCGTGGTTCTGGATGCGCTCGCTCATGAAGATGTCCCCTTTGTCCAGGTCGTAAAAGAGATTCAACACCGGCCGGACCCCGGCCGTAATCCTCTGTTCCAGGTGGTGCTTTCGCAGCAGCCGAAGCTGCCCGCCCTCGCTCCAGGCTGGGGATTGGCGACGGAAGAAATCTGTAATGGCGGTTCAAAGCTCGATCTGGTGATCGTGGTGGATGATCGCGGAGAGAGTGTCTTCGGTCCTATTATTTACAATCCTGACCTGTTCGATGCCGCCACCATTGCCCGAATGATTGGACATTGGCAGACGCTGCTTGCAACCGCGGCCGCCGATCCGGAAAAGCATCTCGCAGATTTGCCCGTCTTGACCCCAGCCGAACAAAATCAGATTTTGTTGGACTGGAACAATACGCAAACGGAATATGCCAGGAATCTCTGCCTGCCTGAACTGATTGAAGCTCAGGTGGAGCGAACCCCAGATGCCACCGCACTCGTGCACGAACAGCAGGAACTCAGCTATCGCGAACTGAACACCCGCGCCAACCAGTTGGCGCATCATCTTCGCAAATTAGGCGTTGGCCCAGAAGTGCTGGTTGGCATTTGCTTGGAGCGGTCCATGGAGATGGTCGTCGGGTTGTTGGCCATTCTGAAAGCTGGCGGAGCTTACGTTCCGCTTGATCCGGCTTATCCCAAAGCACGGCTCACGTTCATGATCGAGGATTCCAGTCTGCATTTCTTAATTACGCAGCAATCCTTGGCTGCTCAATGGACCGATTATGCAGGCAAGCTCATCTGTATGGACCAGGATTGGCCGGCAATTTCCCAGGAGAGCAACGAAAATCCATCTGCTGGTGCTGAGCCGCAAAATTTGGCGTATGTGATCTACACATCGGGATCAACAGGCCGGCCTAAAGGAGTTCAGATTTGCCACCGCGCTCTCGTCAACTTTCTGACTTCAATGCGATCTCAGCCAGGGCTCACACAGCATAATTCCTTGCTGGCGGTTACCACCATATCGTTTGACATCGCGGGGCTTGAACTTTATTTGCCGCTCACCGTGGGCGCCCGTTGCGTGCTTGCCAGCCGTGAGGCCTCCGCCGATGGAGAACAGCTATGGAGAATGCTGGAAGATCACGACATCACCATAATGCAAGCGACACCTTCCACCTGGAGATTATTGCTTGAGTCCGGGTGGCAGGGGAAAACGAACCTCAAGATTCTATGCGGCGGCGAGGCCATCTCCCGTGAACTGGCTGGAGAATTAATCACCAAGGCGTCCTCGCTCTGGAATATGTATGGCCCGACAGAAACTACAATCTGGTCAACAGTTCATCCCATTACTTCGCTCGAAGGCCCCATTCTTATCGGCCGTCCCATTGCAAATACGGAAACATACGTGCTCGGGCGCAACCTGCAGCCGGCGCCAATCGGCGTGATCGGAGAGCTATATATAGGCGGCGAAGGCCTGGCGCGGGGTTACCTGAATCGTCCTGAATTGGATGCTGAGAAGTTCATCGCAAATCCCTTCAGCGCCGAACCGGGCGCCCGTCTTTACAAAACCGGCGACTTGGCACGATATCGAGCCGATGGAAACATTGAATGCCTCGGGCGGGTGGATAACCAGGTAAAAGTTCGTGGATACCGAATTGAACTGGGCGAAATCGAGTCTGTGCTGCGCGAGCATCCGGCGGTTTCCGATGCGTGTGTGGTTGTTCGAGAAGATCTCCCCGGCGGTCCGGGCTTGGTTGGTTATGTCGTAGCAGCGCAGGAACAGTCCTTCAAACTTGATGAAGTCCGCAATTTCTTGAAAGAGAAATTACCGAGCCACATGGTCCCAATTCTTTGCTCGATTGAAAAGTTTCCACTAACCCCGAATGGCAAGCTGGACCGGCGTGCGCTTCCTGCTCCCGAAAATGTCGAGCTGGGCCAGGAAGAGGCCATTGAGGAACTTCGTGATCCCATCGAACAGATGCTGGCGGAAATATGGACTGACATCCTGAAAGTCCAACGGGTGAGTGTCTACGACAATTTCTTTGATTTGGGAGGACATTCATTATTGGCCACCCAGGTCGTGAGCCGGCTGGAGAAGGATCTGGGCTTGCGCATGAAACCGAAAGAACTCGCATTCCAAACCCTGGGGCAGTTCGCGGCAAGCTGCCGGGAACGGTTGCTGAGCCAATGAATCCTGTAAGGCCCATTCTGCCTTTTTATTTCGGCTCGCCTGACAAGCGGCTCTTCGGATGCTTCCATCAGCCGCCGCCAGGGCGCAAACGCAAATGTGCGGTTTTGATCTGTCAGCCTGTCGGACACGAATATATCAACTCTCACCGCGCTCTGCGGCAGTTGGCCGCCCGCCTCGCAGATGTCGGCTTCCCGGTTTTGCGCTTTGACTATTACGGCTGTGGCGATTCCTCAGGCGATGCCGAAGAGGGAAGAATTCCACAATGGCTGGAAGATGTTTCCGCGGCTATTTCCGAAATCCGGCAGAGAACAGGTCTGGCCCAGCTCTGCCTGGTTGGACTTCGGCTGGGTGGAGCTTTATCGACGTTGGCCGGCGTCCAATGCGGTGATGTGGAGAGCATGGTTCTCTGGGACCCAGTCGTAAACGGCAAGAGCTATTTCGAAAATCTACTCTTCCTGCAGAAAGAAATGCTGCGTTTCCGTCCCAGGCCCAAAGGCGATCGCAAATCCCGAGGCCACATTGATGTTCTTGGCTTCCCCGTATCGCATTTTCTCTATAACGAACTTGCAAAAATAAATCTTCTGAGCATCGCTGAAAAACCGGCAAAGAATGTGTTGCTCATCCAAAGCAATCAAGCGGCCGGCGACGACAGTTTGAAAAATCACCTGGGCCGAACCGAGGCCCGCCTGGAATACCAGCGCCTCGATGCCCCCGAGATTTGGCTGCCCACAACCGATGGCAGTTTGCTGGTGCCCGGCCAGGTATTGCAATCGGTGGTCTCCTGGGCTTGCGGCGCTCACCCATGAAAAACGTACTCATGCAAAAAACACCGGTGAAAGAAGAAGCAGTTCTTTTTGGGGAAAAGAAGTCTTTGGCAGGCATCGTGACCTATCCGCCAGGTGTAATCGACCGTTGGCTCAGGCCCACCGTGATCCTGCTTAATCCGGGTATCGTGCATCGTGTCGGACCGGGGCGCATCTACGTCAAAATTGCGCGCGCACTGGCCGCGATTGGCTACGTGGTCCTTCGTTTTGATTTTTCCGGGATTGGCGACAGTGCGGTGCGTTATGACAACCTTCGTTTCGAAAAAAGCGCTGTAAGCGAAACTCAGGCCGCCATGGAATTTATGAAGGCGACAAGAGGCAGCGAATGTTTTGTCCTTCTGGGTGGATGTTCCGGGGCGCAAATTTCATTCGACACAGCTTGCTGCGACCCACGGACCATCGGAGCAATCCTCATTAATTATCCTGTCATTGAAGATGAAGACGACAGCGCCGATGCTGATCTGAAACACCGCAGAGCGGCCCACTACTATTGGAATTTCGCCCTCTTCAATCGAAAGAGCTGGGGCAAGCTATTCAGCGGAAGGGCCAACTATCGGCAGCTTATGGGAGCTTTGAAAGCGGAGGCCAGGCGGCGATTTGCGCCACCGAAAAAGGCGCCTCGCGAAGCCGCCCCTTTCCAGGCAAATTTGCAGCGGTTGGCCGAACGCGATGTTCGCTTAACTTTTCTATGCTCGCAAGGCGATCCACTGCTCGATGAGTTGCGTGAAGCGGGAGGGAATGACTTCAGGCGCTTATGCGCTCTCGGGACGATTACATTGGATATCATTCCCCGCTCGGACCATACCTTCAGCTCCCTTGACGATCATGATCGGCTCCTGGACGTAATTCTCAAACGAATTAAAGCCATGACTCCAGCCGGGAATGTCTCTCTCAACAAGCCTCAGATTATCCCTGGCGCGGAAGACAGGTCGGCTGTTGGGTTCTAGAGAAATTATGCCCTATCGCGTCGCTTGCGACGAACGGTGGGAGCCCCGGCTTTTAGCCGGGGATAGGGTTGAAGGTTCTGGGCCCCAGCTTCTTTCGAGTAGGACATTATTTGAACAGGCATCCTCTGAGGGCTCAAGGTTTGGGAATATTCATAAACATACCCTGCCGAGTCACAAATTTTCATCGTGGCACATTGCCAATAAACCAAAACTAATTCACGGGTAACAAAGACACATGAATAACACATACAACGTTGTAGAAGCTTCTCCGGCACATCCGATGGCGGCATCCGCTGGTCATATACAAGAACCGCAATTGCCAATATACGCAGGCTCTGTCACAGATGCGTCTCTCCGCAGGATTTATGAGCCACTCCCATCAGCGCTCCTGGAGGATGAGGTTAATTTTTACAATCAGTATTCCTGGTGTCTTAATGCTTTTCCCACTGTCCTTGAGGTAGTGGGTCATCTCAAAAAAGAACTGAATAAGTTAGATAGGGCCTTGGAACAGGCGCCGCAAGGCTGGCAGGCGTCTGAGGTGATCAACAATATTTTCCTGCTCTCCTGCGCCATTACAGACACAGTGGATGACTATCTTCTTGGCGATACATATGATTTTTCCAAAATTGGGAAAATCTTGCCTTTCGCCGGCTTTGGGGTGCGTATCGCGGCAAAGCTGCTCGACGGAAAAGCGAGGCTGCGCGCCGCATCATTATCCAGGCTGCTCCGCTGGAGGCAAACCTGGGGAGCTGCCATCACTGAATTTCTAAAATACTCGTTGGTAGCCGCGGTTCGGGAACGCGATGTCCTTCTGCAACAACGCGATCTTTTGACGAGCTTGTTACCATCTCAGTTTCCTGGGCCTCTATGGTATCGCCGTCCCAAAATTCCCGCGTTCTTCCGCTCCCGGGACTTTGCGCCTCCTGATTGTCTTGAGTTGGGAGAAAAATTGTTCGCCGCATTCCCGGATAGGGAAAGACCCGCCATCGTCATCGGATTGCGCACCGCCGGCTCCTTTTTGGCGCCGTTACTGTGCGCCTATCTCAGCGATCGGCTTCAAGAGACCGATTGGGTAGCAATTCGCCCCAGGAAAGCCCTGGCCCCGTGGGAGCAGGCCGCGCTTGGCCGTGCTGCGCAAAAAAAAGCGCGGGCGCTGATTATTGATGAATCCATCCATTCCGGACAGACCCTCGCGCAAGCGGTCAATCTGCTTCGCCAGACGGGCTTTGCAGACGAAGATATAGTAGTACTGAATCCGGTAGAGCCGGCCTTCCCCCGCTGGAGGAACTCCCACGTCTTCCAGTCGCTGGCAAAGGTCAACATCATCACGCTGGAACCACCGGAGCGCCACAAGCAGCAATTGCTCGATTCCCGCGCCGTCGAAGGCCGATTAGAAGAATATTTCAAAGCCCGGGGCTATGTCAGTACGCGAATTGCAGTCAATGAAGGTCCCGGCTCCGATCCTGATCCAAACATAAAAGAGTTGAACCTGAAATGGCAGCGCGAGTCTCCCGAGAGGGTGGATGTCCGCCTTAAGCGAATCTACGAAGTGCATTTGCGTGATGCTGCCGGTAAAAGCGAAGTCCGTTATGTGCTCGCAAAAAGTGTCGGCTGGGGATGGCTGGGGTACCACGCTTTTATAGCCGGCCAAAAACTGGAAGATCGTATTCCACCGGTATTAGGGTTGAGGGATGGAATCTTATATTCAGAATGGATTCCAGAAAGGGAAGACTCGCAAACCTTCGCTCAGGATCATGCAGGGGTGATTGCCACTGTGGCCTCCTATGTCGCGGCGCGCACGCGAAACCTCACTTTTATAAACAATCCTACGCCCGATTTAGCCCGTGAAGGCCGTCACAAGGGCTTTGAAATATTGGCGAGTACCTTGTGCCGGGCTTACAGCTCAAGAATTGTGGCCGCCTTGAAGCGTTCCCATATTCAGCAGCAACTCTCGCAGCAGGATTGCCCAGTTTTCGTCATGACAGACAGCAAAATGTCGCCGGAAGAGTGGATCTCTGTTGGAACCAGGTTGATGAAGGCAGATTTTGAACATCACAGCCAGGGCAAGAACGAGCTGGGAATGACCGATCCTGCTTACGACCTCGCCGACGCAATCTTTCATTTTGGTTTTTCCCAAGAGGAATCTGCGCAACTGGTCCAAACCTATGTCAAAGAAAGCGGCGACATCAATGTAGAAGATCGCCTTTATCTAAACAAGCTTCTGGCAGGCCTGTGGGCCCAAAACCTGGCGACCCTTGGCCTGCACAGTTCCCGGCTCCAACCTCGCAGGAATGAATTTCACCAGCAATATACCGCGGCCTGGAATTTTCTGATTCGCGCGACCGTCCAGGAGTGCGGCAAGTTAAGTCAACCTCCCCGTCAGCTTCGCTGGCAGACTCCTCTTGTCGTGACCGATATTGATGGTGTCCTCGACAGAATGGTCTTTGGTTTTCCCTCGACCACAGCCGCCGGCATCAAGGCGATCTCTCTGCTCCATTCCCACGGATTTGCAGTCGCTGTGAATACAGCGCGTACGCTGCACGAAGTGAAGCAATATTGCCGCGCTTACGGTTTTGCAGGAGGAGCAGCTGAATACGGAAGCATCGTCTGGGACGCTGTGAGCGACAGGGAACTGGTGTTGGTGAGCCCGGAATCGCAGCAACAATTGCAGCAGGCGCGGCGTGCTCTGCAGGCGATTCCTGGTGTGTTCTTGAACGACGATTACAAATCTTCTCTGCGCGCATATACCTACCAAAACGGACGGACAGCGCCGCTTCCTCCGCTGCTGGTGCAGGATTTGCTGGCCGGCCTGAAACTCGATCGCCTCCAGGTACACCAAACGGGCCTGGATACAGCCATTCTCGCCAAAGAGATCAACAAGGGCGCCGGCTTGCATGCTCTGCTGGGTCTTGTTGGATTGCCGGCCGATAACGTAATGGCGATTGGCGATTCCGAACCTGACTTGGCCATGTTTCGCGTTGCTCATCGCTCCTTCGCCCCGGGGAATGTCACTTGCCGCGGCGAGGCACGGCTGCTCGGCTGCCATATTGCTGATCATCTGTTTCAGCCCGGCCTGTTGCAAATTGCCAGAAAAATTGCTCATCCTCACGGGGGCACGTGCGACAATTGCCGGAGCGTAGAAGCGAGCTGGAGCAAGCACAGAGGACTGTTTGTTTCATTGCTGGAGACAGCTGATCAAAAGCCGCTTCCCTTGCTGCTGCGTAATTTCTTAGATCCGTCACTGCTCGCTGTCTTCCGAAAATAATTCAGCATCAATTGCGAAACCCTCATGCTTCGTCGTATCTTCCACGCCGCTAACGCCATTGTTTTCGGGCACTCGATTGTGCGACTCGGGTCGCTGGTGCTGGTTCCTCTTTTTCTGAGGTACTGGTCGGGCAGCCTGTACGGAGAATACGTCGCGCTTTTTGCCGCCGTGAGCTATCTCTCCGGACTGGATATCGGCATGCAACAGGCGGTAGTCAACCGGCTGACCCAGGCCTACGCAAAAAAAGATCTTGCGGAATATCGCTCCGTGCAGCACAGCGCACTGGCTTTTTACATTGTGCTCGCATTCAGCATTACGCTGCTCATGGCGGCGCTTGCATGGTTCCTGCCCATTCCACAGTGGATCGGACTGAGATTAACCAAACCCAATATTGCGACGCTAGTCATCATCCTGCTGGCCGCCTATGTGATGTGGACGATGCCCATGCGCCTCATCACCGCCGTCTACCAGACCATGGGCAATCTGGCGCGTTCGCAATGGATTGCCAATGCCCAACAGGTGCTGGTTGTAGTCCTCTCGGCGCTCGTTCTTATTTATGGCGGAGGAATGCTGGCCATTGCCTTCCTGCAGGTGCTCACCGTCGCCTGCACCGCCTTGTTTGTGCTTGTTGATGTGCGCTGGCGCTTTCCAGTGCTCTTTCCGGGGATTGCGGGCGCAAAATTCTCAGTCCTAAAAGAGCTTGCTCACCCCAGCATCCTGTTCGCGTTGCTTCTCGTGGGCAATCTGATTGCTTACCAGGGCAGCATTGTGCTGGTCTCGGCCACCATGGGTGGTCTGACGGTCGCTGTGCTTTCCATCTCCAAGACCATGATTGATGTCATCCGCCAGGGGCTTTACAGCATCAGCCTTGCCCTGTGTCCAGATTTCGCCAGATTGGAAGCGCTCGGCGAATTCGAAAAATTGCGCAAGCTGCATCGCATGACGGTCGCCGCAACCGGCGCCATCACTCTCGCATTCGTTGCCAGCATCTGGTTCGAAGGGCCGCAGACCATCAGTGTGTGGACTCGCGGCCGCATCGAGCCGGATGTGATTCTGTTGCGCCTGTTTCTGGTATTGGTAGCGTTCCAGACGCCCTGGGCCGCAAGCTCAACCGTGGCCACTGCAACCAACCGGCATAAAGTCCAGGCTATTGGTTATTTCTTCGCCGCAATCGTGGGTATCGGTCTGGTGGCAGCGTTAGTTCCCTTCATAGGTGCTTGGGCGGTGCCGCTGGGATTGGCCCTGGGTGAAGCAATCTGTTGTTACCATTTTGTGATCCAGGCTTCCTGCCACATCATCGGCGAACCCTATCGCGCATTTGCCGCGCGTTTCTGGCTAGGTTTTATCTTGGTAACAATGGCGACCATAGCAACAGGATGGATCGTTCACTCCATGCTGCCCGGTGCGATGCTGCTTCGCTGGATTGCTATAGGCGTATCCACATTGATAGTCGCTGCCGCTTGCGCATGGATGGTATGGCTGGTTCCAGAAGACCGCGCGCTGCTGCTCCCTAAGAAAGCATTCAGCATTCAGCACTCAGCATTCGGCCAATCACAGTGATCCTATGAAAGCTTTCATTCTCGCTGCCGGCAACGGCGAGCGCCTAAAACCGCTCACCGACGCCATTCCCAAATGCCTGGTGCCAATTCAGAGCATGCCGCTACTCTCCATTTGGCTCGAACTGTGCCAGCGGCACGGTATTGACGAAGTTCTTGTGAATACTCACGCCCATTGCGATGTAGTGCAGAGTTATCTCAGAGAACATAGGGCCGGTATCAATGTGCACATTACAGAAGAAGAAGTCTTGCTGGGCAGCGCAGGCACCCTGTTGGCAAATCGGAATTGGGTCCGCTCCGAGCGGGATTTCTGGGTCTTTTATGGCGACGTTCTCACCAATATGGATCTCACGCGCATGCTGGAATTTCACCGCAGCCGAAGCCAAATAGCAACAATAGGCGTATACGAAGTTCCCAACCCAAAGCAGTGTGGCATCGTCGCCGTTGACCAGGAAGCCGTGGTTCGAGAATTTACTGAAAAGCCGGCGAATCCTTCCGGCAATCTGGCCTTTACAGGAGTTCTGCTGGCAACCCCGGCAATTTTCAGCGTCATGCCGCACCGGATTCCCGCCGATATTGGTTTTGACGTGCTGCCCAATCTGGTTGGAAGAATGGCTGCCTACCAGATCTGCGACTACCTCGTTGATATAGGAAACCCAACCAGCTACCAACACGCGCAACTGACCTGGCCGGGAGTGAGTGTTCCCGTATCGGCATAAGCCGAGAAAGCTTTCCGGATGCTGAAGGCCGTAATTTTCGACATGGATGGAGTGATCGTCGATAGCCATCCCAGTCACATAAGGGCTTGGAGGAAATTCCTGTCGTCGAAAGACAAATCTGTCACAGACGCTGAGCTTGACTTCGTTCGAGACGGTAGAAAGAAAGAGGAGATCCTGCGATATTTTTTCGGCGAGCTCAGTGATGACCAGGTTTCAGCCTATGGCCGCGAGAAGGAGCAGTTGTTCGTGGAAGAAGCACAAAGCTTAACCACAATTGCCGGGGCTCAGGAACTGCTTGATGAACTCAGTCGTGCCTCAATCCCCATGGCTTTGGCATCGAATGGCAGCGCCAAACGAGTACACTCGATTCTGGATACGCTCCGGCTTAGGTATTACTTTCAGGCGGTGGTGACGGCAAACCAGGTTACTGCGGGAAAGCCCCATCCTGCGATTTTTCATAAAGCGGCGGAACAGTTGCACGTCTTTCCATTCGAATCAGTGGTCTTCGAGGACTCCGTCTCCGGAGTCCGGGCGGCCAGGGCTGCTGGTATGAAGTGTCTGGGAATTGCGGACCATCATCGCGCCCAGGCTCTTCGCCAGGCCGGGGCAAACCATGTATTCCCTAACTTCATGAACGCTTCGCTGTGTCAAATACAGAAATTGCTGGCCTGAAATCCACAAATAATTGCAATGAACGCTTCTCGCATTCTGCTCTTATCGAACGCCCGGCCTTTACGGGCCTGGAGAGTCGCCCAGCGAATCATGCAAGAGATACCGGGCGCGGAAATCTGTGGGATTATCCAGCAGCCCATGGAAAAACTCCCGCTTGCACAACGGCATATTGCCTCTGGCGATAAAGTGCACAAAGGCTGGTTTCGTTTGCTGCGTGAAAAAGTGGTGCATAGAGCGCTATGGGTAGTTCACGGATGCCCGCCCAACCTGAACGCTGCGGAGGAATTCACAGCTGAAAAATTGGCAAAGAAATGCAACCCAATGGGATGGCCATTCCTGGCAGAAAATATTGGCGCTATAAACGTTGTAGATTTCATCCGCCGGCAAAATGCCGGGTTGATTCTGGTGCTCGGAGAGCTTCCGCTCAACCCTGAGCTATTATCGGTTCTTTCCCATGATGTGATCAGAGCGCGTGCTCAAACTGGTCCCGAGCAGGTACTTCAAATCACCATTGAACATTTCGCGAGAGGTTCAGGGGGCGCCTTCACGATTGCTTCTTTGAATATCCCTCTACAGCCCTACGATGGATCGTCAGGATTCACCCTCAAAACTGATTTGATAACCGACGATCTGCTGCTGCAGACAGCCGCAGGCTTGCAGACTGGAACCGGTATCCAAACTTCTAAGACAGTGACAGAGTGGACACGGAAGATTGTCGAACCTTACCTGGCACAACTCGAGCCGGCGCCAATCAAAACTGCGCAAGCAGGGATCTTTAATCAGCGTTTCCGTTCCACGTGGAAATTGTGTCTCGATACACTCTCGTTATGCTCTTTATTTGCTGCTCGCAACTGGTATCGCCGTTTGCGAGGCCAATACCCGGTCCTGGTTCTTGCCCATCATCTCATATCAGATCGTCCTCACCGGATGGGTATGACCACGGAAGATTTCTGGAAGGTGCTGTGCTTTTTGCAGCGACACTATCGAATTGTGAGCCTCTCCCAGGCCTTCGAACTGCTGCGTTTGGGCGATGTGAAGGTCCCAACTCTCGTGCTTACCTTTGATGACGGTTATGCAGATAACTTCGTGAGCTTGCGAGCGGTAGCTCAAGAGGCAGGAATCCCGGTTACATTATTCATAGCGACGCAGCCGGTAGAAATTCAGCGTGAATTCCTGCATGACTCGGCCCAGGGCATCAGGGGTCTTCTGCCTTTAACGTGGGATCAAATCCGGTATTGGAGTCTTCGCGGAGCCGAGTTCGGTAGCCACACCCGCACGCATTGCGACTGCGGCTCCATCGATCGAGTGAAATTAGAATGGGAGCTTATCGGCTCCAGGCATGATCTCGAAGGTCATCTCGGGAAACCAGTCAGCTTTTTCGCATTCCCTTTCGGTCAACCCAAAAATATCTCGTCGGATGCTATCGAGGTGGCAGCTTCTACCTATGCGTATTTTGCCTCTTGTCTTGGTGGTGAAAACCTGCCCAATCAAGCGATGGAAGGCCGGCGCCACTTCCTGCGCAAGACTTTCTATTCCGATCTATGGGAGTTGGAGCTGGAATTGCAGTCCGTATTTGATTGGGTGGACGCGATAAAACAAAAAATAGGTCGCAAGCAGCCCGAACCTAACAATCTTCCTGACAGAGTTTCTGTTGCTTCTGCTTTCGAGTAATTGAATATGAACAATCAAACAATAGTCGCTGAAAGTCTTCTCGCAAAAATTGACAACCGTACCGCGCGCGTTGGGCTCATCGGTCTTGGATACGTCGGCCTTCCCCTGGCCTTGCTGTTTTCCGAGCAACGCTTTTGCGTGACGGGTTTTGACATTGACGCCCGTAAAGTGTCTTCGCTATGCAAGGGCGAGTCCTACATCTTCCGTATTCCGCCGACAGACATTCAGGCTGCACAGCGGCACGGCTTCTGCGCCACTTCTGATTACAGCGAGATCGGCCACATGGATGCGGTCATCATCTGCGTGCCCACCCCTTTGGACGATTTTCATCAGCCCGATCTCAGCTACATCACTGCCACCGCTAAAGCAATTGCTCCCCACCTGCGTTCGGGCCAGTTGATTGTGTTGGAAAGCACGACGTATCCAGGCACAACCGAAGAAGTGCTGGTTCCAATACTGGAGAAAAACAATCCTTCAGGGCTGAAGGCGGCGCGGGGAGAAACTGCTGCGCCGAATGAGTTTTGCGTGGCGTTTTCACCCGAGCGCGAAGATCCAGGCAACGATAGCATCGCGCGGCGCGATATTCCCAAAGTGGTAGGCGGATTGAATTCCATCGCTGCGGAATTGGCGTCGGCGCTCTACGGCACGATCTTCAACCGTACTGTGCGAGTCTCTTCGCCGGCCGCCGCAGAGATGACCAAGCTCCTGGAAAACATCTATCGCTGCGTCAATATCGCGCTGGTCAATGAATTGAAACTGCTGTCACTGCGCATGGGAATTGATATTTGGGAGGTGATTCAGGCAGCCTCGACCAAGCCCTTCGGCTTCCACCCGTTCTATCCAGGGCCAGGCCTGGGCGGGCATTGCATTCCCATTGACCCGTTCTATCTCTCCTGGAAGGCGAAACAATTCGATTTCCACACCCGGTTTATCGAACTGGCGGGTGAAGTCAACATGGCAATGCCTTATCACGTGGTCTCGACGGTGAGCGCGGCGCTCAACCAGCACAGAAAAACTGTGAATGGTGCGCAGGTTCTCGTACTGGGCATCGCCTATAAGAAAGATATTGACGACCTGCGCGAATCGCCGGCGCTGACCATCATTGAGCTTCTGCAAAAACAGGGCGCAAAGGTTGATTATCACGACCCCTACTTCCCGCGCGTGGGCCATGGCCGCCACTACGATTTAGAAATGGACCGCGCTTCGCTTGACGATCTCGGACGTTACGACTGCGCGGTAATCGTGACCGACCACTCCGATTACGATTACGAGACGATTGTGCGCGAGTCACAACTCGTGATTGATACGCGCAACGCAACCCGCGGAATCAGCTCGCCTAAAGTTGTCCGCTGCTGAACTTTAGTTTTCAGGTTTCATTTTCGATCAAAGCTGCTGGCTGGTCTTCCGGCCACGCGATACTTAGACCCTTTTTACACCAAATTATGAGGATTACTCCCATGAAACAACTGCTTTCCCATGCCTTGCTGGCCTGCTTTTTGCTGGGATCAGCCATTCCGCTGTTTTCGCAACTGCAAGACCCGGTTCCTCCGGTCAACATCATTTTCGATGACGATGTGTCCATGTCCGTGGACGACGTGGGCAATCTCGCCGTCCTTTGGGCGCTTTCTGATCGCGGCGAGGTCAATGTGCTGGCGCTGATCTGCTCGTCGGCCAACGACTACAGCGCACCCGCCATGCACGCCATTTCCAGTTATTATGGCCACCCCAGTGTTCTTATCGGTGCGCACAAGGGGCTCACGCCGGTTTTGGAAAACTCGGCTAACAGCGCGTACGCGCAACAGATCACCAATCAGTTCGGCACCCCGGGAGACACGCGCGCCAACTACCCCGACGCGGTCATCGCTTACCGGCAGGCGCTGGCCAACGCTCCCAACAACAGCGTCTACATCGTGGCGAGTGGGTACTATCAGCCACTGCAGGCACTTCTGCAAAGCCAGCCGGATTCCATCAGCCCGCTGACCGGCCTGCAGCTTGTGCAACAGAAGGTGAGGCGTCTGGTGTCTGAAGCCGGCTGGTTTCCCTCCGGCAACGAGCATAATTTCCGCGTAGACGCCGATGCAGCTAGTTTCGTGTTTGCCAACTGGCCGGGCGAGATTGTTTCGTCAGGGGGCCAAATGAGCCAGGATGTGTATACAGGGCCGTCTTCAACCGCCGATCCTACAAAAGATCCCGTCAAAGATGCCTGGCAAATTGCCAACGGGGGAAACCCTGTACCAGGTTTTGGCCAAGTGGCGCTGCTGTTTGCAGTTCGTGGTCTTGGTACGAATTTCATCGCTTCTGGCTTTAACGGCCAGACGACCGTTTACGCCAGCACGACACAGTGCGCGGGCTGTAACAGTTGGTCGCAGACGCCCAGCGTAGGACACTCGTATCTCAACAAGCAGGCCACAGCCGCTACTCTGGAAGCTATCCTCAACCCTCTGCTGCAGAGTTCCTCCAATATGCCGATCTTGCGAAGCATCTCTCCGACGAGTGTGCCCGCCGGCAGTCCCCAGACGATAACCCTGACGGGCACGAACTTCTTTGCCGACTCGCAAGTATTGTTTAACGGTAATAGTCACCCTACCACCTTTATCAGTGGCACTCAGCTCAGCGTCCAGCTCAGCAGCAGCGATCTGGCTCAAACCGGAACGCAGACTCTCAGCGTATCGAATACTGAGGGCGGCGGCTGGCAGTCCGGAACAATGAATCTTACCGTTTTCTCCACGGCGCCAACTTTAGCCAGTATTTCGCCTAACAGCGCTGTAGCCGGAAGCGCACCACTTACTCTTACGGCCACAGGTACGAACTTCGTGGATACTTCCGCGGTTCAAGTCAACGGAGCAAGCCGCAGCACGGCCTTTGTGAGCGGCACACAGTTGACAGCCACACTGCTTGCATCTGATCTTGCAACAGCTGGGCTGCTCTCAGTCACCGTGAACAATCCTTCAACCGGCAGCACCAGCGGAGCCCTTACATTTACCGTCAACAATCCTGTGCCCACGCTCACTAGCATCTCTCCAAGCACAGTGTTTGCCGGCGGCCCAGCTTTTACGCTAACGGCATATGGGGCAAATTTTGTAAATGGATCGGTCGTCCAGGTTAACGGCTCCAGCCGCACAACGACCTTCGTCAGCGGCAATCAGCTCAGCGCGGCCATTCCTGCCAGTGATATTGCTTCCATCGGAACTCTCTCTATAACCGTAGTCAACTCCACACCGGGTGGTGGCACCTCGGCCACAGCTACCCTCGTGGTTGGTAGCCCACTGCCTACGCTCACCAGCATCTCTCCAAATACAGTGTTTGCTGGCGGCGCAGCATTCACTTTAACGGCAAATGGTTCGAATTTTGCGAATGGAGCCGCAGTCCAGGTCAACGGATCCAATCGAACCACCACCTTTGTTAACAGCACTCAGCTTACAGCGGCAATCTCTGCAAGCGACATTGCTTCCGCCGGGACTGCTTCTATCACCGTAGCAAACCCGGGCGGCGCCAGTTCGCCCCTTACCCTTACCATCAATAATCCCGTTCCGTCGCTCACGAGTATTTCTCCAAGCTCGGCTATCGTTGGTGGTGGGGCCTTTACTTTAACGGTAAGTGGCGGGAGTTTTGTGAATGGATCTGTGATCCAGATCAACGGCTCCAGTCGAACCACGACCTTTGTTAGCAGCACCCAGCTTAAAGCGGCTATTCCTGCCAGCGACATTGCCACTGCTGGAACTCTTTCCGTTACCGTGGCAAGCCCGGCGCCCGGCGGCGGCACGAGTGCATCATTAACCTTCAGCGTCAACAACCCGGTGCCTTCCATCGCAAGCGTTTCGCCGAATCCTGTGGTCGCCGTATTAACCGGCTATACCCTGACGATCAATGGGTCGGGATTTATCAGAGGGTCGGTAGTGCAGATCGATGGCGCTCAATATCCGACTACGTTCGTAAGTTCTAGCCAACTACAGGCCCAGGTTGCTGGCAATCTTCTCAGTATCGGACAGCATACCGTGACCGTCTTCAATCCAGCCCCGGGAGGTGGTACCTCCAATGCGGTCTCTGTCAGTGTAGTCTCGCTGCTCGGGATTCTCTAGCAGATTCCGGCATGAGAGTAGAACTGTTCTCAGCAGCTCTGAAGTTCTGGATCAATCCTCAATTCTTTACTGGAGTAAATCTGTAAGATTGCGATTTACATAGGGATGTCCGCTTTTGCCTTGCCGTTTGTGAAGGCAAGCGGACACGCCCTTGTCAGATTGCAGTAACCGTGTGTTGGACCAGTCACAGGCATCCTCCAATACGCTATGGATAGATCCCGGGATGATGAATCCAGTGCTCTTCTGCTGAAAAAAACAGATAAGGAGATTCTCTCCTCCGAAGAAGACATTTGGATCCAGAAGTATCTCGACTTGGGCGACAAAGTACTGAAGCCTGAATCGCGCTTAACTCTCGAGAAACCTAAGGCAAGCAAAGCATGAACGCCGTTCATTAGAGCGGCAGAACCGAGGAATTTCACTCACACAATCGTCGCAGAAGCGACAAAGCAAATCATCGATGAATTAGATAAAAAATGGCGCTGCTAATTGGCAGCGCCATTTTTGTTGTGTACAGGGCATGCGGGTAAGCTGATCGGAAAAGAGTAGGATACAGCAATACCACCCCAATCTAGATATCGCCTGTATTTAGGGATCACCGCTCGTCAAGTATTGAAAACAAAAAGTCTGGCGGGGATTACGGGACGATCTTAGAACTTTTGCGCTCCTGAACCCAGGAGAAGTGATTCCAGAAGGTTCAGCCAGTGTAGTAGCTTGTGTCCGGCCTGAGACATAGGTAACAGAACGTACCGGAGCCGATGTGCAAACGACTCTGAAGTTTTATGCTCACAGCAAGCGCGAGACAAAGCTGGCGGCGCAGGCTCAAGTGCTGGATGCCATTCTGCAGAAGCCAGCTTCGCAAGCAGTGAATTGAAGGGAACGGGTGATCGATAACGGGTGATTTTGAACTTGGCCAAGTCCGCAGCAGATCCGCAAAAAACTTTATCGGCAACTAACGGATGCGATATCAGCGGGTCAAGCAAGGATCTGCTGAAGGAAGCGCTGCGTTTATCGCGGTTGATACCGACAGACAGGTGGCGTGCCAAGTTACGCCCGTAACTGTTACCCTCGTAACCATACATCACATCTTTCGGCTTCATTTTGTGCTCTAAGTGGGCTACATTCCATTTCAGGAAGCGGCCTGTTTCGGGAATTCTAAGCCCGTGGCATGTCGTTATTTACAGTTCAAGGGAGCAGAAACGGGTGTAGAGTTAAGTGTCCCCCCCCTTGAAATCCCCCCAAATTGAATATCAGAGGTGATTAAAATCATGACCAGGACCATCTTGGTAGCGGACGATGACGAGGCAAATCGTGAACTTCTGAAGGAGATATTGGAAGCGCAAGGACTGGAAGTGATCACAGCGCCGGACGGTCTAGCAGCTCTCAAAGAAGTTGTGCGTGTTAAGCCAGATCTGGTCTTGCTGGATGCGGCCATGCCCTATGTGGACGGCTTCGAAGTTTGCCGCCAGATCAAGAAAGACCCGGAGAGACGGTTGATTCCGGTAATCCTGATTACCGGACTCTCTGCGGTAGAAGACCGGGTTCGTGGAATCAAGGCGGGAGCTGGGGATTTCCTCACTAAGCCAGTCGAACGCATCGAACTAATGGCCAGGGTACACTCTCTTTTGAACCTCAAGGCATATACGGATGAATTGGAGCGGGCGGAGTCGGTTCTATTTGCACTGGCGCATAGCATCGAGGCGAAAGACCCCTATACGCATGGACACTGCGAGCGATTGGCGGAGTACTCTACGCGATTAGGCGAACGTATTGGACTGGAAGAAGAGCAGATTGTTGCCTTACGCCGTGCTGGCGTGGTTCATGACGTAGGCAAAGTGGCCGTGCCGGATTCGATCCTGCTGAAGCCGGGAAAGCTCACTGAGTCTGAGTGGGTGATCATGCGTGAGCATCCCATCACGGGCGAGAAAATATGCAGTCCTTTAAAATCTTTTCACTCGGTGCTGCCCATTATCCGGCACCATCATGAAAAACTCGATGGAACGGGCTACCCGGATGGTTTGAAGGGTGACAATATTCCCGTCACGGCGCGAATTCTTCAGATTGTTGATGTGTATGATGCGCTAACAACAAAGCGCCCGTACAAGCAAGAACTGTCCTGCACGGAGGCGTTCACGATTATGGAGGATGAAGTCAGGAGAGGTTGGTGGGACCGTGATTTGTTTGAGCAGTTTCAGCGTGAAGTCGACCCCTTAGAGAAGAGCCCGTTGCCTTTCTTGATGCCTGCTGTTGCTCATCGGGAAGCCTCGTGATCCCAAAATGGGACTCTCCCATTTCGGGATGTAAATTCTTTGTCTGACCACAATACTTACTGCAAAGGCACATAATCCGAGGTTAGAATCGCAAACAGCTAAACAATCGATGCTACCCATAGACAATTGGCTCCGCCGTTTTCATGGCGCCGGATCTGTCGTGTACTACGGTACTGCGTCCCGCACCGTAATCTTCCCAGTTTTGACATCTGCGTTCGTGCTGATGATGCTGGTCAGCCGAGGTTGGGGAGGCACCCCTCAAGCCGGCCCTGACAACCAAAGCAGTCTCACGCATATGAGCCTGGAGGATCTGGGAAAAATCGAGGTCACAAGCACGTCAAAGGAGCCGGTGCAAGCCAGTCAAACTCCGGCGGCGATCTACGTGATCACACAGGAAGATATCCGGCGCTCGGGGGCCACAAGCATTCCGGAGGTCCTTCGCCTGGCGCCCGGGGTTGAAGTCGCGCGGATCGACTCCAATACGTGGTCCCTGGGCGTGCGTGGATTCGGAAGTTCGCTATCGCGATCTGTACTTGTCCTCATTGACGGCCGGACGGTCTATACACCGCTGTTCGCGGGCGTTTGGTGGAACGTGCAAGACACGATGCTCGAAGATATCGAGCGGATTGAAGTCATCCGTGGGCCGGGCGGTACGATCTGGGGGGCAAATGCCGTCAACGCGGTGATCAACATCATCACTAAGAATGCCAAAGAAACTCGTGGAGCTCTCGTATCTGCCGGCGGTGGTGTTCTCGATCAAGGTTTCCTGAATGTCCGCTATGGCGGCGGCGACGGAAAAAGTTTTGACTACCGAATCTACGGCAAGGGGTTCAGGCGCGGGCCGGAGTTTCATTCGGACCACCGACAATATGACGACTGGGGAATGGGCCAGGGCGGCTTCCGCATGGATTGGGATCTACCCAGCAAAGACGCATTGACGTTGCAAGGCGACATTTACAAAGGTGAGGCGGGAGAGCAAGCGGTGATAACCACTTTTACTCCACCATTCACCAACGTTGTACAAGATAACGCCCAGCTCTCGGGAGGCAATTTGCTGGGCCGCTGGAAGCGCACGTTGAGCGCCGGCTCCGACCTTCAGCTGGAAACCTATTATGACCGCACAGACCGGAGACAATCCACTTTCGGCGAAATTCGCGACACCTTTGACATCGATTTTATCCATCATTTGACGTTCGTACGGCAGAATTTCCTGTGGGGGGCGGGGGCCCGTATCAGTTCAGGCAACGCAATCGAGGTTGTTCCCACCACGGTGTTCACGCCGAACCACTTCACGGAAAAGCTGTACAGCGCCTTTGTGCAGGATGAAATCGCAATTATTGAAAAGCGGCTCTTGCTGACTCTCGGGTCCAAGCTCCTGCACAATAACTATTCCGGTTTCGACGTCGAACCCAGCGCGCGAATCTTATGGACACCTGTTCCACATCACACGGTGTGGGCGGCGGTCACCCGGGCGGTGCGTACACCTTCGCGCGTAGAAGAAGACTTGCAGATTACCGGATTTGTGGCGCCTAATCCGCTGACCTTTCTGCGCGTCGTGGGCAACAGAAAATTCCGCTCGGAAGAGCTGCTCGGCTATGAACTCGGATACCGCAGCCTTATCCACCCAAAGTTCTACGTGGACATCGCAAGCTTCTATAACAACTACGATCGCCTGCTGAGCGGTGAGCCCGGCTCGCCTTTCGTTGAGAGTTCACCGTCTCCGCCCCATATTGTCATCCCATTTATTTTCGGCAACGGGCTGGCGGGCAATACATCTGGTTTTGAGATCGCGCCCGATTGGACGCCCACCAGCCACTGGCGCTTGCGAGGTTCGTATTCCTATCTGCATATCGGCTTGAGCAGAAACCCAGGGAGCCTCGACGCATCGACAATCCGATCAACCGACGGTTCAAGCCCACATCACATGGTGACTTTCCAATCGTCTTTGGACTTGCCCCAGCATTTTGAATTCGATCAAACCCTTCGTTACGTAAGCGCCCTGCCGGCACAAAAGGTTTCGGCCTACACAACCGCGGATGCGCAGTTCAGTTGGCACTCTACTCGAGATTTCGACTTTGCAGTTGTGGGGCAGAACCTGCTTCAGTCCCACCACGCGGAATTCGCCAGCGCGGGGCCCCTTGTCGGAATCGAGCGCAGCGCGTATGTCAAGGTGACCTGGCATACAGGGAAGAGATGATGAGGAGGCCCTCTTGCATTGCAATTCCATTCCGAGGCGCTCCGCAACCGGCATGATTGCCACTCATCGGGGCCGGCTGTCTCGATGCATGGCTTTCCTGATCGTGTTGGCGCTCATCGGTTCCCAGAACTTGTATTCCGAGGCAGCGGCTCCGACTGAGTACGAGGTTAAGGCCGCCTACTTATACAACCTGGGAAAATTCGTTGAATGGCCCGCCAGGACCGCAACAACCCCTCCCGACCCCTTCAGCATTTGCGTGCTCGGGCATGATCCCTTCGGCGCGACACTCGATACTCTCATCGCCAATGAGACCATCAACGGCAAGAGCATAGTCGTCAAGCGCCTTCCCAAGTCGCAAGACGCAGTAGGTTGTAACATCCTGTTCATCAGTTCCTCGGAAGAGGGCCGCCTCAAAGACATTCTAAGCACCCTCGACAAGGCAAATGTTCTGACGGTCAGCGACATGCCGCAGTTCACCCGGCACGGCGGCATGATCCAGTTTGTCCTAGACAACAACCGGGTGCGTTTTGAGATTAATTTGACCAGCGCCGAGCATGCCGGCCTGGTCTTGAGTTCCCAATTGCTGAAAGTCGCAATCAACGTGAGAAGAGATTCTCATCCAGGGGGCTTGTGATGCGCGGGATACACAACCACTCAATTACCAGGAAACTTATCAGGATGAACATGCTGGTGAGTGGCGCTGCCCTGCTGATCGCCTGTGCGGTGTTTGTGGCTTACGACCTGATTACTTTTCGAGAGTCCATGGTGCATAACCTCTCGATTCAAGCTCAGATCGCCGGGTCAAATAGCGTTTCCGCGCTGTTGTTTAACGATCCGCAGGCAGCGGAGAACACTCTGGCAGCGTTGCGTGCCGCCCCCAACATCGTGTCGGCCGGCATTTACACGCGCGACGGCCAGCCTTTTGCCACGTATCGACGCTCCGCTAAAAACGAGTCTCTGGCGTTGCCTTCGATTTCCGCCAATCAGGCCGAGGCGCATTGGTTCAAGGACGGGCAGCTCGTACTTGTGCGCAACATTGTGTTTGAAGGGAAGCCGGTTGGCGCCGTCTACATCCGTTCTGATTTACAGGAGATGAGCCAGCGCCTGGATCGCTACGTGGGCATTATTGCTGTTGTTTTGGCGGTGTCGCTCATTGCCGCGCTTCTGGTCGCATCGATATTCCAACGCGCCGTTGCAGAACCCATCGTGCATTTGGCGGAAATTGCGCGCATTGTTTCACGCGACAAGAACTACACGGTGCGCGCCAGCCCGACCGGCAACCGCGACGAACCCGATATCCTGATCCAGGCGTTCAATGAAATGTTAGGCCAGATTCAGGAGAGCGCCGGGGCTTTACAAAAGGCCCACGACCAGTTGGAACAACGAGTGCAAGAACGCACGGCGCAGTTGGCTGTTGCCAATCAAGAGTTGGAAATACAAAACCGCGAAGTGGAACGGGCCACACAATTGAAAAGCCAGTTTCTCGCCAGCATGAGCCATGAACTGCGTACGCCGTTGAACGCCATTATAGGATTTTCGCAGTTGCTCTCCCGTGAGCCATCGATAACCGCCACAGGCAAATACAAGCGCTGGCTGGGACATACCGTAGACGCTGGCAAACACCTTTTGCAGCTTGTCAATGACGTGCTGGACCTGTCTAAAATCGAAGCCGGGTACATGGAGCTGCACCTGGAGAATTTTGCCATGGAGACTGCCATCCCAGAGGTGCTTTCGGACATTCGTCAACTGGCGATGGCCAAGAGAATCCAGGTTGATGTTCAAGGCGAGGCCGGCGTTAACATCTGTGCCGATTACGTGCGCTTCAAGCAGATCCTTTATAACCTGCTGAGCAATGCCGTGAAGTTCACGCCCGCTGGGGGAAAGATCAACCTCGACGTCACGCAGGATGATCTCTTCGCTCACGTTGTTGTGACCGATACGGGAATCGGAATTCGTCCGGAAGATCAAGAAGTCATCTTTGACGAATTTCGCCAGGTTGGCAAGACGACCCGAGGGGTCACCGAGGGCACGGGCCTGGGTCTGGCCATCACCAAGAAATTGGTAGCGCAGCAGGGCGGAACCATCGCCGTCAGCAGCGAAGTTGGCAAAGGCAGCCAGTTCACTTTCACACTGCCGCGCAGCAAGCAACTTCCTGAAATTGCGCCTAACATTTCCGCACCGGGTATGGATTCCAGCCGCAAAAAGCCGCTGGTTCTGGTGGTTGATGATGAGGCTTCAACCCACGAACTCCTGGTAAGTTATCTTACTCCGGAAGGGTACGAGACCGTCACTGCCAGCTCAGGAAAGGAAGCCCTTGACAAGGCACTGCGGCTACTGCCCGATGCCATCACGTTGAATATGCTCATGCCGGGCAAAAGCGGCTGGGAAATCCTGCAACAGCTAAAAACCAATCCTGCGACCTCGGCGATTCCTGTCGTGATCGTTTCTATCGTAGACGACAAAGGTAGAGGGTTCGCCCTGGGGGCTTCCGAGTACCTGGTCAAGCCAGTGCAGAGAGAAGTTCTATTAGCAGCCCTGGAAAAACATCTTGGCATTCAGGGGTCACGCAAGGTTCTCGTGGTTGATGACGAAGATACCAGCCTGCAGTTGGCGAGCCAGGTATTGGAATCTGCCGGGTACATCCCGATGGTTGCACATAGCGGAAGAGAAGCCTTGGAGCTGCTGGCAAAGAATGCGGTAGATGCCATGCTGCTCGATTTAATGATGCCGGAAATGGATGGTTTTGAAGTGCTGCGTAAAGTCAAAGACGATTCTTCCATGCGAGATTTACCCGTATTCGTCTTCACCGCTAAAGACCTGACGGCAACGGATATTGAATTTCTATTACGCGCCACGCAAGGCTTCTACCGCAAGGGGGAGTTTTGGAAAGAAGGGCTGCTCAACCAACTCGAGAGAGCGACGCGAGCTTCGGCCGGCCAACCAACAATAAGATCGCGAGCAACGCAATGAAAAAAATAGTAATCGTCGAAGACAGTGAAGCCGGCCGGGAGCTGTTACGTGAGTTCATCCTGGGCTGGGGATATGAGGTCATCGAAGCGGCTGATGGCCAGGAAGCTCTGCGGAAAATTACGGAAACAGCGCCCGACCTGGTGCTCTGCGACGTGCAAATGCCCGAGCTCGATGGTTATGCCGTAATTCAATCGCTGCGGCAAGATGCCAGGTTTACCAAGCTTCCGGTCATCGCCTTGACGGCGTATGCGATGAGGGGTGACAAAGAAAAAACCCTGGCCGCCGGATTTGACAGCCACCAGAGCAAACCTATCGAGTTTGAATCTCTAAAAGCCGATATCGAGCGGCTGCTTGCAAGGTAATTCTGCATAGGATTGGAGCGGATGTTCACATTCTAGTAATTTTTCTTCTCTGATTTTTTCTTGCGTAAGGGCGTTTTACCCCCTTCCCCTTGCGTGCTAGGGTCTGAGGTTTTGAATCAATGAGATACGGAAATGCCAGCAAGCTACCGCAAGGGTCGCCCATAGTAACTGACCGGTAAAATCGCAGGTGCGATTGGCTGCGCCTATCCCTTGTTCCGAAATGTACGAACGCTGCGATCAGGTCTCCGCGGTGGAGTTTCTTTCAGGTTGTCAAAGAGCTTCTCTCATTCTCCGGCCGGTCCTGAAGACTTGCGGGCCGGGAATGAAGAGCCAAGCCGCATTCTGAAATACGGCCGCGACACACTTCCAAGATCATGATGACATGCAGAAAGCAGGAAGCAAGATTTTGATATCAAAGATTCTATTCTGGGCAGAGCACGCACGATCAAGAGCTGGTTGCGCCCCCATTCTCGAATGCGGCTACGACGATGATGACACAGAATTGTCGACGGGCTAACAATTTGATATCAAACGAGCCTCTGGTTTTTAGTCATCCGATAGAGAACCCCGGCCTAGCAAAGCCAGGCCGGGGCACCCTTTGGATTAATTTTTGAGATTGACATTTCGGGCCGGGCCACCCGCCGGCCTGGGGTACATCATTTTTCAGAACGGCGCACACACAGTGCGCGCCTGCCATAATCGGCGAAACGACCGGTGAATAGACCGGCGTCATCGTCGTTCTGTATCCCCTCGTTGAAGTCGAAGTACCACGCAAGCCCGTTAGGATGCCCGCGATCATCCACTCTTTGAGTCGCACTCCACGGTTCGCCCGTCAGGAACAAATTTCCTTTCACATGCCAGGTGAAAGCTCTACCCGCGCCTGGGCCAGCTCGTCCAGGAGCGTTTGCGCTCCGATCGTAGATTCCCTCCAACTCAGCAAGTGTGGGCAACCTCCAGTCCGAGTCGCCAGCCAGGCGCAGTTCGCGGCAGTACTTCACAGCCTTGTGCCAGTTCACGTCTTTGCCGTTGTCCTTCCCCGCCCACATAAGCCCAGTGGCTGGATCGGTCCAATACCCACGCACATTGGTATCCTGCTCCCCTCGGTCATTCGCCGGCGATTGCGCCCCAGCGATTACGGCGGCAACAGAGAGAAGAATGAAAGCGACCTTTGCATGGCACTTCACGATACACGCTCCAAACGACGAAAGGATTCGGAAAGCTTCCATTACCATTGCTCTGGCGCTAACGGACATGAGCGGCTAATTGAAATCCGTTTACTAATCCTCCGAAAAACATTCCCATCTTGACGGACTGGTACCCGCCAGCATTGCGGATGAGATTGTTGTTGCTCTGTATGAGCGCCTTTGCCGTATCCGGCGAGAGCGAGGGATTCAAATAGGAGCTTATCTTGATCCCGTTGGTTTCGTAGTTGAAATCATGAACCATCGCAGCCCAATCACCTTGTCCTCCCGGTGCACCCATTCCGCTAGGTCCGGCCCAATGATCGGTCCAGAAGGCAAGGGGACCGCTAATTATCTGCTCAAGAATTCGCCCGATTATCCCTTTATTCAACATTCCATGAATCGGCGTGTCTCGATGGGTCATGAACGTCAACAATTCGTCCGTGCCGCCCAGGATTGAATTTCCAACTAACTGGTTGTTAAGCCACTTGGTCTCCTTCTGCGAGAAGTCGGCACCTTGGCAGCCAGTGACGCAGAACCCATCATCCCTGGTTATTGCGCCTTCCGCAAACGTCGAGTAGCTGACGATCCCATCGTCTCCAGCGCCGTCGACGGATGCAACCTGCCACATTTGGGTGTCTGAGTTGTAATGAACCCAGTTCTCATCTACGTAACCAGGTAACCAGGTTCCGTCGGTGCTACCGCATTCGTCTGCACTACTATTGTGGTCGACTGATGAACTCTCGGTGCTGCTGTCGGTGTAAACGCAGTCCAGTCCGTTCGGATCGATGTTGATCACTGGGTTGTTGAGCACATAACTGTAGAGATTCCAGCTTTGCGGGTTCTCCGGATGTTGTGCCAGAAGTCCCGATGGATCGGGCGATAGGAACCGCCCAATCGCATTCCCATAATACCGCGCCCCGAAGTAATCGAGTCCAGTTTCGGGGTCGCGCTCTTTGCCGGTGAACTTGTAGTTGTTGCCGATGCCCGTATCGGTCACCACGCGCTCGCCGCCGAAGGGATAGTAATCCGATTCTTCTTTGATACCGCCACTGGCGTCTGTCAGCACATTCGCCGAGCCCAGGTGGTCACTGAAGTAATAGAAATAATCCGTTGCCGGGTTGTAGCGCGCGACCCGCTTGCCGCCAAAGAAAATATACTCATTCTTGAGAGTGCCGCTCAGGTCAGTCTCCTCCAGCACCTCGCCGCCGGGCCCATACCAATACAGCGTTCCGATGCCGCTCGTGACCTTCTTCACCCGCTGCCCATTGGCATCATAATCGTAAGCAGTAGTGACGCCGCTAACCGTAGCCTGTCTCAACTGGTTCTCGGCGTCGTAGATATTGGGAAAGGCATTGTTCGCATAGGTCGCACACGGATTCGGACCGGTAATATTCCCCGCCGCATCATAGCACCAGTTCGTGACCTGGTTCTTGCCATTCACAGCTATGTTGAGAGAAGTGTCCCCGCCCGCAACGTTCTTCTGCAGCAGGTTCCCCCAGTTGTCATAGCTGTAGTTCTGGTTCCAGTTGGAGCTCTGACTGTTCGTATTCGGCGTCAACGCCGACACCAGCCGGTTCAGCGCGTCGTAGCCAAACTGCTGCGTGCGCGCCGTGTTCTTGTTGTTCGTGACCTGGTAGATGTTTCCGTTGTCATTCTGCCCATAGTGGAAGTCGTAGGTCAGGTCCAGCAACGCCTGGTTCCCGACAGTGGTCTTCAATTCGTAGGGCTGCATGCGCGCGTCGTAGGTGTTGCTGGTCGTCGTCGGGCCACTCGAAACACTGCTGAGCGCGCCAAACGGAGTGTAGTGCGCGCCACTGGCATAGCCGATGTTGTTGTTATCGGTCGCCGAGAGCAGCCGCTGCGCTACGTTGTAGCCGTAGCTGACCACCCGCCCGCTGGGATAAGTGATCGATTTCAGCGAGCTATCCAGGTTATACGCGTAGCTGAAGCTCTGGCTCACCCCCGCAATCGTGCGCTGCTCGGTGGCCATCTGGCCCATCACGTCGTAGCTGTAGCTGGCGGAACCGGCATGGTCGGTCACGCTGGTCACATAGCCGTTGCCGTTGCTGCCGGCATCGTAGGCATAGCTCACCACCGGGGAAGAAAGCGGGCAACCCGGCGGCCCATACGCCCTTCCCGTTACGCGGTTCAGCTCATCGTAGCAGTAGCTGATGGTCTGCGTAGCCGTGGATGTCGACAGGGCATTGGGCGCAGGCAAGGTCTTCGATGACAGATTCCCGTTTGCATCGTAGGTATAACCGATCGTTCCCGATTCAGGATTCGTAGCGGTCAGCAGGCGCGAGAGCGTATCGTAGACAAAGCTGCGCTGCCGCCACTGGGATGGATCGGTGCTGTTCCCCTGCTGCTGCACTCCGACAAGATTGTCCAGCATGTCATAGGAATACAGCGTCACCGCCGGGGTGGAAAGCGAGGGCATTGAGTCAGTGCCGCCGCTGAGCCCCGTTCCCGACGCCGAGAAAGAGGCCGCTGAGAACAAATTCGATTTGCTTGTGGAAGAGCCGGTCGCGATCGGCAGATCGCCTGACGTTCCAGAATTCCTGGCCGTCAGATTCAGCGAGCTGCCCGCGATGGAAGACTTCACCGGCGACGACCCGCTGTTGAGCTGATTGTTCAGATCGGTGAGGATCGAGGCGATCGTGCTGCCTTGCTGATATTGCGATGTAGCCTGGAAGTTGGTTCCGGTGCTGCTGTTGGCGATACTGACCGAAACATTACCCGCATCGTAAACCGGATCGGCCCCTCCGGCCAGGGCGGCGCCTGAGTTGCTAGCGCTGAACGCAGGCGGCGAGAAGTCCGGGACATCGGAGCTGGCCACGGCGGAAGAGAAATTGTAATCGGTATTCGCTCCGCCATTCGTGGCGGTGAGCGTCACCACGGCTCCCGATGCGCTGGCGGTTACGTAAGCTCCGCTGCCGGGAGCATTGATGCTGGAGACCAGCGCCTGAGCGATGGTGGCAGGGGTATCTAACCCGGCATACCAGGCGCCATTGCCGTGGTTGTTGACCGTGGCGGTGACCTGCCCCCAATCGGACATGGCATTGGCCGGGGTAAACGACGACTGGGGGAAGTGGCCGGTTTTGGCCGTGTCCCAAGCGAAAGTAGTCGATGAGGTGTAAGTAGCAGGTCCAAGGGCCTTGGGCGTGATGTAGACCGTGGCTCCGTCGCTCGATAGCTGGGGTTGAACGGTGGGATCCTTGCCCAAAGCATTGGCCAGCGCCTGGGCAATCGTGTTTGGACTGTCGGTTGCTCCCCAGGTGGCTTGATATGGGTTTCCGTTGACCGTGACCGTCAACGTGCCTTGATCGGCGGCAAGGACCGGCGGCGCTCCCCCAGCCAGAGCCGATCCGGAGAGCGTGGCGCCGAAGGATGAATTCTTGAAGTCTTTCGAATCGTAAGCGCCAGAAATGCTGACCGGATAGTTGGAGATGCCGCCCGTGGCCACGGCAGCTACGGTCACGACAGCTCCAGAAACCGTGGCCGTGATCGGCCCACTCGTATTGTTGTTGATGGCGGTTTTCAGGTTCCCGGCAATCGTATTGGACGTGTCTCCCTTCTGCCAGGAGACAGTGTAGTTGGTGGCCTGAGGCGTGTTCGGGTTGAGGGTGAGGGTAAAGCTGCCTTTGTCGTAGATATCCTGGCCACCATTCAGATTGGAGCCGGAGTTCGTTGTGCTGAACGAAGGATTGCTTGGGAAATCATTCGAGTCGTAGGTGCAGGAAGATGAAATGGCAATATTGTTGCCTACGGACCCTGGATTCTTAGCCGTCAGATTCAGCACATTGCTGGAGATGCCGGCTGAAACCAGAGTACTGGCGTTCACACCGGAGACTTTACCGTTGATGCGATTGGCGAGATCCTGGACAATGCTCGAACCGGCGGTCGAAGAACCAGACCATGGCGAACTGAAAGTCTCACGGGTCGAGCCGGAGCTGAACGTGGCGCTGCAACTCCCCTGGTCATAGAGGGTCCCATAGACTGGATTCTGACCACCGCTCAGCGATGATCCAAAATCGAAGGCTGTTGGAGAAAAGTCATACGAGGGAGAGAACCCCACGCATTGGCCATAGAATCCACTACCACACAAATTTGAGGCTGGATGGGTTGTGACGCTGTAGTCAGCGCCCGGTCCGGTCGCCTTGCTGGTCAGATAGAGCGTGCTCCCCGAGACTGCCGCGGTGGCCGGGGCTGCCGAGTCTCCATTAATCACACCCGCCAAACCCGCGGCCAGCGACGCGGAAGTGTCATTCCGACCATAGCCATAGTCATCCTCACGTCCATTGATCGTAATGGAAAGATAACCTTCATCCCAGTCGTTCTCTGTACACTGAACGTCGATGCCATCCGGATTGTCATAGCAGGTCGTTGGCACTGCCACCAACTGTTCGGAGCCCGTGATAGAGATTGTAGCGGTGGCATTCGTTGCCGCCTGGGTCTGCACTTGCTTCGATTTCAGGCTACCGTTGATGGTCACGCTACCCGTCGCCGCCTGACCTGGAGTCAACTGCTCATTGCCGCTGAAGCTGACCGTGCCGGTTCCTGAAGTTTTTCCCACAGGCCACTGCTGCTCGGCTCCGCTGATTTTGATGCTTGTGGTCCCGCCCGTCTGGGTGTTGGCTGAGCTGGAGACCGTCTTCCACCGCGGCTGGCCGCTGATGGTGATATTGCCGGAGCCTGGAAACGCGGCAATCACTCCCTCCATGCCGCTGATTGCGACAGATCCGGTCGCGGTCGTTTCCGGCCCGGCGCCGGGCTCATCCACCTCCAGCAACCGTCCCAGCGCGTCGCTCCGGGTGCGGCGCGCGTTGCCGGCTTCATCGGTCGTCGTGGTCGTTGGAAACTTTGAGTAATCTATAGTGGCCATGTTGCCATCGGTATGCGTAGTTGTTGTCAGACGGCCCACCGCATCATAACTGAAGGTATCGCCCGGCTGCTGCGAGTTGCTGCACGCCTTGGTGGCGTTGAATCCGGTGGAGCGGTAAGGATAGCTCGCGAAATTCTTGTGCCCTACACCGTCATAGCAGGTATCCACCTGGTCATAGGGATTGTTGGGGTCTTCATCATTCTTGGTGGCCGTACGCGCAGCTCGGCCCAAGCCGTCGAACAACGTGAAAGAATCCGTTAGGCGGCCATCAATGTTCTGTTGCACTTCAACTTCCGGTAGCTGTCGTAGCTGATTTTGGTACGGAACCGCAGGAACGTCATCATAGGTGTAGACCGTCTGGCTGCTTTGCCCCCCGTTGTTCGGGTCCGGCGGCCCGGTGACGCTCTTCACCCGCCCCATGTTGTCATACGTGTAGCTGGTCGTATGGGCTGGATCGCCCGGTCCTGTGCCGTTCTGATCGGTGAGACTGGTCTTTAAGCCGGTGTTGAGGTCATACGATGTATAAACAATGTGTTGAACGCCGTTTGACGTTGTCGGCAACTGCACCTGGCTCTGGAACATCCCGGTGCTGTCGTAGCTGATTTTGGTTACGTTGCCTTTGGCATCGATAGTCTGTGACGGCATGCCTTGCGAGTTATACACGACCTGAGATTTGGGAGACGTGCCGCCATAGAGCCATCGCGTCACAGAGGTTTGGTTGCCAAAAACACCTTGCGGGCTGCCGTTGTTCTCATCGTAGCCATATGTCGTCTGAGCGAACTGAGCGGTCCCTGCCAGCACCGTGACCGAGGCGACGCGATCGATCAGGTTGGCGGTCAGATAATTGCCGCCGTTGGCGCTGTTCTGCCATTGGTACTGTTTATTGATCTGGCGCAGGAATTGTCCGGGCGCTCCCTGGCCGTAATCGTAGTCAACCTGCTGCACCACTCTCCCATAGGTCAGAGGACAGGAATAATTCTTGTTTGCGTTGTCGGTGACATTGAAGAAATGGCCGGAATCATAAGTAACGGCAGATTGGCTTACCTGTCCATTCGGCCAAGTAGTGGTCGTGGTAGTCGGCAGGATTGCCGGCCCATGTTGTTGGCCGTCTGCCGTCCCGTCAAATGCCGAACATTGACTGAGGTCGTAATTCAAATTTTGAAAGTCCTGATCGACGCGCTTGAGCAGGTTGTTATTCGCCTGCGGGCCGCTGTAATACAGAGTCGTGGTTTCATACGGCGAATTATTGTACCCCGGAGTGAACATATGAACTGTGTCATCTTCATTAGGATTGGTCACAGTTGTGCTGGTGATACCAGTTACGATTTGGGGAGTACCAATGGAGTATTTCCAGGTCGCGGGCGGTGTTCCATCCTTCGCATCGAAGGTCCGTGAGGTCACCATGCGATCACAGGAAGGCATTGGGTCCAGGTTAGTCGCCCAACCATTCTGCTTCGGCATTGCCGGATTCGTGAGGACACTATTGCACGATGCCGTGTTAGCCCATGTATAAGAAATTGTCCCTCCCGTGGGAGTGGTAATGGTCTGCAACTCACCATAAATATCGTAATCAAACCCCCAACGGGTTCCGTTCTGAAAATTGATGCTGGTTAGCCAAGTGGAGTTACTAGGATTGGAAAAGCCTGCCCATGGCACGTTAAACGGCGATTGCAGAATATACAATGTATAGCAGAACTGGATTGGCGTCGTTCCGCCATTGACGCCGGGAAAGTTCACGGTTTCGCAGTAGGATGCAGTCGAGAATGCAGGCGGATGAGGAGCTGGAATATGTCTGCCAACACTATCGATCCAGCCGGTCACATTTGACGATCCAAAGTTGAGAGGGGGTGTCCTCGAAATCTGCGGTGTGATGACGTTTCCCATGGGGTCTTTGGTCGTCTCTCCGAATCCGTTCGTCATGGTACGGTTGTAATTACTCATGTCGGTGGGATCGTAGGAGACTCCAGAATGGCTAATTCCAGAAGCGTCAATGAGGCCGCCGGCGATGGTGGCGAACGCGAGTCCGGTGCCGTCAATAGACTCCATGGTGCTGCTCGTGTTTGGATCGCCTGTCGTCTCCAGCACATGATGCGCCCCACTGGCATCAATGGCGTGGGTAGCCGACGCCGTAACTAGCCCTGAGACGGGATCAGTGTAATTGTATGTAGCTTCGGTGTAGGTGTTGTCGCGCACGATTTCAACGCTGCTACTGTCGTGCTCCCAATATGCGTAGTAGATAGTCTGGTTAGTGTTTATGGCTGTATCGAATCCAATATTCCAGCGCGGGTTGTTGTAACGAAGGTATAGCGTGAATGGCGGCAAGGTTCCGCGCTGGGCATACGAGATGATGGGAATACGGAGAAGCAGATTCCCGTTCGAAAGGTTTACCGATTCCAGGTTCGAGCTGTCATAGGTCTCGGAAGGCGCAAAACCGCGATCGAAATTGACATTCTGCGACCACGCGACAGGCGCCAGCAACAAAACCGCCAAACAAAATAAGGTGCGCTTCCGACAACTCGTCGCGCCGGTCATTTCGCTTTCGCCAACACTAGAGCTTTTCGCGGATTTGCAGATCATGTTCCAATCTCCTTTTGACGAGCCGTTTCTTGCCGTCCAATTACTAGTGTCAGTTTCGGAGAAAGCATTGGAAGTTTTTTTTCAGCCTTGGTGGGATACGGTATTCAGAAGAGCGCCAGAAGGCAGGGAAAGTTCGTAACCGTATGATTCTACAGCGCGAGAGTCACTGGCCTGATACGGGAGCACAACATGTATTTGAAAAGAAAGGCACTCCAAAGGCCTGCTTCGCGGTACAACCCCGACTCTTATCCCTAAAAATCGACTTTTCGCGGCTTTAGTCAAAACACGTTTATTGAGCGTGAAGATTTGAAGAGGCTGCTATTGCTTGGATCATCTTGTGGCCCCATGGCACAGCAACGCGCTCAGCGCAAATAACAAAGGAAGATAGATTATCGATGCCGCGAGCAGCCGGCGCGCGGCCTCCCTCGACTGCGCAAAAACAAATTTCAAGCCAAAGTATAGGAAGCCCAATCCCAGCAACGTGCCTACGAGGCAAAAAGTGGTTGCGTGCCGTGCTGGAGTTTGCACGATGGCAATTGCAACTAAGGAAATCAGCGGCAGGATGGTTTGCAGAACCATAAGAGGAACTCTCGCGTTGCCTCGGGGCAACACCAGGTAGCCTGCCCGGTCGTAGTCCTCGCGGTACATCCATGCAATGGCCATGAAATGCGGAAATTGCCATAGAAAAACCAGTGCATAAAGCAGCCAGGCCCCGGCGCTCAATGTTCCTGACGCGGCCGCCCAGCCAATCAGAGGGGGAACTGCCCCCGGGAAAGCGCCGACTAAAGTGCACAGCGGCGTCTTGCGTTTGAGAGGAGTGTAGAGCAGCAGATAAGACAATAACGTGAGGACTGTGAGCAGGCTGGCCAGCAAATTCACGGCTGCTGCCAGGTAGATGGCGCCAGAGACCGAAAGTGCAATTCCCAACCAGAGCACGCTCGAAGGGTCGATTCTGCCCGCCGCAAGCGGACGGCGTTTCGTGCGCCGCATTTGCGCATCGAACTCCCGCTCGACATATTGGTTCAATGTCGCAGTTCCGCTGGCCACAAGCAGGGTGCCCAGCAGTGTGTGACAGAGCAATAGGATCGGAAAGCCAACGGCCCGCATCGGGAGACCCAGGTAGAACCCTGCAGCCGTTGTAATAAGAATCAGAAGGTTGACATCAGGTTTGGTGAGAGCCCAGTAATCGGCCAAGGCGCCAGGTCGCGAGGGCCGTCCACGCATCGCGAGTGCTTCAGTCGCCACGTTTACCTCACCTCGATGCCAGCCGCGTCAAGGAACTGATTGCCGACTGCTTGCGAATCAATGGGCGCTGCCGGAGAAAGAATCCGCACCGTCAGTACCAGCGCCGGCACCATATATATAAAAGTTGTGCATACCCACATGAGCACTCCGGCCCATTCCTGGTCCTGGAGGGCGGAAATCCCAAAAGGGCACAATGCGGAAAGATAAGAAGGATAGGCCACCCGCCCGCAGAACGTGAGAAAAGCCGAAAGCGCGTCGCAGGGCAGAGTGGCAAGAAACAAGTACAACGGTACTGACCATTCCGGTACATGAGAGCGGCTCGGCCACGGCTGGATCACTGGCCACCAAAACAAAAATCCGGCCAGCAGAAAAGACGCATGCTGGATCACATGCCACGCAGCCGAGTGCTGCCCGAGCGCAAACAGCGAAGGAAGATGCCATCCGATTACAGTCATGGTTGCAGCAATCCAGCAAAAGACCGGGTGGAAAGTGATTTTCCCAACCTGCCGTACCGCAGCCCAGCGCAGAACAGACCCCACGATGCGCCGAAGAAAACGCTTCGGCATGCTATGCAGAAGAGGCCGGGCCGGCCTTCCCAGCAGTATGAGCGGCGGGGCAACCGCCATCAACAGCAAGTGCTGCACCATGTGGATGGACAACAGTTCGTGATCGAGCGCTGCCAGGGGCGAGGCCACGGCAATCCAGATGGAAATGGTTCCGCCCATGAAAGCTGCCAGGTGTCCCAAGGTGATGATCCGCGAAGATGCATTGCGAAGATGCAGCCAGCCCTGTGCATAGAACAAGACTCCCAGCGCCAGAAACATGGTTAGCGGAAATGAGAATGACCTATGGTGCAAAGCGCTCTCTCCTGTTCAGTGTTGATCTGTCTCAGCGATGGCGCGAGAAGAATCCTGTGCAGGAGCTTGCCCTGATGGATGCAACGTCGCAAGAAATTTGACCAGCGCGGTCGTTTCTGCAGGACTCAGGTTCTTGCCATAGGCCGGCATATTTCCGCCACCCTGGATGACCTGACGCACCAATTGATCCGGCGTCAGAAGCACGGCAACCCGATCGAGTGCCGGTCCCCGCTTGCCGCCCTCTCCGCCCAGGGAATGGCAGTTGTGGCACTGCTTGGATTGAAAAATGAGAGCGCCCTGGAGCTCCAGAGGAGTGCGATTTTTCAAGTAGGCTGCGGGAATCGGCTGGCCGCTCCATGCGTCCATTACGGGACTCCACGGCGTGTGCTCTCCCAGGTGCGTCAAAGTGCCAAGAGATACCGCTGCCACCAGGATCACAAGAACGGCAATGGGCCTGCGTTTCCAGCTTTTCTCGCCTTCACCTGCAAAGAACGGCAGCAGCAATAGGACGACAATACCAATGAGCGGCGCGATTAGCAGGATTGGCGTCTCAGCCGCCGGCGGCAAGAAGGAAAGCAATGCATAAATCCACAGGAAGAAAGAATCGGGCCGCGGAGCGGTCTGGATAATAGTCGGATCGGGCTGTCCACCCGGCCCAAATGGACCAAGAAGAACCGCACATGTCGCGATAGATAAAAGGATGAAAGCGGAAAAGACGATGTCTTTCCAGATGGCATAGGGCACGAACGGCACTCCATCTTTTGCCGTGAGTTCGTGATATTCGCGCACATAAGTCGCGCGCCGGACAATTCGCCCGGGCATGGGCCATTCGTTGACTCCCAGCTTAAGGACCATCAGAACGTGCAAACCCACGAAGCCGATCAGCAATCCCGGGATTACGAAGACGTGCAATGCGAAAAAGCGAGAAAGCGTTGCACCCGCGATGATGGGGCCTCCCAGGATAAGGTTGACCAGGGCTGGTCCCAAAACGGGAACGCGGCTGGCAATCGACGCCCCGATTCCCAGGCCCCAGTAAGCGTCCTGATCAAAGCGCAGCACCTGGCCAGTGAAGGCCATTCCAAACGTAAACAGGAGCAGAAAAACACCCAGAATCCAGGTAAGCTCTCGTGGAAACTTGTAAGCGCCAAAGAGGAAGACCTGCACCATGTGAATGATCACGATGGCCATCATGAAATTCGACCCCCAGCCGTGCAGGGCACGAATGAACCATCCCAGCGCGATCTGGTGATTCAGAGTCTGCAGGCTGTTCCATGCCTCTCCTGCCGAGGGCACGTAGACCAGGGCCAAAAGAATGCCGGTCACGAATTGAAAAATGAATATCGTCAGGGCGGCGCTGCCGAAGACGTACCACCAGCTCGCGGTCTGGCGAGGCACCGGGTGCTCCATCACCTCCCGGATTGGCCGCCCGAGCTGAAGGCGCTGATCAAGCCATTCACCCACTCGTCCTATTAACCGCATGAGGAACATCCTTTTGAATTGCCGGCGGAGCGCCCAGGTGTGGGCATCTCGCCGGCGTGAATCAGCAGCTTGCCTCCCTCAATTCTGTAGGGATATTCGAACAAACCCCGCTCGGGAGGACCGGAAGCGCGTGAGCCATCCTGGTAGTAAGCGCCGCCATGACAGGGGCACATGAACAGATTCGATTGAGGGAACCAACGGACCGGGCATCCCAGGTGCGCGCAATTGATGGCAAACACCTGGAGCTTGTTCCCATCAACATTGCGCACCCAGCAGGCAATGTCCGCGGTCTCCCCGTCCCAGGCGTTCACCATCGGGTTGCGATAGGTGGCCAGACGTGTCTCGCCGGCAGGAAACTTCTCCAGCGGACCAAGGAGGAACCAGGAATCATATTCCCGGTCACCTTCGCGCGTCATGGGAGAGGCGAGATAGCGCAGAATAGGAACGGCGAGAACCAAGCCAACAACGCCGTTGAGTGCCAAGCCGATCTTCGCGAAAAAGCCGCGTCTGGTAACTTCATTCGATGAGGAACTCATTGGATACCTCCTGTGGGAGATTGTGCTGTTGAAGAGAGCGCACGCTTTGGACGTTGCGCAGAGAGCCATGCCACCACATCGGAAACATCTTGTTGCGACATGGGCTTGCCGGGCACATTCCCACGCCAGTCGGGCGCGCCCAGTTCCGGCCGCCCCACAATCACGATGGTCCGGAGGTATTGATCGCTGACCAGGTTGAGGAACGACTCATCCACAATCGAGCCGGCCTGGCTTCCATCTCGGCCACCTGGTCCGTGGCAGGAGGAGCAATAGGTGTCGTATACATTCCGCCCGCGCTGAGGATCACCCGGGGCGAGTGCACTATAACCTGGCAGCGCTGGATCCAGAGAACCATGTTTGCTCCAGCGTGTACGAATTCCGGCGACAATGGCGCCAATTTGTTCGTCCGTGAGCATGCCGCCTGAGCTTTGCGCAAAAGCGGGCATGGCAGTTCTGGGAACTCCTTGAGCAGTCGTGCGGCGTATGGCGTCATCATCGGCAATGGCAAGGTAGATGGCGCTGTTCAGTGCGATTGCCGCTCCGCCTCTACCGTGTTCGCCGTGACAGCCGGCGCAGTTCTGCCGATACAAACTTTCGAAGTTCAATACTTCGCTCGGCCGAGTCACCTCAGAATCCGCCGCAGGACGCCCGGGCGCGCTGTTGCAAGCGCAAATCGCCATGAAGGATAGAGCCAATCCAAAGAGAACAATCGCGGGAGATCTCATGGCCATTAATCCTTGTCCCTTTCTCTCATGACGCCGGGCGCTTCAATCCCGGCGCGCACAGCAAACGGCAATCCCTGATAGGTGCGAACTCGTTGCTGGCGCGAAACCACCAGACCAGCCACGACTCCAAATCCGACCTGCGACAAGACAAACCACAACCAATCGATACGCTGGTTCATTACGGGATTAATGATGTCCAACGTGGTGTAGAGCAAGCCTGACCACATCATGGGCGCGATCAGCCCACCCAGGACAATGGGACGGCGAGGAAACATCGGAAGCATGACGCCATAAAGCAGTCCTACCAGCAACGATGTGATCAGGTGGATAGGAATAGCAATGAGCAAGGCGCTCAAGCGGAATTGAGCGATTTGGACGGTGGTTGCATGCACCGCGCCGGGGAAAAAGCCGGCAACTAATAAATTGATCGGATACCAGATACCATTTTGGCTGATGACGCCGTAGAGCATGGCCAACCCAGCCATGACCACACTTCCGGCCAGCCCTCCTCTGACTCCCGCCGATACCGGATAGATCTCAAGCGGCAGCCATGCCCGTTGCGGTTGGTCCGCGACTTCCAGCCGGGCAACATCACGCCGCGTAGTCGCAACAGCCGATTGCTCTGGCATGACTGGAACAGATTCGCGTGCTTCGTGGGGCAGAACACTACGAAACCAGCCGACTGCGCCAGCGACAGCCAGCACTGCTCCCAGAACACTAACCGACTCGTTCGTAACTAAACCCGCGAATACCAGTGTCATCCCAAACGCGAGCACGAAGGGCCAAGCTGTGGGGGCAGGCAATTCCAGAGTGCTGCCATTGCTGGTTCTCGTTGCTGCTGTGCCGGAATCCATTGCTCTTTACCTTTCAGCGGCCGATGATGTACACGACCAGAAAAACCACGACCCACACCGTATCTACAAAGTGCCAATACAGGGCCAGAGTGTCCACTCGTACAGCATGCTCTGTCTGTACTTTTCCAAACAGTGCAAACAGGAACACTATGGAGAGCGCGAGTAGCCCCATGACTACGTGGAAAGCGTGCAACCCTACAAGCGAGTAGTAGGTTGTTCCAAAAAGATTGGTTCGGATCGTCAGCCCTTCGTCATAGATCAAACGGCGCCACTCAAGCGCGGTTCCCGCCATAAATGCGGATCCGAGAAGAAGCGTCAGAAACCACCACCACGCAAATGCGCCGGTCCTTGTCTTCCGCAAAGCACGGACGGCGAAATGAATTGTGAGGCTGCTCGAAAGCAGGCAAATGGTGAACAGGACCGGTACATGAAGCACTTGCTGTGGGGTCGGCCCGCTAAGACTCTTATCCAGATAAAAGAGGTAGGCCACGACAAAAATCGTGAAAATCGCTGCCTCGGCGGCGATGAGGCAATACATTCCCAGCCGCCCTGGCGTGGAAGGCCCCCATCCGATTTCGGGTTGAAGGGTTGTCACAGTGGCTACACTCACCGAATCCTCCTCTACTCGTATTTCCAATCCGGATCTTCAGGATGTTTGAGGTCCCAAAGCGGACGGCGACTCTTCACCGCCGGAATCACGGCGAAGTTATATGCGGGCGGCGGCGAACTGATGGTCCACTCGAGGGTCCAGGCATCCCAGGGATCGTTTCCGGCGATCTTGCCCTTGAAATAAGACCAGAACAGATTCGCGGCGAAGACCAATATGCCTGCGGCTTGAAAGACGACGCCGATGCTCACGATCAGGTTCCATGTGTCCCACCCCCGGCCAGGCTCATACGTGTAAATCCGTCGTGGCATGCCCAACAGACCAGGGATATGCATGAAGTCAAAAGTCAGATGGAAGCCAATGAGAAACAGCCAGAAATGCAGTTTCGCCAGCGGCTCGCTGTACATGCGCCCGGTTACTTTCGGATACCAGTAATAGAAAGCAGCGAACAAGCAGAACAGAATTCCGCCCACAATCACATAGTGAAAGTGAGCAACTACGAAATACGAATTCCCCAGTTGCCAATCGAAGGGGGCCGCGCTGAGCATGATTCCGGTGAGTCCGGCGGCCAGAAACTGGAATAAGAATCCTACGCAAAACAGCATGGGCGATTTGAAATCGATCTTTCCTCCCCACATGGTTGCAATCCAGTTGAAGATTTTGATTCCGGTTGGAACACCAACTGCCATAGTGGACAACACAAAGAAAGTGTTGGCGTTGGAACTCATACCTACGGTGAACATGTGGTGTGCCCACACGCTCATACCGATGAATCCGATCCCGACCGTTGCCGCAACCATCACGGGATATCCGAAGATCGCTTTTCGTGAAAAGACCGGGATAATTTCACAGGCGATAGCGAACGCCGGAATGACGAGAACGTAAACCTCGGGGTGGCCAAAGATCCAGAAGAAGTGCATCCAGATCACGGCCGAACCGCCAGCCTGTGTATCAAAAAAATGCCCGCCGAGATAACGGTCAATGCAGAGCATGATCTGCGCGGCAGAGAGCGGGCTGACGGCCAGAATGACCATCCCCGCCATCACCAGGTTGAGCCAAACGAAGAGCGGCATCTTCCCCAGTTTCATGCCGGAACAACGCAGGCAGAGAATGGTGACGATGATGTTGATGGCTGTTCCGATACTGCCGAACCCGGAGACCAGCAGAGCCAGGGTCCAGAAATCGGTGCTGTGACCGACAGAGAACGTGCGCGAGGTCAAAGGCGCATAGGCGAACCAGCCAACGTCCGGCGCATTGCCTGCTCCGTAGAGGCCGTTCGCCCCGATCAGGCTGGAGTAGAGAAGGATTCCGCCAAATGCCGTCAACCAGAAGCTGAAGGCATTGAGCCTCGGGAAAGCCATGTCCCGTGCGCCGATCATCAACGGAACTAAGTAGTTTGCTAGGCCGAAGACGAGGGGCATCGCCACGAAGAAAATCATCGTGGTCCCGTGCATGGTGAACATCCGGTTGAAGACCTGAGGAGAAACAAAATCTTTATGCGGGCCGCTGAGCTGGATGCGCATGATCGCGGCTTCAACCCCGCCGATCAACAGAAACACCAGCGCGTAAAGAATGTACATGAGGCCGAGTTGCTTGTGATCAACTGTGGTGACCCATTCGTGAAGTCTGTCCACAAGAGGACGGGGCGTCGTTTCCACCGTCTCCTGCGTTCCCGGCCACGTAATCAAGTCAGTCGCCATCCGAATGCTCTCCTCACGTTCTAGCGAAGCGTCTCCAAATAAGCCGTCACCGCATCCAGGTCATGTTCATTCAGTTCCATAGCCGGCATAAGAGAGCCTGGCTTAAGCCGGTCGGGATCTTGGATCCACGACCGTAGATTTTCGTGAGTATTGGCGGCTATCCCGGCGGCGATGGTGTCGCGGCTCATCAGATGGGTCAGGTCCGGGCCGAATCGCCCCTGCGCTGGCGTGCCGGCTACTGCATGGCAATTCACGCAGGCCGTGGCTTCGAAAATGCGCCGCCCTTCGGACGCGGCGTCGTTGGCCTGCGCCGGTTGGCTCTGGAGTTGGATCCAGCGATCGAACTCGGCGCGCGACTGAACATAGACTCGGAGAAGCATCTTGGCGTGTTGCGTGCCGCAGTATTGGGCGCATTGTCCCAAATAGATTCCCGGCTGCTGCGGGTCGATCCACATCAAGTTCGGGTGGTTAGGAATCAGGTCCGTTTTGCCAGCCAGCCGCGGCACCCAAAAGCTGTGATCGGTATCCGCAGAAAGCAATTTGAGTTCAGTGGGAATCCCGACCGGAACGTGCAATTCATTTGCAGTGACAACCTTCAAACCTGGATAGCGATATTCCCACCAAAATTGGTGGCCCACGACGGTAACCCGAATGGCACTCGAAGGAGCCGCCTTTTGCACGTTCGCGATTACTCGCGCAGTTGCCATGAAGAGCACAACGACGATGAGGACGGGAATGACTGTCCATGCGATCTCAACTTGATTGCTTCCGTAGACCTGTGCCGGCTCATGCCGGTCATCATCCGTTCTTTTCCTGAACTTGACCACGACATAGGTCAACAGACTTGCTACCACAACAAAAATGGCTGCGCTTATCGCGATTACAAAGAGAGAGAGGCCAAAGATGGATTTGGCCGGGGTTGAAGCCGGCGCAAAGATATTCGTAGGACTCGAAAAGATTGGGGATTGAGCAAGAGATGGAGACGCCACAAACAAGGCCGCAAGCACTTTCAATAGAGGCTGTCCTGGCAGATTTTCTCTTGTGCTATGCATCGGAATCTCTTTTTTCCATTCACTCAAGCAAACCAGCCGATTCATGTGCCTGTCCTCCTGTCAACTCGGCAGGCTCACCGGCTCGGCTTTGACTTCCTGGGCGTCACGGTGTACGGCAACTTCTTTATTGAAGTTGAAATCGGTCGGGGCCACGCCGGTAATCAGCCGCGCTCCACGACTGAAGGTCCAGTCTTGAATAACCCAGCGTATGCAAACCAAAAGGCGATTCTGGAAGGTGACGATGTACATCAAATGTATGAAGGCCCACACGACCCATGCAGGCAGGCCTGAGAGCTGAACGCCGAAGATATTGGCGACTGCTACCCAGCGTCCAATCACTGCCAGAGAGCCTTTGTCGACGTAGCGAAAAGAAGGAAGTTCCGACTGCCCCCTCGCCTTCCGCAGAATTGCCTTTGACGCGTAGCTTCCTCCCTGCATGGCCACCTGCGCTAACCCTGGCAAGGGCTTTCCGTGAGCATCTACACTGGAAGCAAGATCGCCAATCACATAGATATCCGGATAATTCGGAATCGTCAGGTCAGGTCTTACCTTGACTCTTCCTCCCTTGTCGGTTTCAGCTTTTGCACGGCCCGCCAGAATCCTTCCCAGGGGTGAGGCGGCAATACCACCTGCCCAAATCACTGTTCTTGCGGCGATGTGATCCGGCTGGTGGTCGACTTCAATGGTCAAACCTTCTTTGTTGACGTCTTTGACCAATGCGCCGCACTTTACAGTGACACCGAGTTCGACCAGAGAGCGACTAGCCTTTTCCGCCAGATTCTCCGGAAAAGGCATGAGCACCCGCTGCGCTCCATCCAACAAGATGATTTGGGCATCTGCCGGATCAATGGAACGAAAATCACTCTTGAGCGTTTGCCGCGCAATCCCCCCGATCGCCCCGGCAAGTTCCACGCCAGTTGGGCCGGCGCCGACGATCACAAAAGTGAGCCAAGCCCGCCGCTGGACGGGATCTGAGATCCGCTCTGCGACTTCAAATGCATACAGAATTTTGTGACGGATGGTTGTGGCCTCCTCTACGACTTTCAGGCCAGGCGCCCATTCCTGCCACTCGTTATGCCCGAAATATGAAGTTTCAGAGCCGGTTGCGACGATCAATGAATCATAGGGAAGGACTGCGCCATCGGCGAGAACAACCAGCTTTTTATCGGGATTAACATCTTCCACGGTGCCGAGCAGCACACGGGTATTCTTCTGCCGCCTCAACACACTGCGCAGCGGAGCCACAATTTCTTCTGCGGAGAGCGAGCCCGTTGCAACCTGATATAAAAGAGGCTGAAAAAGATGGTAATTACGGCGATCAATTAAGGTCACATCCACCAGGTCTGATTTCAGAGCCAAGGCCGCGGTAAGCCCGCCAAAACCACCGCCGACAATGATCACTCGCCAAGGTGTGCTCACAGGTACCTCTCATTCGGTGAACTTCGCAAGTTCATTCACATCTCCAAAAACAATCCGTTGTCATGTGCGTCGTATTCGACGAAGAGCCGCCTCCAACGTTATTGCTGCCAGCCGCCTCCCAATGCTTCATACAACTGAACCAGCGACAGCAATTCGTTCAGGCGTGCCTGCGCCAGGCCAATTTCCGCCGAGAAGGCGTTTGTTTCGTTGGTCAAGACTTCCAGATAGCCCGTAACGCCGCCCGTATATCGCATGTGGGAGAGGCGCGCCGCGTCCTGGGCCGACTGGAACAGAAGTTCCTGCTGTGTGCGAAATTCGCGCGTCTTACGGTACGCAATTAACGCATCGGAGACGCTGCGAAACGCCCCTTGAATCGATTGCTGGTAAAGCAGCTCCGCCGTTTGCTGACGCGCCCTGGCCAGACGCACCTCAGAGCGGATCCTGCCCGCCGTGAAGATGGGCTGGGTCAGGGCAGCGCCAAAGCTCCAGGCGCCCGCGGGGCCGCTCAACAAGCCGGTCAGCGCGGCACTCTGGTATCCACCACTTCCACTGAGCGAGATCTGAGGAAAATAATCGGCACGCGCTACGCCGATCTGGGCGTTTGCGGCAATCAGCTGCTCTTCCGCTGCGCGAATGTCCGGCCGGCGCTCCAGCAACGCCGAGGGAAGTCCCGGCGGAACTTCGGGAGGCTGGCGCTGCTCGGCGAGAGTTTGCCCTCGGGATATGTCGCCGGGATTCTGACCGAGGAGAATGCTGAGAAAGTTTTCCTGCTGCTCGATCTGCTGTTCCAGCGCAGGGACCTCCGCGCTTGCGGTAAAGACCAACTGCTCAGCCTGGCGCACGTCCAGCAGTGAGGTGGAACCCCCGTTCGCCAGAATTTGCGTCAACCGCAGCGATTCCTGCCGCGACTGGAGCGTACGTTTTGAAATCTCCAGCTGCAGGTCCAGTGCTCGCAGTTGGAAGTACGCCCCGGCGACATTGGCCACGAGGGTGGAAACAACTTCCTGACGGGCCGATTCACTCGCAAGGAGATTGGCCCGCGCCGCTTCTGTCGCGCGGCGAAACTTACCCCAGAAATCAAGTTCCCAGGCGGCAGACAGATTCACTTGGCCCGTACTTGTTTCAAAGGGTGGAAGGAACTTGGATCGGGCCGTGCGAACATCGCCAATTGCCGCTCCGCCACTCAGCGTTAGGAATTGATCGGCGCGCGTAATGCCAAGCTGCGCCTGGGCTTCGAGCACGCGGGATGCGGCTATACGCAAATCATAATTCCGCTGAAGCGCAGTACGGATTAGCGTGCGTAACTGCTCATCCTGAAATACATCCCACCACTTTTGCTCCCCAAGCGGGGCGATCTGCGTTTGCGCGGCTTGTTCAGGGGCCGCTCCCCGATATGAGCCAGGCACCTCGACGGCCGGCCTCTTGTAGTTCGGACCCACGGCGCAGCCGGAAATCAAAAGTATTGCGCTCAGCAAGACGATGCGATGTTTCATCCTAATCACCTTCGGCCGGTAGGCTTTCGGGAGCAGCGATCAACTGGCGCTGGCTGCTGGCACCGGACCATTTCTCGACGAGACAAAAGACGGCGGGAATGAAGAAAATGCCGATGAGACTCGCCGCCAGCATGCCTCCGATGACGGCTGTACCCATGATCTGGCGTGCCACGGCCCCGGCCCCAGAAGCTGTCCACAGCGGGACCGCGCCCAGAATGAAGGCGAACGAAGTCATCAAGATTGGGCGAAGCCGCAGGCGCGCTCCCTCGAGAGCGGCATCCGACAGAGGCTTACCATGCTCGTACTGCTCTTTGGCAAACTCCACGATCAGGATGGCGTTCTTGGCCGCCAGGCCGATCAACATCACCAGACCGATTTGCGAATAGACGTCGCTTTCGATCTGCACCATATAGCTCGGTAGAAAGGCGCCCAAAAGCGTACGGCGCAACCACAAAACAAAGAAAGCTCCGAAGATTGCAACCGGTGTACTCAAAAGTACGCTGAAGGGAAGCGACCAGCTTTCATACAAAGCGGCGAGAATCAAGAAAACGAAGAGCAGCGAGAACCCGAAAATGGCAGCCGGGGGAACACCCTCCTGCGCTTTCTTTTCCTGAAACGACATCCCGAGATAATCAAAGCCCATTTGAGGCGGCATGGTTTTCCGGAAAACCTCTTCCAGAGCGTCCATGGCCTGGCTCGCGCTGTAGCCCGGAGCCGCGGCGCCATTGATTTGGGCGGCCCGATACTCGTTGAAGCGCATGGTGAATTCCGGGCCGGAGCTTGGTTCAAAGCGGGTGAGCGATGCCAGCGGCACCATTTCGCCTCGATTGTTTCGCACGTAAAACTGGCCGGCATTTTCCGCTTTGGTTCGATAGTCTCCTTCCGCCTCGACATACACCTGCCATTGCCGGCCAAAGCGATTGAAATAGTTGATGAACAAGCCGCCCATGAAAGCTTGCAAGGTCTGATATACGTCCCTGACTGCCACGCCCTGCTTCATGACTTTCTCGCGGTCTACATTCGCATAGAGCTGCGGCACGCTGGCCAAAGACGTGGTGCTTAGTCCCGCGAGCTCGGGGCGCTTCCGGGCTTGGGTGAGAAAGGTCTCGAGATTCGAGGAGAGAAACTCGGGGGCCATGCCAGCACGATCTTCAAGCACGAAAGTGAATCCGCCGGAGGTTCCAACGCCCGGAATGGCTGGAGGAGAAAACGAAAAGGCCACGCCTTCCGGCAGCGACGACAACCCCGCGTTGATGCGCTGCTTAAGGGCCTGCAGTTGCTCCGAGCGTGATGTACGCTCGTCCCAGGGCTTCAACGTCACGAAAAAGAAAGCGTTGTAGCTGGTGCGCACCGAACTCAACAGGCTGTAACCGATGACACTGTTTGTGTGCTCAATGCCTGGCGTATTTGCCAGAAGGTTTTCGATCTTCGTGGCTACCTCGTCCGTCCGCTGAAGAGAAGCTGCGGTCGGAAGCTGCATGTTGATGTAGAGATAACCCTGATCTTCATCGGGAAGAAAGCTTGAGGGAACTTTGCTGCCAAACAACCCGGCCCCGATGGCAAAGGCGCCCAGCAAAATCAATGCGACAGCGCTCTTGCGAATCAGAAAGCCACAGAGCCGTACGTAAGCCGAAGTAGCATTGGCAAAAACACGATTGAACCAGTCGAAGAACACTTGGAGCGGCCCGCCACTCGATGTCTTCGTCCTGGGACGCAGCAAAAGTGCAGCCAGCGCCGGGCTCAGCGTCAGCGCGTTGAACGCCGACAGTATGACCGACACGGCGATCGTAACCGCGAACTGCTGGTAGAGGCGTCCGGTAATTCCGGGGATGAATGCGGTGGGGATAAAGACGGCCGAGAGGACGAGAGCAATTCCAATCACGGGACCGGAAATCTCTTCCATCGCTTTGAGGGCCGCCGCTTTCGGCGTGAGACCCTCCTCGATGTACCGCTCGACCGCTTCTACGACAACGATCGCGTCGTCCACCACGAGCCCGATGGCAAGCACCAAGCCGAACAGGGAAAGCGTGTTGATCGAAAAGCCAAACAGCGGAAAGAATACGAAGGTACCCACAAGCGATACCGGCACAGCAAGCAGTGGAATCAAGGTGGCTCGCCAGCCCTGCAGAAAAATGAAGACAACAATGAGCACCAGAACAATGGCGATGACCAGCGTGAGGACGATCTCCTTCATCCCTTCGTTGACAGCCTGCGTTGTGTCCAGCGAGACAACATAGTCCACGTCCTGCGGCAGCCGGCCCTTCATCTCAGCCATCAGCTTCCGGACGCCATTGGCGGTTTCCACCGCGTTGGAACCAGGCAGTTGGTATGCCGCAACGATGGCTGCCGCTTTTCCATCAAGCCGGCTCACCATGTTGTAGCTCTGAGCGCCTAACTCCACGCGTGCGACATCCTTCAACCGGACCACAGCGCCGCTCGGAGATTCGCGGACAACGATCTCTTCGAACTCCTCGGGCGATGTAAGGCGCCCTTGCGCTCGCACAGAATAGGTGAACTGCTGCCCTTGGGGGACCGGCTCGCTGCCTACCTGTCCCGCCGGGTTCACGGTGTTTTGCGACTGGATGGCTGAAACGATCTCCGGAACTGTAATTCCCAGTTTTGCGAGCAGGTCCGGCTTCACCCATAGCCGCATCGCGTACTGACCCGCGCCGAAAACCTGGACACTTCCGACGCCGTACGATCGGTTGATTTGATCAGCCAGATTGATGTACGCGTAGTTAGCAAGGAAACGAGCGTCATAGGTGCCATGCGGCGAGTAGAGAGTGATCAGCATCAGCGGAGCGGTTACTGTTTTTTGGACGGTCACGCCGTAATTCGTAACTTCGGTCGGAAGCTGAGACGCCGCCTGGGTCTGTCGCATCTGCGTCAGCATGAGATCGGTATTCGGATCGGTCTTTACGTCGTAATTCACGGTCAACCGAGTCAGTCCGTCGGCGGTCGAGTTCAGCGAGTACATGTAGTTCATGTTGTCGACGCCGCTCATTTGCTGTTCAATCGGCGTCGCGACGGACTGCTCGATGGTCTGCGCATCCGCGCCGATATCGGTGGCCAGAACCTGGATCTCGGGCGGAACGATATTCGGAAACTGAGCCACGGGAAGTGAGGCAATCGTGACCGCCCCGACGATCACCATCAGGATCGAAATGACGATGGCTACAATGGGGCGATTGATGAAAAATTTGGACACGCGATCACTCGCCTTTCGCCGGTGCAGCCTGTTTGATTTTTACGGTGGAACCGCTTTGCACTTTTTGCAATCCTTCTACAATCACCAATTCGCCCGGCTTGACGCCGCTTTCGATGATCCACGCCGTGCCGGCGCGGTCCCCGACTTTCACCGGTCGAATGCTCACTTTATTGTCGCTGTCTACCACCGCCACCTGATAGGTTCCTTGCAATTCGTTCACCGCTTTCTGCGGCACGAGCAGCGCGCCGCGCCTTATTTCCGGCGCGGCCCGCAACCTTCCAAACTGTCCGGGACGGAGGATGTTTTGCGGATTGGGAAACGAGCAAACGAGCTGAATGCTGCCTGTGGTTGTATCCACCTGGCGGTTGGTGAGCAGGCCAACGCCTTTGTAGGGATAAACCGATCCGTCGGCCAGAATCAGGTCAAACGGCGGCGAGTCGGAAGGAGCTTCCTTTTGCGTCTGCGCGTTAATTCTCCTGGCATAGTGAATGTATTCCTGTTCGCTGATCGAAAAATATGCTTTGATCGGATTTACCTGCGAAACCGAAGTCAGAACTGCAGTCGGATTGACGAGATTCCCGATTTGCGCCTGGGCGATTCCCGCGATGCCGTCGACCAGCGATTTCACGCTGGTGAACTCGAGGTTCAGATGCGCCTGTTCCACTTGCGCTTCAGCGGCCTTGACTGCCGCCTTCGCCGCCCGGTTCGCTTGTATGTCGTTGTCCAACTGGCTCTGCGCAATGGCGCGTTCCTGGGCCAGCGGGGTATCGCGGTTGACATCCATTTCGGTTTTGCCGAGTTGTGCCTGAGCCTGGGCAAGCTGAGCGTTCGCCTGGTCGAGCAGAGCTCGGAAAGGACGGGGATCAATTTGAAAAAGAACTTGGCCCTTGCGCACAAACGAACCTTCTTTGTACGTTTGACGGATAAGGTATCCGGTCACCTGGGGCTGAATCTGGGCGTTTACATAGCCATCGAGCGTCGCCACCCATTCGCTGAAGATTGGGACATCTTTCTGAACTACGCTGGCGACTTCCACCTCAGGACTGGGAATGGGGGACGCCGCGTTCGTGCTCCCGCAGCCCGCAGCTAAAAACGCAGTTGCGGGCAGGAGAGCCAGAATGAGTCGAGCGGCAGCCGCGAACGGTGTGCCGCGAGCGGCCGGTGGATAACGATGGAGCACCATATGCGTTCTAGAGATGCGCTCTCTCTGCAACTTCCCTGACTCCGGTGTGCTCTTCGCCACGGCAATCCTTCCTGAAGCTGACATTTGCAATGGCTGTTGCAATTCCCCTGCCATGTAGTTCAGCGCGGCAAATCAAGCTGGCTCTTCGATGACGATGCCAATTCCATCTCGCGAGGTGACCACAGGAGAACAGTGACGATAGGCCGACACTTTCACTCAGGGTTGGTGGGGCACAACGGCGTTATCGCACTAAGGTGAACAGAGAGTACGTGGCCTCCAGCACCGCACTTGCATTTCACACATCGGCGATTCGAGCGAGGAATCAGCCTGGGCAAGGAAGAAAAAGAAATGTTCATACGGAGCAAGAAGGCACAAATGCTCGATCGTTCAGTTGCTTGTGCCGCGCTCGCCAATGCGCCGGCAATCCTGGCAAGAAAACTAAAGGGGCTCGGTCCTCGTAGAACCATCGTCGATAGCTTGACCCGGACTGCTGCCCTCTTGTGGGCGAAATATCCCGTGTTTTTTCATTCGCGCGATTAGCGTAGTGCGCTTTATCCCCAATCGTGTGGCGGCGCCATACGGTCCAGCGACTACCCAACCCGTGGTTTCCAATGCTTCCAAAATCAGAGTGCGCTCGCACTCGCGAAGCGTCTTGCTTACTGGAAACCCGGCAACGGAAACGGCGCGGGTTGGGCGTAGAAGGTTGGAGAGCGAACCATCGCTGGACAGTATGACCGCGCGTTCGATCACGTTCTGAAGCTCTCGAATGTTTCCCGGCCACGAATACGACTCGAAGGCATTCACGAATTCATCTGGAACGGTGCCGATGTGCTTCCCCATTCGCCGGGAAAAGGCTTCGACGTAGTGTCGCACCAGAGGACCTATATCCTCGCGTCGCTCACGCAGGGGCGGCAGCGTGATGGGAAATACGTTCAGGCGATAGTAGAGATCGCCGCGAAATTGGTCACGCTTCACCATTTGTTCCAGGTCCCGGTGAGTTGCTGCGACGAGCCGTACGTCGACGCGGTGGGTGCTGCCGCTTCCAAGACGTTCGAATTCCTGCTCCTGCAGAACCCGCAGGAGCTTGGGTTGCAACGCGAGCGGTATGTCGCCAACTTCATCGAGAAACAGAGTCCCCTTATCCGCCAATTCGAAGCGGCCTATTTTTTGCGCGATGGCGCCTGTAAAAGCGCCCCGCTCATGACCAAAGAGCTCGCTCTCCAGCAAATCGAAGGGAATGGCGGCACAGTTCAGTTTGATTAAGGGGTGGCCACTGCGGGGGCTGGCATTATGGATCGCGTGAGCGATGAGTTCCTTTCCAGTCCCGGTCTCTCCCTGAATCAATACAGTGGAATCCGTTACCGCAACACACCTGGTTTGTTCTAGAACGGCCCTCAGTGCGGGGCTGTTGCCTATGATCTGCTCGAATCTGCGGACCCGACGGTCTTGATCAGCCACTGCCATCGATTTTGGCTCCCAACCCATAGGTAATTCGCGAACTAGTCCTCGAGCGCGGCATGAAGAATCTCTAGTAAGACGACGTCATCGAAAGGCTTGGTCAAGAACTCCACCGCTCCATCACGCATAGCACGAATCCGCATCTCGGCATCGCCGTGTGCGGTGATGAAGACGATCGGTATTCGGCATCGCTCGGCCTTTAGCTTCGCCTGCAGTTCAAGACCCGACATGCCCGGCATGCGAATGTCCGCGATCAGGCACGCGGCCACGTGTTGGGCTCCGGAGTCCAGGAATTGTTCTGCGGAGCCGAAGCAGAGCGCGGGCAGCCCCTCCGATTCGATGAGATCCTGGAGTGCGCGCTGCACCGGCTCATCGTCGTCGATGATTGCTACAGGTCTTGAGCTTGGCCGGTTGCTCATAGGCGAAGGATATCGCTCCACACAAAGCGGCACAATACCGCCTTAGCCGCGCGAACTACCACTTAGGTGGTAGTCGATTACAGGCCGAAAGGAAGGAAAATGGCCCTAATTGTTACGGAGCGGGGTCAGGCCCTTGAAACAAGAATGTCCCCGACTGGATGCTGAGTGTTGACGGCCTATCTACCAGGGGTGAGTTTGAGTTTGTCGGCCATGCGGACCAATTCAACTAAAGATCCGGCATGCATCTTCTGCATGACGTGGCCTCGGTGGATTTTTACTGTGGCCTCGCTGGCCCCGATTTCGCCGGCAATCTGTTTATTGAGCATTCCGGTGACCACGAGAGTCATAACCTCCCGCTCGCGCGCGGTCAGAGCCTTGTAGCGCTCTTGCAAATCGTGGATCTCAGCCTGTTGTTCTCGCGCGGCGCCGTCACGTTGGAGGGCCAGATGAATCGCGTCCAGCAGATCCTGGTCCCTGAAAGGCTTCGTCAGAAATTCCACGGCGCCCCACTTTAACGCTTTGACCGACATGGGAATGTCTCCGTGCGCCGTGATAAAGATGATAGGGATTTGCATGCCGTTCTCGGCCAGCCGGCGCTGGAAATCGAGGCCACTCATCTGAGGCAGTCTTACGTCCAGAACCAAACAGCTGGGGTCGCCGGTGCGTTGCCTGCTCAGAAATTCCTGGCCGCTGGCAAAGGATTCGGCGCGCAGGCCAATCGACTCGACGAGGTCCTTGATCGCCTGACGCATGCCGCGGTCGTCATCAACGATGAACACTGTGGGAACGGCCGCCGGCTTCATGCGTGCGCCTCGGCTTCGACGGGGAGAGTGAAATGGAAGGTTGCACCCGCCTCCTGATTCGCAGTGGCCCGGATTTGCCCTCCGTGGGACTCCACGATCGAGCGGGTAATGGCCAAACCCATGCCCATGCCCTGTGGTTTCGTCGTATGGAACGCATCAAAAATCCGTTCGGCATTTTCCGCCGGCAAGCCCACGCCGGTATCACTGATCGAAATGAGTAACTGACCTTCGGGATTGAGTTGCGACCGAATCGTCAATTCACCTCCAGTGTCTTTCATGGCCTCGATGGCATTCAACATCAGGTTCATGAACACCTGCTGAAGTTGCACCCGATCAGCCAGGATATTAGGCGTCTCTGCGTCGAGTTTGGAATGGATCGTTATGGAGTGCCGCACCGCTTCATCCCTGAGCAGAACAATCATTTCTTGAATGATGTCTTTGACGTCCACCATCTGGCGTTCAGGGGGTGTGCCTTTTTTATAGAAGGACCGCAAACGATTAATAACATCAGCCGCACGGTTTCCATCCTGCTCAATGCGAATTGCTGCTGCTCTGGCTCTTTCGAGGTCCGGTGGATCACGGGCAAGCCATCGCAAAAGTGCGTTGGCGCTAGTGATTGAGGCGGCAATGGGCTGCTTGATTTCGTGCGCTAACGCGGCGGCCAATTCTCCCATGATGTTCACCCGATTGATGTGCGCGAGTTCAGCCTCCAGCTGGCGCAGTCTTTCGCGCTCCTGCTCGGCGTGTTTTCGCTCCGTTATATCCATGGTGACGCCGACGTACTCGCCTGGTTCTCCGGATGCATTGCGATGTCCGATCGCACGCAGGAATCTGATGCTGCCGTCGGTATGATGAACCCGATATTCGTCGAGGTAAAAATCCGTCCCCTCGCGAACTGCTCTTTCAAGAGTTGCGTTCACCCACGGTGCGTCTTCCACGTGTTGAGTGTCGAAAAAGCGTTTGGCTGGTATCGGGCCTTGGCTGGGATCAAAGCCATACAGGCGAGCATTTTCGTCCGATGAATGCAATACCTTTTGTGTGAGAAGATTGTAAACCCAACTTCCGATGTGGGCCATGCGTTGTGCATCAGTGAAGTATGCTTGCTCCCGTCGCAACTCCTGTGTCAAATCAGCCTCTAGCTGGCGCGACCTTTCGCGCTCCTGTTCGGCCTGTTTTCGTTCGGTTACATCCATGGTGATGCCGACGTAGTAACCGGTTTCTCCAGCAGGATCGTGATGTCCTATGGTACGCAGGAACCTGATCTGGCCGTCGTCGGCACGACAAATGCGAAATTCGCGGATATCGTAATCCGTTCCTGTGCGGATCGCATTTTCAAGAGTTGCCCTCACGGCCGGCTTGTCTTCCGGGTGGACAGTGTCCCAAAAGCGTTCGAGTGGAATAGGACTTTGGCGTGGATCGAAGCCGTGTATGCGAACCGTTTCGTCCGAAATATGAAAGTTTTGCCCGGTAGCGAAATTGGTCGCCCAACTGCCGATGTGGGTCAGGCTTTGTGCCTCAGCGAGGTATGCTTGCTCCCGCCGTAACTCCTGTGTCAGTAGCTCATGCTCGGTGACGTCAATTGTGGTACCGTGAAACGCTTTGAAAACCCCTTCTTCGACAACCGGGACACCCACACAGCGAACGTAACGTATCTCCCCGTTTGGTTGAACAATCCGGTGGGTTATGTCGCAGCCGCTGCGCTGTTCATGCATCACCCTGATGGTTTCCGCCATCGAGGTTCGGTCATCAGGGTGGACGGC
>DATHMH010000016.1:0-2501 GCA_035487295.1 Terriglobales bacterium
TCGGAGTGTTCACGATTTTGTCGACCGCTATCTTCAGCAAATTGAAAAGCGGCGATGGTCAAAACGTAAGCCAACAGAAGGCTGTTCACGCGGAGTGAGGAGCGTTTCGCTGGAATCGACGGAGGCAACTCCCCCTTCGGATCTTTAGCAATGGTCATGCGAACGGAGAGTAAGTTTTGCGCTGGGGCGTGGTTGGGCGAATGACTTCCGAGTGCTCTGTAACCCGTCGAGAACCGATACCAAGCGCGGAGATCACTGCCTACAAGCCGACTTCCCGATACTTATCCGCACGATGCCCAACCGGACTACTTCCGAATCGCCGACCTGCCGGAAATTTTGTCTAGTGTCCTTCACAAGCCGAGAAAATACCGCATCGAACCGAACCCAATACCCAGCAGGATCAGCGGAATGATCTTCAGTTTGAATCTCTGGAGCAGGAGAAGCGACAGCATCACCCAGCCCAGAGAGAGTGGATTGATTTGCTTGAGACCCGCCACTCCTGATGACAAGATTACCGCTTTGCCTAGAAAGAGTGTCAGGTCGAGAATCGCCCCGACCACCACCGCTGTGATCAGCGCCAGGACACCTTCAATCGTACGCTTGCCCTGAGTCCGCTCTATCAGCGGCGCACCGGCAAAGACGAAGAAGAAGCATGGCAGAAACGTATAAAAAGTGGTTGCCAGCAGACCCAGAGTTCCCATCCACAATGAGCCGTGGAAGTGGTTGTACGCGGCCAGAAACCCGACAAAAGCCACCACAATGATCAGAGGGCCTGGAGTTGTCTCGGCCAGCGCGAAACCGTCCGTCATTTGGCACTTGTTCAGCCAATGCAGCTTTGTTACCGCAATCTTCGCCACGTAAGGAATCACCGTGTACGAGCCGCCGATAGTAACGAAGGCAGTCTTGGTGAAGAATAGTGCGAGGTCTCGCCAAAAATGGAAGTCGCCGACAAAAATGTAGAAGAACGGCAACGGCACAAGCCAAAGAAAGAGCGCGCTCGCGGCCACCTTCACAGCAGGCTTTAGTAGCGGGTTAGGTTCTGGCGCGATCGAACTGCGGTGGATGTAGTAGCTTTCTTCATCGTCTCCGGCGGCCGCTTCCGCAGTGTGGTGCAGAAGGTCAGGCCGCAACGCCCCCAGGACGACTCCAAGAACAACGGCGCCAAACATCACCACTAGCAGCGAGACATCAAAGAAGAACATTGCTGCAAACGCAGTAACCGCAATGGCGCCTTGCACAGGCCCGCGCAGGGCTCTTCTGGCAATCCTTTGTAAGGCGACTATTACTAAAGCGATGACGACAGGTTTTAACCCGTTGAACATCGCGGCAATCCACGGCAGGCTGCCGAATCTGACATAGACCATGCTCAGAGCCAGCAGAACAAACATGGAGGGCAGCACGAAGAGTGTTCCGGCAACAACGCCGCCCCGTTTGCCATGCAGTTTCCAGCCGATGTAGATCGCAAGCTGTTGTGCTTCCGGACCGGGAAGGAGCATGCAATGGCTCAGGGCATGGAGGAAGCTTCCGTTGCTGATCCACCGCTTCTTCTCGACCAACTCGTCATGCATGATGGCGAGATGGGAGGCTGTACCGCCGAAACTGATCCACCCGAGCTTGAACCAGAAACGCAACGCTTCCCCGAAGGAAGGGCGCTGCGGCGCAGCGGGTCTCTTATCCGACCGCATTCCAGGTCCCATGGGCAAGAGGTCCATAAAATAATTTCCTAAAAGCTGTAACCCTCACGACATTATAACATCATAATGATGCATGCCGAGGCGTCGAAGTTAGACCTAATTTGCTTCGCGCATCCGGGTATTCGACATCAATCAACGAAGGAGCTTTTCGCTATGAACGAACTTCGCCAATCCTCAGAAGGGGAAGGCTGCAGCCGTTTTGCATTCTTAAAGGGACCTTTGGTAGCCCGTTGGGCTCCTATTCCGCTACGCCTGATTGTTGGCTATGGTTTCATGGAGCACGGGTTCGCCAAATTGTCCAAGGGGCCCGAAAACTTCGCCGCCATCCTGCATGCTCTCAGCGTCCCCGCGCCCCATTTCATGGCCTGGCTAACCATTTTGACCGAGCTTATCGGCGGCCTCGCAGTGTTGCTCGGAGCTTTCGTCCCCCTTGTTAGCCTGCCGATGGCTGTGCTGCTCTTCGTAGCGATTTTCACCGTCCACCTGCCGTATGGGTTCACCTCGATCAAGCTCATGAGTGTGATAGCCGGCCACGCCCAGTTCGGGCCGCCAGGCTACGAGTGCAACCTGCTCTATCTTGCTTGTCTTGCGGCGCTCGTGTTCGGTGGGTCTGGACCACTGGCAATAGATGGCGTCCTTAGAACGCGGCGGCTTGGTTCATCCCGTGACTAACAAAATTGAGGAGGCTTAACGTTCATGAAAGACAAGGTAGTTTTCATCACAGGGGCAAAGGGAGGTCTAGGGTCTTTCATCACCCGGCGGTTCCTAGAGACCGGCGCAACCGTTGTAGGCGCGTCCCGAAGCATT
>DATHMH010000017.1:0-244356 GCA_035487295.1 Terriglobales bacterium
CTCTTGTGTTCCAGCTGTCATGCCAATGGCATAGCTGGGTAGCGAAGTTCGGTTGTGATAAACGCTGAATGCATATAAGCGTGAAGCACTCCCCAAGATTAGATCTCCCAACCCATAAGGGGCAAGAAGGGCACAGGAAGATTACCTGTTTGATAGGCTCGAAGTGGAAGAACAGCGATGTTCGCAGCTTACGAGTACTAATCGCCCGTTCGGCTTGACCATAAAATTTATTCAGCGTATGAAGGCAGCTTTTAGCCTTTAGCTGTTAGCTTGTGGTTATTGGCCGCTGGCCTTGCGTTTCTCAATCTATTCAGTAGTGAGGTATCGTCCTCATGTTCTTTGAAGAAAACCAGGAAACAAAGTCGACGCTGGCTGTGACCAGAATCATTCACGGCTGGCTAGTAGCTGGTTTTCAAACGATTTTTGGTTTGCGAGAGATTCTCGCAAAACCCTTCGCGCGACGGACCCCAGCCGAACCTGACTGGCCGATGACACAAATCTGTTACCGGGGCCGCGCGATGCTAATTTTCCGGTGATCTTACCGCGAGGGTTCCACCCGTTCCCATCCCGAACACGGAAGTTAAGCCTCGCAGGGCCGATTGTACTGTACGGGAAACCGTGTGGGAGAGTAGGTCGTTGCCGGATTAAAATCAAAAGGCCGCATTCAGAGATGAATGCGGCCTTTTTCTTTTTGGGAATAATTTTAACCGCGGAGGCGCGGAGAAAAACAAAAAGCCATTTCACCACGGAGACACGGAGGCCACAGAGACTCAATGACGCGATGATTCAATTCTCCGCACATCGCGGGAAATGTGTAATTTTGGCGTGTCAGACTGTGCTTCTTCTGATTTCCTTGATTCCCTGCCCAAGGTGGCGCCGCAGAAGGGTCCTGAGAGTTACGCCATCGGCGTATCCGACTCGCGCGGCGATCTCTTCTACACTCTCGGCGGTGGTCTTCAGCAGATGCACCGCGCGTTCCACGCGCAGCTCCTGGAAATAAGAGAGTGGCGACTTCCCCAGCACGGCTTGCATGCGGCGTGCCAGGGTCCTCTTGCTCGACCGGGCTGCGGCCGCGGCATCGTCGAGCGAAAAGCCATGCGTAAGCCTGCCTCGCGCCCAGCGCTCGAAGCGTTCGACCAGCGGATCGGAGTGGGCAAAATGATCGGCCAGGATATAGGCAGACTGCGACGGGCGTGAATCCACAACCAGGTATTTCGCTGTCAGGGCGGCAAGTCCCGGGCTTTTCTGCCGGATGAGCCACAGAGCCAGGTCCATGTGGCTGAGGGCCGCTCCGGCCGTGACCAACTTGCCGGATTTTACGATCATCCGCGATTCATCCAGTCGCACCTTGGGATATCTCTGACGAAAAAATGGCGCCAGCCACCAGGTTGTGGTCGAGTCCTGGTTGTCGAGCAAGCCCGATTCGGCCACAACAAATGTCCCGATGCAGGCAGCCGCCGTGCTGGCGCCTCGCTTCGCCCACGAGCGCAGCCTCTTGCCGGCGTCGCTCACGTCCGATCTGGCGAGGGCCGCCTGTAGCGGGCCGGGCATCTTGAATCCGATCGCGGGAACCACGACCCAATCGGGAGTGGCCCGCATAGGGGCGGCAGCAACTGGAACGGAGAGCCCTTGCGATGTCTTGACCGTCTTTCGCACTCCCACAATAGCAACGTCAAAGCGGGGCGAAGCCATGCCAGACATTTCCGCGAGCTCGTTGGCGGTCTCAAACGCATCGAGCACGGTCGCAAGGCCCGTATCAAAAACCCCATCCAGCGCGAGCACATAAATCCTCATGGCAAATATGATATCAACTTTGGCGATCTTGCCAATGGCCTGCCGGCTGGGCAAGAGCTATCTTGATTACAGTTGCATAGATGCAACCAAGGAGAAGCCCAATGTATACCGTCGCATTGTTCGCACGTTTAGAAGCCAAACCCGGCAAAGAAAGCCAGGTCGCGAAGTTTCTGGAAACCGGACTCGCCCTGGCCAACCAGGAAACGACAACGCCTATATGGTTCGCGCTGCGCCTGGGACCGACGACCTTCGGCGTATTCGACGCCTTTACCGACGAAAGCGGATGCCAGGCCCATCTGAGCGGCCCCATCGCCAAAGCGCTCATGGCGCAGGCGCCCGAGCTGTTTTCCAAACCACCTGTCATCGACAAGATTGAAGTTCTGGGCGTAAAGATTTCCCGATAGGCGCCCATAAAATTGATGGCATTGGAGCGGGTTTTGTAATTACGTTCTGGCACGAGGACATCGCCGACCAGATTGAACGGGTGTCCACCGAAGAGGGTACAATCTGCCCATGCGCTCTTTTCGCAACGCCTTCGGGCTATTATTTGTCTATCTATGGCTGTTGAGCGCACCGCTGTTCTCGCAGACTACCGCTGCTGATCCACACCAAGCCTTCCTGGCGCGCCTCTCCGCCGCGGCCATTGAACGCACGCATCATACCGTCCGCTACGATCCCGGATACGTTGGCATCGCCTATCCTAACGGAGACGTTCCGGCTGACTCGGGCGTCTGCAGCGATGAGGTCATCCGCTCCTATCGGGCGCTGGGCATTGATCTGCAGAAAGAGGTCCATGAAGACATGAAGGCGTACTTCAGCGCTTATCCCAAAGGCTCGCGTACCCTTGACCGCAACATTGACCACCGCCGCGTTCCTAACCTAATGGTCTTCTTCAGCCGCAACGGCGAGACGCTTCCTATTACCAAAAACGCCGGCGATTATTCACCCGGAGACCTGGTGACATGGGACCTGGATCCCAAGCGCAGCATCCCTCATATCGGCATTGTCGTAGACCAGAAGTCGCCCGAAAGCGGGCGCTACATGATCGTGCACAACATCGGCGAGGGCCCGCGGATAGAAGATGTGCTCTTCGACTGGAAGATTACGGGACACTTTCGCTACTACGGACCACCATCTACAGAGACAAAATAAATTCACCGCGGAGACGCTGAGGCGCGGAGAAACCAAAATCAAAAGCTAAGGTCACGAAGGCGGACGAAGGACACGAAGACAAACGCTCTTGAATAAAGGGCTTCGAAGTAACCTGCCTTTCTCTTGTGCCTCCGTGGTTATAATTCCTCCGCGCCTCTGCGTCTCCGCGGTGAAAATTTGCTCTACCATCCTACGGGCGCATTGTTCTTCGCATTCTGCTCATCCAGCCACTTTTTCAGCGGCGCGAAATAATCGAGGATGGCGGTTGCATCTCCCTCGCGCTGGCCGGTGATAACTTCCATTGCGTCCTGCCAGGGCTTGCTTGCGCCCAAGGACAGCATCTTGTTCAGCTTCGCTCCCGCGGCTTTGTTGCCGTAGATGGAGCAGCGATGGAGCGGCCCGGTGTAGCCGGCCTCTTTGCACAGCGCGCGCTGGAATTGAAATTGATAGATGCGCGCCAGGAAATAACGCATATAGGGCACGCTGGCGGCGACGTGATATTTTGCCCCAGGATCGAAATCGGCCTCGTTGCGTGGGACTGGAGGTGCCACTCCCTGATATTTCAACCGTAGCTCCCACCAGGATTTGTTGTAGTCCTGCGGCTTGATCTCTCCGGAAAAAACTTTCCAGCGCCACTGGTCAATGAGCAATCCGAAGGGCAGAAAGGCGATCTTGTCGAGCGCCTGCTTCAGCAGGAAGGCAATATCGGCATCGCTGCCGCCTGCGGCCGGCGCCGGGTCGAGCAATCCGATTTGATGCAAGTATTCCGGCGTCACCGAGAGCGCCATGGTATCGCCAATGGCTTCGTGGAATCCGTCATTGGCGCCGTTTTTAAACAGGTATGGCTGGTCTTTGTAAGCGCGGAAGTAGAAGGTATGCCCCAGCTCGTGATGCACGGTGATAAAGTCTTCGCCGCGCACCTGGATGCACATCTTCAGGCGGACGTCCTCCAGATTGTCAATATCCCAGGCGCTGGCATGGCAGACCACGTCGCGGTCGCGCGGCTTGGTAAATTGCGAGCGCTCCCAGAAGGTCTGCGGATGGGGCGTGAAACCCAGAGACTTAAAGAAATTTTCCCCGTAGTGGACCATGTCGAGCGGCCCAAGGTTCTTGGATTTCAGCAGCTCATCCAGATCGTAGGGGGCCTTCAGGTCGGGCGGCGACACGATGGGATAAATATTTCCCCACTCCTGTGCCCACATATTTCCCAGCAAATGCGCGGGAATAGGACCGTTCGGCGGTACTACATCCGGTCCATATTTCTTGACTAACTGCGAGCGCACATAAGCGTGCAGCGAAAGATACAGCGGACGGACCTGCTGCCACAGCCGCTCCAGGTCCGCGGAAAACTGGTCGGGAGGCATGTCGTAACCCGCGCGCCACAGCGCGCCTACGTCCTTGAAGCCGAGCTCGTGCGCGCCTTTATCGGAGAGTTCAACCATGCGGGCGTAACGCTGGCGCATGGGCGGCGAGATCTTGTGCCAGCCCACCCACAGGTCGAGCAATTGCTTAGGATCGCGGCTCTGTGCCATCAACCGCTCGATGGCAGTGATGTCCAGGCACTTGTCTTCACTCGCGGTGCCGGTGGAAGCGCCGGCGGCTGCGGCAGCTTCCCCTGCCAGCTGCGCCGGGCAGTATTTGCCCTTGCCGTAATCCGACTCCAGCCCGACGCGCAGCCTGGTCAGCTCTTCCTGCTCCGCCGGATTGGTTGGGGCGGGCAGCGTGATGGAAATTCTCAGCAGCAACAGCTTGCGGGCGACGTCGGGCGGAAGCTGAAGGCCGGTATATTTGGCCGCGCCCAGGGCATACTCGGTGCTGAGGGCGGTATTTTCTTTTTCCGCTTCGGCCGCAATCTCTTCGGTGTCGTCGGTGATATAAGTCGCCTGCACCCAGTCGGCGCGGTTGCCCTTGACACTCACATCCGCCAGCCGCTTTTCCGCCTCATCGACAAACTTTTCTGCGCCGGTGGTGGATGGAACGGCGGGAGCCGGGCTGCCGGATGCATTCGAGGGCTGCTGCCCAAAAGCGGCCGAAGTAATCAGCAGGAAGATAGTTGCAAATAGAGAGGAATGGCGGGTGCGGATAGACATCTGCAACACTCCTTCAAGAACAAACTATTGTACTTCGGATGACAAGGACTTGGAGACGAGAGGGGCTTGCTGCCGTGCGTGTCAGTCAATCGAGAACGTCATGTGAACGACGGCAGTGATGTCTTTTTCCAGTGAAGATGTGTCGTTGACACCGTAACCGGAAACTTCGTTCGAATCGGGCGGGGTGATTTGCAGCACGCCCATCTCGGCGGCCCGAAGTCCCCCGACCTGATTGCCCGTGCTCGAGGCAATCTGCTGGGCGCGCGCCTTGGCGTCGCGGGCGGCCTCGCCCAGCATTTCAACCTTAACATCGCCCAGCTTGGTATAGAAGTACTCAGGAGGAAAGGATTCGAGCAGTAAACCCTGGTTCATCAGTTCGGTAACCTGGCGCGAGATTTTAGTGATTTTCTCCACCTCCGCTGAACGAATCTGCAGCTCCTGTTGCAGGCTGTATCCGGCAATATCGCCTGCCAACTCGCCGCCACTCTCCCCATTTTCGCTGAGAGCCTGTTTGCCTGCCCGGCGCACGGTCTTGGTGGTAATCGAGCTGATGATGATCTGGTCTTCAGGAACGCCCTTGGCAATCAGGTAGGCCTTGACTCGCGCCACATCGCGAGAAAGAGACTGGTAGGCATCAGCCAGTTTGCCGGCGTTTGCGGTTACTCCTGCCCGCCAGATGATCATGTCAGACTTAATGCGGCGGCGGGCAGAGCCGGTGACCACAATCGTCTGCTCGCGGTTCTTCACGTGGACGAATGCCCACGCCCCGATGGAGGCGGCGACAATGATCCCCAGCGCCAGCGCGATGGCGCCCTGCAGGAGCTGGGATTTTCCATTTTCACTCATGGAAGTGACACCTGTATTAATGCCGACGAGAGACGCAGGCGATTGTAATATAAGCGCAGCGAATTTGTAGCTTGGAGCTAATTTCAAATTAGCCATTATCGGAGCAGTATTCGCTTTCCATTCGCTTCAGGGGTAAAATAGCTGAGCGTGCCAGCCCCCGCTCCAACCCGCAACCCCTCCAGCGCCGACCTGGTGAACTGGCTTTTTCTCGATCTGAACTCTTACTTCGCTTCGGTCGAGCAGCAGTTGCGGCCGGAGTTACGGGGCAAGCCCATCGCCGTCGTCCCGGTCATGGTAGATACGACCGTCTGCATTGCCGCCAGCTATGAAGCCAAGGCTTACGGTGTTCGGACTGGCACGCAGGTGGGCGAAGCCAAGCGCATGTGTTCTCCGCTAATCCTGGTGGAAGGGCGGCAGGATCTTTACGTGGAATTTCATCACCGCATCGTTGAGGTGGTGCATAGCTGCGTCCCGGTGACGGCGGTTGCATCCATTGACGAGATGGCGTGCCGGCTGATGGGGCGGGAGCGCCAACTGCAGAATGCGCTGCAGCTCGGCGCCGAGATCAAACAGAAGATCCGCGCGCAGGTCGGCCAGGAGCTGCGCTGCTCGGTGGGCCTCGCGCCCAACAGATTCCTGGCTAAGGTCGCCTCCGACATGCAGAAGCCGGATGGGCTGTTCGCCATCTGCGCCTCCCAGCTCCCCGAAATCCTGTTTCGCCTGCATCCTTCCGACTTGCCTGGCATCGGCTTCCGAACGAACCTTCGCCTGGAGAAGCGCGGCATTAAAACCATGCAGCAGCTCTGCTCTCTCTCCCGCGCGCAGATGTATGACCTTTGGGGAAGCGTATGGGGCGAGCGCCTGTGGCACTGGCTGCAGGGCGACGATTGGGATGAGGACTACGACGCGCCGCAAAAGAGCGTGAGCCACCAGCATGTGCTCTCTCCGGAATTTCGTACCCGCGAGGGTGCGGAACTGGTCATGCAGAAGTTGCTGCACAAGGCGGCTGCGCGGGTGCGCAAGCTGCAGGTGTGGGCGCGAGGGCTCTCCCTGTATGTCAGTTTTTCTCCACGGCGCGAGAAGAAGATATGGGAGTGCCACACGCGCATCCAGGAGTGCCAGGATACGGTGACGCTGCTGGAGGCTTTTCGCAAGATGTGGCAGGAGTGTCCCAGCCTCGGTCCTCCCATGCTGGTGGGAGTGGCCCTCTACGATCTGGTCCCCGATGCCATGCACACGGCCTCGCTGTTAGGGGACGAATCCAGATTGGGACGTTTGTCGGAAGCCATGGACTTCCTCAACGCCAAATATGGCAGCAGCACCCTTCATCTTGGCGGTTTGCAGCAGGTGCGCAGCGCCGCGCCCACGCGTATTGCCTTTTCCAGCATTCCCGAATTCGAAAAGCCCGACCCCACCTTGCGCCGCAAGCGGCTATAATCATCAACGAAATTGCTTTCCCGCGGCAGGTCTTTAGGATATAGTTTCCCCGACCCCTTTACTCTCTGAATACAAAATCATTTTTAATGGAGAATTCCCCATGAGTGATGGCACTGGACAGGCCCCTAAAAAAGAGACTGTATACGGCGGTTCCGCCCCGGCAATGGACAACAAAGCTTTCGCCCAGCCTTCTGGGAGCACGGGTACCGTGTACGGCGGTCCCACAACGACGCAAGGCACGGTGTACGGCGGGCCTTCTGCTCCAGGCGTTGCTTCACCGCCTGTCAGGACGGCGACCGGAGTTTCGCCTGCTGTAGTCCGGGGCGCAAGCTGGTTTTTCTGGATTGCCGCGCTCTCCATCGTCAATTCAATTATTTCTATGTCTGGAGGGGGTTGGCATTTCATTGTAGGAATGGGTATCACTCAAGTAGTGGATGGCATTGGCAGCCTTACGGGCTCGTCAGGGACTGCCATTGCTTTCGTCATCAACCTGTTTATTGCCGGCATCGTAGCATTGTTCGGTGTTTTTGCTCGCAAAGGTCAAAAGTGGGCCTTCCTGGTGGGCATGATTCTGTATGCATTGGATGGCGTGTTGCTGCTTGTAGCGTCCGATTTTCTAAGTGTTGCATTTCATGCCTATGCGCTGTTTTCTATCTTTCGCGGGTTCAAGAGCCTTGATTGATCGAAAGCTCACCTTTGCATTGTTGCGGGACAAGACCGAAGCTATTTTTTTGTTGCCGTATTGAACCAATATGGATGCGACGTAGGTTGCTGGCTCTGATTGGATTCTGTCAGCCTTCTTAGCTGATAGATTACCTCTGCGATATTTTCCATCTGAAACAACCGGATCGCTGCGATTCCTGCCGCTCCGCAAGCCAGGCACGCGGCGGCGTTTTCCAAGCTCACACCCCCGAGGGCCAGCACGGGCATGCGGGCCGCGGCCGCCGGCGGGCGATTGCAGGCATCGCGTAACCCAGCCAACCCGGTAGAGTGCATCTTCTTCCCGTCTTGTTCTTTCTCAAAGACCGGACCGAAAACTGCAAAGTCGGCGCCGTGAGATTCGGTGAGCGCCACATCGGCAGCGGTGTGGCAAGATACGCCGATCACGGGGTGAACCACTCCAGCCCTGGCAAAAATCACGCGGGCTTCGCTGGCTGAAATATCATTGGCCGGCAAATGCACTCCGTGCGTTCCCGCTGCTATGGCGACATCTGTGCGGGAATTCACCAGCAATCGCGTCTGCGGAAAATTTTTCAGCTCCTGCATCAGCTCGCGGGCCAGTGCTTCCAGCTCCCGCGCCGGAAGGTCCTTCTCGCGCAATTGAATCAAATCTATTCCCGCGCGCGCGGCCGCAATCGCCGCCGCTAGCAGGCGTTCGCGTTTCTCGGATTGCGATCCTGGAAGCTGCGCGCGGTCGGTAATGTAGTAGTGAAGCATGGAGTTTCTTTGAAGCCATGCCGGCTTGAATTGCTGATCCTATCTTATAGAAATTTATCAGGGGTTTACGCAGCAACTCAGGCAAGCCTGAATGCCACGGCCCGCTTCTAAAAGTGAAGATGACTCTCGGCGCTGAAGTTGTGCGTTTCAAGCTGCTGTATGAAGACTGGCGCAGATATCTGAATTGTTAGCTTAGCCCTGGTTGGTGGCCAACATCTACATGGGCGCTTTTTGGACCCCCGGTACAAGTTGTGAAATTGGGGTTTGGAGAAACCACAAGATCATTGTTTGAACCCGACGCGTTGCACCGATACCTGGAATCGAGGATTGCCGCGGCGGGTCGAAGGCGGGCTCCACCTTGATGGTGACCAACGCATTCGAATGCTGTAAGTAGAACTTATCCGGCGATATCCTCGCCAAAGCTGACTTGATCTGAAACCCTAACCGGCCCGGAAACCATACAGGATTATCTCAAGTGCATCCCCAAGGTAATAGCGCTGTTCAAGGCGGATTTGTTATTTTACATCTGCTTCCGCAGGCCATGAACAAACACATTGTTTCCTGTTAGTTAGAAATTCATATTGCTTAAGACAATCTTAAGGTGTCGCTTTTGTTACGAAAGCTGAACTGGGCGCACTACCCTCCGAATCGCAAGACCCATTCTCAGGTCTAAGGCTTGCTGTTCCGCAATCGGTAGACAATTTCGCAGAAATGAGGAACTCCCATGTGGATGAAGAATCGTATTTCGGTTTCAGGGGGCATGGCTCTCTGGGCGTTTTTGCTTTTTGCATGTGTAGCCCACGCTCAGCTTGTGGATAATACCCAGGCGCCCAATTTAGCCAAGGGCGGCATCAACAAATCATTATCCGACGAGATCGGCGCCGGTCGCGGCGATGTCATGACCCCGGGCTCTTCGATCTTCATCATCAAGCGGGACCCGTTGCGTGCGATCCGCCGGGGTCGCCAGCTCTTTCAGCGCAAGTTCACCCGCGCCCAGGGGCAAGGGGGCAATGAAGGCGACGGCGTTGGCGACATCAACACCAACCTTGCCATTGGCGCGGGCCTGGCGGATAGCTGCGCTCTTTGCCACGGACGTCCGCGTGGCTCTGCAGGCGCCGGCGGCGACGTGGTGACGCGTCCCGATAGCCGCGACGCTCCTCACCTGTTCGGCCTGGGGTTGAAAGAGATGCTGGCCGACGAGATTACCACCGACTTGCGCGAGATCCGCCATCGTGCGATTGCTGCCGCGCATCGCTGGGGCGATAGCGTCACCCTGCCCCTGGTCAGCAAAGACATCTCGTTCGGAAAAATTACCGCCCACCCGGATGGCTCCGTCGATGCCTCAAGCGTGGAGGGAGTCGACCCTGATCTGAGAGTAAAGCCCTTCTTTGCCGAGGGCAGCACGATTTCGATCCGCGAGTTTGTTGTGGGTGCAATGCACAAAGAGATGGGTTTGGAGATCAACGATCCCGATCTTGCCAAAGCCAGCCAAGGCTCCAAAGTTACGACTCCGTCAGGAATGGTGCTGGATGGCACTCAAGACAAGATCAGTCCACCGCCGGCGCCAGATGCGCAAAGCGGAGATTTCGAACTCGATACCGCCGTGGTCGACCACCTGGAGTTCTACCTGCTGAACTACTTCAAGCCGGCGCTCCACAAGCAGGATGAGACCACAGAGCGGGGATTGCGCGTGTTCAATCGCATCGGCTGCGGCGCCTGCCACATCCAGAACCTGGAGATTGAACATGACCGGCGGGTGGCAGATGTAGAAACCGCCGACGACCCGGTGCACGGCATTTTCAACGGCTTGTTCGCCACGGCGACGCCGCTGGTAAACAAGGTAAACGACGGCAGCGGATTGCCTCTGCTGCAGTTGCCGCAGGGCGGCGAGTTTTTGGTGAAGAACATCTTCACCGACTTCAAGCGCCACGACCTCGGCCAGAACTTCTACGAGCGCAACTATGATGGCACGCTGCAGAAAGAGTTCCTCACCCGGCCCTTGTGGGGAGTTGGGTCTACCGGGCCCTATGGCCACGACGGGCGCAGCATCACGCTGGATGACGTGATCCTTCGTCACGGTGGCGAATCCCAGGCGTCCCACGATCTCTATGTTGCGCTGCGTCCGCACGATTCTGACGCGCTACTGAAGTTCCTGAACTCGCTCGTGCTCTTTCCGCCCGACGATACCGCGTCTAACCTCGATCCGGGAAATCCAGCAACCGCAAATTTCCCACAGTTCGGCCATGGCAGCATCAAGCTCACGGTGATATTTAACGACCCGCATGACCCGGAGTAAACAAATCGCGCTCTGAAGAAAGGCCCAAGATCTCGCGTTCCTTCAAGAAGGCCGAGGTCTTGCGCCGGAGAAACCCAAAAGCAAACCATAAAGGACACAAAGTAAAGACGAAGAGCACAAAGAAGGTAAAAATCTTGAGAGAGTAGCTCAACGATCTAGCGCAGCGAGCGCGTGGCCGCGATATCGGGATCGTCTTCCTTTTCTTTTGGCGGCGAGGGCTGTGGCTGCAGATGATATTTGGTCAGACCGGCGCGCAGCACTTCAAACCCTTCTTCAGGGGAATCCACAATGCGAAACAGGTTGAGGTCTTCTTCGGCGATAGTGCCGGAATCCACCAGGGCTTGCAGGTTCAGCACCTTGGTCCAGTATTCTTTGCCATAGACGAGCACCACAATTTTCTTGGCGAGCTTCTGGGTCTGCGCCAGGGTCAGGATTTCGAACAGTTCATCCAGGGTGCCGAAGCCACCGGGAAAAACGACCAATCCCTTCGCCAGGTAAGCGAACCAGTACTTGCGCATGAAGAAGTAATGGAACTCGAAATTCAGCTCCGGGGAAATATAACGATTGGGGAACTGCTCGTAAGGAAGCCGGATATTGAGCCCGATGGTTTTGCCTCCGGCTTCATAGGCGCCGCGATTGGCAGCCTCCATGATTCCCGGTCCTCCGCCGGAGGTGACTACAAAGCGATGACGTCGCGAGGGAACCTCCTGCGCCCATTTGGTCAGCATTCCGGAGAGCTGCCTGGCCTCTTCGTAATAGCGTGCCATCTCCACTGCGGCGCGGCAACGCTTGAGTTGCAATTCCAGGTCTGCGGGCCGGGCAGAGCCGGGGCGTTCCAGGAGGGCCAGGGCGCTGTTTGCCTCCGACTGGCTGGCAAAGCGGGCGGAGCCGAAGAACACGACAGTGTCCTGGATTTTTTCCTTGCGAAAGCGTGACAGCGGCTCGTAGTACTCGGCCAGAATGCGCAACCCACGGCCATCGGGGCTGTTCAGGAATTCCTTGTTTTCGTACGCGAGCGGAGCCGGCTTGAGGATTTCAGGTTCGTTCATAAGTGATTAGCGCGAAAAACAGGATAACGGAGATCGATGAACTGTGCATACCGGACCGATCGCCTTCGAAGATCGCCGACTCAGTCCTGGCCTTCCCGGTAGTGGACTCCCTCCCTGATCCCGATCCAGATATTTACCAGGCCCAGTCCGCTGATCGCGCCACGCACAAAATCCTGCAAGGCAAATTCTCGCAGAGACAAATTGTGGAGCAGGAGATTATTGTCCGTCCAAAGCCGGGTCCAGGGCAGGATAACCAGGATAATGCCCATCTGTACGCAAACCAGCACAAAAATCGTGATGAAGATGCGGTTCAGCCAAATCTCGGCGCGTGTAGGCGCTGGCCTGGAGGCAGCTAATTCGGGTTGTCCGGTTTCCAGGGTTACGTCGGTGATCATTGAGCTCAAAGGCTTATTACCATATGCCGGGTCTGAAGGGTCTTGGGACTCTCGCCGGAATTTTGCCGTGGAATGCATCATCTTGCTGATGGCTTCTATTCTACGACTTCAGAGCTTTGATGCGCTCGGCAACGTCGCGGTAGTCGATATTATTGCTATAAACTTCATTGAAATTCTGCAAAGCGGCCCTTTTATTGCCTGCGGCCTCATAGGCCGCTCCTAACTCATAGTAAACGGCCAACTTGGCCTCTTCGTCAATTGAAGGCACGCGCAGCGCCTTTTCATACCATTTGACCGAAGCTTCGGGCGATCCTTTTTCCAGGAAGCAGTGGGCCAGCCAGGTATAGGCTTGCATCACTTGATTGAAAGGATGTCCTTTCTCGATGGCATGGCACACCTTCTGCAACTCGCCGATGGCCTCATCGAGCAGCCCCATTTCTTTGAAGGCAACGCCCAGGTTGTAATGCGTGTCCGGGTCTTCGGCGGCATTGGCGTTTTCCTCCACCTCATCCTTGAATTCCTCGAAAAGGTCCGAGAGCGTGGCGCCGGCATCGCTAGGCGGCGCGCTTGCCGCGGGTGGAAATATCTTTCGCACCGCAGTAACAGTTTTTGCCGAAGCTGATTTGCCCGGGTCTGGCGCCGGAGCCGAAGCCGACATCGCGGCCGAGGCTGGCGTCGGCAGCGGAGTTGGAAGTGGTGGCGGTAGTGGTGGTGGAGACGGCGCTGCCTTAGGAGCAGGCGGTGGGGGCGGAGGCGGCGCCGCCTGAGGAGCAGCAGGTTTTGCGCTCCTGGCCTCATCGAAGCTAAAGTCATCCCCCAGCGCTTCATCCAGATCAAGGACGAAGTCAGAGATAGCGTCGTCTTTTTTCTCAACCTCTTTCGGGGCCGCCTTGGCGGCAGGCGCAGCCGGCTTCTTCGGCTCGGGGACTGGAGCCGGTTTAGGCTCGGGGGCTGGCGCTACCTTGACGGGCTCAGGTTTAGGCGGCGCTGGTGGTGGTGGAGGAGGTGGCGGCGGTGGAGGAGGTGGCGGGGGCGCCGGGCGCACCGGTGGCGGTGGTGGTGGCGGAACAGGTTCTGCCGGCTGCGGTTCCACGGCCGGCTCCAGTAAGCTCATGTCAAATGAGAATTCCGCCACGTTGGCTTCGCTGACGGGTGCTGGCGGGGGCGCCATGCCTTCTTTCAGCTTTTGCCGTAACATTGGAATTTGCCGCGCATTGGCATCCGCGTTTTGTAAACGCTGCAGGCTTTCACCAGCTTCTTTCCATAAAGACTGGCTGAGGTAAAACTGGGTTTCATCCACCAGGTCTTGCACGCTCATCTGCTGCGCGGGCGGCGGAGGGGCCGGCGGAGGCGCTTCCTGAGGTGTCGATTCCATCGCCGTCATGCTTTCCCAATCGCTCAAATCGATTTCATGCGATCCCGACGTGCCGGGAGAAATTGGCAAAGGTGCGGATTGCTCGACGCTGGGCGTTTGCGGCACATCCAGGCTGAATTCTGTTACAGCCGGCGAAGCAGGAGGAGGCGCTCCCTGGACCTGGAACGTTTCAATCTCGAACGCTGCCATGGCCGGTGGTGATGACGGCGGAGGTGCAGCTTGTTGGACCGGCGCCGGTTGCACCGCTGGCGGCGCGTATACGGGCGGAGGCGGAGGAGGTGGTGGGGGTGCGGCGGCGACCGCCCCAGGGGCGGTTGGTACTATGCGTTCTCTGAATTTTGCCGCCATATCGGCGTATTGCCGCGCCTGCTTGCTGTGTCCCGCCTCGCCATAAAGCGATTGCAAGAGTTCGCAGCAGCGGACCGCTTCCTGATATCGCCCAGCCCGAGCATACAAAGCGGCCAATCGCTGATTGAGATGCGCATCTTTGGGTGCTTTGGGAAGCGCCTGCTCCAGGGGGGGAATGGCCTTGGTGGGCATGTTGTAGGATTCGAACAACTCTGCCTCGGTCAGGGCGGCTTTAATCGTATTCTGTATCGCGGCGGAATATTTCTGGTCGAGCGCGGGCGCTGCCTGCTCCAACTCTTCCACCATGAACGCCTGCTCGCCCTCTTCCTTGCTCATCTCCCTGACGGTCGGGTCTTGCCCCAACCGGGCCTGAATTTGCTTGTAATTCTGCAAATGCAGCGGATTTTCAGGCTCAAGCTCTGAGAGCTCCTTGTATAAGGAAGCCGCTCTTGATAATTCGCCTCCCTGTACCAGCGTATGGGCCAGCAGTTCGTTGATTTCGTTGAGGTGAGATTGCTCGCCGGCTTTGATGAAAATGCCGCGCAGAAGCTCCAGCGCTCTGGCATTCTCTGATATGCGGTTCATGCTGGCCAGCAGGCTTTCAATTAATTGCGGCTGGTTGGCAGCCAGCAGGCGGTCGGAATACTGATCGTAGAGCTGCAGGGCTTCTTCCAGGGAGCCGCTCTTGAGCAGCGACTCGGCACAAGCGGTAAGCCCGCTGGCATCGTTGTGCACGGTCAGCATTTTTTTGGCGACCATCTCGGCTTCGGCAAATTTACCCATGAACAGTTGCGCGTTCAGCAAAGAGCGCAATGCCTCAGGGCGCGAATCGAGATCGGGAATTTTCTCCAGGTAAGAAACCGCGGCGGCATGGTCTCCGGAGTCGCTGGCAATCCTGCCCCGCAGCAGCAGGGCCTCAAGATTATTCGGATCGAGGCTGGTAACGCGCTTGAGGGCTTCATCAGCAGCATCGACCGCACCCCGCTGGTACAGCGAATTGGCGGCGGTCAGGAAGATGTCGCGGGCGTTGTCTTTACGGCCCAGCTTGATATACAGGTCCGCCAGCTTGGTTTGCATGGCGGTATTGTCGGAATCGAGTTCAAGTATCTTTTGGAAGATCTTGGCAGCTTCTTCCAGGTTGCCGGCCTTCATGGCAGCGTCGGCCACCTGCAGGTATTGCGAGCGCGCGTCGTTATACAGGCCCTGCTGCGTGTAAAGCTCGGCCAGCTTGGTCAAAGATTCGGTAGAGGAAGGGTTGAGCTTGGTAATCTTCTTATAGACCGCGATGGCCTTGACCGTGAAACCCTCGGAGGCGTAGATGTCTCCTACTTTTTTGAAATATATGGCTGCCTTGTCGTTGTTGCCCACGCGGGCATGCAGGTCGCCGATCGTGTTCAGGATGTTTAGATCCTTGGGGTCCTCCCGGACCACCTTTTCATATTCGGCAATGGCGTTTTGCAGCTTACCCTGCTGCACCGCCTTTTCTGCCGAGGCAAGAATCTTCTGTTTATTAAATCCGAAACCAAGTGCCATATAGAACTGTACTCCGGGCCCCTACTCCCTTAATGTTAACCTGCTTTCCCACGCTCCCGCAGGCTTGGCGTGCCATGCAAGGTACGGGCATAAGCGGCATGCATCCGGGCAAAAGCCGTTGGGGGAAAAGGTACGCGTTTTTGCGAGTCTCAGGTAGTGATAACCCAGTCTACTACGCAAAACAACTCTGGGAGTGGTCGTAAAGTACCATAAATACAGGGGATTTCCCAAGGGAATTGCGAAGAAACCAGGCATTTACGGAAATCAGGAATGCCATTGTTGAATATTCTTATTTTAGGCCTCTGAAGGGGAGGGTCACTTGGGAAATACGATGATCGCGTACTGTGGAAGAGCACGGCTTTCAGGCGTGGGTATCATGCCAGGAGAAATATGAGTTTTTACGCCCCGGGGGCGCAATGAGTCAAGGCGAAATCGTTAATCTATAAAATAAACGAACATACATGAATCATGATCTGGATGTTTTGATTCTTCCTGGTTGGGGTGATTCCGGTCCTGAACATTGGCAGACGCTCTGGCTGAACGAAAATCCGCGCTTCAAACGCGTGGTTCAGCGCGATTGGATGAACACCAGCCTTGACGAATGGGTAGCTACTCTCAGCACATACGTCGATGCATGCCCTTCCCGGGCGGTTCTTGTAGGACACAGTTTGTCGTCCATTCTGATTCCGCACTGGGCGCAAAGAAACGAGGCCTCTAAAATTTCCGGCGCGCTGATCGTAGCGCCCACCGACGTAGAACGGCGAGCAACCTGCCCGCCCGAGACATGGGGCTTCGCTCCTATTCCACGCAATCCCTTGCCCTTTCCCAGCATCGTCGTGGTAGGTGCGGATGATCCTTACGCTGACTTCAAGACTGCCGAAAATTTGGCCAAAAGCTGGGGAAGCGAGTTAGTAAATATCGGCAAGGCAGGCCACATCAATGTTGCTTCCGGATTTGGCCCCTGGCCGCGGGGTAAAGAGCTGCTACGAAAGCTATGCGAAAGAGCCTCTCAGTAAGCGAACCCTGACTTTCATGGAATATTCAGCATCTACATTTAACATTGCAGCAGAGTAGATGCGCTAAGATGGAAGGCTTTAATTGAGGGCCTGAAGGTCGCTGGCTAAAGCTCATGAGATTCCGCACCCCGACATTGGCCAAAACCTGTAACACACTGCTGAAAACGACGTGCTTCCTCCTGGCCAGTGCGCTTTTCTGCGGTATAGCCGCCGGGCAGCAGGCGCCCGGTAAACTGACTCTCAATGATGTTCTTACGCTTGCCGAGCAGCGCAACCTCGACCTGGCTGCCGCGCGGGCCAAAAAGGCTGCGGCCCTGGCAGGAGTCGCAATCGCGAAGGAACGCCCTAATCCCACGGTGACCTTTTCACGCACGCGCGATGTACCTCACGAAAGCGTTGTGCTGGACCAGCCTTTTGAGTTGGGCCTCAAGCGTTCCAAGCGGATTGAAGTGGCTAAAGGCGAGACTGTCTTGAACGATCTGGAGACCGATACGCTGGCCCGCCAGATACGCAGCAAAACTCGCCAGGCATTCTATAACGTGCTCCTGGCCCGTGCTCAAAGCGACCAGGCTGCCGAAGCACTCCAACTGGCGCAACGGTTGCAACAGATTGCCCAGGACCGCTTTGCCGTCGGCGATATCGCGCAACTCGAGGTGCTGCAGACCGGCCTGGAAGTTTCGCGCGCCGACGTGGATTACAAAGTCTTGTTGCAGGAACAAAAGACCGCCCGCAGTGAACTGGCGACCCTGCTCAACATGCCGGAAGCATCGCTCGGCGAACTGGAGGGGGCCATTTCCGACCTGCCTCCGGTTTTGGACGAAACCGATCTGGTCGAGAAGGCGCATGCCGCCAATCCGGACATTCAACACACTCTTCAGGAGCGCACCATTGAAGCCAGCCGCCTGTCATCGCTTAAATGGCAGCGCGTCCCCAATCTCGACCTTCAGGGAGGCGTTGACCTCGATGCTCCTCCTGACTTTCAGGTGGGCGGCCGCGCCCAGGTTGGCATCACGCTCCCCATTTTTTCTCGCAATCAGGGGGAGATTGCGCAATCGAACGCCAACCTTCACGTCCTCGATTTGTCGCTGGCGGCAACCCGCAGAACGGTCGAAGGCACGGTGGAATCCGCATACTTGGATGTAGCCGCCAAGCGTACACAGGTCGAGCTCTACCGCGACAATCTTGTTCCCGCAACCCTTAAACTGGAGGCCATGGCCGAAGATAGTTATAAGTCGGGGAAATCGAACGTGCTGACGTTGATCGATGCGCAACGCAAGACCAACGACATCAAGCGCGCGTACCTGGATTCGCTGTTCGCTTTTCAATCTGCCTTCGCCAATCTAGAGCAGGTTGTGGGAGTAGCTCTCGGCCCATGAACTTACTGATGCCAAGCAAAAGCTTCTTCGTCTGCATTCTGGGAATCGCTCTCCTCGCCTCGGCCGTAGGGTGCTCTCACACCGCCGCAGGAGACGCCTCCGATGAGTCGGTTGCAACCGTTACCGTTACCAAGGTGACCCGCGCCACGATTACACGCGCCCTCGCCGTAACCGGCACCATCGCCGCCCTTCCTAATGAGGATGCTAAAGTGAGCTCTCCTGTTCCAGGGCGCGTCGCCAAGGTTTTGGTTGCCGAAGGGGATCACGTTTCCGCCGGGCAGGTGATGGCGGAAATTGATCCTCAGACCTTCCGCGACCAGGTGCGGCAGGCAGAAGGAGCCATCGAACAGGCCAAGGCGAACCTGCAAAACGCAACTGCCAACCGTGATCGCGAGGAGAATCTTTTCCAACGCGGCATCGCCTCCGGCAAAGAGGTGGAAGATGCCCGCACCCAGGTTACCGTCAACCAGGGAGCCCTCAGCCAGGCCGAGGGAGCGCTCTCCATTGCCCGCCAGCAGTTGGCCCGCACTCAAATACGCTCTCCTTTTGATGGCATTGTGGCGAGGCGCTTCACCAATGGTGGCGAACAGGTGGATGGCACCGCGGCCCAGCCTGTGATCGAAGTGGCCAATGTGAAGACGGTTGAATTGCTGAGCAATGTGCCGGCAACGTATCTGGCAAAAATTCGTGTCGGACTGAAATTCCCCGTCACCAGCGACGCTGTGCCAGGGGTAACGTTCAATGCCAGCGTGGTTGCAATCTCCCCGGCAGTCGATCCGGGCAGTGACGTCGGTCTGGTTCGCATCCGCATTGCTAATCCTCAAGGCGTGCTGCGCCTGGGCATGTTCCTGACCGCGCAGCTTCCGCTTGAAACCCATCCTAATGCCCTGGTTGTGGCGGCCAAGGCGATTTATCGCGGGGAAGACTCGCTGCCGCGTGTGTATCGCGTGCAGGGAGAGGACGCGGAGATGGTCCCGGTTACTCTCGGAATTGAAAACCCAGACACGGTTGAGCTCGTCTCTGGCGTCAATGAGGGGGATACCGTGATTCTCGATGGCGGTTACGGCTTGCCCGAAAAGGCCAAGGTGAAGGTCAAGCAATGAACCTGGTGCGGGTGTGCCACGAGAACCGAAAAGCAGTTTACCTGCTTACCGCCATGATGGTGGTTGCCGGCTTGTTCGCGCTGTTTCAGCTTCCCAGCAATATCTATCCTGAGCTAAGTTTCCCTCGTGTCGTGATCCTGGCTCACACCGGCGACCTCGCTCCAGACAGCATGTTGATCTCTGTGACCCGCCCGCTGGAAGAGGAGATAAGGGGAGTGCAGGGAGTGCGCCGCGTGCGTTCCAGCACGATCCGCGGCAATGCGGAAATTTCCGTTCTTTTCGACGACAAAGCCGATATGCAGGTTGCGCTGCAACTTGTGCAGGCGCGGGTCAACGATACACGGCCAAACCTGCCTGCGGAGACCGAACTCCGTGTAGAACGGCTTTCTCCGTCGGTGTTCCCCATACTGAGCTTTGTGCTCAATGGCAACGTGCCCAATACCGATCTCTATGACAGGGCGTTCTACAATTTGCGTCCGGCATTCAGCACCGTTCCGGGTGTTGCCCAGGTTGAGGTGCAGGCCAGCAATACGCGCGAAATTCTGGTCATCGTAGATCCACAGAAGGTGCTTGCGCATCGGCTCGCACTGCCCGATGTTGCCGATCGCCTGCGGGCCACGAATGGAATTACTTCAGTCGGACGCCTGGACAAGAATTATCTGCAGTTCCTGGTCCTTACCAGTGGCGCTTTCACCAGCCTGGATCAGATCAGGAATACGGTGGTGGGGACGGAAGGGACAACGCCTATCCGCGTGGCTGATATTGGCGAGGTGCAAGATGGCGTGGCTGATCCCACTACCCTCATCTATGGCAATGGCAAGCCCGCAGCCATCCTGAACATCACTCGACAAATCGGCGCCAGCATTATTACAATCTCCCAACAGGTAAAGGATGTGGCCGCGCATTCCTCGCAGGTGATTCCTTCCACCCTGCACCTGTCGGTAGTCTACGATCTGGCGGAGTTCGTGCAAGAAGCCATCGGCAGCGTGCGCGACGCCATTCTGATTGGCAGCTTTCTCGCTGTGGGCATCCTTTTCCTGTTTCTGCGCGAGATTCGCACCACTTTTATCACGGCGACTTCATTGCCGCTGACCGTAGTAGGGACCTTCCTGGTCATGCGTCTGTTTGGCAGCACGCTCAACCTTATGTCGTTGGGAGGTCTTGCAGTTGCCATTGGACTGGTGATCGATGATGCCGTGGTGGTGGTGGAAAACATCTACCGGCACATCGGCAAGGGAGAGTCTTCCATGGAGGCCGCCGAGAACGGTACCCATGAACTTGTTGGCCCGGTCATCGGATCCACCATCACCACGGTCGTAGTTTTTGCGCCGCTCGGCTTCCTGCAGGGCGCGGTGGGCAACTTCTTTTCGTCACTCTCCCTTACCCTGGCAGCATCGGTTCTGCTGTCGCTTTTATTTGCTCTGACCCTGGTCCCGTTGCTCTCCGAGCAGTTTCTGACGCCGGCGCGCTACCGTGAGTCTTCGGCGCACTTCATCGAACCTCTTTACCGCGTTTACGAGAAAGCGCTACGCTGGTCTCTGGAACATAAATATATAGTGGGCGGAATTGCGGCTGCTTCGCTGCTGGGTACGGTCCTGATTTACACGTTTTATACGAGCAGCCATACCGGCTTTCTGCCGGAGATGGATGAAGGTGGCTTCGTCATCGACTACCTGACCCCGCCCGGAACTTCGTTGGCCGAGACCAACCGCTTGGTCAGCCAGATCGAAGACATAGTGAAGAAGACTCCCGAGGTAGACGCGTTTTCACGCCGCACCGGCGCTGAAATGGGTCTCTATGCGACCGAGCAGAATAAAGGCGATGTGCTGGTGAAGCTCAAGCCGGCATCCCAGCGCAGCCGAAAGGCCGATGAGGTTATCAACGACCTGCGCGACCAGATTACCAAGACCATCCCCAGTCTCGATGTTGAGTTTGTCCAGGTGCTGCAAGACATGATCGGCGACCTGGAAGGCACACCCGAGGAAATTGAGGTCAAGATCTTCGGCGATAACATGACCCAGCTCGAGTCGCTGGCTGACGAAATCGGCCCGAAGGTGCAGCAGATTCCCGGTGTGGTTGATTTTAAAGGATTAGAGAAAGGCAATCCTGAGTTGATGGTCCAGGTTGATCCAGTCCAGGCCGCGCGGGTGGGCATGACCATCGAGCAGGTTTCCCAGCAGATGCAAAGCGGCCTGAAGGGGGTCTTCCCGACCGAGTTCCGCGAATCAGACCGTACCATTCCGATCCATGTCCGCTTTCCTGACGGCTTCCGCTATAATTCTGCCTCTGTCCAGCAGTTTCCCATTTTGACCCCCGCCAAACAAATTGTGCCCATCTCTTCACTGGGCCAAGTCAGCGAAATACAGGGCGAGAACGTGCTGCAACGCGAAAACCAGCGCCTAATGGTGGTGCTTACCGCCCGCCTCGACAAGACCAAGAGCAGCCTGGGCGGGGCGATTCCCCAAGTTCAAAAAGCGCTTTCCAGCGTGCATTTTCCGGTGGGATACACCTACGAAATCGGTGGACAATACGAGAGCCAGCAAAGCTCGTTCAAAGACCTGCTCACGGTGCTGGGCTTCGCCCTGGCTGCAGTCCTGATCGTGCTGGTCTTCCAGTTCCGTAGTTTCGAGCCGGCTGTCATTATTCTCTCGGCTGCGCCGCTCTCGCTGTTCGGCGTCTTTGCCATGCTGATGCTCACCGGCACGGCATTGAACGTCTCTTCTTTCATGGGAGTGATCCTCATGGTCGGCCTCGTGGTCAAGAACGGAATCATCCTCTTTGAATACGTTCACCAGCTTCGCGATAATGAAGGTCTTCCGCTGATCGAGGCTCTGGTGCAGGCCGGCAGAATCAGGATGCGCCCCATCCTGATGACCACGCTCTGCACCTTGTTCGGTCTGCTTCCCCTGGCGCTCGGACTCGGCTCCGGAGCCGAGTTGCAAAAACCGCTGGCGCTGGCCGTCATCGGCGGTTTGAGTGTTTCCACCTTTATCACGCTTCTAGTTATGCCTGTCTTCTATGCCCTGCTGGAGCGCCGCCAGCTTGAGCCGGAACGCGCTCTGAATTCGGCCGAACAGGATGCCGCCGACTAAGCTTTTGTCGCGTTGAACCGCTCTCGAAAGGCCATCGGCCAAAAAACCGAGTTAAACTCTCCCGATCTGGGATATGCTTTTCGCCGGACCTTAGTCTCTCGCCATGAAAAGGGAAGAATTTCAAAAGCTCCTGGGCCAGGAGCGTAAGAAGTTTCGCGGCCAACTGGCTACGCACGCGGCCGATCCCTCAAAATTATTTTCCGGGTTCACCGGCAGGATCGGTGTGGTGCTCTCCGGCGGCGGCGCTCGTGGCGCCTTTGAAGCCGGCGCCTTGCTGGCCTTTCAGGATGCCGCCATGCCCACTCACATCCTGGCGGCGACATCGGTGGGAAGCATCAATGCGGCTTCCTACGCCTCGCATTCATCCTCACTTGTAGGCAACGCTGAGTCGCTCATCGAATCCTGGACGCAGGTCAGCCCACCCGCCATGGGAATCGATTGGTCGCGTTACGTCATCATGCTGACCGGCCTGGTAGCGGCCACTGCCGGGTTCTTTAATGCCCTCCGCGGCTGGCTGCAGGAGCACGGCACTTTTTTGCATGGCAGCTATCCTGTTCTGACCTGGCTCAGCCTGATGCTGGCGGGAATCTCAGTGTTGCTGCTCTATGACCAGATGCCATACGCGTTTTACGTTGCTTCCAACTTTCTCCGTCGCGGACATTGGATTCCCGACCTCAAAAAAGCGTTACGGTCGCTGCTGGCTAATCTGCTGGTCTGGGGCTTTGTTTACGTTTTTCTGAATTTCACCAAGCTTCATTTTTACAGCCGGGCGGTAGAATTTGATTTGAGCAGCCGGGTATTGGCGGTCATCCTGGTGGTGTTGCTGGTGGCCCTGTGGTCTCTCATGCGCGACCGGGTGAGCCTGCTCAGCCACAAATTCCTGCGCCTGCCTCTGCGCTCAGGATTGTTCGCCAATTATGAGCGCACCAAGTTTTTACGCTCACGCATCGCCGCCGACGGCCTGCGCGCCTCCCCCATTCGCGTAGTCATGACGGCGACAGATCTCGATGCCGGCAGCGCCAACTATTTCAGCAATGCATCTGCGCAAGAGCTGCTCCGCGACCCCAACGTAGTGCAATCGTTTGTAAGCTCCGAAATTGTGCAGCCCGACGACCTGCTGCAGGCGGTAATTGCCTCTTCGGCGTTTACCATCGTCTATGAAGCAGTTCCCGTGATGGGCCGCATGTGGACCGACGGCGGGGTGATTACCAATCAGCCCATCCGTCCGGCGGTACGGCTGGGGGCTGATATTTTGTTTCTGGTGATGGTGCAGCCTGCCAATTCCCCCGACCGGTCGGCGGTGAAGACATTCATGGATGCCGGCGTCCGCGCCATGGATATCCTGATGTCACGGAACCTGAAGGCCGACTTGCGCCTGCTCGACTATATCAACCGCATGTGCGCCAGCTATGCCGCCACTATGAGCCTGCGTCCGGAGGAGATTGAAATTGAAATGACCGGCACGCGCTTTCGCTACATCAAGGCCTTCACCATCAGCCCTACCCAGCCCCTGGCCGCCACCTCGCTTGATTTTGACGGAGAAATCACCTCGCCTGCTATTTTGGAGGGATACCGCAATGGCCAGCGCGCGGTGCTGGAATTCCTGGATTACCTCGCGAACCTGACCACCCTGCGTCCGCGCCACCTGGTCAAGCTGGTGACCGAAGAGCTGGCAGAAAAACAGGCGACGCGCTAGTGTCATGCTGAGCGAGGCCGAATGTCTCGTGCGCTTACCGTTTATCCCCGGGTCAATGCCAGCATTTCCCGCTCATCAATCACCTTTACGCCCAGCTCGCGCGCTTTATCGAGCTTTGAGCCCGCGTCGGAGCCGGCGACCACGTAATCGGTTTTTTTGCTGACCGAAGCTGCCACCTTGCCGCCTGCATCTTCGATCATTTTCTTTGCCTCGTCGCGGCTGTAGTTCGCCAGAGTGCCGGTTAGGACGAAGGTCTTGCCAGCCAGCTTCGTACCTCGCAGTTTTTTTACACCCTGGAATTGCAGCTCGGATTTTCGCAACCGCTCTATAAGTTGGCGGTTTCGAGGCTCTTCAAAGAACTCGAGGATCGACTGCGAGATGCGCGGCCCCACTTCCTGCACCTCTTCCAATTCCTCGGCGTTGGCCTTCATGAGGGCATCCATCGAGCCGAAGTGCTCGGCCAGGAACTGGGCGGTGCGTTCGCCCACAAAGCGGATACCCAGGCCCAAAATCACGCGCTCCAGCGGTAACTTTTTAGAGGCCTCAATTTCGCTGAGCACGTTCTGCGCTGACTTGTCGCCCATGCGCTCCAGTTGCAGCAGCTTGTCTTTGGTGAGCTGATAGATATCGGCGACGTTTTTCACCAGCCCTCGGTCGGCGAGTTGGTTGACCAGGGCCTCTCCCATGCCTTCAATGTTCATGACCGAGCGCGAGGCAAAATGCAGAATGCTCTCCCGCGTCTTCGCCGGGCAGCTTACGTTCACGCAACGATGGTCAACCTCGCCTTCGATCCGGACCACCTTGCCGCCGCACACCGGGCAGTGCTCCGGCATGGTGAAGGTCTTTGTACCGCGAGGATGGTCTTTATCATCCACCACGCGAACCACTTTGGGAATCACGTCTCCGCCGCGCTCCACCATCACCCAGTCGCCAATCTTCACGCCCAGGCGTTCGATCTCATCTTGATTGTGCAGAGTGGCGCGGGTCACAGTTGTGCCGCCGATGGGAACTGGTTTGAGCGCGGCGACGGGCGTGAGTTTTCCCGTGCGGCCCACCTGCACCAGGATGTCTTCAATTCGGGTGACGCCGGAGCGGGCGGCGTATTTGTAAGCGATGGCCCAGCGCGGCGCTTTGCCGGTGAAGCCGAGCTCATTCTGAATGGATGTGCTATCCACCTTGATGACAATTCCGTCAATTTCGTAAGGCAGGGAATCGCGTTTCAGTTCCCATTTCCGGATAAACTCCAGCATTTCATCCAACGACTCCACCCGCTTCCAGTTAGGATTGACTTTGAACCCCGCGGCCGAGAGCGCCTCCAGCGCTTTGGCATGCGAGTCAAAAATATTGACGCCATTACGCAGCAGGAAGTAAGAGTAAAAATCCAGGCGGCGCTGGGCCACGATGTTGGGCTCCAACTGCCGCAAGGTGCCGGCAGCGGCATTGCGCGGATTGGCAAATTTAGCCAGGCCATTTTTTTCGCGCTCCTCGTTCATGCGCTCAAAAGAAGTCAGCGGCATCACCACTTCGCCGCGAGCTTCAAAATCCGGCGGCATGCCGGCTTTTTTCAGCATCCTGGGGTCGATACTCAGCGGCACCGAGCGCATGGTGCGGACGTTGCTCGTAATGTCTTCGCCTACACTGCCATCGCCGCGGGTGATGGCGCGCTCGAGCTTGCCGTCTTTGTACCAGAGCGCCAGCGACATGCCGTCGAGCTTCAGTTCACAAACAAAACCGACTTTGTTACGTCCGCTCAACTCGTAAACACGACGCCCCCAGGCGCGCAACTCTTCTTCGTTATAGGCATTGTCGAGAGAGAGCATGGGACGCGAGTGCTGCATCTTGGGGAAGCCCTCGCGTGGCTTGCCGCCTACGCGCTGCGTGGGCGAATCGGGCGTGATGAGTTCCGGGTGCGCGGCTTCCTGGCGTTTGAGCTCCTGCATCAGCAGGTCGAACTCAGCGTCGCTGATCTCGGGGTTGTCGAGCACGTAATAACGGTGCTCGTGATAGCGGATTTTCTCGCGCAACCCCTCAATCTCTTGCGCGGCGTCTTTGCCGGCTGGGTTCTTTGCTCCTGCGGCCATAGCAAGGATTATACTTTTCAGTTGGATCCGCTCACACATCTGCTGACCGGCGCCTGTCTCGGCCGCGCCGGATTCAACCGCAAGACGGCGCTGGCCACGCTGACGCTGGCTATTTCCGCCGAAATCCCCGACCTCGATGTCGTCAGCCTGGTCAAAGGACCGGTAGTCGCCTTTGCCTGTCATCGCGGCTTTACCCACACTTTTCTGGGCGTGCCCTTCGATGCGGCGCTGACGCTTGTGCTGGTGTATCCCCTGTGGCGTCTTTACCCCGGCTGGTTACGCTGGTGGAAGGGCCGCAACTCTGCGCCGTCCGAGGGTGAGCGCAAAACTGCTCTTCAGCCTGCGCCCTCGCTTGCTCCGCGCTGGGGATTACTATTTATTTATGGATGCATTGGCGCGCTCAGCCACATTCTGCTCGACTTTACCAACAATTATGGCGTGCGTCCTCTTTGGCCGTTCTCCGGCATGTGGTACTCGTGGGACATCGTTTTTATCATCGAGCCTCTCCTTTGGGCCGCGCTCATCCTGGGGCTGGTTGTTCCATCGCTTTTTGGCTTGATTCAAGACGAAATTGGCTCATCCGGCAGGCGCCGGCAGTTTCGCGGACGCGGCGCCGCCATTGCCGCCCTGCTTTTCATGGTCGCGCTTTGGGGGGCGCGCGATTTCGAACATCGCCGCGCGGTTGGGTTGCTGAAGAATTTCCTTTATGACGGCGCGCCGCCGCTGCGCGCCTCGGCTTACCCATACCCGTTCAATCCATTTCAGTGGCATGGAGTGGTGGAAACCAAAGATGCTTTCAAGCTCTTGCCGGTGGATTCGCTTGCCGGCGAAGTGGATCCGCAGGCAACCGGACGCACCCGCTACAAGCCTGAGGAGACGCCGGCGTCCCAGGCGGCTAAGCAGTCTTATCTCGGCCGCGCCTTCCTGAACTGGGCGCAGTATCCGATCATAGAAACGGAAGCGCACGCCGATCCGGCGGACGCTTACACGGTCCGTTTTTCTGACCTGCGCTACGCCTATCCAAACCGCAAGATTTCATTGACAGGAAAACTTGAGTTCGACCAAAAACTCAACGTGGTTCAGCAGTGCTTTGGGCAGAGCTGCGAGTAGATGAATGCGTCCGGAAGGGCAGCAAGCAGCATCTTCTGGATGCCATCTATTTTCCCGCCGTCTGCGCCGCCGCTGCCGGAGGGCGTTCAATATGTTCCAGGCGAATGGTGATGGTGCCCCATCCCATGCGGCCGCGCATCTGCACCGGAATGCGGTCGGCGTCGTCTGAATACCAGATCCATATGCGGCCCCGGTTCTTCAGCAGGGCGGCATTAGGTTCCGGCTGCACGCGGAGCGTGTTGAAGGTACCGGCTTCTGTCCTGATCTGCTCGCGCGCTTCGACCCTGGCTGCCAGGTCGATGGTCTTGCCGCCGTCGTTGATGGGGAAAACATAAGTTTTACCCGGCTCCAGCGGCAGGGAAGCGGCGTAAAAAAGCCCGGTAAGAACGTCAGTAGAGCACTGGGGGATATCGTTTTCCAGATGCTTCTTCTCTCCCGATTTGGGATTCAGTTCATCCAGCACTCCCTTGTGGCGGCTATAGTCAAATTGCAATTTACTGTCGCGGCGGCGAAGGCCCTCTTCTGTGTGCTTGCTGATCTCGGACGAGCAGAACGTCTTAGGGTCAAATAGTGACTGGAAGGTATCGTGCACATGGAAAAGCCGGGCGACAAAACCTGTGGCATCGGCAGTAGCTTCTACGCGGTGCTGGCCGGATGGGTCCTGTTCCATCTTCACGGTGGCCACACCGGCAAAAAACAGCCTCCACTCCGCTTTGTAGTAGAACGTAGTACCCAGTGGAAAGCGAAATCCTTGCGCGGGTGGGGCAATGTGCGATGCATTCTCAATCACAGCTCCCTGAGCGGCAGGCTGAGAGGCGCTGCCGTTGGCTGGTTGCTGAGCATGGACTTGAGCAAAAAGCCTCAAGCTGATCGAGGCCAGCAGGCTGCAAGAAACAAGGAATTTCCCCTTAGACGCGCAAAACATGGCTTTCAAATGGACTTCATTGATTAAACCATATTATTTTGACGATGAGGGCAACAATCATTGCCGCTACACCCAACAGGGTGTTGTACTCGCGGTGCTTAAGGTACAGTTCCCGCGAAAATGCAGCTTCTCCCCTAGCCAGGTCTGTTGCGGGACGCAAACGAGGAAGCAGCCGGGGCACGCGCTGTGCATAATTTTCATAGCCGGGAAATTGGGAGCGAAGATAGGCTTCCTCGGAACGGATCACCGGCACATAGACAAGCAAGAAGAGCGTGGCCAACACAATTACGATCCATATGCTTCGGGCTGCCAACGCGAACCCAACAGCAATGACAATCGAACCCAGGTAAAGCGGATTGCGCGTATACGCGTAAGGTCCGCTGCTGGTTATCTTCTGGTTCTTTTGCACGTGCCCTGAAGCCACGGCGCGCAGCCATACTCCAGGCAGCACGACGCACGCGCCGGCAATCAGTGACCACAACCTGGGGCGCGCGAGCCAGCAATAAACTATGGCCAGCAAGAACCCCAGCGGGACCCGGATGCGGCGCGCAATCGCTGCCCAGCCTTTCCCGCCTGCGCTCATGAGCCGCCTCCGAGAAGCTTTGAGGCGGCTGAGAATACTTCTTCCACCGTGATCTGCAGCAATCCGCTCTCCGGCGCGGAGCGGCGAGCATGGGATGTTTGGCTTTCAGGATTGCGCAGCACCGCGATGTGTCCGTGATTGGGGCCATGTGGTCCATAGGGGCCATTGCGCACCGGATTCGTTGGGCCATAAATAGCGACCACCGGAATATTCTGCGCCGCTGCCAGGTGCACCGGCCCGGTGTCGCCGCCTACAAAGAGCCGGGCACGGCGAGTGAGGGCAATCAGTTGGGCCAGCGAGCAGGAGATTGCTTTGGCAGCGCCTTCGCTGGCTGCTTCCAATTCGCGCGCCAGAGTCTCTTCTCCCGGACCGACATTGGCGACCGTTGCCAATCCTGACCTCTTGAACTCTTTTGCCAGCGCGCCGTAGCGGACGACCGGCCAGCACTTTGCACCCCAGCCGGCTCCGGGGTTCATCATCACAAAATCGCTGATGCCGCTGGCACGAAGTTGCTCCTCACACCAGGATTCTGATGCGGCATCGCAGGGAAGAGGAAATTCAATCCGCAGATCGTTCTTGCCGCTGATGCTTTCGGCCAATTGCATGCCCTGCTCCACTACATGTGCAGCCGGCGTGCTGACGGTTCGCGTATAGAACAGTTTGGCCAACGTCTCTCGCGGCGCAGTGAAGCCAATGCGCGCCTGCGCGCCGCTCAAGCGTCCCAGCACCGCCGAGCGAATGGCTGCCTGCAGGTCAATGGCAGCCTCGTAGCGGTATTTTTTCAAATCGGTAATGACCGCTTTGATCTCTTTTCGCGTGACCGCTGAAAGCGGAGAAGACCTCCAGGCGCGGGTATTGACGCGATGCACTACATCCACAAGGGGCTGCGCAGGAGAGCGGCCCTGCTGGCTCGTCGAAGGCGCGGAGATCAGTTCGGCCCAGCGGTCTTCAATGGCCCATCCGATCATGGCTGAAGGGAACGCCTGGCGCAGCGCGGCCACCGCCGGCAGGCTGTGAATAATGTCTCCCATCGCGCTCATGCGCGTGATGAGAATACGGCTCCATGGAGGTTGAGGGCGCAAGCGACTATTTTCGCAGAATCTCGCTGCTGGAGTGATTTTTTGGATCACCCACGATCTCCACCCGGCCGCCGCACTCGATGACAACATCACGTTCGGGAACGGTCTCAGCCGTGTAATCGGTGCCTTTGGCGTGGATATCAGGGCGAATCTCGCGGATCAGCGCCCGCGCATCCGGCTCGCTGAAGATGACGACTGCATCCACGTCGCTGAGGGCCGCCAGCAGCTCGGCGCGCTCGCCCTCCGGGGTGCGGGGCCGGCCTTCGCCTTTAATGGTGCGCACCGATGCGTCAGAGTTCAACCCAACAACTACCCGGACGCGCGGCGCAAGCTCCCGGGCAGCGCGCAAAGAACGAACGTGCCCGACGTGCAGCAAATCAAAACAACCGTTGGTAAGCACAATGCTATCGCCGGCAGCGCGCCACGTGGCTACCTGTTTGACGATTCCCTGACGGCTGAAAATTTTATTGTGGCCCATGATGTAATAATCGAAAGCCGGAAACGAGAGCGGCTCTTCTCTCTGTCAGTGCCTCCATGGTGAAATAGGCTTTAAACCTTTGTCTGCTCTCTCGTGGTGATCTCCATTACGTATGCTATGCTTCTTGCAAGGAAATCACTAATGAGTACTGCTAAACAGGATGTTGCTTCGTTGTTGAATAAGCTCCCTGACGATTGTTCTTTGGAAGATATTCAATATCATTTATACGTCCTGGAAAAAATTCAGCACGGCCTTGAATCGGCCTCTTCACAAGGCGTTAAAACCCAGCAGCAGGCCGAGGAACAACTGAGTAAATGGCTCACGAAGTAGTCTGGTCTCCACGCGCCATTCAAGATGTGGAGTCTATTGCCAGTTACATTGCGGCCGATTCCACCGCCTACGCCAGTGCAGTTGTACAAAAGATTATAGACATTACCAGGAACTTAAGCCGCTTTCCCTTGACTGGCCGCATGGTTCCAGAACTAGATGACAAAGCAGTTCGCGAGCATATTGTCTATAGTTACAGAATTATCTATCGGGTCGAAGAAAAACAAATTATGGTAGTGGCAGTGATTCATGGTAAACGGATGTTAGTCCCGCAATTCTCAAAAGCCCCGCCGTAAGTTCTTCATCGCCATCATTCGTCCGACGAATCAAGGGGCTGGGGCTTTATTGATGGCATCCAGCAGCTCTTGCCGTGAAACCGTGGCCGTCCCTCGCTTCATGACGACAATCCCGCCGGCAATGTTAGCCAGACGGGCAGCGGCTTCGGCATCAGCGCCTGCGGCCAATGCCGCCGTGAATGTGGCAATGACCGTGTCTCCGGCGCCGGTGACATCGGTAACTTGGTCAGAGCCGAAGATAGGAATCTCAACCGGTTTTTTTGTGCGCTCAAAGGCCACCATGCCGTCGCGCCCGCGGGTGATCACCAGCGACTCCAGCTTCATGCGCTGCAGCAGCGCTTTGCCGGCGCTCATAAGTTGCGCATTGTCATTGCCAATTTTGACCGCGAGGGCCTCTTCCACTTCCGGCTCGTTCGGAGTTGAGGCGGTGATGCCGGTATATTGCAGCATGCGGTAGCGGGAATCGAGCGTGATCGGCATTCCGTCGAGCGCGCCGCGCGAGCGTATAGCAGTCAGGACCTCCGGGGTTGCCGCGCCATAGCCATAATCGGAGATCAGCAGCGCGTCCGCTGCCCGCGCATATTTTCGCGCCGCCAGGATCAACTCTCCCACCACATGGCGGTCGAGCGGCCCTTGTGGTTCGCGGTCCACCCGCACCACCTGCTGGCGGCTGGTGTGGGCCATGCCCGCAAGGATGCGCGTCTTGGTCACCGTGGTGTGGCCCTTTACCTTCTGAATTCCACTGATAGGGATGTGCCTTTTGCGGAATTGCTGCAGCAGCAAACGTCCGGGCTCATCGTCGCCTACCAGACCCACGGGAAGCACATTCACTTCAAGCGCGGCCAGGTTGCAGATCGCATTGGCCCCGCCTCCGGGCACTACCGTTCGCTCCCGGTGCTTGAGGATAAGCACCGGCGCCTCGCGCGAAACCCGCGAGATTTCTCCGAAGACGAATTCATCGGCCACCAGATCGGCCAGCACCGAAACCGTGAGCCGGGGAAAGCCTTCAACAATTTTGGCCAACGTATTGCCGTGTTTATGAGTCATGAGTTAATCCCAAATTGTCTCATAGCGCGTCTTTACCCGCTTGCCATGACCGTGGCCAGCAGGGAGTCGATCGCGCCTTCCGAGTCTTGCATTTCCATGCGGACGGGCACAACATAAACCGGCGCCAGCGTTTCTATGAATGCTTCCAGGTTGATGGCGTCTTTTTCTGTCGTCACAAAGCCCTGGACTTTTTTCTGGTCGCGCAGGCGCAACAGGCAGTCTATATCTTTTCTGCCGTAAACGTGATGATCGCGGAAGACGACTGTGGCCGTCGGCTCCAGGCCCGATTGCTGCAAGCTGCGAAAAAAATTGTTGGGGCGGGCGATGCCGCAAAAGGCAATCTGCCCCGGCGGGGTATCGCCGATGCGCAGGCTGCGGTCTGCCTTCCACAAAAATTTGTCGCGCACCTCGACGCGCGAATCGAGCGATCGGTCCATGAGGACCACGGCATGTGCGCGCTCAAGCGAGCCGAGCGGCTCACGCAGCCGCCCCATGGGAAACAGACGGTCACGCAGGTCGCGCTCGGTCAGCAGCGCAATATCAAAATCGCGGCGCAGGGAGCGGTGCTGAAAACCGTCATCCAGTAAATGCAATCGCGGTCCGAATTTCTGCTCAGCGTAAGCACCAGCATCATAGCGTTCTTCACCCACGATCACCGGGACCTGCAATTTGCGGGCGATCAGCAGGGGCTCATCGCCAAATTCACGCGCGCTACCGGCAGAATTAACCAGGCGCACACCGCGGGTGGCGCGGCCGTATCCGCGGGAGAGGACATCGAAGGCGACCCCATGCGCCTTGAGCAACTCTCCCAGGAGAATGAGAAATGGCGTTTTGCCGGCGCCTCCCATGGAAAGGCTGCCAATGCTCACCACCGGCCCGCGCAGTTTGCCCGAAAAAAATCCGCTGTCATACAACAGGTTGCGCGCAGCCGTGAGAGCGCCATAGGTAGCGGAAAAAGGATTCACTGGATTGATCGCTCCGTAACCAGCGGGTTCGCAGAAGGAGCTGCCGTCAAGAGTTCCTGCAAGGCTTTGGCGGTTCGTTCTGTCGCTCCGGTATGCAGCTTCAGAACCTCGGCGGCGCGCCGGCCCAAAGCCGGCCGCTCTGCCGCGTCTTCCAGCAGCTGCAAAACCACCTCGCTCAAATCGGCTTTTATATCACCCACACGAAAACCGCGCACGGTTTTGACGGCATTGGCCGCTTGAAAAATGGCAATAATATCGCGGAAGTTTTCCACGTGCGGTCCCACCAGTATGGGTACGCCAAAATAGGCCGGCTCAACAATGTTGTGTCCTCCGCGCGGAACCAGGCTGCCGCCGACAAATGCGATTGTAGCTAACGAATAAACCGCAGCCAGCTCGCCAATGCTATCGAGCAACAGAACGCCTCCGCGCAACGCCGCCTGCGGATCGAGCTGCGAGCGCCGCCAGAAATTCAACCGCGTCAATCCAGGCAGGTGAGGATAGGTTCCGGGCGGCACGCCGCAAGAAGAAATTAGCCGCGCGACATCGTCAAAGCGCTCCGGATGGCGCGGGGCAAGAAGCATCATTGCCTTGGGATATTTACGTAACACCTGCTGAAACATGCCCAGCAGCGGAAACTCCTCGCCTTCGACCGTGCTGCCGCAGACCAGCACCGGGAAAGCCTCGGCCTGCTGTAATCGCGCTTTGAGTTCCTGTTGCAGGGGGACAGATTGCGGCGGCTGAACGTCAAATTTCAGGTTGCCGCTCACCGTTATTCGTTCTGCATGCGCGCCGATCTCCGCCAGGCGTCTGGCATCTTCCTCGCTCTGCGTCAGGAAAAGATCCACGTTTTGCAATACGCCGCACAATACTCCGCGCCAGCGGCGGTATCCGGGATAAGAGCGGTCTGAAATTCGCGCATTGACCACCGCAACCCTGGCGCCCGACTTTTTGGCCAGCCGCAGGAAGTTTGGCCAGAATTCGGTCTCGGCCAGAACGACAAGCCTGGGGCGCAAGCGCCTGAAGTACGAACGAATGGCAAAAGCAAAATCCAAAGGGAAATAAAAGACGTTTTCCTCGCCGTGGCGCTCGCGCGCCAGCTTCTGCCCGGCAGCTGTGGTTGTAGAGAAGAAAATTCGTCTGCCCGGATTTGCGGAGCGCAGTTCTTTGATCAACTGCTCCACAGCCAGCACCTCGCCAACAGAAACGGCATGAATCCAAATAGAGCCATGCTCACTGGTAGAAACGCAGCTCGCTGCGTCTCTTGCTGCGTCTCGATTCCACAGCCGTGCCGGAACGAACCCCAAACGCTCCCGCAGCCCGGCGCGATACTTGTGGTAGCGCAGCATACGAAAAAGCCACCAGGGCGCTGAGAGGAGCAACGCCAAAGCCGCGGCCAGACTGTAGAGCAAATACATGCAGAGGTCTGGATTATTCTAACGGAAGTGAACTATCTTCATTCGCCGCGTATAAGTTTGATCAGCACACAAAAAATTTGCTGTCGATAAACGCAGATTCAGGGGCATAAGCAGGCGCACACTCAATTAGAATGTCTGCAAGTTGCAGCTTTATGCAGCACAAAATATTTTGGGTGACATTCACGCTTCTCAGCCTCGTCGCCGGCATGGCGCTTCCTCTAATATGGTCGCTGCTGGCAACGATTCCCCTGGTCTTCTTGAGCTGGTGGATAGCCTACCGCAGCGGCTGGTTCTAGAGCCAGCTTTCAGCTCCAAGCTTAGGATTGCTCACAATGTCCATTCAGTCTAGCCTCGGGCACAAGCCCCTGGAGCTTGGAGATGCGAGCCTGGATCCGACTACTTCCGCCGTTTATAAAGCGACTCGAATCTTCTACAATGCAGCTCGCCGCCTCTGCCGAAATAATGATTGGGAATCATGAGCTTCGGCGCCAGGGCCTTCACGGCATCAAGACTCGCGTCAAAGTATTCAGGACAACTATTCAGGAATGGTGCAGGAAGATGCGCCAACCAGGGATAGCTGGCGAATAGGTCGCCGGTAAACAACAGATTAAAACGCTGGCTGTAGAATCCGCAGTGACCTTGCGTGTGGCCCGGAAGATGGATAACCCGCAAGCCTCCCCAATAAGGCAATTCCATGTTGTCGTACAGCGGTTGGTCAATAGACGTGCCGCGATAGCGAAGCACCCAGCGTCCAAAGGCTTCGAGGGCGCCGCATACGCGGCTGGGGCCGCGGTAGGGAAATTTCCCATCAATATGCAGCTGTTCCATGGGATGAGCCAGGACAGGCGCGCTGGTGAGTTCTTTCAGTCTGGCAAGATATCCGGTGTGGTCGAGATGCCCGTGGGTAAGGAGAATTGCCTTAATGCCGTTCCAACCCAGCCCAACAGTTTTGAGAACTCTGGTCAGGCGGGGCATTTCGCCTATCAGTCCCGTGTCAATCAGTACAGCTTCCCCTGAACGGTCATCATAGAATAGAGAAGATGGAAACAGCCCAGCAGCCCGCGAATTGGATAGATCCGCGCCCCCGAGTCCAGGCAGTAAGCTTTGATCGCCATGGGTCAATGGAATTGATTCTTGCATCGCAGCACCCCGGCAAAGGAATTTGCCGGAAGAGCTGATCCATACAAAGTGCCATTATTCTAAATGGCAGCGTATTAGAAACATGCGGTCTAACGCATTGTTTAGGGGCTGAGTGCTGATTACTGAATGCTGAGCGCTAAATAGTTTGCCCATTGTTTCCTTCCCGCCGGATAATCAAAGCATGGTGACAAGCGCCGCCTCACAAATTTTTCGCCGGACGATTGGCATAGCCTGCGCAATTGTTCTCTTTTCCGTTGCCCAAGCCAAGGAGGAAAAGACCTATGTTGCGCCTCCGGTGGTGCACGCCCGCACATATGCCGCCCACGAAGAAGACCCGCCGGACAAGATTGCCGTTGCTATTGACCCCTACGACGACAGCGCCAAAGCTAACATCTTCACCGTAGACTATCTCAAATACGGTTTGCTGCCGGTGCAATTAATTATTTCGAACGATGGAGACCAGCCTATCTCGGTCCGGTACCTGAAAGCCGAGCTGGAGACCGGCAGGAAGGCCAAGCTGGAGGCGCTCACCCAAGCCGAAATTATGGAGCGGCTCTTTCGTCACGGGGAGATTCGTCCTCACGTACAGGGTCCTTCGCCGCTGCCTATTCCATTGCCCCACAAATCCAAGGAATCGGACGCGCAAAAAGCGCGCGAAGAGCTCGACCGCGCCCGTTTTAACTTTCTTGCTGTCGAGCCGCACACTACGCGCGCCGGCTTCCTGTTTTTCGATTCCAGCCTGGTGAGCGATGCCATTACAGGCGCTTACATATATGTGAGCGGAGTGCGCAACGCGCAAGGCCAGGAGCTTTTGTACTTCGAGCTGTCGGTCGAAAAAGCGAAAAGCCCGCCCAGCCCGCCCTCCAATTCCGAGGCAGGATCAAGCAAGTAGCGACGACATCATGAGTAATACAGTTTGAATTTGGGCCTGGATACGTTATTTTGTGGGTGCCGCAGCTTCCCAATGTGGGTAAGCATGAAGATCGAAATAGTTTGAGGGGTAAAAGAAATGGCGCTTTACAAGGACCCCAATATCCTGCAGCAATGGGACAATGAATCGTTCGACGAAGTGCATGAACCCGGCGCGATCGTTCCTTGGTCGGGCATATACCGATGCCAGGGTTGCGGACACGAAGTCGTTCATACCATCGAGAGACCATTACCCCCGCCAGGCCACCATCAGCATAAGCCCGAGCAGGGCCCTATTCGCTGGCGGCTGATTGTGACCGATTCCCCGATTCCCGATTAATCAAGGGAGGAAGGAGGAAGAGGGATTTACGAATTACGATTTAAGAATTACGATTTAAGAAGTATGCGGTTTAAGAATTACGGTTGGTTGATTGAGTAAAGATTTTGATGCAGGAATGAGAGCATTCCCCTTGTGCAATCAAAAATCGTAAATCGAAATTCGTAATCGTGCTTCCCAGAGGGTTATGTCTACAGCTTCCCAGGCTGCGGTGCAGGCGGGCTCAAAGTATGAGCCGGTGATCGGGCTTGAAGTCCACATCCAACTGCTCACCGCCACCAAGATTTTTTGCGGATGCTCCACCCAGTTCGGCGCGCCGCCCAACACCAATGTATGCCCGGTATGTCTGGGGCTTCCCGGCGCGCTGCCCGTGCTCAACAGACAAGCCGTGGAATTTGCGGTGCTGGCAGCCATGGCCCTGAACTGCCGTATCAACGAAACTTCAATCTTCGCCCGCAAGAATTATTTTTATCCCGACCTGCCCAAGGGATACCAGATCTCGCAGTATGACCGCCCGCTGGCCGAGCACGGCTATATTGATATCGAAACCGGCGGCCGGGCCAAGCGCATCGGCATTACGCGCCTGCACCTGGAAGAGGACGCGGGCAAGAGCCTGCACGAGGGCTTCTCTGATCCCGAGCGCAGCTACATTGACCTGAACCGCTCAGGCACGCCACTGGCTGAAATTGTGAGCGAGCCTGACCTGCGCTCGCCGGAAGAGGCCTACGATTACCTCACCCGTTTAAAGGAGATCATTCTTTACACCCGCGTCAGCGACTGCAACATGGAAGAGGGCTCGCTGCGCTGCGACGCCAACGTGAGCATCCGCCCGCGCGGACAGAAAGAGCTCGGCACCAAAACCGAGATCAAGAACGTGAACTCGTTCCGCTTTGTAAAGCAGGCGCTGGAATATGAAATCGAGCGCCAGATCGAAGTGGTGGAAGAGGGCGGGCGCATCACCCAGGAGACGCGGCTCTACAACGCTGCCGAAGGCCGCACCTACGGCATGCGCTCGAAAGAACATGCGCATGACTACCGCTATTTTCCCGAGCCCGATCTTTTGCCGCTGGTTGTAGACAGCAAGTGGCAGCAGGAAATCAGGGCCACGCTGCCAGAGCTGCCCGAGGCCCGCCGCCAGCGCATGGTCAGCGAATACGGCATTACGATAAAAGATGCGCACGTGCTGACAGCGACACGCGCACTGGCCGACCAGTTTGAAGAGGCCGCCCGCGCGGCAAAGAATCCGAAAAAAGTCGCCAACCTGGTGCAGAGCGAGCTTATGGGACGCCTGAAAGCGCAGAACCTTGAAATCGAGCAGTCGCCCATCACCATGAAGGGTGTGGCTTTTTCGGCAGACCTGGTGGAATCAGGCGCCATCTCCGGCAAGATGCTCAAAGATCTTTACGATCTTGCGTTTGAACGCAATCAGGATTTTCCGGCAGTTTACGAAAAAGAGAAGCCGCAGCAGATTACAGATGAATCGGCGATCGAAAAGATGATTGATGAAGTCATCGCGGCCAGCCCGAAGCAGGTGGAGCAGTACCGCGCAGGCAAGACGACGATCATCGGATTCTTCGTCGGTCAAGTGATGAAGGCGTCTGAAGGCCAGGCCAACCCTGAAAAGGTCAATGAGCTGTTGAAGAAAAAGTTAGGATAGCTGGAATTGAGTCATTGATTCATCGGGTCATTGAGCCATTGAAGAATTGTAATTACCAAATTACCCGATTCCGCAATTCTCCATTGATTCAATGATCCGATGAATCAATGACTCAATTCTTCTGTATCTCGGCTCCGTCGAACAGCTTCCATAACTGATCTCGCCCAGCCCGGTAAAGCTCGAAGCTTTGCGTTGTAACTCCCACTCGGCGAAAGAGCAGCTCTGCGCGGCTGTCGCCATCGGCATCAACGGCATCCACCAGTTCCAGCCGGCCATTGATGTCCATGTGATCGTCGTCGGTAATGTCAGAAAGCAGCTTGCTGTAATTTCCGCTCGGCTCCTGGCCCACCACGTAAGTGATATATGCATTCAGCGGGGTGGTTTTCGCGGGTGCGAGCTTTTTGCGTAACGCGCATTTGGCTGTGACTACCATTTCAGGATTGTTGTCGCTATACAGATCGAAAGCCTGAACACTGGCTGCGAAGCTGCCGGGAACCAGGATTCGCGAGCTCTTGGCAGCGTAGGCTGTCATCTCCGCCAGCGCCTGCTTTTCGACCGCGCTAGTGAGCTGCTGTTGCTCGTCGGCGATCCAGGGAAATTTGTAGGAGTGCGTCTCGTACGGGCTGGCATCGGAGATGGCCACCAGGAACTGCGGCGGCGCCTGAGCTCTTCTTTTCAGCACAGGCGTGGGCAAATTCAAGGCTGGAACCGTAGATTGCGCGCTTCCTCTTACAGGAGCATGTGCTGATACCGGCATACGCGCCGTTTCATGCTTGCGCTCAACCTGCGTAGGAGGAGTGGATTTTCCGGAAGCCGCGCCGGTGCGATGACGCAGCGTTGGCCGATTGGGATCAGCTTCGGAAGGGTCAGCTTCCTCCGTCGAAGATGAGGCAGCAGTAGATTCCTGGGCAGGCTGAGTTGCTTCGGCCGGAGTGGGAGTGGGAGCAGGAGCCGGAGCCGGAGTGGGTGTAGGTTCGGGCTGGGCGGAGGTAGAAGGTGGATTTGGCGCCGGGCTCGGCGCAGGTGCAGGTTGCGAAGCGGCGGTCTGGTTTCCACCGCGCTTCAGGTGCGGGCGCTCATCGGATGCCTGTACAGGCGTTGGCCCCGGCGCCGGCGCCTGCTTGGCTGCGGTAATGCTGGCTTCCGATTTCCATTTCCCGCTGGCCAGCCAATCGTCTTTTGCCTTGCCTGCGCTTTCAACAGTCAACAGGCCCAGCGACTCGCCACTCTGCTGCACGTCATAAACTGTCCCTGGTTCCAGCGCCATGGGCATGGGGTTGACCTCGTAGATCGAGGCATCCTGGTATTCGCCGTTGGTGAAAATGGTAACGGCGTGCAGCCTGGCCGAAGCAGGCATCTGCATATCGGGACCGACGCGGGCGGAGGCGGGAAGCTCCACCACCGCCAATGCCCGGAGTTTGCTGCGCGCTTTTTTCTGCGCCGCGCAGGTCACGGGCGCAAGCAGCGGCAGAACAATGACAGTGACCGCCAGAATCCGGTATAAATATTTCACTATTGAAAATCGTTTCTCGTAAGCAAGGAGCGTAATCATGAATGTCAAAGACAAAGCCCCCGATTTTAGTCTTCCGGATGAGACCGGGAAAACCGTCCATTTGAAGGATTTTCGCGGCCACGATGTGGTGCTGTTCTTCTATCCTAAGGCTAACACTCCCGGCTGAACCCTGGAAGCGTGCGGGTTCCGCGACGCCTACAGCAAACTGCAAAAAGCCGGCCTGGTGGTGCTTGGCATCTCTGCCGATACGCCCGGCGCCCAGCTTAAGTTTAAACAAGAGCATGACCTGCCGTATACGCTGCTTGCCGATCAGGATAAGAAAGTGGCGAATGCCTTCGGCGTCATCAAAGAAAAAAACATGTACGGCAAGATAGTGATGGGCATTGCCCGCACCACATTCGTGATTGATAAAGAAGGTAAAATCGCCAGGGTGTTTGAAAACGTGAAACCGGAAGGCCACGCCGAAGAGGTGCTGGCCGCGCTGGGGAAATAGCAAAGTTGTAGCATGGCAGACGATCTCAATGAGCCAGTGCGTTTTAGTGTCATGCGATTCAAACTGGTCCAGCTTGAGTGACAGGCGTCAGAAAGGCACTCTCGTGTACACTTTCGGGGCATGCGCATGTACAGGCTAATAGCGGTTTTGGTAGCTGTATTGGGATTTCCTGCGCTTGGTCATTCCGAAGATGATGTAGTCATAGTCAAGAAAGCGGTTGAGCGGAGCACCCTAGCCCAACCCGGAACCAAGCCGTTTCATTTGAAAGCGATGCTCGCTCCAACCAGAGATTCGGATCGAGGGTCGAACCGAACCGGAGACGTTGAGATATGGTGGGCATCGCCAACGCGCTGGAGACGAGAGGTACGGTCCCCGGAGTTTCAGCAGATTGCGGTAACAAAGGATGGTCATGAATGGCAGAAGAACGATGGAGACTATTTCCCCGAATGGCTGAGAGAGATTGCTGCAGCGTTGATCGAACCTGTTCCCTCTCTTGATCAGATGCTGGAGCAAGTGAAGGGGGCCGATGTTAAAAAATTGAAAGGATCAACTTACTTTCAGTGGACGATGATAAGCACAGACGGCAACGTACAAGCGGGAATGGGTGGTTCAATCGCCGTCACGGACAGTACCGGCCTGCTCTTCTATGGTGGCGGCTTCGGATGGGACTTCTCATATCGCAATTATCAAAGCTTCCATGACCGCATGGTCGCGCGGACCGTTAGCGCGGGAGATCCAGAAGTAACCGCGAAAGTAACAACTCTGGAGGATCTGGGAAATGTTCCGCCGGGATTTTTTGACGCGGAAACAAAGGGCGGTGATGCACAGCCGCTGCGGACCGTACTGGTTGAAGAAGCTTCCTCGCGAAAGAACCTGCTACCCTCGGAACCGGTAGTCTGGCCTCCGCTTCAAGACGGCCCTCTTGAAGGAGCCGCAACCGCACAGATTGCCATTGATCGCGCGGGAAAGGTACAAGAGATAGGACCGGTAATAGCAAACAACCCAGGTGTGGTCGAGGTAGCCAGAGCGGCGATTGCGGCGATGCGATTCAAGCCGTATCTGGAGAACGACTTGCCGGTTCAGGTCGTGTCGCGAATCACGCTGGCATTCAAGACAGTGCGGCCCGCAGGAGTGGAGAACTTTGAGAGTGCCCAGACTTATTTTGAACGTGGCAGGCATCTTTCCTTTCCGGCGGCTGCAAGCGGAGTGCCGTATTTGCTGCGTGCCGAGTTTGAGGTAAAAACGGATGTGGGGACAGTTGAAGGCGGCAAATATGTGGATACCTGGATAAGCGATAGCCAATGGCGCAGAGAAGCATCAATAGGCGAGAGCCGATATATTCGGGCTAGGCATGGCGAGAAACGTTACGAGTGGGCAGAGGGACCCAACGCCCCGCTGCTGCGGCTGGTGCTGAAAGCGATGGAACCAATTCCGTCGCTCGACACTTTTGTAGAGTCCGACTGGAGGATTAGGCGAGATACGATTGACGGGGTAAAAACGATCCGGCTAATGGCGGGATATAACAGCCCGGATGGCAAAGTGGATCCGAAGGGACGGGCATACTGGTTTGATGAGACGGGCAAGCTAGTGAAGTCATACTTTATGGGAATTGAGACACAGCGATCTCAGTTCGAAGATTTCAGCGGGGTACGGGTCTCGCGTCAAATCACAATATTGCAGAAAAATGAGCCGAAAAGCTGGATTCATGTCACCCAGGTGTCGCCAGCGGGTACCATCCCGGCAGATACGTTCGAATTGCCAGGACATGAATGGGATCGAGTGTTCACCGATGAAGTGCGATAGGAAGAGTTCCGACAAGGAAGGATGATCGTAACTGCAGGCGGCGACAAGTCATGTCCAGTCAACCACGGGGGTTTGGACAAATTTGCTCAGCTCGAGAGCCGCCCTTGGTGTCATCATTATGAGCCTCGCTTTACAAGCCTTCTTCCGGCAAATTACACTAGATATTTTGCAGCAGCTTAACAGACGCCCCCTGAGGGACGTGCCTTGATTCCGGCTTGTGCTGGCCGGGCTCACAAATTACCAATTACACGCGAAGGAGAACTTTTCGATGGCAGAGAAGAATGTTGAAGATAAGGTAAAGCAGATCATCGTAGAACAACTGGGTGTGGATGAGGGCGAAGTCACGCCCAGCGCCTCGTTTGTGGATGATCTGGGCGCCGATTCGCTGGATACGGTCGAACTGGTCATGGCTTTCGAAGAGGCTTTCGACATCGAGATCCCGGATGAGGATGCGGAGAAGATCAAGACTGTAAAAGACGCGATTGATTACATCGCCAAGAACTCGAAAGGCGGGAAGTAGTTGGTTTTATCGGCTCGAAGAGTGGTGGTCACAGGCATGGGGCTGATATGCGCGGTGGGTAACACCGTGGATGAGGTCTGGAAGAACCTCCATGCCGGCAAAAGCGGCGTCGGGCGCATCACGCAGTTTGATGCCTCTGAGTTTGCCTGCCAGATTGCCGCTGAAGTTAAAAATTTCAATCCTCTCGATTTCATCGAGAAAAAAGAGCTGAAGAAAATGGCCCGTTTCATCCAGTTGGCGCTTGCCGCTACCGATGAAGCCATGAAAATGAGCGGCCTGAAGGTCACCCCGGAAAACGCCACCCGGGTGGGCGTCCATATCGGCTCAGGTATCGGCGGCTTCGATGTGATCGAGCGCGAGCACAGCGCTTTACTCGCCGGAGGGCCGCGCAAAATCTCTCCCTTTTTTATTCCTTCAGCGATCGTGAACCTGGCGGCAGGGCAGGTCAGCATTCGCTGGGGCGCCAAGGGCCCCAATGAGGCCACCTGCACCGCCTGCACCACCAGCGCCCACTCCATTGGCGATGCCATGAAGATTATTGCCCGCGGCGATGCTGATGTCATGATCGCCGGCGGCAGCGAAGCGGCCATTACTCCCATGGGCATCGGCGGGTTCGCCGCTATGCGTGCGCTCTCCACTCGTAATGACGACCCGGAGAAGTCCAGCCGCCCGTTTGATGCGGAACGAGACGGGTTTGTGGTCGGAGAAGGCGCAGGCATCCTGATGCTGGAAGATCTGGAGCATGCCCGCCGGCGCGACGCAAAAATTTACGCGGAATTAGTAGGATATGGCATGAGCGCCGATGCCTATCACATTACCCAGCCGGCCGAAGGCGGCGAGGGCGCCTACCGGGTCATGGTGAATACCCTTAAAGATGCGGGCATCGCTCCCGAGGCCGTGGATTATGTGAATGCCCATGGTACTTCGACTCCCCTGGGTGACCGCCTGGAAACCATGGCCATCAAGGCGGCTTTTGGCGCGCATGCAAAAAAATTGGCGGTAAGCTCTACCAAGTCCATGACCGGACACGTGCTGGGAGGCGCCGGCGGCATTGAAGCCGGCATTACGGTGCTGGCCTTGCGCGATCAATGCCTGCCGCCCACTATCAATCAGGAAAAACCCGATCCAGAGTGCGACCTGGACTACGTTCCCAACCACGCGCGCAAAGCCAAAATTGATTACGCCCTGACCAACTCCTTCGGCTTCGGCGGCACCAACGGCTGCCTGCTCTTCAAACGCTGGATGGAATAGAACAGCTGCAAGCTGCAAGGAAAATTAAGAAAAGTCACACTGCAACTTACGGCTACAAAGAACCAAAGAAAAACCGCAAAGAACCAAAAAAAGAGACGCAGTATGCTGCGTCTCTGCATTTCCTTGTAGCTTGTAACTTGCAGCTTGTAGCTGCTTTTAACTCGTCGGAGCTGCTTTACCCTTTTTGCCTTTCTTGGCTGCGTGGGTGGGGCAGCTATCGGAGACCATTTTGATGCTGGAAACTTTCATGTGCTTTTCGGCCTTCTCATTTTCCGCGGTATTTGGTTTCTCGGTGATATCCTCAGCGGTGCCCCAGGTGCCTTTGAGCGTGACCTCGTGTCCCACATGGTTTTTCAGTTCATCGTTGCCGCCGACCTCAAGGCCCTTGGTATAGCGGCCGTTGGTCAATGTATACACACCCTCGTCATTGGGTCCGGCCAGGCAACCAGTGACCTGGTGCTCGCCGCCGGCGGTCTTTGACGATTTGGCTTTCTTGGTCTTGGTAGTTGAGGTTGTAGTAGAGCTGGTTGATGTAGAGCTGCTGGATGTGTCGCTCTGGGCCACACCCGAGACAGCAAAGAACAACAGAACGGCAAAACACAATGCTAACTTGCGCATAACATCTCTCCTTCGTTGATCCTGATTTGTTGCGAAGTGGCCTAAGACTTAGGATGCGGAAATACCGTTTCCCGACTACCACGGCAGCCAGTGCCGCTCATGCAACTCTCCTGCTCGCAAACCAGAGAGGGCCACATTATAGCCCTTCAAAAGTATGCGATCCAACTCACGAATAGAATTGGCGGTCTAAGTAGCGAATCCTGCTCTGGAATTTGGTTTGCATCGGCGCAACTTGACGCATCATCCGGTCATCCCAAGATCATTAGGTCCCCAGAGGGGCGGTTCTTGGACTAGGTAGTTCGCGGGCACAAAGGAATGGGGTCGTCATGGGCCATCAGCAGCCCCTAAATCAGAAAATGAATGCGCTTTCGGAACTAGGCTTGGCCTCGGCTGGCATCATCCATGAAGTGAAGAATTCTCTTCAAAGTGTGGCCAATGCGCTCCTGCTGCTGGAAAATGAACCTGGTCTCTCATCCCACTCCCGCGAACTGATTGCAATTGCCAGGAGCGAATTATCGCGAACATTTGATGTATCGACCCAGAGCCTGGCCCTGGTTCGGGAAGAAACGCCCGTCGCAGTCTCGATGACGAATGCTCTGGAAGAAGTGCTCAATATTTATGCCGCCAAGACTGCCCATAAGCAGATCACGGTCGAAAGGCGCTATGAGTTTAACGGGATGATACAAGGCAATCCTGGCGCGATTCGGCAGATGTTTTCCAACATCGTAGTCAATGCCCTGGAATCAGCGCCCCGCGAAACCGGCAAACTGCTGATACACACGTACGCCAGTCGTGGAAAGTCCGGGGGAGGAGAGGTCCCTGGAGTTGAAATTGAATTTGCAGATAACGGACCAGGCATACCGAATGAGATCAGGGAAAGAATTTTTGAACCTCTGTTTTCTACCAAGCAGGGCAAAGGTTCGGGCTTGGGCCTGTGGGTGACGCACAGGCTCGTGCGCAAACAGAATGGCTGGCTTCGTCTGCTGGGCAGCAACGAAGGAGTTCATTCCGGAACCTGCTTTTCTCTCTTTTTGCCGCTGAATCCCCAGACGAACTGAGCCGCGGGCTTACACGCTTACAGCTCCTGGAATGTCTTTTTTACAGAGCGCTGCATTTCTTCGAGAGAACGCCGCATCTGGTCGAGTTGAGGTTTCAATTGGTCCAGCGCGGCCTTGGTTTGCATGCCATTCTTCTTGAGCTTTTCCTGTACTTGAGCAGCAGCCTGGCGGGCCGCTGTGCTGATCCGTTGCAGGTCGCTGCGGTCAAAGTCTATGCCAAGATCTTCCCATTGCATTCCTTCGCCGGGAACCCAGATGCTGGAGCGGTCTTTGGATCGCTCTGGAAGGGTTAAAGAAAAATTTTGCTCGTGTTTGTCGCGGATCACCCCCAGCGTGATCTTGTTTCCACTGTGAGCGTGTAAGGCCATGTTCCAGTCGCCGCGGTTGGCAATTTTTTCCTTCTCGACCCGGATAATCACATCGCCCGCCTTCAGGCCGGCGCTCTCCGCGGGGCTGCCTTTATCCACCGCGCGCACCAGGACGCCATTCCCGCCGTTGACGCCAAAAAACTCGCCGAGTTGCGGGGTAAGGCTTTCCACCTGCAATCCGGAGCGCACGGTGCGGAATACCGGAAAATCAAGGTCCGGCATGGTGATCTCAGGCATGGCGGGGATCTGGGGCATGGGGACATGCACATTTGGCATGGCGTGGGCCATAGCCTTGGCGCGGTCCGCTAATTGCACTTCGACTGTAACCGGCTGCCCGTCACGGCTGAGACCCACGGTGACGGTTCGGCCCGGAGGAACTTCATGGATCAGGCGGCGCAGTTGCTCGACTCCCTCGACCTTAGTGCCGTTAAAATCCAGGATGACGTCATGTTCCTTGACGCCGGCTTTGCAGGCGGGAGCATCCTGGTCCACCATCATGACTTCGACTCCGCGCTCTTCTTTTAGTTTCAGCGGGGCCACGCGTTCCGCCGTGATGTCTTGCGTATCAATTCCCAAATAAGAGCCGCTGGTAAAATGATAACTGCTTGTTCCCGCACCCGGTTCGCTCGGTTCCGTGTAGTCTCGCATATCAACCCCCGAATAGGAACCATGACCCTGATAACCGGGCTCGCCCGGCTCCGCGCGATACTCATCGTCCGCGGCCCAGGCCGTAAGCGAGACGGCCACCACGATCAATAGAACTTTGCTCAACAGGTTGCGCATAAAAACCTCTTTATCTCGGATTGCGGTCGCTGACAGAAACCGTGCGCTTCAGCAACTCGATATTACCGGTGCTGGTATGAATGTGCAGCACCTTGCCGCCGCCATTAATGTTGCCCTGGCAGTATGTCTCTTTGGCCCACCCCGGGCCTTCGGAAGAAATTTGCAGACTGGGGAATTCGGAATGGATCCTTTGGCCGGAAGCCATGTCAATCGCCGCCTGTACCGTTACCGGAAGGTCTTCGGGAAGATAGACGCGGATATCACCGGCCGCAGTTTCCAGGCGCGAAGCCGTGAAGTTGGCCCCTTGTCCTATGAATTCCACCGTAATCTGGCCGCCGCCTGTGGCTGCCTGAGCGCCGCGCATCAGCTTGTAAAGTTCAACGGCGCCGCCGCCGCTCTCTGCCTGCACCGGCCCATTGGCTGAGGTCAGCTTAATTGCGCCCCCGCCCGTCTTCAGTGTCGCCTTGCCGCCTACGTTGCCGGCAGTGATATTGCCGCCACCTGTCTCCGCCGTCAGATCCCCGCCACAATTGGAAACTGTAATAGGCCCGCCTCCGGTTACCACGCCAATATTCTGTTTGCCGGAGTCAATGTGGATTGCACCCCCGCCACTTTGCGCATTGACGCCTCCACCGGCGGAGTGCACGTTGATGTTGCCGCCTCCGGTTTCCACCTTGACCCCCGAGCCCGCAGTGCCTACATCCACGGAGCCGCCGCCGCTGGAGGCGTCAATTGTGCCGCCAATGTCGTCGAGCGTAACGTTGCCTCCGCCGGTCTCAGCCTGCACCTCTCCATTGACGGCATTCACTCCCAGGTTCCCGCCTCCGGTGCGCGCATAGACGTCAAGCTCTTTTGGCGTGCGGATATCAAAATCTGCGGAATAGGAGCGCCCACGTCCGTAGTTGCTGGGCCCCTGCCCGCGGAGCGTAACGGTATCGCCCTGCGTGCTGGCGCTGACGTGGATAAGATCGAACACGCGCCGCGCCTCCTGCTCCGATGAGCTGTAGACCCGCTTCTTGACAACATAAGCGATATTTTCCGCCGCGCCGCCCTGGATATGCACCGAGCCAAGATTCGTCACCAGCCTCAGATTGCGCTGCGCTGGCACGCTTCCCGTGGTCTCCTCCACCCAGGCATCGCCATCGCGATAAACCTTTGCCTCTTGCGCCATGGCCATGCCGGCCAGTGCAAGAGCAGCGATCAGAACGATTTGTACTCTCTGTTTCAATCTCGTATCTCCTTAGCGGCTGAGCCGGGCATCTTTCCGTGTCTAATCGATATCTGGCAGCGACGCCAGGGTGCGCTCCGATTCGGAGCGGATGTACTGGTTTTCATCCTCCCGCGCCAGTTGCCCAAAGGCGCTGCGCACGGCGCTGTCTGCCTTTACCGGCTGCAGCAGGCGAATCGCCTCGGTGCGCACGCCCTGGTTGGTGTCGTGCAACAGGGCCTGGATTACAGTGTCGCGGACCTGGATATCTTCTTTCACATACTGCTCGAGCCCATCCAGCGCCTGCAGGCGCACGCCCGGGTTGCGGTCCTCAAGCAGGGCGCGCATCATCGCCTGGCGAACTTCGGCGTCATGGCACTTTTGCGAAAGAATGGAAACCGACTCTACTCGCACTCCCGGGTTCTCCTGCGTGTGGGCGGCATAAAGCAACAGCTTTTCAATGTCAGGATTATCAATCGAGCCCCTCGCCGAGGCGGGCAGCAGCTTGTCGTAATTGATTTGAACGGTATTGGTGTTGGGATCTTGGGTGATGCCGCGAATTCCGGCAATGGAGGCTTCAGTAGATTGCGGTGTTATAACACCCCCGGAAGGGGGGCGCATTTGGAAGGTTGTCATCACTCCTCCGGCAAAACCAACAATCAGGATTGCGGCGGCCAGCGCGGGTGAAAACCTGATCTGCCGAAGCCAGTCGACTGGGTCGAATATCCATGCCCGCCAACCTCGATGTTGTTCGGCAGTCTCCAGTGCATCTTGCAGGCGCAGGCGTGAGGAAGCCAGCAGATTAGGGCTTGGCTCCAAAGCCGGGCCCTCGCTCACATCTGTTCGGAACCGCTGTGCCGATTCCAGCTCTTGATTGCAGGCAGCGCAACGCTCGGCATGCTGCCTCATCTCGAAAAGCGTGTCGTCTGGCAGCTCGTCGTACACCAGCAAAATAACGTTTTCTTTAAACAACTCGCAGTTCATGGTTATCTCTCGATTCGTAGAGACCTGGCTTGCTACGTCTCCCAAAATTCATCGCATTTCCGCCAGCGCGCCCCGCAATTTTTGCGTAGCGCGAAAGAGCGTATTCTTGGCTGTCTCCTCGGTGGTGCTCAGCATTTCACCGATCGTGCGCAATTTCAGCCCCTGATAGTGCTTCAGCTCAAACACCATGCGCTCGCGGGGCGTAAGCCGATTGAGCGCCAGGCCAATCTTGTGGCCCAGTTCGCGCCGCATCAGGTCGCGCTCCGGATTGCTGTGGGCGCGATCATCGGCCACCTGGTCAAGCACATTCAACTCGCTGCCATCCTGCATGGTGGCCACCGGCGCCTCTTCTTTGCGCACGTTCTTCTTGCGCAAGTGGTCCAGGCACAGGTTGGTCACGATGCGGTAAATCCAGGTATAGAACGAGCACTCGAAGCGGAAGCTGACCAGGTTGCGGTAGGCCTTCAGAAAGGCCTCCTGGTAGATATCCTGCGCATCCTGTTCAGAGGCGGTCAGTCGCAGCGCCAGCCGCAGCACGGCATGGTCGTATTGGCGCACCAATTCCTCGAAGGCCGCGCGATTGCCGCGCTGCGCCTCGCGTATCAGGACGTTATCGTCAACGCGCCTCAGAGCCTGGCTGACCATGTTTCCCCGAAAAGGGGAGGTATCCGCGGGACTGCCTATCGCTCCCACCGTATTCTCAAGAACACTCATAGGTGGGATTCCTGTCCGCCAACCCTCAATCCTGAACTCTTCAGTTCCGGACCTAAGACTGCTTTGGTCGGCATTTGTCTCTCAACCTTTGCTCACCCTCAAGATGCTCTCATTCCCGCTTCTTGACCGGCACAAAGATAGACGGCGACCAGACAGTTTCGTAAGCAAATTATGACAGGTAAAAACCATTTGTGGGAAGAGCAGTTCCACGGAAATCTGGCTTTCGAGAGCAGTTGGGAAGCCTGGAAGGTCCTTGGAAAAGAAAGAGGTAAAGTGAATTGACAATGCTCAATTGCTACTCTGGTGCTCCTTGTGAGAACGTAGCAGTTCTCGAAACTTGGCAAGCTCTTCTGCTTTGAAATTGGCCTTCGGAATCAGATAAACCAGAGTTGGATGTAAATAGAGCATGAGCACTCGACGACTTTCTCTGACCTTGTGGAGCCAACGATAAAGGACCACCCTGATTTCGCGGGTTTCTCGCAGTGTTCCCATCAAAAAGCAGACTCGGTCTTCGGCAATTTCCACTATTTGATAAGAGCGTTTCCTGTAGGTCTGGAATCTTTGGTGGTAATAGACACCCTGCAGGATCGGGAGTGACAGGATCGGGAGTGACAAGATGAGGAAGATAGAAACAGGAGTTGGGAAAGGAGTATAAGCATCGGCGACAATCAGCGTCAATAGCCAGATGCAAGCCATTCCGGCTCCACATAACCCCAGCATTTTCCAGGGAGTTTGCCACCAAGCATCCCGAATCATTGCTGACACGTAATCCTGAGGCTCTGCAACCATGGAGACAGACCACAATTTATCGTTAGGAAGAAGTGCTCGTTCGCAGAGTTCCAGCAAAGTCTTTTGCTCTTCCGCTGTCATTGCAGCTTTGGGTAATGCGTAGGATGTATAGGCATCCTGCATGACATATAGTTCTTGCGTTTTTGCCACAAGTACGAGACTGCTCCAAGCTCGTACATCTTGAGACTGTTCAAATACAAACTTCCAACCAGAGCCATCAGCCTCAAAACTGCGCTGTCCTGAATAAAATCGGCCAAACGCACTGAGCAGTTTTGTCCTGTTTTTTTCTGGATTGCGGCGTTTCTGTACGAGCCATACCAAGACAGCTATAAAAGGCAAGGCCAATCCTACCCCAATCATCGTTGATCCAATGAGTCCACCACGATCCGTCGCCGGTCGCGCGACCAAGTATCCGACCGCAAGAAATAAAAGACTGATGATGACAATCAGTGGAACTCTGGATTCCCGTTGCCGGCGTCCAAAGCTTTGCCATTCAAGAAACTGATCGCTGGAAAGATTGAATTCAATCTTCATAAGACGTTTCGAAGCAGCATACCAAAAAAAATGGGAGAAGCGGCAGGGTTGGCTCAGTACAGACGATAGAAAATCGGAGGGCAAGACATGAGGGTAAAAACCAATCGGGTGACTGGCAATGACCCAATCACCCGATGACTCAATGACTCAATCTACTCTGTGTCCGGCTTGATCGTAACCTTGATCGGGGCGGCGATGTCGCGATGCAGCCTGATCTGCACTTCGAATTCGCCCAGCGTCTTAAGGGGCTCTTCGAGCTGGATCTTTCGCCGGTCGATGTTGAAGCCGCGCGCTTCCATCTCTTGCGCGATGTCGGCAGAGGTCACCGAACCAAACAGGTGGTCGCGTTCCCCGACCTTGCGCAGAAAGGTGAGATGGACCGTGGCAAACTGCTTGGCCAGCGCCTCCGCGTCAGATTTTTCACGCGCGGTGCGGCGCACCGCGGCGGCTTTCATTTGTTCGATCACCGCGCGGTTGGCGGGTGTGGCTTCAATCGCCAGTTTGCGCGGCAATAGAAAATTTCTTCCGTATCCGTCAGCCACCTTGACTACGTCGCCGCGGTGGCCAAGCTTTTGCACATCTTCTTTAAGTATGACTTCCATGCTGAAAATCTCCCTATAAATTCCTCGTCAACTCTCGCCCGCTCTGCGCCCTGGCAAGACAGCCGGGATCGTCTTTCTGAGCGAACGCAATGAACGATGTTGCGTTCAGTGATTTTCAAATCGTACTTCGTAAATCGTACTTCTTAAATCCTAAATCGCACTCAGCAAATTCCTAGAACCTTGCCGCGAAGGGCAGCAGCGCGATGTTGCGGGCCTGCTTGATGGCTGCTGTCAGGCGGCGCTGGTGGGGTGTGCATACCCCCGTGAGCCGGCGAGGGACAATCTTGCCGCGCTCGGCCACGAACTGCTGCAACAGACGCACGTCTTTGTAGTTGATGGAGTCAATTTTTTCCACGCAGAATTTACACACCTTTTTGCGCCGGAAAAATTTACGGCCACCACCTTCGCCGCGGCCTCCGCCTCCCGGGCCGGGACGCCGCTCACGGCCACCGCCCCCACCTCCACCGCCGCTGCGGCCTTCAGGCTGTTCTGTCTGTGTTGTCTGTACTTCTTCGTCTGCCATAATCTCCTCAATTCTCTTTTCAAAACGTTGCACGGTCAGATGTCTATTACGGCCATTCAAGCTTCGGTACCGCTAGCAGCTCGTAGCTGGCAGCTTTTAACTTAAACTGTGGCCGTTGCCGGTTCGCTTCCGGCTTCGGCGGCAGGCGCCGGTTCGGCTGCTGCCGGCGCCGGGGCTGCGGCGGCCACCGGGCTGCGTTTCACTCGCGCGGCGCGCAAGGCCTTGATTTTATCGAGGCGCTTGTGCTCTTCATCCACGCGCACGCTGATGAACTTAATCACCGGCTCGGCGACGCGCAGGCGGCGCTCAACCTCATGGATGATCTCGCCCGTACCCTCCAGCGTCAGCAGGATGTAGAGGCCCTCGTTGAATTTGCGTACCGTATAAGCCAGGCGGCGTTTGCCCATGCGTTCGGTGTGCTTCACCGTTCCGCCGGCCGTGGTCACGTTCGATTCCAGAGTGCCAATGAGCTTATCCACATCCTCGTCTGGCATATCCGGACGGACAATAAACATTATTTCGTAAGTGCGTTGCATTTATATCTCCACGCTTCATCAAAATCATGAAGCAAAATTCTTGATGCGTGGTTAGCTGCCGTTCTGCTCAGCTTCCCGCGTTTCAGCAAAATTAACTTTCCTCGCCTTTTTCCCGCTGATTAAAGCGGTTCATGGCGCGGCTTACGCCTTCGGTCAGAATTACTTCCACAGCTTCAGCGGCGCGGTCTAAGACTTCGTCCACGAACTTGTACTGCGCCTTCTTTAACTGCGAAAGCACGTAACGGGCGCCGTCGCTTACTTTGTGCTCCGGAGCGATACCCAGCCGGATGCGCACAAACTCCTGAGTTCCCAGCGCGCCGATCACCGATTCCATCCCGTTATGCCCGGCGCTCGATCCCCGCTCTCGAATGCGCAGCGTGCCCAGCGGAAAATCCAGCTCGTCGTAAATCACGATCAGATCTTTCGCCACGTCGGCTTCGTACTTCGCCACCAGCTCGCGCACCGCCCTGCCGCTCAGGTTCATGAAAGTTTCCGGCTTGGCCAGCAGGGCTTCTACTTCGCCGATCTTGAACCTGGCAGTGAGCGCATGGCAATGCCGGTTGATCACTTGCACGCCATGTTTTTCGGCAATCCGGTCAATGGCCAGAAAACCCATGTTATGCGGCGTGAACTGATACTCCATACCCGGATTGCCGAGCCCTACAATCAATTTCATTTGCTATAAAGGCTCCGCAACCGCAGGCGCTGTGCATGCCTGTGTGGCACAGCCGTCCCCGGCTGTGCCCGACCGCGGCTACTACTTCTTCTCTTTCTTCTCGCCCTTCTCCGGTTTCGCTTCCGCAGCCGGAGCGGCGGCAGCGCCTTCCTCGGTCTCCTGCTTGCCCTTCTTGATGACCTCGGGTTCGGCGGGCGCAGCCGTGGCGGCTTCGGCAACGGCCTCTGGCGTAGGCGCCACTTCTTCTTTCACAGCGGTGATGTGCGCCACGGTTTGATTTGCATCTGTCAGGAATTTCATGTCCCCGGTATGCGGAAGATCGGAAACGCGCAGCACCTGCCCGAAGACCAGCGCGGTCACATCCGCGTTAATGTGGCTGGGGATGTTGCTCGGCAGGCACTCAATTTCCACCTCGCGCAGCACCTGCTCCAGGATTCCGCCCTGTGTCTTCACTCCTTCAGCGGTTCCCGTAAGCTGGATCGGCACCTTGACCCGCAGCTTCTGGTCCATGGCAATGCGCTTCATGTCGATGTGCATGAGCTTGCCCTTGATGGGCTCGTACTGCCAGTCCACGATCATGGCCTTGGTGCTCTCGCTGCCCACCTTCAGGTCGAAGATGGTGTTATGCCCGCTCTCCGACTGCAGGATGCGCCCAATCTCTTTCGGATCGACGCTTACGGCCACCGTTTCCTTCTTGGCGCCGTAGACCACTGCTGGAATCCTGCCGCTTACCCGCAGCCTCCGCGCTTCGTTCTTGCCGCGCGATTCTTCGGTGCGGACCTGGGCTTCAATTGCGTTTTCATTTTTTGCTGTTGCAGTTGCCATAAAATAGCCTCTAGCTTCTAGCCACGAGCTGTGTCGAATTCTGGTGGCTTAGAAAGAAATCCTTTCCTTCAAAATCTCGGTTCAAAATCTTGAGCCTGCATCGCCCAAGCTTCGAAACAGCTGGAAGCTAGTGGCTAGCAGCTTTCTTCTCACGTAAACAACCCACTCACCGAAGTCTCTTCATGTATAGACTGGATCGCCCGCGCCAGCAGGCCGGCGATGGAGAGCACCCTGATCTTGGGTTCGTTCTTGCCCGCATTCGTCAGCGGAATCGTGTTGGTGACCACGACCTCTTCCAGCCCCGATTTAGCAATACGTGTGATGGCATCTCCGGAAAGCACCGGATGCGAGGCGCACGCATAAACTTTCGTCGCTCCCGCCTTCAGCAGTGCCTCCGCCGTCTTCACCAGGGTGCCGGCGGTATCGATAATGTCATCGAGGACCAGGCAGGTGCGGTCATGCACATCGCCGATCACGTGCATCACTTCGGTCACGTTCATGTCGGTGCGTCGCTTATCCACGATGGCGATGGGTGCTTCCATTTTTTTGGCGAAGAAGCGGGCGCGCTCCACGCCCCCTGCATCGGGCGAAACCACGGTGAGGTTCGGCAGGTTCAGCTTGCGGAAGTGGTCTACCAGCACCGGCGAAGCGAACAGATGATCGACCGGGATATTAAAAAATCCCTGGATTTGCGGCGCGTGCAGGTCCACCGTCAGCGCCCGGTTGGCCCCTGCCGTCGTCAGCAGGTCAGCCACCAGCTTGCTGGAGACGGGCACGCGCGGCTTGTCTTTGCGGTCCTGGCGCGCATAGCCGAAATAGGGGATCACCGGCGTGATGCGCCGCGCCGAGGCGCGTTTGAGCGCGTCAATCATCAGCAACAGTTCCATCAGGTGCTCGTCAACCGGAAACGACGTGGGCTGAATCACGAACACATCAGCCCCGCGCACGTTCTCCAGGATCTGCACGTAGACTTCGCCGTCGGAAAAACGCGTCATATGCGCTTGTCCGCGCGGCATATCCAGGAAGCTGCAGACTTCATCGGTCAAGGCTTCATTTGCGGAGCCGGAGAAAATTTTAAACTTATCGTCCCGGCGTCCGCGCTGTGGCTTGCGCTCGCTCTTAGGCTGCACTTTTGCCTTCTCCGTAGCTGTGCCGATTGTGGTAGCCATAATTAAATCAGTACTCAGTTGTCAGTACTCAGAAAATTGAGTCATTGAATCATTGAGTCATCGGGTCATTGAAACGACGATTCCGCAATGACTCAATGACCCGATGACACAATGTCTTGGCTGGGCGGCTAGGATTCGAACCTAGACAAAGTGCTCCAAAGGCACTTGACCTACCATTAGTCGACCGCCCAGTGTTACATCAACTTCGACTAACGTCCAAAATTCCTGAGCCGGGGTCCCCGCCGCACGCTTCGTGCGGTGGGGTGGAAAGGCACTTGACCTACCATTAGTCGACCGCCCAGTGAAGCATTTAGCACTTATGTATTTGGCATTTAGCCAAATCAAACCTATGGATGACTAAATGCCAAGTGCTGGTCTTCGGCAACTTTACTTAAAAATTTTTCGCCAATATTCCCGTCGTGTCAACGTTATTGTTGACAAAGCCGGGGTGCCGTTTGCTTCCAGCTTGCGCGCGGCTTTCTGCGCAGCTTCTTTGCTGGCAAACAGGCCATAAACCGCAGAGCCGGAGCCGGAGAGGGAAGCATATTTCGCCCCCGCACCTTCAAGCACACGCTTCACGTCACGTAATTCGGGATGCTGAGGAAAGACGACCTGCTCGAAGTCGTTTTCGATCCCGGCACGGACAAGGTCGAGAAGAGGTGCCTCGGCCCGGCCTCCGCCCATTGCGGAGACGCCGGTTGCGGAACTCCACAGCCAGGAAAAAACACTCTGGCTGAACCCATTGATTGTATCTGACCCATTGTTTTCAGTCAATTTAGAGGAATGTGGCGAGCCACGTCCTCCCGGTGCTTCTGCCCGCTCCATGAGCTTATCCCAGTCGGCGAAGGCTTTCGGAGTGGAAACCCCCAGCGCGGGCGTGGCAATCACACACGGTATCGACGGTAGATCGGCCAGGGGATATACCTGTTCGCCGCGTCCCAGTCCCAGGATGGTTCCACCCACGAGAAACAGCGGGACATCCGATCCCACTTCGGCCGCAATGCGCAGCTTCTCTTCGGGTGGGATATGGGTTTTGAGCGCCTGCTCCATGGCCAGCATGGTAGAGATGGCATTGGACGAAGCCGCTCCCAACCCGCCTTGTACCGGAAGCCGTTTTTCAATCGTGATGGTGATTTTAGAGCGCGTCTTCAGGGCATGCAGCACGCGGTCAGCAATGCGATAACAGGTGTTGCTTTCATCGCAAGGCACAGCAGCGTTCTGGCAACGTATCTCAATTCCTACCCCGCGTCCGGCTTCTACCCGCACGGCGTCATGCAGGGCAAGAGTCTGGTAAACCGTTTGGAGATCGTGGAAACCATCTTCACGCCGTGCGCCAATGCGCAATCCCAGATTGATTTTGGCAAAAGACCTGACCGAAATAGACATTAACTCATTCTAAACTGAGTTGCTGTGATGATTGGGTCATTGGGTGATCGGGCCATTGCGTCATTGAATGACCCAATGATCCGATGAACCAATGACTCAATTGCATGTAGCACAAACTTATTTTGTTTGGGATTTTGTTACGTACGCCAGGCAGGCTGTTGGTTGAATAAGGTTGCACTGAGAGGCACATGCCGTCCGAGATTTGTTGGGTCGAGGCGCGACATGCGTTACCCCTCCCAGTGCGTTCGTCAGGTTGCTGATTATAGACACATTTTCACTGCAAAGTTGCAGCCTTTTTATAGCCATCCCACAATGAATGGGGCCTTACGAGTCGATTACGCAATTACCCGATCACCCAATTCCGCAATGACTCAATGATCCGATGACCCAATTTATTAATATTGGCGGAATCGGTACAAATTGGTTGCAAACGCCCTAAAGCGGGGTAGAGTAGCTGTTATGAGCAATTGCAAACGTGCCTTTATTTTGCTGATTTGCTGTGCTGGCTTCCTGGTTTGGGGGCAAGCCCCTTCAACTCCCTCTGCGCCTGCCACTCCGGCGGCTTCGGCGTCGAGCGCGCAAATTTCCGCTTCCGATCTGGCCGCTCTGGTGCAGAAGCAGTTCGGTGCAGGGTTTGAAATTGTTACCTCTCCTCCCCTGGCCAAGATCGGAGGCGCTAAACCAATGGGCGACATACCCGAAAATGCGGGCTGGAGCCCGCTGCTCACCGGCGATTTTGACGGCGACGGCGTGGAAGACGCCGTGATCATCGCCCGCAACAAGAATGCCCTCATTGAAAGCGATGCTTACCACTACAAGGTGAGCGACCCTTATAACGACCACTTCGGATACGGCAACCCTGAAGTCACCATGGATTTCAACGCTCACGATCCCGTCCACAACCTCGACCTGCTCATTATTCATGGTTCCGGCAAAGAGGGCTGGCGCGCCGACAAGCCCAAAGCCAAATATGTGATCATCAATATTCCCTTCGAGATGGCCTCGGTGGCCCGCGCCACCCTGAAAAAGAAGGCGGTTGACGCCATTCGGGTGGAAGAAAGCGACACCATGAGCTCGCTCATCTTCTGGGACGGAAAGAAGTATCGCTACTCTCCCGGCGGGGGAACGCTTTAGATTGGGTCATTGATTCATCGGATCATTGACTCAATTCCTCAAATGAATCAATGACCCAATGATTTAATCCTCCGCGTCTCCGCGCCTCCCGCGGTTATTTATAATCCTTCCATGGATCTTGAAGCCAAGCTAACCGAGCTCAAGCGCCGCGATTCCATTGCCGAATCCGGAGGCGGCGCCGAGCGCCGTGAGCGCCAGCACCGCGAAGGCAAAATGTCGGCCCGGGAGCGCATCGAGTTTCTGCTCGATGAAGGCACCTTCGAAGAGACCGACAAGCTTGTCACCCACCGCTGCGACGACTTCGGCATGGCCGAGCAGAAAATTTACGGTGACGGCTTCGTCACCGGCTACGGACGCATCGATGGCCGCCTGGTCTTCGTATTCGCCCAGGATTTCACCGTCTTCGGCGGCTCGCTCTCCGAAGCCAACGCCGCCAAAATCTGCAAGATCATGGATATGGCCATGCGCGTCGGCGCTCCCCTCATCGGGCTGAATGACTCCGGCGGCGCCCGCATCCAGGAAGGGGTAATGTCGCTGGCCGGCTACGCCGATATTTTTCTGCGCAATACGCTGGCCTCAGGCGTGATCCCGCAAATTTCCGCTATCATGGGCCCCTGCGCCGGCGGTGCGGTCTACTCCCCGGCCATTACCGATTTCATCTTCATGGTCGATAAGACCTCTTATATGTTCGTCACCGGCCCTGACGTCATCAAGACTGTGACCCACGAAGAGGTCACCAAAGAGCAGCTCGGCGGTGCCGCCACCCACAATGAAGCTTCTGGCGTGGCCCACTTCGAGGCCCATGACGATGCCGAATGCCTGAGCATGGTGCGCGAGCTGCTGAGCTTTATTCCGTCGAATAATCTGGATGACCCGCCGCGCCGCGCCGCCACCGACCCGGCCGACCGGGCCCACTCCGACGACAAGCTCGATTCGCTCGTCCCGTCGGAATCCAACCAGCCGTATGACATGAAAGACGTGATCCACGCCGTGGTGGATGACGGCTATTTCTTCGAGGTCCACGAGCACTACGCCAAAAATATCCTGGTAGGCTTCGCCCGCCTCAACGGACGCAGTGTCGGCGTGGTCGCCAACCAGCCGGCATTCCTGGCAGGGACGCTGGATATCAACGCCTCGGTCAAAGGCGCGCGCTTCGTGCGCTTCTGCGATGCCTTCAACATCCCGCTGATTACCTTCGAAGACGTCCCCGGCTTCCTGCCCGGAACGCAACAGGAGTACGGCGGCATCATCAGGCACGGGGCGAAATTGCTCTACGCTTTCGCCGAGGCCACGGTCCCCAAGATCACGGTGATCACCAGAAAAGCCTACGGCGGGGCATACTGTGTAATGTCAAGCAAGCACATCCGCACCGACGTGAACTACGCCTGGCCCACCGCCGAGGTGGCCGTCATGGGCCCGGAAGGCGCGGTCAACATCGTCTACAAACGCGAGCTGGAAAAAGCTACCAACGGCTTCACCGATCCATCGATACGCGAAGCCGCCATGGCCACCATGCGCAAACAAAAAACCGAAGAATTCCGCGACCGCTTCGCCAACCCCTACGTGGCCGCTGAGCGAGGCTACATCGACGCAGTAATCCGCCCAAGAGACACCCGCAAAAAACTGATCCAGGCGCTCGAGATGCTCGACGGCAAGCGCGATAAGAATCCGCCCAAGAAGCATGGGAATATTCCGCTGTAAAGAAGCTTGCCGGCACCTTTATTACTGCTTGAAGCCAGAACACGGACTCGAAACTAGAAACCCGAAACTTGAAACTGCTTTGTCGACGATGTCCCCGTAGAATGCGTCTTCTAACAGCGAGCTTTCTTCGAGCCGGAATAAATTTCCTTCGACCCGAGTGACCAATAAACCTTCGCGGTCACCATTCGGATATGTGACTTCGAGCTCAAGTTTCTCATTCATGCAAACATACACCAATGCTGGAATTGTTCTTAATTTGATATCACAAGCTTTGCTGCTTACCCGCTCTATGCCATGATTGGAGGCATGCTTGCCCTCATTCCAGAATGCGGGAGAGGCTTAACTCCGGTGAGGATCGCCGGGCCGAGCACCATAAAAAACGCTAGCGCAACACCGGCAGAGAGCCTTACAACTTGAAGTTTCTTTGAAAATTCTTTTGCCTCAATCGCGATCCGTGACGGATCCCTAAGGCTAGCTTTGACCCGGGCTTGCCCGACAGACTACTCTTTGTGACACCAGGTAACCTCCCGTACCTGATTGATTGTGAATGGTTTAATGCCTGATTCAAGTTACTTAGTAACCCCCCCCACCCCCCCACTACTCAAGCCGGCAGAAAACACCACCAAACTCAGCCCCCTGGGCGCCCCGGCGGGATATACCAATCGCTCTAACCCCGTCCGGCGCCGGCGCTGAAGCCTTATTTGTCTTGCGCTTCAACGCCAGCCTGAAGGCCGGCTCTTCCACCGTAAAGGACGCAGCAGCAAATGAAGGAAACGCGATAAAGCAACAAGGGCGAGCAATTGAAATTGCCCGCCCTTGAGACCAACATTGGAAGTGCTAAGATGAATTTGTGTCTATTCCATCTGAATATTCACGAGATCGGGTGCAGAGGTCTTGTCATGGCCATCGGTAGAGGTTGGGCGTTTGCTCCAGCGCACCAGTTCGTGAGATTTGGAGTTCATTTGCGCCACCATCTTGCCGATCTTGACCGATCCTTCCATGAGATAGCGCGCGGGCAGAATGCCGGCGACCTTGTGATCGCCGATCCTATGCGCGCCTATGCTGATGGCGCAGCCGCATTGCGTGCAATCCGGAGTGCCGCCGAAGATGCAGGGCTCGATGCGCCGGTTCAGGTCTGCCGTGTAATTGATTGACATCCTGGAAAAGATGCAGTCATTCGGGTCCTGTGGCGGAGTGAGTAGTGCTTCCGAGAGATGTTGGCTCCAAAGCAGCTTCTTGTAAGTGACGTTGAGCGCGGCAAGTTCCTCGCTCAACTGCCGGCGCGACTCGGGAGTAAGCATCTCAGGGGTCTTTTCTCCCAATTGCGGGGTATAGGTGCTTACCCAGATCCTGTCAATCTCGGGCCGTGCGCTCCAGAAGCGCACATATTCCTCGCGATAGGTGGGCCGCTGCATGTTGTTCTGCACGATGGTCCAGTGAATATTGACCCTGCGCCCCTCGATGTTCTTCAGGATGCGCTCGTAGGTCGCCGGCTTGCGGCGGATATCGTGATGCTCGGGCAGGCCATCCACAGAGACCGCAACCGTGACCCGGGGAAGCTCCATCCATTCCATCGGAATCGGGATAACCGCGCTGGTAACAATAAGGGTATAAACCCCCATTTGGCTCAATTGCGGCAGAATACGGCTAAGTTCGCGATGCCGCACCAGGGGCTCGCCCCCGACTAACGAGACGTGCAGGGGTTTATGCTTGCGTACCAGGTTGATTACACCGTCTACGAGCTGGTCTCCGCGGAAATCGGAGACCTGGGTCAAGGTTACTTCGCCCCCGAGGTGGTCAGCTCCATAGGCGTAGCATCCCGGACAGCTCAGTGGGCACTCGCGAGTAATTTCAATCGACAGCATAGGAGCGCTGCCTGCTAGAATTCGACCCCAAGAACTCATCAAATCTTTCCGGCGCATTTTTTAAATACCTTTCTTGCCTCGACAACCGGCTCAGCATGTAATGTAGGTTCTGTGAATTGGGTTCACTTATAAGTTTACGATAAATCAGCTTATTCGGAAAAAAACAGTAAGCTAAAATATAACGTACATGTCAGAGACTGCCGAGCTCAAGACCCATACTCCCACGCGCCGCGCTGATGATGTGGTGCGCACTGCCCAGGTCGCCCAGGCGCCCAATGGGATTTGCTACAGTTCACTGGGCGAAACCGCGCTGGCGCCCACCGACCTGGAGCGCATGATCCTGGCCGTGCCCCGCACGGTTGCGGCGGCGCTCGATAAGAAAGCTTATTACTTTGTCCCCCTCACGGTTGGCGAGGGCGACGAAACCCTGATCGCCGAGCGCTATGACGTGGCCCTGAGCGACAAGGCGGTTTGCCATCGCAACCTGGCCAGTGGCGATGCACAATGCATCTTTATCTCCACCCGGCTGATGGACGACAAGTTTTCCGTCGCCTTCGAGTTTTATATCAACGTAGGCCATGCTTTCGTGGACCGCGCCGGGGTCTCGCAGGAGTTCGCCGACTTGGTCTGGAAGCAGGTGTCGGAAAAAGCGAGGGGCGAAACCAGCCTCGACGCCAGCGAGTTCCGCAAGCTGGCAACCTCGACCGCGCCAGGAGCGGAGAAGGCTAAGAACGACTATTTTGCCGCGACCTTCTGTGACGCCATCGCCATTTACATGCTCACCCTGCTGATTGACGTGGATTACTACGAGCTGCGCGAGCGTGAATATCCTCTGCTTGCTCCCAGCGCTCTGGCGGAGCGCCTGCGCAAGATCCACGAACTGTTTCCGCCGAGTCCCGGGTTTGAATTCAATATCTTCTTTCGCAGGCGGCAGTAAAAAGCAAACCACAAAGGGCACGAAGGAAGACAAAAGGACACGAAGAGACACGCAGTGCCTCAAAATGAAAATTTTGTATCTGCGTTGATCTGCGTTCATCTGCGGCTAAAATAAACGGCAATGATTGCTCATCTGCGCGGAAAGCTGATTGCCAAAACTCCCAGCCATGCCATTGTCGAAGCCGGAGGCGTGGGATACGAGCTCGCCATCAGCATTCCCACTTATTCCGCTCTTCCCGGCCTGGAGCAGGAGGTCGCGCTTTATGTTTACACGCACGTGCGCGAAGATGCGCTGGCGTTGTTTGGCTTCTTGCAGCGCGAAGAAAAACAGCTCTTTGAAAAATTAATCGGCGTCAGCGGCATTGGCCCCAAGCTGGCCGTCACGATCTTAAGCGGCATGTCTGCCGAGGCCGTAGTTGCGGCGATTCGCGGTAATGACGTGGCGGCGCTGACTCGCATCCCAGGCATTGGCAAAAAGACCGGTGAGCGCATGGTGCTGGAGCTGCGCGACAAGCTCGATCAATTTGCCGCTCCGCCGGCAGTTCCGGCGGCGACGGCCATCGAAGAAGACGTGATCTCGGCCCTGGTCAACCTGGGATATCCGCGCTCCCAGGCCGAGCGCGCGTTGAGCCGGATTTCTTCGGGAAAGAACGGCGAGAAACAATCCTTTGAAGTCCTCTTTCGTGAGGCCCTGGCCGCCATGGCCAGGTAGCATCATGGTTGTGAATCTTTGTACATGTCTATTTATCGGCAACCAAAGTGCGTTATAGTTGCGCCATGCGTCGCATCCGTTGGACCCGGCCATTTGCCGTCGCCGTGATGGTGGTAGGGCTGTGCATGCCTTCGTTTGCCGTGATTCCGGTTTCTCCGTTGGTCATGGCCAGGATCGGCAAGTTAATTTGGGACCTCCTGACATTCCGGCATGCAGCCACTCCCTTGCCGCGTCCCGACGTCAAACTTGATCCCGATCAAAGCGTGGATATTGCAGGGATGACAAGCGCGACCGCGAGTCAAAAATGCGAGAACTGGGCCTGGGCCGCGGGCCTGGAAACCATTCTGCGCACGCAAGGCGTAGACCTTAAGCAGAAATTCTGGATCATCAAAGCCGATGGCGGCGAGGTCTGCAAAGACAGCGTTGACCTGAGTTCGCTGCCCCAGTACATCGACGGAGAATATGTTCTTGACGACGGCCGTCATGTGCGTCTGGAAGCTACAACGGTCAGTGGATTGCCGCAGGGCATCGATCCTTTTATTTTGGCGCCGCAGGCGGGACGTCCGCTGATGCTGATGTGGAAAGGGCACCCGTATCTCTACGTCGGAATGAACTATGAAGAACTGAAGTTCGCCGATGGCCAGCGCGAGTTTTCAGTTACAAAGTTGAAGTTCCTGGATCCTTTCGCCTCCGACCCGGCAAAACAGGTGGTATATTTCGACCGCGAAAAAGACGACTTGGCCGACATTAGCGGCATGATGGACGTGATTGCTTCGCCGGTGGAAGGCACGGACTGGCTGCATCCGGAAAAAGAGCTTGATCACCCGACGGAGATTTTCTTTCCTAAATAAGGAAGCACTCAGCAGTCAGCACTCAGCATTCAGCCAAAGAAATAGCATTTAGCACTTGGTATTTGAATGCTGAGTGCTGAATGCTTTCATTTCCCAATACAAAAACTGCTGAAGATCAAATTCAGAATGTCGTCGGTGGTTGTTGCCCCGGTAATGGCATCCAGCGGACGCAGTGCGTTGTAAAGATCGAGCAGAATCATCTCGTGAGGAATTGAGTTGTCCACTGCCCTGGCGGCGGCATCGAGCGCAGAGAGAGAATCACGCACCAGGCCCTGATGGCGAACGTTGGTCAGCATGCCGCTTTCCTGTTGCGCGCCACGCTCGCCCGCAATCTGCTTCAGGATCGCCTGGCGCAACTCGCTGATCCCTTCGCCGGTCAGAGCTGAGGTGTGCAATACGGGATGGCCGGCGGGCGGCGCAGCAAGCGGAGTCTTGACCAAATCTGATTTGTTCAGCACGAAAACTGCAGCGCGGTTTTCCAGGCGGTTTCGTAACAGCAAGTCTTCTTCGGGATGCAAGACTTCAGATTGCCGGCTGCCGGCATCCAGAACGACTAACACCAAATCTGCTTCGGCCAGCGCCTCGTAGGATTTTTGAATGCCAATGCTTTCCGCCTCGTCGGCCGCGGCGCGAATGCCGGCGGTGTCAACCAGGCGCACGGGAATGCCGCCAAGGGCAACGGTTTCGCTTACCAGATCGCGCGTGGTGCCCGGCGTGGCGGTTACAATGGCGCGCTCCCGCTCGACCAGCCGGTTAAAGAGGCTGGATTTGCCCACATTCGGACGACCCACAATGGCCAGAGTCAGGCCTTCATGAACAATCTTGCCGTAGGCAAACGACTGCGCCAATTCTTCGATCGGAGCGCGTACCGCCGTAATGCGATTGAGAATCACTTTTCCCGGCAAAACGGAGACATCATCCTCGGCAAAATCTACCCCGGCCTCGAGCACGGCAATTAAATCCACTAATTTTTGTTTGATCGGCTTGAGCCGTTTGGAGAGCGCGCCTTCCAGTTGCTGGGCTGCAACTTTTGCCTGAAACAAAGTTTGGGATTCAATCAGGTCGCGGACGGCCTCGGCCTGGGTGAGATCAAGCCTGCCGTTCAGGAAGGCGCGCATGGTGAATTCTCCCGGTTCGGCGAGCCGCGCGCCATGCTGCAGGGCGATGGCGACAATATGCTGCAGAACCACGGGGGCGCCATGAGCGGAAATTTCTACAATGTCATCGGTAGTGTAGGAGTGAGGCCTGGCAAAGTATGTGACCACAACTTCGTCAATACGCTCGCCACTGGCGGGGTCAATCAGCTCGCCGAACGAGGCGCGTCCGGGCGCAAGTTCGTGGCTGCCATCTTTAGGACCGAGCCGCAGCATAGGGGCGGCGAGCGCGCGCGCTTCGGGTCCTGCCAGCCGCACTACGCCGATGCCGCCGCGTCCGGGCGGCGTGGCGACGGCGACGATGGTGTCGTCGAGGTTCACGGCTTTGATTGTAATTAAGAACTACGTGTGCGGAATCAGACCTTGGTTCCGCGGTAATTCTCAGTGGAAGTTCCGTTCGTTTTGTGCAGACGGGCAAAATGCGCCTGCATCTCTTCGTATACCCTATCCACTTTGTTGTGGAGCTGCGCTATCTCCAGCTCAGCCTTCAGGTTCACCTCATAATCCAGGTCGCCCTTGAGGCGATCTTTCGCGGATTGGCGGTTTTGCGACATCATGATCACCGGGGCTTGAATCGCCGCCAGCATCGAGAGCACGAGGTTGAGCAAAATAAACGGATACGGATCAAACGTCGCCTTCTCGGGGGGCAGCCCGAGGTGCGCTCCACGTGCGGCCAGGAAGACGTTTAATCCCACCCAGGAGAGAAGTACGACACCAAACGTGATGATGAAGGTCCATGACCCGCCGAAAGAAGCTACACGGTCGGCAATGTGTTGGCCCAGGGTAAGGCGTTCTTCTTCTTCCTGGTTCAGGTTGCGCGAAACGTGGGTGCGCAATAGTTCATCGGTAGAGCGCAGGCGGCGGCCCATGATGGCCAGCAGGTCCATGGCGGCGTGCGGGTGGCGGGTGATGAGATCGAGCAAATCTCCACGATCCATGACCAGGGTTTCGGTTTCATCGGTGGCCACGGCGTTTGCCGTGCGAGGGCCGCCATCGAGCAGGGATATTTCGCCGAAGACATCGCCGCTCAAATTCTCAGAAAGAATAATGGTCTCGCCCATGCAGTCTTCCACGTAAACCTGCACGCTGCCACGGCGGACAATATAAAGCGCGTCGCCGGCGTCGCCGTAAGCGAAAACCATTTCACCCTTGCTAAAAGTGCGAGTATCGAGCAACTCGGCAAGGGTCTTGCGTTCTTCTTCGTCGAGCAGTTGGAATAAGGGCACCTCCGCCAGGAGGGCCAGATCAGCAGCCATGGATGAACCTCACCGGCCATCATGCCAACTTCGGCGACACAGTTCAAGCGGGCCGAGCTACTTTATCTTCTTCCAGACAATATCTTTGTTTTTCCTGCGGTCAATCAGCGCATCCACCTTACCGCTGTTACCGCGGCGAGCGGTAGACGCCAGCAGGATAGCGCCCGAACCGCCTTACCCAAGGGTCGATTTTTGCTAGTAAGGACGCGGCCCGGATTATGCCCACACGATAGAATCATGAGCAGTGTCGTTCTCCTTCCAAATCGAAGCCACCTACGGCGAGGCGCGCGCCGGGCGGATCATTACTCCTCACGGCGAGATAGAGACCCCGGTTTTCATGCCGTGCGGCACGCTGGGTTCTGTCAAAGGCGTGCCGCAGGAAATTCTGGAAGAGCTGGGCGTCAATATTCTTCTCGGCAATACCTACCATCTTTATCTTCGTCCGGGGGCGGCGCAGGTGCGCCAGCTTGGCGGGCTGCATAAATTCATGTCGTGGGAGCGGGCTCTGCTGACCGATTCCGGCGGATTTCAGGTTTTCAGCTTGAGCCAGCTTCGCAAAGTGAGGGAAGAGGGTGTGCAGTTCCGTTCTCACCTGGATGGCTCAACGCATGTGTTTACTCCTGAGAGCACGATGGAGGCACAGGTTTCCCTCGGCGCCGATATTATTATGGCGTTCGATGAATGCACTGAGTATCCGGCCGAGCGCAGCCGGGCGCAGCAATCCATGGAACTCACCTTGCGCTGGGCCGAGCGTAGCAAGCGGAATTTTGAGGCGCATAAACATGAGGTCCCGTGGTCCTTTTCAGAAAACCAGCAGCTATCCCAGGCGCCAAAGCCCGCGAGTTTAGTGAACCTCTCGGCACGGCTGAAGCCGTGCCCTTCCGAAAAAACTGCTGATGAGATAACCACTCGAAACTCGAAACTTGAAACTCGAAACTTTTCTGAGAACCGAGAACTGACAACCGAGAACTCTGCAAAGAAAGCCGGGAACTGCTCGCAATCTTTATTCGGCATTGTGCAGGGAGGCATGTACCCCGATCTGCGGAAAGAATCAGCCGAGCGCACTGTGGCTATGGACTTCCCCGGCTATGCCATCGGCGGCCTGAGCGTAGGCGAGCCGCGGGCGTTGACGGAAGAGGTACTGTATTCTACTCTGCCTTGCCTGCCCCGAGAGAAGCCCCGCTATGTGATGGGAGTAGGTACTCCGGAAGAAATTGTCCGCTACGCCCTCATGGGCGTGGACATGATGGATTGCGTGCTGCCCACCCGCGCCGCCCGCCACGGATTGCTTTATACATCCGAAGGGAAGCTGAGCATCAAAAATGCGCGCTATGCGCAAGACCAGTCGCCGCTTGACCCCAATTGCGGATGCCGCGTCTGTGCCCGCTACACGCGCGCCTACCTGCGGCATCTCTATGCCAATGGAGAGGTGCTGGCCATGACCCTCAACAGCATTCACAATCTGGCCTTCTACCTTGACACCATGCGCCGGGTGCGGCATTCTATACTACTTGGGGATATCTCAGTGCTCCACTCTGCTCTCCAGTCTCGAGCCTGAACTCCTCCCTGGAAGGCGTCCTTAACTCCGTTCGAGAACCCTAAAGGTATTTCCCCGGACTGGAGACGTGTGTTGTGTTCAGGTGAGAGCAAGTGGGTTCCTGATTGAAGACAGGCAGAATGAAATCAACGGGAGAATTGAAAAAAACAGTTAGCAATTAGCACTTGGCATTTAGCCAACACGGGTCTACTGAGAACCCGGATTGGCGAAGCGCTAAATGCCAAATGCTGCTTTAAATAATGGAAATCATGCACATGATCGCAATGTTACAGGCCCAGGGAGGCAGTGGTCTTTATACCCTTCTGCCGGTAGCTGCCATGCTGGTGTTCGCTTACCTGATCCTGATTCTTCCTCAGCAGCGGCGCCAGAAAAAATGGCAAGCCATGCTGGATGGTCTGAAGACCGGCGACAAGGTCATTACCAGTGGCGGGCTGCGGGGCACGGTGATCGCACTGAAAGATGATGCCATCCATCTGCGCGTGCCTCCGGACAACCTGCGCCTTGAGGTTTCCAAGGGTTCGGTGGTTTCCCTGGCAGCGGCGGAAGACAGCGAGAAAAAATAGAATTTTTTAGACGGTACAACATGCAAAAGAACTTATTAGGCAAGACAGTTTTCATTATCGCAATCTTGGTTATTTTTGTTTACGGAATTTTCGGCATCCCGCAAAGGTGGAATGGCGAAGGATTAAAAGACGCGCTCCTGCAGCGTATTCACCTCGGCCTGGACCTGAAAGGCGGCACCCACCTGATCCTTCAGGTGCAGGTCAACGACGCGGTGAACGCCGATTCCGATATCGCCATCGAGCGCCTCAAAGACCTGCTCAGCAAAAACAAAATTTCTTACGGCGACATCTATAAGCCCGATCCGGCCAATCATCCCGAGCAGATCGTCATCAAAGGCGTTCCTCCCGATGCCATCGCCAACCTTCGCAACAATGTTTTGGATACGGCCGCTTATCAGCAGCAATATGACGTCAGCTCCGGCCCGGATAACAGCTATGTGCTGAGCTTGAAGCCCGCCCGCGCCGACGAAATTAAGCAGCAGGCGGTCACCCAGGCTATCGAGACCATTCGCCAGCGCATTGACGCGCTGGGCGTGAGCGAGCCGCTGATCGAAGAACATGGTCTGGGGAATTACCAGATACTGGTTCAGCTTCCAGGCGTAGATCCGGACCGCGCCATCGGCATTATTTCGTCGACGGCCATGCTGGAAGTGCGCGGTGCGGTTGACCAGCGGGTCTATGGCTCGGAGCAAGAGGCGATGAATGCGCAACCCAATCGCATGCTACCTCCCAATGCAGTTCTCATGCATGGCAGCAGCATAGGCTCGCGCGACACCGCGCCCAGAGATGAGGTTTACGTGTTAAGCCGCAGTTCGGTGGTTACCGGGCGCGACATCCGCGGTGCCGAGCCCAGCACCAAGGGCGATACCGGCGCCCCGATTGTAAGTTTTTCTTTGTACAGTGACGGCGGCAACCGCTTCGGCGATTTCACTCGAGCTCATGTTGGCGACTATCTCGCCATCGTGCTCGATAATAAAGTGATCGAGTTCGCCACCATCAAGCAGGAAATTAACGATCAGGGAATCATCGAGGGCGGCTTTACCCAGCAGAGTGCCACAGATTTGAGCATCAAGCTTAAATCCGGCGCGCTGCCGGCGGGAATCAAGATTCTGGAAGAGAGCAGCGTCGGCCCCTCCCTGGGTATTGATTCCATACGTCAGGGCGTGACGGCAGCAGTCGTGGGCATGACTGTGGTCATGGTCTTCATGCTCTTCTATTACAAGTTCGCGGGTATCAATGCCGATCTCGCCCTGGTCCTGAACCTGGTTATTCTGCTTGGGTTTCTGGGCTTCAGCCAGGCAACCCTGACGTTGCCTGGTATAGCCGGCGTCATCCTGACCATCGGTATGGGCGTCGATTCCAACGTGCTCATCTTCGAACGCATTCGTGAAGAGCTGCGCAACGGCAAGAGTCCCGGGGCGGCGATTGATCAGGGCTTCGGCAAGGCTTGGATCACGATCATTGACACGCACGTGACCACGATCGTTTCCGCCTTCATTTTGATTATTTTCGGCACTGGTCCGGTACGCGGATTTGCCATCACGCTGATCGTCGGTCTGCTGGCGAACCTCTTTACCGCTGTTTTCGTCTCGCGGGTGATCTTTGACGCCGTGTTGCAGCGTAAGCAGCGAACCCAGGCATTGAGTATTTAGGACGATTGAGGAATTGGATCATCGGGTAATTGAGTAATTTCAGGAAAACGGTCTGATGAGAATCGGATTAACGATTCCATGGGCCAAGTTCAAAGAAGGTTGAATCAAGTGGAATTTTTTAAGAATACGAACATCGATTTTCTCGGCAAAAAGTGGTACTTCCTGGCTTTCTCGCTGATCTTCAGCGTCGCCGGCCTGCTCTCTATCTTCTTCTGGCATGGCATTCCCCGCGGGGTAGATTTTGAAGGCGGAACCCTGGTTGACGTGAAATTTGCCACCACCCCCAACTTTGACGCCCTGCGCAGCGAACTGGACCGCTCGGGGCTGCACAAGCCCAAGCTTCAGCCGCTTGGCGCCGCGAGCAACAACGAAGTCCTGATTGCCCTGGAGCAAAAAGAGACCAGTGAAGCTTCTCTCGATCAGGGTAAGAACCAGATTATCAAGGCGCTGAGCTCGAACGCCCCGGAAGGGAAGCAGGACCTCAACAACACCAACGTGTCGGCTATACAAGATTCTCTTGTGCAGCGCGATCCTTTGCATATTGGGGTGAACGTTGGCGGGCGCTATCAGGCCGAGGCGCAGAAAATTGTGGATTATCGCGATAAGCTCAAGGGCGGCGTGCTCGGCAGCTTCGATGAACTTAAAAGCGTCACTTCCCCTGAGGTCGTGAGCGCTTTGCAGAATGACTTTTACCTCTCGAATTTTGGGGTGCGCAGCGTGCAAATCGTGGGTCCGCAAGTGGGTGCCCAGCTTCGCAAACAGGCGCTACTGGCCATCCTGTATTCCCTGGCGGGCATGCTTGTCTATCTATGGTTCCGCTTTGAGATGATTTATGGCGTGGCCGCGGTGGTGGCGGTCTTCCATGACACTCTGATTACCATCGGAGCTTTCTCCTTGACGAATCAAGAGATAAGCCTTACGGTTATTGCCGCCATCCTAACGCTGGTTGGCTACTCCATGAACGACACGATTGTGGTCTTTGACCGCATCCGTGAAAACGTGAAGTTGCTACGGCGCGAGAGCCTGGCAGAGATCGTTAACAAGAGCATCAATCAGACCCTGAGCCGAACCATTCTGACTTCCGGACTCACATTCCTGACGGTGCTTTCGCTGTATCTATTTGGAGGCGAGGTACTTAAGGGTTTTTCCTTTGCCCTGGTAGTAGGCATCCTGATTGGCACCTACTCCTCGATTGCAATTGCCGCGCCCATGCTGGTGGCTTATCAGGAGTGGCGCAGCAGCCGCTCTGACCGGCGCCCTGCCCCGGTAGTTATTGATTCCGGGCGCAAAGAGAAGGTCAGGGCGAAGGCTTAATTGCACCATATTTGGTGCAATTTTGCCCGGAAATTTTGGCAAGGGAACTGGGAACTTTTTGGGGTATATCCGGTGTCTAAAGGTATTGGTGAAGACTAAATAACAGATAAAGCTCTGTTGACCCATTTCCGGGAGATGAAGTTATGTTTGAGGATAGCCTGATTGAATCGTCGGGCAGACTAAAGACGAAGCGTGGTTTGACGACCACCATTGCTACCAGCTTGCTGGTGATCGTGATTGGAATCTTTTGTCTGGTTCCATTGCTTTATCCAGAGGTGCTGCCCAAGACCCTGATTACGACATTCCTGGTGGCGCCGCCGCCACCACCGCCGCCGCCACCGCCGGTAGCGGTTGTAAAAGTGGCAAAAATTGAGACCGAGCTCGACCAAGGCGCTCTGCGTACCCCCACTAAGATTCCCGAAAAAATCAAGATGGTGAAAGAAGAAGAGGCCCCGCCTGCCGAGTCGGCCGGCATCCCCGGCGGAGTTGCCGGCGGAGTTCCGGGTGGAAGCATGGGCGGGGTTATCGGCAGCTTGCTGGGTGGCACGGGGAGCGTTCCCAAGGTTACGTTGAACCGCGTACGCGTGTCGGCAGGTGTGGTCGAAGGCAACCTGATTCACAAAGTAGTGCCTCTTTATCCACCACTGGCCAAAACGGCCCGCATTCAGGGCACGGTGGTCTTGCATGCCATCATCAGCAAGCAAGGCAACGTGGAGAACCTGAACGTGATCAGCGGACATCCCATGCTGATGCCGGCAGCTGTGGAAGCGGTAAAGCAGTGGAAATACAAGCCCTATATCCTGAATGGCGAGCCGGTTGAGGTAGAGACGACGGTTACTGTCAACTTTAACCTTACAGGCGGGGCATAGAATTAGAAAATTTCGGGCGGAAGGGTGAAGCCGCATCTGCCCTGATTTGCATCTATCCTGAGCAGCCTTTTGCTGCACGCGCACTCAGGAGCGGCTCGTGACGCAAGAGGTATCCGGTTGACCCCTCCATACGAATTGGAACAAGGGAAGTCTGGCATGCCTGAGTAACACAGTTTTAATTTCAGTAGTTCGAACCTCCGAGGAGGAAAGGATCATAAGCTATGTTTTTTGCTAACGTTGCAAGTTTACTGTTCACCCATACTGCCGCTTTCGGCATGTGGCTATTCCAGCAGGAGGGCCAGGCCGCAGGCTTTGACAACCCTATTGCGCTATGGAACGCCATGGGCTGGTTTGCCCGCATCATCGTCATCATATTGTTTGCCATGTCGGCAATTTCAATCGGTGTGATGATTGACCGCGCTTTTGCTTTCAGCGCCGCCCGCAAGCAGTCGCGCTCGTTCGCCCCGGCCGTGGCCGGCGCGTTGCGCGAAGGCAAAATTGACGAAGCTATCCGCGTGGCCGAGCGCAACAAAAAGAGCCACCTAGCCAAGGTTGTGACCGCCGGATTGCAAGAGTTCAAAGCGCACACCGAATCTTCCGACATCCCGGGCGAAGAAATCGAGGCCTCCAAGCGCGCCCTGGAGCGGGCAGAAGCCATTGTGCATGCCGAACTGAAGCGCGGTTTAGGTGGACTGGCCACCATCGGCTCCACCGCCCCCTTCGTGGGCTTGCTGGGGACCGTGGCCGGCATTCTGAACGCGTTTATCGGAATTTCGAACCAGCATGCCACCGGTCTGGCGGCTGTGGCCGGCGGTATCGCAGAGGCCCTGGTGACGACGGCCATCGGATTGTTTGTGGCCATCCCCGCCGTCTGGATGTTCAACTACTTCACCAACAAGGTCGAAGCCTTTGACGTCGAGATGGACAACAGCTCGAGCGAATTGATTGACTACTTCCTGAAGCGCAGCGGCAAGATGCGCAAGTAAGCGTTGTACCATCAGGAAACACAAAACTTAGATATGACCTCCTCGCGGGCCCGGGTCGTTACAACCTGGGCCCGATTGCTACTTCGAGGGAGGTCGCAGGCAGGATTAAAAGCTTATGGGAATTTCAAAAAGAGACGAAGGCAGCAAGGTCAACTCCAACATTAACGTGACCCCCATGGTGGACGTAATGCTGGTGCTGCTGATCATTTTCATGGTGGTGACCCCCATGCTGCAGAAAGGCGCCAGCGTGGATATGGCCAAGACCGATAACCCGGTTGCCATGAACGATGCCGATAAGGAAGATGCGGTCATCGTGGCGGTCACCCGCGACGGCCGGATTTATCTAGGCAGCGACATGGTGCCGGCAGATCAGATCACCAACCTGGTGAAAGACAAGCTCGAGCGCAAGACCGACAAACGCGTGTTTGTGAAGGCTGACGCCCATGCTAAGTACGGCTCAGTGGTGGATGTGGTCGATAATGTCCGCTCTGCCGGCGTGGACCAGCTTGGATTGTTGACCGAAGAAAAGAAATCATCGACCCCACCACCGCCGCCTGATGATAACAAGAAAACGCCGCCACCGAGTAACTAGGCTGCGGTGTCTAAGAAAGCTATGGCGATAGCAGATAGAGCCGAAGGCGGGAAGGTCACATCTGACATTAATGTGACCCCGATGGTAGATGTCATGCTGGTGTTACTCATCATCTTTATGGTGGTAACCCCTCTGATTCAGCAGCCCGGGCACTGGGTGGAGATGGCAAAGAGCAATAATCCTGTTACCATGCCCGATGCCGGTAAAGACGATTCGATTATTGTGGGTGTGAGCCGCGACGGAAGAATTTATCTGGGTCAAGACCGCATTGCGGTTGATGAGCTTGCGGCCAAAGTGAAAGACAAACTGGATCGAAGGCTCGATAAGCACGTATTTGTGAAAGCCGATGCTCATGCCAAATACGGCGTGGTTGTAGAGGTGGTGGATAACATTCGGTCGGCGAGTGTTGACGAGATTGGGCTGCTTACAGAGCAGAATAGGCGCGTGGTTCCGCCGCCCCCACATGCGGACGTTCATAAAGAGATTTGAGTGCCCCATCCGGGCTTAGCCGGATGGGCAGGAAGTAAAGAAGGAGATTTGTTATGGCAATGGCAGTAGGCGGAAAAGGTGGCCCCTCCGCCGATATCAATGTGACCCCGCTGATTGACGTATTGCTGGTGCTGCTGATCATCTTCATGGTCATCACCCCGCTCACACCCAAAGGTTTGGATGCCCTGGTTCCGCAGCCTCCGAAAGACAAAGACAAGACGCCGCCGCCCAACGATCGCACCATCGTGGTGCAGGTTTTGCAGGGCAGCGGCAACCGTCCGGATTTGAAGATCAACCAGGAACCGGCTACATGGGACAATCTGTCCGACACATTGAATAATATCTTTAAGACTCGCGCCGAGCGCGTCATGTTCGTCAAGGGCGACAAAGACGTGGATTTTCAGTATGTCGCGCAGGTCATTGATATCGCCCATGGCGTCGGGGTGGATAAAGTCGGGCTGATTACCGCCAAGATCGAAGCCGGCGAATAGATTTTTGAAAGGATAGCGTGAAGCGGAAGGCGAGCGCGCCATCACGCGCCTGCCGGCGCAAAGGGTGCAGCAATCCCGCGGGAGCGGTTTGCGAATCCCTGAGATACGTAATGTAGAGGAATAGGGGAGATGATGAGGAACGCGATGAAATCAGGTCTGCGGATTGCGTTGATCGGTCTGCTTGCATGCGTGGTGCTGTCGGCCACGGGTTGCGACAAGCTGCGAGCGCGCGACCAGTTGAACAAAGGCGTACAAGCTTACAAGAATGGCCGCTTTGAAGAGGCCATCGAACACTTCAAGAATTCCGTGGCGTACGATCCCGATCTGGGTGTGGCCCGCCTGTATCTGGCAACCGCTTACTTTGGCCAGTATGTTCCGGGCGTGGATACACCTGAGAACAACCACAGCGCTGAGCAGGCCATTGAGCAATACCAAAAGGTGCTGGAGAGCCAGCCCAGCAAAAGCAATGGCATTACTGCGCTCAAAGGCATTGCCTCGCTCTACTTCAATATGAAGAAGTTCGACCAGGCCAAACAGTATCAGCGAAAAGTACTGGAGCAGGACCCCACCGATCCCGAGGCCTATTACTCGATCGGTGTCATTGACTGGACGCAGACATATGCTCCCAACCAGGCAGTGCGAACCAGCATGTCTTTAAAGCCTGATGAGCCGATCAAGGACCAGAAAGCCTGCGAAGATCTGCGCACTAAAAATGACGCGACGGTCAAAGAGGGCATCGATATGCTCAACCAGGCAATCAAGCTTCGCAAAGATTACGACGACGCCGTAGCTTATCTCAACCTGATGTACCGGCAAAAGGCAGACCTCGAATGCGGCGACCCAATGCTTCGCGCCGAAGACCTGAAGCAGGCAGATCAGTTCGTGGAACAGGCCATGGATATCAAGCGCGCCAAGGCAGAAGCTGAGAACAAAAAAGACCGCGGTATTACCATGGACGAGAATAAGTAGTTCTCTTCAAGGGACATCAGTTTCAAGGGCCGGCAGGCCCTTTTTTTATTTCACGCGACTCTGGGCCTGCCGCCGAAAAAACGCAAGACGCTTCGCGCCAAAAGCGGCGCTCAGCATGGCCATAGGGAAGCAGGCTGAGCGGGCCACGAAGCACATTAAGAGCTAAACCGATACAGCGGCAAAGCTACGCCAGTTGCCAGCCGCCGAGGATCGCTCCCATAGCGGCATAGCAGGCGAGCTGGTATCCGCTGTTGATGAGGAACAGCAGGTAATGCTGCCGCATAAAAAGCATGTCGGTGTACTTTGTGGTGATATTGAATCCCACGCATGCCAGGATAGCTGCTTCAATTCCGTTCACGATCGAAACAATTCCGATCATGTGAAAGAACCTCCACAAAACAAAGGCGGTAAGCAACGAAGCCAAAAAAGAACGCAAGTACAAAGGGCCGGCGCCTTTGCGCATCTTTTCCATTTCTTCTTTGTTGTTGATATCGTAACCCGAAGCCAGCATCCAGGGCTTGGCAAACAGCAGCGGAGAATACCACAGGAAACCAATGGCCATCGTGGACAGCGCAGCCACCACTACCGGCAGAAATTGCATAGAGTTCTCCTTGAATTTAAGAAGCGGAGGAATGGTATAGCAAGGGTGGGGTCGAAAGGAACAGAAAAAGGCAACGGGGAAAACGCAGATTTTAAAAAATTCAGGGACGTGTTGAGCACGTCCCTGAAAACACTCCTTAAGTTATGAGAATCGTTAGTCGCGCAGGCCGTCCATGAAGGCCCGCAGTTTGCGCGAGCGCGAGGGATGGCGCAGCTTGCGCAGCGCCTTGGCCTCGATTTGCCGGATGCGCTCACGCGTCACGGTAAACGACTGGCCCACTTCTTCCAGGGTGTGCTCGCTGCCATCTTCTAAACCGAAGCGCATCTTGATGACCTTCTCTTCGCGCGCGGTCAGGGTGCGCAGAACGTGCGCGGTCTGCTCTTTGAGGTTCACGTTGATCACGGCCTCGGCCGGCGAGACCACGGCGCGATCTTCGATGAAGTCGCCAAGGTGCGAATCTTCTTCTTCGCCAATCGGGGTCTCCAGCGAAATCGGCTCCTGCGCGATCTTCAGGACCTTGCGGACCTTGGCCACAGGGATATCCATGCGCCGGGCGATTTCTTCCGACGTAGGTTCGCGGCCCAGTTCCTGCACCAGTTGCCGCGAGGTGCGGATGAGCTTGTTGATGGTCTCGATCATGTGCACCGGAATGCGTATGGTGCGCGCCTGGTCGGCGATGGCGCGCGTAATGGCCTGCCGGATCCACCAGGTAGCGTAGGTGGAGAACTTGTAGCCGCGGCGGTACTCGAACTTATCCACCGCCTTCATCAGTCCGATGTTGCCTTCCTGAATCAGGTCGAGGAACTGCAGGCCGCGATTCGTGTACTTTTTGGCGATGGAAACCACCAGGCGCAGGTTGGCCTCGATTAGCTCGCGCTTGGCGACCTCGGCGTTCATATCGCCCTGGATAATCTCGCGCTGGGTGCGGCGCAGCTCCTGATAATCCACGCCGGCATCGGCTTCCAGCCGCTCCATATCGATTTTGAACTGCCGCTGGTTCTTGCGATATTCCTTCTTCAGCTCCTCGCTGCGGGTGGCCTCGGCTTTCTTTTCCAGCGACTGGACCTGGCGGTCGAACTGCCGCATGGCGTCCACGGTCTTGTTGACGCGGTCAATCAGCCGCTTGCGCTCCGGATTGAGGAAGCGAATGCCACGAATGGCGCGGGAAATCTCCACGATCTCGCGGCCCAGCGACCAGCGTGTGCGGCGGTGATCGCGCTGCTTCTTCTTCTCCGGGATATCCACCAGCTTCTCGGTAAGCTGCTGCGCCTTGCGGTAGTGCTTGGTCAAATTGTCGATGCGGTTGAGCGTGTCTTTCAGGCGCTTGGCAATGATCTCGTCGGTGACCTCTTCTTCATCAAAGGGAACAATTTCCTTGATGCTGCGAACACCCTTCCTGAGGTCTTCGCCCAGCGCAATGATTTCGTTAATGACAATGGGGGAGCGCGAGATCGCCTTCAGAACACGGTTCTGTCCGCGCTCGATGCGCTTGGCAATTTCCACTTCGCCTTCGCGCGTGAGCAGGGGCACGGTGCCCATTTCGCGCAGGTACATGCGCACCGGGTCGTTGGTCTTTTCCAGCGCTCCGGGTGTGAGATCGAGGTCAACTTCTTCACCGCCTTCGAGCTCATCGGCCTTGTCGAAGCCGGTGGCGGGCGGTTTGGCGCCTTCAATGATGTCGATCCCCTGGGTGCTGATGGTGCTCATGAGATCGTCGAGATCTTCAGGCGAATGCACATCATGGGGAATGAGGTCGTTGGCCTCATCGTAGGTGAGATACCCCTTCTCTTTACCCGCATCAATCAACTTTTTAATATCGTCGAACTTATCGTCCAGAGCCAAGTAGGTTCCTTTTCAGCTTCGTCCTGTATTGATAGACGTACGCGTATTCGTATTTATGAAATGGTGGGAATAAATGCGTACAGCCCGCAAGCCTAAGCCAGCCTGCAGGCGAAAAGACGCAAACCGCAATATGTTAGCATAGTCTGGTTGCCAGTACCAGAGTAAGTACTTCCCACCCAGATGCTTACGATTAATTAGATGGTGCTGGCAGGCTTTCGGTTTCGTAAAAGAGAGCTGAAAATGGGGCAAAATAGCCCGGTTTTCAGCCCCCAATCTTGATCTTGCCTGACCACATAAGGCCCCAGCAGGTGGCGTTGAGCAGAGCTGTCACGGAGGCAGCCAGAATCACCCCCAGCGCCAGCGCTTTATGTTGTTTTCTCCTCAGAATCAGGATTACAGGAACCTGCCAGATCAGTTGTGACACTCCGATAAAAACCAGCCCATAAGTGCCGGTTTGATCTAGGGCAACATTACCGGTAATGAGAGAAGAAGCCAGGAACCCTGCCCAGACAATAACCACGTTGAGCGCGGTCCCGAGCACGAAACCAAAGACGATTTGTAGGCCGGTTGCGAGTTTTCTATTCACACTCTTGTCTCTAAACGTCCGAAAAACGTAATGAGCACCGCTGTGGTTACCGCAGCCGCTAGCACGCCGAGAGCGACATGATTGTGCTTTTTCCTCAGAAGCAAAATCAAGGGAAGCTGCCAGATCAATTGTGTAGCTCCAAGGAAATAGAAAAAATAGAACACCATTCGTGGACCGCTGGAATAGAAAATATCTCCTGATAACCACCAGTTAGTTCCAAAGATCACAGCAAGATTGATCGCGATCCCAAGCAGGAACCCCAACACCACCTGAAGGCCTTTGGATAAAGAGCCAAACGCTATACTTATTCCCGTAGGCGAGCTTCCTTTCACTGTTTCATCCGTTGACATGTGCAAACTCCGCCTTCCTGCGCAGCGGCTCCAACCGCGTCTTCTCCAGATCATCGCGGTAAAACAGATTGTAAGTATCGAACGGAATCAGCCGGCCATCGGGATGAACGATATGCACGCAGGTCTTCTTCACCGAGCGCACATCGAAAGAATGAGCGTCAATAAACTGCATGATGATGACGCGGAAGACGCTCTCGTATCCCAGGCCCTCGGGTACCAGCACCTGGGGCAGGCAGCACAGCAGCTCGCGCAGGCTGCCCGCGCCCGAGCGGGGCGAGTGGTTGGTGGCGAAGAGCTTGAACAGGTTCTGGCGGATGGCCTCTTCCTGCTCGTAGAGGATCGTGTTGCGCCCGGCGTTGATGAGCACCTCGGGAGGAATCATGCTGGTCAGCGGCGTGACCTTGCCGTTCAGCTTGAGGGCGTAAGCCATGGCCAGCGAATCAGGGTGGCAGGGGACGGGGATGATGTCTTCCGGTTTAAAGACGCTGCTCTGCTCCAGGATCTTGCGCCGGACTTCGGTCAGCGTGAGCCGGTCCGTTGCGGGGTTGAAATCTTCCAGGCGTCCGGCGTCTTGAATAGGTTGAAACGTCACACCACGCACGCAGGGCTGCTGTAAGGCGTAGTCAACAACTTTGCCAATCTCGTGGTCGTTCAGCCCTTTTTTCAAGGTCACCACCAGATTCGTCGAGATGTTATGGCGGTTCAGCTTCTCGATAGCCTGTTCGCGCACCCGGCGCAGGTCGGCGCCACGCAAGGCCATCAGCGGCTCGCGCTCGAAGGAATCAAACTGAAGATAGACCTCAAAATCTTCTCTGTACTCGGCCAGTTGGCGGACAAAATCTTCTTCCTTCGCGATACGCACTCCGTTGGTGTTCACCATGAGATGGCGAATAGGCCGCGCTTTGGCCAGCTCAATCACCTTGAAAAAATCGGGATGCATCGTCGGTTCGCCGCCGGAGAGCTGCACCACATCGGGCCTGCCCTCGTTGCGGACGACGGCGTCGAGCATTTTTTCAATCAGCGCGAGGTCGCGGAATTGCTGCCGCTCCGGGCCGCTGGAGGCGTAGCACACTGGGCAGCGTAGATTGCAGTAGTCGCAAATTTCAATCAGCGTCAGGCAGGAGTGCTGTTCGTGATCGCTGCACAGGCCGCAATCGTAAGGGCATCCCCAGTGCACCGGCGTGTTGTAGACCAGCGGCATCTCCGGCGGCTTGATGAAGACCTCGCGCGAGCGGCGGTAGTAATCCACGTCATCGGCAATGAGCACGCGCTCATGGCCGTGCTGCGGGCAGCGCTTGAGCAGAAAAACTTTCCCGTCCTGAAAAACCGTCTTGGCTTCGATCTTCTGAAAACAAGTCGAGCAGATCGAAACGACCACGTCGTAGAAAAGATAAGGACGAACCTTATCGGTCATGGCTTAGACCTCGAACCGCGAATGGCCCGGACCAGCATAAGCAGAAATCCGAGCAGGGTAGCGATAACCCCGATGACAAAACCTCCAGCCAGGACTGCGGGCAGGTTTCCGCCGGCATTTATGTTCGCTAAAAACAACGCACAAGACGAGCCCGCCAGCACAATGCCGCTAAACAAGATCAGCAGGGCCTGCTTCCAGGAAGGAAAGCGCTGTTGGGGCGGCCGATCATTCATAAGGTTTCCTTTCCTCTAAAAATGCCGCCATGAATAGAACAGGGGCGTGAGCCATTGCAGAAGAAAAAGATAGACGGCCGAAGCTATGCCCCAGATCGTGAGCTGGGGGGCGTCATCGCTGCTGGGTCCTGAAGCGTGCCAGGCCTGCCAGGCGAATACGGCTACAGCTGCGTCCAGGGCGATTCCCAACGCAAAGAAGCCGGCGTATGAAGCAAAGGGATACGAGGCCAGATTTCGCAGCCGCCAGAATGTAGTGGCAAAAGTAAAGACCGAAAAGCATGCAGAAAGAATGGGGAACATGAACGGCAGGGCAAGCGCCCAGCGCTCAGCCCGCTGCCGTATGCCAAGCAATGCGATGCCATAAGGGACCTGGTAAAGCACAAAAGTCATGACCACGATGGGCTTCCAGGGAGCGTAGCTGGAGGTATGGCGCGACAGATTCAGCACCAGTAACGCGGCGTGGGCGAGAATCACGATGAGGATCGCCAGCCGGAGATAGGCCAGCCGCTCTTCGATCTCTTTGGTCGATGCTCTTGGGGCCACCGCTGAAACAGCCAATGAAGCGTCGGCGTTTGCGCCCGAGGTACGCAAGGATTTAGGTCCACGAAACAGCCGCACTGCCAGCCAGACTCCACCAATGGGAACGAGTATGGTTATGACGAAGAGCGCGAAGATCCACGGCGTATCCGTGCCGTAGGAGCTGGACGAATTCTGCATTAACAATCCAAAACAAATGGAGAGAAACGACAGGACAAGAGTCAAAACAACAGTCAGGATGCAAACAATAACGCCCGCGACGATTCGCCATCCGCTTCTGCGCGGCGGGCTCGAGACTACTGGTGGTAACTGGGTATCCTGGTTACTTAAGTTAGTGTCTTCCATCTGAGTTCAGAACGCTCCTCCTGCCGCTTCTTGCGTTACCTCCGCAACTTCTGTGGAGACAGGCTTTTGCGGCGTAATCCAGCGGCGTATGTCCTTGGCGTAATAGAGCAAAACCAGCAAGCATATCCATTGAATCGAACCGAGCCCCAGAGCAACATGCACATAAGGCTTCAGGGCGTCGCAAGCCAGGCGAAATGCCATGTAGCCGGCCATGAAAAACTTGAAGGCATCGCCGCGCTGGAAGCGGGAAGCAGAATCTTTGCCGCTGGGTCCCGTTGTTGCCGAAAGTCTTCCTATGCAGCGCGTGATATGTTGCAAAACGGGAATCAGCGCCAGCAGAAAAGCCGTCTCGTAAATCTGTGTGGGATGGCGGCGCATTCCGTCGCCGAAATCAACGCCCCAGGGCAGGCGCGTGGCTATTCCATAGGTGTTGTCGCTGAGGCCGGTGAGGAAGCACCCAATGCGTCCGATGGCGATTGCCACGGCCACGGGAATGGCAAACAGATCGCCGGTTGATTGCTTTTCGCCGAGATATTTTTTCACCCACTCCACGGCAATCAGTCCGCCCACCAGTCCGCCTACGATGCTCTTGCCGCCCATCAGGTAAAAGGGATCGCTTAAGTGCTGCAGCGTTGCCGCCGGGTCTTCCAGCAGGTACATGAACTTGGAGCCAATCGCGCCGCCGGCTACCGCGGCCGTAACCACCGACCAGCGCACAGGATCAGCCACGGAGTCGCCGGAGCGCCGCCGCAACCAGAGATAGAGCAAGATGCCCGCCACGTAGGCGAGACTCTCAAAAAGCAGATGCGGATGAATCCGCACTCCAGCCACGTAAATGTAAACCGGAAAATGCACAAAGCAGCTCTTCGAGTGAAGTTGTGGGATTATAACTTAGCAATTAGCGCTTGGCACTTAGCATTTGGCCCCCTCGGCTTGGATTGATGTTTACTGGCCAAATGCTAAGCGCCAAGTGCCAAGTGCTGTTTTCATGCGAATCATTGCAGGCAAATTTCGCAGCCGGCAGGTGCGCTCGTTGCCCGGGGCCGATCTCCGTCCTACGTCTGACCGTTTGCGGGAAACCTTGTTTAACGTGATTGCCGCGGCGCGTCCGATCGAAGGCACTACGTGGCTTGATCTCTTTGCCGGCACCGGCGCGGTGGGGATTGAAGCCCTCAGCCGCGGCGCACGAATGGCCTATTTTGCCGAAGCCGCGCGCAAATCGGCAGAGCTGATTTCGCAGAACCTGCGTTCCCTCAAAATCGACAGCGGCTTTCAGATTTTTCAGCAAGATGCGGTTGCGGCTATCGCTAAAATTGCTGAGCCAATTGATATCTGTTTCCTTGATCCGCCTTACAAGATGGAAGAGCAGTACGAAAAAGTTCTCGCCGCTCTGGCCAAAGCACAAGTGGTGGGCGAAAACAGCATCGTCATCGCTGAACATAGCAAACACTTCGATCCTGCGGATGGTTATGGACAGCTGCAACGCTTCAGGAAATTGGTCCAGGGCGATGCGGTTTTAAGTTTTTACAAGAGCAACTCTTAGCCTTCTTCGATTTTGGTATCAAACTACTGACTTCTATCGATAGATGGTGCATGCTTATCCTGGCATTCCAAAATGCCGGGCCCCTGGCCTAAAGATATTTGAAAAACGATTCTCAGCAACGATTTTTCTGCCGGCGGCAAAATCAGAACAACGGATATAAAAACCTTGTTCCAGAGATTACTTAGTAACCCCTCCCCCCGCACACTCTGGACTCTACGCTCTCGACGAGACAATCCGCTGGCAATAATGGGATACAAAAACCTTGTCCGGAGACTACTCGAGTAATACCCCACCCCTCTCAGATAGTCCGGAACAGGGCAAAAGGCGAGGTAGCCGCTTTGGTTGAATGCTGCATCCTGACATTTGTCATACACGATTGATGACACCCGGCACTGGCCCCACGTCATAATCAAACGGATACTAGCAACGAATTCGGGGAAGATATCCCGGCATTCCAACGAGATGCCCCATGAAAACTCGGAGCAAGATCGAAGATTATCTGCAGGTTCTGCTACCCGAAGTAGCGGCGGAATTCTGCGGCGTAAGCAAATGTTACGGAGAGACGCCTGCCCTCAACAACGTGAGTTTCCGTTTGCATCCGGGAGAGCTGGTTTCGCTCTTAGGCGCCAACGGAGCGGGAAAAACAACAGCTGTGAAACTGCTGCTGGGCCTGGCAGCGCCGAACCAGGGAAGAGTGCGCATCTTCGGCCAGAGTCCGCATACCGCAGCAGCCAAGATGCGCATTGGCGCGATGTTGCAGGTAGGTAAGGTCCCGGAGACGCTAAAAGTCCGGGAGCACATCGAGCTGTTTTCCTGTTATTACCCTCGCCCCCTCCCCCTGGCCACCGTAATAGAAACCGCCGGATTGCAAGGACTGGAAAATCGCCTCTTTGGCGAACTCTCCGGCGGGCAAAAGCAACGCGTCTTGTTTGCTCTGGCCATCTGCGGCGATCCCGACCTTCTGTTTCTGGATGAGCCCACGGTGGGTCTCGATGTAGACAGCCGGCGGGCCTTCTGGCGCGAGATTCGCGCGTTTGTAGAGCGCGGGCGCAGCGTGCTGCTCACCACCCATTACCTGGAAGAATCCGATGCCCTGGCTGACCGGATTCTTGTTCTCAATCGCGGCACGATTGTCGCCGAGGGAACGCCCAAGGAAATCAAGTCTTCGGTTGCAGGGAAAACCATTCGCTGCACCACTGCGCTTTCTGTCCACCAAGTGCAGGCGATTGCCGGGGTAAGCAGCGTGCGCGTGCAAAAAGACGGCGTTGAGATTCTGACCTCGCGGGCTGAGGCGGTGTTGCGCGAGCTGCTGGCCCGCGATGCCTCCCTCGCCAACGTTGAGATCACCGGCACCGGATTGGAAGAAGCCTTTCTGGAAATTACCCGCCGCGATGGCCGGAACAGTCAACGCGAAGCAAGCATGGAGAAGATCGCTCTATGAACAACTCGGCAAACACAGCCAACGTAAATGTGGCCACACTGGATTCCGGAACCTGGGCGCCAGGAACACCCACACGCACCGTCAAGCAGACGCTACGCATTTATTTCACCGAGGCCAAATCTGAATTTCTGATTCGGCTCCGCCTGCCTGGCTACGTCATACCAACGATTCTCTTCCCACTTATCTTCTATTCGCTTTTCGGATTGACCCACAGCCAGGCTGCACTGGCACGAACGACCGTAGGCGCTTATCTGCTGGCTACGTTCGGCAGCTTTGGCGTAATTGCTATCTCGCTGTTCGGGTTCGGCGTGAGTGTTGCCGTGGAGAGGGGCCAGGGATGGATGATGGTCAAGCGGGCCAGTCCCATGCCGCGATTTGCTTATTTCGCGGCCAAAATTGCAATGGCCATGCTCTTCAGCCTCGTCATGTTGCTGCTCCTGTTTACCCTGGGCATCGCTGCCGGACATGCGCGCATGCCGTTCACAGCCTGGGCCGGGCTGTCTGGAACGCTCTTGCTGGGTGTGCTCCCCTTTGCCGCCATGGGGCTGGCCATCGGGTATCTCGCCGGACCAAACTCGGCCGCGCCAGTGTGCAACCTGATCTACCTGCCTATGTCGTTTGCCTCAGGCCTGTGGACGCCCATCGAGTTTCTGCCTAAGGCCGTGCAACACATCGCACCCTTTCTGCCCTTTTACCACCTCGGTCAACTGGCGCTCGACCGGATTCGAGGCGGCTTCACCACCGCTGATTGGGTCCACATCGCGGCGTTGACCGGATTTACAATTTTCTTTCTAGCGCTGGCAGCAATAGGCTATCGCCGGGATGAGGGAAAGACATACGGGTGAGGATTGAATCATCGTTCTAAGGTTGAAGTAAGAAGTTGGAAGTACGATTTGGATAAGAGAATCAAATCAATGAAGATTTTCCTAAATCGTACTTCTTAATTTCAATGACTCAATGCTCCGATGACTCAATGGCTCAATAGTTTGATACGCTATGCGTTAAAAGATGCGATTGCTACCCAAAGAAGTTAAGGCCGATGCTGGCTGGACGCCCTATATCTGGCTGGTCTGGCTGTCATTTTTCGTGGCCGATCCGGCCTTCCACCATCAGCCCTCTCGTGGGAGATGGCTCCTGACTTTGGCAGCGACCCTGCTTTTTCTGGCGCTCTATTTTTGGGGATTTTGGCTGAAGGGCAAACAGAGGTTATGGGCTATTGCCGGCATCGCGCTTCTGGGGATCGTATTTGTTCCACAGAATTCAGGCGCTTGCGGACTTTTCGTATACGCAGCCGCTTTTGCAGGGTTCGCGGGTGGAACTGAATTCGCTATTGGAATCCTGGTTGTGCTGGAGGCCTGCCTCAGTCTCGTGGTGTGGATCTCTCACCTGCCGCTGAGCTTCTGGATTTCCATGTCTTTCCTGGTCGCCGCGGTTGGGGCCATGAATATCCAACACGCAAAACGCATAGCCGCCAATTGCCGTTTGCGCATGGCGCAGGGCGAAGTCGAACACCTGGCCAAGACCGCGGAACGCGAGCGCATTGCCCGCGATCTGCACGATGTGCTGGGACACACGCTCTCAGTCATCATCCTCAAATCAGAGCTGGCTTCTCGTATGGTTGATAAAGACCTGCCTCGCGCCATCCAGGAAATCCGCGACGTGGAGCGCATCTCGCGCGAAGCCCTGGCCGAGGTGCGAAGCGCGTTGAAGGGCTACCGTGCTGCCGGCCTGAATGCGGAGATGGCCCAGGCGCGCGCCACGCTGGAAACCGCCGGAATCAAAGTGCAGGCCTGCAGCAGTCAACTGGACCTCAATGCCGCCCAGGAGGGGGTGCTGGCCCTGGTGATGCGCGAGGCGGTGACGAATGTCTTGCGCCACTCCAAGGCCACCGAGTGCTCTCTGCGGTTGGCGCAGGCCAATGGTTGCTGCACCCTGGAAATTGCCGACAATGGTTGCGGGAGCTCTGACGTGGAAGGCGAAGGGCTCAAAGGGATGCGCCAGCGAGTAGAGATGCTGGGCGGCAGCCTGCAGCGCAAGACCTCGCCCAGCACCACGCTGATTGTCACCGTTCCCCGCATAGCGATTCAGACGAATGGAACGCAATGAAGATAAGAGTCATCATCGCAGAAGACCAATCCATGGTATTAGGAGCGCTGGCGGCATTGCTCGAAAGCGAGGGCGATATTGAAGTCATAGGCCAGGCGCGCAATGGCATGGAGGCCATGAAGATGGTCCGCGCGCATAAACCAGATTTACTTCTCACCGATATTGAAATGCCCGAGATGAGCGGTCTGGAAGTAGCGGCGGAGCTGAAGCGCCAGGAATCGCCGGCGCGAGTCATCATCCTGACCACGTTCGCACGCACTGGCTATCTGCGCCGCGCTCTCGATTCCGGCGCCTGTGGATATCTGCTGAAGGATTCGCCCGCCTCCGAGCTGGCCAGCGCGGTGCGGCGTGTGCATGCCGGCATGAGAGCCATTGCTCCCGAATTGGCGGCAGAGGCCTGGGGTGAAAGCGATCCGCTCACGGACCGGGAACGCCAGATCCTGCGCCTGGCAGGAGAGGGCGTCTCCAGTACAGAAATCGCCGCCAAATTCCGCCTGTCGGAAGGAACGGTACGCAACTATCTTTCTGAGGCCATCAGCAAACTGGGCGCCAGCAATCGGGTGGAAGCGGCGCGCATTGCGCGGCAAAAGGGGTGGCTTTAAAGGCAGTTTCGAGTTTCAAGTTCCAGTTTCAAGTTGCCGAGGATCGTTCACAGTGGCTGCATTGATCTCGCGCAATAGTTGTCATCAAATTGAACACCTGTTTGCCGTCGGTAGCTAGCAACTCGAAACTTGAAACTCGAAACTAGGCTTCCTTTTCGATCTGTGTTATTTTTTCCAAGCGGCGCTGGTGTCGTCCGCCGGCGAAGGCGGTCTCCAGCCATTTCTGGACAATCTGGAAGGCGTTCTGGTCGCTGATCAGGCGAGCACCCAAGGTGAGGACATTCGCATCGTTATGTTCGCGGCTGAGCTGGGCTTCATACTCACTGCTTACGTTCGCCGCCCGCACCCCGGGAACCTTGTTCGCCGCGATGGCCATGCCCACTCCACTGCCACATACCAGAATGCCGAAATCGGCGCTGTGATTGGCAACTTGCTCGCCAACCTTGCGGGCATAGTCCGGATAGTCCACCGCCTCGCTCGAGAACGTTCCCTGGTCTTCTACCTCTAACCCCTGCTGCAGCAGCAACTTCTTGATTTTTTCCTTGAGTTCGAAACCCGCATGGTCGGCCCCGAGCGAAATTTTCATATTTTCGATTGTATAGCAGGCGTAATGAGCACTCAGCAGTCAGCAATCAGCATTCAGCCCCTTGAGCAGCATTTAGAATGCTGCACAGGGGGCTGAATGCTGACTGCGGAGTGCTCATTTTGAGTCTTTCCGGCTTGTGAAAAAGCTGATTTCGTCGGATAATCACGCCGCATAGGTTCGATTTTTGGAGGTAATCCATGGTTCAGGTCGGCACAGCAGTTCCTGCGACCCCAAAGGTTTATAAATACATTATTTTTGATACGTCCACATTCGTGGCGCACATCACGCTCAATCATCCGCCCTACAACGTGTTGACCGTGCCTTTGATGGTGGAGGTGGCCGAGGCGGTTGAGAGCCTGAACGGACGCAATGATATCAAGTGCATCGTGCTGGACTCCTCGCAAAAAGCCTTTTGTGCCGGAATCTCACTGGAAGATTCCAAAGCTGACCGCGTCTTCCAGACCCTGGACGCATTCAACCGCATCTTTCAGGCGGTCCGCGATATTTCCAAGCCGCTCATCGTAGTCGTCAACGGGGCCGCCATCGGCGCAGGTTCTGAGCTGGTTGCCTTTGGCGATATGGTGATTGCCACGCCCAATGCCAAGTTCGCCCAGCCCGAGGTGAAAATGGGCGTGTTCCCGCCGTTTGCCGCCATCATGCTACCGCAACTGATTGGCCCCAAGAAGACGTATGAGCTGATCCTTACCGGCGAAGCTCTCAGCGCCGATGACGCTCTTAGCCTGGGATTCGTGAACAAAGTCGTTCCCGAAACGGGGTTACGGGCTGCGGTGGAGCAGATTCTAACCCGCATCAACGAATTCAGCGGACCGGTGTTGGAGATGACCAAGTCCGTAATCGCCAGCTCGCTTGGCTTGCCATGGAAAGAGGCCATGAAGAAATCACAAGATATCTATCTCAACCAGCTCATGGACCTGGAAGACGTGCAGGAGGGCCTGCGCGCAGTCCTGGAGAAACGCAAGCCGGTGTGGAAAAACAAGTAAAAGCAGCTCCAAGCTCTCAGCTCCAAGGAAGAGTGCTGACCGCGGATCACGGTGGATTCAATATTCCAACCTGAGATTCCACCTGCTTACAGAAATTCCTCTGCGTTTCTTTGCGTCCTCTGCGGTGAAAACTATTTCCTTGTAGCTTGCAACTTGTAGCTGAGTTTCTATCTACGCGTTACGAATGTTCTGCTGGCGCGGTCGTGCCAGCAGAGCCGGTCCTGGTCGAGCAGTACCCATATGAATCCCAATCCCAGCGAGAAGGTTGAGAGAACCATGCTCAAGGCGCGGGCGCGGCGGCGCGGACGCGAGACTGCGTTCTGGTCAAATCCAGCCAGCTTAAGATCCGCAAGCCACATTCCTGGCGTTCTGGCGGCATTCACCAGGAACAAGTATTGGTAGAGCGACCAGAATATTCCCGGCAATATCGCAGCCAGCACCGCGAAGGCTTTTCCCTGGGGCAATGCCCCCATCCACATGAGAATGACGCTGAAGAGCAGGAACCCGGTCATTGAAATACAAAAGTCTACGGCCTCCATCAGCATACGTAATACAAGCGGCGCAACCGGCAGAAGTGGATGAACCTCAGCCGCAGCTTGTGCGCGCTCCGGCATGGGGGCCAGTTCCACTATGGCGATGGGCGGCGCCGGTTGCACCGACGCTCCTGCATGGTTAGCGAACTCGGCCTGGCTGATCTCTTCCGCCTCAAAGACATGGGGTTCGGCCGGAATTGGCTCGGCCAGCTCTTCTGTTAAAAATGATGGGCCTGGTTCAGCAGGCGGTTCGGTATTGGGCGCGTCAACGTTGATCTCGATAATCTCGATCGGATTCACTTTGACTACGTTTTCCATTGAACTCAGGCCGGCATCCGGCTCGACCGGTCTTGTGCCGGGAAATCTGATGACCTTATCTTCGTCATCGTCTGTACAGCTGCCCAGTTCGAGCGCAGACAATGCATCGGTCAAGTCGGATAATGTGCTGCCATCAAGCTGTTCAGAAGCAACTGCGAACGTTCTCTCCGGAACCGGAAATTCGTTGATCATAATGAATGGGTTGGCCAGCTCCTCTACCCCTGACTTCCTCTCCTCAATCAGAGCATCCGGGCTCTCAACCACCGCCGCGGCACGCTTCCAGAACGGATTTTCATTGCGCGCAGCGAGGTTAGGCCAGCAGCGTTCAATGCCATAAGCTTCAACCTGCATGGCCGTCAAATCCGCCAATGGAGCAGAAAATTCGGGATCGGCCACCGGAGCACTGGGTTCAGGCACAACTGCTTTCTTCAATGGAACAATTGTGGGTGAGGAGGAAGGAGGCGCGGGATCGAAGTTCAGACCGAGCGACCGTGGACGCTCCGCACGCGGACGCCGGCGGGCCCGATAACGGGTTACGCGGGATGTAACCTCCCGCCGCCATTCGCCAGGTTCAAGCGTGCGCTCGCCGAGCCTGGGCTCGGCCAGAACAATGGTCCTGCGAGCTGGCCTCAGTTGCGCCAGGCGCTCGGAGCGGGCAGCCGCTTCCAGTGCCGTGGTGACATCCATGTCGGCAGCATGCTCCAGGCTGGCAGCAAACTGCTCTTCGCTGGAACCGTAATGTTCTGGATCAATGACAACAGCAACGTGCTCGCTGGCCGCAGGTTTCTCGGCAGCGTCGCTGCGCCCGCATCGGCAAACACCCAGGCAGACCGGACAAGGCATCAGGTTGTGGAAGAATCGTCTAAGAGCAAGTACTCAGTACACGGTACTCACACGGCTCTTTCATGCTCTTCGCATCCAAAATGCGGGTATGCACAAAAGCTCGCCCGCCTAAAACCCCGCTCGAGCCCAGGCAGGACAACTCTGTTATCTCAGGGAACCTGCCTCGCTACCGGCAAGAAACTTTACCAATATCACCGGGGCGTGCTACTTTCGAGGTTCTCCATGAGTTGCCGCTATCGTTGGTTTACCATTGCCGTCGTCTTCTGTCAGCTTATTTTTGTATTTGGACTATTAACTAGTAGGTTACGAGCGCAGGAGCCTATGCAGGCCATGGCCTCTGCCGACGCCTCCGGTGCGCCCCCGGTGTCATACTCGAAAGGTCCAGGCGAAGAAGCTACCATCCGCGCCATCCATCAGGAAAAGCACGGCGACGTATGGACCCTCCGCGAAGACGCCGAGATTGACTATAAGGACCTAGTCCTGCACGCCGATCAGATAACGTATAACGACGCTACCGGCGATGCGGTGGCAACCGGGCATGTCACCCTGGATGGAGGGGCATACAGCGAGCATATTGAAGGATCGGTGGCCGAATACAATGTCCGCACCGAGACGGGAAAGCTCTATGACGCCGCGGGAACGACCGGCATTCGTATTCAGGGAAAAAACGTTACTCTCATCACTTCCAATCCTTTTGCTTTTACCGGGAAAGTTGTAGAGAAAGTCGGGCCTGAGCGTTACATCATCCATAGTGGCACTGTAACTTCATGCGAACTGCCCAAGCCCAAGTGGACCTATTCCGCTACCTACATCGTGGTGGATGTGGGAGAGACGGCAAAAATCTATAACAGCATTTTTAAGGTCAAGGGCGTACCGATCTTCTATTTCCCCTTCGCCCGCCATCCGGTGGAAAAGCTGCCACGGCAGAGCGGTTTTCTCACACCGCTTTTTGGAACTTCTAACCGCAAGGGCATTATCTTCGGCGATTCTTTTTACTGGGCCATCAATCGCAGCATGGATGCCACGGTGGGAGCAGAATACTGGTCGGCACGGGGGTGGGCGCAGCGAGCACAGTTCCGCGCAACTCCGACCGCCACAAGCTATCTTGATGTGAGTTATTTTGGCGTCACCGATCGTAAGCAGCGTCCTACGGACCTGAGCGGGGAAGATATTCGGCTGAACGGCAGCATCATCCTTCCCCACGATGTGCGCGGAGTGGCTTCGGTGCAGTATCTGAGCACCTTCGGCTTCCGAGTAAGTTTCGCGGAAACTTACTCGCAGGCCATCAACTCCGAGGTCCCCGCGAGCCTGTTTCTCACCAAGAATTACGACGGTTATTCCCTGAATCTGCTGGCTTCACGCTACCAGAATTTCCAGAGCACGAACCAGGGAGACGTAGTCAGCATTCTTCATACTCCCACCTTTGACACTTCGTCGGTAGACCGCAGCATCGCGGGTTCGCGCTTTTTCTGGGGCTACGACGCTTCGGTGGGAAGCATTTCGCGTGACAACCCGCTGTTTCGCAATCCCGAAGATCCCAACACGCAACTCCTGTCCTCAACCGTTCCGCAGTCAGAGACCTCCTTTCGGACCGCTGAACTGTTAGGACGTGCCGATGTGCATCCCCGGCTCTCGTTCTCGCTGGTGGATCATGGCTGGACCTTCCGCCCCGAGGTTGCCGTGCGCGACACGTTCTACACCGAGCAACAGCATGTGGTGGGCGGCGTAACGGTTCCCTCGCAGGATTCGATCAACCGCCATGATTTTGAAGGCACGCTGGAGGTCCGGCCTCCTGCCCTGGGCCGCATTTACCAGACCCCGGTCTTCGGGCACAGCATCAAGCACACCATCGAGCCTCAGGTCGTTTATCGCTACGTAAGCGGTGTAGGAGACAACTTTGCCAATATCCTTCGCTTCGATGACCGCGACATCATCACCAATACCAGCGAAGCGGAAGTCGGCGTCATCAACCGCCTTTTCGCCAAACGTCTGCGGCCGCATTGCAGCGATGAAAAACTCGTCGTTGCCGAAGGCGCAAGCCTTTCCCAAAAAGACGCGCCCCTGAAGAACTGCTCCGAAGATAACGCGCGTGAAATCGCGAATTTAGAGATCGCGCAAAAGTATTTTTTCGACCCCGGTTTTGGCGGCGCATTGGTTCCCGGCCGGCGCAACGTGTTTGCCTCCACCATTGATTTTGCCGGCATCGCATTTCTCACCGATCGCCGCAATCTTTCTCCCATCGTTTCCCGCCTGCGCATCTTCCCCAACCTGTCGAGCAACATTGAATGGGACCTGACCTATGACAGCAAGAAAGGCCATATCAGCTCCAGCTACACTGCTTTTTATTATTACTTCAGGAATTTCTTCATGGGCGCCGGGCATAATTTTTTCCAGAGCCCGGGCAGTTTGATCGTCGACAACTCCGTGCTTTTCCAAAGTCCAGGGAGGTTTTCGATTGGCGATTCTGTGATCGCCCCCTTCCGCTTCAACCAGTACAGCATGTCAGGCGGGTACGGCAACCCGCGAAAAACCGGCTTTACCGCCGCGGCATCGGCTGGATTCGACGCTCAACAGGGATTTTTGCAAAGCATGTCTGTAGAGACTACCTATAACTGGGATTGCTGCGGCATTACAATGGAATATCGCCGGCTGGCGCTCGGCCCGCTGCGCAACGAGAATCAATACCGCTTTATGTTTACCATTGCCAATGTCGGAGGCTTTGGAAACCTGCGGCGCCAGGAAAGAGTGTATTAAACCGGCTTCAGATTTTTTGTTCCAAAGGCCATCACAAATAAGTGTAATCAAAGTGACAAATTCAAGATTATTCTCGCGTAAAATCATGCCTGATGGCAGGCGCAACCGCGACTTAGCTGGGAACTATCTTCCGGGTATGCCATCTTTCCATGAGATAATTTTTGTATACACTCTTTAAGACCAGGTGAATCCCTTGTATTCAATTCTCAAGTATCTAACAATTGCCATCTGCTGCGCGGCCATGTCTCTGGAAGCGCAGGTCCCGGCTGCCGGTAACCCGGCGCCGGCCTCTTCGGCGGCCGCTTCATCCGCCTCTTCGATCAATGACCCGGTGCTGCGGCAACGCATCGAGCAAAACCTGCGGGCACGCTTCAGGATCCCCAGCCAGGTCACAATGGAGATCGGGGAGAGGGTGCCCAGCGAATTTACCGGCTATGACCAGGTTACGGTCACACTGGTCAACCAGGGCCATAGAAGTCCGAACACGTTTCTGCTTTCGAAAGACGGCAAGACCCTGGCGCAAATCAGCAAGATCGATTTGAGCAGAGACCCGTTCGCGCTCGATAACCGTCCGGCCCGAGGCCCCCTGGATGCGAAGGTCAACGTGATTGTTTACGACGATTATGAGTGCCCGTACTGCGCCAGGGGATACCAGACGCTCTTCAACGACATTTTCCCGGAATACAAAGACAAGATACAGGTCACCTACAAGGACTTTCCGCTCGTTGAGATTCATCCCTGGGCAATTCATGCCGCAGTGGATGCGAATTGCCTCAGCGCCCAAAGTACGGATGCTTACTGGGCCTTCTCTGACTATGTGCACGGGAACCAGGCTCAAATTACCGGTGACAAGCGCTCACAGCCAGACCAGTTCGCCGCGCTCGACAGCTCTGCCCAGGACTATGGCAAGAAAAATAATCTTGATGAGGCGCGCCTGAATGCCTGCATCAAGGCCCAGGATGAGACGGCAGTGCGCAATTCGCTCAAGTACGGCGAAGAGAGCCTTGGGGTGGAGGCGACGCCGACGCTCTTCGTGAACGGCACGAAGCTCGATGGGGCTGTGCCCGCCGAAGACATGCGCAGGATATTGAATGCCGCCTTGGAACAGGCCGGGGTCCCCTTGCCGGCGGCGGAGTTAAAAACAGAGCCGGGAAAGGAAGCCAAAGGCAACGGTCCAGAGGCCAAGGCTGAGTCCAACAGTACGGCGGGAACCGCGGCCGGCGGAAAACAGGACACGGAGAAGAAAGATGATCCAAAACCCGCGCCTGGGGCCGACCCGAAAAAACAGTAACCGGCGCTGCCGGGCGGGCTGTACTTCCCGAACAAGTTAAAATGAAAGCATCCTACTGTATCCTTGACAGAGCAGCCGGTGAGTGCCTGATGGGCACATCGCGCAGGAGGTTTTGGTTGAAAACACGTATTTTGTTTCGAGCATTTACATGGCTCGCAATAATGCTCATGGCCGCCATTTTCCTGGGGATGTCAGGCTGCAACGCAGGCGCGCGCGGAAGCGACGTGGTCGCCACGGTGAACGGCAAGAAATTGCTGCAGTCGGACATGGACAGGTATTACGACCAGCAGCTCGCCGGGTCGCAGCAGAAGCCTGAAGGCGCCCAGGCCGACAGCCTGAAGCTCAATATCGTCAAGTTCATGATTGACCAGGAAGTTGTGCTGCAGCGGGCCGAAAAGCTTGGCCTGCTTGCCTCCGATGAAGAAGTAGACAGCAAGATCAACGAACTCAAGGCCCCTTACACCGAAGAGGAATTCCAGCGCAAGCTCAAAGACCAGAACCTGACCCTGGATGAACTGAAGCGCGAAATACGGCGTCAACTGACGATCGAGAAGGTCTACAACAAGGAAATCAACTCCAAGATCAACATCACCGACGCCGATATCACCAACTACTACAATCAGCATAAATCGGAGTTCAACCTGATTGAACCGCTTTATCATATGGCCCGTATTTCCGTCTCCGCCGCCCCTGATCCGGGGCTGCACAACCTGAAGAATGACAAGGCGCAGAACGACACGCAGGCCAAGGCCAAGATCCAGCAAATCCTCAACCGGCTGCAGAATGGAGACGACTTCGCCACCCTCGCCTCGAATTATTCCGAGGATCCGGAGACCAGTTCGAACGGCGGCGATATGGGATTTGTCTCCGAGTCGTCCCTCAAAACCAGCATCGATCCTGCAACCCGTGACGCCGTGAGCAAGCTTGGGCCGGGCCAGATTACCGGGATCATTCAAGTGACCGATCCCAATACCCACAGGGTTGCCGGTTACCGGATTGTGAAATTGATCGCCAAAGAACCCGCCGGCCAGCGCGATTTGAATGACCCTCGGGTGCAGCAATCCATTCGCGAGCAGATGCGTCAGACCCGGGAACAACTCCTACGAACCGCTTACCACGAAGTCATTATTGACCAGGCCAAAATTGACAACTATTTAGCCGACGACATCCTGAAGAAGAATGGGCAGAAGTAGTTTCAAGTTTCGAGTTTCCGGTTTCTAGTAAGCGCAAAAAACTCGAAACTATTCCACAATTGCCAGCACGTCGCCGGCATTGGCGGCAGCGCCGTTTTGGACCATGACTCTGCGGACCACGCCTTTTTTCATGGACTTCAGCTCGTTTTGCATCTTCATGGCTTCAATCACCATGATGCCCTGGCCATGCTCTACCCGGTCGCCTTCAGCCGCCAGAATGCGGACAATTTTGCCGGGCATGGGGGCGGTTATCTTTTGCGGTCCATTGTGGTCGCCGGCTGTGGCGCGGCCAGCCCGCAGGGAACGGGCATCGCAGACCTCAGCCGCGTAACGATGGGCGCCGACCCCCACTACCAGCCCTTCCTGCCTGGTTTCTCCCTTGATTTCGTACGAGCCGCCGTCGAGCAAGAGTGAGAGCACGCCGGGCTGGGTCTCCCGGGCATCGAGTTCGAACTCCCAGGCTTTTTCCTGGCCGCTTTCCCGCAGGCTTCCGCGCCAGCAACCTTCGCGCTCACAGCGGGTTAACTGCACCTGGTAAGACCGGCCCTCGATTTTGATTTTGTAAGTCATTTACCAGCTTTGTAGCGCCATGCACTTGCGTAGAGACGTAGCTTGCTACATCTCCCCTTGCCTGAAAAACTTTCAGCGCATGCTCTCGCGGCGTGCGACTGTCTTCCATGCGGAAGCATTTTGCCCGTTGGCGGACGCCGCTCCATTTGAACTTGCGCCGTTCTTCGAGGTTGCAGTCAGCAGCGCCGCGGCGATGGCGGCGACCTTTTGCCGCTTTATTCCCTCTTTCTCCTCAGGCGCCGGCGGCGCCTGCGCCAGCATCTGGTCGAGATAGGCGGTATGGATCTCGGCTTTGCGAAAGCCCGGGTCGCGCAGGATTCTGCGAAAGAGAGCCAGATTGGTTTTGATGCCGCCAATGAAGTACTCGTCCAGGGCCCGTTCCATGCGGGCGATGGCCTGCTTCCGGGTGCGCGCCCAGACAATGAGCTTAGAGAGCAGCGGGTCATACTCCAGCGGTACCTGCCAGCCCTCGTAAACTCCGCTGTCTTCGCGCACGCCGGGCCCGGAGGGCGTAATCAGCCGGGTGATCTTCCCCGGGGAAGGAAAAAAGTTGTTTTCCGGGTCTTCGGCATATAAGCGGCATTCAATGGCGTGTCCGCGCGGGTGAATATTCTCCTGCTTGAAGGGCAGGGGCTTGCCGGCGGCAATATTGATTTGAAGCTGCACCAGGTCAAGCCCGGTCACCATCTCGGTCACCGGATGCTCAACCTGCAAGCGGGTGTTCATCTCAAGAAAATAGAAATTCTGTTTACTATCAACCAGGAATTCGACCGTACCCGCGTTGGTGTAACCGGCGGCCTGGGCCACCCGAACCGCCGCCTCGCCCATGCGTCGGCGCAATTCAGGCTCAACCACCGCGGAGGGGGCCTCTTCCACCACTTTCTGGTGCCGCCGCTGCAGGGAGCATTCTCGCTCGCCCAGATAAACGCAGTGGCCATGCTCGTCGGCAAGAATCTGGATCTCAATGTGCCTCGGCTCCACAATCAATTTCTCGATGTAGACTTCGGCGCTGCCAAAAGCCCGCAAAGCCTCGCTCGAAGCGGCCTCAAAGGCGGACTCCAGCTCTTTGGGGTCGCGCACCAGCCGCATGCCCTTGCCTCCGCCTCCGGCTACTGCTTTCAGCATGATGGGATATCCCACCTCTCGGGCCACCCGAATCGCCTCATCCCGCGACAAAGCGTGGATTGAACCGGGAACCAGGGGAACGCCGGCGGCCTGCATGGTGCGGCGTCCACTGGTCTTGGAGCCCATCATCTCCATGGCTTCGGCCCGCGGCCCAATGAACTTCAGGCCCGCATCGGCGCATGCCCGGGCAAACTGCGCATTTTCCGAGAGAAAGCCGTAGCCAGGATGGACCGCGTCGGCGCCGCACCGGTCCGCTGCCTGCAGCAGCGCGGCAATCGAAAGATAGGATTCGGTGACCGCCGCCGGACCGATGCAATACGCCTTATCAGCTTTCTGCACATGCAGGGCGGCGCGATCTGCCTCAGAATAGACGGCAACCGCGCCTACACCCATCTCGCGGCAGGCGCGAATGATGCGTACTGCGATTTCCCCACGATTTGCAATCAGGATTTTTTTGAACACAACAGATGCAGCTTCCAGCCGCGCAAGGGATAGAAGTATTGAATAGTTATTCTACTACTAAGGCCTGACACTGAGTACTGCCTGTGTCGCTCCCGCACTCGTCTGACTCTTTCTTGCCACAAACAAATTTGCTTCGAATAATTACTCCCTGTTTTCCTCGACTTTCCACCGGGAAGTGCGATTTTCAACAGCAATTCCACAAAATAAATTTGACGGCCCCTTGCGCGTGAGTTCCCTGTGAGGCACAGTCATATCAACAACAGAGTTTGGCGCTCGGGCGCGCTCGGTTGCTGATGGCGCAGCTTCCGTCATGGCGAAGCCGGCGGAATCCTGGAACCCAGGCACCAGTCAGCGCAGCCACAACGCAGTTGCGTGGTGGAGCAAGAGTCGCCAACTAGTGGGGTGCACGTGCACTCCAAAAAATGACCGCAGTCCGTGCGGCTGGCTCGGACTGCGGTTCATTGTTTGAGAAGTTTTTAGCTGTTAGCTCTTGGCCTTTAGCTGAAGCCTATGCGGGTTGGGAATCGTCATAAAGGCAAAATATTGATAAAACTTGTTGTAAATCTTTTCGAAGCAAGAACATAATCTGTTCAGACTTCCTTGGCCACCACCGACCTGAATCTCGATCGCAGCATGCCGGCAAGCCTTGACGCTGAGCGCTCCATCCTCGGAGCCGTCCTTCTGGATAACGACATTCTTCCCCAGGCTGCCGAAAGCCTGCGGGCCGACGATTTTTCTCTCGACTCCCATCGCCGCATTTACATGCGCATGCTGGAGCTGAATGAAACCGGCCGGCCCATCGACATCATCACTCTGACCGAAGAGCTGAGCCGCAAGAAGGAAGTCGAGTCCGTGGGCGGGGTGGCGTATCTCTCATCGCTGACCGAAGGGCTGCCCCGGCGCGAGAACATTGAGCATTACGTCAAGATTGTCAAAGATAAGGCCCTGCTGCGCGGGCTGATCCATGCGGCCCAAAGCGCCATTTCGCATGCGCTCGAGCAATCGGATACGACGGAAGAAATTATCGACGCCGCCGAATCGGCCATCTTCCAGATTTCCGAGAGCCGCATTGGCCGCGGCTTTCTGGGGATCAAAGAAATCGTCAAAGAATCCTTCGGCTCGGTGGACGCGCTCTACAGCCGCGGACAGCGCATCACCGGTCTTGAAACTCATTACACCGACCTCGATGGAATGACCAGCGGCCTGCAACCTTCTGACCTCATCATCATTGCGGCGCGCCCCTCGATGGGCAAAACCGCCTTTGCCATGAACATCGCAGAAAACGTGGCTGTGCTTGGGGGCAAGGTGGTGGGGGTCTTCTCGCTGGAAATGTCGCGCGAGGCGCTGCTGATGCGCCTGCTGTGCTCACACGCCAAGGTGGATTCGCACAAACTACGCACTGGATTTCTCGGGCGCGACGATTATCACAAGCTCGCGCACGCCCTGGCTGAACTGGGCGACTCGAAAATCTATATTGATGACACTCCGGGAATCTCCCTGCACGAAATGCGCGCCAAGGCCCGCCGCCTGCAGCAGGCGGAAAAACAACTTGACCTGCTCATCGTAGATTACCTGCAGCTCATGTCCATCACCTCGACCGGCGGCCGCCGTCCTGAGAATCGTACGCAGGAAGTCAGCGCCATCTCCCGCGGTCTTAAGGCCCTGGCCAAAGAGATGCGCGTGCCCGTGATCGCGCTCTCGCAGTTGAGCCGCGCCCCTGAAAGCCGTGGCGGAGACCATCGTCCCCAGCTTGCCGATCTGCGTGAATCCGGATCGATCGAGCAGGATGCCGACGTGGTTACGTTCATCTTCCGCGAAGAGGTTTACATGAAAGCCGAGGACGCCGAAGCCAAAGGCGTGAGTGGGGTAGCCGAGCTGATGATCGCCAAGCAACGCAACGGCCCCACCGGCAACATCAAGCTGGCATTTATCAAATCTTCAACCCGTTTTGAATCCATGGCCATGGGCGAGTAATTGGCAGCGCCCGATGAGTGCCGCCGCACTCAAGCTTCAAAGCAAGGCGTAATTCAAGCACGATTTCCCCTCTGCGTTTATAATGCGCTCACAACAGGAACCGTATGCGCCCCACATGGGCGGAGGTTTCGCTCTCCGCGCTTCAACACAACTTTCGGACCATTCAGGACTTCGTTGATCCTCTTGCCCTGGTATGCGCTGTGGTCAAAGCGGATGCCTACGGTCACGGCGCTGCCGAGTGCTCCCGCGCCCTGCAGCAGGTTGGCTGCGGATGGTTTGGCGTAACCTCGCCTGATGAGGGCCTGCAACTGCGCTCCGAGGGAATTACCGGCCGCATCCTTTTGATGTCGGGCTTCTGGCGCGGCGAGGAGGAGGCCATTATCGAGCACAATCTTACGCCCGCGGTCTGGGATTGGAGCCAGATCGAGCTGCTGGAGGCCGCGGCGCACAAGCGCTCTGGCAAGCGCAAACCTGCAGCGCGCGTTCCGGTGCATCTCAAGGTCGATACCGGCATGGGGCGGCTGGGTTTGGGTGTGAGTGAGATCGGGGCCTTTGCCACCACCATCAAAGCGGCAAAACATGTGTTTCTCGAGGGCATGTTCACGCATCTGGCCTCGGCAGAAATCCTGGGCGCGCCGGATACCGAAGCGCAGGTCGGCCGTTTTGAAGATGCGGTCAGCGCCGCCATTCAGAACGGACTCACGCCCACCTTCTGCCACATGGCTAATAGCGCAGCCATTGCCAGCCGCGACGGCACCTGGCGCAACATGGTGCGGCCGGGAATCGCGCTCTACGGCTATTTTCTGCCTTTTACCTCGGCGGCCACGGACACACCGGAAGAAGCTCTTGAGCTGCCGGTCAAGCCTGTGCTCACGTGGAAGACGCGCATCCATTCAGTCCGCAATTTTCCCGCCAGGTCTCCCATCGGTTACAACGCGGCTTATGTTACCGCCGCCCCGGCGCGCATCGCGGTGCTGCCTGTGGGATACGCCGACGGTTTCAATCGCCAGCTCTCCTCGCGCGGACGCGTGATTGTTCGCCACGAGTACGCCCCCATCGTGGGCAACATCAGCATGGATATGACCACGATTGACGTCACCGGCATCACCGGCGTCGATGTTGGAGACGAGGTCATCCTCATCGGGTCGAGTGAAGAGCGCCGCGTTACCGCGTGGGAGCAGGCCCTGCCCGGCATACTCGAACTCTACGCGGAAGGCGCAAGACGCCACATTACCGCATGGGAACACGCTAACATTTGTCACACCATACCGTATGAGATTCTGTGTAACATATCGAAGCGCGTGCCCAGAAAATACGTGGAGTAACAGATTTTGGTTTATCCGTGTGATCAGCGAAATCTGCGGTAAGGTTTTTCTTGAAACTCGAAGCCGGAAACTCGAAGTTTGCCCTGGACTTTCTCGATTCATTCCGCGAGCCCTGGCAGAAGATCTCTGCCGTGGCCCTCATTGCCTGGCTTGTCTTCTATTTCTTATTTATGCTGTACGCGCTCCTGGATCATACCGGTTTTCTGTTTATTGATAATGCCAACCTGATTGTCCACGAAGCTGGACATCTTTTGTTCAGCTATCTTGGTTACACCCTGATGGTCTGGGGCGGCACCATTTTCGAATTGTTTGTCCCTTTTGCGCTGGCGGTTTACTTTGCCTGGCGCCGCCAGCCGCCGGCCACGGCCTTTTGCGCTTTTTTCTTCTTCGAAAATTTACTCTACATTGCCACTTACATGGCCGATGCACGCGCCCAGGAGCTGCCGCTGGTCACGGTCGGCGATTCCGACTACGTGGAGCATGATTGGTTCTACATCTTTTCCCACCTGGGCGTACTGGAGCATGACGTGCAGATCGCGGCATTCGTTCGCGCGCTGGGATGGCTGGGCATGCTGGCCACCATAGGTTGGCTGGTTTGGCGCTGGAAGCAATCTTCGGCGGCAAACTGATTTACGCAAGTCATGACACGCGGCAAACCACGGCAATCGCGCGCTGCCGTGCATTGCCGCGGCCGCGGCATTTCTCGAATCTGATTAGTGATTGGTACACTAGTTCCACATGCGCAAGCTTTACGAAAAATGGATGACCAACTGGGAGACGCGGCTTACTACCGCCGACACCAACCGCATTGTGCGCCCCTTCGAATGGGGTATTGAATGGACGCGTACCTGGCCATTCGTGAACGGTAATTATCCGCAGACCGCCGAGGCCTATGAGCGCTACCTGCACGACCTGAATGAGACCATCGTGCGCCACAGCGATGAATTTTTTTCTTACGCGGTGCCCGGGGATTTCCGCCTGGAGCGGCGCAAACTCCAGCTCTTTGCCACCCGCAGCCGCCCGCAGGATGAAGACAGACTCAAGGATAAAGAAGGCGACTTCCTGCGCTTCACCTCGCCTGTGCGCACGCCGTATCCGGAAAATAATCTGATGAACGCGCGCTGGTTCCCGGCAAGAGAAAAAAACGGGGCCGGCAACAAGCGCGCCGTCGTGGTGCTTCCCCATTGGAACTCCGACGCCATCAGCCACAATTCCATCTGCACGGCATTAAATTGGTTCGGCATCTCGGCTTTGCGCATGAGTCCGCCGTATCACGATATCCGCCGTCCGGTCGAGTTGACCCGCGCCGACTACGCGGTCAGCTCCAACGTGGCCCGCACCATTGACGCGACCCGCCAGGCCGTCATTGATCTTCGCTGCTGCCTCGACTGGCTCGCCCAGCAGGGATATACCCAGTTCGGCGTCATGGGCACCAGCCTGGGCTCCTGTTACGCCTTCCTGGCCAGCGCGCACGACGAACGGCTGCGCGTCAACGTGTTCAATCACGCCTCCACTTATTTTGCTGACGTGGTCTGGACGGGACAATCGACGCGCCACATCCGTGAAAGCCTGGAGTCAACCATCGATCTGGAGAGCCTGCGCCGCGCATGGATGTCCATTAGCCCCACCTCCTACGTCGATCAATTTGCCCGCCAGCCCAAGAAGTCTCTGGTCATTTATGCGAAATATGATTTGACCTTCCTGCCTGAGTATTCCCGGAAAGTGGTGGAAGAATTTTCACGCCGCGAATTTGATTTCAAAGCGGTCGAGCTGCCCTGTGGCCACTACACCACCGGCGAATCACCCTACAAGTATCTCGATGGTTATCACATCGTGAAATATCTGGTGCGGGCGTTCAGTGAGCTTTAGCTGAACGTCAAAACAGCGCGAGTACAAAATTCGAAACCCGGCAGTGAAGCCTCGCGGATTTGAAGATCAAAGTACTACTACTAGCGAAGCCGGTTACTAAAGTGCAAAGTACTTAGGCCATCTGTCGGGAAGTGGTAACCATGCGAGAGAATCAACTCTGAGCACCCTCCCCCTAACGGGTGTGATGCGCAACCAGGTTCGTTTCTTGGGGTTGGCCGACAACAAGAGCGAACTTGGTTGCGTTTTTTTATTTAGCAACATTCCACTCATTCCTCTTGCAGCATGCTTATGCGTTTGGCGCTGCTATACCTCACGGGTTATTCCACTGTTCTCTTTGCCAGGAGTCTGGCTGCGAATAGGGGGTAGGGGATTGTTGTCAGGGCACAACTTTAGTTGTGCCGAAAAAGATCGGGAAATTTGAGGGCTTCAGCCTCTGAGGTCCTTGGGATGAAAGCATTCGCACATCCTAAAGTCTGAGAACTGAGAAGTGCTCTTCTACCGTGAGCGGGTCGTGGCGTTGATATGGGTAGCGTTTTGTGCTTCAAACCGATGGCTAAGCCATTGCTCGAGGTCGCGCTGCATCTTAGGGTCCATGTGCAGAAAGCGGATGCCCACGCCTTCGTTTTGCTTATGCCATGTGGTTTCGGCTTTGGCTTCAATGCGTAACCCGCCGGGGAGGAAAAAACGCACTCGCAACGGGGTGGCCGTCTGGAGTTGCAGAGGCAGCTTTACCGCCATGCCGCCTTCGCTCAAGTTCAAGATCCGGCAACGCATTTCTTTGCCTTCGGTCAGCGTGATCTGGGCTTCGGTCTCGATGGAATTGCGGAAGTAACGCCGCTGTTCGCGTTTCATCAAGCCTTGCGCGGCGCGCAAGGTGCGGGTGACACGGTCGACAGTAAGCGGCTTATCCAGGACAAAGTTGGCTCCCAGGTCAAAGGCTTCGCGCACGGTAGTGCCGCCGTTGATGATGGCAAAGGCCATGGCACGCTTGCTGGAAGGACTGCTGCGCAACTGCTGCAAAACGTCTTTGCCGCCCTGCATGTCGTCACAATCGACTACAAGAGCGTCAAAACGGCGGGTCTTCACAAACTCAATTGCCTGCGCAGAATTTGTTCCCACCTGACAGAGAATGTTCGCACTGTCTAAAACCTGGCGGGTAACGCGTAATGCTTCCGGGTCATGTACAAAAAGTAGGGCCTGCAACGGCATAGCGTCCTAATCTTACTAAAACCAGCTTTCCCCGGCCAGTCCCAAAATTTTATGATGTTAACCGAGAATTACATTTGAAAGTCAATGAAAACCCAACCTTAGAAGGTGCTTGAGCCGGTAACGCCTTACCTGGCCGGGTGGTTCGCCTGGAACCGTTGCGGAGCCAGCAGAATCTCAGTCAACGATTGTTCGAGATTTTTCCGCCCCTTGCGCGCTCACCAGCCTCAGCATGCTTCCAATACCGTTAATTTTTAGGATCTGCAGGCCTCTGCGGGGATGCGGAGCCATTTTCAGGGGCAGGCAGAGCACCTTTTTCCATTGTGAACATGAACGGAGCCGGCGTATAGCTGGTAATCACGCCGATCACGTCAGTCATGGATCCGACTGCGGGAGCTTGCAGCATGGGTTTTTGCATCACTACGTGCATGTCCGCTTTCCTGGCCTGTTGGTTCTCGTCTGTAATGGCAACATCGAGACTGTCTTTGGCGGCGGCGATGACCATGACGGCCATCCTGAGCATTGCCTGTCCGCCCTTTTCTTTGCCCTGGATGGCTTGCCAGACTTTATCTGCCGCATCTTTACCTTGAGGTCCGCAATCGCGTTGCGCGAGGATAAACTCATAATCACTAAACGAAAGCTCGTCCACTTTGTTTTTCGCAACCGCATCGGCAGCGATTTCACAGTTTGTGGGCTTGGGAGTAATTCCAAGCGGAACGGGCGGGGCAGTCTGGGTTGCCGCAGCGGTTACAAACGGATCCCAGCCGTCTTCGCCGCCATGATATCTGCGGTACTGAGCCTTGGCATAGGAGGCAATTCTTTGTGCGGCCGGGGCATTGTTTTGCGCCATGGCGATATCAATGGCCTTGGCCAGGTACCAGAAGCCGTTTACATCCATTGGGTTCATCAACATATCGGCAATGCCGAGCTGGTAGATGTCCTGCATGTTGCCAGGATCGATCTGCACGGACTTTAGATAACTGCTGCGCGCCGTGGCGTAGTCCTTTGCCTGCAAGGCGCAGAAGCCGGCAACACCATTAAAAATATCTGACATTTGATTGCGCATCTTTTCAAAATCACTGTCGGAAACGCCATCCGGCTTCTGCCACGCAGGCAAGGCTGCAAGCCCCTTTTCTCCATAAGCACAAGACTCTTTCAGGGCGGCTGCATCTCCCTGCGTGGCCTTGGCACGGTCAATATAGGCAACAATGGCGAGCGCGCGAACGTGGTCGGCATTTATCTCCAGAATCCGCTTGGCCGTGGCTTGCACTTTCTCCTGGTTGCCGGCCTGCTGGTAGGCGGCCATGGCTTGCTCCAGGGCATCAAGCTTCACTACGCTGTCGGGATATTGCTTTACAAAAGCCTCCATGGCCGCCCCCTTGGCCACAGGGTCTTGCGTATTGAACGCCGCGATATACGCGTTGTACTCAGCCGGGTCTTTGATTACCTTCTGGCTGGCGGCTGGTTGTGAGGAAGCCGGTTGCGTGCCTGGAGTTTGGGCCGGCAGGTGGGTTGCGCCTGCAACAATGATCCCAAACAAGAACTTAACAAAGATTTTTTTCACTCAATTGCTCCTTCAGCAGCTTCGACCAGCCGTAGCGAGACGTAGCCGAGCTACGTCTCAACACCAAATGAAAACTGCGCTTCGTCATCATGGGGGATGCCCTATATTGCACTGGAAAGCAAATTTTGGAAAGAGGTTATCTGCTGAGAACCCGAGAACTAGTTCTGTTAACCTGATTGGTTACAACCAACGCTCGTGAGGCTGCGATAAGGATGGTTCCTGGCAAAGTCTGGTGGCGCAAATGGGAATATGCCGCCGTTTTCCTGCTGCTCGCGCTGATGGCCGTGCTCGCCATTGCCGGCTCCCGACAGCAGTCGCCGACTTACGATGAAGTTGTTCACGTACCCTCAGGCCTGAGTTACCTGCAAAAGCATGATGCACGTCTGAATCTCGAGCATCCGCCGCTGCTGAAAATTATTGCCGCCCTTCCCCTGCTGTTCTCTGACGCACGCGCCAACTACAATGACCGCTCCTGGTGCGGCGCCGGCGGCCTCGACTGCCAATGGACCTTTGGCAAGCGCTTCTTTACCGAATGGAACCGCGACCCGGCGCACATCGTATTTCTCGCGCGGCTGCCCATGATCTTTCTGGCGCTCTGCTTCGGACTGGCTGTTTACCTGATGGCCCGCGCCCTGGCCGGTAAGTGGGGAGCGCTGCTGAGTCTGGCGGTATTTGCCACCTCGCCATTTTATCTTGGCTACGGATCACTGGTTATTACCGACATCGGCCTGGCACTGTTTTGTCTGCTTACCGCCTGGTTTACCGCCGCCTTGTGGACCAAGCCCGGCTTCGCCTCTCTTATTGTGTTGTCGCTGGCGACGGCTGCGGCCTTGCTCTCTAAATTCTCGGCCCTGCTTCTTGTGCCCTCCATCGCCTTGTTCTGGGCCTGGATGTGGATCACCGGGCCGAGAGATCGCGCCCGGCTGAAATCTGAAGCTCCAGGGCAAGCGTACCCGGGCAGCCGCAAGTTCCTCCTTTACATGCCCGCTGCCGGAATTTTGGCGATCCTGCTCACCGCGAGTTTTTACTGGCTTACATGCTCGCACAGTTCGGCGCGTGAGATCGTGAATGCCCGCAACGCCTACGTCTCAGCCTCGCGTCCTCCGGAGCGCATTCTTGCCGCCACCGCTTACGTACTGGCGAAGCATCCGCGTTGGGAAAAACCATTGCAGCCGTTGTGGCTCTACCTGGGAGGCATCGGGTACCTGAATGCCGGACTCAGCCGGCCTGTTTACCTGCTGGGAAAACTTCACGGCCACGGCGTCTGGTACTACTTTCCGGTGATAGCGTTCTTCAAACTTGCTCCCGGCGAAGTTCTTCTATTCCTGCTTCTGGGCGTGCTCACGGCGCTGCAGTTACGCCGCGAACACTTGCACCACGAACACCCAGAGCAGGAAGCAAGCCCTCCGCCGCTGCTCAGCTACGTGAACCGGGTTCGCGTTCGCGCCCTGATGTCGTTTTTCTTCGTGTTCCTTGCCGCCGCCATGCGCTCGAAGCTCAACATTGGCGTGCGCCACATCTCGGTCCCGCTTTCCATTCTGGTGGTGCTGCTGGCGCTGATTGTGCCGCAGGCGAATGTGATTGCCAGTCCCAAGCAACGGAGGTTGGTTTTCTCGGCGGTCGCTCTCCTTGCTTTTTCGTGCCTCATCACCGCCGTGGCTGCATTTCCTTATTACATTTCCTACTTCAACGACTTTCGCCTGGGAGTTCCGAAACAGGAAATTACAACCGATTCCAACCTGGACTGGGGCCAAGCCCTGCCCGCGGTGGCCGCCTTCGCGGCACAGCAGAAAATCCAGACAATTTACGTAGAAAGCTTTACGCTTCTTCCACCGGCGGCATATATCCCGCAGGCCAAGCCGTGGAAGTGCGATAACCCGGGAGTTGAACTGCCGCAGTGGGCCGCGGTCTCGACAAATTTTTTGACCAGACAGGAGCCCACGTGCATCGGGCTGATGAAATACCAGCACTGGCAGCTTCCCGGAGATGCCATGGTGGTCTTCCATATTACCGATCAGAGCTATGCGGAAACACGCAGGCAGTACTTGAAAACGCATCCGAACGCGAGCGTCTCCCCGCCAGTGCGCTAGAACAGTTTCAAGTTTCGAGTTTCAAGTTGGTTATTTCAGGTTCTACTATGTGCTCTTGAGAGCAAAGGCTTCTCGTCGCTATGGGAGAAGAAGAGATAAGCTGCGGCGAGGAGCAAGATGGGGTCCACCGGATGCCGGTAGCGCACATGAGTGTGGGTTATATAGAAGATAAGCGGGTAGAAGATCAGCACGGAGAGCAGCAGCCGGCCTCCTGGAACTTTTTGGCGGATGGCTCGGAGGCAGCCCCAGAAACCCAGCAGCGACATCATGAAGAGAAACGTTGTGCGCACAACCACGTTCGACGGATGCACCCGGGGATCATCGGGCGCGCCACACCAGAAGTATGCGATTCGTTTAAGAGTGATGACGAGAAACGTTCCTGGATGGCTGCGTATGAAATCCATTGCTAATTTGCGCTTTCCGGCGATGTAAGGAATCTCACCCAGGCGCTGATAGTCGTTTAGTTCTGCGTTATTCCAGATGGGATGCTTCCATATGATGATCAATCCTTCAGCGCCGGGCTGGTTTCCTAAATACAGCTCTTCCCCAAAATTGCTGCGTAAGCCCAGGTAGCGCATGGTGAGATAGTTTCGCGCGACCCAGGGAACGCATCCCAGCACGGTTAGAAGCAGCACTGCGGCAATGCCCGCTTTGACGGATGAAGCAGACCGCTGCCGCCACCATATCCACGCCAGCGAAACGGGCAGAAGAATGAGCAGCGTAGGGTTGGCATTGGCCACGATCGCCCAGAGCAGGCCCAGGGCAACAAAGTATCCCACACGCGGCTCGCGCCGCGTGCGAAGAGTGCCATACGCCACCGCAGCCAGCAGTAGGGCCGAGAGACTGGTCTCCCAAACCCAGCGCACCGACCATTGCATGATGTAAGGCAGCAAAGCCCACAGCCACGCGGCTGCGACTCCTGACTTGGTTCCAACCGTCTCTTTCCCGATTCCCACGATGACCGCGGCGGTCAACGCGGAAAAAAAACTGTTTACAGCGCTGATGGCCCATGCCGAAGCTGCGCTGTACACGCCGAAGATTTTGAAGATGGCAGCCAGCAGCAGCGGATAGGCCGGTGTATACCACGCGGTGGGGCCTGTGGGCACTCCGAAAGGAGAGCTGAAGCCGCGGCCTTCGACAATCGATTGCGCCACCTCGCCAATTTCATAAGCGAAGCCAAGATGGTTTGACTGCGTGGGAACAAACCAGGGATGAAGGCTGAGATCAAGCAGGCGTATCAGCAACGCGGCGAGAAAAATGACCAGAGGTGAAGAAAGAATTCCGGTCAGCCTGCCGGCTCTCGTTTCAGCGCTCGCAATTTCTACAGCCTTGCTGGACTCTCGATTCAAGGGAGTTCGTGAACGTGTGAATCTCGGTTTCGTTAACAGAACCGTAGAATAACACGGCCTGCTGAGCGTTCGCGTGCGGTGCTCGTATGGTAGTGGCGAGCGTCGGAAGCGTGGCTGGTCTAAGCCATCTTAATATTTGATTCACCACAGAGACACGGAGACCCAGAGAAGATCGGCACAATATTTCATCGGGATTTAACTGTTGCGGATCTGCAAAGTTCGACCATGAACCAAACCCCCAGAATCATCATCTCGGGCTCAATCGGATGGCGATAGCGGGGATGCGGAAAGGTAATGTAGTAAACCAGCGGGTAGATCAGAATCAAAGAAGCATACAGAAACGCCCCCGGCTTTTTCTGTTTGATCATCAGCCACAATCCGCCAAACCCCAGCACGGTTGAGAGCAGGAAGAAGAGGTAGCGGCTGCGCGATAGCCCTGGCGTTCCCGATGCCCGTGGTGTGCCAAACCAGAAGTAATAGGCGCGTTTGAGAGAGAGCGTCGTGAACATGGCCGGATGTTTCCGGATAAACTCCATGGCCTCGTGTCCGCGCTGGCGCGCGAACCTGAGTTCGCCCATTTGCCGGTAAGCCTCGAACTCGGCCGTGTTCTGGCTGGGATGGCGCTGCCACTTCCACAAACCGTCAGCATCTTCATAGTTGCCCAGCCGCAGCTCCGCTCCAAAATTGCTGCGGATGAAGACGAATCTGCCAAACACCTCATAGTTGCGAATCATCCATGGCATCACACAGAGCAGGAAGATGACAATTGCTGCGGCCGCCGGGCCCATCCATTTCTTGTGTTCACGAAGACGCTGATAGCATGCCCACCCCAGAGCAAATGGCAGCAGCGACAGCAGCGAAGGATTGCTGAGTGCGATCGCCCCCCAGGCGAGTCCAAACAGAGCCCAGGTCTTTACGCTGTCAGAATTTTTCAGTCGCAACGCCAGCATGAAAGCTGCGCTTAACAGGAAAGCGGAAAGGCTTGTCTCCCACACCCAGCGGATGGCCCAATACATCGAATAGGGAAGCACGGCCCACAGCCACGCCGACCACAATGCTATTTTCTCGTCCAGGGTTTCCTTCGCAATCGAGTAAATGGTAAGACAGGTGAGTGCCGAGAACAAACTGTTGAGGGCCAGCAGCACCCAGGCGGATTGATCGCTGTAAATGCCGAAAATTTTGAAGACGCCCGCAACGAAATAAGGATAAAGCGGAGCAACCCAGGCGGTAGGCCCGGTGCTCCCGTGAAATGGCGAACTAAATCCCTGGCCCGTAGCAATGGAATAGGCAATTCTGCCGGTCTCCCAACCCAGGCCAAAGCTCTCCTGGTCAGGACTGGTCTTATACGTGTGCTCGGCCGTCATGACCAGCAGACGCAGCGCCAGCGCCACTACCGCAATTGCAACCGGCCGCCGCAAGATCCGCGCTATGGCGTTCGCCGGCGCATCCGGTCCATGAGAAAAATGACTGGGAGCTTGAAATTCGGTTCTGCTGAGAGGCATGCTGAGGCCTGATAACCAGTAAAACCGAGATTGCAGGGAACCGCAAGAGGAATATACCTATAAATAAAAACACTTGTACGCACGTCACGGTGCGACAACGAATCCAAATCATGAAGATTTTTCCGCCTTCGATCATCTTAGTTAACATGACTTTGGCACGACCACAAACTATAACTGAACTCCTGGAAAGAAATTAAGGAGATTGCAGTCAGATTCTTTTTTGCTGAGCGTATTCGGCGATCTCAATTAATCCAACCCAATAACATTATTTTATTAATTCAAGGTCGTTGTCTTGTTCGTAAGAAAGTTTCTTCTGGCTTTGTTTATATTTTGTGTTTCGTCCCTCTTCGCCCAGGAAATGCCTTCCAATCCTCTCCCGAATGGAACCTGGGATTTCGGCCTCGGGAATGGCGCCGGAGTTGGCATCTACAGCGCCACCCAGAGCACGCGGCTCTATAGCGCCGGATTCCGCGTGGGAAGAGTCATTACCGACCTTCATGGCAAAGGCTGGTTGCGGGGGAGCCTGGAATATGGCTTCGACCTGGTTCCCGTGTATCTGTTTCGGCTGGACCGGCACGATACCGTCTACGGAGGCGGCGTTAATCCCGTTGCGCTGGTGTGGAACATGGCCCCACGCAAGAAATTTGCGCCCTTTATGGAAACAGCAGTTGGCGGCATCTTCAGCACGACCGAGGTTCCCAGAGGGGCATCAAACTTCAACTTCAACGCCCAGGGCGGCTTTGGCACGCGTATCTTCATGAATCCTGACACGACCACGGAGGTGGCGGTCAAATTTCTGCACATCTCGAACGCCCATATGGCATCCAATAACCCCGGCTTCAACCAGATTTATGTAACGGTGAGTTACCACTGGCTCAAACGGTGAATTGTGTTTGGTGGGAACTTTTACTTCTTCGCTGCGTACAAGTTCAGCCTTTTCTCTTCCAGAAAATCCAGTTTCTCTTTCAGGTGGCCTGACTCGGGCCACGGATATATCTTTGTACCCGTTAACGTGTCGCATTGCTGGATGTCATGATGCTGCAGGTAGCACTCACGCCAATTATTTTTCACGTTATGGTATTGCGCCATCATAGAGCGGTCGCCAATTCGCACCGGCAGCGCGGCGCTGATAGCGATTGCCCAAACCCCGATCGTTCCAAGCGTCTTCCAGTTCTTGCGTCCAGACGCCAGGCAGGAAAAATAAATGCCCAGAAAAGCGGGAATCAGGTAGGGAACATAGCGCGAGCTCTGCGCGGTCAGCAGCCCAAGACAAAGCCGGCCCAAGGCCGTATTGGCGCAAAACAGCAGCGAGAAAACGAACAATGTCGCGCCTACCATGTTCCCCGCACCGCCTTCTTCCTTGGTTGCCCCCATTGGTGTCAATGTGGCCGCCAACGCAGCACCAATCCAAACCAGGATCAAGCCGCCAAGCAGTGTAGGAAAAACACCCGCACCCTTGATACCGGTGAGGTTCACAAACATCAGGGCCACATATTGCAGATATTGCAGGAACGGTTCGGAAAAAGGCTTGAAGCAGGCTGCTGCGGGATCCAATTTGTAACCGATGAAGAAAGAAAGCAGTGAACCAGCGGCAATCGCCAGCGCGACCAGTGATCCCACCAGCGTAGGGCCGCGGGCATCGCGACGTTTGTGTGTCCAGTAGTCCAGCACCAGCAAGACCGGCGTGATCAGACCAACAAACAAACCAAACCCGGTGTAGATGAGCAGGAAGTTGGTAATAAGGATCCAGACGTAGCGCGCTCGCACGCCTGGCTGAGTCCAGCCAATGCAATAGATCATGAGCAACAGAACAGGAAGCGGCCCATGCGACAGGTTGGTAGAACCGAACAGGCTTTCGTACTCCAGAGGGGTGAGGAAGATAAGAGGAACCACTACGTCTGCATATGTGACCGGTCCGTAGAGGCGCTTCTTCAAATACAGCGCCAGCAGCGCAGCCAGCACAAAGATCGTGCAAGCCAGAAACGCTTCGCCCCGGCTATTCCAGCGAAACATGGGTTCGATGAGCCATGCAACAATCGCGCCCACGCCCTGCCGGTGCGGCCCGTGCTGCCAGCGAAACATCTGCCACAGGGAATGTTGTTGGAACAGGGTGGCGTTACTGAAGTCCCACTGATCCCAAAAGAGGATGTTGACCGCGTAGCGATTCACCAGCCGGAACAAGCGCGCCGCCACCAGGGCCGTACTGAGCAACACGAACAGCAACGGCCAGGGGACTGCATGCCTCTTGATGGCGGCGTGCTCATGAGTTGGCGATAAAGTTTCTGGCTGCCCGTTCATGCGGCTTTTTCCGGCGGCTTTGCGCTCCGTCCTGATATTCTCACGAGGGCAATCGCAATTCCCATAAACAGCCAGACCAGGAGCATGACTTCAGCATCTCCCTGAGTGTACTGGATGAAGGAACTCATCATGAATGCCATCGCGCCGCCGAAAATTCCCAAAAAGATACCACGCGGCGCCCAATCCCAATGCTCGGCCTGCTTCCAGTGCCGTCCCAGGAAAAGCAGGTAGGCCAGCATAAGCCATACCCAGGCTGCCAGGCATGGCAATCCGCAATCCACCGCTAATTCTATGAAGGTGGAATGAAAATGGCTGCGCAGTGGAAATTTTTCATACGCTGCCAGCTTCCACTGCTCCCCATACATGAATTCGCTGTCCGGTCCGACGCCAAAGACAGGATGTTGCGCAATGAGCCGGGGGGCATCTTTCCACATGAGCCAGCGGTATTCGCTTCCGGCATCGGCAGGAGCGAACCATCCCATCTGCCGCTGGTGCTGGATCCACACCGTTCCCAGAATGAAACTCAGAGCTAATGCGACCAGCGCAGTGGTGCGAATCTTCTTGTACATCAGCCATACCATAAAGGCGGACCCCAGAAGCAGAGCCGCCATATAGGTTCGGGTCACGGTGGCCAGCAACGCTGCGGCGGTCCCAAGAAAAACCATGATAAGGACCCACCGGGTTCGGCTCGCTTCCTTCCAACTGGAAGCCAGCAACCCAAACGTCAGCAGCCCAATCTGCAGTAACATGCCCGCGTAGGGAATGTAGTGGTAGAAATGGCCCTGGGCTCGCGGCGGCCGCCCGCGCTGCACCCTGGCATCGGGCCGGCTCAGCCATTGCCGAAAATCATTTCCATCAACTTCCCATGTGTAGATTTGCAATGGCGCATCGCGGGCAAAGCGAACGGCAAGGGTTTTGTCTGCTTGGGTAGCTTTGAGCGCATCGCTCCACTGTTGCGGAGTTCGCGTTGCATGTCCGTTGATAGCCTGGATAATATCGCCCGACCGCAAGCCGCGATGATAGAGAGTCGTATCGGGCGCAATCGTCACCAGTTCCGTACCGATTCCATGTACGTACTGCCAGCCGGTGCGGGCCACGCTGACCGTGGCCGAAGCAAGCAAAATAAGAATCAGGAGCTTGACCTGCTTCACGCTGCTCACGTTCTGCGCCACCACGACTGCCAGAAGCAGCAACATGAACCAGCCCAGACGGTCCCAACTCAGGGTTGGGGCGTAGGAGAGCCGGGTGGCCACCGCAGCCAGGGCCAGGAAAATGAGTGAAGGCCAGATGAAAGGTTGCGCCTCAAATTTCTTGCCTGAAAGCGAGCGCAGCGCCCAAAGCCCCAGCGCAATCTGGAAGGCGACGAAGGGCCAATGCACATTGTGCGGCGCCAGGGCGGCGATGAAGCATAAGCAGGCGAAGATCGCGCCATCCAGCACAGCCGCAATTCTGCGGCCAAGAGTATTTGGATTCTTAACAGGACCGGCAATTGCTGCCGCAGCCTGCGATACATGGATGGAATCGGCAGGCATGCTCTTCGGACTCGAATTCAAGTCGTTTCCCCCAAATGCTTCTTGCTCCAGCACCGCCAAAGCCAACAGCCAGCAATAGATACTAACAGCACTTCACTCTGAGAACCGGGAACTGAGAACCGAGAACTGAGAACCGGGAACTGAGAACCGGGAACTGAGAACCGGGAACTGAGAACCGAGAACTACATTTAAGTACAGGTAGCAAATTTAATTACTCTTTCATTAAATCCGCAAATTGAATTAGACATTGACATTCACCAGAGCTAGAATGAGGCCAAATTCCCCAGTTGTTAGTAGAACTCTAACTTGTCAGGTCCATCATTTGAGAATGGAGGGCCCCATGCACTTACGTTGTTCCACCGTCATAGTTGTATTGTGCGCCATCGTATTCCCGGCGTTACCTTTGTTTTCTCAGACTCAGATTGCCGGCTTGCGGCCCGGACTTTCCTGGCAGCAGACTTCACCCCCAGGGCCGAATTTTGACGGTCCGGTGTTGTACCAGATTGTCTATCGCGATAATTCCATGCCGCAGCCCAAGGCCCCGGCCAACCCGGGCACGCCAGCTAACGGTCGTGTGTTGTATAGCGTTGGGGCGGCGACGGGCTCTGCGGCAGGCGGAGCGTGGCTGTTAAGCGGCAATAATGGCGCTAATTGCGCAGCTTCGCCCTGCAGAGATTATCTGGGGACAAACGATAATGCCGCCTTTGAAATCCGGGTAGGCGGCAAGCGTGCGCTGCGGATTGAGCCGCAGTTTGATGCGGCCAGCAATAACTTTATTCCCAACGTGATTGCCGGCTTCAGCGGCAATGCGGCTACAGATGGGGCCATGGGCGCCACAGTTGCCGGTGGTGGCCAAACCGGCGGCGCCAACAATGTGACCGCCAAATTCGGCACCGTCGGGGGCGGGCTGAATAACATGGTCAACGGGGCATCTGGAACCGTGGCTGGAGGACAAAATAATAACGCCATGGGACCCAATGCCACGGTCAGCGGAGGCTCGCAAAACGCGGCCATTGGCAACGGGGCCGCAATTGCCGGAGGCGTAGGAAACACCGCCAACGGCGAAGGCGCGTTCGTCGCCGGAGGCTCCTCTAACAGCGCGGGCGGCAATTACAGCTTTGTAGGCGGACACCATGCCAGCTCGCGCAGCGATGCCGGCACCTTCGTTTGGGGCGATGATTCCAGTCCCACCGACGTCAGGCCCACAGCCGCCAACCAATTCGTGGCCCGCAGCTCGGGAGGCGTGGTCTTCTACAGCAATGCCGCCCTTAGTTCCGGAGTGGTGCTCGTGCCCGGCAGCGGTTCGTGGGGTTCGCTGAGCGATCGCGGCATGAAAGAGCATTTCGTCAATATTGATGCCATACAGGTGCTGGCCAATGTTGTGCGGCTGCCTATCACCATCTGGAATTACAAGTCGCAGGCGGCAGCCATCCGCCACATCGGCCCGGCGGCGCAAGATTTTTTTGCCGCCTTCAATGTCGGCGACGATAACCGCCACATTACCGAGATCGATGAAGGCGGCGTGGCCCTCGCCGCTATCCAGGGCTTGAACCAGAAATTTGAAGCCGAGCTCAAAGCCAAAGATGCCGAACTGGCTGAACAGCAGCGCGTGAATGACCAGCAGGAGCAGGAGATCCGCAAGCTGATGCAGGCTGTTGAGGAGCTACGCAACAAGGTAGAGTCTAAAAATGTTGATTCCAAAAATTAGGATAAGTTGATCCGTTCAGCGTCACTAGGAGTCCCTGTGAGCTTTAAGGTTTATGGGTGACGTGCCATAAATCCGCGAGACAATAGGGATTCCTCTCCGCTTTGCGGATCGGAATGACAAGAAATTAACAGGCATGTACTCTTTCCCAACAAGCCTGAGTCGCTGTATCCTAAGTAAAGAGTGGTATGCCGATGTTTGATCTTTCCAATGCCCTTTCGAGGGCTCTCAAGTCTCCCGAGCACCGTTCCGCATGGTTCGTCGCTATTGCTGCGGATTTAATTCAGCTCGTAGCTTTCCCGTTTTTCGGCCTGGGCGCTCTCGAGCCGATCGATGCGGTGCTGGATGTAGCCACAGGGGCAATATTGCTCCGCCTGCTGGGATGGCACTGGGCCTTGCTGCCCTCCTTCATTGCTGAGCTGGTTCCAGGGTTGGATTTATTTCCAACCTGGACTGCCGCGGTTCTCTATATCACCACTCAGCGCGGCACCACCATTGACGGCCGAGCTGAGTCAAAAGAGCCGCAAATTCTTCCCCCAACTCCTAATCGCACTCCTATACCGCCGCGCTAGAAACGCAGCATTGTATGCTCAATAAAAAAGGGCGGCTTGACGCCGCCCACTGTCGCAAAGGGTGATTACTTCCGGTCGTATTTCAGCGCTTCGTTCAACTGCTTGATGGCATTGTCTATGGCTTCGACGGCCTCTTCGCGATGGCCGCCAAAGTCATGGTCAGCATGTTGCAGGTCAGACTTGGCCTTTTCCAGCGCGCGGATGGCGGCGCGAATTGAAGGATGGCGCTCTCTTCCTTCGTGCCTCTCCTCCTGCTTGCCCTCATCGCCCTGGGCTTTCAATGTCACGGGCGTCAGACTCATCAAACCTACCATAAGCACTACTGCTGAGATTTTTTTTAACATAGTTATCCGTCCTCCTTTTGACGGGGTAATTCAGTAAACCCGCAATTGGTCAAAATGTTTTACGGAAGTTTCTTCCAGATTAGAGATCCGAAACGTCTCGATTCTGTCGTCCATAAACCGGGACTTCCGGAACTAGGACTGTATGCCACATCCCGGCCGATTCCACAAGTAAAGTAATTGTTAACAAATGTAATTTGTTACAGAATCGGATTGTTGCATCTTTACCTTTACCTCATATGTTGTCCATTGCCTCCCAGACCTTTTTGGTATCGGCACACTGGAGGTAGGCCACGATCGCGCCATCTTTCAGAGTCCATACGTGAGTGAATCCCGCTTTCATGGGACGATCCGTCTTTTTATATGTGCCATGGTAAAAACCGGTCGCAATAATGGTTTGCCCGGCATCATGAAAGTTTTCAACCTGGGCGCGGAAGTTGATCCATTCTGCCGCAAGGGGAGCGAACAGGTTCTTTGAGACCTCTTCGAAGCTGTGAAAAATCCCGGTATAAGGGAAGCCTGCGGTCTCTCGCCATTCGAACTCGGCGGCAAGAACCGCCTTCAGGTTTTTCGCGTTCTGCTCTGCATCCCCAAGATAAATGCTTTTGATAATTTCCAGGTTTGTCTTCATGCGCCGCCCCTCGATTGGGTTTTAACAAGTGATCATTAGTATGCCTGACGTTTCGGCCGCTTTTTATGATTACTTTGTTTGTGACACCCAAAATATCGGACTGCATAGGTGATACGCCTTTCCACTTTGCTGCACCAATAAGAGTCACGATTGTAGAGGAGACTTCCCCATGTACGATGCCATTATCGTGGGCGCTCGCTGTGCCGGCGCTTCCACGGCCCTGTTGCTGGCCCGAAAGGGCTACAAGGTCCTGCTGCTGGATCGCGGGTCGTTCCCAAGTGACATGGCATTTTCCAATCACTTCGTCCATCAAACAGGAACCGCCAGGCTGAAGCGCTGGGGATTGCTTGATAAACTTGCGGCAACAGGTTGTCCTGCTATCACAACCGATTATTTCGATTACGGCGCCTTTACCCTCAGCGGCTCGCCTCCTCCCGCTGAAGGCGGAATGAGAGAAGCCTATGCGCCCCGACGGAAAGTGCTCGACCCGATTCTGGTTGAAGCCGCAGTCGAGGCCGGGGCAGAGTTGCGGGAAAATTTTTCGGTGCAGGAAGTGCTCTGGGAGAACGACCGCGTCACCGGAATTCGGGGGCACGGCAAAAATAGTGCAATGGTGACTGAGAATGCGCGCATCACCATCGGGGCCGACGGCATGTTCTCGACCGTGGCCAAGGCGGTGAAGGCGCCGGAGTATAACAACAAGCCTCCGCTGGAAGGCTCATGGTACTCCTATTGGAGCGGTCTGCGGATGATGGGCTGGCACCTGTGGCTGCGTCCGCATCGCGTGATCTTTGCCTACAGCACCAACGACAATCTTACCCTCGTCGGTTCGGCATTCGCCGCGCGCGATTTGCCGGTGGTGCGCGCCGATATTGAAGGCCACTACATGAGTGCGGTTGCCCAATGCGCGCCCGACCTGTTTGAGCAGATGCGAAGCTGCCATCGTGAATCGAAGTTTGTGGGCGGAGCGATCCCAGGTTATCTGCGCAAACCCTACGGCCCCGGTTGGGCGCTGGTAGGCGACGCAGGCTATCAGAAGGATCCATGCACGGCTTCCGGAATCACCGATGCATTCCGCAGTGCCGAGCTACTTGCCGAAGCCATCGACGCCGGCTTGAGCGGCCGCCAGGCGATCGAACAAGCTTTGGCCGGCTATGAGCAGCAGCGCAACCAGACCGCACTGCCGTTTTATGAGCTCACCTCACAACTGGCAACGCTGGAACCACCCTCGCCCGAGATGCAACAACTGCTGGCTGCGCTGCGGGAAAACCCAGAGCAGGCCCGCCGCTTTTTCGGAGTCTTTGCCCTCACCGTACCGGTGCCGGAATTTTTTGCGTCAGAAAACGTGCAGCAGATTCTCGCGGGCAATCGCCGTCAGGCAGCGGCTCGCAAGATTATTCCGGCACGGGCGTCAATCCATTAGAGCTGGTTCATAAACAGCGTTGTTTCGGGCACGGATTTACCTTTGCGTCCTTTGTGCCTTCTGTGTTTATCTTTTTGCCTTTGCTCGCTCATCGCTCTCATCAGCACCGACGAAACGATTCCCTGCCGCAATTCACTCTTAATCAAGTCAGACGAATCCAAATTTTCCCAAGAGCAACCTATGGATGTCGCAATTTTTGGCGCCGGAATCGCCGGTTTGACGGCGGCGATTACCTTGCAAGCGCAAGGGCACCAATGCCGCGTCTACGAGCGGCTTCGCCAGGGCCACGAAACCGGCATGGGATTTATCCTGTTGCCTGAAGCTGCCGCCTGTCTCGCAAGATTCGGCGTGCATCTGGCCGGCGCTCTCAGCGGAGTGCCGTTGCGTCGTTATTGCTGCCGCAATGCCGCAGGCGAGATTGTGCATGAACTGCCCTTGCCTGCAGGGACACTCAGCATTCGCCGCCACGACCTGATTGCCGCATTGATGGAAGCTTTGCCCGCGGGTGAAACGCTTACCTTTGACGCCGAACTCGCCGGCCTGGAATTTAACGAGAACAAGCGCGTCACTTCAGCTCGCCTGAACTCAGGCGAGCGCATTCGGGCAGATTTATACATTGCAGCTGACGGAATACGCTCCCATGGACGGCGCGCCCTGTTTCCCCATTGGCCGGTGGAACAGGCCCAAGTGCTCGAAGTCGTGGGATTGGCGCGCTGCAAAGACACCATTCGCTGGGCGGGCAGCGATTTCAACAAATTTCATGCCGGTGGCGGCGGCATCGCCCTGGGTGTGCTTCCGGCAGACCGCGAACATGTGGTCTGGTATCTGCAATTCGACGCAAATCGATTCCCGTCCCCCAGTGAAAACGGCAGCGCCACCCCTGTTGCCAAACAAGCTTTCGTAGAAAACCTGGTGGGAGGCTGGGCAGAACCGATTCCACATCTGCTCGCCATCACCGACTTCGCGCGCGTGTATCTTTGGCGCCCGATGGATACCGACCTGGTTCCGCACTTTTACCAGGGCAACCTGGTTCTGGTTGGCGATGCGGCGCATCCTTTTTTGCCTTTCACCAGCCAGGGAGTATCGGCTGCGATTGCAGACGCAGTTACGTTGGCCAGGGCGATGCACGGCAAAGCGATGAATTCGGAGGCGGAACTTGCCGCTGCCCTCGCCCACTACTCCAATGAGCGCCGCGAACAATGCGTGCCGTACATTGCCAAGGGGCGGGAGCTGGCCCAGCACTTTCTAACGCCGCAAGTGTTGAGTGGTGCTTTATTGCCAGTAGCTTAATACAATCATCTCCCATGAACAGCCACTGGTTTTCCGACGATGCCGTTCCACTCAACCTGCTGCGCGAGCGGGCATTCAATCTGCGCTGGGCACAGCAACCCGCTGACGTGATTCCGCTGACCGCAGCCGATCCTGATTTCCCCGTCGCGGATGTTATTCAAGAACGACTGGTACGCTACGTGCGCGAGGGAGTGCTCAGTTACACTCCGCCGGAAGGCTTGCCGCAATTTCGCGAAGCTGTCTCTGCTTGGATGTGCGCCACCCGCCAGATGGAATGCACGCCCAACGCCGTATTTGCTACCGATAGCGCCGCCGCGGCCATTGCCGTTGTAGCGCGCGCCAGCCTGAGCGGGGGCGACGAGGTGCTGATCCCCGACCCGGTTGATTTTTTATTTCAGCACACTATTCAGCGCGCCGGGGGTACACCCGTACAGATAAGCGTGAATCCGTCAACCACCTCGGAAGAGTTTATCGCTGCAATGGAATCTCGTCTCTCGCCGCGCACGCGCATGTTGTGGCTGTGCAACCCACATAATCCTCTGGGCGTGGTTTACTCGCGCACCTGGCTGCAACCGGTTGCGGCCTGGGCGGTGCAGCACGGTCTGCGAATTCTGGCGGATGAAGTCTGGTCAGACATCATCTACACGCCCCATCATCACACCAGCGTGGCCGCGCTCTCGCCCGAAATTGCCAACAGCACGGTCACGGTGTATGGCTTTTCCAAGAACTTTGCCCTGGCAGGATTGCGGGCAGGCTGCGTCATCTGCGCCGATGCGGAATGGAAAAAACAGATCGTGGCCGCCTCTGACGCCGCCAGCACGGTCTTTGGCGTCTCTGTTTTGTCGCAAATCGCTGTGATCGCCGCGCTGCATGATGGCGGGGGGTGGCTGGCCGGATTTCTTCGCCACCTGCAAGCGCAACGCGACTATGTGATGGATCGCCTGTCGAAGTGGCCGAGCGTGAGCGTGCATCAGCCGCAAGGCACGTACGTTGTTTTCCCCTGCGTTCGCAACCTGGGCCGCAGCTTCGGCACTGACGCTGAACGTCTGTGCGAATACCTGCGCGAGCATGCGCGCGTGGCCCTGGTTCCGGGCGCGCCGCGCTGGTTCGGCCCCGGAGCCGCCGGACACCTGCGCCTCTCGTTTGCCACTTCACGGCGCATCTTGGCCGAAGCCTTCGACCGCCTCGATCCGGTTGTGCTGAACCTGATCCGGTAAGATTAACCTCAGCATTCCTCCGCGGCCTCTGTGGTTAAGCTCGCATCTCAGTCGCAAGGAGTTTCCTCATGGCCAACGTCTACGACGCAATCATCATTGGTACCGGGCAGGCAGGACCCTTCCTCGCGGGACGGCTCACCGCCGCCGGAATGAAGGTCGCTATCGTCGAGCGCAAACTGTTCGGCGGCACCTGCGTCAACACCGGATGCATCCCCACCAAGGCCATGGTGGCCAGCGCCTATGCCGCGCGCATGACGCAGCGCGCCGGCGAATACGGTGTGTGCATTGAGGGCGGCGTGCGGGTTGATATGAAAAAAGTAAAGGCCCGCAAAGATGCCATCTCGGGCAAATCGCGCAACAACGTGGAAAATTGGCTGAAGAACATGAAAAACTGCACCGTCTACCAGGGCCATGCTCGCCTCGAGTCCGCGCGTGAGGTGCGTGTAGGAGACGAGCTGCTCAGCTCGGAGCGCATATTTATTAATGTTGGCGGCCGGGCCTTCGTTCCTCCTCTGCCCGGCCTCGACCAGATTATGTATCTGACCAACTCCTCGATGATGGAAGTCGACTTCCTGCCGCCCCACCTGGTGATCGTGGGGGGCAGCTACGTCGGACTGGAGTTCGGACAGATGTTCCGCCGCTTCGGCAGCGAGGTGACCATTGTCGAAATGAAGCCGCGATTAGTCGCGCGCGAAGATGAAGACGTTTCCGCCGCCATTGGGCAGATCGTGGAACAGGAAGGCATCAAGCTTCGCCTGAATGCAAAGTGCATCGCTTTTGCAAAGCACGAGCAGGGAATTGCAGTGCGCGTGGATTGTAGCGACGGCTCTTCCGAGGTGACAGGCAGCCACGTGCTGCTGGCGGTGGGTCGCCGTCCAAATACTGATGACCTTGGCCTCGACAAAGCTGGCGTCAAAACCGATGAACATGGTTACATCATCGTAGACGATGAGCTACGCACCAATATACCCGGCATCTGGGCGCTGGGAGACTGCAACGGAAAGGGCGCCTTCACCCACACCGCCTACAACGATTTTGAAATCGCGGCCGCCAACCTTCTCGATCATGACCCGCGCCGCGTCTCCGACCGTATACTCGCCTATGGTCTCTACATCGACCCGCCGCTGGGGCGAGCCGGTTTGACCGAAGCCGATGTGCGTCGATCTGGCAAGCGCGCGCTCATTGGAACGAGGCCCATGACTAAGGTCGGCCGCGCCGTGGAAAAAGGCGAAACCCAGGGATTCATGAAGGTATTGGTCGACGCGGAGACAAAGCAGATCTTAGGAGCCTCAATCCTGGGAACAGGCGGAGATGAGGTCATCCACTGCATTCTTGATGTAATGTACGCCAAAGCGCCTTACTCAGTCATACAACGCGCCGTGCATATTCATCCCACGGTATCGGAACTAGTTCCAACGATGCTGGGAGAGCTCAAACCCTTAGATTGATAAATCCTTCTTGTCCTTTGTGTATTCCTTTGTGCCCGGAGCTTGCCCGGAGTGAAGCCGAAGGGTGGTTATCTTTTGCGCGAAGTGCCTGAAAAGCAACTCGAAACTCGAAACCAGAAACTCGAAACTATTTTACGACCCCACCACCACCGAAGCTGCCTTGGCTTTTTCCTGCTCAATCGCGGCCAGCATGGCTTCATCGTCGGAGAATTTGAACCAGGGCAGCCCCCGCTCCTGCGCCTGTTTTTCTTCCGCGCGGGCCAGGTGCTCAAGGTCCGATTTCTCCACGATGTGTACGCCCTTGGCGGTCAGATGGTGACGAAGCTGGTCGTAACAAGCGGAAGCTCTTTCCGGCGCGCTCTCCAGATACTTGACTACTCCGGCGGCGCCCACCTCACCATCGTGCCGGGCAATGCCCACCAGGCCTTCGCTGGCCTTGCGCGCCCAGCCGACCACGTAGGTTCCCTCCATGGCTTCTCCGCTCTGCGGGTCGAAGACCTCGTAAATAGGACGCTTGGGATCAGCCGGATCGGAGCAGGTTACATAGCAGTCTTTGTGATAAGGCAATCCCAAAGTGGGATCGGCCACGTCGCCAATGGCGAAGATCATGGTGTCCACGTGAATGTCGGTCGTTTTATCTGTGGTTTTGCAGGCGATGCTGCCGTCGCGCTCGACTAAAACATTCTCGGCGACGGTAATACGGTTGATGCGGCCGCTGGCGTCAGCATGGATGGCTTGTGGCGAGCACAAAAAGCGGAAGAGCAGGCGGCTGCGCTCAGAAGGCATTGGCGGTTTGTTCAAAATGGGAAATGTATCGTCGGCGACTTTGGCGATGTCCTGCCCCACGGCGGCGAGCTGGGGCTGAATGCGGTTCAGTTCCTCCTGGAAGGCCTGCCGATCGAGAAATCTTTCCACGTAGACAAATTCCTTCAGATCGAATTTGGCTTCGAAGGGCCCGCGCCGTGCGAGCACGATAACTTCTTCCGCAGTGTGTTGAGGATCGTCAATCAGCAGCCAGTGGGCAAGGTCCACCATCACGTTGCCCATTCCCACAATGGCAATGCGCTTGCCGACGGAAAAATCCTGCGCGGCAAATGGCGGCAGTTGATTGTAGTAATAGACAAAATCCTTGGCGCAGTAGACGCCGCGCGAGTCGTCGCCGGGGAGTCCCAGCTTCTTTGTGCCTTGCGCGCCCACGGAAAACACCAGGGCCGAAGGCGAGAACTGGCGCAAATCGGCGATAGTGACCGGTGAGCCTTCGCATACGGCCACGTGCCCGATGTAATGGACATTAGGAAGGCTGAGTACCTTGGCAAACTGCTTGCGCAGTCCGGTCTTCATCTTGTCTTTGGTGGGATAAATGCCATACTCGGCCAGGCCACCTGGCTTGATGTCGCGGTTGAGGATGATGACTTCATGCCCGGCCTGGGCGATCTTCTGAGCCGCAAACATTCCCGCCGGGCCCGCTCCCACTACGAATACTGTTTTCACTGAGGTCTCCTGGACAGAATGCTCAGTCTTGCCTCATCCAGTTTAGCCTGACATGAGCGGTTCTGAAATAGCGGAAATAACAAAAGAAGCGGGTCTTAAGAATAAAAATCAATGTACCTTGCGGCGGTCACTCGCCGGAAACCTTTAACACTGCTGCTCCTCGGATGGCATCGTGCTTGAGCGCCTGCAATGCCTGATTGGCCTGCTCCAGAGGGAATACCTGCACCTGTGTTCGTATGGGAATCTCTGCCGCGACCTTAAGAAAATCCATGCCATCCTGGCGCGTATTGTTGGCCACGCTGCGCACTACGCGCTCGTGATAAACCAATTCATAAGGGAAAGAGGGAATCGGGCTCATATGAATTCCGCCCAGGACCAGCGAGCCCGCTTTCTTCAATGCCTTCAATGCCGCCGGAACCAGCTCTCCCGCCGGTGCAAAAATAATGGCGGCGTTCAACCCCATCGGCGGGGTGTCGTAGGCTTCTCCCACCCACTCCGCTCCCAGTTCGCGCGCCAGCTTGCGGTGCTTTTCTTCGCGAGTGCAAACCGCGACCTTGATCTCAATGATGCGCGACCTGGATGGCGACGTGTCCGGCGGCTCCGAATCCATAGATGGCCAGGGTGTCACCTGCCTGCAGGTTCGCCAGACGAAGCGCGCGGAAGCCGATGATCCCGGCACAGAGTAGAGGAGCAGCCTGGAGATCTTCGAAGCTCGATGAAATGGGGTAGACGAATTGCTCCGGGGCAACAATATATTCCGCATATCCGCCCTGCACGCTGTAGCCGGTGAACAAAGCATTCACGCACAGGTTTTCGTGACCGCGCGCGCAATACTCGCACGTGCCATCGGTGCGATGCAGCCAGGGCACGCCAACTCGTGCACCCGGTTCGTATTTCCTGGCGTCAGCCCCGCCCCGAACCACTCGCCCTACAACCTGATGGCCTGGAGTAATGCTGGGCAGCTTTGGTGGGAGCTCGCCCTCGACTACGTGCAGGTCTGTTCTACAGACTCCGCAGGCGAGCACCTGAATAAGAATCTCGTCTGGACCGGGTTCCGGAATGGGAACGTCTTCGCAGACCAGCGGACTGCTGTCGACAGGCGCGGGAGTTTTGAGCACGAGAGCTCGCATAAAAACCTCTTATCCAATGATAGAGCATCATCGCGTTGCAACGGTTTCCTGCCGTCCGCCACTATCACGCATGATTGTGTGGTACATATCCAAACCGATAGGATGAGTCATGCTGCCGCTTCCTCCAAAAGCTTCAAGCGTCCCGATGGGCGGTACACTTGTGACCGACGGCGCTGTATTCCGAGCGTGGGCGCCGCGAGCGACTGCCATCTATCTTCTTGGTGACTTCAACCAATGGAACCTTGACGAAAATTTTCGTCTGCAATCCCTGGGCGATGAGACCTGGGCAGGGTTTCTGGCCGGAGTCAAAGATGGCGCTGCGTATATGTTTCATGTTCGCGGCCCGGGCGGAGAGGGGCCAAAGCGCGATCCGCACGCGCGGGTCCTCAGCTTTCAACCGCCATTTCCCAACTCTCACTGCATCTTGCGCGACCCGGCATCGTTCCCCTGGCACCAGACCGGATATCGCACGCCTGCTTTCAACAAGCTGATTCTTTATCAGCTTCACGTCGGCACCTTTCGTATAGCTGCCGGGAATACCGAAGGCAAGTTCTTCGATGTAATGGAGCGCCTGCCTTATCTGCAGGCCCTGGGGGTGAACGGTCTGCAGTTGATGCCCATTGTGGAATTTCCGACCAACTTCAGCCTGGGGTATAACGGTACGGATTACTTCAGTCCTGAAAACGATTACGCCGAAAGCGACCCGGCAAAAACCAAAAATTATTTTGATCTTGCCAATCAACTTCTTGCCGCCAGGGGCTACGGGCCTTATGCCAATCCCGGCCTGTTCGCCTGCGCCGATCACCAGTTGCGCGCTCTGGTTGATCTGTGCCACGTGTATGGAATCGCGGTCCTGTTCGATGTGGTCTATAACCATGGCGGCGGCGGGTTTGACGATCAAAGCCTCTATTTTTTCGACCAGATGGCGCGCGGCGACAACAATAACAGCCTTTACTTTACCGACCAGGGATGGGCCGGAGGATTGGCCTTCGCTTACTGGAACAACAATGTCAAGCAGTTCCTGGTGGATAACGCACGATTTTTTTACGAAGAGTACCGGATCGATGGTTTTCGCTTCGATGAAGTCAGCGTGATGGACCGCTTCGGCGGATGGCCTACTTGCCAGGCGATCACTGAAACGCTTCGTTACGTGAAACCCGAGGCCATTCAGATTGCCGAGTACTGGCCGGTAAACCCCGCCGTGGTGCAATCCACTGATAATGGCGGCGCCGGATTCGATGCAACATGGCAAGACGAACTCCGCGATGCCGTGCGCGGCGCGGTTGCGCAAGCAAGTGGTGGCGGGAACGCGGCCGTTGACATGGCGAGCATCGCAGCGGCGCTCGGGTCGCAAACCCTGCCAGCCTCTTGGCGTTCGGTGCAATGCGTCGAAAACCACGACATCATCAAGCGCGGCGAAGGCCAGCGCATTCCACGCCTCGCCGATCCGTCAGATTCGCGCTCCTGGTATGCGCGCAGCCGGAGTCGCGCGGCCACTGGTTTGCTTCTGACCGCGCCCGGCATTCCCATGCTTTTCATGGGACAGGAGTTTCTGGAAGACAAGCAATTCAGCGATGATCCCAACTCGGGAAACCTGATCTGGTGGAGCGGCCTGGAAGGCGCAGACAAAGCCATGGCCGACCACCTGCGTTTCACAACTGATTTGATTCGCCTGCGTTGGCGCCAACCTGTCTTCTGCGACGGAAATGTGCGGGCGTACTATGTGAACGATATTGACCGGGTAATCGCCTTTCATCGCTGGATTGAAGGCTACGGCAACGACGTGATCGTAGTTGCCAGCCTGCGGGAATCAACCTTCTGGGATTACCGCATCGGCTTCCCCGGCGCCGGCCAATGGCTCGAGGTCTTCAACAGCGACGTCTACGACAACTGGGTCAATCCCATCGTCGCGGGCAATCACGGCTCGGTGTGGGCCGATGCTGTACCAATGGACGGAATGCCGGCTTCGGCCTCGATTGTTATTCCAGCAAATGCAATTGTGGTCTTTGCCAGAAATGCAGGATTTTAGTCGCCTGGATGCTGATTCGGTTCTAAATTTAGTGAGCGGTTCCCCGCCGCGGATCCATGGTTTTAGTAGCATCTAACTTTCCATCCGCCCCGCTGGTGAGCGCGACGAATGCAGGATCGTTTTTCAGCGAGGCGAACACAGCATCTACGCGCGCTTCCATCATCTCTTCCGCGCGCACTGCCTGGTAGCGTTCGTACTCGAAGAAGTGGCGTTTGAGCAGGGCGATCGCTTTGTCGCGCTGGCCGGTCTGCGCGTAGATGGCGGCCAGGTTGTAGGAAGCGGGAAGCATCGACTCATTCTCGCGGGCAATTTTCAGGGCCTCATCGCCGTGTCCATTGGCGGCCATGAAGGCGGCGGCGAAGATGAGATTGTAGGCATCGTTCGGGTCAAGAGCCAGGGCTTCGTGCACGTAGTGGTCGGCTTTGGCCGTGTCGCCTTCCGAGTTCCAATAGACCGCCAGGTTGCGGTTGGCCAGCGCCAGCGGATAAGTTTCGACAGACTTTTCCATCAGCGCCAATCCTTTGGCAAACTCACCATCGTGGATGGTCATCTTCCCCAGGCCATGCAGCGCGACCGCACGGGACAGCGGATCCGCCGGCATATTAAGGATCGTCTCAAAAACTTTCCGGGCCTTCGACCACTCGCCGGTCTCGTGGCGGTAAACCTCGCCAAGATAGCGCAGCGGCGCGGGGTCGGCGGGATCCATGTGGTGTGCCTGTGAATACAATTTTTCCGCTTCAGAATACTGCGCGTCCATTTCGGCCTTCAGTCCGGCGATCATGGTGCGCTCGACCTGCGCGCTCTTCACGCGATCGAAAACCGGTGGGTCGGGAATTTGGCCAACGTCATCGACGCCAAGTTTCTTCAACTCCTTGGCTGCGTCTTTTGCCTTTTTTGGGAACAGGCATTTCTGGTCAACGACTCCGCGATATATCGTGATAGCGCTGGCGTTATCGCCCGCCTTGGCTTTGCCTTTGGCGTCTTTCATTTGCTTGTCGAGAGCGCTCTCGCGCTGCTTCATTTCCTGATCGACCAGCTTTTCCACTTGCTCGACTTTGAGCTTGCCGTCCGTGTTCTCGACCTTGCCAAGCTGTGTTCCGTCGGCGGAGGTCAGCACTACAATCGGCAGCTTGGCGTCGGCGGCGAATTTCTGTCCTGCCGGAGTGCCAACGTCAGATATTTCCATGGCCACGCATTGCGTAGCATAGAGCGTAAGCTGGCGCGAGTTGCGCAGACTGGACTGCTGCAGCTCATTATTGGAAGAGGGGAACCAGTAAAGCACCAGGCCGGTGTCGATGGGCGCGTCCTTGGGATTCAAGACGTGCCACGGCACCGGGTATACCTGCGGGTCCGAGCCTGTGCCACCCCCGCCCATTCCACCCACACCGCCGCCGCCACCGCCTCCGCAAGTGGCCCAACTTTGTGGACCCAATATGAAAAGGATCAACGTAAGAAGCAAGCGAATCAATGGCGTTTTCATGGCTATGCGCGGATTATAGCAAAGCTGAAATGCTCCAGTGTAAAGAGGATGTAACATTATTGTCACAGATCTACACTGGCGGAAGACACGGGATTTTGAATTTTGCCGGGCGCTCCATTCGCGTTCTAAATCCGCGAATAATCCGGACGCCAGTCAATCACCGATTTCTTTATTTCCGCGCGGCTTAGCTTTTCCTGAAGGGCCAGTTCCACGAGCCGGTTCGGTATCAGAGGCGAAGCGCAGAGCGATCAATTGTGAACCGGTCAGTTCCCAATCCGCGAGGGCAGCGGATCTTTCAGAACGGCCATTAGCCGAAGACGCTCCTCCAACCGGATCACCCGGTCTTGCACGCGCAGCGCATACAAACGAATCTTAGGCACCGGTTATCGCAACACCAATGGTCGGTGGCTGCGACCCCATGATCCCCGGCTATTTGGGACCCAATGGTGGCGCCAGCGCTAGTGGACAAAAACCATGCTGAAAGAATGGATTCGCGTCATCTGGTGGAACCTGGTGGATCGTTGGAGGTGAATCGTGTTGCTATAGACACAGGTGGGTGAGCAAAGCTTTTCACACCAGAGATCAATTCATTGTCTTGCTTGATTTCTGGTATGGGTTTCCCATCTATATGAAAACAGAGACGTTAGTTTGATTTCCTTGGTTGCCTCAAGGTGAGAAGAGGAAGAAAAATCCTCCGCCAGGCCTGTTTGCAGGAAATTGCCCGCTCAGGAACCGCGACTTTAACATCGTATAAGTGTTTGTAGCTGTTAGTGATAGCCTTGGCAGGAGCTAACAATAAATAGTGGCAACTCTCGTGCTCTATAGATGCTATTGTCTCTGGCCGGGGAACATTCGGTTTTATTTTGGGCAATAAGATGCGGAAGGAAGAGCTATGTGTGGAATTGTTGGGTATGTAGGTGAAAAAGAGGTAGTACCGGTCATTCTGGACGGCTTGCGTCGGCTGGAATATCGCGGATACGACTCCGCTGGCATCGCCGTGGCCGGCAATGAAGACGGCCTGCAGATACGCCGGGCGCCGGGCAAGCTGCGCAATCTGGAAGAGTCCATCCGGTTGAAGCCGATGGAAGGCACCTACGGCATCGGGCATACTCGCTGGGCCACCCATGGGCGCCCGACAGAGTTGAACGCTCATCCCCATCGCGACTGCACCGGCAGGATTGTGGTCGTCCACAACGGTATTGTCGAAAATTACCTGCCGCTGAAGAAAAAGCTGATTGAAGAGGGGCACGAATTTTCCACTGAAACCGATACCGAAGTCATCGCCCATTTGATCGAAAAATATTATTTTCATAACCGAAACGGCCATCGTGTCCTGCTGGAAGAGGCTGTGCGCAACGCCGTCAAGCAGCTTACCGGTGTATTTGCCCTGGCAGTGATCTCAGTAGATGACTCCAACAAGATTGTGGCGGCGCGCAATGGGCCCCCGGCCGTAATAGGGCTGGGTAAGAATGAGCATTTTGTCGCCTCCGATCTGCCGGCAATCCTGAACCACACGCGCGATCTGTTCTTTTTGCAGGATGGCGACATGGCGGTCATCACTCCCGGCAGCGTGCTGGTAACGGATTTTGAAGGCGCACCCATTGCCCGCGAGGTGCAGCACATTACCTGGGACCCGATGATGGCAGAAAAGGGCGGCTACAAGCACTTCATGCTCAAAGAAATTCATGAGCAGCCGCGCGCCGTCAGGGACACCGCCATGTGCCGCATCTCTCCTGATAAGAGCAGCGTTGTTCTGGAAGCGATGGAGATCACCGAACAGGAGCTGCGCGACGTTAACAAAATCAACATCGCAGCCTGCGGCACAAGCTGGCACGCGGCGCTGGCCGGCAAGTACATGATCGAACGGCTGGCGAGGATCCCGGTGGAAGTGGATTACGCCAGCGAATATCGCTATCGCGATCCCATTACATCGGGCAAAGACGTTACCCTGCTGATCACCCAATCCGGCGAGACCGCAGATACCATTGCAGCCCAGCGCGAGGCCAAGGCAAAAAGCTCTAAGACACTGGCTATCTGCAATGTGGTTGGCGCTGCAATCACGCGCGAAGCGGCCGGCACCCTTTATACTCATGCCGGACCGGAGATCGGCGTGGCTTCTACCAAGGCCTTCACCGCCCAGTTGACCGCCCTGTTCCTGTTCTCACTTCGCCTGGGCCAGTTGCGCGGCACAATTTCCCCGGAACAAACCAGCAGATATATCAGCGAACTGGTGAAGATTCCCGGCAAGCTCGAAGCCGTGCTGAAGCGCGATGAGCAGTGCAGCGGCCTGGCACAGCGTTATTCGGGCGTGCAGGACTTTCTCTATCTCGGACGTGGTATTCATTATCCGGTGGCCCTCGAGGGAGCGCTGAAGCTGAAAGAAATTTCTTATATTCACGCGGAAGGCTACCCTGCCGGTGAAATGAAACACGGCCCCAATGCGCTCATCGACGCGCGTTTGCCCGTGGTCGTAATCGCCACCAAAGACCCCGATGACGCCAACTCAATGACTCGCTATGAAAAGACCATTTCCAATGTGAAAGAGGTTACGGCGCGCGAGGGCAAGGTGATTGCAATTGCCATTGAGGGAGACGAGGAGATCAAAGAATCGGTAGACCATGTGATCTACATTCCCCAGGCGCCGGAGCTGTTGCTTCCCATTCTGGAAATCGTGCCGCTGCAACTGTTGGCCTATTATATGGCCGTAGACCGCGGCTGCGACGTCGACCAGCCCAGGAATCTGGCCAAGTCGGTCACCGTAGAATAAACAATAACTCCAAAGGCAAATAATTCCGGCCAGAGGCGTTTTGCGCCGTTGGGCGGAATTTTCTTCTATCCGTAACTTTTCCCGGGAAGAGCTTCCTTGAGCGTGTTTTGAGATTTTTGACAGCAACGCTGGGGAAGCGTTCCAGCCAGGATTTCTCACCACGGAGATGCGTGCCTCCGCGATGAGAAATTGCGACTTATAGCCGCTTCCTACGCAATCAGCGTTGCGATCTGTTCTCCGCATCCGGATTAATGTGCAAGGTTTTCCCTGCTATGACGTAGATTTTTTCTGCATAGCTCTGCTCGCCTGGTACACGCAACTCGAGGTTATATGTCCCAGGAGCAAGGTCCACCTTTTTCAGCTTGCCAACGGTGCCGGCATAGGCGCCGTCAATGAAGACCTGCGCATCCTTGACTTTGGTATCGAATTTTACTTCGCCCGTAGCGGGCGCAGGATAGTAGCCATAAGAATACGGGTATGGCCCCCAGTATGGCGAGTACCATCCCCAGCCAAACCCCGGCCTGACCACCACAACGTGACGCGGATAAGCCATAAGCGGCGCCGTCAACAACAGCCCGGCAATGCCGGCCAATAATATTTTCTTCACTCTATTCATGGGTCTGAACTCCTAATTTATTAGATGACTTGCCCCAGAGCTGGATGGTTTAAGAAATGTAAAGCTGTGGTACTTGGCCGCGTCGTGGGCTGCTGCAGCAGAATCCGTCGCTTTACTGAGCTGACGCCATGAATTCGGCTTCCACTCCAGCAGTTTCTTGGTCGCAAGCTGCCGCTTGATCTGGCGGTTTCCTTGCTGCAAGCGTGACCCCAAATAATTCCGGCCAGAGACGTTGTGCGCCTCTGGCCGGAATTTTTCTTCTAACCGCAGTTTCTCGGGAAGAACTTTTTCAGCAACGAACGATATTCGCGGCGGTGATGCCCTTGGTGGCGTTGCGGGTATCAACCACCAGGCGGGATTCGCGCACGATTTTTTCGTAGTCGTAGTCGGAGTGGTCGGTGACGATCATCACCACGTCATACTGCTGCAGATTGTCCAGGGGGGTATTGGACATCTGCAGGTCGTACTTGCGTCCACGGCCTACGAAGGCGAAATATGGGTCGTTGTAACTTACTTCTGCTCCTTCTTTCTGCAACAGCTCGATCACGGTGAGCGACGGCGATTCGCGCAGGTCGTCAATGTCTTTCTTGTAAGCAACGCCCAGCACCAGGACCCTGGCGCCGTTCAGGGTTTTCTTTTCCCGGTTCAGCGCGGTCGCTGTGGAAGCTACCACGTGATAGGGCATGCTTAAATTGACTTCGCCGGCCAGCTCGATGAAGCGGGTGTGAAAGTCGTATTCTTTGGCCTTCCATGAAAGATAGAACGGATCGATGGGAATGCAGTGGCCTCCCAAGCCTGGTCCAGGATAGAAGGGATGGAATCCAAACGGCTTGGTCGAAGCCGCTTCAATCACCTCCCAGATGTCGATGCCCATGCGCAGGCAGAGGACTTTGAGCTCGTTGACCAGGGCGATATTCACGCAACGATAGATGTTTTCCAGCAGCTTGGTCATCTCCGCTACCGCGGGAGCGGAGACCGGGACAGCGCGATTGAAGATGCTGCGATACAACGCGCTGCCCAGCTCCGTGGCCGTAGCATTCAGCCCCCCTACCACCTTTGGTATGTCGCGGCGCGCAACCGTGTCGTTGCCCGGGTCCTCGCGCTCGGGCGAGAAGGCGACATAGAATTCCTGGTCAGAGGCATCGCCGTTTCTGGCGGCCTTGAGTCCACGGGGGTTCTTTTCCAGAATGGGAATAAGAAGCTCTTCCGTGGTGCCGGGATAAGTTGTGCTCTCCAGCACGATCAACTGGCCGGCTTTGAGATGGGGAGCCAGGCTCCTCGCCGTGGATTCGATGAAGGTCAGGTCCGGACCGTGATGATCATTGAGCGGGGTAGGCACGCAGATGATCACCGCGTCCATATCGGAAACGCGGGCAAAATCACTGGTGGCGTTGAAGCCGTTGGCGGCGGCTGCCTGAATCTCGGTGCCGGGAATGCGGACGATGTAAGATCCGCCCTCGGAGAGCGTCTTGACTTTTCTTTCATCAATGTCGAAGCCGGTGATCTTGAACTTCTGTTCGCTGAACAAAAGCGCCAGGGGAAGGCCAACATACCCCAGTCCAATAATGCCGATATTTGCGATACGTGCTTCAATCTTGTTTTTGAGCAGGTCCGCGCTGCTTAAAGCTACTGTTGATGTGGAGGTGTTCATAGCAACCAGGGGTAATGCATTTATGCTGCCACAGGGCCGGGGACTTCTAAAAAGCAGGTTCAACCATGACCAAACAGAATATTGGTTTCATTCACGTGCTTTAACCGCCCGCTCAGTTGCCTCAGGGGCTAAAAGCCTGATTCTTATTGGGCTTACGGCATGCCTGAAGCCGTGTCCTTGCAAAAACGATTCTATATTTAAGACCTCTGCGCTAGAGGCAGGGCTTGCTATTGGGCGCCGCGCCGAAAAGAAACCACAGTTGATGTGAAATCTTTTTCACACCTAGGTGGTATTCTTGCTTCCTCAACCGAATCGCAGAACTCTTTCCCGAATTGATGACTGCGTTGCAATTTCTTTCATTTTGAATGAAATCGAGTTGCACTCCAGATGAAGAAACCATTAAGAAGCTGTAGCTAACCCATTCTATTCATGCAGATTCATTGCGAGAAAAGATTGGCGAACCAACTGCATCTGGAACTAAAAGCCGTTGGGGTCACTGCCCTCTTCAATCGGGCATCATGCCGCGAGCTATTGTGGAGGGAGCTTTAAGTTGATCGTCGAACGGCGTCTTTTGCCTCGTTTTTCATTGCAGATTCCGGTCTTGCTCACTCTGTCAGACACCCAGGTGAAGATTGCTGCCCGGACTTGCAACGCCAGTGCAGGCGGCATTTTCTTTCATGCCGACGAGATCATAGCCGAGCAGGAAGAGGTGGAATTTACGATGAAATTTCCTCCCGCCTTGACTTCGGCGCCTCTGGAGGTGGCCTGCCGGGCCAGGGTCGTACGCTCGGAGATATGTACTCCGGGCGGGATCGTAGGAATTGCCGTCAGCCTCCATGAATTTGAGTTCATATTCAACTACCCGGATTGGCAAACCAGCCCAGTGTTTGCGGACATTGAATAATTTTCCCAATCTGGGCATGCTAAAAAATTGCCGGTTGGCTTTTTTTCTACTGCCATCGAGTTTTTTTACCTTTGGCGTCTTTCAATGTGAGACGTTTACAGACTTTTAACAATGTGGATAACCTATTGAACCGTTTTAAAGGCTGCAAATGTAATGGCTTACGGCATTTTTAAGCTTTTACCCATGTACCAAAAACATATTTACTTTTTAGGGGAGTTGCTGTAGTTTTGTGTCGTGGTTGGCCCAGGTTATCGCTGTTTTTGATGTCCCTTCTCCCCCCGAAGGAGAGCAGCGAGTCTTTTTTGTTGCAACTTAGAGAACTCAAATTGTGGCAGTAAACTGCCTGTGGGGGGAGTGTGTTTGTGCCAAATGAGGTAGTGTCTAAATCGCAATCATCCGGGAGTGCGTCTCCGTCGCCTCGTGTTCTCAATCAGGAAGATGATTTAAAACAAGAGGTATTTCAAAGGGCGCTGGCTTTAGCCTCTGCCGTGCATGAGCTAAAAACTCCTTTGGCGGTCATGTCGGGCTATACCGACCTGTTGTTGGGTGAACGTCTGGGGGCGCTCAATGAAAGCCAGAAGAGCGTGCTCGGAGAAATGCAGCGCAGCGCCGTCAGGCTGCAGCGATTTATTAATGATTTTCTCAGCTTTGCCGCGCTCGAATCCGGTAAGTTCAATATCGGCAAGGAATGGGGCGACCTCAACGAATGTATCGCCGAGATGATGGAGTTCTGGGCCATACCCTTTATGCAGCATGGCCTGAGCTGTGAATATGTGCCTGATCAGACCCTTGAACAAATGTTTTTCGATCCGCTGAAAGTGCAACATATCGTTTCCAACTTGCTGGATAACGCCCTGAAATTCACTCCCGCAGGAGGAAAGATAAAAGTTACAACCCAGCGCCATCTCTGGGAGCGGCGCAGTTTTACGCAATCCGCCATCTTCACCGGCGAGAGGCGGACCAGGGTCCGGCAACTGGACTACAACTCGGTACGCGTAAGCGTAATCGACAACGGCCCGGGCATTCCGACCGAGTTTCACCAGGAGATCTTTAGCGACTTTCTGCGTTTGCATAACCGCTCACACTCCGGAATGGGCCTGGGATTGGCAATTGCCCGCCGTCTGGTGGAAGCGCATGCAGGCAAAATTTGGGTGGAAAGCGAAGTTGGCAGGGGCAGTACGTTTTCTTTCTTACTTCCAGTAACCGAAAAGCCAAAGGAATTATGACCTCACATACTGTTGATTCCGGCAAGGCAAAGATTCTGGTTGTTGACGATGAACCCAGCATGCTCTTGTACACCAAGACTCTGCTGGAAATGGATTCCTACCAGGTGGATACGGCCGGCAGCGGCGAAGAGGCGCTCCGCCGCGTGCAGGATGGCGCCGCCCCGAATCTGATCCTGCTCGATATGGCCATGCCTGCCATGAACGGATTGCAGACCATCGAAGCCTGCAAAAAAGTCTTGCCTTCACAGAAAATCGTTGTGATCTCTTGTGTTACCGATACCAGCACTGTCGTGCAGGCAATCAAGCTCGGTGCCCTCGACTACATGACCAAGCCGTTCTACAAAGCGGAATTGGACCAGGTGCTGAAGCGCTGCCTGGAGCCGAACCCGGCTGAGTGCGCCAAGGCAGTCCAGTACGCCGGCAATAATCCTCAGGAGCAGGTAGAAAATCTGGAAGATGACCTGTTTTTCCTTGCTGCCAGCCCTGCCATGAAACAGATTCGGGCCCAGGTCTCGCTGGTAGCTAAAGTGGATGTCCCCGTGCTTCTGCTGGGTGAAAGCGGAGTTGGAAAAGAAATTCTTGCCCGCCTGATTCATAAGCTGTCGTTCCGCGCGCACAAACCGCTGTTGAAGGTAAACTGCGCCGCCTTGCCCGTGGAGCTGCTCGAGAGCGAACTCTTTGGCTACGAGGCTGGCGCCTTCACCGGCGCGACCCGCTCCAAGCCGGGTAAATTCGAGCTGTGCAACAAGGGTGTGATCCTGCTCGACGAAATTGGGGAGATGAGTCCGGTGCTTCAGGCCAAGCTGCTTCACGTCCTGCAAGACGGGCAGTTCTCGCGCCTGGGTAGCCGTTCCAACATCACTGTCGATTGCCGCGTACTGGCCGCCACCAATGTTGATGTGCAGAAAGCCATCGCCAACAAAACCCTGCGCGAAGATCTTTACTACCGGCTCAATGCCTTTACCATCAACATTCCGCCTCTGCGTGAACGGCGGCAGGAAATACCGCTCTTATTCAAACATTTCATGAACCGTTTTGCGGAGCGTTACGCCCAACCTGCCATGGGATATTCGGAAAAACTCATTAACGCCTGCATGCAATATCACTGGCCGGGAAACCTGCGCGAACTGGGAAATTTTGTGAAACGCTATATCGTACTGCAGGATGAAGCCCTGGCCATTCTTGAATTGGAGGCAAAAAGCAGGGGATTGGCTTTTTCCGGAGTCTCGGAAGATGTTAATTGCGGAACTCCTGACCAGGGATTGAAGTCATTGGTCCGCAATCTTAAGGACAAGACCGAATTAAAGGTGATCGAAGAGGCGCTCATCGCAACCAATTGGAACCGTAAGCTGGCTGCGGTGAAACTCAACATCAGCTATAAAGCGCTGCTCTACAAGATGAAACAGTACCAGATTTTTCCACCCCGGCCCATGCGCGAAGCCGACATCGGACTTCGGTAGCCCAACGAACAAAGAAGTTTGGCCGCTGGAAAAGATTTCTGTGGGACCCCTGTTTTAAAATGCTCATTGTGCGCGTTTCGGCGCGTATCCCCGGTTTTTAACCGGGGAATGAAGCCTTAAAGCATTGGCATTCAACCCTGGGGAAACTCTAGTGTCTGAGGAGCATGCATACGTGAAGGTTGTCGCCCATCTTGAGGATGGTTCGCTGGTGAAAGGTTTTATGAAAAATTCAGCGGACGAGTCTTTGGTTGCCCGCAGCCCACTGCCTCCCGAAGTGGAACTGCGGCTGGTCAATGGCGGCACCCAGGTTGTCGATCTCGGCCGCACCAAGGCTCTTTTCTTCGTCAAGACCTTTGAAGGCCGTTCCGATTATAAAGAGGTGAAGTTCTTCAAGGCCGATCCGGAAATCGAAGGCCTGTGGATCAGGATTCAATTTCACGACAATGAAGTCACCGAGGGCGTGGTGCACAACTCCCTGCCTTTCATCGTGCATGGCGGCTTTTTCCTCAAGCCCCCGGACCCGCAAAGCAACAACATGATGACCTACGTGGTAAAAAAATCGCTGAAAGACTTTAAGGTCCTGGGCATCCGCGGCGAATACTAGTCAAAACGCTGGGAGGGATTTGCTCTCAGTCCGCGACCAGGCGCGACAGGCCAATGAAGCGCACGGTTCCGGCGGTGATGTTATCTCTTCAAAGTAATTCCCCCCCTCCCCCCATTACTTCAAGTAGTCTTTGCAGCGATAAACCACTTAAAATCAAAAAGATGTGGCGGGAAACCGAGTAGTCAGGGAGTAACCAAATCCGCAAATTTTCAAAGACCTTTTTTCTTCAGGGCAAGAGCTGGGCGACATAAACCGCCGTCGAATAACCCTGTCCCGGTATTTCTGGGATGCCAGATACACTTCCGTGTCATGATGGCTCATCATTCTTCAACAATCAATCTTGTGATATCACTGCCCTAAGATGGACGGACATTCGGATATCAGGTTGCAATTTACTGCACATCGATTCCCATTTAGGGAAATTATTGTTAAACTCTTTTGATAAAGTCTCTTCTTGGCAAAATATCCTGGATTGGCGATATTTAACCTTCTCTTTAGAGTTGTTATTTCAATAGCAAAATCGGGCCCCACGTGCGGGTATTAATTTCTTTGAGACGAGCCTCTGGCCTGCTTTTCAAAAACCTGCAAAGAGTAACTTTCACATCGTTCTAACAAAGCAGCTCCAGATTCCCTAAGACTGCTGTAAACACAAGCAACTGGGTCTCAACACAACCACCTCGTATTACGACACCGGCATGCCCTACCAGGCCACCGACGCCAGGGGCTATACGACGACGTACTCTTATGATCCAGCGTTTGCCGGAGCTTACGTCACAACGATGCAGATGCCGACAACTTCAAACGGCGTTCAGCACAGCGTTTCGGCATGGTATGACTTCAATACCGGCCTCAAGACCAGGTCGACCGATCAGAACCAACAGACCACCACCTACGCGTATGACAACATGGCGCGGCTGGCCAGCGTGACCGGGCCGCCCGATCCTAACAACGGCGGGCAGAGCAGCCAGACGATCTATACCTATTACGATGTGCCGACCCCGCCAGTGTCCACCGTGCAGCAGAACATTGACGGCCGCCAGACTTTGTCCTGGACTTTGTTTGATGGCTTCGGCCGGGCGACGCGCACGGCCACATGGAATGATGAGGACCCGAACAACCCTTACGACCAGGTGGATACCTGCTATGACGGCTTGGGACAGAAGTATTACACGAGCTATCCGTATCGCTCCACCGGATTTAATGCGAGCAAGGCGTGCAACAATTCGCAGCAGCCGGGCGATACCTTCAACTATGACGCGCTCGGGCGTGTGACAGCAGTCACCCACGCTGACAACAATGTGGTCAGTACTGATTCCACCCAGTTTCCTACGGTCAAAACGGCCGACGAAACCGGACGCGCACGGGAAAACAGAAGTGACGCTCTCGGCCGCCTGACCATGGTCTGGGAGCCAGACGCCGGCGGTAACTTCTCGTATGAGACCGATTATCAATATGACGCGCTCGATAATCTTACCCAGGTGAATCAGAAAGGGGACGGCAGCCAGCCGCGCCTGCGCAGCTTTGCCTATGACTCGCTCTCACGCCTGCTGACGGCCGTGAACCCCGAATCGGGAACGATCAATTACCTTTACGATGCCAACAGCAATCTCATCGAAAAGGATTCGCCCGCGCCGAACCAAACAAGCTCTATTCTGACAATCAGGTATGACTACAGCTATGACGAATTAAACCGGCTGCTCTCGCGTTCGGCTTCGCACCAGCTAACCGACAACTTCACCTATGACCTGGGTACGGTCAAAGGTATACCTGTCCATAATCCCATCGGCCGACTGGTGCTAAGCTCTTCGGCAACCCATTCCATCGTACTTGGAGGGGAGAAAACTGTGGACACCATCCACAGCTACGACGTCATGGGACGCACCGAGTTTGAAGTGCAATATCCGAATCGCAGTGACCACACCGTATCCCAGCAGTTTAATTATGCTTACAACCTGGATGGCTCGCTCAAATCCATTATCTATCCCAGTATTAGTTATCCCGGCCCGATCCGCATTGACTATGGTTACAATCGCGCCCAGCGGCCGGTCTCTGCTGTTGACGCGCAGGATCACATCAACTACTACACTGGCGCGCTATATACAGCGTTTGGCGCGCCCAGCAGCATGATCTATGGAGTGACACCGAATTCTACGGGCATCACCTGGACTAACAATTACAACATCCGCATGCAGCCGACGCTGCTCTCGGCCACATCGCCGACACAAACCGTGTTGAGCGTGGGCTACGATTTTGGCACCTGCAACTACAACCAGACCAACAACGGCAATGTGTGCAAGCTGATCAATGGAAGAGACGCCACGCGCAACCAGAGCTTCACCTACGACAACCTGAATCGGCTGCTTTCGGCGACTTCCAGCAACTGGAGTGAGAGCTTTGGGTACGATCCGTGGGGGAACCTATTGCAGAAGAATGTTAGTGGATCGCTCCTGCCGACGGAGTTTGGGTTCAATCCTCCATTAACGGTCAACGTCAATAACCAGGTGACGAGCTGGTGCTATGACGCTGCCGGAAATATTGTGGGGCCAAGCGGGACGTGCCCCAGTTATACGCAGCCCACCCCGCAGGCGTACGAAAATGTCTTCGATGGGCAAAATCGCCTAACGTCGTACACAGTCAAAGGAACCACGACCACGACTTCTTATGACTACGATGCCGATGGCCAGCGGGTCAGCAAAATCAATCCTGACGGTTCAGGAACGCTGTACTGGTACGGGCCGGGCGGAGAGGCGCTGGAAGAGACCGACCTTGCGGGCAACATGACCGCCGATTACATTTTCGCGGGCGGCAAGCGCATTGCAAGGCTTGATCTTCCCAACCCTTGCAGCTTGACCTTCCCGGTCCACTACTACTTTGCCGACCACTTGGGCTCGGCCGATGTGATCACGAATTCGGACGCCAGCACGATCGAAGCCGAAACGGAGTTCTACCCCTGGGGCGGCGAGCACGACATTACCGATCTGGGCATCGATAACCATTACAAGTTCACCGGCAAAGAACGCGATCCTGAGACCGGTCTCGACTACTTCGGTGCTCGTTACTACGGCAGCAGTATTGGAAGATTTATCACGCCGGACTGGGCGGCGAAGCCTGTCACCGTGCCATATGCGAACTTCGGCAACCCGCAGAGTCTCAACCTGTACAGCTATGTCAAGAATAATCCCACCACGTTTGGCGATCCCGATGGGCACTGCGATGTTGATCACGAACATCATGGTAAAGCGTGGTGCTTTTTCCACGCAATTGGACTTGCTCAGACGCAGAAAGAGGAGGCGGACGTTACCAGACAAGCGCTTGCAAACAGGGGAGTTAAAATATACCAGAATGGTGTTCAGGTCAACTTAGCGAAGGTTCCCGACAGCCAAGTTATAGACCTCGGGGTCCACTACTGGCGAGCGGTCTTGGCTTCCGAAGACGGCGAAGTAAATACTTATACACCGTCGGCAGCAGTAGCTGCAATGGCGGTTGGGCACTTCGCGAACGGTGCCCTTTTGGAAAGCCATTTTGCGGATCACGGTACCGACTTTGGTGCAAAAACAAAGGCGGAATACGAACAACAAGCTAGCAAGTTCCTGAACGGTCCCCGGGGATCGGGTGTTCTGGAGAAGATTCGACCCTCCAATGGAGACATCGTGCGATACAATCCTGCCACCGAGGAATTTGGAGTGGCTAGGGCGGATGGAACGATTCGCACATATTTTAAACCGGATCCCGCGGTACACGGCTTGCCGACAAACTTGGATTATTTCAATGCGCAATAGTGATACAACGTTTTGCCCGGTTTGTGGATTCGCTGAACTCTTCGAAGCTCCATATGATCAACAAGGATGTGCTTCCTTCGAAATCTGCCCCTCCTGCGGAACAGAGTTTGGCTACCACGATGCAACGAAGTCGCATACAGAACTTAGAAAATTGTGGCTGGCCGCTGGTGCGCCGTGGCATAGCAAGACGATAAGTCCTCCACCCAATTGGGACGCTCTAAAACAGTTGAGGGATGCAGGACTGGATCGAGGTTAGGGTTACCTAAGGAGCTGACAGTTTCGAGCTGCATACACTTCCGCCGACCGGGGCGGGTGGCCGGGCCTAAACAGTTGTCTTCAAATTACTTTTGAGGGTGCCCCGCCCTAGCTTCTTTTGCTAGGGTGGGGTTTTTCTGTATCCAACGAAATCTAAACGTGTGGGCGGTCCAGGAACCTCACTGGGTAGTGACGAGGATCGACAAAAGGCAGTATTTGTATCTGGATGATGATCGTGGTGGATTCCACTGGGAATGTTTTAGGAAAGCATCTTAACTCTTAACTAAATCACCCGATATGCATTCGGAAACTTACCCTTGGCCAATGATTCCATCTCCCACCGTGCAATAGTCCCGCCGGGACGAATCATTTTTCGGATCGGGTCAAACGGGTTAATCACTATTTCCTGGATAGGGAATTGAACCACAAGAGGGAAGTAGTCGCGTGCTCTGAGCCCGATCCAGGGAGTATTTGGGTCCACTTCCGAAGGACAGGTTCATCGCTGAATATCGGGGTAACTTGTTTCCCATCGGACTTTGTTAACAGTGACGATCTTAAATCCCGTTTTGCCATCGACAACATGATCTCCCGGAGTACACCACTGGAGGGGTAGCTCGGGCGTGGGAACCAAGAAAGTCGCATCTAGGAGTGCTGCGTATAGTCGATCACGTGTATCGATGTTGTCATCCTTCACAACCGCCTCGATTGCCGCAAGCAACTTGGGATTTTCAATAATACTCGGATTGACCTTCATCCCGGAATATCCGATTAAGCAGATTCATAGCTGGTAAATATCCGTTCGCTAAGATTACATTAAACCATGAACGTGCTGTACAGTCGCGGCAGGGACATGGATTACTCCGTACACCCTCGCCGGGTGGGCCACCCCGCTAGCGCCCTAAAATATTGATCTGATTTGCGTACTTCGTATATCGAAAAAACGGAGGGTGGAGAAGTTTAGCTTCCTTCTCGAATCAGCCTGGGAATTCTTCCCAAGCGCCCTAGTCGTCGCGCAGTCCACGGAGATTCTATTTCAACTCTGCCTATCAGTTCGGTTTGCCAGTGGCGAAAGCTGCTCTTTCGATCTAAGGGCTCCGCAACGCTTCGCTGCTGCGCCCTCGCCAATGTCCGCGCTGGTTCGGCGCTCACATTTGGCTCACCCCCGCTTGACCCGGCTTGCTGAAAACTCTCGAGTCCCCAAGGCATGGTCAGAACTTTGTATCAATCGCCTATGAATTTGGCAGCGCTCATTTAAAACTGACCCCTTTACGATCATGAAGAATTGACCCCTCCATATGGCAGTGGGGCGGGCCGTAATCCCGTCCCACTATTAAAGCCGCACCGGTACCTTGATCCGTGGAGAAGGGGGAATGAGCGGTTGCTCAAATTGGAGGAATGGATGGACAGTTGATCACTTCATAAAGAGGGGCATTTAATCAAGGCCATCGCTCGTACCACTGGGCGGAGCCGCAACACCGTGCGCCGCGTATTACTAGCAGACAGTCTTGGGCATCCGCGGCGAATGCACCGCAGATTCAAAGACATCATCAAGTCAAGTCGGGTTACAAACCTCCCGAACCCCTGTTGTCAAATTTTTGTCTATTCTGCAACCCGGCGATAATCTATGGGTTTATAGGGGTTTAGAATGAGAAAGTTCACGCCAGTTAATACTATTTAACAATTGTTTATGCTCGGTTAATGTACTTTAGGCGTATGTACTTCGGGGTTTTTTTGCACCCAAAATTGGCAAAATCACGTCTATACTGTTATTCATAGGGTAGCTTCAGAGATACATGGCGAGTCCTGCAATCAAAAGTGATGCCCCAGTGCCTACGTCTTCTCCAGCGCGCGCGGGTGCACGCCAGCCAGACATTCTGCCTACACTGTTCGGCGCGGGCTATGGAATCTACCAGACCCGGCCCAGAAATTTTATCTACTCTTTTATCATTCACACCCTGGCTGTCGTGCTGGTCGTGTTGATTACTACTTATATTGCGCAGCATCCCAAGATCATTGCAGAAAAGCTTGGACCGGTGATTGACATCAGTCCTTATCTTCCATCATCTGTCGGAGGACCTTCCGGCGGCGGCGGAGGTGGCGGCAGCCATGAAAAGCTGGTTGCTTCCAAGGGGGCTTTGCCCAAAACGGCGCCTGACCAGATAACGCCGCCGACAGTGGTTCAACCAAATGAGCCGAAGTTGCCTGTTGCTCCCACGGTGGTTGCGCCGCAAACGATCAATCCGCCACTGCCGCAGATGGGAGATCCACTGGCGGCAGTTGCGCCCGCCTCCAATGGGCTTGGTTCGGGCAGCGGTATTGGAAGTGGTTCCGGGACAGGCGTCGGCTCAGGAAACGGCCCGGGCGTTGGGCCAGGATGGGGCGGCGGTATGGGCGGTGGGGCTTATCGCATTGGTGGCGGCGTAAGCGCTCCGCGGATCATCTATCAGCCCGATCCGGAATACTCGGAAGAGGCGCGCAAGGCGAAATACCAAGGCGATGTAGTGCTATGGATCATTGTCGGCCCTGATGGGCATGTGCGCGATATGCGCGTGGTTCGTTCGTTAGGCCTGGGATTAGATGAAAAGGCCATGGAAGCCGTGAAAACCTGGCGCTTTGAACCGGCCCGGAAAGATGGCCAGCCGGTGGCCGTACAAGTTAACGTTGACGTTAATTTCCACTTATACTGAGTTCTTCAGTATACTAATTAAATTTCAGCACAGCTTATGTCCACTCACCCCCCGTTGGCGCCGCGGTCTCATCAGCATATTTTGCCCAGCCTTTTCGGCATCACGCATTCCAATTCCTCCCGCTCCAGCAAAATTCTTTGGTCGGTGGTGCTGCACGGCACTGCACTTTTGTTTCTGCTATGGCTCAGCCAAATCGCGCTGTGGCGCATGAACAACCAGAGCCGGCGTTCTTATCACATTGCGGAGGTGGTTTTTGCTCCCAGTTCTGGCGGCGGAGGAGCGCACACGCTGTTGGCGCCTTCACGGGGCGCCCTGCCAACGGCGAAGCCGCAACCGCTTGCACCGCTGACGACCCAGACGGTTCCTACCCCGGTTCTACCGGTGCAGCAAAGTATTATTGCTCCGGTTGTGAAGGCCGATCTCACGCCGGTGGGAGATCCGTTTCATGGCGTACTGAGCTTGCCTTCTGACGGTACTGGACATGGAGGCGGCATTGGGCAAGGATGTTGCGGAGGTGTAGGTTCAGGCACGGGAACCGATGCCGGCGAATATCCTATTGCCGGCAAAGGCGGGGTTTCGATTCCCAGGGTCATCTACGATCCAGATCCGGATTACACTGACGCAGCGCGTCTCAATAAACTGCGAGGCACGGTGGCACTGTGGATCGTAGTGGCCACTGACGGACACGTGCAGGACGTTCACCTGGTGCGAGGCATGGGATTTGGCCTGGATGAGAAGGCAATGGAAGCGGTCCGCAAGTGGCGCTTTGAACCTGCGCGCAAAGATGGCCAGCCAATCGCAGTACGAGTGGGTGTGGATGTGGACTTCAATATGAATACACTCTAGCGATTGAAGAAGTACGATTGAAGAAGTCAGATTTGATTTGAAAAATCGTCAATCGTACTTCTTAAATCGTAAATCCTGACTTGATTGCTATTTTTCAACCCGCCTTCTCACTTCTTTCACAACCGGCTTGATTTTTTCGGAGGCATTTTCGGCCGCGTCTTTTGCCGCGCCCACCCAGCCACGGGCAGTTTCGGCCCATCCGGCGCCGCGCTCACGCCACTCGTCGGCGCGTTCGTTGAGATTCTCGACGGCATCTTCATATTTACGCCGCAGGATGCGGCGGGTCTGGCGTCCGGAGCGGGGCGCGAGCAGCAGGGCTGTCAATGCGCCGGCACCCAAGCCGATCAACAGCATAGTGATGCCCAGTCCTACGCCTCCGCCGCCGGCTTGCTGCTCGGTGGATTGATATTCGCCAAAACGTTCGTAGTCGGTCATGGGGCCTCCCAAGATCAAAATTGTTGGTCGTCAGGAAGGGACGTGTAACAGCCCACTGTCTCTCACCTTACGGCAATGTGTATTTAGAAAACCTGCGAGCGGGCAGTGTTGTCCCAGAGAAAGAAATATCTAAGCGGCAATCAGCAGCAGCTCTCGTGAAGAGCAGGGCAGATAAGGTACAATATTGTGTTTGCCTCTGCTTCGCGCTGTGCGCGCGGCCAGCCTGCAAAGACCCAAATCATTGAGGAGAAGTTTGGAATGTCAATTCCAGCAACCCAATTGCGCCCCGGGATGATTATCAAGCACAACAATGACCTGCATGCGGTCTTCAGCGTGGAGCACCGCACGCCCGGCAACCTGCGCGCGTTTATCCAGGCCAAGCTGCGCAACCTGCGCACCGGCGCCATGTTCGAGCACCGCTTCCGCTCGCCCGATCCCATCGAAAAAATCGTGGTGGATGAGGTGGAAATGGAGTTTCTCTACGCCGATGGCGAAGACTATTACTTCATGAATACCGAGAACTACGAGCAGATCCATTTGAATAAAGACGTGCTGGGAGACGCTACCGATTATCTGACCGCCAATCTGCAAATCAAAGTGGAGTTCTACGATGGCAAGGCCGTCGGCGTCGAGCTTCCACAGACCGTTGAGTTGACCGTGATCGAGACCGAGCCGGGCCTGAAGAGCGCCACCGCCAGCAGCGTGACCAAACCCGCCAAGCTTGAGACCGGCGTGGTCGTGCAGGTGCCTCCGTTTATCAATGAAGGCGAAAAAATCAGGGTCGACACGGCCGAAGGCGCATATCTGTCGCGAGCTTAATCCATCCAACCAAAGCTAGCAGCTAGAGGCTAGAAGCTTTGACTACAAAACGCTACGTGGTTCGAGGCCGGGTGCAGGGAGTTGGCTTCCGCTGGTTTGTGCAGCGCGAGGCCGAGGCGTTAGGTCTGGCCGGCTGGGTGCGAAACAATATTGATGGAGCGGTGGAAGTGCTGGCCAGCGGCAGCGAACAGCAACTCGCGGCGCTTGAAGCCAAACTCAAACAGGGTCCCCGCGCCGCCCGGGTAGACGACCTGGAAGTGAGCCCCGCCGAGGCCCCCCCGAATCTCAGCAACTTCCGTATTGAGGGGGCCTGGTAAGCGAGAGGGTTCGGCAGTTTTGTAAATTGAGGATTCCTGAAATATCATTGCCGGTCATCAAAGTTTCTGATGACAATCCATATGCTGGAGCGCAACACGAATGCAATCTAAGATGGCGACCAATTGTGATCATTTAAAAAAACTGATTCGCGAAGTCCCCGACTTTCCCAAGAAGGGCATTCTCTTCTACGACATCACCACCCTATTGAAAGACAAGCTGGGATTTGCAACCCTGATTGATGCTCTCTCCGAGTATTACCTCAACCGGAACATCGATCTGATTCTGGGCATCGAGGCGCGCGGATTTATCTTTGGCCCGGCGCTGGCTTATCGCCTGAACGCAGGCTTTGTGCCGGTGCGCAAACCCAAAAAACTTCCTGCCGAGACTGCCAAGGTGACCTATGACCTCGAATATGGCAGCGATACCCTGGAAGTTCACAAAGACGCGGTCCGCCCCGGCCAGAGAGTGCTCATCGTAGATGACCTGCTCGCCACCGGCGGTACTGCTTGCGCTACGGTGCAACTGGTCAAATCCCTGGGTGGCGAGATTGCAGGCTTGGGCTTTGTAGTCGAGCTGGACTTCCTCAAAGGCCGCGACAAGCTCTCGCAATACGACGTCTTTGCGCTGCTGCACTATGACCAGTAGTTTAGTGAATGAGAGCCCTTTCCGCTGCTATGCCGTGATGCTCTTTAACAATCCTCTTATTTACAAGCACTGCCGGCCCGCATATAGTAAATAGCCAAATACACCCATCAGAACTTTGTGGATGGGCACGGGCAAGTTTCCCAGCGGAAAAGGTTTAGCTTTGAATCCAATGGTTGCACACAAGGGCGCGGCCAGGCCTTCTCGAGCCAAGCGCAAAGATTACGTCGCTGCCTTTGCCGATGTAGTGGCGCGGTTCATTGCTGAAGATTCAAGCAAAATTCTGCCGCTGGTTCCTGAGTTCATGGTCTCTGACTTTGCGTCTTTGCGCTCTGAGCTTTGGCTATGGGACGCCGCCTGCTCTTCCGCACGCCTCGCTCACAGCGCGGGGATAGAAGCTGGAAGGCTGCACAAAGATGTATCGCCAGGCAGCGGGGCCATTGGCAAAGTGGCACAGACGCGCAAGCCATTGGAAAACATCGCCTTGAGTTCGCTGTCGGACTTCGACAAAGAATTTGCTTCGCGCGTCGGGTTGCGCAATATTTCCGCCTTTCCGCTTATGGCGCGCGGCGAGCTGATAGGGGTGCTTGCCAACTACAGCAAAGAAACTGCTGACCCCGAGGTGCTGAACTGGTGGCGGCTCTATGCCGAAGTTTGCAGTGTGGCTGTGCATGGAGTGCTCAACCAGGCGGGGAGCCTCAAGACCATTACCCAGCTCTCGCTTTTGTTCGAGGCCACGCGGTTGCTCAATTCCACCCTCGATCTGGCCGAGCTGTTGGAGCTGATTCTCAAGATTGCCCGCACCGAACTCAAGGCCGACCGTGGATCGGTGTTTCTGGCAGATCACAAGACGAAAGAGCTGTGGTCCATTGTTGCCTCGGGCCTCGATCACGAAGAGATCCGCATACCGATTGGACGCGGTGTAGCCGGCATGGTGGCGGCCTCCGGCGATATCATCAATGTGGAAGACGCCTACAGCCTTCCTTATTTTGATTCCAGCTACGACAAGAAATTCGGTTATACCACGCGTTCTTTACTTTGCCTGCCGATTCGGCATTTTGACGGTGAAATCGTGGGCGTGATCCAGTTGCTCAACAAGGGCGGCGCCAGCAGGTTCACCAGCGACGATGTTGATTTTCTCAACAAGCTCTCCGGCCACATGGCGATGGCGCTGGAAAAGGCGCGCCTGCATCGCGAGATCGTCGAAAAGCAGCGGATGGAAAAAGAGATGGCGCTGGCGCGGACGATCCAGAGGAGCCTGCTGCCTGAGGCCCCACCCGTGGTTCCGGGATACGAACTCGCCGTTTTGAATGAGCCCTGCTTTGAAGTGGGAGGCGACTACTATGATTTTCTCAACCTGGGGCCGCAAACCCTGCTGCTGGTGATTGCCGACGTCGAGGGCAAGGGCGTCTCTTCCGCGCTCATCATGAGCAACCTGCAGGCAACATTGCGCGCCCTGGTGATGCACTTGCATTCGCTCGAGGTTTTGGCCCTGTCGCTGAACGAAATGATCTATAACGACACCAAGTCTGAAAAGTATCTGAGCATCTTTCTCGGCCTGGTGGATACGCGGCGCAGCGGACTGCATTACATCAATGCCGGCCACGTGCCGCCTATCCTGATCAACGGGGAAACCGGCAAGTACAAGCTTCTGGAAGAGGGCGGAACCGTGGTCGGCCTGTTTCCCACCGCGGAATACAATCGCGGCTCGGCCAGCCTGACGCCGGGCGATGTATTGGTCTGCTGCACCGATGGAATCCTCGAAGCCATGAATGCCCAGGAAGACGAGTACGGCACTGAGCGCCTGGCCGAGTGCGTAGCCAGCCATCGCGTCAAACCGGCGCAGGCGATTGTGGACGCCGTGCTGGCCGAGGTCAGCGAGTTTTCCCGCAGCGGAACCCATATAGACGACAAAGTCCTCATGATCATGAAAGTCACCCAGGTGGGCGTGGTAGAAACCGCAAGAGCTGGCTTACCACAGAGACAATGAGACACAGAGAAAAGCAAAAACGTAAAAGCTGTCTGTTTCAATTATTCTTCCATCTCTAAATTCTTTAGTGATCAAATAAAAAAGGCGCATGAAAAATTCATGCGCCTGTAGGGTAGTGCTGTGTGAGCTTACTGCGGAGTGGCCGCGGGCGCCGCAGATTTCTTGCGGCTGCGTTTTTTCTTAACCGGCGCTGCTGCAGGTGTTTCCGCAGCGGGCGCCTCTGGCGCAGCCTCGGCAGCCGGAGCTGGTTCCGGAGCGGCTTCTGGCGGCAAGGTGGTGCCGGCAGGCACAATCCAGACTTCAGCCACGGACCCTGGATTTGCACCGGTACGGGTTTCAATTCGCTTGGCGTCAATGCCTTTGCCCACCAGGTAATTCTTGATGTTGGTGGCGCGCAGCATGGCGAGGGACTTGCGCTCCCCGGTGTCGGAATGCCCAATCACTACAGCAGTAGCATCGGCCTGCTGCTGCAGTTGCAACGCCACCCCATCCAGAATGGCCTTGGCCTTGTTATCCACGTAAGCGCTGTTGCGTTTGAAGTTGATGCTTTGCGAAGTCGGCGTCGGCGCTGCCGGCGGCGCTTCTACGTTGATGTTTGCGGTTGCGCTTGCCGTCTGGTTGCGGTCATCGGTTACAGTTCCGGTCACCCCGACAGGGCCAGGAGCCACATCGGAGGTATCGAGCACGGCGGTGTTATCGCGAGGCGTCACTCGGCCCGCAGAGGTGCTGTAGGAGAACGTCAGGGGATGATTATCCGGACTGGTGGCATCGCAGGTGACGGTGGAACTCTCGCCTCGTTTCACGGTAGCCGGATTGGGCGTGCAATTAATTGTCGGAATCGTCGAAACAGCCGGCGGCGGCGGCGGCGGTGGCGGCGGCTCGAACATCTCCACGCTATCCCCGACTTTGATGTATTCCAAAGTGAAAGTCAGTATGCCGGTAGAACTCTTGGGGCTTACATTCACGATCATCAGGTTTCCCAGAGAGCGCCGCGGAAGTTCATTAATCTTGGAGTTCGGCACGTTGGGCAGCGCCTGCGTGTCCTCAAGAGTGGAAGCCTTGAATGAAAGTTTATCAACCGGGTCGCTGGCCAGATCGTTATAAAGGCGGGTGGCGTGGAAGTAATCGCCTACCTTGACTCCCTGGTCTGCTCCAATATTCAGGTAGACGATGCGTCCCTTCCCCATAAGCTGATCCCAATCTTTGGCCAAAATTATTCTTCCGGTTGTCTTACTATTGGCAGGCGCAAAAGGATCAAAAGGTCCTGGGTCTTTGTACTTTGGGACTACACGTTCGACATAAGGCACGGCCAAGTCATGGGGTACAATTCCGTCGCAGGTAAAGGTGACCAGTGCAATGGCGGTATTGCCTCGCACCCCTCCCTGTACGATGGTGGCGTGAGCGATTTCCGAATAGGGCTGCCCTGCAGCAGCAACGGCCCCATGCTGGCCCTTGAAGGATTCGTAACGGTTCGGGTCTGTAAGCTTACGAAGAATCGAATATTGCTGGCCTTCCTGGAAACCGCTACCGGTCAGGTAAATGTACTCGCCCTGGGCATAGCGGGTTTGTGTAGGGGTATCCCATCCAGACGTTACATAGGTTCCCTCGGGAACCTGTTGATTCGTAATAAATCCGGCGCAGTTGACGTCGCTGTAGGTGGGGGCGTCTGCCTTTTCCACCAGATTGGTCTTGGCGACCACAGGCTGCGGTGGTGGCGGCGGCAAGGGCTCTTGCAGGCCCTGCTGTAGCGAGCCGGGCGCCTGCTGTGGCTGCTGCGAAGCTGGCTGTTGCGTCTGCTGCCCGGTGGCAAGCGCCGCAAAGGCCAGAATAAACAGCACAAAACCGGTTTTTCTCATGATCCCTCCGGGAAATACGCCGCCAGCAGCCGTTTCAGGGGCAGAAGTCATGCCTGCCATGCCGGGAAACGCCTGCCGAAAAAGCTAGTAATCCGGTTGCAACGCTAACAAAGCTAAGGACATGGGTCAAGGGAACTCCCGGACACCCTGTTAACTGAACTGATACGTACCTTTGGGTTAGGACAGAAAAGACTCGCGGGTTGCATCTGGTATGGTGCATTCTGTATGATGACGCGCCAGTCTCTCAAAATGCCAAGTGCCATTAAATCTGCCAGTTTTGAGCCAGCACCCCGGTTTAACCCGCGGCTGCTGAGGTTGCCGCGTGTCTGCGTGGCTCTGATTGGGGCCACTCCCACGGAATTGGCGCAAAAAGCGGAGGCCGTTGTCCGGGAGAACCCTTTTATCGAATTCCGTCTGGACTATCTCTCGCGTCCGGGGTCGGCCTTTCCGGTGCTGAAGAGCTTTCTGGAGTTCCACCCCGAGGCGCTGGCAATTGCCACCTGCCGCAGGGTGAAAAGCGGAGGCAAATTCCGCGGCTCGGTGCAGTCTGAGGTTGACATTCTGCTCAAGGCCGCCGATATGGGCTGCCAGCTTGTAGATCTCGACATACAAAGCGCCAAGAAACTCAAGCCGGCCGAAATCCAGAAGATCCGCCAGAAGGCCGCGCTCATTCTTTCGTTCCACGACTTCCGCACCACCAAAAAACTCGACGAGACTTTTGCCGAAATGGAACGCATTCCAGCCGATTACATCAAGGTCATCAGCACGGCTACCAATCTCTATGACAACGTCATCATGATGAAATTCCTGGAGCGCACCAGCGAGAAGCGTTCCATGGTAGGCGTTTGCATGGGTGAGCAGGGAATTATCAGCCGTATTCTGGGGTTGCGCGCTGGCAGTCAATTCACCTTTGCTTCAGCCACGCCGGGGGAAGAAACCGCTCCCGGACAGGTCACCGGCCGCACGCTTCGCGAAACCTATCGCGTAGAGCAGGTGGATGCGGCCACAAAAGTTTACGGCGTCGCGGGTGATCCGGTCTCGCATTCGCTGTCGCCCATCATGATGAATACGGCGCTGCGCCGCGAAAGCATCAATGCCGTATATTTGCACCTGCACGCGCATACCCTGAAAGACCTGATGAATTGCGTGCGCGCAATTCCCATCCACGGTCTTAGCATCACCATGCCTTTCAAAGAAGCCATCATGGAGCACCTGGATAATACCGACCCACTGAGCGCCAAAGTGGGGGCCTGCAATACCGTGGTTCGCTCGCAGGATGGCAAACTGTATGGTTTCAATACCGATGTTTTTGGCGTGCTGCGGCCGCTGGAGCAGCGCATGAGCCTGGAGAATGCGCGCATTCTTGTACTCGGCGCCGGCGGGGCTGCGCGGGCAGCGGTTTTTGGATTGCGTGAGCGCAATGCCCAGGTATTTATCCTGAACCGCAGCGCCGGTCCGGCTGAAAAACTGGCGCGCCAGGCCAAAGCCAAATTTATTCAGCGCTCGGCGCTCAAGAAGCTGGAGTTTGACGTCATCATCAACGCCACCCCGGTCGGCATGGATGAAGCGCCCTCCAAGAAAAATGACGATGCCCCGTTGAGCGAAAAAGAGATCAAGACCAAGTATTTGATGGAGATGATCTATAACCCGATTGAAACGCGCCTGGTCAAGATTGCCCGCAGCAAGAATGTCCACATTATCTCGGGCGTGGAGATGTTTGTGCACCAGGGCGCCCGCCAGTTCGAAATCTGGACCGGCAAGCCGGCCCCCTTCGACGAAATGTATCGCGTCGTGCTGGCCTCGCTTCTCCGCCGCGCTGCCCAGGCTGCGGCTATGAAAAATTCAACCAAACGCAGCAAATAGCATTTAATCGTTAGCATTTAGCCCCTAACCAGGGCTGGAGCCGGAAGACACAAGATTCACCCTCTTCTTTGGCAGCTTGAGTGTGCCCTATGGGCTAAATGCCAAGTGCTAATTGCTGCTTTTCGGAACTGATGCCGGAGGGCTGATCGCCGCCTGCTTACGTTTCAATCGCCACGTGGCAGATGCGGCCAATCACGTATTCGGCAAACGATTTGCCGGCTTCCATCTGAATCACATCAATAGGAAAATCCTGATTATGCGGACGCAGCACCAGCGTTCGTTCCGCAACTTCGACGTAGCGGACTGTACAGCCATTGTCTTTGCATACGGCGTACATGTTACGTTCGCCCTTGCGATATGGCTCCAGGGAGTTGTAATGGCGGTCGATCAAGACGGTTGACCCCGGGAGCAACCGGGGAGCCATCGCCATCGCGTCACGAGCATCCGCTTTTACCATGACAAATCGGGACCAGCCGTTGCGCGAGGAGTTATAGAGGTGGGGACGCAGCCGCTTGAGAAATGTCTTTTTGAATTTCAAAATCTCTTTGACATCCTGGTTCTGCACCAGGGGTTGAACGGCGGCCACTGCGCCTTCCACCAGTAAAACATTGTCAAACTCATCTTCGGAAGGCGGCAATATACTGGCGCGCTTGTTGATCTCGGCAGGATCGAGCAGGTCAAGCACGGAAAGGCGCTGAACCTGTAATACTTTATCGAGCCCTTCCATGCTGAGAGAGCGTTTGCGGTTGAGGAAGTTGGAAATGTGCGCCTGCCTGAACCCGGTCATGCGGGCCAGCCTCAATCCGTTGAGTTCCCGGCGTTCAATGCGCTCCTGCAGAATTTTGCGCAGATTGTCCTGCAGCGTCCTGAATTTCATCTTTAGGAAGTATAGCGTAACGCTATAACGCTATAGTAAACGACCAGCGCACACGCATGAGAGTTTGCCGATAAAGGAGAATTGCCGCCAATTTCAATTTATACTGTAAGGACGAAACTCAATTTGTTTTGCATTGATTCTGCATCCAACCCTGTTGGACTTCTTTGGGAAGAGAATGGACTATACCTGGATCACGGAGCAGATTGCCGTCGGCGGCGGCATTTGGAATGAAGAGAACATGCTGGAAGTGGTCCAGTTGGGTATTACCCACATCATTAATATGCAGGTGGAATTCGACGACCGCCCCCTGGCCGAGCCCTGGGAGATCAAGGTTTTGTGGGTCCCGATTGACGACGATTTCCAGCCCAAATCCCCCGAGATTTTTGAATACGGAACGGATTTTGCCCGCGAGGCGGTGCAAGATCCCAAATCACGCCTTTATATTCACTGTGCGGCGGGCGTCCATCGAGCGCCCATGATGGCCCTTGCGGTTCTCTGTTCATCAGGCTGGGAACTGGAGCAGGCGCAGACCCACATCCTGGAGCGCAGATACGTGGTGGATTGGAAGGATGTGTACGTGGAAAGCGTACGCAACTTTCTGCGCGCTTCAGCGGCCAACGACTCTATTGCCAGTTCGAAGGGTACGCCCTAACCTTTCGATGAGAACGCTCTGTCGCCCCTCGGCGTTCAACCGCAGAGCTTCTGACATCATGTGCTGTTATATATAAATAATCAGGCTAGTCCTGTCTTAAAATCTTGTAGCAGCAATTCCGGTCTATGGTATTACTGTTATATTCAGGGATAACCTTTTCCCATAAATTACTTGAAACACTGGGCTGCTGTTGGCATCAGAGTTCGCTGCGTGCGATAACGTGCCGGTTCCGATCACACAACACGTCCGTCGCATGCGGGGCGGCGCGCAATCACATCTCATGCGCGGCGCTGACGGCAACTTCTACGTCGTAAAGTTCCAGAATAATCCCCAACATGCGCGCATCCTGGCCAACGAGTGGCTGGCCACACGGCTGGCGGGCTTCATCGGATTGCCGGTGCCGGTGGCTGAAATTGTGGAGGTCAGCGACTGGCTGATCCAGGAAACTGCCGAGCTGCATATTCAACTGGCCAGCAAGAAAGTACCGTGCGCTCCCGGCCTGCAATTCGGCTCGCGTTTTATCGTTGATCCACGCGATGGGCACGTTTTGGAATATATGCCGGATTCGCTCCTGCTTCACGATTCCGGCGGAGTGCGCAATCCGGAGGTCTTTGCCGGCGCCCTTGCCTTCGACAAATGGTGCTGCAATACCGATAGCCGCCAGGTGATCTACTGGAAGCGCACCCGCGAGCGCAAACACACCGCAGCCCTGGTGGACCAGGGGCATTGCTTCAATGCCGGAGAGTGGGACTTTCCCGACTCGCCCTTGCGCGGCATCTTTTCTTCCAACGCGGTCTATGCGGGCGTGATCGGATGGGACTCATTCGAGCCCTGGCTGAGCCGCATCGAAAAGCTCGACCCGAATACGCTATGGGACATAGCCCAATATGTGCCGGCGGAGTGGTACGAGCACGATACCGCGACCCTTCAGCGGCTGCTGGAAAAGCTGCTGCAGCGGCGCCAGCGGGTGCGTGAGCTGATTGAAAGCTTTCGCTTCTCTTCGCGCAATCCATTTCAGAATTGGAGCAATGAAAAAAAGCGGCCCTCCCTGGTTCGCCGCTGAATCAGAACGCGGCTGTTAACGAAAGTCATCGTCTTCCATAATGTGGGGAGCGGCCTGCTTGAGGGTGTAACGCACCTCATTGTGGCAACCGTTGCACAGAGGGAAAGATTCGCCTTTCAGAAATAGAATTTCATGGACTGCGCGATGGCGGTTATGAAACGCGAGATATATTCCCGAGCGCGGAACCGCGGCGCCCGGCAAACATAGCTGGTCAGTCATGTTTCTAAACGCAATAATTCTGCCCGCGCTGAGCGCGGTGTTTGCGCGTTCTCCATATACAGGATTTGTAAGCCGCTCCAGGAGGAATAAGAATCGGCGGAGCGGATTAGCAATTCAGCCAGAGAATTTTTTCTTCTTGCATACGAGTGTATAGATGAAACTTCGAAGAATTTGGTTGACTGGGATTCATAGTTCCAAACTGGAACTAATTAGTCTGACAATTACGGCCCCGATAGTTAGTTGCACTATCAACTATATTGGCGATTGACGTGTAAAGATTTGTAAACGAGAACGGCAGGCCAGCCGCCTGCCGTCAAAGTTCCATTTGCGGAATGGCCAAAAATGGATTTATCCGATCTCTTCGTTCCAGTTTTCCAGGTAGTGTTTAACCGCGACCATGAATTTATCGGCATCGGCGCCATCAATGACGCGATGGTCGTATCCCAGAGTTAAGCGAATGATGGAACGGATCTGGATGGAATCGTTGCCGTCTTTATCGGTCACGACCACAGGCTCCTTGAAAATTCCGCCCATGCCCAGAATGGCGAGCTGTGGCTGCAGAATGATCGGAGTGCCGAACTGCGGCCCGAAGATTCCCGGATTGGTAATAGTGATGGTCCCGCCGGTCACCTCATCGGGCACCAGCTTCTTGTTGCGGGCGCGCTCGCCCAGGTCGTTGATGGCGCGTTGCAATCCCAGGAAGCTGCGCTCTTCCGCTTGTTTCACAACCGGCACAATCAATCCCCAATCGAGCGCCACCGCGATCCCGATGTTGACGTTGCGATGATAGCGGATGCTGTCGCCCTCAACCGAAGCGTTGACGATGGGCATCGCCTTGATTCCCGCCATCAGGGCTTTGGCGATGAACGGCATGTAGGTCAGCTTGACCCCATGGGCCTGCTCGAATTTGCCACGTTCGCGCTCGCGGATCTTGACGATGCGCGTCATGTCTACTTTGAATACGGTGTGCACATGCGCGCTGGTGTGCTTGGATTCCACCATGCGCTCGGCAATCTTCTTGCGCATGGGCGTCATGGGCACCAGCTCGCCTGCGACGGCAGGGGGCATGTGCGCTGATGTTTGCGCCGGAGCTGCCGGCCGCGCCGGAGCGGTTGCGGTCAAGACCGGAGTCGGACTTAACGCCGCCGCCGCCGAAGCCGGAATGCCGCCCTGGCCGTATTTTTCGACGAAGCCCAGGATGTCGTTCTTGGTAATGCGTCCGCCCAGGCCGGTGCCGGGGATATTGCCCAAAGCAACATTATTCTCGCGCGCAATGCGGCGTACCAGCGGGCTGGAGCGGATGCGCTGGCCTTGCTGATCGCGGTCCACAGCCGGGAACGAGATCACCTGATTGGATTGCTGGGCTACCGCCTTGCGCTCCTGTGCTTTTGCCGCTGGCTCGACTGCCGCTCGCTGGCGCATTGTAGTAGAGACTTCCATCTCTTCTTCGCCCGCGCGTTGTCTGGTTACGTCACCGCCGGTACGGGCTGCTTCGCCTTTGCGCCCGTCGCTTACGGGAGCGGCTACGGCCGCAGATGAAGACCCGCCAATCACCCCCACAATCGTGTTTACCTGCACGGTAGTGCCGGGTTGAACTTTGATTTCGGTCAGAATTCCGCCCACCGGTGCGGGAATTTCGGCATCGACTTTATCGGTCGAGATTTCAAACAAGGGCTCGTCACGCTGCACTTTTTCGCCAACCTTTTTTAGCCACTTGGTCAGCGTGCCTTCGACAATGCTTTCGCCCATTTGCGGCATCACCACGTTGGTTCCTGGGCCGGCAGCCACGGGAGCTTGCGTTGCTGCAGGAGCGGCAGGTACAGGTGGTTTGGTAGGCTCAGGAGCCTTCGTGCTTTGAGATGGAGGCGGAGGCGGCGCTTGCGGCTGGGTTGCAGCCGGCGCCGGTTTGGGTGCGGCCGCCACGGCGCTGCCTTCGACATCAATCACGCCCACGACCGTATTCACCTGCACGGTGGCGCCTTCGGCGACCTTGACTTCTTTTAAAACACCGCTGGCGGGAGCGGGAATTTCGGCATCTACCTTATCGGTCGAGATTTCAAACAGCGGCTCATCGCGCTGGACCTTGTCGCCGGGCTTTTTAAGCCACTTGGTTAGCGTGCCTTCAAAAATCGATTCCCCCATCTGAGGCATGATTACATCTGTGGGCATGGTGCTCCTCTAGCTTGCGTGGATGACAGTAAGCAAATATTTATTTTACAGCATGGCATGAGGAGAGCGCATGCCAGAGTCCGTTAGTGACAAATTAGAATTCCAATGTATTCGGAGGACTATCGCGGTCCGGGGCCCACTCTTCCCCCCATTTCGCCTTACGGGCAATTTTGAACACGCCGCCTTGGCTGCGGGTTACGGTTTCCTGCTTCAAGCCTTCTCGCGTGCACAGCTCCAACTTGATATGTCCTTTGAGCTGGATCGGATGCCTGACAACTCGCGCTTCAGCCAACGGAACAGATTGCCGGCTGGCTGCGATGTAAGAAAACTTTTCGTCTTCATACCCCAGCTCACCAGCTTTCAATTTTCTGTGCAGCGAAGTGCGCTCCAGCCGTTGCGCAAAGTGGCACCAATCCTGTTTTATCTTCGAGGCCGGCGAGACACAGCCGGGGACGGCTGTGCCACACAAGCTCATAGGACATTGCTTCTCATGGGGGCAGGGCGCTATCAGATGCGCCTTCTTCTGCAGCAACTCATCCCGCACATGCAATATGACTTCGAAACCGCGCGGAGTCCCCGGCTCAATCACTGCAATTACCTTCGCTGCAGCCCGCCATGCGCTCAACAAAAGCCGGCTGCGGCTCGTGGAGGGCAGCTCTCCCAAAGCATATGAGATGACTATTAGATCGTGTTCGGGAAGCTGGGTTTCATGTTTCAAGTCGGCTTCTCCCCAGCGGGAGGTTTGAATAGCAGCAGAGGGAGCAGAGGCAGCGAACTTTTGTCCCAAGCGGATGAACCCGTTAGATTGCTCAATGAGCATTATTTGTTCCAATTCGCTGAAAATTTCAGCTGCTGCCCACATGGCCGTTCCTGGACCCGCTCCCAGGTCAAGCAGGCTACGGACTTCAACGCCAGGCATGCGTTCCTTGACTTCCCGCAGCACGGCATGAATGGCCGCGTAGGTCGCGGGCAGGCGCGTGAGCAGGTAAGCAGCGCGCTGCAAGTCGTTGTTGATAAACCCAGTGGAAAGCCCCCCGCTTGCCGATGGGTTCCGATAGCTGCGTGAGAGCTCTTCTACAGCCCGCGCCAGCCCTTTGCGGTCGAATGCGGAGAGTTGATCTTCGATGCCATGTTCGAGCGCGGCCGGCAATCTCATATCTTCAAAAGTGTATCCGCTTGGCCTGTGCTATGGTTAGGCGCATGCCCGACGAAACGCCATCGTCAACCCCAGATCCATCTGGCAAAGAGCCGCGCTCGCCAGGAAGCTTTTTGGGATATCAGTATCCTGAGTGGCTTTTTATTCTGCTGGTGATGTTTCTGCCGCTGATTGCAGCATTGTTTCAGCGCCCCAGAAACGGCATCGCCATGCTGGGATGGATGCTGCTCTTCATGGCCGCTGGATTTGTTCTCTGGATTTTGGCCATGCTGATTATTTTTAAGCTCTACGAGCGCAGGGAGAAACAGCGTTCCCGCTCCTGAATTTTCCTGGGAGCATACCGGGTCTCTACCCGCAGCCAGCCGAAAGTTCCTTGATACTAACTTTCTTTAACCAGGAACCGGTGTTGCTCCTCGGTCAAAGGCACCACCGAAAGCCGGCCCTGCCTGACCAGCGGAGAATCCTGGAACAGCTTGTTCGCCTTGATCTCTGCCAGCGATGGTTGCCGGGTGAGAGCACTGCCAGCCTTGATCTTTACCTTGGGATTCTTAGGATCGCTGCCATCCACGGAGACCACCGAGGCCGTGCCAACCACGCGCTTCTCGTCGGCGGTGTGATAGATGACCAGTTGCGTTCCCGGCTGCATGGCGCGCAGGTTCTTTACCGCCACGGGGTTGGTGACCCCATCCCAGACGGTTGCGCCGTCGCGTTGCAGGTCAGCGAAAGAATATTCAGAGGGCTCGGTCTTCAGAAGATAGAACATAGTTTGGTTCTCTTTCGGAATCGTTATGCATCATTTGAAGCTGCTGCTGTGAAGAAGAAGGCGCTGCTGAAGTGATCGCCCCAGTTTACTTTTACATCGAGGGCAATAGCGTAGGGCAAATGCTCATTCAGCAAGCCAGGTGGTTTGGCGGGCGCATTCATGCGGCTCATGGCGTCGCTTTCTACCGCGATCAGGTACTGGCGGTAGCCGGCGAGATAATCCATCAGATCGCGGCCTTTTTTGGTGAGGGCCTTCATCAGGGGGACAAAAATCATATTGATCGCGGCCAGCAAACCCAGCGCCCCAACAAAATCCCATGACGAACGCTGCGCGATGTGGAAGGCCAGCCAACCCAACAACCCCAATAGCGCGCACAGCAGTACAAAAACAAAAATCACATTCTTGATGGCCGATCTTCCGGTCATGGCATTTATTGCCGTAGAGAGAACAATGGCCGATATCAAAAACAATAACAAAAACCATAGAGCCAGGAATGTAATCTCGCCGCCGGTTGGCGGCATGGTGAATACCATACCGCCGGTCAACAGGCAGGTGGCCAGCACTCCCAAAGCTATGAGCCCGTAATTGTTCGTATAAAACACGCCGTCGTATTGCTTTTGTAACGAGCCTAAAATTCCCATGATGAGCCCCGAGTTGCGAGGGGCGTAGTCCATGTCGAGGGTTATGGGGCCGGCGGTGGTGGGCGTATCCCAGGCCAGCAGCAGCTCCATGGCGATTTGTTCTTCTGGCGGCAGCGGTTCCTGCGGGGTGGAAGAGTTCACGAAGCGCACGCGATATTTGCTATCCAGCGGTTCGATGGTGATGCGCTTGCGCCACGCCAGGTCGACCAGCAATGCGGCCAGGCTGCGGCCATCGGTATTGTTCAACAGCAGATAACGCACGGCTGCGGGCGTGAGTCCGGGCGGAGGCGTGTAGCGGGTAATCACGGGCCCGGGCCTGGGGTCGCGTCCGTAGAAAAACCACACAACCGTGTAATAGACCAGCAGCAGCGCCGGAGCATAAAGATAAGCCAGTGTCACGGCACAACTCTAACCCGGCTTTTCGGATATTCCAAGAGCCAAATACCGCCGCCAGATCGCCGCAGCGGGACGGAGTGCAGCGCTGCGGAGCCCTTAGATAAAAGCCCTTTCTGTACAATCTAAGCAATGGCGACACTTAATACCAAGCTTTCGCCGGTTGACGTGGAAAGAGAAAACCGCGACCTGGGGTTTGGCAGCGTGGTTTCGCAGGAGTCTGCGCAGCGCCTGCTGAACCGCGATGGCAGCTTTAACGTGCGCCGCCATGGATTGGGATTCTGGCGTTCGCTGCACGCTTACCAGTTGCTGCTGACCATGAGCGCGTTACGGTTTACTGTCGTCATGGCGGGCTCGTTCGTACTCATCAATGTCCTTTTTGCGCTGAGCTTCGTGGCGCTTGGTCCACTGGCACTGCAGGGCAACTCGAACACTGGCGCCGGTTTCTGGCGGGCGTTTTTCTTCAGCATCCAGACCTTCACCACCATCGGATACGGCAACGTGGTTCCGGTGGGGTTTGGCGCCAATGTGCTGGCTTCGCTGGAGTCCTTTGTGAGTTTGTTGGCGGTCGCCCTGGTGGCCGGCGTCCTCTTCGCCCGCTTCTCGCGTCCCACGGCAAAGATCATCTACAGCGATCATGCCGTCATTGCACCGTATCGCGGCATTACTGCCTTTCAATTCCGCATTGTCAACGGCCGCCGCAACGAGATTATCGAGGTTCAGGCCAAACTGTTGTTCTCACGCTTCGAACACACCGATCACGGCACCATACGGCAGTACTATCAACTGGCGCTGGAGCGCGAGAAGGTGACCTTCTTTCCTTTGACCTGGACCGTGGTTCATCCCATTGACGGGAACAGCCCGCTCTACGGCCTGAAGCCACAGGATTTATACGACTCCAAGGGCGAGTTCCTCATCCTGATGAACGGCGTGGACGAAGCTTTTGCTCAGATCGTGTACAGCCGCACTTCCTATACCGCCGACGAGATCGTCTGGAACGCGCGCTTCGCCAGTGTGTTCACCAAACACCCCGGCGGCAAACCCGTCATGGTTGACCTGGAGCGCTTCCACCAGATTGAAGTCCTGGATGGAGCGAAAAAGAGCGGCGACGAGAAAATCGTTACCGCTTAGAAAACACTTTCAACTTTTTCAGTGGCTTGGGAAGAGCCTGTCTTGCAGGCCTGATCGGAGGTTTTTTCTCATTCGCCTGGCAGCGGATGTCTTACTGTGAGTCCCGAAACTTGAAACTGTTCTTCTACTTTCCCCGCAAATAGCTATCTTCTTTCGCCGCCCAGTCGGCCCGCGGAGGGCTGAAGACATCAATGGCAACGCAATCCTCGCGCGCTTCGGCCGCATGCGGCACATTGGGTGGAATCACCAGAAACTCTCCCGCGCGCACCGTAATCTCGCGCGAATCCATGTGGAAGACGAGAGAGCCAGAGACGATGGAGCTGATCTGTTCGTTGGCGTGCTTGTGTTCGGGAATTACGGAACCCTTCCTTAGCTCAAAGCGAGCCAGCGTGATCTGCTCGCCCGAGACATACTGGCGCGTCACCAGCGGCGACATGGCTTCAGGTTGAACGCTTGACCAGGCGATAGGGTTGATTTTCATAGTGAAATTTTCTCAACAAAAATGTTATGGCCGGCGTGGCGTGGAAAGCAACATGAGAACGATTGCGCCGGCATAGAAACCCGCAGCTTGAGAGAAAGAAGCGCCCATCTCTCTTAACACGATTCCGTAAAGACCGAGACTTTCACACATTCCAAAAATCGCGATGTGCAATACCCGCCACTTTTTCAATGCAGCCGCATCAGTCGGCTGAAGCCGCAGCTTCTCTTCGGCGCGGGAAAGAAATCGCGTTCGAAAAGAAATAATAGAGAATGTAAGGTAAATAGCCAGAGCAATGAACACCATGAGAACTGCAGGTTTTAAGATTGCCGGCGCCGTGTGGATACGTTCAATAAGATAGACCAAAAGTCCGAGTGAGCCTATCAGCGCCATCTGTATGATCCGCAGATTTTTGAGCGTGGCTTCCATGGAATCCTCGGTTCCTCAATAGGCTTGCAGTTTTCGCGCCTCTCTCATTATGTCTTCTGCCTTGGGTAAAAAGAATTTCTCCAAAGGAGGAGAAAATGGCACGGGTGTGTCGAGCGAGGCGATGCGAACAATAGGGCCATCCAGATCTTCAAAGGCCTCTTCGTTGATGATGGCGGTGATCTCTCCCGCCAGGCCGCCGGTTTTAGTGTCTTCGTGCAGGATGATGACTTTGTTCGTCCTCTTCACCGTCGTGGCAATCGCTTGGCGATCGAGTGGCAGCAGCGTACGCAGGTCAACGATTTCCAGCTCGATTCCTTCTTTGGCCAGAATGTCTGCCGCTTCGAGCGCGGTGTGCACCATAGCGGCGTAAGTAATTACGCTGATGTCTTTTCCCACGCGCGCTATCCGCGCTTTGCCGATGGGAATAATCTCATCTCCCGTTTCGGGAAGCTCTTCTTTGATACGGCGATAGAGGAGCTTGTGTTCCAGAAAGAGCACCGGATTATTGTCGCGGATGGCGGATTTGATCAGCCCCTTGGCGTCGCGTGGCGTGGCCGGCGCGATGACTTTCATCCCTGGCGTATGCACGAAAGGCATCTCCGGGTTCTGCGAATGAAAAGGCCCGCCGTGCACGCCGCCGCCGCAGGGCCCGCGCAGCACCAGTGGAGCGGGCGCCGACCAGCGGTAGTGCGACTTGGCCACCATGTTGACGATCTGGTTGAAGGCGCAGCCGATGAAATCCATGAACTGGAACTCGGCCACGGGGCGCAAGCCCGTCAGCGACGCTCCGTAGGCCGCGCCCACAATCGCCGACTCGGCAATGGGCGTATCAATCACGCGCGCAGCACCGAAGCGGTCAATGAACCCCTCGGTGACTTTGAACGCTCCGCCGTAGATGCCAATATCTTCGCCAATACAGAAGACAGCAGGGTCGCGCTCCATCTCTTCCCAGATTCCCTGGCGGATGGCTTCGAGATAGGTGGTTGGACTCATTAGCATTCAGCACTCAGCCAAAGAAAGTTCACTACAGAGGCACAGAGACACAGAGAAAAAATTGAGTCATTTAAATACTGATTGCTACTTAAAATGTATTGCCGCTTCGGATTCTTTCAATTTTCCGGAACCTTTCACAACTTTCGGCGTTCCATATTTTGGCTTGACCTCGTGGCAGCCTTCGCACCATACGCCTTTGGCTGCGTCTTCGGGATTGGGCATGGGTGAGGCCTCGGCCACCGCGCGCTCTTCTTCTACTTCTTTTTCTACTTCCGCGATGAGCGCTTCGTTCTGCTTGGGCGTCAGCCATTTCTTTTCCAGCAAATATTTTTCAAAGCGGGCGATGGGATCGCGCTTGCGCCAGTATTCCATCAGCTCCTGCGGGACATAGGCTGCGGCGTCGTGGATGGCGTGGCCTTTCATGCGCATCATCTTGGCTTCGATCAATGACGCGCCTTCGCCGCGGTGGGCGCGCTGCACGGCTTCGTAGGTTGCGTCATAGACCTGGCAGGCGTCGGTGCCGTCAACGATTACGCCGGGGATTCCGTATCCAATGGCGCGGTCGGCCAGGTCTTTCACAGCGAACTGCATTTCTGTGGGAGTGGAATATGCCCAGAGATTATTTTCAACGATCAGCACCAGGCCGAGCTTCTGCACGGCGGCGAAGTTCAGGCCTTCGTGGGTCACGCCGGTGGATTGGCCGCCATCGCCGATCCAGGTGAGCACAGCGAGGTTGCGTCCCTGCAGGCGCGCGCCCAGGGCAACGCCGGCCATCACCGGGATCAGGTCGCCGAGCATCGAGATGGGCGAGACCATGTGGCGTTTTTCGATATCCCCATAATGGGAAGTTCCGTCTTTGCCGTGGGTGGGCGAGCCCGCCTTGGCCATGTACTGCATCATGATGTCGCGCGCATGGAAGCCGCGCACCAGTTGCGCCCCCTGGTTGCGGATCATGGGCGCGAACCAGTCATCTTTGCCAAGCGCGTAGGCCGAGGCGCAGGAGCAGGATTCCTGTCCCAAGCCAAAGTAAACGCCGCCCACGACTTCGCTCTGCTTGTAGAGCGTCTCCAGGGTCTGCTCCATTTTGCGGTTGAGCAGCATCCAGCGATAAAGTTCGACGCATTGCTCGGGCTTCAAGTATTTGGAATCTCGGATCGGCGGCGCGGGCGCGCGCAGATTTCCCCGGACTTCATAGTGAACGTTGCCATTCTTGCTGACTTCAACCGTAGTGAAATCGGGCTGCTCGAGACGCCAGTCGGGAATGCCATGGGGGTTTTTGGAGACCGGCTGGGATGACGCGCCGTTACGCGAGGCTCTGTTTGGATGGGAAATAGACAAGGCCTTCCGCGATGCGCCATCGCCCGCGGCCGGGGAGCCCGCAGGGCGTGACCCCACACGGGTCTTCAAGTTCTTTGAAGTCTTCTTCGAGCTCGGCCTTGGGGTTTTCTTCATGCGCCGGCGCAGGCTTTATTTTACGCCTGATACGGTCTTGATTGGATTCGTGCTGTGGAACAAAAAGCCCGCTGCTGGTGTCTACATGTTTTAAAGGGATTTTTTGAATTTTTATTGTAAGCAGTGAACGGCATCGCCCGAACAAGAAACCACAAAGATCCTTCGCGCCAAAAAACGGCGCTGAGGAATCACGAGATACAAACGGGAATGGCAAAATGGCAAACGTAAAGGGTTATGCGGCTTTGGCTCTGGTCACTGTCAACGCCTTGCTTTACGCGGCGGAGCCAAGGCCGGCTCATCCCGGTTCTGCTTCGGACACCAGCTTGCCGAAATTCGTCAGCATACTTCGCAGCAAAGCCAAGAGCCTCGAGGGTAGCACAGGCATGCGGCTTAGTTTTCAATCTTTCACATCGACATACAAGCTGCGGCCTGAAAGTGTGAGCTATCCCGACTATGTGATGGTGCGTCTGCTATACGAGGCGACCCGTGACGCGGGGTTCTGGAACCTTCATTGGACAATCACCAACCAGCCGCCTAATTCCGACAAAATCTGGCAGCAGTGGCGCAGTGTCGGGAAACCCTCTTCAACCGTACCCACGGCTTCTGCGGAGTGCGACGAGCTTTCGGCTCTGTATGCATTTCTCGCTGAACGCGCCGGGATCAAGGGCGTTGGGTTGTTCTGGCCGGCGGCGAACCATACGGTGGCGGTTTGGGTATTGCGTCCGGCGGGTGGACTGCCGGTGCGCGTGGTGGTGCCTACTTCGCAGATCTTTCTCGATGTAACCGATTCGCTCGGGACGAGGAAATTCGATCCCTGGAAGCAGAAGACGATTTACGAATACAGTCGCCGGGATGCCGCCGATTCATTTGAGATTCCTAAACCGCTCTTCGACTTCTTCCTGTCTCAGGCCGACAAATATGCAGGCGCCTCTGATTCAACGCTGCAAGAGCTGCGATACCTGCGAGAGGGCGTCTTCCGGAAGTACTGGACGCCGGAAGATGCGGCCCGGGATGCCCTCAAAAGACGGAGCGACCTGGGAGCGTCGGGAACGCCAGAAGACCTGGTTGCATTTCAGAACTTCGCGCAAGACATGCGAAGTGGATCGGCCCGGTGAAGTCCTGCGTTGGAAAAGTAAGAACAAACGCGCCCAGCCTGGCGTCTAATCACGATGTGACATTCTCTTTAAGAAGAGTTGCCTGGCGCAGAGTTCTTCCGATAGTGCAGCTTGCCCTTGCGCTTTCCTTATTCTCGCTGAGCCAGTTGCAGCGCCGTGCCATGCATTTCTACGAGCCCATACCCGATTTTGTGACTCATGCGGAATTAGTAAGCGACTTCCTGAATTTTCCCGCACTGCTGGCAACAAAGCTGGCAACCGTTTGGGGAGCGCCGGACGGGGCTTGGGTTTGTGAATGCGGCAGCCTCTATTTGTCTGCCTACGACATCTGCTTTTTCTGCAACGTCGTCTTATTTTGGTATTGGGTCGGTCTTAAATTCGATCGCAGATTAGGATTTACCGGGTTTTTCCGCCTGAGGCCAAAACTGTTGCTTGCCGTGGCTTCGCTGGGCGCGGCACTCATGTTTCTGGGAGCCGTATGGAGCACAGCGGGCAATTCAATCGCTTTGAGCTATGTAATCGTTGTGCCTATCATGATTTATTTGCTCAATTATCCATTCCAGCAGAACGGTCTTCCCCCGCTTGTTTCCGATTGTGCCCTGACAATTGTTTCAGTCTTTTTCATGATCGTTTGTTTTCAGGGGCTACTGCAGTCTCTCCCTGATTTTTCTTATTGGTGGCACGTAAGCCCCAAGTCGGCGCTGAAGTCACTGTCTTATTCTCTGAACGCTATCAGAATCGCCGGAATTATTTGGTGTTCTTTCTTTTCGGTACATTTCGGCCACAAATTTATTAGGCTGCTGCACAACAAGTCTCAAAGTCGTGTACTTGTTTCAGGCTAGGAACGTTCTGTCTTCATGCAGCTCTTCGAGTTCGCGCGGGGGACGCGCGGGCGTATCCTGATTAGCGGGAAGGGGTGGGTTTGCGCTGGCGAACAAATCTTCCAGCGATTCCAGCCACAGAGTTTGCTTCTTGAAGACGCGGCCAAAGTTACGGGCGATTGCATGGGCTACTTCCTGCATAGTGGGAATTTCTCCTTCGCGCAACGCGCGCTTTTCGCGGATCTCCTTTTCGATGGAAGTCACGGGCTTGTCGGGGATTCCGCAGGGGATAATTAAGTTGAAATAGTCTAAATCGTTGCTGACATTCAGAGCGAAGCCGTGCGAAGTGACCGCTCGGGAAATATGTACGCCAATGGCGGCGATCTTAGCTTGTTGATCCGCAGAATTTTTCTCCGCGCCTCCGCGCCTCCGCGGTGAATTGGCCTGTTGTGAATCCACCGTTGTCCAAACGCCGGTCAATCCTTTGATACGCTCCGTGGGAATGCCGAGATCACCGCAAGTGCGGATAAGCGCTTCTTCCATGCGGCGCACAAAATCTACCGCTCCCAGCGTTTTGCGGTTGCCATGTTCATCGGTGAATGCGCGCAGGTTGAAGATGGGATAGCCTACGAGCTGCCCTGGTCCGTGGAAGGTGATATCGCCGCCGCGGTTGCATTCGAAAATCTGCACTCCGCGCGCGGCGAGTTCTTCCGCAGAGGCTCGAAGGTTCTCGGGCTTGTAGTTGCGTCCCAGGGTGATGACCGGTGGATGCTCCAGCAGCAGCAGCGTATCGGCGATGCGGTCTTGCTTGCGCAACTCGACCAGCGATTGCTGCAGTTTGAGCGCAGTTTCGTAGTCAACCAGACCGAGATGGAGGACGTTCATCAAGATAACTACTCCTTAGCGAAGCTCACCAAACTTTTGAGCCCCACGGCAAGGCAAGTAACGAAGCCGTATAGGAAGCCATTGAGCAGCGGCGTCAATATGAAGCCAATATCGCCCTGTATGTTCCAGAACGGACAGGAAAAGTGGTAGGCATTCCAAAAAAAGTCTGTCCAGCGCGAGTTGCGAGCATTGAAAAAAATGAACCCTAAAATTCCCCAGAACAAAGGCATCAAAAGTCCCAGCATGGTCGCCGATACGATGATTGTCCGTGCTTTCACTCTAGGCTCACACTAGCTTCCATCTTAGCTCTTGGGCGGCACGTAATCCGGCGGAGGAGCCGCCTGGTTCTGGCCGAAGAAATATTGTTCCATGTGTTGCACGATAACCTGCTGGTCGCGCGGGCTGGCCGGATTGAGCCGATATTCGTTCAGGACCATCTTGCAGAATTCGCTCCACCCGTGCCATGCCTCGGCAGAGACCTGGTCATAGATACGTTTGCCCAGCTCGCCGTCAAAGGGAGGCTCATCGAGCCCGGGCAGCTCCTTATGTAATTTCACGCAATGGACCATGCGCTTCGCCTGTACCGTTTCATTTGCCATGTAATGCTCCTTAATTGCTCGATACTAATTTTACTCTTCAGGGGCTCTTAGCCTTTAGCCATTGCAATTCCAGAATCGGCGTGCCTGCCCGCTTGGGGTCTGAAGAGTTTGTGCGAGGACCTGAAGGGCATCGTCCCTACGGGACGAACATATTTTTGCTCACACCCAGCGCTGAAGCGCTGGGCTATAATACGTCGCCCCTGCCGGGGCTGTTCTTTCTTGCGATTTGCCCTTCGGGGTTATTCGAACACAATACACTTCGGGATTATCCCCTTTACGTGCCAAAAATTAAGTTACCGTACAGACCTGAAGTCCCACTGTTTTATGGCAGTGGGACTTCAGGATTGTGAATCGTTTCCAGCAAAGCTAAGAGCTAAAGGCTAAGAACTAAAGGCTAAGAGCTAACAGCTCGGCTCATTTCCCAAACGCCATCGTGATCAGCGTCTTCTGTTCCATCTCATGCGCTTTGGCCGAGCCGGTTGCCGGGCTGGCGCTGGCTGAGCGTTTGATCGAGCGCACGGGGATATTGCGGGCCACGCGCTCCAGCCAGGGCAGCACGTAGAAATGAGCGCCCATGTTGGCCGGCTCCTCCTGTATCCAGATAATCTCGCGGACTTTAGGGTGCCGCGCCAGCTCCGCTGCCAGCTCTTTTTCCGGGAAGGGATAGAGCTGATCTAGAAAGACGATGGCCGTGTTCGCATCTTTGCGCGCGGCGCGAGCCTGGCGCAGTTCGTGTCCGATCTTGCCGCTGCACAGCAACAGGCGCGATGCATCTGCGGCCCCGCCGTCAGGCACGACGCGCCAAAAGCGTTCGCGGGTGAAGTCGTCGAGGTTGCTGCTGGCGTCCGGATGCCGCAACATGCTTTTTGGAGTGAAAACAACCAACGGCTTGCGCCATTTCTGCAACGCCTGCCGGCGCAGCAGGTGGAAATACTGCGCGGCATTCGAGGGCTGGCAAATCTGCATGTTATCTTCGGCCGCCAGTTGCAGATAGCGTTCGATGCGGGCGCTGGAGTGCTCCGGTCCCTGGCCTTCGTATCCGTTCGGCAGCAGCAGAACCAGGCCGGAAAACAGGTTCCACTTGTCTTCGCCGGCGCTGGCGAACTGGTCAATCACCACCTGGGCGCCGTTGGCGAAGTCGCCGAACTGCGCCTCCCACAGCACCAGGGTTTCGGGATAATCGCGGCTATAGCCGTACTCATAGCCGAGCACGGCGGCCTCCGAGAGGGTGGAGTTGTAAATCTCGCAGTTTGCCTGGTCTTTCGACACATGGCAAAGCGGAATATATTCGTGCTCGTTCTCTACATCGATGAGCACGGCGTGGCGCTGGTTGAAGGTTCCGCGGCGGCTGTCTTGTCCGCTCATGCGGATAGGCACGCCCTGTTTCAGTAGCGAGCCAAAGGCCAGCGCTTCGGCCATGCCGTAATCCACCGCCTTGGCCCCTGAGCCCATACGGGCGCGCTCTTCCAGCAGGCGTTTGATCTTAGGGTGCGGAGTAAAGTTCTGCGGCGCCGTAGTCAATGCCTGAGTGATAGCGCCGAGTTCGGCGGCATCCAGCCCAGTGCGGACTTCGTATTCCGGCTTGTAGTTGCCGCCGACGAATCTATCCCAGTACTTGGGCAGGGAATAAAAGGTCGGCTTCTTTTTTATGGTCTTGCCGCGCTGTTGGGCGTCCTGCAGTTCGGCTTTGATCTGTTCGATGATGGGCGCCGGGTCGAGCTTATTTTTCTGTGCGTAAATCTCCCACAGCGGCGGATGCTGATTGATGATCTTGTAAAGCCCCGGTTGCGTGATGGTGGGGTCGTCAACCTCGCTGTGTCCGTGGCGGCGGAAGCCGATCAGGTCAATCACCACATCGCTGGAGAACTCGTAGCGATACTCAGCCGCCATGTTGGCAACGCGAATAATCGCTTCCGGGTCTTCCGCGTTGACATGAAAAATGGGAATAGGCAGGCGCTTGGCAACATCGGAGGCAAAACGCGTAGGATGCAGCTCACTGGGGTTGGTAGTAAAGCCGATCAGGTTGTTGCAAATAATGTGGAGCGTCCCGCCGACATCATAAGCAGGCAGGCCGGCAAGGTTGAGCGTCTCTGCCAGAATTCCCTGTCCGGCAAAGGCGGCGTCGCCGTGGAGCTCAATAGGCAGGTACTTCGTGCGATCGGCGTCGTGGTAACGTGTCTGCTTGGCGCGGGTGCGTCCAAGCACGACCGGGTCTACAGATTCCAGATGGCTGGGGTTTGAAACCAGATGGATGCTGACTTTCTTTCCACTGCGCGTGCTGAATTCGCCGGTGGCGCCCATGTGATACTTCACGTCGCCGGCGCCCAGAACGCTGCGCGGGTCTACGTCTTCGAAGCCGGCAAAAATCTCAGCCGCATCGCGGCCTACGATGTTCAGCATGACATTCAGCCGCCCGCGATGGCTCATGCCCATCAATGCCTCGACGGTCCCTTGGGCAGCGGCAACTTCCAGTACTTCATCCAAAAGCGGAACCAGGCCGCACAAACCTTCCAGCGAGAAGCGCTTGGTTCCCAGGTAGCGCGACTGGATGACCTGTTCAAAGAGTTCCGAGCGGACAAGCCGCTCCAGAATGCGTCCGGCGTCAGGGGCTTGTTTTGGCGAGCGCTGTTCCATGCGCTCCTGCACCCATTGACGGCGCTCGGCCTGTGGCAGGTGCATGAATTCGGCGCCAATCGAGCTGCAATAAATGGCGCGAGCTTCGGTGGCAAAGGCGGCGGCACTGCCGGAGATTTCAAGTTCCGGATGCGGCTCAGGGGACATATGCCCGAGCGGGTCGAGCGTGGCCTGAAGGTATCCCCAGCGGCGAAAGAGCTCAAAAACTCTTTCCCGATCAGTAGGTTGCTGTAGCGCCGTATCCGGCATGGTTTGAGTAATGCTCATGAGTTTCCTGCTCAAATTGCGCCTCAATCATTTTGGGGGGTTGAATTTGGGCGAAGTTTGCGGATATGATCCATTATACGAAACGTACCTTGGAAGCGTTTTCGCTTCTGAAAAAATTTCAACTTTCCCAGCGACTCAGCGCCCGGTTTCTGCATCAGATAGGCAGCAAATTGCTTTGTTAACCCCTGGCCGAGCAACTTAATTGCCATTAGCTTCCGCCCTGCCAGGATAATTTTGCAGAAACTTACTGATTTTGATTCGGGAGGATGACAATGGTTTCAAAATGCGCCAATCCAAACTGCTCAACTCCGTTCCATTACTTCCGTGAAGGCAAAATCTTTCAGGTGGAAGTGGATGGTTCGGGAGAAATTCGTCCAACTGGCCCCCAGCTCGTTACTTCATCCCGCAAAACCCCGCGCCTGGAGCACTTCTGGCTCTGTGGCCGGTGCTCCAACACCATGACCCTGATGCTCGACCGCGGCAAAGGCGTGACCGCCGTACCCCGCCCCAGGACTTTCCGAGCTGCGGCTTCGTAAGTCGTTAGTGAACAAAAATTTTTTAGAAGAGCCCAAGCCAAATGGCTTGGGCTTTGAGTTTATGGAAGTAAGCAAGCCGTGCTCTTGCACGGGTAGCGCAGACCAGTTTAGCAACCCCGCTTCTATTTGCTCACGCGGTTTTTTCTGTGACAGAAACGCCAGGGGGTGGCAAGGTCAGGTGCGGGGCTTTATATCTGCCGGTAATCGAGTTCCAACGGACCCGTAGTATCTCAAAGAACATCTTGATGCCATCCTGCACTGGATTGATTTTCGAGCGTTCATCATGAGCCCATTCCACAGGGACCTCCGCTACTTTGAATCCAAGCTGATTTGCCAGGAAGAGGAGTTCCGGATCAAAGCCCCAGCGTTCGATTCTCTGCCGGGGAAAGATGGCATCGGCGGCGCGGCGGGTGAAGGTCTTGAATCCGCACTGCGTGTCTTTTTGTTTCAGATTGAGGATAATTCTGAGCGCCAGATTGAAGATGCGCCCAAAAAGCTGGCGATGAAGCGGCTGCCGTTCGGTCTGCAATGCGCTATTCATCCAGCGTGAACCAATGGCCACATCGGCCCCGTTTTCGAGGGCGGCAAAGAGTTTGCCGGCTTCATAAATAGGCGATGAGAGGTCGGCATCGCTGAACAGCAGAATATCGCCCTGGGCGTGCAGCATGCCGTTGCGGACGCTGTATCCTTTGCCGCGGTTGCCGGGGTTTTCCACCAGCTTGACCGCCGGGTTGCGCCGCGCCCAATCGCTGATAATTTCGGCGGTGTTATCGCGCGACCCGTCATTGACCACGATGATTTCGGCCTGCCATCCCTGCTGGGCGGCGTGCGCCAGCACCTTCTCCAGGGTAGGAGCGATGCGGGCGGCTTCATTGTAGGCCGGAATGACGATGCTATATTTCACGTACTCATCCATGTGCAACTTAGACGGCTCAACTGGCAGGGACGTTGTGAGCTGCTGTAAAAAGTTTCAAGTTTCAAGTTTCGAGTTTCAAGCCAGGAATGTCAACATGGATCTAAGGTCGGACTTGGATCGCCACAGAGGCGCAGGAGAAAAGCGCGTTTCGCCCCGTTCGTGTGGATAACAATGGCGCGAACCTGAGTACCTGCGGTTAAATTGCAGTGGAAAACTCGAAACTTGAAACTAACAACCCGAAACTGCTTTTACGCCGCTTGTTCGCTGGCTTTCAGCATAGAGAAGAACTCATTGACCAGTGAGGGATCGAGCAGGCCAGCGCTCGCTTCCTTCAGCATTTCGCACTGGGTCTGTTCAAAAGACAAAGCTTCCTTGTACGGACGCCGGGTACGCAGCGCATCATAGACATCCACTACCTGCAGGATGCGGGCGAGCAAGGGAATCTCATCCCCGTGCAATGCGTCGGGATAGCCGCTGCCGTTCATGTGTTCGTGGTGATGGCGGATGATAGGCAGCACCATGCGCAACGACTTGAGGGGGCGGCAGATATTTTCTCCGGTGGCCGGATGCTGCTTCATGACAAGCCATTCCTGTGGGGTGAGGTCCATGCCTTTCTTGAGGATCTCATCGGGCACCACGATCTTTCCCAGATCGTGTAGATAGCCTCCGCGTTTGAGGGCGAGCACGCAATCGGCATCGAGCCCCAGGTGGCGGCCCAAATCGCTGGCGTAGCGCGACAGGCGCTCGCAATGGTTGCCGGTGTAAGGGTCGCGCGATTCCACGCCCAGGGCGAGGGAAAAGATCACGGCCTCGGCGTTATCCAGCTCGTCGGTAAATTCCTTCAGGCGCAGCAGCGACGTCACGCGGGCAAAAAGCTCTTCGGGGAAAATTGGCTTGCTGAGGAACTCGTCAGCGCCAGATTCCAGGCCGCGGACGCGGTCTTCACGGTCGCTCAGGCCGGTGATCATGACCACTGGGATCAGCCGCGTGGCAGGGTCGTCTTTCAGCTCGCGGCAAAGTTCATAGCCGCTGCGTCCGGGCAAGATGACATCGAGCAGGATCAGGTCAGGCGGCTCCTGCCGAATGAGTTCTTGTCCTGCCTCCGCGCTGCTTGCGGTTTGAACCTCATAGTTGCGGGCGCGGAGCAGGTGGCCGGTAATCACGAGGTTATCGAGATTGTCGTCAACGATCAGGATTTTCTGCGCGCGGCGGCGGGGAAGAGTCGCGGTGGCCATCATCGGTATTGTGATTGGGAAGGATACTTCGGTTGAAGGGTTGCTTGCAACGTGGTAAAACAACAGCATTCATCCGCTTTTTATTTGGAATGATTCCGCGTTGCACCCAGAAGGGAGGGATGCAATGGGCGGCAGCAAGGCAATGCAAGTTTGCCAGTTTGCTACGTTCTAAGAGTATGGCCACTTTGCTTTTACCATCTGCTGGGAAGACACGCTTTTGCCAGGCACTGGCAGTTCTGGCGGCATTATCAATCCTGCTGCTTCCACCGGCCTGGGCGGGGGATGCCTGCAGTGCAAAGCAGGCTGCTTTGGACACATTTGTGAACGCTCAGCCAAACCGTTGCATCCGTGATGCCGATTGTGACGGATATTACGTTCGCGCCGATTCTTGCGCTGCTCCCGTGGTGCTGGCCAAGCCCGGGATAAGCAAGGCGCGAGAGGCGGAGTTGCTGAAGTTGCAGGCGCAGGTTCGCGCCGCTTGCGCGGAGTCGTGGAGCCAGCGTCCCGCTTGCAGTCCGATTCCTTTTCAGGCCAAGTGCCGCGAAAACCGCTGCGTAGATGCGGGTGCGTTTCCTGCTCCTGCACCGCTACCGGCGCCGGCAGAAACCAGAGAAACTTATCCTTATGCGGTCGTTCGCGATTCGTGCGCACCCTGGGATGGACCAGCAGTCGCAATTTATCTGACAAAGTCGAAGGTCACTGCGCGCGAAATTCCTGAGCCTTCAATAACAATTAATTTGTGGCGGCAGCTGCCGCCACCCATCAACCAGCCGATTTCCCTGCAAAGCGGCGGGCTCGGAGTAGCCACACGTTGTCTTCATGCTGAAGACTGCGAGGCGGCCATCGGCGCTACGATTACCTTCACAAGTTACAGCGACAGCAGCATCAGCGGGAGCTATGAATTGAAGTTTAAGAACGGTGACGTCGAACGCGGATCGTTTCAGGCTGCATGGCAGCACTATCCGGAACGATGCGGATAAACTGCTGAACAGTTAATATATCTCTACCGATGAAAGCACTGTCTCGCAACTTTTTCTTCCTTATAGCAATTTGCGCTCCGGCGTTTGCCGCGCCCCGGCAGCATACGGTTGCCTTTGGCCAGTGGATGAACGTGAAGTGGTTCGTAGGGCCGGCAGAAAACAAGGCCCAGGACATCAAGATCCGCGGACTCTATGTGGATTCCAAGCTGCGCGAATTCACCATGGGCGATTCGCACGATGTCACCGACCGCGTCTTCGTCGTCCGGCGGGTTTACCGGGTGAATGACTGGCTGCCCGACGATCCTAAATCGGTCCCCAAATGGAAGTGGCAGCGCAGCGGATGGCTGCTGGTAGATCGCGAGACCGGTCGCGTCTCTGCGCTGAACCTGGCGGAGTTCGATCCTTTTTATTCCGCCGTGAGCTGGTATCGGGACTATGCCGCCTACTGCGGCATCTCCAGCGATGCCGAGAAGGTTTACGCCGTGGTAGAGCAGATTGGGCGCAGAAAGTCCCTGATCCGCAAAGAGGTCGGCGCCGCCCATAATAGCGACGTTCCCGATTCGGAATGTCCTGCTCCGAAGTGGCAGCGGCAGCCGGCGCGCGTCACCTTTGAACCCACAGGCAGCGCGCCCCTGACCTTCGAGATCCACGGCAGCGCAGTGGAAATTCCAGAAACACCGGAGCCCGCCACCGACACCCAGGAAAAATAAGCAGGTGCGTTTTGAACAGCGCACAGACCGCAAAGTAAAGAATCTGCACGCAACTCAATTGCAGAAAGCACGGAAGAGAACAGCCCCGGAAAGGGGCGACGTACTATAGCCCAGCGTTTCAACGCTGGGTAGCATAGAAAATGATTCTAGTCCCGCCAGGGACGACGCTTGGCTTTCGAGTTCTTACACACGCGGCAATGCGGCTCAAGACACCTGCGCGACTGCCGGCGCTACTGAAATAAAAATGAAGAATCAATGAAGAACCAGCAAAAAGTTTCATGAATAAGAATTAACATTCGCTCATGAATCCGCTGCGTTACACTTGCCTGCGCAATTCTATGATCAGGAGGATTCACTTCATGCAAACTTCCAAGCTGGTTCGTTTTTCCTGCTTTGTGTTTATTCTTTTCACCTTCGGCCTTCTCCTGGCGGAGAAGGGCAGCGGCCCGTACTCGGTCAAGACCAAGAGCACGCTGGGTGGCGAAGGAGGCTGGGACTACCTCGCTATGGATAGCGAAGCCAATCGCCTGTACATTACCCGCGGCACGCACCTCATGGTGCTGGACGCCGCCGATCTCAAGGTGGTGGGAGATATTCCCAACCTGAACGGAATTCATGGCGTCGCCTTGGTCAAGGACCTGGGCAAAGGCTTCATCAGCAACGGCCGTGACAACAGCGCCGTCATCTTCGACCTCAAGACGCTCAAAGAAACAGCACGGGTCAAGACGGGAACCAATCCCGATTCCATTGTCTATGAGCCGACTTCCAAGCGGGTCTTTACCTTCAATGGCCGGAGCCACGACGCCACGGCGATTGATGCGGCAACCGGCACGGTTGCCGGGACCATTGATCTTGGAGGCAAGCCGGAGTTTTCCGTGGTGGATGACAAAGGCGGGCTCTTCGTGAACCTTGAAGATAAGAGTGAGCTGGTCTCCATTGATCCCAAGAAGCTGACCGTGCTCAACCACTGGCCGCTGGCGCCGTGCGAATCGCCTTCAGGATTGGCCATCGATAAAAAACATCGCCGCCTGTTCTCGGGATGCGACAACAAGATGATGGTCATTACCAATGCAGATACCGGCAAGGTCATCACTACAGTTCCCATCGGCGAGGGAGTGGATGCCAACGGCTTTGACCCCGGCACCGGGCTGGCCTTCAGCTCCAACGGCGGCGGCGACGGAAGCCTGACCGTGGTGCACGAAGATTCGCCCGACAAGTACACGGTGGTGCAGAACCTGACCACCCAGAAGGGCGCGCGCACCATGACCCTGGATACGAAGACACACACCATTTATACCGTGACTGCGGAATTCAATCCGCCGCCGGCGGCCACCACCGACCAGCCGCGCCCGCGTCCGACGATGAAGCCTGATAGTTTTACCCTGCTGGTTTTGAGCAAGCAGTAAATAAGCCGAAATTTGCTTTTAAGCTGGCCGTCATTCAAGAATAGAGTGACGGCCTGTTTTTTGGATGGCTAACTTCCCCAGCAACGGCGCGCGATGGATGTTCCCGATTTTCCTCAGCGTCATAATATTGTTGTTGTTACCGCCGGCAAGCGCGCCTGCGGCAAAGCCTCCTGCCTCGACTCCAACGTTCTATCGTGACGTGCTTCCCATTTTGCAACAGCATTGCCAGATGTGTCATCGCGAGGGCGAAATCGCGCCTATGCCGCTGCGGACGTATCAGCAGGCAAAAGACTGGGCAGATGAGATTCGCGAGAATGTCACTTCCAAAAAGATGCCGCCCTGGTTTGCCGATTCGGCATATGGGCATTTCTCTGACGATCCGTCGCTTACGCCACAGCAGATCGCTACTCTCGTGGCCTGGGTTGATGCTCATGCGCCGGCGGGCGATCCGCACGACGCGCCTCGGCCAACGCAGTGGACACAAGGCTGGAACATTCCCAATCCGGATCTTGTAGTGCAGATGCCGAAGCCGATCCCCCTTCCCGCCCACGGAGACGTGGAATACACCTATGAGATCGTGCCCACTGGTTTCGCTGAAGACAAGTGGGTGCAGATGTCTGAGGTCAAGCCCTCGAGCCGCGAGCACGTGCATCATGCGGTGGTGTATATCCGCCCGCCAGATTCGCAATGGTTGCGTAATGCGCCGGTGGGCATTCCGTTCACTGCGTCGAGCTTGCGCGATGAAAAACTCCGGCATGAAGCGCACTCGACCACCAGCGACATGCTTCTGGTATATGCGCCCGGAAGTTCGCCTGATCACTGGCCGGAAGGCATGGCAAAATTTATTCCCGCGCACTCGGACCTGGTATTCCAGATGCACTACACCACCAACGGACACGCGGCCAGCGACCAGACCAGCGTGGGCATGGTCTTCGCCAGGCAGACTCCAAAGCGGCGCGTGTTGACGTTGCAGTTGGCATACGATCAGCATGCCATTGCGATTCCGGCGGGCGCCGAGAACTACCAGGTCGAGGTCCATGGCACGCTGCCCAACGATGCCACGCTCCTCAGCTTTTTCCCTCACATGCATCTGCGCGGAAAGCGCTTCGAGTACAACATGGTGAACCCGGATGGCAGCCGGGAGACGCTGCTGCGCGTGAACTATGATTTCTACTGGCAGTTGAGTTACCGGCTGGCGGAGCCGCGTTTCCTGAAAGCCGGAACCGAGCTGCAGGCAATTGCCTGGTATGACAATTCGCGGAACAATCCGCACAATCCCGATCCTGAGAGCCCGGTCGAGTGGGGCGACCAGACCTACAACGAAATGATGGTGGGCTTCTTCGATATCGCGGTGCCGGCGAATGTGGACAAGTGGCAGTTTTTTGTTCGCCACGACCCTCCCACGCCACAGGCAGATGCACATTGAACCTGCCGTGTGAGGACTGTAGTGAGAGGGAAGAATGGCGGTGCAATGTTTCCACAAAACGGGATAAACTTTAGTGGCTTGGAATGGCAAAATACGCATCTCTTTGAGTGAAGTTCGAGGTCGCCTATGGACACACCATTCGCCTTCGGGAAGCTCAGAAGACAAGCCTGGTTCGCTGTATTTGCAGGGCTGTTTTTCTTCATGGCTCCCGCCGCAGTTGCGCAATCCAGCGATTTTCAACTATGCCAGTCACGCATTGCGGAAGCAAACAGGAAACTGCAAGATGCCACTCGCAAGCATGGGCCCGACAGCCCAGACGCCCGGAACCGGCAGCGCGAACTTGACGACTTGCGCAACCGGTGTGCGCTCACGGGTTTTGGCGGCAACTGGACCGATCATGGCTATCAGGTCCCGACGGTACGGGACCCGATCAATCTTTACGAAGAACGCGAACGAGATCGTGACTGCAAAGACGAGAAGAAGAACAAGCGTGAGCGGCAAGGCACCCCGCCCAACAACAAGAACCACGGCCACGCTCAGCAGGCTACGCACAATGGCAGCAGTGATACCGATAGCAAACCGTGCCCATAATTTCCGCTGAAGTGCCGTGATTGTTTCCGGTCTCTTGAATTCTTTCGAAGCTTCTACTCCCTTCATGAAATCTTCAGAAAGGCTTTACATCTCTTAACCGGCTCCGGAAAGGGAGCAGGCATCTTAACCAACATGGCCGAAGAGAATGAGAGGAATTCATGAACATACCATCAAACTTTGCAGGGATTGGGAAAAGAATAGCCATTGCCGCAACCTTCGGCGCACTCTGCTTTTTTGCCGGCGTGCCGCGCGCGCAAGCTGACGACAGAGACAGTTGCCGCATACGGGTTGAGAGGGCGGAACACAAGCTTGACGATACCATCCGCAAGCATGGCGAATATAGCCACCAGGCCAATGACAAGCGGCGTGACCTGAATCGGGAGCGGGAGCGCTGCTGGAACCAGGTTCACAGTTATTGGAATGGCCATGACAATCAATGGCACAACGACCGCGACTGGGACCGCGATGACCGCAACCGGGACCGCGACGACCGCGGCCGCGACTACGGTAACCACTTCCAGAACCGCGACTACAATCGCGATTTCCGCTAACTGCGCTAACAGTGTTATGCAACGGGCTGGAGTTTTGCTTTCGGGGCTCCGGCCCGTTTGCTTTTTTCGGCAATTGTTTCACGATCTTTCAGTCCGAATCGTTAGCGCTCATGAGAAATTCGGGTTAAAGGTCAATGCCGCTCGGTCCCCAAAGTAAGTATCTGCTGACTTCCCGGCTTTCATCGAATTTTCAGTGAATCTTTACAACTCTTCAAGCTGCTGCAAGTAGCTCTGGAATTAAGAGCACGCATCTTAATCAAGCATGGCCGAAGAAATGGAGGAGGAGCACGATGAACACACAATTAAAGTTGGCAGGTTATGGAAAGAGAATCGCAATCGCCGCAACCTTCGGCGCGCTTTGTTTTTTTGCGGCAACGCCGAAGGCGCAAGCCGAGGATGGGCGAACGTGCCAGTTTCGGGTTGAAAGAGCCGAGTCGAGGCTGCGGGACGCTATCGAAGACCACGGCTACTACAGCCACCAGGCGTATGATCGCCGGCGCGATCTGGACTACGAGCGCGAGCGCTGCTGGAACGGAGTTCACGTTTGGTTCGGCTACGGCAACGGCTGGCGCAACGACCACGACCGCGATGACCGCTATTACAGGGGCCATGACCGCGACGATCGTTTCCGCGACCGCGACCGCGATTGGCGCTAAGAACATTCTTCGCTGAATTTGAACGGGTTGGAATGCTGAGTGATCAGATTCCAACCCGTTTTCAATTGCGTCGCTGCCAGCCGGCTCCAGCTCTATTGGACAACGGCAGTGCTTTACAAACCTTAACCATTCTTTACGGCTCTTCCTGCGCAAGCGTGATTGAATTTCAGGCAATGCCAAAGCAAGGTAAGCGGCGTCAGCGCGGGTTTGTACCGAACTTTAGGATCATTGCAATCGCGATGATAGCGTTGCTGTTGTGTGCGGGCAGCTTGTCGGCCCAGCGTTCAGGCGGGCGGGGCGGAGGCCGTGGGGCACGCGGCGCCGGCGGCAGTTCCAGCGGACCGGCTGCCGACCCGACTGAGATCAAAGACTTCAACCGCCTCATGGCCATACAGGCGACCGAAAGCCAGACCCAGCAGTTCCAGGCGGTAGCCAGGAGCACCGAAGTTGCCACCAGGCAGGCGCATGATCTGATGGAGCAGGCGGGGAATACAAACGCTTCCACCGACTTCACCAGCCAGACCACTGCCTTGAAGAATGCAGTGGATGATGCGCGCAACTGGAATGATTATTTCGTAAAGAGTTTTTCTAGTGTCCAGGTTTCGGGATTGAAAGAGTTCACCAAAAAGTTGGCGAAGGCGGAGTCTGATCTGGTGAAAGAAAGAAGCGCGCTCGATCATGACCCGCCGGGCGCAAATCTCGACGGCAAGCATGCAGCGGCCACGGCTGAAAGGCTTGAAAGGGCGCTGGCAAAATTCCAAAGCGAGCAATGGAACCTGGCGGAGGAGATGGGAATCCAGCGATCGTCTCCCGCGGCCTCGCCCTGAAACCTATTGTGCGAAATTCCAGAGGACCAGGATATGCGCAGATATTTTCTTTTGTTCCTTCTAGCATGTTGGTTGCAAAACGGCGGGCAGTTGCACAGCCAGCAAGAGCCGAACGCCGGGACTCTCAACGTCCAGGTCAAAGTGGTCAACGTGCTGGCGACGGTGCGCGACAAGCATGGAAAGATTGTCAACAATCTTACAAAAGACGATTTCATACTTGAGGAAGACACTCATCCCCAGACCATTCATTATTTTTCGCAGGAAACCGATCTTCCCTTGACGCTGGGCCTGTTGGTGGATACCAGCCTGAGCCAGAGGCGCGTTCTTGATCAGGAGCGCAGCGCCAGCCAAAGCTTTCTCGACCAGATGCTGCGCGAAAATAAGGACAAGTCATTCATCATTCATTTCGACCGCGAGGTAGAGCTTCTGCAAGACCTGACCTCGTCGCGGCAAAAGCTGGAATCGGCGCTGAACCTGCTCAAGACGCCGGAGCTCAACGACAACAGCGGGAGTAACTCGCCGGGGCAATCGCCTGGGCAGTCTCCTGGTCCTGGCGGAGGCGGTGGCTGGCCCGGCTCTGGTGGGGGATGGCCGGGCGGGCGCCGCAGAGGCGGTAGTGGCGGCGGTGGAGGAGGCCATGGTGGAGGAGGCCATTGGGGCGGTGGCACGCAGCTCTACGATTCCGTTTTCCTGGCCTCCGATGAATTGATGAAAAAGCAATCAGGCCGCAAAGCGCTGATTATTCTTTCCGACGGTGTAGACATGGGCAGCAAGACCACCCTGGAGAGCGCGATCGAAGCAGCCCAGCGCGCCGACACCGTGGTTTATTCGATCCTGTTCTCCGATGCCGAGGCTTACGGTGGCGGGGGAGGCTTTGGAGGGATGGGACGCCATGGCGGCGGGCGTGGCAGAAATCCGGAGCAGGAACGCCCCGACGGCAAGAAGATTCTCGCGCGGATATCGAAAGAAACCGGCGGGCGTCTTTTTGAAGTTTCCAAGAAAGAGCCTATCGATCAAATCTACAGCCAGGTCAGCGAAGAGCTGCGCAATCAATACAGCCTGGGCTACACGCCTGACAGAAAAGACGCCGCAACCGGCTATCGCAAGATCCATCTCGCGACCAAGCAGAAAGATCTGGCGGTGCAGGCGAGAGACGGATATTACACAGAACAGTAATCAACGATTGCTGTGCTTCCTATCCTCGATCAACTTGCCTCTTCTTAATCACATCTCTACATAGACTGGGTGGTCACAGAGACTTATTGAATGGTAGTCATCGTCTCGGCAAGAATCAGATCCGCTTTTGGCAGCGCATCATGCACCATATCCAAATGCAGAAACTTAGGCCCGGTTGGCCATAGAGCGACTTGTTGCGTTCGGTCTTCCACAGTGTTGTTTGAATGCGATCCGTTCTCATGAATTGCGGGCGGTAGTGCGCCAAAAAATCTGCCAATCTTAGCTTGGAATAATAGCGAAAGATTGTACACTGATGTTCCCTGTTCCTGGCAGACAATGTTGGTATGGATCGCCACAGTGAAAACAAAGCGCTGTTGATCGTCAGTCATCCAGGCCACGAATTACGCATCCACCATTGGCTGGAAAGGGCGAAACCCCTTGTGCTGGTGCTGACCGACGGCTCGGGTTCCAGCGAGCATTCCCGGCTTTCTTCAACAACCGCTCTGCTCGCCAGTGCGGGCGCAACACCGGGACCGATTTACGGCCGCTTCGCTGACCGCGATATCTACTCTGCCCTGGTCAAGAAAGATATATCGCTTTTCTGCGGGCTACTCTACGACATCGTCTCCATTCTCGCAGAAGAGGAGATCGCGCTGGTGGCGGCTGACGCGCTCGAGTACTACAATCCTTCGCACGACCTTTGCCGCTACCTCACCGGCACGGCCATCGAAATTGTTCAACGGCAGACCGGGCGCGTGGTACAAAACTTTGACTTCACCTTGACGGCCTCCCCTGATGCTTGCCCGCCCGACTCTCGTAACCGCGCCTTGTGCCTTTCGCTCGACGAGTCTGCATTGCAACGAAAGCTGGCCGCGTCGCGCGGATATCCGGGGCTGGCAGGCGAAATCGATACGGCGCTTCGGCTCCACGGCCTTGACGCTTTCCGCAGAGAGTGCCTCCGTCCGGTAGCCAACCATCTGGGTGTCTGCGATCGACCTGCCGCGCAGCCTTTCTATGAACGCCACGGAGAAGCTCGCGTTCGCGAGGGCTTTTATTCCGAGGTGATCCGCTTTTCCAACCACATGCAACCCATCGCCGAAGCTTTGTGGGAGGAGGCGCTGGCCACAGCATGAAGCCGCTGCGCATTCTCATCACCAACCTGGCGATGTGGAGCCGTAGTGGAACTGAAACCCACGCTCGCGATCTGGCGCTCGGACTGTTGCAACGCGGGCATAAGCCCATACTTTACAGTCCTAGACTCGGCGCCATCGCCCGCGAGATGGAGGCCGCGGGCGTTGAGGTTGTAGACAATCTGGAAAAGCTCAGCCACCCGCCCGACCTTATCCACGGACATCACAACATCACCGCGATGACCGCCATCCTTCATTTTCCGGGAGTTCCTGCGGTTTTCCTTTGCCACGACAAGCTGGCTTGGCACGATGCGCCGCCGCGTTTCCCTGCCATTCGCCGTTATGTCGCGGTCGATTACCTGGTCTACGGGCGCCTGGTGGTCGAACATGCGCTGCCGCGGGAAATCGTCAGCGTGATCGGCAACTCGGTTGACCTGGAACGTTTTCACCCTCGCGGGCCGCTCCCTGCCAAGCCGCAGCGTGCCCTGCTGTTCAGCAATTACGCCAACAAACATACTCACCTGCAGGCGGTGACCGATGCGTGCAGCTTTGCGGGAATTGAGCTGGACGTGCGCGGCGCGGGCGTCAACAACTCCTGCGACCGTCCCGAGGACGTTCTCGGCAACTACGACCTGGTCTTCGGCAAAGCGCGCTGCGCCATGGAAGCGATGGCGGTCGGCGCCGCGGTGGTGCTCTGCGGTCCTGAGGGTTGCGGGCGGATGGTCACAGCGATGGGTTTCGATTATCTTCGCCGTTACAACTTTGGCCGCCATACGCTCACCGATCCGGTCACGATGGAGAATCTGATTGCACAGATCGGACGTTACAACGCCGGCGATGCTGCCCAGGTCCGCACCCTGGCGCGCACCGAGCTCTCGGCCGGTCTGATGGTCGAGCAATGGATCAAGCTCTACCAGGAAGTCCTGGCAGAAACACCGACGATTCCGCCCCGGCCGACAAAGACCGATCTGGAACAGGCGGCGCAGTTCCTGCTGCTGCTCGATCCCATCCTGCTTGGCATTTACGGACGCGATGTCAAGATACAATCTCTCGAAGGCGAAGTGCGTCAGCTGAAGGAAACCGTCGCAAAATACGCGGCTGAGGAAGCAAGGCGCGCAGTCGAAGAGCAGGCCCGGCTGAAGCGACGCTGGTATTTGCCCTGGTCTGGTGTGCACAAATCTCGTCGGCAGTCATAAGTGATGCCAAATGAATGGATGCGTTGGGGGAATGTGGCATTCCTTGACACAGTGCCGGCCAATTGCACCTCCGAAACTGCTGCGGCCCTTGAGGCATCCCGCGAGCGGCTGAAACACAATCCGGGGAATCCCTCGCGAGCAGATATTGGCTGAATTTAAAATCACGCAGGAAGACATCGGCCGTTGTAACAAAGAAGCTCAAACTCTTCAGCAACCTGCTAAAAGACGGAGATGTTGCACACCGTCGTTGAACCCGCCGGCGTAGTGCCCAAACGGAATCCCAAATTGCTTAGAGTTTTGACGGCGTTCTGTTCGGTGCGGAACGCGAAGTTCGATCCCACGGTTTGTTCCATTCCGCCCGCTGGCGTGACGAAGGCCGAGTATGTGTGTGCGGGAATATTTACGGTCAAACGGAAGTGATACGTCACTCCGGCCTGATACGGAATCGTCGCTGCGGCGGCGAATGCGCCGCCATTTCGCGCATCAATGTTCCCATTGGGATTAAATCGCACGATGGCGGCAAGGTCTGTATACGCGCCCGCCACTCCCCTCGAGAGGCCCATGGTTGTATTGATCGGCGATACGGAAGGTGTGGCATCGAACTGCGCCGTGAATGCGTCCGTCTGCGACGCGAACGAACTATTCTGAAATGCCCCGCTTGACGTAGCCGTCTGGCATTCGCCTGGACCGTTGATCGCCAGCGTCACCACTGCCGTGTTCGTCAGACTTGGGCTGGTGCTTGTCCCGGTAATGGTCAATGAGTGGCTGCCTGCGGGCGTGGCAGCCGAGGTCGAAATGTTGAGGGCGGATGAACCAGAGCCGCTGACCGATGGGGGATTGAAAGACCCGGTCGCGCCGCTGGGCAAGCCGCTGACGCTGAAGCCGACGTTCCCGCTAAAACCTCCGGAGGGCGTTACCGTAATCGTGTAGCTCGTGCCTGCCCCCGTATTGATCGTTTGCGAATTCGGCGCCGCCGACAGCACGAAGCTTGGCCCTAAATTCATCTTGGCTACTTCACTTCCGGCCAGAAGCGCCAGGCCCGTGCCATAGGTGCCATGATCGCCGGCGCTCGAATGTGCCGGCTGAGTTCCGGTCGGCTGCACCCAGCCTAGCGCGCCACTGGGCTGTTGGACGGCGTTCACCAGGGCATTCCAGCCATTTTGCACGACCGGCGTATACGTGGCCGCATCCAGCACGCCGTTATTCACGCCCCACGCCATTGCGTAAACAAATCCTGCCGTGCCGCTGGTTTCCGGTTCCGGGTAGTCCTTTGCGTCGGTCAGGCAGGAAGACCAATATCCATCGGCTCGCTGCAGCCGGGCCACTGCGGCAGACATATTCCGCAAGAGCGCGATAAATTGGGGACGGCTCGGATGATTCGCCGGAAGAACTTCCAGCACCCGGACGATTCCACCCATCACCCAGGCGTTGCCGCGCGACCAAAACATCTTCTGTCCATTGGGGCACGTTTTCCCGAAGAAGCTGGCGTCGCGCCAGAACAGTTCCGCATTGGGATCCAGCAGATGATTGCTTGCATCCCAATACCAATTGCTCATGAAATCGAAGTAATGGCCGCTCCCCGTGACCCCGCCAAGGCGCGCAAACGTAGGCGGAGCCATGAAGAGGGAGTCGGCCCACCACCATACCTGCCGCCCCGGGCCGCCCCGGGCGATCACTCCGTCCATCACCTTTTGTGTCGGTGTCAGCCGGTTGGCCGAGGGTTGTAGCAGGTACATCTCAAGAAAAGATTGGCCGGCATTCTGATTGTCTGGATTGAACTGATCGCTGGCCGGCGTCCAGTTGTTTGCCGTACCCCAACTGACTGCCCGGTTAAGGTATGTGCTATCGCCGGTGGTCTGATAGAGAGCCATCAACCCGTCAAAGAACGTCGCCGTAGTCCAGGATTCGTTTTGGCTGCCGCCGAGTGCGCCAATCTGCCAGTCGGCCATTTGCCGCATGGTTGTTACCACCGATGCTCGGGAAGCGGCAGCTTCGCTGTCGGGGTTCGGCGCGGGTTGCTGGCCGGAAGCTGTGGGAGCAGTGGCCGTTTGCAAGCCGAGAGATAAGAACAGGGTCAAAGCGATTACCAATACGCGCTTATTCGGCATGTTGCACCAACCTTCAGCGAGGATACGAGTCCAAAATGTCGAACCAGGACGCCAGTTCGTTGAGCGTGCATAGTCGTGGCTCAAAACATCATGCAAAAATAGCAGGGATTAATTAGTCCTGTTTACAACGTTTGTCAAGGTATTTTGTGGATTTGGAAGTGGCGAGGACTCTCGCGAGCGACGAATGATGCGAGAACGCCTTTTGAATGCGCATTCTTGAAGCACAAGAAAAAAGGGCAAAGCGCTTGGATGCAGTGCTTTGCCCAGTGCTTTGCCCTTAGAGTTAAAAACTACATTAGTGGCCCTGGTCGTGCGGGACAACCACGGTCGTGGTTGCCGAGCCTGCATTGCCTGCATTGTCACTACCCTGCACGGTGATGGTGTACAAGCGGCCGTCTAAGTCGTCGCCTTGTCGCGAGGCTTCCAATTGCACAGTGAAGGCGTAGCTGCCATCAGCGTTGATGGTAAAAGTCCCGGAAGGCTGGACCGTTCCGTACTCGTCCGTGACGGTGAAGGTTCCGCTATTGGGATTCACGCCGGACTGGGTATCGGTCATCGTCCCGGAAACAGTCACGGTGACGAGCTTGTTGTTCGGAGGCCACAAGGAAGCTGGGTCTGCGGCAACGGTGATGGTTGGCGGCGTGGTATCACCGCCGGCCACCTCAAACGTCTGCACCGCGCTGTTGCTGATGCCTGCGTTTGTGGCGCTGGTGGCAACCACGGTAATGGAATCGTCTGTGCCTAATGCAGCCGACACCGGCACCGACAGGTTCACGGTGACTGTCCCGGTGGCGCCGCTCGCAAGCGTGAGGGACGATGGCGAGGTTGAGGTCACAAAAGATTGACCGTCAGTAGCGGCCAGGTTGAACGTGTCTGCAGCGCCGCTGTTTTGCACCTCGTAGACCAGCGAGACAGTTTGGCCTTGTGGCAATCCGTCTTCAAGGAAGGTGGTTGGAGTCACGCGGACCGTCTCAGGCCGGAACAACGCAGGGATCGTGCGTTGAAACGGCGCGCCATTCGCGTCCTTGCCAATAGCCACCACGCGGAACGGCTGCGTAGGAAGGGAAATCGTTCCGACGAAGTCGTCAGGAATGGCATTCGGATCTCCCTGATTGAGGGTCAGCGATTGCAGTGGACCACCAGCTTCGGTGACCAGGCTGAAAGCAGCATTCGTGACAACTCCGTTGAGGCGGGCCACCACCGTCTGTGTATCGCCCACCACGGGCTGGCCGGGAATGGGGAAATATCCTGAGTGCCCAATGCGTCCCGTGAGGATGACGAAGTTGAAAGAGCTTAAGTTGGGAACTTGGCGGAGCAGGGCACGGGAAGATTTGCCGCGAACGTCAACGGAAAGCGCGCCGCTGCCCTCGACGTGCAGGTTCCAGTTCCCCTGTGGAGGCGAAGCGATCACGAAGATCGCCCCCGTTCCGACCCGGGTAAGAATTACACCGGCATCTGCAGCAGACACTACAGTTCCATCCGGGCGGGTGAGGGTAATGGCGCTCACGGAATCCAGACTGGTGGAAACAGAAAGAGACGTAATCATCGAGTCTACGGGGAAGGGGATATCACGGCTCGTGGAGATCGTGGCGGCATCGTGGAGAATGTTCACCTGCGGGCCGCCGATCTGTGATTGCATCAATGGAAAGATCGCTCCTTTCTCGGTGAAGCGGTTGAAGAAGAACACCTGCCCTCCGGTGGCGGAGGCCGTGTTGATGAACGCCGGGTCGATCGGCGAGCATGATCCGAACAAGGCAAAGTTGACAGTGATTTTCTTCTTCGTGGCCGTCGCGTCTACGTTGGGAAATAGTCCTGAGTCCTTGGCGCTGGCGTCGGTAAACAGGAAGAGCGTAGATTGTTCGTCCGCGGTATTCACCGCCTCCTGCAGTCCGTGCATGGCGAGTTCAGGGCAGTCACCGCCGCCGGAAGCAAAAAGGCTGTTTACCTGGGCGAGAAAAGTGGGTGCGTCAGAAGTTGTGGTGGGAGGGCCGAAGGTAGGGTCATTGAATGGTTCCAACAGATATTGGTCGGGCTCATCCGGCGTTCCGACCACACTGTTCACAATGCTGCCGATATTCGACTGCACCGAACCGATGACGTCGCCCATGCTGCCCGTGGTATCAACTACCATGCCCAGAGTCGTAGAGACACCCATCAGGGCCTTCACGGCCTTGGCGTTGTTGGTAATCGAAGGGTCGTTCAGAATTAGATCGTTGACGAAACGCGTCGTAGCCGTTACCGCCAGGTCATGCGCTTGCTGGAAAAACTGCCTGCCATGAGAGCTGCTTGTTGGAGAGTCCTTGTTGATGCCATCGCAGGTGTCGAAGACGTGAAACGTTTCGTCGTTCCCATGGCGGCATTTGTTGGCAGGAATCTTCCCGTTACACGGGCTGGGCAGCGGGAAGTAACCGGAAGTAGCGATCGTCAGTCCTTTGTCGCCGAGCACGGCCGGATCGTTGGGACATGCCTTATCCGTCAGGGCCTCCCCGGTAAAAGTGCTCACGCCAAGCTGAGCATCGAACGTGCTAAGGCCTGCTTCCACGCGGTTACTGTGCGCGTAGAAGTCCTGCAACGTATGCAATGCCTGGCCGAGGTGTTCACGTGCCTTAGCGCCGTTGGGCGAAGATCCGGAGAGATCTTTGAGAATCTGGCTCTTCAGATCAACCAGGCGCTTTGAGCCGCCGGAAAAATTCTCACCGTCAAAATGGAATTCGGAATGGAATTGACATGATACACACTCGTCAACACCCTGATTCGCCTTCATCACTTCTTCAATGGCCTTATCAGTGAACTGGTAAGTATTGCTCCCCACGGTTTTGGAAATGGATTTGAGTACGGTCTTGGTTATCTCCAGGTGAATCGGCACCTTGAATGCGAGCACAGGTATGACAACCAACAGAAGCATCATCATGGCAACGGACAGCTTGTGGAATCGAATCATTTACTTTCTCCTTTTTGGGCTGAGCTCCCCAGAGCCCATGTCCATGCTGCCGAAAGCAGGCGTCTGAAAAGACGAAACAGGACATAGTAGTAGAGCAGTTGTAAGATGGTTCCTAGAACAAACGATGCCTGGTAAACCGGAGTTGAAAGTGGTCGAGGGCCGGTAAACCAGTGGAAGATCACGTTCACGGCCGCGTAGGGGAGCAGCAGTAGCACGCCAACTCCCCCAGTCCAATCTGGCGAATGCACCTGGCTCCAACTGAAGTAGAAGCCTAGAGCTGTCAGGAAAAGCGATACCAAAAAAAACAACAAGATCCAGACCAGCCTCAAAGCTACGTTCTTTGAAAAAGTCGCCAACTTGCCTTCCTTAAAACTGTGCTGAAGCAAGTGCCGCCTACGGCGTTAGAGAACAGAGTTTCTTTTTTTCGAAAGCTAAGGTACTTTCGCCTGAGAAGCAGGCCCAAAAGATGGATTCTGATTGCCCGCTCCAATTACCTGAGAGATTTTGTCGCTGATCGGTTTCAGCGCATTTTGTTTGTACGGCCCGCGATTTTAGTCCAAACGTCGCTGTTGAACAAGATATTTCTTGGTAAAAATATTTTTACAGAAATACCGCGCCCCGTTCTATTTGTTCCAAAATGGGATTTATTTTAAAAGGGGAATTGCCTGGCGGGGATTATCGGACGAAATTACAACGCTTGCCCTTCCGCATAGAGCTGCAATTATAGCCACCGATTATTTTTTGAATATTTGAACTGCGATTATTGACAGAAATCAAATGACTTGCGAATTTTGTTTCATAAAAATTGAAGAATGAATCACCAGCTAAGCTATTGGATTAAAAGAAAATCAGAATTGGTCGGGGCTAGTGGACGATTTGAGAACTGTGGATATTTTCTGTTTTGTTCAGCTACAAGCCTCGGCAGCATAACCCAAGTCCCATGAGTTATTATATCCAGGCGTCCAGCGTCATATTGCGTATGCCCTTTCGATTTGTAAACGTAACTGCTATTTAGGCCTGGGTAGATAAAATATCTCCACATATATGTACTCAGTTGGGAGAAGCTACGCGTCACATGCTTGCAAACGATTTTGAAAATTTTCGCCAGTGGATTTTTGATCATCACGAGATCCAGGCACAGCTCCGTAGCATCCGTGAACCAGAAGCGTTCATGGCCGCAGTCGAACAAATCGCAACTGATCATGGCTTCCCAATAACACGCCAACATGTCGAGGCTGCAATGCAGGCTGGCAGAGCTGCATGGCTGCAGAGGTGGATGTGGTGGTAGATATCTCGCGCCTTGAAGACGTGCCTGTATGGGGGCATATGCTGGCAGCACCTAAGTTCATCGGCTTTATTCCGAGTGACGATTGCTCAAAGCCCAAGCCAGACGCACAAGGCAACCAGCTTCCGCCTAAGGTGTTGCCTCTAACTGGCACTCCTCTGGCTAATCGGCTTAGCTCCAGCAAAGACAAGCTGCTGCTTAGTAACCTGATGAATTCCCCTGCCTGTTCTGCTTATTTCAACAGCGACCCGGCACGAGCCCAATACTATCCCAACAGTCAACTTCAAGTCGCTGTGGGAAGGCAGGTACAGTATGACGGCGCAGATTCCGTTATCTCGATGTACGATGCGGGAATGTGGGAAGATGCACTTGGAGCAACAAGGGCAAAGGCGCTGTTGAGTGACGAATACATCAGCTGTCACATGAGAAACCCTAGCAATATGATGCTCAGCGACATCAACCGCGTTATCGTAGCTGAGTCTCAGGTACAGCTCCCCGCGACCGATAGTTACTACAACCGATACGGCAAGAACTACATCGACCCTTCTACGATTCTTCATGAGGCTCTGCACAATTTGACCCGTCTCGATGACGACGATCTGCGCAAGCTGTTGGGGATTAAACTTGGTGGGAATGATACATCCGACATCGGGGCAAAGATGGAGACTGTAGGCTGCGCTCCGAAACCATGAAAGGAAGAAAAGCAAAATGCTGCGAACACTGGTTCTATCCATGCTGCTGTTGCCGTCTCTGCCGACAAGGGCTGACGTTGGCGCTCAACCCGCTACCGGAACCGTTGGGGCAGATTGTGTGATCGGATGGGAGTTCGTGCTCAGGCTTGCCGATATGTCCAATGGCGCACGGGCCTACCTGATTCACTATGGCACCGACTACCAACCTGACACTTGGTCGCCTCCGCTGCACCAAAAGGTCGAGTTCGTGGGCAAGGTCTACGCTACGCCTAACCAGCAGGAAGATAAGCCTTGGCCGACGACCGAGGTCACATTCGATAGCTTTGGCGCAAAAGAGGCTACCGGCACCTATAGCGTCACCCTCAACGATGGGACACACTTGGAAGGAAGCTTCCACGTGAAGCGCCGTAGGCTGTCAAAACACGCCATCTGCGCATGAAGGCCCTGGGGGAGCGGGCTATCAATGGCTGCTCCCCCGATCTCTTTCGGGATTTGGAGCTCACGGAAAATGCATAATACCCCCGAATCTTGGCAGCAACGCGAACTGCGCCGGAAGGAATTCGCAGATAATCTGTACATTTATGCGCTATCGCTGATCGAAGAAGTAGCAGCAGGCCACGACGAGGCTGAGTTCCGCTGCCTCATGATGGCGGCTGCTACAGGGCGTAGTCGGGGAATGGGTTACTCGATAACCTGAATATATTTGGTCGGGACGGGCAGATTTGAACTGCCGACCCCTCGCACCCCAAGCGAGTGCTCTACCAGGCTGAGCCACGTCCCGACGAGAAGGAAGAAGCTTCGCTGCTGCGAAGCTGGGGTAGAACTATTCTAGCATTCCGCGCTTATCGTCTGGGTTTCGATAAAAGCGCCAGCAGTTCTTTCAGCCCGCTGCGCACCCGCCGCAAGCCTTCCTGATCGCGCGGGCTCGCGAAGGGCAGCGCGCTCTGGTTGCGGGCGGCCTTGCGTTCCGCCAGCAGATGCTGGCGCGCGCCGGGAATGGTCAGGCCTTCGTGATAGAGCAGGCGCTTGATTTGCAGAGCGGTTTCCACGTCATTCCGCCGGTACATCCGCTGGCCGGTATTGCTTTTGACAGGCTTGAGCTGGGTGAATTCCGTCTCCCAAAAACGCAGCACGTAGGCAGGCAGCCGGCAGAGCCGGGCGACCTCCCCGATGCGGAAGTACAGCTTATCGGGGATTAAAACTTCCTCTGGGCGGGAGCGAGCGGCTGCGTTCTTTCGCTGCACCCGTGGACTCGTTGCGCTGGCGGCTTTGACACTCAATAGAATCTCTCAATTCTTCTCTGGATTGAAAGAAGCGGCGTAAGGCGGATGTTAAGAGAATGTGAGCACGCAGGTCAAGGGCTAAAGTGCCGTTGCTGTCAGAAAGTCCCCGAAGCTTGAAAAGCCGGCAGCGTTGCCTCACCCGGAAAAATTCAGAAGCAACTCGCGCTTCAACTATTCCTTCTTAAGCTATTGGATAAATTTTCGCGAAATTTGCAAGTAGCTGGTTGTAAAAGTTCCCGGGGAGTTGTGAAAACATGGTTGTAAAGTGGGGTTTGAGATGTTTGCTGGCTGGAACTATTCTGGTTTGTCTTTTGGCGATGAGCGGCTGTCGGGGTTTGGGGTCTTCCCCCAAAACTAATAATCCGCCGCCCGGTACTGGCGGCACAACAGTAACTTCTTTTACGGCAACGCCTTCCACGATTACCTCAGGATCGCCTTCGCTTCTTAGCTGGACTACCACGAATGCCACGCAGGTAACAATCAGTAATGTGCCGGGAACGTTTCATCCCAATGACACGGTGAGTGTGTCGCCCACCAGCACAACGACTTATACCCTCACTGCCACAGGAGCCAGCAGCCAATCGACCAGTACGGTTACGGTTACGGTCACGCCGCCAAGCACCATACCAACGCTGCAGGTGCAGGCGGTTCCTGCTACGATCAATGCTGGCCAGATCAGCACGATAAACTGGACAACCTCCAATGCCGTTTCCATCACCTTTAATCCGGATGTAAGCGAAGGCGAACCGGGAGCGCTGCCTCTCGAAGGAAACGCTACCGTCAGTCCGGCGCAGACCACTACCTACACTGCGACCGCCACCAGCCAGAGTGGCGCCACGGCCACAGCTGCGGTGACCGTCACCGTGAACCAGGTGCCGCCAACCCTGAGCTTCGCATCGAATCCCCCCCAGATCCTTGCCGGACAGAAATCCACGTTGACGTGGACTACGACCAATGCCACCAGCTTCCAGATTGATCAGGGTATTGGCCCGCAACCACTGAACGGATCCGTCACCGTGCAGCCGGTGGTTACAACAACCTACACCGCCACGGCCAGTGGCCCTGGCGGAACCCAAACAGCCCAGGCCACCGTCACGGTGCCGCCGCCGGGGACGCTCGCGGTTTCCATTACCGCCAATCCCATGCAGATTGTTGCGGGACAGAATTCGGCTTTGACGTGGCAATCGCAAAATGCGGTGAGCGTGGATATTGAACCCGGAGTAGGCAAACAAACGCCTGCCGGAACCGTAAACGTCAGCCCCGCTGCTACCACGGCCTATACGGCAACGGCAACCGACGTAAATGGAAAACAGGCAAGCTCTACCGTAATCGTCACCGTGTTAGGGCCCGGCGATTTATCGAAGATCAAACACATTATCTTCTTCGTGCAGGAGAACCGCTCCTTCGACATGTACTTTGGAAAGTTGGGGGCTTACAAGGCCGGCAAAGGTTTCGCCAATGACGTGGATGGTTTTGATCCTAACGTTTCTATCCCGGGAGCGGCCGGCAGGAACGTCTCTCCGTTCCACGAGCGCACGCAAAGAACCGAAAATCTCAGCCCCTTCTGGAACGAGAGCCACCATGACATAGACGAAAATCCTCCCGGTCATTTCAACATGGATGGCTTTGCGGAAGCTTCGATCTCTGTGCCGCACCAGTTCGATGCCAACGGCGATCGGGCTGTCGGCTACTATGACCAGACCGACCTGCCGGTGTACTACGAACTGGCAACGCAGTTCGCCACCAGCGACCGCTGGTTTTCACCCGTGATGACACAGACCGTTCCCAACCGCATGTATTTTTTCGCGGGCACTTCTTTTGGTCACATTGACAATCACGACCCTCAGCCTTCCAATGGATGGCCGCAGCCTACGATCTTCGATTCGCTCGATAACGCCAATATCCCCTGGAAGTATTATTACCTTGATTCGAGCGTCTTTTTGGCGCAGTGGAATACCTGGTTCAAAAATAACGGACAGGACCAGGGCAATGTGCGCAGCATCAACGAGTGGTACTCCATTCTCAACGATCCCAATGCCGATACCCTTTTGCCGCCCGTCGTCTTTATCGAGCGTGGTTCTGTCAGTGGTTTAGACGAGCACCCGGAGAACAACGTCACCATTGGCGCTGGAGCGGCTGTACCTGTAATTGAAGCCCTCCTGAAGAGCAAGGCCTGGCAATCCTCTGTGATGATCTTTACTTACGATGAGGGCGGCGGGCTTTATGATCACGTGCCGCCGTTTGGCGAGGTCAGTCCTGATGGCATTAAGCCCATGCTGGGCCCCGGCGATGTCCCCGGAGACTTCAACTTCAGCGGATTCCGCATTCCGCTGATCGTGATTTCGCCGTGGGTCAAGCCGCATTTCGTTTCGCATGTGCCGCGCGACGCCACCGCAATTCTCAAATTCATCGAAACCCGTTTCAATCTGCCGCCCTTGACCAAGCGGGACGCCGCGCAGGACAACATGCTTGAGTTCTTTGACTTCAGCGCGCCTTCCCTCATCAATCCGCCGCCGCTGCCCGCGCAGCCGGTTTGCGCCAAGGGAACTTCGCCCTGCGACGATCAAACCTTGGAAGGGCATCCGTAATTCCCGGCCGCAAAAAATCAGGGCCTTCACCGAAGTGAAGGCCCTTTAATTTTTCGCTTATTGGTAAATTTCGTTCGTTGGAGAACTGGCGAGGCTTATGAGCCTCGCCTTGCATTATCTCTTTTTCTTTTTTGCTTTTTTCTTCGCTGGCATCTGAGTTCCTCCTGGAACATTATTTCCCTTGAATGGGGGCCCTTTTGCAACGCGAACGCAACAAAATGTGTGTTCACATCGCTTGGCACAAGATATTGCGGCTTCTTGAGTGAAAAGTCAATAAAAAAAAGCATTCAGCAGTCAGCGCTCAGCACTCAGCCAGAAAACATTTCGCCCAACACTGCGGAGAATTGAGACGCAAATCACGTGAAGAGTCTCCAAACCAAACTCAATGACCAAAAAATCTCACTTCAACATTGCCAGAATGAAACGAGGCAAACGGCATTTCAGAGTTTTTCTTTTCAACGCCTGATAATCTGTTGGTTGGCTGAATGCTGAGTGCTGACTGCTGAATGCTGAAATATCGAGTGCTGAACAATGCTGAGTGCTGACCCCATCGAACTCGAGATTTTCAAAAGCCTTTTTCATTCCATCGCCGAAGAAATGGGAGCGGCGCTGGCGCGCACCGCGTTTTCGCCCAACATCAAAGAACGGCGCGATTATTCCTGCGCTGTCTTTGACGCCGCGGGCGAGGCCATCGCCATGGGCGATCATATGCCGGTGCACCTGGGCTCGATGCCCATGTCGGTGCGCGCCGCTATTGATGCGCTCGCGCTGCTGCCGGGCGATGTCGCCATGCTGAACGATCCATTTTGCGGCGGCACGCACCTGCCTGACATCACGCTGGTGGCTCCTGTTTTCATAAAGCAAAATCCAGCAAGGCATTCGCGAGCCGCATCACGCGCGCGAGCGGGCGGAGATCGTCCTGGTCTCCTTGATCTGCGGCCCGATTTTTTTGTGGCCTCGCGCGCCCACCACGCCGATGTGGGCGGCGCCTATGCCGGCTCCATGGGCCCGTGCCGCGAAATTTACCAGGAAGGATTTCGCATTCCACCCGTGCACATTGTGAAGCGTGGAGAGCCGCAACGCGATGTGCTGGCGCTGCTGCTCAACAACGTGCGCACGCCCGAGGAGCGCGAAGGCGACCTCAACGCGCAGCTCGCGGCCTGCCACACCGGGGCCGAGCGCCTGCGCCAATTATGCAGCCGCTATTCGCTGCCCCGGGTACAGCGCGCCGCTGCTGGATTGCTGGACTATTCGGAAAACATGATGCGCGCCTTTCTGGCGCTGGTCCCGCGCGGAGTTTACCGCGCCGAAGATTTTCTCGATGACGACGGCGTCAGCGAGAAACCGGTGAAGATTCAGGTTGCGATTCAAGTGTCCGGGAGCGCGGGCCGGGCGTCTTCCGGGAAACGCAACCCCGTGGTCACGGTTGATTTCAGTGGAAGCGATGCGCAGGTTGAAGGCAGCATCAATGCCGTGGAGGCCATTACTTACTCGGCATGTTTTTATGTCTTCCGCTGCCTGCTGGCGGAAGATGTGCCGGCCACCGCCGGCCTGATGCGTCCGGTCCAGGTAGTTGCGCCCGCGGGAACCGTGGTCAATGCGCGTCCGCCGGCTGCGGTTGCGGGAGGCAATGTGGAAACTTCGCAGCGCATCGTCGATGTGCTTCTACGCGCGTTAGCGCAAGCCATCCCCGGCCGCATTCCTGCCGCCTCTTCCGGCACGATGAACAATCTCACCATCGGCGGCATCAATCCTCGGAGCGGCCGTCCTTTCGCTTACTACGAGACGATTGCCGGGGGCGCGGGGGCGCGTCCGGGAAAAGATGGCGTTTCGGCGGTGCATACGCACATGACCAATTCCCTGAACACGCCCATCGAAGCGTTGGAATATGCGTATCCTTTCCGCGTGACGGAATATTCCATTCGCCGCCCGGCTCACCATGCCGAACGCTCATCGCACTCGTTGGGGAATGCATATAGCGGAGGAAAAGGAATTGTCCGCGAAATCGAGTTGCTTGCCGATGCCGATGTCACCGTGCTCGCCGACCGGCGCAAGCGCGGCCCCTATGGATTGGGAGGCGCTCCCGATGGCGAACCCGGGAAAACATCTCTTGTTCGACGTGACGGTTCGCAGGAACAGTTGCCGGGAAAAATGAGCCGCAGGCTGCGCCGGGGCGAACGCATTCGCATCGAGTCGCCCGGGGGCGGCTCGTGGGCAGCCTCGGAAGAAAAACGCAAATAGCCCAGGAAGAATTGTATGAATTTCAATGCCGAATATCTTAATGAGGTCCGCCGCGGGCTGCGCGGATACAAACGCATGGCCGAAGGCGCAATCGCCCAGCTCAGCCGGGAAGAGCTCTTTCGGCAGATTGATCCCGAAGCCAACAGTGTTGCCATCATCATGAAGCACATCAGCGGCAACATGCGCTCGCGCTTTACCGATTTTCTGACCAGCGACGGCGAAAAGCTCGGCCGCCATCGCGATCAGGAATTTGTTCAGGATCGCCTGACCAGCGAAGAGCTGATGAACACCTGGGAGAGCGAGTGGCAACGCCTCTTCGCCACTATCGAAGCGCTCCAGCCCGAAGACCTGGGGCGGAGCGTTACCATTCGCGGAGAAGAGCATACGGTTTTACAGGCGCTCAACCGGGCGCTCCTGCATTACGCCCAGCATATCGGACAGATTATTTTTCTGGCCAAACATATTCGCGGCGCAGATTGGAAGTCGCTGAGCATTCCGCGCGGCAAATCGGAAGAATATAAAACCCAATCGCCGGGAAAGTATTCGAAAGGAATGCCGTAAACGGAATGTAAAATTATCAATTGAAGGATTTGTATGGCCATTACCTCGACCCGCCCTCAACTCTCCTATCTTTCCGACCAGCTCAAGGAACTGAAAAACAAAGGAACCTATTTCAAGCTGCGCGTGCTCGAAGACGAGCAGGAGCCGGTGTGCACCTTCGACGGCAAGAAGGTCATCAATCTTGCGTCCAATAATTATCTGGGGTTGACCACGCATCCCAAGCTGCGCGAAGCCGCGCTCGATGCCACGCGCAAATATGGCGTCGGCTCGGGCGCCGTGCGCACCATTGCCGGCACCATGAAGATCCACATGGAACTGGAAGAGAAAATCGCCCGCTTCAAAAACGTCGAAGCTTGCGTGGTCTTTCAATCAGGCTTCGCCGCGAATGCCGGCACAGTCTCGGCCATTCTGGGCAAAGAAGATTTCGTCATCTCCGACGAGCTTAATCACGCCAGCATCATTGATGGGGCGCGGCTCTCGCGGGCAAAGATTCTTGTATTCCGTCACAAAGACACAGCCCATGCCGAGGAACAACTGGCTTCCGTGAAAGACCAGCCCGGACGCAAGCTGCTCATCACCGACGGCGTCTTTTCCATGGATGGCGATATCGGCCCGCTGCCCGCGCTCTGCGATCTGGCTGAAAAATACGGCGCCATCATGATGGTGGATGACGCCCATGCCTCCGGCGTCCTGGGCCGCAACGGTCGCGGCACCATTGACCACTTCAACGTCCACGGCCGCGTGGATGTGCAGGTAGGCACGCTCTCCAAGGCCATCGGCGCGCTCGGCGGATATGTTTGCGGCTCGCGCGACCTGATCGAATTTCTCTATCATCGCGCCCGGCCATTTCTGTTCTCGACCTCGCATCCGCCGTCGGTGGCAGCAACCTGCATTGCGGCTTTCGAGGTTTTGGAACAGGAACCTGAGCGCATTGAGAAACTCTGGGAGAACACGCGCTTTTTCAAAAAGGAACTGGGCCGTCTGGGCTTCAACATCGGCGGCGTAAATACCCCCGCCAGTGAGACCCCCATCACCCCAATTATCGTGGGCGAGGGCCGCCTGACCATGGAGTTCAGCCGCGAGCTATTCAAAGAGGGCGTGCTGGGCACCGGGATTGCTTTTCCCACGGTGCCCGAAGGCAAAGCCCGCATCCGCACCATCATGACCGCCACGCACACCCACCAGCAACTCGAAAAAGCGCTGGAGACATTGCAGCGTGTGGGCAAGACGATGGGAATTATCTCTTAAGGTTCTACGTCGTTGTCCGGTTCCGTCGCCGGACGTTTGTCCTTCAGGAAGAATTCCGCTTTCTTAGGTGCAGAAATCTCTAGGAAGGCGCGCGGCGGCGTCTTCAGCTCGAAAAACCCCGTGAGATCGGTTGTGGTTCTTTCATCGACAAAATTAAGCGCACCTTCCTCGATTCCGAAGTTGTGCTGGATAAACCTGAGTATGCTGCCAAAGTTATGGCGGGCGTTGTTGATATGACCCTTGGGGGTATAAGCGGAGACGACGATCAGCGGGACACGGAAGCCAAACTGATAGTCGCCCTGGTTGCCCGTTAAGATCGTGGGAGGCTCGTGATCATACCATCCTCCCCAGTCATCCCACGTGATGAAGATGGCGGTGTTCTTCCAGTATCCTGTCGTCTCGCAGGTCGTGTTGTTCCCGATTGCGTTGACAACCGCCGCTACCCAGGAGGGCCCACCTCCGTCGTTATCATTCGCGTGGTCCGAATTCTGCCCCGTGGGAATCACCCAATTGACGGAACGAAGGTTGCAGTTGGCAATGTCCTCTAATACGTCTGCCGGTGTGAGGTCCACGTTATTGGTCCACTCCGGCCCGGTGCATTTACCGCCCGGCCCGCTCGACATGCAAATATGCTGGATTGCATTGGGAGCGGTCCAAATGGAGCCGGCGCTGGGCGCGTAGTATTTCCACGTGACTTTTGGGGGAAACAAATCGGCCATGGTCTCGTGCTCGAAGCAGGGGTAGACGCTCTTGGTCTCGGTCCCCGGCGGTTGGATCAGCGCAACCGTCGTCGAGCTGGTTCCTCCCGATCCATCTAAAGCCGTACATCCAGCCACTGCCTTCAGTCCTCCGATGCCGGAGTTCTGCATATTCTCTGAGGCGAAAATAGCTTTTGAGTCGTCCAGCGCAGTCGGCGCCGAAGTTCCTCCAAAAATGAATTGATGCGCGGGGAAACTCGGTCCCTGGTTGGTCTGGAACATATAGTTGGCCCAACCGTATTGTGTGGCCATTTCGAGGTAGGGATTCACAATGCCTTGCGAATTATCCACGTACCTGAACTGCGGGTTTGAAGGGCAGGCTTTAGCCGGGCCGCACTTTACAAGCGAGGCCCCATCCATCTTGCAGTCGCCTGCCGACAGATCGCACATGCCGACCCAATCGGAGTGCGAGTGGCCCAGATCATAAGGACCGGCCAGCGGCACGGTTGCAGGTTGAATCGTGCCGCCGGGAGATTTGTTGTCGAGCCAGTTGCTCGTCTGAATGTTGTATTGCGTGGAACTCGGGGTCGTACTGCATGAACTGCTTTTCCCATAGGGCGGGACGCACAAGCCCTGGAAAAGGTTATCGGGCGTACGGTTTTCCTGAAAAATTACGACCACGTGTTGAAACTTCGAGATTTGCGCGTGGACGACGGTTGTTGACGCGAGCCAAAACAGCAGCAGGCCTTGAGCGGCTAGTTTCATGTGAGGATCTCCTTACAAATGTATTTGACAGATGTATTCGGAGGGCGTGGCAGGGGGAACCCTACCGCCTCTCTTGCTTTGGGGAAGTGAAAGAGTTAAACCGGCTGCAATTATACGTCGAATCTGCTGAGGAGTTAAGTTAAGAAATCCGCGATTTTACTCGCCGCTTAGCTCCGGAGTTGAAACTCGCCGTTCACAATCGTAGCAACCACTTTGCCGGTGAGCTGCCATCCGTTGAAGGGTGTGTTCTTGGATTTCGAAAGCGATTTCGCAGCCTCGAATGTCCAGCGCTTCTTCGGATCGAAAATCGTGACATCCGCCACCGACCCTTTGGCAAGCGCGCCGCGTCCCGTCAGGCCCATGATTCTTGCGGGATTGCTGGAGAGCAATTCGACAATCCTGGGCAGCGGAATTTTGTTATCAACATGCAGTTTAGTGATGGCCAGGCCTAACGCTGTTTCCAGGCCGGTGATGCCGAAGGGCGCGCGGTCGAACTCCACATTTTTTTCGTGGGCGGCGTGGGGAGCATGATCTGTGGCAATGCAATCAATGCCGCCGTCGGCCAGCGCCGCCAGCATGGCTTCGCGGTCGGCTTGGCTGCGCAGCGGCGGATTCATCTTTGCATTGGTGTTGTAGTCGCCTACATCTTCATCGGTAAGAACAAAATGGTGCGGTGTAATCTCGCAGGTCACGCGCACGCGCTCACGCTTCCCCCGGCGCACAGCCTTCAATGCCGCGAGTGTGGAAATGTGGGCAACGTGCAAGTGGGCCTTGGTTTGCCCCGCCAGCCGGATATCGCGCTCCACCACGCCGGCTTCCGCCTCCGCCAACATTCCGCGCAGGCCGAGCCGCACGGCGGCTGCTCCGGCATTCATCACGCAGCCCTGGGTCTGGCGGGTATCTTCCGCATGCTGGATCACCGGCATACTCAGCCCGGCCGCGGCATGCAGTGCCGCGCGCATGATCGCGTCATCGAGAATGGGCTTGCCATCATCGGTCACGGCCACAGCGCCTGCTCGTTTTAACGCCTTGAAGTCGGTGAGTTGTTGGCCCTGGCTGCCCACCGTAGCCGCCGCAATGGGAAAGACGTTGACCACGGCGCCGCGTTCTTCCGCCTGCATCCACTGCGTGATGTCCACCGAATCATTGACCGGAGATGTGTTCGGCATGGCGCAGATAGATGTGAAACCGCCTGCCGCAGCCGCGGCCGTTCCGGCGGCAATAGTCTCCTTGTGCGATTGCCCGGGTTCGCGCAGATGTACGTGCAAATCTATAAATCCGGGGGCTACGATCAGCCCGCGCGCGTCGAATGTCTTGTCTGCCCCGCCTCGAATTTTTCCCGAGAGAGCGATTTCCGCCACCTTGCCGTCGCGCAGCAGAAGATCGTAATTGGCGTCGAGCTTCTGCGCCGGGTCAACCACCCGGCCGCCGCGGATCAGAAGCGATTTGCTGCGCTGCGTTTTCAAAGTCGAAATAATATCCTTTCCCGATGCTTATTTTTATTTGCCGGTCAGCGCCTGCGCCAGAATCGCCATGCGCATGGGTATGCCGTTGGCCACCTGCTCCAGGATGACCGACTGCGGGCCATCGGCGACATCGCTGGTCAGCTCCATGCCGAGGATCGCCGGTCCCGGATGCATCACCAGCGTATCCCGCTTCGCCATGCGCAGCCGTTCACCGTTCAGTTGATAGCGCGCGACATAGTCCTCCGCGTTGAGCTGCAAACCGGCGAGCCGTTCTTTTTGCACGCGCAGCATCATGATTACATCCGCGCCACGGATGGCCGGCTCAATATGCCGGATCACCGTAACCCCCGGGGCCAGGGTGGCGCAAATTTCCGGCGCCAGCTCCGCAGGACCGCACAGCGTGACCTGCGCTCCCATGCGGCTGAGCAGATGTATGTTGGAACGCGCTACCCGGCTGTGCAGGATGTCGCCAATCAGGGCCACCTGTAATCCCCCTAGCTTTTTTCTGTGCTGCAAGATCGTGAAGACATCCAGCAGGGCCTGCGAAGGGTGCTCGTGCATTCCATCGCCGGCATTGATGACGGGAATGTCCAGGTTTCGTGCTGCCAGGTTGGGAGCGCCGGAAGACGGATGCCGGATCACAATCGCGTCGGCCCCGGCTGCACGCAAAGTTCTGACCGTATCCACCAGCGATTCGCCTTTTTGGATACTGGATTCTGCGGCGGTAATCACCGTCGTGGTTGCGCCCAGCTTTTTGGCGGCCAATTCAAAGGAAACCCGGGTGCGCGTGCTGGTCTCGTAGAAAAGCAGGGCAACGGTCTTGCCGCGCAAAAGTGAATTGGGCTTTGCCGGCCGCATGCGCTGCGCCAGCTTGAGCAGCGCCATGATGCGTTCGGTGGGTAGGTGTTCAATATCAAGGAGTGAGCGGCTGATGCTGGTCCGTCGAGTGGGAGCAGATGCGGTCATCCCTGCGTATCCGGCTCCGGCTTCTCCATCAGCAAGACCTTCTCGATCTTATCGGTCTCCTCCAGCTTGACCTCGATGACCTCGTTGCTCCGGGTCTGTACCATGCGTCCGATGAAGGCGGCTTCGATGGGCAGCTCGCGATGTCCGCGGTCAATCAGCACGCAAAGCTGTATCTTTTGCGGGCGGCCCCGGTCAAACAGCGCGTCCAGCGCGGCCCGCGTGGTGCGGCCGGTATAAAGCACATCGTCCACCAGGATGATGTTTTTCCCGTTGACATCGAATCCGATGTCGCTGGGCTGCACCACCGGGCGCTGCGCCACGGTGGAAAGGTCGTCGCGATAGAAGCTGATGTCCAGCGCGCCCACCAGCAAGTCGCATTTCTCGATCTGCCGGATGTGTTTTGCCAGGCGCTCCGCCAGGGGAACGCCCCGCCTGCGGACGCCTACCAGGGCCAGGTTTCGCCCGCCATTGTTCTTTTCCATGATCTCGTGCGCCAGCCGGACCAGGGTGCGTTCAATTTCCGAGGCGGACATAAGCTGCGCTTTTTCACGCAGCCGGGGTTCGGTTCCTTGAGATTTCATGCCGCCGAAATCATAAATGAATTTACCGCAGAAACAAAAACCCAATTCGCGCCCTAGCGGCGTTTGGAGAGGTTTGCCCCAATGGCCCCGCCAATGGCGCTCAGGAGCAGGGTCAAAACGAGCGTCAGAAGACAGAGAGCCACGGCAAAGAAAAATACCCCGCTAGGGGCAAGCAAGCTTTGGGCCACTTGCTGCACTTGGGGGTTGGGATTGGCTTCTAAGGCAAGAGAAATCTGTGCCCGCAAACTACGAACAGGCAGACAATCAGAATGATTGGCCAAGCACCATGAAATGGTTGAAATATACGGTATGCCGCAGAAAAGGAATCCCAGAAAGCCCGTCAACAGCCCGATGCCCGCCCCAGCTCCGGGCGATAGTCTTTGCCCCGGTATTTCCCGCAGATACCGCCATACCGCGAAAAACCCCGCGATGGGGATCAAGAGGAAGAACGGAGCCCTAAAATACGACAGGGTAAGTAGAACAGCGACAAGCATCCCCGCCAGTGCAGCCTGTTTGCGTGCAACCCCCCGATTAATAACGATTTTTTCGGAATTATAAGATGGCAGGGTTGAGATTGGACCGGTGGTTGGCCCCCTGGTCCCCGCTGGTTCACCGGCTGGCGGCTCTTCGCCACTCTGGCCTACTCGAATCTGTGGAGCGCCGCATTGCCGGCAAAACGGGTTACCTTCTCCAACTTCGGCGCCGCACTGGTGACAAGGATGGCTCACGTGCTACAAGGTACAGGAGTTCTAACTTCGAGTCCAGATAGTTAGGCTCTCTCCTGCCCTTCACACCAGAGCTGTTACATCATATGGACGGCGGATTCGAGACAAAGTATCAGGGCACGAGCCTACCTGGATTATTGATAAGTGTACGAGAGCGATGATGAAACGACACATCAGCCCCAAGGGGGCGGCGTATTATAGCCCAGCGCTTCCAGCGCTGGGTAGGGATGCCAAGATGATTCAAGTCCCGTAGGGACGGCGTCCGCTTTTATCCAAATACAAAGCGTTCGTGTATTCCATGTTGCATCTTTTTTTGTTGCACGACACCGCGTCCTTCAGAAAATCTTGAAATGAATGGTCAAATATTTCTTGGGGTTTTCCCGGATGGCCTGCACCAGGCTGCGCGTTTCCACCAGCATCTTGTCGGAATTGTTATAGAGCGAGGGGTCCACGAACAATTTGCCCATGGTTCCCTTGCCATCATTGAGGTTGGTGGTGAGCGTATTAAGGTTGGTCATGGTCCGGTCAAGTTTGCGGGCAAATTCTTCATTCTTGGCCAGCATGCCCAGGGCGCCTTTACCCTGGTCAACTTCATCCATCAGGGCATTCGTTTTAGCGACTGTTTGATTGAGGTTCTTGTACAGGGTATCGTCTTTCAGCAGCTTGCCGACTGTGCCCTGTCCCTGGTTGATTTCGTCAATGATGCTGTTCAATTTATCCACTGAGGCATTGGCTTTGTCATAGAGCTCTTCACTTTCGATTAACTTGCCGATGCTGCCCTTGCCGGAGTGGATTTCGCCCACCATCTGCTGCATCTCATTCAGGGTGATATTCAGGCGGTTGAACAGGCTGGGATCGTAGATGAGTTTTCCAATCGAGCCCTTGCCTTCCTCTACCGCCGCCACAATACGGTCAAGCCTCCGCACCAACACGTCCACATTTTGCAGTGAGGACTGGCTGGAGCGGATCACGTCCTGAAGGTCGGGACGGTTTACCGCCGGCAACACGTCTCCGTCCCCAAGCAATGGTCCCGTTGCCTGAGAGCTGTTGATGTCAATGTAGGTTTCGCCCAGCACCCCGGCTGTGCTCAGTTCGGCGGTTGAATCCTTCCTCAAAAAATCGCGGAAGCGAGTGTTCACCTTCATGGTCACTTCGACGGGGGTCAGGGGCTTGCTGGGGTCTACGGAAATGCGCGTTACGTTCCCAATATCCACCCCTTGCAGGCGCACGGGAGCGCCCCGCCGCAGCCCTTCGGCGTTGTCGAAATATGTCTTCAGGTAGATCTGGTGCGTGAAGAGGCCAGTGCTGGAAGAAATCAGAAAGATCACAATGACCAGAGTGATCATGGCCACAACTACGGTAATCCCTACCCGTAAACGTGACCATTGCAGTTGTGCTTGGCTAGGCATAATTCTCGTTCAATCTTCCAAAGTTCGAAACCCACTGCTTTTTTGCTGAAATCAACGGGAAAGGGCGAATGATAACATATTGCATCAATTCTACTTAGGCCATTCTGAGCGGGTGCGATCAAGCGGCAAATTGCAGCCGCAGCTTATCCGAGGCGCTTACTCTCAATGATGGCTGATGAACTATGCTAACAGAGTCACGGCTGCGAACCTACGTTAATAAGCCGGCGCCCTGCTCTGCAGCGCCCTGACCAGCATCATTGCCGCCAGATAGGCAATCGCGCCGCATGCCAGAGTGGCGGCCATGCCAAAATGCACGGCAATCACCATGGCCAGCACCGATCCCAGCACCGAGGCGGCTGCGTTCATGGCCCAGGCCCACTCAATCGCTCCGGCTTCGGTGTTCTCCAGCGCGCGCAACCCCGTGGGGAAGGGCATGCCCATTAGAAATCCTACGGGAGCCAGCATAACCGCGCTCACCAGCAGCTTTAGACCCAGCGGCCAGCCCACCCATGCCACCAGAACTTTGGGCAGCAGAAAAATGTAGGCTGTCAGCGCAGCCGCAATGATGAGGAGCGGGAAGCGGACCCTGCGCCAGTCGGCGATCCAGTGCCGGGCTGCCAGGCTGCCGGCGCCGCTGGTCAGCATCATAAGGAAAACCACCACTGTCAGCGCATACGTAGGATGGCCGAGGAACAGGACAAAGCGCTGAATCATGGTGATTTCCACCAGGATGTAGCCCAATCCTACGGCAATAAAGTACAGCAGCGGCCGTACCCCCGCTACCCGCGCGCTTGTGTGGAAGGCGAGGGGCAAAACCAGGAACGCCAACACGGCCAACGCCGATATGCCCAGCAACATGAACAGTACAGCCACTCCCAGGTTGACCTTCCAGTCAATGCCGAAATGTGAGCGGGGATTAAGGAATCCCTGAAGCAGCCTGCCCGTCTTGAAGGTGAAAAAGAAAAAGGGAGCATTGTCCGAGACCGGCTTGATGTTGTAAGGATATTGCGCAATGAAGGCATCACGCGCACTCCATGAGACTGCCGGCGGGTCTTTAGGGGTTGTCATGGTGACATCAGGATCGGCATCAATAAGCTCGTCAAACGGTTGGCGCGCTTCTTTGGCAGCATATGAAACCGGGCCGAGCGCCTCTTCGCCGGAGTAACAGGAGGTCAACGCCAGGCTTTTGCGGCATGTATCCTTATTCAGCACTGGCCCAAAAAGATGGGCAGCATGAACCAGGTGCAGATTCCCTGTCTCATTGATATGCGCCAGCACAGTCTGCACTTCCTGGGGCGTAAACGGAGCTTTTTTGACCAGTACGGTGACTGGCCTTCCGTCGGTATTTAACTCTCCATCAGCCACCACGATGAAGTGGTTTCTCGGGTCCTCGACCCCCATCTGGCGCAGGGTTTCTATCGCCTGTGAAACCACGCGCAGCGCCTCGCGAGGTTCTCTAAACTCCCAGCGGGTAATGGCGATCATGCCATCGGGCTTGAGGTGATCGAAGTATTCGCGGAAAGCCTCCACAGTGTAGAGATTGTTTTCGCTCAGCGCAAAAGTGCCCGCGGCGGTCGAGGCCCAGGTATCCACCAGCGTCATCTGCAAAACATCATATTGGTCCTGAGAGTTGCGGATGAACGAGCGGCCATCGTTGACGTGCAAATGTACTTCCGGCCGTTCATACAGGTGATAGGCGTAATCGGCATAGCGGCCGCGCATGATGTTGTTGGCGATAATAGGGTTGATTTCAATCGCGGTCACGCTGGGGCTGCCGCCCACCAGCGCGCGCAACACGTCCACGCCCCCGCCGGGGCCGATGATGGCGTAATCCCCATGCGGACGCAGCGCATTGACTGCCGAGGGCGCCGCCGACATCAGGTCTTTTTGCCATTCAAGATCGTGCCACAGAGCTGGGTCGGCGTGCATGAGCGAAGTGGAAGCATCGGCATCAATCACAATGGTCCGGGCATCGCCGGCATGGTCCACTTCCACGCGCGAGATGGCGTTCCATTTGGAGTATTCCGTCCAAGCCCGCGACCGGCGCATGCCCTTGGCATACACAATGTCGGCCACCCGTCCGTGGGTCGCCATGTTGATAATGATCAGGAGTAAGGGAAGGCACGCCAGCAGCAGCGGCTTCTTCCTGTTTGCCGGGGACCACAATGCCCCTGCCGCCGCCATGGCCATGGCAGCAAATAAAATCGCATTGGGGCCGCCAATCCAGCTCAACAGCAGGACCACTGCCAGGCAGGCCAGCGCCCCGCCGATCAGGTCGGCGCCGTAAAGCTGCGAGATGCGCTGCCGCTCGCGCGCGAAGACCAGCGAAAACAGCAGTCCGGTGAAGAAGAAGGGAACCGCCGCCACCAGGTAGATGATCGTAAGCCGAAAGAAATTGGTCCAGTCCAGGCGCAGCGTGACCGGAACGCGCAGCACCACCTCCAACAGCACCATGATCATGAGCGCGCTGGCCATCACGATGCGCGGCGCCAGGGATTCGGTCGTATGGCGCTTGAGCTGTTCGCAGCGGATATAGGCAAAAACCCCGCCTGCGCCTAGCCCCAGCAGGGCCACCGAGATGGCCAAAAAAGCAAAATGATAAAACAGCACCACGGAAAACAGCCGGGTCAGGGACAACTCCAGCAGCAGGGTGGCAAAACTGACGGTGCCAATGGCAGCCACGAGCGCCGGTCTTGAGGTGTTGGACGTAGAGGTCTGGATGGGCGGTTCAAGCAATTGTGATTGGGCCATGAATAATTGGGTAATTGAGTGATCGGGTAATTGTGTAATTGCCTAATTCGGTAATTGTGGCTATCGGTTATGCGAATGCCATCGCCGAAACCACCAATTCTATCAACATCATCCGTAAATACTGACCTAAATTCTCCAATTACACAATTCTTCAATGACCCAATGACCCAATGAATCAATGACTCAATCCTCAAGGATCACCATGGCAATCGCCTGCTCGGCCGTATGCGACATGGAAAGAGAGATGTGTTTGACCGCCAGACGGGCGGCATACCGGGCGGCCACGCCTGAAAAGGCGATCGTCGGGCGTCCCCCCGGCTGGCGGGTGACCTCAACCTGCTGCCAGGTGATCCCGTGGCTCAATCCGGTGCCCAGGGCTTTGAGAGCGGCTTCTTTGGCGGCAAAACGGGCTGCCAGGCGTTCGACTTTGTTTCGCTTCGAGCTGCAATATTCGATCTCCAGCGGAGTAAAAACCCGGCGCAGAAAGCGCTCCCCAAAGCGTTCCAGGGCCTCGGCCACGCGCCGGACCTCCGTAATATCCACCCCTGTCCCGACGATCATTTCCTGTTTGCCTTCCGTACCCGGTTATGTATACTAGGTTGCTGCTTTGGAACGAAGTTTTAGTACATGGAAGTACCGCTTTTCAGCGCACCTGCCTGCACTAGCCTTTGCTTCATCCAGCCTAAATCAACAAGAAGGAAATGCAACACAATGGAACAAGGAACAGTAAAGTGGTTCAATGATGCCAAGGGGTATGGTTTTATCAGCCGTCAGAATGGCGAGGATGTATTCGTACACTACTCCGCCATTCAAAACGAAGGCTTCCGCAGTCTGAAGGAAGGCCAAGCCGTGCAGTTTAACGTCATCAAGGGACCCAAAGGCTGGCAGGCAGAGAACGTTCAGGCTCTCTAAACGTTTTCAAGTTTTGCAAGACAACAAAGGCGGCCCAAAGCCGCCTTTACTTTTGGTTGTTTGGGCATTTTCCAGTTTGTGTGGCACAGCGCGGCAAGCCGCCGTCAAAGACTATATCTCTTCATGCACTGTCATCCTGATCCCGCGAAGCGGGAGAAGGACCTCCGATGGCGCTGGGCGCCACCCACGGCTGAAATTGGACTTTCGCTTGCATTTTCCCTCGCGCTGATGGAATCGAGAGTATGGTGGATTTCGCAGAACGCTTTACACCTGCTCAAGTTTCCCGCTTGCGTCCCGCTCTACGGCGAGGCATGGCTAAGGCACATGACGTACGCTTGGCTGCAGATTGCGTCGGAACCGCCGTTAGAGCAGGTTACGCGCCATGAATTGGAAGGATTACCCGTCTGTCCTGGGGATAATGTGACGGTTGGACGCGACTCCCGGAGCACAGTTCCACCGACTCCGAATCCTCCGCCAGAGATGGCAACATCGTTGGCGTTGGAACAGGCCTCGTCCCATACAGCGGTGCTTGGTGTATCGGTCTTGACATAAATTCCCAGGCTGATACGTCCGCTTAGCGCAATATTGCCAGCGACCTCGAGTTTTTGGCTGGGAGATGTAGTTCCAACACCCACATTACCGCCGACATCAGCGATGAGCACATTTCCCGATGGAGTGCCCGAGCCGGGCTCGATCAATACATTTCCTCCCGCGCCGGGATTATTACCCGCTCCCGCCGTCCCCCCCGCGCCCGCCGCCAGGGTGATACTGCCTCCGGCGCCGGCAGTGAAGCCGCCTGCGGTTGCGGTTATTGAACCACCCGCACCGCCAGTCATTGTGACGCTGCCTCCGCCGCCCCCAGGTCCGTTGAACGTTGTTCCTCCGGCGCCGCCAGCGATGGTGGGACTGCCTCCTGGCCCGCTGGGTCCAACGCCAGCGATCACCGCCCCTCCGGCGCCACCTTGTACATTCAATCCTGGATCACCAGCGGTTCCCGCTCCACCGCCAACGGAGGACACGCCGGCAGCGCCTATCACCTGTAACTCTGCGTTTGGGCCGTTCGTGCCGATGCCCACCTTCCCACCGGAAAGAACAAGCTGGTTGCTGCCGGCCACCAGACCGTTCGTTGGCAAATTGAGAGCGCCCGTCATCGTGTCGCCCGACTTTCTAACATAGCGCGCATCGGTGTTGGTGGTATTCAGGTTGATGGCCGGAGTCGTGGTGGGCGAGGTGATGGAAATCAATCCATCGGTGTTACTTACTGATGTTACCGTCCCGGGAAACGTCTGCGCATTAACGAACGTGACGATCCCGGTAGTGGCGTTAATCATGAATCCGCTGCTGCCAATGGCCACGATGCTGCCAACGTCCGTAATATCGGAATTGACCAGATGCCGGGTATTGGTGTCGAACTTCGCAACCGTACCCTGCGTCCCCGGTGTGAAGTTAAGCTGATATAAGACCGGGCCATCGGGCTGCTGCGCCGTGGGCGAAGTGCGCTGCCAGCGCAGTTGCTGATTGGCGCGCAGGCTGGCCATTTCCACCGGCTGTGCTTGCTGGGCATGAATGTTAGCGATAGCTGTTAACGAAAAAGTAAACAGGAATAGGATACGAAGGGGCCGGACCATGAAGCCTCCATTACGTGCAAATTTTTTGGGCTGACTTTAGAGAGGCGGGGATTATATCATTAGCAATTTTTCAACAGTGTAAATTCATGTCAAAGGCAAGAAGGGCGGCCCCAAGGCCGCCCTTCTTGCCCTTAACCGTTTTCACCGTTATCGAGTTGGTGAGGATGACAAGGATCGGTGTCGAAGGCCGGCACCGCGCCCGGCGTCCCGCTGGCATTGAACAGAAGCTGATAGAGCACCGGTCCCTCCGGCTCTTGTGGCGTGGGCGAAGTGCGCTGCCAGCGCAACTCCGGATTGGGCCGCAGGCTTGCCATCTGCGCCGGTTGCGGTTGCTGCGCTGAAGTACCGGCAATCGCGATAAGTGAAAACACAAACAAAGGCAGAATGCGAGGAGTCCGAGTCATGGATGCCTCCACTAACTGTTAAGTTTTTGAACTAGACCTAGGGAAGCCGGAGTTCTATCACCCAGGCTGATGGTCGAATGTAAATTGATTAAAAACAACCAGCAACTCTGAAACTAGCAACTCTCCTTCAGCATCAAACCTGGCGGGCTGAACTCCGCTTGCGGGAGGTTCTGATCGCTGGGAAGGATGTACCACCATGAAATTCACATCGCTTTGCTTCACTTTGGCAGTTGCGTTGCTCTGCTTTGACATGTGTTCCAACGCTGAAGTCCGCACCATTGTGGTGCCGGCGGGAACACTGATGACCTGTTCACTGAATGAACTTAAATTCTCCTCAGCCACCGTGGCCGTGGGCGACCCGTTTCTCTGTTATCCGCGCAGCCTGCAGCAATTTGGGCAGACCGTATTCCCACGTGGCACATACATCGTTGGACATCTCGAGGCGGACAAAGACCCCGGTCATTTTGTCGGCAAGGGTTACCTGAAACTGGTGTTCGACAGAATTGGCCTTCCCTCGGGCGATGTGCCTCTCACGGCGAAAGTCGTAGCTGCGGGCGATTTCACCGTAGATCGCCAAGGCAAGATCATCGGTCATGGCCATGCCACGCGCGATGCGGTGGAATGGATGTTTCCGCCACTGTGGCCGTGGAAAGTAATGACTGTGCCGGCGCGCGGTCCGCGACCGACGCTCAAGGGCGAAACCAGCGTTACCTTGCGTGTCATGGAAGACCTGCAGGTGCCGCAGCTCCAGACATCGGAAGGGCATCGGTTTGGCGGAGAATCCAGTTCGTCCTTGCAACCACAAGACTCGTCGGCGAAACCGAAAGAGGTCAGCATGCAGATGGTCGACCAGGATGGGCCACGTCTGCTGCCAGCTTCGCCAGTGCTGAGCACAGCATCCCAAATGCCGGCTGGGTCAAATCCTACCCGCGCGTGGACGGTCAATTTAACGCTCTTTGTCTTGACCAACGGAATGGTCTTTCCCGTCGAACAATATTGGCGCAACCAGGGCGACCTCTGGTACGAGTATGAGGGAGACAAAGCCATCGTGGCGCTGAGAAATATCGACTGGGGTGCAACCACCCGGTTGAACGCCGCGCGCAATGTCCGCGTTACGCTGCGCAACGCACCCAGTGAGAATTAAAGGGGGGCAGGGATCGGAAGTCTCCAGACAATCCGGTCCCGCTCACCCCTGATTTGCCGAACTATGCATGATGGCAGGCTGAGGGGGAAGACTGTGCCCGTCGTCGATATTCTGTGCTGCCTTTGGCCAAGGCCAGTGTCGGCTCCCGCGTGTTACCCGCTGTGGCCTTCTGACAGGTCGAGAATTCTGAGAACAATAACGATCTTCCGGTCTTCGCCGTGCTCAACGTTTGAGAACTAAGAACTAAGAACTGAGAACCGGCAACTGACAACGGCTGAGAACCGAGTACTGAGTACCGCGTACCGAAATGCTATATTGTTCTGTTTGACCATGTTCTCTTTTCTTCACAAATATTGGCTACGAATAGCCGCCTTCTCTGCGCTCCTGCCGTGCATGATCCTCATTGCCGGGTGCAATCGCGATTCGGTCAAGCCGGGCGAAGTGGCCTATGTTGCCGCCGCGCAGGTGACGCTGCGCGACCGTGTGGCGGCCGTCTTCAATAAAACCGGCATCGTGGATAACGGCGAGAAAGTCAGCATCCTGGAGCGCACCAAGAACGGGCGCTTTGTGCGCGTCCGCTCCGCGCACGGAGAAGAAGGCTGGGTGGAGCAGCGCTATCTTGCCGACCAGAAAGTTTTTGACCGCTTCCAGAGTCTCGGACAGCAGTATGGCAATACTCCCGTTCAGGCCCGTGCGATCACGCGCGCTGATTTGAATATGCACGCCACCCCCGGCCGCGACAGCGAACATCTGTATCTGCTCAAAGAAGGAGAAAAGCTTGATCTGCTCAAGCGCGCCACTGCGGAAAAAGCGGTGAAAGGCGCCGCCAAGCCGGTTACGGATAGCAACGCCGCTCCCCTGCCACCGCCGGTGGTGGAAGACTGGTGGCTCGTCCGCAACTCGCAAAAACATTATGGCTGGATACTGGCCCGCATGGTGGATATCGACATACCCGTTGACGTCGCCCAGTACGCCGAAGGCCAACGCATCATCGCCGACTTCGTTCTCAATCAGGTGGATGACAACGGCAAGCAGGTGCCACAGTATCTTCTATTACTCAATGAATCGAAAGAAGGCAGCCCGGTAGATTTCGACCAGATACGCGTCTTCACCTGGAACAAACGCCCCCATCATTATGAAACTGCCTACCGCGAGCGCAACCTGAATGGCCTGTTGCCGGCCGAGGCTGGCCAGGAAAATCTTGGCGCTGAGGGCACGCTGCCGATTTTCACCATCCACGTGCGCGACGATTCCGGCAACATCACGGAGCGGAAATACCGGCTCAAAGGCGTCATGGTAAAACGAGTCCTGGCTCCGGGAGAAGAACCCGCCAAACTCGGCCGCCACAAAGTCAGAAGTACGAAGTAGGAAGTACGAAGCAGGAATGTGAGATCTACTTTCTTTTTCACTTCTTACTTCCTACTTCTTACTTCTTACTTCGTACCTCCAACTTCCCCTGTCCTGGCTGAATGCTGAATGCTGAGTGCTGAATGCTGTTTTTTTCCAGCGAACCCCCCGCCTTTCCCCCGAATCCAATCATTTGCGAGAGGAGGCTCCATGGCAGAAAAAGTGAAGCGCTTGAACCTGGAACGGGACTACAAGAAGTACCTGTATTTTATTGACGGGGCCGGTAACGTGCGAGCTAAGTCCAAGACGGGCGAAGGCGAGGCCCAAACCCTGGTGGAGCATGCTGTTGAGCGCGACAACAACTATCTTTATTTCATCGATAAAGATGGCGATATCGCGCGCTCACCCCGCGCCTCCAGGGGCAAGAAAGCTGCCTGAGCATTCTCACCCACTCCCATGTACGTCTTTCGCAGTGAACGCCGTGTGGCGCCGGGGGAGGACTTGCTTGGCGGATTGCGCAATGCATTGTCGCGCGCCTCTCAAGCCGGAGCGCTCGATGAAGTGTTGGATGCGCTCCTCCGCGCGGGTGAATTGGAGTGCGCTCTCGCCGATACGCAGACTGATGCCGATCAGCTCACCCTGATCTGTTCCATCACCGATGCTCTCGCCGATTGCCTGTTAAAGCCCTCCGAACCTGGTCGCCATCTGCTGGAAAGGGTTGCGCAGTTGCGGCCTCCGCAAACCCTTTGCGTTTCCAAGCCCGAAGGATTTGCCTATTACGCTTTGCATCCTCTCGACTATGCGCTTCTGGCAAACTCTTTTTGCCATGGTATCCATAACGCTGCGGTCATCGGTCTTCGTAGTATCGGTACAACTTTGAGTGCGGTGGTGACGTCGGCTTTGCGCCGCCGCGGCATACTCACCGAGCGCATCACCACCCGTCCCCAGGGACATCCTTTTGATCGTCAATGCCGTTTCAGCGATGAACAGGTGCAGTGGCTTCGCTCTTATCTTTACGCCGATGCTCATTTTTTTGTCGTAGATGAAGGGCCGGGTCTCAGCGGCTCATCGCTCTTGTCGGTCGCTGAAGCCCTGGTTGCGGCGGGGGTTCCATCGGCGAGAATTACCCTGTTCTGCAGCCATCAGCCTGATCCCGAACGTTTGCGGGCGCGCGATGCCGCGCGGCGCTGGAAAAGTTTTCACAGCGAGGGCATTCCTTTCGGAACGCGAAAGCCGGCAGATGCCGATCAATGGCTCGGAGCGGGCCTTTGGCGAGCGCATCTTCTGCCGGCGCCAGATCCTCCTGAAGTGGAATGGCCGGCTTCATGGACGCACGTCGAGCGCTCCAAATATCTCGCGCGCGGCGGCTCGGCATTTTGCAAGTTTGAAGGCCTGGGCCGCTATGGAAAAGAAGTTGTCAGCCGCTCGCGGCAATTGGCTGAAGCCTGCTTCGGCCCTCGCCTGCTGCACGCACTCGACTCGCAGGGATACGCTTATTACGAATGTCTTGACGGGTCTTCCTTTTATGGGAATTCATCGTCGAGCGGCGAAACGGGAGAAGATGTGCTGCGAAATCTCGCCCGCTACTGCGCCTGGCGCGCCCGCGAGCTTGCCTGCGATTCGCCCCAGGCTTCGTCCGACGAGGTCAGTTTGCAGGAGATGTGCTACGTGAACGCAAGCGAGGAGTTCGGGAGTGACATGCATACCGCAGGCGAATTCCTGCCCTGCGAGCGGCCCGTAATCGCCGACGCGCGCATGATGCCGCACGAGTGGATACGCACCCCATCCGGCGCCCTGATGAAAACCGACGGCGCCGGCCACGGCGACGACCATTTCTTCCCCGGACCGTGCGATATTGCCTGGGACCTGGCCGGCGTCATCATCGAATGGCAGCTATCGCCCGTGGCGGCAGATTTTTTTATTCACGCCTATCGCCGCCTGAGCGGCGACAACCCACGCTCCAGGCTCGATCATTATCTATTGGCCTATTCGTTGTTTCGTATGGGATATACCCAGATGGCCTTCGAAGCAATGCAGGGAAGCGATGAAGAGGGCCGGCTGCGGCGGGCTTTTGGCTTTTATCGTGAAGCTGCCTGCTTTCATTTGAACCGGAATGGATTTGCCGCAACTCAAGAAACCGCAGTCACATTGCCGGCTACGCTGTTTTAGCTATTACTGTACGTCCGTTCGCCACTCCGTTTGCATCTTGCCATCCTGAGCCGCGGACCGTTTTTTCGAACCGTCCGTAGCGTCAGAAGCTAGGCCGCTGAACTGTGACCACGCTCTTGGTTCATCGTTCCCCTTTGCACTGTCATCCTGAGCGCCGTTTTTTTGGCGCGAAGAGTTTGTCCTGAGCGAAGCCGAAGGAACCCAGAGAATGTTTCATCACCCAGGCCGCTTATCAGGCTTTCTCTCGAAGATCTTTCTTGATTCCCCTTTGCACCGGAAGAAATAAACCACTTCCGCATTTAGCTTCTGGAGAGCTTGTCGAAGGAATTGCGTTTTCTTGTCTGGGCGATGCTGTTCTTTGCGTAGAGAAAAAAACCAAACAAATCTTAAGAGTAAAACTCTGCAACCGTCTCCACCACGTAGTTTTGCTCTTCTTCGCTCAGCTCAGGAAACATCGGCAGCGCCAGCACTTCGCGCGCCGCCCGTTCGGCCTCGGGCAGGTCATCTTCGCGGTATCCCAGGTAGGCAAAGCATCTTTGCTGGTGAAGCGGAAGCGGATAATAAACTTCAGCGCCAATGCCGGCTTCGCCCAGAAATTTTTTGAGCTCATCCCGCCGCTGCGCACGGATTACATATTGATGATAAATGTGCTGCGCCTGCGGCAGGCAGTCCAGGAACTGCACCGGCGATTGCGGATCGTTGCCGTTGCTCTGGCGAAGCCCAGCCCGAGTGAACAGTGAGTCGTATGTGGCGGCCCGCGCGCGCCGCTGGCGGTTCCACTCTTCCAGGTATTTCATCTTGATGCGGAGCACAGCGGCCTGCATGCCGTCCAGGCGGCTGTTCCAGCCTATCTCGTCGTGAAAATAACGCTCGCGACTGCCATGGTTCCGCAGGCTGCGCATGCGTTCGGCCACGCCGGCATCTTGCGTGGTGACGCAGCCTGCCTCGCCGGCCGCGCTGAGATTCTTTGTAGGATAAAAACTGAACGCCGCGGCCTTCCCCAACGACCCGGCGCGCTTGCCGCGCCACCCGGCGCCGAAGGCCTGCGCCGCATCTTCAATGAGCGCAAGTCTGCTTTCGCCGGCGATGCTGAGAAAGGCGTCCATATCGGCGCATTGCCCGTAAAGGTGTACCGGCAGGATGGCGCGCAGGTTGGGCGTGCTCTTAATGCGGCCAATGGTCTGCTCAGGACTCAAATTCAGTGTGCGCCCGTCAACATCCGCGAATACCGGACGCGCCCCCGCCCGCACAATAGCGCTTGCGCTGGCGAAAAAACTGAACGGGGTGGTAATCACCGAATCGCCCGGCTGTACACCGGCAGCCACCAGGGCAAGCCATAATGCGTCTGTCCCGGAAGCGCAGCCTACGGTGTCGTGCACGCCAATGTAGGCAGAGACCTCTTTTTCGAATTGCGCGGCCTCCGGCCCCAAAATGAACTGCTGCGAATCGCAAACCCGCTCCAGCGCGCGCACGATCTCCTCCCGCACCTGCGCGTATTGCCGCCGCAGGTCCAGCAGGGGAACCTGCATCAGTTTGCGTTCCGGTTTGGTGGATGTCGTGCGCAACTTCAGCTATGCCTTGTCAGCTTGGCAAATTCTATCGCAGTTTGTGGCACGGCTGCTGGAGTGTATATGCGACTGGACTTCCTTAAATTGGCGCTAAACCCTGAATTCTCACCACGAAGACACTCAGACTTCTGACCCTCGCACAGTTCTGTTCGCGACCAGTTTCAGGGGTGACAAGTGTGCTTTCAGGAGCGACCACGGTTGCTCTGAATACCCCCAACTCTCCGTGCCACCGTGTCTCCGTGGTGAGAAATTGGCCAAAAATCTACAGATTTTGGAATCCCGCCAACGTGAGTTCCATTAATTTGTAGAAAAAACCATCAATATTTCCCACATATGAACTGATATTCATAATGTTTACAAGCGGTTACATGAATCATCGCTTTGGACTGTGAGTTGCACCCTTAAAACCTTTAGTCGATCCCAGAGCGACTCGGACGCGAGTTTCTCTAAACGCAATTCCTAATCATTCACCACAGAGACCTTATATAGGTGGTCCTCTGTAAGTTCTAAAACTTAAGTTTCCTTGGAGGGGCAAATGAGGATATCCGCATTTTGGAAAAATTCCACAAAAATTCTACTCGCAATGCTGGCGCTGATGGCGTTTTCCGTCAGCGCATTCGCGCAATTTGAAACCGGCGCAATTAGCGGTTCGGTGACCGACTCGCAGAAAGCGGTCATTACCGGCGCTGCGGTTACCGCGACATCGCAAACCGGAGTCTCGCGGTCAGCGACCACAGACAATTTGGGCAATTATGTGATCCCGAGCCTGGCGCCCGGCTTATATGAAGTTAAGGTTTCCCACACCGGCTTCGGCGACTACAAGCAGAGGTTTACTGTATCCCCGGGCGTGAAGACCTCGGTGAACGTAACCCTGTCGGCGCAGGCCACGGGAGAAACTGTCGAAGTTATCGGTACCAGCGAAACACAGGTTGACACTCAAACTTCATCCCTGAACCAGATTGTGGATCAGACGCGTGTCGCCGAACTTCCCAGCCTCACCCGCAATCCCTATGACTTCGTTCAGACCCTGGGCAATGTGAACCAGGATTCGGCGTCAGGTACGGGCGGAACTGATGAGGTTACCCGCGGCACCGGCGTTTCTATCAACGGCGCGCGCTCTGCCAGCACCAACATCCTGCTCGATGGCGTGGAAAACGTGGACCTGTATACCACCAAGGTGGGGCAGACCGTGCCCCTCGATTCAGTGCAGGAGTTCAGCGTTACCACCAGCAACTTCTCGGCGGAGTATGGCCGGGCTTCAGGCGGCGTGGTCAATGTGGTCACCAAGGGTGGCAGCAACAATCTTCACGGCAGTCTTTATGAGTTCAACCGTCTATCGGCCTATACCTCCAACGACTTTGACAGCAACGCCAACGGGGTTCCCAAGGCCAAATACACCCGCAACCAGTTCGGATATTCGGTGGGTGGGCCTATTAAGAAAGACAAGCTGTTCTTCTTCAGCAGCACCGAGTGGCTGCGGGTTCGCAGCGCGGCAAACGTCATCGACGCAATTCCCGATCCTGCATTTTTGGCGGCGACCTCGGCGGCAACCAAGGCGTATTTCAATGGCTTTACTCTGCGCCCGGGTCTGACAGTAGTGCAGAGGCTTAATGCTTTAAAATCAAACGCTGTGCCCACCGGTACCAGTAGTGCTGCATATACTGCCTATGCTGGCGCCACTGGACTGGGCGGGCCGGTGATGGATATTGTCAACTACCAAACCCCGAGCGATTCCGGCGGCGGCGCTCCGCAGAACACCTGGTATTCATCCAACAAAGTGGATTTCAACTTGTCGGACAAGACCACGATGTATGGCCGCTACTCAGTGTTCAATGAGAACGAATTTGCCGGTATCGTCGTTAACAGCCCCTACACCGGCTTCGACACCGGGCAAAACGAGTTGAACCAGAACTTCCTCTATTCGCTGACCCACATCTGGAGTCCCAGGATTGTCACCGATACCAAGATCAATTACAGCCGCATTAAGCTATTGCAGCCTCTGGCCTCACAGCCAATACAGCCTAGTTTGTACTTTAATATCCAAAGCGAGGCCACAATCAACGGCAACAATACCTGTCTGCCGGGCTATTCCTGCACCACGCCAGGCAATTCCATCCCCTTTGGCGGCCCGCAGCACATCGCCCAGATCGCCCAATCCATCAGCATCAACAAGGGCAACCATGATCTGCGCTTTGGCGGCGATTATCTGTACGCGCAGGATAACCGCACCTTTGGCGCCTATGAGAACGCCGTAGAAGGGTTGGAATCGGGTGGCACTAAGGGCGGCCTTTCTCAAGGTCTTGATGACCTGATGAATGCCCAGGCAGGGTGGTTCCAGGTAGTGATTAATCCTCAGGGCAAGTTCCCCTGCTTCAAAGATCCTACGGGAGCCACCATCGTGACCCCGGGGTGCAGCGTCAACCTGCCGGTCGCGCAGCCCAGCTTCTCGCGCAGCAACCGTTACAATGAATTCTCATTGTACGGGCAGGATTCCTGGAAGGTTCTTCCCCGCCTGACTCTGAACCTGGGCCTGCGCTGGGAGTACTATGGGACGCAACACAACAACCACCAGAACCTGGATTCGAACTTCGTCTTCGGCCCGGGAAACAGCCTGGTTCAGAAGATTCAAACCGGCCAGGTGTTCACGGTTGCGGCCACGCCCAACAGCCCAGCCAGTCCGGTGGGCGGCCTGTGGAACGCTTCTCCCCGTAACTTTGCTCCCCGCGTCGGCTTTGCCTGGGATGTCTTTGGCGATGGCAAGACCAGCCTACGTGGAGGATACGGTATGGCTTATGAGCGCAACTTTGGCAACGTTACCTTTAACGTCATCCAGAACCCGCCGGCGCAATTCAACTCCATTTTTCAAGGTACTGGCACAGTGGCAGCGCCCTTCATCCCGCTTGCCGGCTTGAACAACCTCGGGCCATTTGCCGGAACCGGCACCAAACCCCTTCCCAACCCCAGCCTGCGTTACGTGCGTCAGGATATTCCTACCGCATATACCGAGAGCTGGAACCTCTCCGTCGAACGGCAGGTCCTGCACAATTCGCTCTTTGCCCTGGAGTATTCCGGCCAGCGCGGCATTCACCTGTATTCGATTGAGAACTTGAATCAGCAGGGGGCGGGCGTTGTTTATGGCGGGGCAGATGTCACCGCCACGGGCAATCCGTTGGAGCGCCTGAACCTGCAATACGGAAACATGAACACCCGCGGCGCCGATGGGTTCTCCTATTACAACTCCTTGAACACGCGCTTTAACTCCAACAACCTCTTTCACCAGGGGCTGAATATGAGCATTAACTACACCTGGTCGCACACCATTGACAACCTGAGCTCGACCTTCAGCGAAACTCCGCAGACCGAGAACCTGGGATTGCTCGATCCATTCCAGCCTGCCTTGGATAAAGGCGATGCCGATTACGATGCCCGGCACCGCATTGCCATCAGTGCAGTGTGGGACTTGCCGTACGCCAAAGAGACACACGGTTGGGTGAAGCAAGTGCTCGATGGTTGGCAGATGGATCCCATCTTCATCGCCCACACCGGCAATCCTTTCACCGTGTTTGATAGCTCCGCCGGAGTTGGTGGCGATACCGCTTTTGCTCGCTACTTTATTCCAACCGGCACGACCATACCTTTCACTGGCAGCACCAGCACTCCGGCCACCAGCCCGAACACCTTTACCTACCTGACCCTGCAGCCGTCGGCGACTTATGCTGAACCGCTGACCGGCTCTGGGGAATTTCCGACCTGCAACATGGTCACTAACTCTGCCGGCGATCTGGTCTCAACCGGTCAGAACTGCCGTTGGCCGGCAAACATGGTTCACCGCAACGCCTTCCGTGGGCCGGGAGCTTATTTCGTCAACTTCGCAGTCCGGAAGTCGTTCCAGATTACCGAGCGCTACGGCCTGCAGTTCAGCAGCGAGGCCTACAACCTGCTGAACCACTCCAACTACTACGTGCAGAGCGGCGGCACGCAGGATCTCGGGAACGGGCCCAATACCGCGCCGTTCGCGGTTATCGGGAAGCGCGGAGTGAACCCAAATGGCATTACGGCCAACGAGCGCCGCTTTATCCAGTTTGCTCTGCGGTTGAATTTCTAACATAAGCAAACAAACAAATTTGTAAGTCCTTCGGGGAGCGGAAACGCTCCCCTTTTTTTATTGAATGGTTTTCTTTTTTCTGCGCCTCTGTGGTGAATTCTCGTTTGTCAGCCTTGACGAAATTCGGCCCGGATCGATGGCGTGGTGCTGATCTACGACGCCATGGGCCGCATGGTGGAGCAGGCTAACGGTGGAACGTGCTCGGCGCCTGGAAATACCTATCAGCAGATTCTGTACGGAATAGGCGGAGCCAAGCTGGCATTGATGAATGGACAGAATCTTAACAAGGCCTTCATCGCATTGCCCGGTGGGGCGACGGCGGTTTATAACGGATCAGGCTTGCAGTACTATCGCCATGCCGATTGGTTGGGCAGCTCGCGGTTGGCCTCGACCACCGCGCGAACCGTCTACTACGACGGCGCCTATGCGCCCTTCGGTGAAAACTATAATGAAACCGGAACCACCGACCGCTCCTTCACCGGCCAGAACCAGGACACAGTTCCTGGCCTCTACGATTTCATGTTTCGCGAACAAAACCCAACCCAGGGCCGCTGGATTTCCCCCGACCCGGCGGGGTTGGACGCAGTTGACATGACCAATCCGCAAAGCTGGAACCGTTATGCGTACGTGTCGAACAGTCTACTCGCCGCAACCGATCCATTGGGATTGGCGGCCCATGAGTGCAATGCACAGACACATTGTGACCAGGGAGGACATGCCAATGGCTCAGAGTGGCCTGGAGACGATTTTAGTTCGTGGGTAGGGGCGGGGATCTTTATAAGCCCGGATTTCTGGCTCCAAGATGCGAGTCAGCACGGGTATACCGGGAACCCCTTCGCTGGTAGCTTTACTTGGACCACTCCTGAAGAAGCGGCCGAAGTAATTTATCAGCGGCAAGTGGATTGTGGGAGTAATCCGGATTCGTGCCCTAATGGGCCTGACCTTAATGTTCCAGCTTCACATTTCAGCATGCCAGGTGGAGTCTGGCTACCCGGAGGAAGCGTAAGTGGTCAAGGAACAGTAGATGGTAATGTTACCCCTCATAGCTCGTTTTTCGAATCCTTCGCGCCAGAGTGGGTTACATACACCGAACTGGACAGTCGACTCCAGCAGTATCCGCAAGCACTGTACGATGCTAGAGCATACGTTAACTACATGAAGGCAAATCCTAATGCAACAAGAAACGACTTCAATATCTTTCAGCTCTCAGATCAAATTGCGTGGATGGGTACGCACCCCATCACTGGCTGTCAATATCTTGGACTTGCGTCAGTGACATCGCTTGTTGTCGTGCCAGAGTCGACACTTCCAAGAGCCATTCAATGGATAGCGTACGGGGCGGGCGCGACGGGCGTTGTAGCATTCTTATCCGGGGCGTGCGATTAAGAGTTGCCACGGAGGTGTTATGAAGGAACCTGACGTAGTATCTGAGCCAAAGGGTGCTGAGAAAGAAAATGTTTTCGCAAGGTCGCCCTTTCGTTCTGGCTACTTTCTTGTCGCTACGGCCGTCTGTGCTGGGTGCATTTTCTATGCTTTGTTTATTGCGTGTACGCATTGGCAGCAGTTGTCATCGGCAAGCACCTTCCTCCTCTTCTTTGTTGCAATTTCAATCTGGATTCAATGGTCTGTCGCCCGTCGGTACCACGAAAGAATCCGGGAACTTTGTCGGGAAGAAAAGATTACAGTAGTTGAAAGTTCTGCGTTGCACGTCGCTCTAGAATCAGCAGCTAGATTAACGAATAGTCTCTTGTTTTATAGTGCCGGGGCTATATGGGTCTTAGTCATAGCTTTTTTTAGTCACCATCGATGATGATGATGAAGATGAAAGGACGCCGGGTGGCGAGTGGCCCAGCCTTTCGCGTTTTTGCGAAGGCTGGGGGGGAAGCACAAGTTAATGTATATCGAAATCAATGCAGACGGCGATGGCAACGTGTTTGAGGTAGCAGCTAACCAAGAGAATCCGAGCTCTGGTATCAAACCCTTGGTCCCCGCACGACAATAGGACATCATGGTTTGCAATCGCATTGAGATTGCGAAGTGTTCGAGCTCTTTGAAAACAACAACAGCAGTAATTGGTTGATTCCGGGCCAACACCACGGTCGCGCGGCTTTCCCTCTTCACGTTCCGCAAAATTAGGTTACTTAGTAACCCCTCCACCCCCTCAAAAGCAGCTCCAAGCTGGAGGCTCCGAGCTACAAGGTTTTGTCGGTTGCCGAATGCCCCAGCCCTTGACGTGTTTTGCATCAACGTCGCCGACTACTTCACCCAGTTGCCACCATTACTCCCAAGCCGTCTTGCACTCGGCGTATGTCATTGAACCCCAGCGACTTACAATCTGCGAACTACTTAAGAGTAATGGGGAGGGGGGCATGATCAAGGAGTAGTCTCCAACTCGCAGCTCCATGGAACTGGCTGCCGAACCGCTTCGGAGTTCTTTGAAGACATTTAGCTGGGCAAACCTTATAGCCTGTAGCTTGGAGCTGGTTTTCAGTTCCGCAAGGAACTGGCATTCACTGAGAACCGAGAACTGAGAACCGAGAACTCAAACCCCACCGGAATTATTACCTTCCTTCCAGCCACCAACTTGCATCTAACTCACCTGTAAGTGTGCTTATGGGTTGAAAAATCCCGTCAGTCGCCGTATCGTACCAATCTATGGAAACCAAGCCGGCACAAAACATCCAGGATTCGTTCCTGAACAATGCGCGCAGGGACAAATCCCCCATTACGATCTATCTGCTTAGCGGGGTCAAGCTGACGGGGCGGATCCGTTCGTTCGACAAGTATTCGGTGGTGCTTGAGACCAGCAACAACCAGGAGCAGCTCATCTTCAAGCACGCCATCTCTACCGTAGTGACCAGCAAGGCGGTGCAGGCGCATGACCGCATGGCGCACGCCAGCAGCAGCGGAAGCAGCGCGGCTTCGACCCCACCGGCGGCGGCAGCGTCGGGCCCTGGAAACAGCAATGAAGTGTGAGCCTGGTTGCCGGCTCTCAGCCCCAGGCAAATAAAAACAGCCGGCGAGATCCCGGCGCTTCAGCAACGCACAGCCATCCCGGCTGTGCCACACAAAACTGGCCTTCTCTGGTGTCAAACGAAAATCGCAGCTCTCGTCTCAGTGACCGCGCCGGCCTGCGCGGAAGCGCACAGCCCACCACATCCCAATCCAAAGAGATCACATTTCTGGTTGGCATCGATCTGCGGCAGCGCCGCCGCAAAGAGCCCCAGAAGGCCAAAGATGCAGCTGCCGCCTCTCTTGATAGCACAAGCCAATCCAGCAAACCAGATTCGCTGGATATTCTGGATATTAAAGATCCACTAGAAGCCGCAAATTCATCCGAACCAGCTTCCGAGGCCAGGGCCGGCAAGAAGGAGCCCAGCTTCAGCGCGCAGGATTCCATGGCCGAGCTACGCGAGCTGAGCCTGAGCGCAGGCGCGGAAGTAGCAGGCGAGTTCCTGCAGGTGCGCGACAAGGCCGATCCCGCGACCCTCATCGGTCGCGGCAAGCTGGAGGAGCTCTCGGCTACGGCGCAATCCGCCGGCGCAGGGTTGATTATCTTCGATCACGAGCTTACGCCCTCGCAGCAGCGCAATATAGAAGACGCGGTCCAGGCGCGCGTGATTGACCGCACGCAACTCATCCTCGACATTTTTGCCCGGCACGCGCGCACGCGTGAGGGCCAGTTGCAGGTGGAGCTGGCACAGCTGGAATACCTGCTGCCCCGCCTGACCGGACGCGGGCTGCAGATGTCGCAGCTTGGCGGCGGCATCGGCACCAGGGGTCCGGGTGAAACCCAGCTTGAGACCGACCGGCGCAAGATCCATCGCCGCATCCGCACTGTACAGCAGCAATTGGAAAACGTGCGCCGCACGCGGGCGCAGCAGCGGCAGCGGCGCGAGTCGGTCCCGGTGGCGACCATCGCGCTGGTGGGCTATACCAACGCCGGCAAATCCACATTATTCAATGCGCTCACCAAGGCGGGTGTGCTGGAATCATCCAAACTGTTTGCCACGCTCGACCCCACCATCCGGGCGGTCACGCTGCCCTCGAAGCGGAAAATTCTGCTGTCAGATACGGTAGGGTTTATCCGCAACCTGCCCCATACGCTGGTGACCTCATTCCGCGCCACCCTGGAAGAAGTGCAGCGAGCATCGCTGCTGCTGCATGTTTCCGACGTGACCCAGCCACACGCGCGCAGCCAGGAGGCCCAGGTGGAACGTGTTCTGGAAGAGCTCGAAGCCGGGAACAAACCACAGATCCGCGTTTTAAATAAGACAGACCTGCTGCCGGCGACGATTCGCGAAGGCTTGCGCGATGATGCTGGAACAGTGCACGTCTCCTCTAAGACCGGGGCGGGTATTGACCGGCTGCTCGAACGCATGGACGAATACCTGACGGCCGACCCTCTCCGGCGTGTCCGGCTGCGGGTGCCGCAGCGCGAAGGCAAGGCGCTGGCGATGGTCGAGGCGCGAACCAGGATTTTTGGGCGCAAATATCGCGATGGCAGCGTGGAATTGGATATCCAGGCGGCGCAGTCGGTGCTGGACAAGCTGGAAAAATATGAAATCCGGCCCACGGAAAAAGGGCGCTCCCGGAGCAAAAATTAAATGGGCCGATTGCCAAGAAGCGGTGACGATTTCCTTGGCGAACGGCCCATTCGATCCTGAATTGGATCGGAGGTGATACCTCTATGGTAGTCCCACTTCAGCCTTTGTCAAGTAAACTCCAGAGTACCTGCTGCACTAATCCCGGTGCAATCCAACGCCAGATACGTTGACACCGGCTTGGCTGGATGGTAATTTAGAGAGTTTTAGAGCCCCTTTTCCCATCCCACAGAAGCCTCCCCGCAGCGGGACTTGTTCGGTTGGATATAAAATTCTTCGTGGGTGAAGCTTGTCCGCAGAGCACAGCAGACAGGGAAAAAGTGTGGTTGCAACCGCTAATTTTAAAAGCAAAGTCAGGAAGAATCATAGCGACTGTACATGGACCAGGCCCTTCTCCAAGCGCTCGAAGGATTTCTCATCGGAGCTATTCCGACCATAATCTTTATTGTTTTTTTATATGTTGCCTATCGTTCTCTGGTCCACACCCCGCTGCAGAAAATCCTACGCGAGCGCTATGAGCGCACCGAAGGAGCCGTAGCCAAAGCGCAGGCCGATATCGCGGCAGCCGCAGCTAAAACTTCAGAATACGAATTGCGTTTGCGCGAAGCCCGCCAGGCCATCTTCAAAGTGCAAGAGGCACGCCGCCAGTCGCTCGCTCAAGCCCGCGAGGCCGCTTTGAAAGAGACCCGCACGCGCGCGCAGCAGATGGTGCAAGAAGCCCGCGGCACGCTGGAGGCCGAAGCGGCTGAGGCAAGAAAGCGGCTGCACCAGGATGCGGAGGCGCTGGCGGCAGAGGTGATCCGCACAATTTTGAAGCCGGTCGCGGCGGCTCCTGTGGGTGGGCGCTCATGAACGTGATGCGATCATCGGTAGCGCCGGTGTCCCGCCGGCTGTGGTGGCAGTTTGGCCACATGCCTTATCTGGCGACCATGTTGTTGGCGCTTGCGGTCGTAGCCGGCGCACAGCAAGGTTCTGCTGGAAAAAGCTCTGCGGAAAAACAGCCGGCAGCGGCGCAGCAAGCGCAACCAGTATCTGAGTCAACCCAGGATACGCAGACACCCGCGGCACAGTTGGCCGACGCCGCCAATGATGCCGCCGAGCGCGAACCCAACAAATCCGAAGACGAAAACGCGCAGTTCAAGCAGTCGTTTTCAGTGAAATGGATAGCGCGACATCTGGGAATCACGGTCGATCTGGCTTACTGGCTCTGCGTTGTGCTGAACTTTGTGATTGTTGCCGCGCTGGTTGGGTATGGCATGAAAAAATGGCTGCCGGGAATTTTTCGGCAGCGGACGCAGGCGATCCAAAGAGGAATGGAAGAGGCGCGGCGTGCCAGCGAAGACGCCAACCGCCGCCTGCGCGAAATTGAAGACAAGCTGGCCCGGCTGGATGCGGAGATCGCGCAACTGCAGGCCACCGCTTCCGCACAAGCCGATGAAGAGGCGGCGAGGCTGAAAGCCGCCTCGGAAGAAGAGCAGCGCCGGATTATACAGAATGCCGAGCAGGAAATCGGAGCTGCCGCCAATGCCGCGCGGCGAGAGTTGAAAGCCTACTCCGCCGAACTGGCGGTGAGCCTGGCAGAAAAACGCATTAAAGTTGATGTGACCACCGACAAGGAACTGGTCCGCGACTTTGTCGATCAACTGGGAAGGAACGGCAGCCAGTGAGCGTAGTCACACGCCGTTATGCGCGTGCTTTGGCCGATGCCGTCTTCGGCCAGAAGCTGGATGCGCTCAAAATCGCCGCCGCTCTGCGCGATCTTGAGGCGCTGCTGGTTTCCAGCACAGAGTTACGGGTGGTGTGGGAGAATCCGTCGGTTTCGCCCGAGCAGAAACGCGCCGTGCTCGATGCTATTGCCGCAAAAACCAAACTGCCCAAGGTGCTGCGTAATTTTATGGCGGTGCTGATTGATCATCGTCGCATCGAGCAGTTGGCGGAAATGGCAAATGAGTTCGAAGCTGAGATCAACGATCGCCTGGGTCTGGCCGAAGCCGAGATTACCTCGGCGCGTGAGTTGGCAGCCAGTGAGCGTAAGCGGCTTGAAAAGAAAGTGGCCGAGGTGGTGGGCAAAACCATCAAGGCGCGCTACATCACAGATGCCAATGTGCTGGGCGGCGCGGTGATCCGCGTAGGCAGCACGATTTATGACGGCTCGGTGCGGGGGCAGTTGCAGAAGTTGAAAGAAGCGCTGAGTGCTTAGCTCGAAAAGAAAGCTTCTAGCCACTAGCTGTTTCTGAAAGTGTAAGGCTACATACGGCATTCACGCCCAATAACAGCTAGAAGCTAGTAGCTAGAGGCTCAGCAATAAAAATTTAGAGCTGTACAAGTTCGGAGTCATCCATGGCTGGAATTAAAGCTGACGAAATAACCAAGATACTGCGCGAGCAGATTGAGAACTACGAGTCCAAGATTTCAGTGGACGAGATCGGTACGGTCATCTCCCTGGGCGACGGCATTGCGCGCGTCCACGGACTCGACAAGGTCATGGCCGGCGAGTTGATAACTTTCCCACATGGCGTGGCCGGCATTGCTATGAACCTGGAAGAAGACCAGGTGGGCTCGGTGCTGCTGGGCGATTACACCGAGATCAAAGAAGGCGATGAGGTGAAGCGTACGGGGCGCATCATGAGCGTCCCGGTGGGCGATGCCATGGTGGGGCGCGTAGTGAACGCGCTCGGCCAGGCGATTGACGATCGAGGCCCTATCAACACCAAGCAGTTTATTTCGGTCGAGCGCATTGCTCCCGGCGTGATTGACCGCCAGCCGGTACGCGAGCCCATGGCCACCGGGCTCAAGGCGATTGACAGCATGATTCCGATTGGCCGCGGCCAGCGCGAGCTGATCATCGGCGACCGGCAGACAGGCAAAACCGCGGTCGCGCTCGACACCATCATCAACAGCCGGGGCAACAACCTGATTTGTATTTATTGCGCCATCGGGCAGAAGCGTTCTTCCATCGCGCAAGTTGTGAAGACGCTCACCGACTTCGGCGCAATGGATTACACCATCGTGGTAGCGGCTTCAGCCTCGGAGCCGGCGCCGATGCAATACATCGCTCCCTATGCGGCGTGCGCCATCGGGGAATATTTCCGAGATAACGGCAAGCACGCGCTGGTGATTTACGACGATCTTTCCAAGCACGCCGCCTCATACCGGGAAATTTCGCTGCTGCTGCGCCGGCCGCCGGGCCGGGAAGCTTATCCGGGAGACGTTTTCTACCTTCACTCGCGTCTGCTGGAGCGCGCCGCCAAAATGTCCGACAAATTAGGCGGTGGCTCGCTGACCGCGCTGCCCATCATCGAGACGCAGGCGGGTGACGTTTCGGCATACATCCCGACCAACGTCATCTCCATTACCGACGGCCAGATTTACCTGGAGACAGACCTGTTCAACTCCGGCATCCGTCCGGCGGTAAACGTGGGACTTTCCGTCAGCCGCGTGGGCGGCGCCGCGCAGATCAAGGCCATGCGCCAGGTGGCAGGAACGCTCAAACTCGAGCTGGCACAGTATCGCGAATTGGCGGCATTTTCCCAATTTGGCTCCGATCTCGACAAGGCAACGCAGGCGCAGTTGAACCGCGGCGCCAGGCTGGTAGAGATCCTGAAGCAACCACAATACCAGCCGCTGCCCTTTGAAAAGCAGATCGCCATCATCTTTGCCGGGACTTCAGGCGTGATCGACGATTTACCGGTAGAGCAGATCCGTGACTTTGAAGCCGAGTTCTACAAATATGTTGAGACTATGAACCCGGGCATCTTCAAGGCGATTGCTGAGAAGAAGGTCCTCGATGATGGCATCAAGGCAGATCTCACGCGTGTGCTTGGAGAGTTCAAGCAGAAGTTTGTGGCCGACAGGCAGGCGGTGACGGCGTAGGAAGTTTCTAGTTTCGAGTTTCAAGTTGGGAACTCGAAACTTGAAACTAGAAACTCGAAACTGATTCAAAATGGCTAACATACTCGATATACGGCGGCGCATACGCAGCGTGAAGAACACGCGGCAGATTACCAAGGCCATGAAAATGGTCTCGGCGGCCAAGCTTCGCCGCGCGCAAGAGCGCGCGCTGGCGGGGCGTCCTTACGCGCAGATGTTGACCAATGTGCTCAAGTCGCTGGTGCAACGGGCCGAAATTTACAATCCTGAAACGGGAGAGCCGCTCCATCCCCTGCTGGTGCGCAGGCCAGAAAAGAACGTGACCCTCATCATAGTGAGCGGCGATAAAGGGTTGGCGGGTGCTTTTAACGCCAACATCGTGAAGGCCGCATCTAAGTTTATTGAAAGCAAACGCGGGAAAAATATCGATATTGAGGCCGTGGGCCGCAAGGGGCGCGATTATTTTCGCCGGCGTTACAAGGTAGTGCAGCCAGCGGCCAGGAGCGAGAATGAAGCTGATGGTCAAGGCGCTGAAACCAGCAGCCGCGCGGCAGAGATCCAGATTGTAGGCGAACTGGTTGGCGTTCTGAACAAGGTTGCATTCGACCATGCGCGCGAACTGGCTGATACGATCATCGACCGCTACACCCGAGGCGAGGCCGATTCGGTTTACATTATCTTTAATGAGTTCAAGTCGGTGATCTCGCAGCGCGTGGTTGTCGATACGGTATTGCCCATCGGCGAGATTGGAGCGCATGATATCCAGCAGACAGAAGAATTGTCAGAAGAAGCGCGCCGTCGTGCTGCGGAAGCGGCTGCCCACTCCGGCGTGAGCCTGCGAGAGGCAGACACCACCGAAGCCGACAAGAAAGCTGCCGCGTTTGCAACAGCGCAGGTGGATTACATTTATGAGCAGCCGCCACAGGAGCTGTTCCGTGACCTGCTGCCCAAGTACGTGGCCATCCAGATTTATCGCGCGCTGCTGGAGTCAGTGGCAGCCGAACATGCTGCCCGCATGACAGCGATGGAGTCGGCTACCAACAACGCCTCAGACATGATTGACGACCTGACGCTGGCCATGAACCGGGTCCGGCAGGCGAAGATTACGAAAGAGATCATTGAGATTGTAAGCGGCGCAGCAGCGCTTTAAAAACAGTTTGGAGTTTCCAGTTTCAAGCTAATATCTCTGCTCGAAACTCGAAACTTGAAACTACTGAGAACTGAGAACCGACAACTGAGAACTGAATTTATATGGAAAACATAGGAAAAGTCATACAGATCGCCGGCCCTGCCGTAGATGTGCAGTTTGCTGAGGGCCATCTTCCGCCTATCTACACCGCTGTGCGGGTGACCAGCGACGGATTCAATGTCCCACAGCCTATCAACGTGATCCTCGAAGTGCAGCAGCACCTGGGCGAAGGGCGCGTGCGCGCCATAGCCATGGAGGCCACCGAGGGCATGGTGCGTGGCATGAAGGCCATTGACCTGGGCGGGCCGATCACGGTGCCTGTGGGCCGCGAAACCCTGGGCCGCGTGATGAACGTGATTGGCGAGCCGGTGGACCAGCTGGGTCCTATCAATGCGAAACAGCGGCTCCCTATCCATCGCCAGGCGCCTTCGTTTGAAGAGCAGGCCACGACGGCAGAGATGTTCGAAACCGGGGTCAAAGTGATTGACCTGATCCAGCCATTCCTCAAGGGTGGCAAGATCGGTTTGTTTGGTGGCGCGGGCGTGGGCAAAACCGTTGTCATTATGGAGCTGATCAACAACGTCGCCAAACAGCACGGCGGATATTCCGTCTTCGCCGGCGTGGGCGAGCGTACGCGCGAAGGCAACGATCTGTGGCTGGAGATGAGCGAGTCAGGCGTGATCAAGCCTGGCGATGCTTCCAAATCGAAGGCCGCGCTTGTCTACGGACAGATGACCGAACCTCCCGGCGCGCGTCTGCGCGTGGCCCTCACCGGGCTTACGGTTGCCGAATATTTTCGCGACGTCGAGGGCGCAGACACGCTGCTGTTTATTGACAACATCTTCCGCTTCACACAGGCCGGTTCTGAAGTTTCGGCGCTGCTGGGGCGCATGCCCAGCGCCGTGGGCTACCAGCCCAACCTGGCGACGGAGATGGGTGAGCTGCAGGAGCGCATCACATCCACCAAGAAGGGATCGGTGACCTCGGTGCAGGCGATTTATGTGCCTGCCGATGACTTGACCGATCCGGCGCCTGCAACTACATTCGCACATCTTGATGCGACCACGGTGCTTTCCAGACCGCTGACCGAAATTGGAATTTATCCGGCGGTGGACCCGCTGGCTTCTACCTCGCGCATTCTCGATCCGCGCATCGTGGGGAAAGAACACTACGACGTGGCGCAAGGCGTGAAGAAGTTGTTGCAGCGCTATAAAGACCTGCAGGACATCATTGCGATCCTTGGCCTCGATGAACTGAGCGAAGACGACAAAATCACCGTCGCCCGCGCCAGAAAAGTACAGAAATTCCTGTCACAGCCGTTCAATGTGGCGGCGCAATTCACCGGACGCGAGGGCCGCTACGTAAAGATTGCAGATACGGTGCGCAGCTTCCGCGAGATCATCGAAGGCAAGCATGACGATATTCCCGAGCAGGCGTTTTACATGAAAGGTTCGATCGACGAAGTGCTCGAAGATGCGCAGAAGATGAAAGCAGCCGCTTAGTTTCAAGTTGTTAGTTTCAAATTTCGAGTTTCCCAACTCGAAACTCGAAACCTGAAACTCGAAACTACTGGGAACTGGCGACTGGCAACTAGATCATGGCAGACACAATCAAACTCGAAATCGTTACTCCTGACCGCATGATTGTGAGCGACAGGGCAGAAGAGGTCCAGATTCCGGGCAGGAGCGGATACTTGGGAATCCTGCCGGGGCACGCTCCCCTGATCACCGAGATTGCGGTCGGTGAAATCACTTACCGCAAGGGAAGTGAAACGAAACATGTCGCCGTGGCCTGGGGCTTTGCCGAGGTGCTGCCCGAAAAGGTCACGATTCTCGCGGAAACCGCCGAGCGCGCCGCCGAAATTGACGTTGCCCGCGCGCAAGAAGCCAGACAGCGCGCCGAGTCGCGGCTCAAACAGGGCGGAGCTGATTTGGATTATGCCCACGAAGAAGATGCCTTGAAGCGGGCGCAAACGCGGATCGATGTGGCCGCGAAGAAATAGCCGTTAGCCATTAGCTCTTGGCCTTTAGTTAAAACTGCCTAAACCCAGGCGGCTTTTTTGCTTTAATCGTGCGCTCTTAGCAAGAACTCAATGACTGTCGGCAGGCACTCGCGGTCGGTTTAATAGCACCTTCACCTCTTTTGGGGGATTGAGTAGGGTAAGCTTTACATTCACCAGCTTAGATCTACAATCCATTGAAGTTTCAAAGATTTCCTCCGGTTTCACATTGGGGCGGGCGTGGATGTCGCGCAGGAATTCTTCGAGAGCCTCGCCATTGTAGGCGTTCCCTGATAAGCCTGCCATGCTTTCAACAATTTCTCCCGGGCACCCGGTTGTGATTCCACGCCATTTACGATCAGCTTGCCGTAATGAAATAGTCCACCTTCATCTACAGCGATTACCAATGAGATCAGACCGGTGGCTTCGTCAATCTTTGTGTCTGGCACTGGAATAGAGTTGATAAATCCGCTGGCGCCATAGACCCTGCGTAGGTTCTCAAGGCCCATGCGGACTTTATCGGTATTGAAGATGTCACCAGCGTCGATGGGGAACTGGGTCCGCAAGTCAGCAACAGGAAAGGCGGTCACGCCGGTGAACGATATATCTTGTAACCGATACTGCCGGCCTTCTTCAACCGAAATGATAACGTTGATCAGACTCTGTTTTGTATTTTGCCCCAGGACCGTGATCTCCGGATCGCTAACCAGTGCCTTGAAATACCCGCGCTCCATATAGGTCTGGCGCACGCGCTCGGCAATCTCGTCCACATCCTCCTTCAAGTTTCCGCAAGGATCTTTGTTCCTTTTGATCTCTTGAGTGATCTTCTTCTTATCGCCTAGCGAGAGCTTTGTAGCGTGGCGAAAGGTAAAGTTGACCACGGTTACATCATTTGTCGAATCAGGCAGCCACTTGTCGCAAGCCTGCACCTTGAGTGCGGCTTGACGTCCGGCTTGCGCCAGGGATGAGGCGCAGAGAAGCAGCATGCAGATTGGGAGAGCGATCTTCTGCATATGCGAGAAATTATAGTCTCAATTGTCCAAAGCCGTCAGCACTCAGCCAAGAGGGAATAGCAATGGGAACTTAGATTGCCAAACAAAGAGCCTTTCGCCTGTTTGGAGATAAAAGCTAAAAGCCAACAGCTAAAAGCTTAAGAGCTGTTAGTGCGGTCTGACCGCGACCAGATCGGGAACGAAGCTCAGCGGAATCTGGGCTGTGTCTGTGCCGGCGCTTACATTAATCTGGTGCACACTGCCGGAGCCGCCGTCATTGACTCCAACATAAACCGATGCGCTGTCGAGCGTGGCGCCGCCGCTGGTGGTGAAAGGTGCAGTACCGGCGAGAGTGACCGCGCCGGTGGCAGTGCCGTCATAGCTGAGCAGTTTTCCGGCTACATTTCCGGCTACGTTGTTAGTAGTGATGTAGGCATGGCTGCCATCAGGGGTAACAATGATTTGTTGTGGGGTAGCATCAATGGTGGCAAAAGCAAGTGTATTCAAAGTTTCGGTTACGGTCGGGGCCGTTGTTGGACAAGCAGTCGCGTTTACCGTTGGCTGAATAACTGCGAGGTTCGGCAGTTCGGCTCCGAGCATCTTGCTCCCATCGGGAAGAGTTTTCACCAACTGAGTAGCGACTGCTCCGGTTGACCCTGGGGTATGAAGGGTGCTGTTGCAGATGACGACGGAAGGCGTACTGGAAGCCGCAAGATACGCCAGGGCCCCAGTGGCCAGGAAGCTGACGCTGTTTGCCGTCACTGTATTAGAAACCGTTCTGACTGTAGTGCCTTGCACCACGCGCACTCCTGTGGCGTCAGCTACCACGACTTCTGAGCTGTCGGGAGAGAAGTCGGCAGCCACCGCATTGCTGATGTTCAAGGGGGTCACCGTGCTCGCGGTGGTATTGAACAGCACGGTAGGATTGCCCGAACCGCCGACCAGAACGAATGTTCCATTAGGCGAAACCGCCAGCACAGTTCCGGGAGCGCTTGAGACCGTTTTGGTGAAGGAGTTGTTGGTGGCGTTGATGACCATGAGTCCGCCGCTCGATCCCAGGTAGGCGTTGGCTCCCTGGGCATCGAAGACCAGGGAATTCGGGGTGAATGAGAGGCTGATTGCGGTCCCTGGAGTGTTCGTACTATCAATGGGCACCAGAGAAGTGTTCCCATTTTGGGAACTGGTGGCGTAAACAGTTGGTGACGAAGACCCGGCAACGCTGGCAATGACGGGATTGCTGGTCACTAAAGCATTCTGGTTTTTGTTGCAGGTAGTATTCAATGCGCACGAGGCCGTAATCGTAGAGGTCCCGGGCGCGACCGCAGTCACCAGGCCCGAGCTGACGGTTGCCACGACGGGCTGGGTGGTGTTCCAAGTGAGAGTTGGAACCGGGTTGTTGACTTGATTGCCGCTGCTGTCAACAACCGTGAACGACAGCTGTTGGGTCATGCTTACTGCCGCCGGTGACGGACTAAAGACCGGATTGGGCGATATAGCGATGCTTGTGACCGGACATTCCTGGAAAGGCATGGCCACGCTGTTCACCGGATTGGTGCTGTTTGCCGTGACGGTAATCGTGGTCAGTCCGGGCATAAGGGCAAAGGCGCTGTTCGTTGAGGTTGCCCCCGAGCTATCGGGCGGCGTGCTGGTAACCGGCATGTTGCCAATGGTGCTGTCAGCAACGCTCCAGGTGAAACTCCCGACTTGGGAAGTTATGTTTGTGCCCGCCGAATCAAAAGCCGATGCCGAATAAGTGATGCCCTGGCCTTGCGGAACGCAATCTGTAAGCGGGGGCGGCAGAGGCGCCTGCGTAACCACTACTCTGGCCACGTTGGGATGCACTGAAACTGCAACGCTGTTACTGGTAGCGCCCTGGGCTGTGACCGTGATATTCGCCTGACCGAAATTAAATGCAGGCTGTGCCGGTGGTGTTGCCGGGTGAGGAGCACAAATGATCGGGTTGGTTAGCGACGCATTGTGTTGATTATCCTCCCATTCTCCACCAGCGCAGAGCAAAGCAATATTCGTACTGGTGCTTGACATCTGGACAATCGAGGAGTTGTTAGAGTTAAACGTAAACGTCTGATTCGTGACAGCATTGCCCTTGGCGTCGGTGGCACTAGCTGTCATCTGGATAACGTCGCCTGCGTTGAGCGAAACGGTGGGGTTGGGGGTCAAAGTAATAGTCGTAATAGGACCGATCGTGTTGGAGTGGCCGCCACCACAGCCAGCCAGGAAGATAATCATTGTAAGAATAATAAGGATGAAGCCCACAACCGCTGACCGCAAATATTGCATTGATCCTCCCCACCCCGGAACCGCAGGTGGTCATGAAATTACGCCTGAATGGCTGAAAACAAACAGTGTAGCAGCTTTTGGGGAGAGCTTCCTAGGGCCAGTAAATGACGGGGAACGCCCAACCTCGAACTTCGGCGCGAGTAGAGCTTTATTTCAATGGCCGAACTCGGGCGCTCACGAAAATTTAGGCCAGGCGGACGTCCCATTCCAGGTTAGGTGCGGATGGTACTTCAGTAATCTACCTTAGCGAGGGCAGAGGTGGCATGCTCTCATCATGGCGTACTTTCCTCAGACGGACCGAAGAGTGCGGTCCCCGCGGGTGCGGGTGCCACAGGGGCCGAAAGTTCTGTTTATGGTGGATAACCAGCCGGTTGAGGGCGTGCTGCACAAGCTTTCGCTGACCGGCGGAGCAGTCCAGATGGCGCAGGTGTGTGCCCCAGGCGCGATTGCCGAGATCAGGTTGCACACCAACTCCGGAACCGTGCAGGCGGTGGTGGAGATGCTGGCCAAGAACGATGCCAGCGCCCTTGAACAACCTTTCCGCTTTGTGGCCTTAGGCGATGACGATCAGAAGCTGCTGGTCTCCGCCATCAAAAACTTGCGCAAGCAAGGCTTCGGCGAAGCGGCAGAGTGATTCCATCAAGGATGCTGTCGCTTAAGATGTAAATCGGACGCAGCGTGCCTGTTATTCTTAATACATAACAAACGATCAGGGGCTTTTATCATGGGATTGGAAGGGCCAACGACCTCTTTGTGATATCCAGCAGGGCATCTGTCGATGGGTAGCAACTCGCACCCGCTGACCCCAAAGTATGTGACGGGTTTACAGGCTGGCGGAGCAGTTACGCGAGAGTTTGTTTTTGAGCCGTTTTGGGTGAAGGCAAACGCCGGAACTAACAGGAAAACTAAAAGAAATTTTTGCATGTGCCCCCCAATCTGTAACTGGAACGCAGGAAGGTATTTCTCTTGCAAATGCATGATTTGAAGCTTCCGACCGGGCGACGTTTGGTCCATCTTGCGGAGATTATTGACAGCAAAGGCACGTTTGCGGCCCCGGTTCTGCTCAATAGGGTTGACGAAGCCGGAACAAGGTTGTTATATTTAATAGGTTCTGCGAGCAAGGCTGTAACGGCTGTGTGGGGGTGAACCCCAGAACGGTCTGGTTAGTTTCCATGTAGTAGTTGAGCGGCGGTTGGCGCGCTGCAAACACCACATATATCTCGCTGAAACATGACCTGCGCTTCCTTCCCACCCGTGGTAAGGGTATGCAGGTCGAAGCTGACGAAACGGAGCATCTCCTGGGCAACCTGGCTCGATGCCACCGTCGGAAGCTAAATCAAAATTCTGGAAACCAGTAAGCATTCCCGCGCTGATGAGGAAGAGCGTGTGCGGGAAAGTATGGTTTGGCATGCGTGCGGCAACATACGCCACGCGGGGCCTGCCGCAAAATGCGGCGGAGCTTTAGGAGAAAAGAGACTTTGCCTACTTTTAATCAATTGGTCCGCAAGGGAAGGACGGCGCCGAAATTCAAGACGGCCAGTCCGGCGTTGCAGGAGTGTCCGCAGCGGCGCGGGGTTTGCACGCGCGTGTATACACAGACGCCCAAGAAGCCCAACTCGGCGCTGCGCAAGGTGGCGCGCGTCCGCCTGACCAATGGCATTGAAGTCACCACCTATATTCCCGGCGTCGGCCATAACCTGCAGGAGCACTCCATTGTGCTGATCCGCGGCGGCCGCGTGAAAGACCTGCCGGGTGTGCGCTATCACGTAGTGCGCGGCACGCTGGATACCACCGGCGTAGCTAACCGCAAGCAAGGGCGGTCGAAGTACGGAGCCAAGCGGCCGAAGGCGTAGAAAGTTTCGAGTTTCAGGTTTTGAGATGAAATTTTGTGACCGCAAATCAGCGAGCGGTTTTTATAGAGAGTAACGATGCCGAGAAAAGGACATATAGCGAAGCGCGAAGTTGAACCGGATGCGGTGTACAACTCCACGCTGGTCACCAAGTTCGTGAATTCGATGATGTGGGATGGCAAGAAGTCCACGTCGGAGTCGATTTTTTACAACGCCATGAAGCAGCTCGAGAAAAAGGGCGGCGATGAGCCCCTGAAGCTGTTCAAAAAGGCGGTGGAAAACACCAAACCGCTGCTGGAAGTGAAGACCCGCCGCGTGGGCGGAGCCAACTACCAGGTGCCGGTGGAGGTTGCCGCCGACCGGCGTACGTCGCTGGCCATCCGCTGGATCCTGGCCTATAGCCGCGACAGGGGCGAAAAGGGCATGATCGACAAGCTGGCCAATGAGTTGCTCGATGCTTCCAACGGCAAAGGCGCCGCGATCAAGAAGAAAGAAGATGTCCATCGTATGGCTGAAGCCAATAAGGCGTTCGCGCATTATCGGTGGTGAAAGAAGCCTTTAGCTGTTAGCTCTTAAGCTTTTAGCTAGGCAAGAATTAAGAGTAGAGACGTAGCTTGCTACGTCTAAGCATGAGAGATCCGAGACGTAGCAAGCCACGTCTCTACAAGAAAAGAAACAGAGAATAAAAAGTGCCTCGTACAGTTCCATTAGAGCGTTGCAGAAACATCGGCATCATGGCCCACATCGATGCCGGCAAGACTACTACGACCGAGCGCATCCTTTTTTATACAGGGCGCCTGCATCGCCTCGGCGAAGTGCACGAGGGCACTGCGACCATGGATTGGATGGAACAGGAGCAGGAGCGCGGCATTACCATCACCAGCGCCGCCACCACATGCTCCTGGCGCGACGTCCGCATCAACATTATTGATACCCCCGGCCACGTGGATTTCACCGCCGAAGTCGAGCGCTCCCTGCGCGTGCTCGACGGCGCGGTCGCGCTGTTCGACGCGGTGCATGGTGTGCAGCCGCAGTCGGAAAAAGTGTGGCGCCAGGCCGATAAGTACGGCGTCCCGCGCATTTGCTTTATCAACAAGATCGACAAGATGGGCGCCGATTTTGAACATGCCGTCGATACCATCCGCAAGCGCCTCAATGCCAAGCCGGTCGCCATCCAGATTCCCATCGGGCAGGAAGATAAATTTAAAGGCGTTGTTGACCTGATTGAAATGCGCGCCATCATCTGGAAAGATGAGACTCTGGGCGCCGAGTACGTTATCGAAGAAATTCCCGCCGAGCTGAAGAAGAAAGCCGAAGCCTTCCACGCGCAATTGGTTGAAACCATCGCCGAAAACGACGACGAAATCCTGCATAAGTTCCTGGAAGGGGAGACCATCACCCCGGCGGAGCTGAAGAAATCTCTGCGCAAGAGCACGATTGAATTGAAAGTCTTCCCGGTGCTGGTGGGAACGTCGTTTAAAAATAAGGGTGTACAGCCGCTGTTGGATGCGGTGGTGGATTATCTGCCCTCGCCGCTGGATATCCCGGTGATTACCGGCCTCAATCCGGACAACGGGGAAAAGATAACGCGCAAAGTGGATGACAAAGAGCCCTTCAGCGCGCTGGCATTCAAGATCATGGCTGACCCGTTCGTGGGGCAGCTTACGTTTATCCGGGTGTATTCTGGGCAGTTGCAGTCGGGGCAGAACGTGCTGAGCTCCGGCAAAGGCAGGACCGAGCGCATTGGCCGCCTGCTTAAGATGCATGCCAACAAGCGCGAAGACATCACTGAAATCCTGGCGGGCGATATCTGCGCCGTGGTCGGACTGAAGAACGTCACCACTGGCGATACCATTAGCGACGAAAAACATCCCATCCTGCTGGAATCCATCACATTTGCCGTTCCCGTCATCTCCGTTGCCGTCGAACCCAAAACCAAAGCCGATCAGGAAAAAATGTCGCTGGCGCTGAGCAAGCTGTCGCAGGAAGACCCGACCTTTAAGGTCCATACCGATCCCGACAGCGGACAGACCATCATCAGCGGCATGGGCGAGTTGCACCTGGAAATCATCGTCGACCGCATGATGCGCGAGTACAAGGTCGAGGCCAATGTGGGCAAGCCGCAGGTGGCGTATCGCGAGACCATCCGCAAGAAAGCGGAAGCCGAAGGCAAATACATTCGCCAGACCGGCGGCCGCGGGCAGTATGGTCACGCCAAGATCCGCATCGAGCCCAACGAGGCCGGCAAAGGCTACGAGTTCCTTAACGAAATTACCGGCGGCTCGGTGCCCAAGGAATATATCAAGCCCATCGACCAGGGAATTCAGGAGGCGCTCGAAGGCGGAGTGCTGGCCGGGTATCCTATGGTCGATATCAAGGTCGAGCTTTACGATGGCAGCTACCACGAAGTGGACTCTAACGAAATGGCCTTTAAGATCGCCGGTTCGATGGCGTTCAAAGAAGCTGCGCGCAGGGCTTCCCCGGTGCTGCTGGAGCCGGTAATGGCAGTGGAAGTGGTCACGCCGGAAGATTATGCCGGAACCATCATGGGTGACCTGAGCTCGCGCCGCGGCCGCATTGAAGGCATGGAGCACCGCGCCGGTTCGCAGGTGATCAAAGCCATCGTGCCGCTGGCCGAGATGTTCGGCTACGCCACGCACATGCGCTCGAGCACGCAGGGGCGCGCCGAATACTCGATGCACTTTGCGCGCTATGAAGAGGCTCCGCGCTCGGTGGCGGAAGAAATTATCGCCAAGGCGCAGGGCAAGAGCACGGCGAGTAAGTGACTAGGACGAAGCTCCCGGTTCCTGGTCATCCGTGAATTGGTAGCCAGCGAAGGCCGGGAATGCGATATTGAGCGGGTCTTCGGGCCGGTGGGAATCTGGAGTGAGCTGCTCGGGAAAGCAGCAGGGTATCTGGGTTCAGAACTGATTTGTAAGTCGAAAGCGCAAAGACGTTACCGGGCTTTCGATTCCTGGACCTCGCACTGGGAGTTTGAATGGTTTCGCGAGAGACATCAGGTTGATTGCGAGCGGTTCGCTCAACTGGTGGCCAGCGAAGGATTGCTGGAAAAAGAAACTTTTTTGGGCGCGTACTACGTGAATGAGTCCGGGCCCGATGAAGCAGATATTGTTCCGGCATAGAGTGCCGGAAAAGTAGAGCTAAGAGCCAAAGGCTAAGAGCTAAACAGCCAGGGAGCTAAGAGAAGGAAAATGGCGAAAGAAAAATTTGACCGCAGCAAGCCGCACGTGAACGTAGGGACGATCGGGCACATCGATCACGGGAAGACGACCCTGACGGCGGCGATCACCAAGGTGTTGTCGAAGCACAACCCCAAGATCCAGTTTCGCTCGTTCGATTCGATCGATAACGCGCCGGAAGAGCGCGAGCGCGGCATCACGATTGCGACGGCGCACGTGGAGTATGAGACCGCCAACCGGCACTACGCGCACGTGGATTGCCCGGGTCACGCCGACTACATCAAGAACATGATCACGGGAGCGGCGCAGATGGATGGGGCCATCCTGGTGGTGGCGGCGACCGACGGTCCGATGCCGCAGACCAAGGAGCACGTGCTGCTGGCCCGGCAGGTGGGAGTGCCGTACATC
>DATHMH010000018.1:0-21096 GCA_035487295.1 Terriglobales bacterium
TTCAACGTAACGGTGACGGCGAAAGATGCGTACGGCAATACTGCGACCGGATACCTGGGCACGGTGCATTTCACGACCAGCGACGGACAGGGAACGGTGCCTGGGAACTACACCTTCGTGGCAGGCGACAACGGAGTTCACATCTTCGCCAACGGAGTAACGTTGAAGACGGCGGGCAGCCAGACGATAACAGCGACCGACACGGTGACGGGCAGCATCACGGGCTCAGCAACGGTGAATGTGACCTTCGCAGCGGGTGGAGCGACGACCCTGGGAGTGACAACATCGCTCTCCAGCGTAGCGGCAGGCACGGCGATGAGCGTGACGGTCACAGCGCAGGATCAATATGGCAATACGATCACCAATTACACCGGCCGAGTGCACTTCACCAGCACGGATGCACAAGCTGGCTTGCCAGGGGATTACACCTTTGTAGCTGGCGACAACGGCGCGCACACGTTTGCCAATCTGCTGACCTTCAAGACGGCGGGCAGCCAGACGGTGACGGCGACAGACACCTCGACTGGAAGCATTACTGGAACCTCGGCGGCGGTGACGGTTACCTCCGCAGCCGGTGGAGCGACGCACTACGTAGTGACGGCTCCGGCAAATGCTACGGCCGGGTCAAGCTTCAGCCTCACACTCAGAGCGCTGGATCAGTACGGTAATACCGTGACCAACTATGCCGGCACGGCGCACTTTACGAGTTCGGACGTCCAGGCGAGTCTGCCGGCAGATTACACCTTCGTTGCCGGCGACAACGGCGTGCACGTCTTTGCCAACGTGATGTTGAAGACCGCCGGCAGCCAGACAATAACGGCGACGGACACGGTGAACAATACGATTACGGGCTTTACTACGGTGACTGTATCCGCCGCCACCGGCGCCACGCAGTTGAGCGTGACCGCGCCCGCGAATGCAACTTCTGGTACGGCTTTCACCGTTACGGTAACGGCACAGGACCAGTTCAACAACACAATTGGCAACTACACCGGTACAGTGCACTTCACCAGCAATGATGGTGCGGCGATCTTGCCGGGGAATTACACCTTTGTCGCCGGCGATAACGGCGTGCACACCTTCAGCAACGGCGTAACCCTCAATACGGCGGGCAATAAGACGGTCACAGCGACGGATCCGGTGACCAACGGCGGCATTTCAGGCGCAGCCACGGTGGCGGTGAAAAACAGCACCTCGACGGTTGTGGTTTCATCCGCGAATCCGTCACTCTCCGGCAGCTCTGTTACCTTTACGGCGACAGTCACACCGGGAACTGCGATGGGTACGGTGAGCTTCTTTGATGGAGGCGCCAACATCGGCAGCGGCGCGCTCAGCGGTGGCGTCGCAACCTTCGCGACCTCAACATTGACTCTGGGCAACCACACCATCACCGCGGTTTACGGTGGCGATAGCAACGACCTGGGCAGCACGTCGCCGGTGGTAATCCAAAATGTGAAGGCCAACTCAACTACCAGTGTGGTCAGCTCGGTGAATCCGTCGGTCTTTGGCCAGTCGATGACCTTCACCGCTACGGTTACGGGACTTCCACCGGCCAATAGCACGCCAGGTGGAACAGTGACCTTCATGGATGGAGCTGCGACCTTGGGTACGGGAACACTCGGCGGGTCTGGCGTCAGCGCGCAGGCGACGTTCACAACTTCAGCGCTGTCGGTGAGCGGACATTCGATCACGGCAGTCTACGGCGGAGACTTTACCTACTTCACCAGCACTTCTTCCATCTTGACACAAACGGTGAACCTGGCAGCGACGGCCACGACGATCGCAAATTCTTCTCTGAACCCATCAACGTTCGGTCAGTCGGTGACCTTTACCGCATCGGTCGTAGCAGTAGCGCCGGGCGCGGGTACACCCACGGGCACGGTGACGTTTAAAGACGGCGCCACGACTCTAGGCACCGGTACGGTGAACGGTTCGGGAATCGCAACCCTTGCTACTTCGGCCGTGGTTGCGGGCAATCGCAACATTACTGCGGTCTATGGTGGTGATTCAGGATTTGCTGCCAGCACCTCGCCGAACTTCGCGCAGCAGGTCAACCAGTCGAGCACCAGCACCACGCTTACTGCCAGCACGATGTCCTCTGTGTTCGGGCAGCCGGTGACGTTGACCGCCACGGTGGTGGCTGTCGCGCCGGGATCCGGCGTTCCCACCAACACGGTGCAGTTTATGGATGGAGCTTCTCCATTCGGCGGTCCGATTACGCTGAATGGCTCCGGGCAGGCGGTGCTGGTCTCTACCACGCTGGCTCTGGGCGCTCATCCTCTCAGCGCGGTCTACGGCGGAGACACAAACTTCATCACCAGCACTTCTTCCACCGTGGTTGTTAGTGTCAGCCAGGCCAGCAGCTCGGCGGCGGTAAGCTCTTCGGTGAATCCGTCGGTTTATGGCCAGCCGGTAACATTTACGGCGATGATTACGCCGGTTGCGCCTTCTACCGGTGTTCCTACGGGCACGGTTACATTTAAAGATGGTGGCATAAGCTTTGCGGGCGGCACAGTCCCGGTGGACAACACCGGCCATGCGGTGTTCACGCCCACGAGTTTATCCGTAGGCAGCCACAATATCACCGTGGTCTACAGCGGAGATACCAACTACGGCGGCAGCAATGGAGCGCTGCCCACGCAGACCGTCAACCAGGCGAGCACGACCACGAGCGTTGCGTCTTCGGCAAATCCGTCGGCGTTCGGTCAATCAGTGACCTTCACGGCGACGGTCGCGGCCGTAGCTCCTGGCGCAGGGACTGCAACGGGAGCCGTTACATTCCTCGATGGAGCCACCAACATTGGCTCCGGAACACTCAATAACGGAGTGGCTACGTTTGCAACCACCGCATTGACGGTGGGCAACCACACCATCACAGCCAGCTACGCGGGAGACGCCAACTTCACCAGCAGCGCGGGCCCGTTGACCGGCAATCCGCAGGTGGTCGGTCTGGGTACTACCACCACGGCGGTCACCTCTTCCGCTAATCCTTCGGTGTTTGGCCAGTCGGTGACCTTCACTGCGACGGTTACACCTTCCACCGCAACCGGAACGGTGACTTTCATGGATGGCGCTACGACGCTCGGTTCCATGACGTTGACCAGCGGCACGGCTTCGTTCTCCATCTCCGCGATGGCGGTGGGCAATCATGCGATTACTGCGGTCTACGGCGGCGATGGCAGCTTTACGGCCAGCACGGGAGTGCTGACCGGCACGCCACAAGTGGTTAACAAGGCCAGCACGACGACGGCCGTGACCTCATCAGCGAATCCGTCGAATGCGAACCAGTCGGTCACCTTTACTGCAACCGTAACGCCGGCAGCGCCCGGCGCCGGCCTGCCGACGGGTACTGTACAGTTTATGGATGGCGCCTCACCACTGGGAGGCCTTCAGACCCTCACGAACGGACAAGCAACGTATGCAACTTCGACGCTGTCCGTGGGCAGCCATCCCATCACGGCCGTCTACAGCGGAGATGGCAGCTTTACCGGCAGCACCTCTTCCGCTCTGAGCCAGACGGTGGCCGGTGCGGACATCGCCGTTACGATGATGCATTCACCTGATCCAGTGGCCCTGGGTGGCAAGCTGACCTTTACCGCTACCGTGATCAATAACGGACCCAGCTCAGCGAACGTCACGTTTACAGAATCGTTCGTGGGAGCTAATTATGTGGTTTCCGTCAACTCAACTCTGGGCTCGTGCAGTGGCAGCGGACCGGTGAACTGCAACCTCGGACTGATGACTGACGGCCAAACCGCAATGGTCACGATTGTGTTGACGCCGATACACCTGACCAGAACGATCGTGGCTACGGCTACCGTCAACGGTGATGTGGCGGACCCGAATACGAACAACAACAACGCTACCGATACAGCCAATGTGCGCTTCCGTCCTTTCATTCACTAAGTCTTAGGGCGCGCGCGCGTTGAATGCGATGTTGCTGTTTGCCAGAACTGAACTTGATGTTTGCGCAAAGGCACGGCTTCCCCTCAGCCGTGCCACCCCCGTTAGAAACCGTTTTTGAGCTTCAAGTTTCCAGATACACCTGGCGCTGTTTCATCATTGATCTGCACGAAGTTTCCCGACAAGGAGGGCACAAGTATGCGCCTCCTCTTCAAATCTCAACAACAGCTCTCAAATCGAGAGTTGTCTTGACATCCTTGCCTGACCGCCTCCCATCTCAAATAAAGACAAAGAATGTAACTATCCAAATTCAGGTTCCGTTCACGATTGTTAAATTAGGAGCTGAAAAAATGCGGCAAACATTGTTTTTAATTTCAACTCTCCTGCTTGCTGCCGGAATGCTGACAGCTCAAGCTTCCGGCGGCGCGGGAAGGGCGGCGGGTACGGGCGGTGCAAGTACCGGCATGACAACCGGAACTACGAGCAGCTCTCCCCAGACCACAACCGGAACCGGAACGACTGGCGCCAGCGGCACAGTAGGAACTACGACGGGCACAGTCGGAACCACCACGGGGACGGTTGGCACGACGACCGGAACGGTGGGAACAACAAGCGGCACGACCGCGCCCAGCACTCAAATACCTTCAACCACCACTGTCTCGCCGAGTGTTCCTACTGGTACTACCGGCACAACCGGAACGACGACAGGGACGACCGGACCGGTAACGGGGACGACTGGACCGGTAACGGGAACAACAGGACCAGGGACAACCGGAACCACAACGGGAACAACTGGAACGACGACCGGAACCACCGGCACAGTCATAATCCCCGGTCCTACCACTGGCACAACCGGAACGACAGGCACGACTGGAACCGGTGTTACAGGAACTACAGGAACTACAGGAACAACGGGGACTACTGGTACGACTCCTTCCACCAGTCCACAAAGCACCAGCCCGCAGAACAACAATCCAGCAAGCACGGCTCCCCACTAAATCTTGAGCCGGCATGGAGCCTTGGGTAGATTGGTTCGGGCATGGAAAAATTTGAAATATTACCCGTGAGCAAAGGAGAAAACGGGTAACTTGAAATGCCACTTCTTCTCCTGATTTGACGGCCCAAAATAAGCGCCGCGAAGTAAGAGTCGCGGCGCTTATTTCGTTGAATGGTTTTGTGTCATTGCCACTCGAGGCGCATCTCGCGGCTGGGATAGATGGCTAGAATATCTTCCCCTTTGGGAGAGAAGCCGCCTTCAATCTGCTTGGTTTGACGATAGCCGCGGCTGGTCACGCGCACCTTGATGATGTGGCTGCCCGCGGTGACTGGGATCGTGTTTTCATAATGAGCGGAGATGACGCTTTTTCCACCCCATTTTTTCTTCACGACCCCTCCGCCTGTGAGGGGCGCGGTATCAACCTCATGGCCATCGATCCAGATGACCAATTCTCCACGATGAAAGGTGTGAACGCATTTCACTTCCAGGTTGGCCATATCTCCCGTTGGAGCCACAAAGGGAGCAGAAGAATGCGAAGAGGAAGGATGCGGGGAGGAATGTGGAAGGGAAGTGTTTACTTGCGGTATCTGCGTTGGCTGCGAAGTCCCTGACCGCAGCCACAGCCATAAACCGGTCAGGGAAAGGCACAAAAGAACCACGCTACCGGCCACGAGCCGGAGTTTGGGTGACATCCGCTGCAAGAGTCCCGGTTGTTGTGCCGGCTCGCGAGAATCAGGTTCGTCGGCAGGCATATCATCGGCAGGGGTGGCAACCGAGAGACGCGAACTGGGGACAATCACGGTTCCAGACCTGTTTGCCAGGGCGGGTGCAGTAGCCGGTGAAATGCCGGATTGGTGTCCCAGTCCCGGCTGCTCACTGGTCACTCGCGCCAGCGTGGTCTCACCCCAGGCGGTTGTGGTGGGAGCGGAGTTACGAGAGCGCGGGCTTTGACCGGCAAGCAGATCTTCCAGGTCGCAGGCGAATTCGCGGCCGTTTTGATAACGGCTCGAAGGGAACTTCGCCAGCGCGCGGCCGATTACATAATCGAAATCGGGCGAGAGCGTGGAGTTGAGTTGCGTGACCGGGGCTGGTTCGTTGTTGACGACTTTGAACATCACCTCGCTGAGTGTTCCACCGATAAACGGCTTCACGCCGCCGAGCAGGATGTAGAGAATGATTCCCAGGGAAAACAGATCGGCGCGACCGTCCACGGGATGTCCGGAGAGTTGCTCGGGCGCCATAAAAGTCGGGGTTCCCAGCACCTGCCCGGCAATCGTGAAATCTGCGACCGCGAGTTTGGCGACGCCGAAGTCGGTGATTTTGGCATGCAGGTCGTTGGTCACAATGATGTTGGCCGGCTTGATGTCGCGATGAATGATGCCCTGGGAATGGGCGTAGTGCAGGGCTTCGGCAACCTGCTTCACCAACTCGAGCGTGGTGGCGATGGGTGGACGCTGTACATGGGCAATGCTTTCTAAAGTAGTGCCGGCAATGTACTCCATCACAATGAAGGGAGTCTGCGTGGCCGGGTCTTCGCCCACGTCAAAAATAGTGACGATGCCGGGATGCGCCAGCTTGCCCGCCGCCTGGGCTTCGCGAAAGAACCGCCGCTTGTATTCATCTTCTTCGGTGGGCGAAGCCCCGCTGATGCTGATGACCTTCAGCGCCACCAGCCGGTCAATGCGCGGGTCGCGCGCCTGGTACACCACTCCCATGGCGCCGCGACCCAGCTCAGCAAGGATTTCATAACGTCCCAGTTGTTGCATAAACAGCCGTGCCCTTAGCGGGTAAGTTGGGGGAAGATTTTTTGCCTGATGGCGATGCTAGCACAGCCCGGGCCGTTTATGGAGCAGGTAATGGTTTAACCTGAGGGTTCTTTTTGCTGAGGTCTTCCAGAGAATACAAGGGCCAGAGCTTGTGGAACACAGCAGGCGAGTTGGCGCTTGCCGGGATTACCAAAGTCTTGCCGCGGCGATTACCAAAGTTTTACAAACAAGGCTTGCGTGTTTTCTGTCTTGCGAGTAAGATAAAGATGTTCTTCAAAGCCGCACAGTTCCTTTGCTGTGCCAATCACGCAATATAAAGTTTTGGAAGCAGCCTGCTGGCACACCACGCCACGTGGCTTCATAACACTCGAACTTTCAGACCAGGTTGATGGAACGGTATTGCAAGCAAGGCAGCGGTCCTCGTTGCTGCCATCAAGCCTAGGCAGGTAAGCGGCTGATTGAGGAGTTTTCGTCGCGTGCTCACTCCGTTCGCGACTGTAGTAACTTTAAAGAGAATAAACGCACAATGGATACCAGCAATTTCTCGTCTGAGCCTCCCGGAAACTCCGGGGAGGATACATCATTTTCCACGCCGGAAACTCCCGCACCGCCTGCTTCTTCCGAGTCAGGCCAGCAAGAGGGAGCGGCGCCGGCTGCCCCGAATTCCCGTCCTAACGGCGGACGCAACAACTTCCGCAACCGGCGTTTCCGCGGGCGCAAGCAGAACCGGCAGGGCGGCGGCGGCCAGCAAAATCGCGGCAATGGACAATCCAACGGTAACCGGGGCGTATTCACCGGCCCCATGGACCATAGCTATCGCCAGCAGAACAACAATGACAACGCCAACCATCAGGGCCAGGGCAGCAACCGGGGTGGCGGCTTTGGCCGGCGCAACCGCTTCCGCCAGCAATTCAAGGGTCGCAAAGGCAGCAACCAGGTTGCAGGCTATCAGGGCCAGAATGAGATTCGCCCCGTCGATCCGGCCGCCTTGCACGAAGACGCCGCCACCCGCATCTTTGCTTTTGTGGAAGACCTGTTCTTCATGACCAAGATCATGGATACGGCCCGCAAGCTCAACGTAAAAATCGCCTTCGTGAAGACCGTGGAAGAGTTGATGGAGAAAGTGGAAATCCACGCTGACGAGAAACCGTCGCTGATCATCTTCGACCTCAACAACGCCAATGCCAAGCCGCTGACCACGATTCCCAAAGTGAAATCGAAGCTGAAAAAGGGGACTTCGATCCTCGGCTTCGTCTCCCACGTGCAGGGCGACCTGAAGATGAAGGCCCAGGATGCCGGCTGCGACAGCGTAATGCCGCGCTCCGCTTTTTCCCAGAACCTGCCCGCCCTGCTCCGCCGCCACGGCGCGCCGGAAGAGCCCGAGCAGGAATGAAGTTATAGAATCATTGAGTCATTGAGTCATTTGGGAACAACCCCTTCTTCCTTCCGGAAGCTGAGCCTTGACTTTGTAGTGCTCTGAAGCGCGCCCCGCCGTTTTTATCCTGTTCTGCCGCCCTTTCCGGCGCTGCCGCTAATCCAAGGCATCTCGTTTTACTGAGAACCGAGAACTGAGAACTAGTACAATGATGCAATAACTCATCCAATCATCTTATGGCATTAGATCCGCGACAGATCAGGAAATGGCTTTTGTATGCCGCCGTGGGACTGCTTCTGGTGGTCAGTGGATTTTATTTTTATGCCCGTTATCGCTTCCATTCGCTGGTGCACAACCTGCCCAAACTGAATGCACAGATTCAGAGCACTGCCGAGGGATACACTTTCTCCAAGTCGGAAAATGGCAGAACATTGTTCACCGTTCATGCGGCCAAGACGGTGCAATACAAAGAGGGTGGACGCGCCGAGCTTCATGATGTAAACATCATCGTGTACGGCAAGGAGTCGAACCGCTTCGACCAGATTTATGGATCGGATTTCGAATACGATCCGGCTACCGGTGACGTAGTTGCTCAGGGCGACGTGCAGATTGATTTGGAAAGCAATACCCAGGGCCCATCCGGGCCGGACCAGGCGCCGCCGCAAATCCTGAAAAACCTGGTGCACATCAAAACCCACGGATTGAATTTCAATCAGAAGAGCGGATACGCGGTCACCCAGGGAGCGGTGGAATTTGGCTTGCCCCAGGCCAGCGGCACAGCGGTGGGCGCAACTCTTGATTCCAAAAACAGCACCCTTACTTTGCAATCGCAGGTCAACGTCACCACGGAAGGGCCGAATCCGGCAAACATCGTGGCGCAGCACGCGGTGTTGACCAAGGTGCCGCGCCAGGCTGTGCTGCAAAAACCGCACATCACAGAAAAGCAAAGCACCTTCGACAGCGATAAGCTGACCATCTTCCTGCGCGACGACAACACCGTGGAACACATGCTGGCCGAAGGCGGATTGCATGCTGTCGAAGCCAAGCCCCCGGCAGGAAATAAGACCACGGCTGAGAATTACGACGTGCGCGCCGCGCAGGGGACGCTTGCCATGGGAGAGCACAACACATTGCAAACCGCGGTGCTGCACGGAGATGTGGTGCTCGATTCTTCCGGTGACCAGCCCATTCACGGCACAGCGGGTACAGCGGTGATCGATTTTGCCGCCGATCGCCATCCCAGCAAAATTCATGCCACTGAAGACGTCCATTTGCGGCAAGAGCAGCCCGCCAAGCCGGATAAGAGCGCGCAACAGATCGAACTCATCAGCGATGTGGTGGATCTATTCACCGGAGCCAAGGGCATTTTTCAGAGCGCAGTCACCAGTGGCGCAGCCCGCATTGAAATTCAGCAGGCGCCCACGGATGCTTCCAGCGCCCCCAAGACTGTGGTCACAGCCGGACAATTTAACGCAACCTTCGACCCCCAGGGACGCATGAAGACCCTGCACGGCGAGCCAGACGCAAAGATTGTCTCGCCCAATCCGGTTCCGCACCTGCCCGACCGGGTGAGCACCAGCCAGGTGCTGGATGTGGTCTTTAATTCCAAATCGAACGAGAACGGCATCGAAAGTATTGTGCAGCAGGGCAACGTGCATTACACGGATGAAGAGCGCCAGGCATTTTCCGATCATGCCCGCTACACGCCCGCCGACCAGATGCTGAATCTTACCGGCTCTCCGCGAGTAATCGACAACGACAAGAACGGCGCCAAGATGCAGACCACGGCGGTCACCATGCGCCTGAATCGCGCCACCGGCGATGCCTTTGCCGATGGCGAGGTAAAGACTACATACAACAACCTGAAGCCGCAGCCTTCAGGGGCCATGCTCTCTTCCGGCGACCCCATCCACGTCACCGCCAGGCACATGACGGCCGCCAAGGCCAGCGGCATTGCCCACTACACCGGCGACGTTCGCCTGTGGCAGGGCGCAAACGTGGTGGAATCGCCGGCGATTGACTTCCAGCGCGAGCACCGCTCCATGATGGCGCAGGGAGCGCCGGCGTCACAGGTGAAATCGGTTTTCGTGCAGACCGACACGCACGGAAAGCAGAGCCCGGTCCACGTTACCTCCAACCGCCTGACCTATGCCGATGAAGAACGCAAGGCCCGCTTTGAAGGCAGCGTTTTCATGACTTCCATCGATGGCACCATGAAGGCTGACCGCATGGACCTTTACCTGACGAAGGGGGCGCAACCGGCGAGCGAAGCTGCAAGCGCGCCGTCTGGCAACATACCATCCCCGATGCAGAGCCAGATCGATCACGTCATAGCCGAGGGCAACGTTTACTTGCAGCAGCCCAACCGCAATGCGCAGGGCGAAAAGCTGGTCTATACCGCCGACCAGAGCAAATATGTGCTGACCGGAACTTCTTCCATTCCGCCGAGTTTATTCGATGCAGAGCGCGGCACCGTGCACGGCGATACGCTGACGTTTTACAGCCAGGATGACCGCGTGCTGGTGGAAAGCTCAACTTCGGTCCGGGCAGTGACACAAACACGGGTAAAATAACGGATTGGATAAAAAGCATCCCATAACGGCAAAAACCAGCACCCTGTCGACTGAGCAACTGGGCAAGGCATACGGTGGACGCCGCGTGGTCAATGGCGTCAGCCTGAAGATGAACCAGGGAGAGGTGGTGGGATTGCTGGGGCCGAATGGCGCCGGCAAGACTACGACGTTCTACATGATTGTGGGCCTCACATCTCCAGATTCGGGCCGCATTCTTCTCAATCGAACCGACATTACCGATGTCCCCATGTATTTGCGCGCCCGGGAGCACCACATCAGCTATCTTCCGCAAGAGCCCTCGGTTTTTCGCAAGCTTACTGTTGAAGAGAACATCATGGCGGTGCTGGAGGCACAATCGCTTTCCTGGCATGAGCGCCGGGAGCGCATGGAAAAGCTGATTGACCAGCTTGGTCTGGGCTACATCCGCAGAAACAAGGGCTTTGCTCTCTCCGGCGGGGAGCGGCGCCGCGTAGAGATCGCGCGCGCGCTTTGCATCCGGCCAACCTTCATCCTGCTCGATGAACCTTTTTCCGGCATTGACCCCATCGCTGTGCTTGATTTGCAGAAGATTATCTTCGATCTAAAAGCTTCAGGCATCGGAGTGCTCATTACCGACCACAACGTGCGCGAAACCCTCTCGGTCACCGACCGCGCTTATATCATCAACGAGGGCAGAATCTTTCGTACCGGCACGCCGGAGCAGCTCGGCAACGATCCTGAGGTCAAACGCGTCTATTTAGGGGAGAGTTTCTCGTTGGTTTAGTACACCGACCGCGCTGAAAAACTCACGGTTATCGGAAAAATATGAGTTTCACGAGCATGCTTGCATTGTCATTTCAAGGAGCAACGCGTTCTCAGCCTGCCCCCGAGCGAGGTCGCGGGGAGGAATCCCTTTGAACTTTAAGGGTTTATGGGCATACATTCTCGACCCAATAGGGGATTCCTCGAGTGTCGGGAATGACAAGAAATAAAGTTTTTCCCCATGTCAAGATGCGTCAAATTTATTTGTGTAAAACGTAAAACTTCCTTAATAATGTGCAATTTATCTGCCAAACTGCGAGATAATAGGGGTTAATTTAAACCTGCAATTATTCTTCACATGGTCTTACTGCAGCCCAAACTAAACGTCCGATTAAGCCAGAAACAGGTGCTGACGCCCGGTCTGGTGCAGATGGTCAGCGTGCTGGCGCTGAACAAGCTTGAGCTCCGCGACATGATCACGGCGGAGATGGTAGAGAACCCGGTATTAGAAGAGTTGGAAGCCAGTGTGCCGCTGCTGGATGAGGTTTCCCAGCGCGAGGAGGACCGCGACCGGCTTTCTTCACCTGCGACCGCCGAGGAGGCGCCGCCGAAGGAGGAGGCTAAAGACCCCTTCGATGAAGTCGATTTCGGCGCCTACTTCCAGGAATATCTCGATCCTGGTTATCGCAGCCGGCAGGAGTGGGAAGATGTCGAGAAGCCTTCATTTGAGAATTTTCTTTCCCGTCCGGCCACGTTAACCGATCATTTAATATGGCAGCTTTCTGCCATGCGTCTGAAGGAAGAGGTGGCCGAGGCTGCTGAACTGGTGATTGGTAATCTGAATGAAGAAGGTTACCTGACCGCCTCTGAAGATGAGCTGATGGGCGTGGTTGCTCCTGCAAGGGAGGCCGCCGAACCCGAGGCCGACATGAAGAAAGAAACTTCGGGGATAAGCGGCAGCGAGTTGGCAGGAATCTGGGAAGAAAGCCCAGGTTTCGAAATGGAGCAAGGCGCTTCCGTTGCGTCTTCACATGAGCAGGCGGCGAATGGCAAAGCGATAGAAGAACCGAAGGCAGAGGCAATTTCCCAGCCGCTACCATCGCCTCCGAACAAAGTTGTGCGGATGCCTGCCCCCAAACCCAACTTCAGCGTGGAACAGTTGCGCGAGGCCATCCAGATTGTGCAACAAATGGACCCGGTGGGCGTAGCCGCGCGCGACCTGCGCGAATGTCTGCTGGCGCAAGTGCACCACCATCAGCAGGTAGAGGAAGACCTGAATGGGGAAGAGGGCGAGAATCGCCAGTTATTGGCCGATTGCGAGGCGTTGCTCAGCAAGCACATCAAGGCCCTGCAGAAGAAGGAGTTCAAGGATATTGCCAAAGCCATGGGCCGCCCGCCGGAGGCGGTGATGCAGGCGGTGGAGTATATCAAGCGCCTCGATCCGCGTCCCGGACTGCGCTACAACATTGTGCAGGCACGGCTGATTGAACCCGATGTCGCGATTTTCAAGCAGGGCGACGATTACATGGTGCTGATGAACGATGAAGACCTGCCCCAGTTGCGCCTCAATCCTGCCTACAAGAAACTGCTGCACCGCGAAGCGGCGGAAAAAGACGTGCGCGTCTATGTGAAAGAACGCTACAAGTCGGCGATCCAGCTTATCAAGAACATCGAGCAGCGCAAGCAAACCATCCTGAAAGTTTGCTATGCCATCATCCGGCGGCAGCGCGATTTCCTGGATTTCGGCATGGACCAGCTCAAGCCCATGATGATCAAAGATGTTGCCGAAGAGATCGGGGTGCATCCTTCCACCGTGAGCCGCGCCGTGGCCAGCAAATATGCGCACACGCCCCAAGGGGTCTTCGAGCTGCGTTATTTCTTCAGCGAGAGCGTCAACGGGCCGGAGGGTGAAGGTATGTCGCTGCTCATCCTCAAGCGCAAGGTCAAGAAGCTGATCGAGGAAGAGGACCCAAGTAGGCCATTGACGGACGAGCAAATCACACGCATACTGCAATCACAAGGGATCCAGGTCACGCGACGAACGGTGGCCAAGTACCGCGAAGATATGCGTATCCCCAGCACGCATCAACGGCGGGTGAAAGACTGATCTGCATTTACGGGAGGTGACGGGAAAACAGAATATTGCCTCAGCGCATCGAAGCTATACCGATTCCAAAAATAAAAACGATGACCCTACACGAATTACCCCACAAGGAGGCAGTTCGATGAACGTTGAGTATACCGGCAGACAATATGAGATCACTCCCACAATTCGCAAACAGATCGAGCATGGCCTCTGCAAGATCCGCAAACTTCTGGGCGACAACTTTGATACGCACGTAATCCTGGCTGTAGAAAAGCACCGCCACAAAGCCGAGATCACGATTACCATACGCAATCATCCTATTGTTGGGGCGGCTGAGGCCACCGAGATGCTCTCCGCTGTGGCCCAGGCGCTCGATCATATTGACCGGCAGGCGGTCAAATACAAGGCGCGCTGGCGCACGCGCAAGCGCGCAGCCCGGAAAAAATGGAGCGCGGTCAATGGCAGCGCTCCGCAACCCGTGCAGCGCATCGCCATCGGCAAAGATGAGAAGACCGCGGTTTCAGTGGTGGTGCACGCCTTTCCCGCTATGGTGAAATTGGCCGAGGCGCACGTGGTGAAGTCGCAGGATTCGGTGGCGCACACCCCCATGAGCCTGGAAGAAGCGATCAAGGAATGCGAGTTTCGCGACCGCGAAGTGTTCGTCTTCCGCGACAACGAAGGCAAGGTCAAGGTGCTGCACCGCACCAAGAGCGGCAAGATGGAGCTGATCGAAGCGCCGTGAAATCGAGTCGATGAAAAGAAAAAGGGGCGCACTGAGTGTGCCCTTTTTCTTTGCCAATATGAGGATTTACAGGTTGCAGTTACAATCGTAGGGATGTCGAAGGGCGCCCGAAAAATGAAAAAGTTCTGGCAAACTCTTTCCAGTTATGTGTGGTGGACCCACGCCCGCGGCAGCCTGCATTACGACGTGATGGTCACGGTCATTTTGCTTTTTATCTTTATTGCGCCTTTCAAGATTGACTTTAACGACAAACCGGCAGAGCGCATTCCGCATCCAACCGGAATAGTTGCGTATCCGGACGGAAAGAACGGTTTGGTTTTTGAAGTGGCGGCTTCTGAAGTTGCAGCCTCGGCGGCCGGCGGCAAAGAGCCGGAGGCGGTCAAGGCCGCTCTTTCGCGCGCCATCGCGCCTTATGCGGGTGATGTAGAGCTGGTCCGCTATGAAGCGGTGAAAGATCGCGGCAAGGTTTCGCTCTATCGAGTTTGGATCCTCAGGCGGTGATCCATCCCATGAAATATTCAATTGGGTTCCTGGCGGTACTGGCTGTGGCGGTGTGCTTTTCCCCGGCACAGGCGGCGAAGGCCCATGCTCAGGAGCAGGGCAAGAAATCCACCTCCGGCAAGAAATCCAAATCCGATAAGGACCAGCCAGCGACTCCGTCCCCCACTCCCACTCCCTGCCCTACACCAACGGAAGCCGCCGGAGGGCCAGGATTGGACTCGGTGCTTTCGCAGATGGATACTGCCTCACCGGCTTTTCACAACGCGGAAGCGAATGTGACCCAGGAAGACTATCAAAAAGTTGTGGAGGACCTGACCATCGAAGAAGGCAAAATTTATTTCCGCCGGACGAAGGGGCTGCAAATGGCGATGGATTTCACAGGCAGTCCCGAATCGAAATATGTTTTGCTCAGTGAGAACAAAATCCGTCTTTATCAGCCTAAAATTGACCAGGTTACGGAACATTCGTTGGAAAAAAACAGCCCTGAAACCGAAAGCATGTTTGCCCTTGGCTTTGGAGGGCGTGGGCATGATTTGTTGAAATCGTTTGAGGTACAGCTGGGCGGTTCTGAAGCGATTGATGGCGTCAAGACCAGCAAACTGGAACTTATGCCGAAGACAGCCGGGCTCAAGAAATATTTTTCACGGATTGAGTTATGGATCGAGCTGCCGCGCGATATTTCGCTCCGGCAGCAGTTCTGGCAGCCCAGCGGCGATTATCACCTAACCTGCTACAGCAATATCAAGATAAACCAGAGCCTGCCCGACGATGTTTTTAAGTTGAAGACTACAAGCCACACGAAAACGGTCAAACCGTAGAAACGGTTAGCCAGAGCCGTTTCAAAATGCAAGCAGAAGCGGCGCTACCCGAAATGCATTTATACTTAAGTTAACACGATGTTTTGATGGAGTTTCCCCATGGGTAAAGTTCTTACGATTCCAGTCGTCCCCGATCCCAGGCGCCGCAAAACCGCACGGGGGGGCGATCCGCGTTACATCGAGGGGCAGCGCTTGCTGGTGGAAGCCATGAAGTACCTGGCGCAAAGCGACCCTGCTAAGAACAAGCAAGCCATCGAATTGCTCTCCGAGCATTTCCGCACGCAGTTCCGCATGTCAGATTCGCCGCTCAGTTAGGCGGTGTTTTTAGGCGGTTTGCGAACAAATGCCGCACCGGCGAAGGCCAGCACTACCGGGTAACACTCCAGGGCGTAACGCGGCTCGGGATTTTCGATTGTTCCCAAAAACAACGAGCGCACCAGAACAAATCCAACCAGGAGACAGAAAATCAGCGTTGGTTCGTTCAGCGACCAGGGACGAGGGCGATTCCGCAGCATGCCGATGACGGCCAGCAGAAGCAGGATCAGGTTCCATGAGCCCAGGGCGATGGCAATCCATGAATCCATGCCGTCTTCGTCAATCTTCCACCAGTCGAGGTCGAGTGGCAGTATCTCGACGCGAGGACGCAGCCACATGTCGGTGACCCGCAAGGCCGGAAGCAGCAAATAGTAACGCAGCGGATGGCGATGGATGCGCTGCTCGGCAAGCTGGTTGAATCGCGCGTCGAGTTCGGGTGAGATGTCGAGGTCCTGATTGTAGTCGTCAAGGATGGATTCGGTCTGGTCGCACTCCTGCTGGTTATCACATGCGCGGGTGGGCAGGTCATCCATGTCAATTTTCTCGCCGGGCACATGCCACTCCACGTTGGTTACCGAAATGAAATCGACTACCCAGGTCTTCAACCAGCGATAGAAGCCTACGTCGACAAAATCTTCCGGATCGTTGGCGTAGCGAGGGGCCAGGGGTTCGAAGCGGTGCATGGTGCGCAGATTGCGGATCGTCCAGGGCGTCAGCAGAAGCACGACTGTGATGAGCGTAATCATCCCGGCGACAAATGTGCGCCTGGGAAATTTAAATAGAAGCGGGAACAAAACAGCCCCGGCCATGGCCAGCAGAATGCCGGCGTCAGGACGAAAGTAGATATTCAGCCCCAGGGCAATTCCGCAGCCCAGCCACCACTTCCAATAGCCCGGGGTGTTGTGGAACAGAGAGCGCAAGCCTTTGACTGCCAGGTACAAAGTCAGGGCGGTCAGAAAGATGGACCAGATTTCGGTGAGCGGTGCGCCAACATAGACAATGAAAAACGGGCAAAATGCCGTCAAGAAAAAAGCAACGAGGGCTGGACGTTCCGCCCGGGCGGGGTCTTTGTCTTCGCTGGGGGTAACAAAATCCTGGACGCGCGCTATCTCCAGCGTGAGGGCGCTGACCACAAAACATGTGCCCAGATCAATCAAGACCTGGACAAACGTTGCAGCGCCGTAGTGCTCCATGCCGAATATCTTGAAAAGTATGGCCAGAAATGCAGGATAGCCCGGCAACCGCATGTAGGTGGGTTGCAGTCCGTCAGCCGTGCTGATGGCATAGGCGCCGTGTTGCAGCCAGTTTTTGGCAATATCGCCGTAAACAAGCGAATCGCCTGCGATCAGCCGGAATTTAACCGCAAACAGCAGGCGCAGGCCAATTGCCGGCAGGGTGCAGATTAGAAAGAATTTAAGATGATGGTGCAGCAAATCGCGCACGCAAGCAATATCGCGCGCCGGGGCCTTTTACGTCAATAGCTTAGTTTTAGCTGCTCAAAGAATGAGAAAATAGTAAAGTACACTCATAAAGAATGGCGAAACCTGTATTTTTAGATCCGCAGCGCAAGCGGTGGAGGCGGCTGCGCCTGATTACGGACCCACTTGGGGTCGTGCTGACCCTTGCAGTGGTGTTTTTTGCGTATTCGTTATTCCGTGACGAGCAACTGACCAACCTGCTGCTTCCGGAGATGAGGCGTCCGTTGAAGGCGCTCAAAGAGCCTGGAAGGCGGGTGCGCCCTCATCCCGTGGCTACTCGAAGAAACCGCCCGCCATCTTCCCAAACCGTGCTGAACTCCGATTCCGAGGAAGGCGTGCGCGCCGCCTTTTATGTGCCCTGGGACGAAGCCAGTTATGCCTCGCTGAAGGAATACTCGGCGCAAATCGATCTTTTGTTTCCGGAGTGGCTGCACGTTATTACACCTGATGGACACCTTCAGGCTGTAACCGAAAGCAACACCATGTATGACGTGATCCAGGGCAGCGTGGTGCACTCGGTAGATCCGCGTCACAAGGTGATGCAGTTCCTGCGCGAAGAAAAAGCCCAGACCGAAGTATTTCCCCTGGTCAACAACTACGATTCGGTGTCCAACCAGTGGCTCACAAGCATTGGTACGGTGTTGAACGATCCGGCGGCGCGGCAGCGCTTCCGCGCCGAGTTGATGCGCTTCCTGGCCACAGACCAGTATCACGGCGTCTCCATCGACTTTGAAGAGATCCCGCTGAATGCCCAACCGGGTTATAACGCGCTGGTTCAGGAGCTTGCCCAGGAGCTGCACAGCCGTGGAATGAAGCTCTATCTGAATCTTCCACCTCACGATACCGATTTTGATTATCCGTTCCTGGCGGCCCAGTCGGATGGGCTGGTGCTGATGGATTACGATCAGCATTCACCCGGCATGAAAAATGGCCCGATCGCGACGCAGGATTGGTTTGTGGATAACCTGCGAGTGGCTTTGAAAAATGTTCCGCTGCAGAAAGTGATTGCCGGAATCGGCAATTATGGTTACGACTGGATCGTCCGCAAGGGCGCCAAAGAGCCCTCCCTGGCCGATGTGAGCAAGGTCTCGGTGGAAGAAGCCTGGCTGCACGCCCAGGAATCGGAAGACACCATCGCTTTCGATTCCGACACCATGAACCCACATTACGGATATATGGATGAAGCCAATCTCCATCACGAAGTTTGGTTTCTGGATGCGGTTACCGCGCTCAACCAGATGCGGGCAGCACGCAAGCTGGGCATCAATACCTTTGCTCTGTGGCGATTAGGCTCCGAAGACGGGTCGCTGTGGGCGGTGTGGGACCGGCCCGGCGAATCTGATGCGCCGCAAAAGTTGCGCAGCCTTCCTCCGGGGCAGGATGTTGACCTGGAGGGTAAAGGCGAAGTTTTATGGGTTGAACAAACGCCAGGCTGGGGCTGGCGTGACATCGGTGTTGATCCTGACTCGGAGCTGGTGAACAGCGAGTCGGTCACCAAATTCCCCATGCCTTTTGTCGTGAACCAGTATGGCGCCTCGAAAAACCAGGTTGCGCTCAGCTTTGACGATGGTCCTGATCCGACATATACGCCGCGCATTCTCGACATCCTGAAACAGGAGAATGCCAAAGCAATATTTTTTATCATTGGCGGGCAGGCGGAAAAATTCCCCGATATTACGCAGCGCATTTACAACGAAGGGCATGAGATCGGGAACCATACGTTTACCCATCCTGATATCAGCAACATCTCTAATTTCCTGATGCGCCTGGAACTCAACTCCACCGAACGGCTCTTCGAAGCCAAACTGGGTATCAAGCCCCTGTTTTTTCGCCCGCCGTATTCCATTGACGCCGAACCCGATGTTGCCGAACAGGTTGAACCTCTGCGCCTGAGCCAGGAGATGGGCTACATTACCGTGGGAGCCAAACTCGATCCCAATGACTGGCGCTCCACGCCCCACCGCACGCCGGAAGAGCTGACCGCTGACGTGATCGAGCAGATTACCCAGCCTCAACTCTCATGCACGCAGGCGCCCTGCGCCAACATTGTGCTGCTGCATGATGGCGGGGGCAATCGCGAAGCAACAGTACGCGCCCTGCCGCTGATCATCCACGCATTGCGGGCGCATGGCTTTGAAATTGTGCCGGTGGCGCAGTTGATCGGCAAGACGCGGGCTGAGGTCATGCCTCCCCTGACCACAAACGAGATTTGGACTGCGCGCATTGATAATTTTGGATTTACCCTCTACGCGCTTTTCTATCAGGCCATCGTCATCGTGTTCTTTCTGGGGAACATCCTGATGACCTCGCGCCTGCTCATCGTAGGCGGGCTGGCCGTCTTTGACCGTTTTCGAAAATCTAAATTGAGGTCGCAGGCCTACGACCCGGCAACCTGGCCACGGGTGGCTGTGCTGATTCCGGCCTATAACGAAGAGCGCGTGATTGTGAATACGGTGCGCTCTGTGCTGGACTCGGAGTATCCTGCGGAAAAACTGCGGATTATTGTGATAGACGACGGTTCCACCGATGCCACGCTCCAGATTGCGCAGCAAACCTTTGCGCGTGAAATTGCCGCCGGCCGCGTGGCGGTGCTCGGCAAGGCAAATGCCGGCAAAGCGGAAGCCCTGAACTTCGGTTTGGCGCAGGTGCGCGACGACGAGCCGATTTTTATCGGCATTGACGCCGACACCATGATTGCTCCCTCCGCCATTGCGCGGCTGGTGCCACATTTTGACGATCGCCGGGTGGCCGCCGTTGCCGGCAATACAAAGGTGGGCAATCGCGTGAATCTGTGGACGCGCTGGCAGGCGCTGGAATACATCACCAGCCAGAATTTTGACCGCCGCGCGCTGGATGCGCTGGGCGCCGTCACCGTGGTTCCGGGAGCTATTGGGGCGTGGCGCACGGCAGCGGTGCGGGCCGCCGGCGGATATCAATTGGGAACAGTTGCCGAAGATGCCGATCTGACCATGTCTCTTCTGGAGCAGGGCTTCCGCGTGCAATATGAAGACCGGGCGCTGGCTTTCACCGAGGCCCCCATCAATGCCAACGGCCTCATGCGGCAGCGCTTCCGCTGGTCGTTCGGAATTTTGCAGTCGGTGTGGAAGCACCGGAGCGCATTCCGGCGCAAGGGCGCGCTGGGCTGGTTTGCCCTGCCGAATATCGCAATCTTTCAGATTCTGCTGCCCATGGTCTCCCCGCTGATTGACCTTATGTTCGCGTTTGGCGCGCTGTCATATTCGGTGGACCATTACTTTCATCCTTACACCGCCAATCCAGCGAGTTTCGAGAAGCTGGTTCTGTTTTTCGTGATTTTTCTGGTGACTGACTTCATTGCTTCGGTGATCGCCTTCTCGCTCGAGCGCCACGACCCCGGCAGCAACGAAGACGTGTGGCTCCTCAGCCAGGTATGGCTGCAGCGCTTTGCTTACCGGCAGTTGTTCTCGCTGGTGCTGATCAAGACCCTGAAGCGGGCCATTGATGGGCGTCCGTTTTCCTGGGATAAGCTCGAGCGCACGGCGGCTGTGCCCACAGTGCGGAGAGATTTGGCTCCCGGAGACGCGTCGAGCTAGTTACACCGTTCTAACGAACCGCAACTATTACGGGTGCTTAAGTTCGGTATTGTCGCCCGTAAAACTCCGTGTCACGCCTTTGGTTCGCGTCCGTAGTAAGGAACTCCTTGGTTGCTTGCATCCGACTCGCGCGGCGCAATAGCGCCGCGCGGAAGTCGTGTCGAGGTTCAGTGATAGAAGAATTACTCACACGGCCACTATGCCGCCATCGACCGGCAAATCGATTCCA
>DATHMH010000019.1:0-4434 GCA_035487295.1 Terriglobales bacterium
GTGTAACAGCAGAACGCGTCCGTTGAGGCCCACGGCAATGTCAGTTGCGCCGTCATTGTCGTAATCACCGGCGGTGCATCCAACGGCATGGACTGTCGGATCCAATCCCGCCTTCTTCGTCACATCCTCAAACTTGCCCGCACCCAGATTGTGATAAAGCGCCATCCCACCAAGCGGTCCGTTGTCGGGCAGAAAAATGTCGGGCTTGCCGTCACCGTCGTAGTCGAGAAAGCAGGCGCCTGGTCCAAGAAATGCCGCCAGGTCATTGCTAGTAGTCGCCGAAGGCTTCGAGACCAGGCCAGCCATCTCGGTCGCGAGGACGAAGCGCACGGGAATCTGCGGCAGCGCTTTTTCCAAGGCCCCGGGCGATTCCTCTACCAGCGAATATTTTCCCTGGTCTCCGTAAGCCAGGCCGATGGGCGAGCCTAACTTGTTCTGGGTAATGTGCTGGAAGCGCACCAGGTGTTCTCTCGCCTGTGCCGTGTCTCCCGACTGCTGGTAGGCGCGTGCGATGCCGAATTCGGCCGAAGCGTGCAGCGGATTCAACTTAAGCGCATGCTGAAAGGCGTCGATAGCTTGCGGATATTTTTTGAGCTGCGCCGAAGCAGCCCCCAGAAAATACCAGGTGTCGGCGTCATTGGGATCAATTTCAGTCACATGACGGAAAGCGTCCACCGAGCCCTGGGGATTATCGGAATTCTTGTATAGCAATCCCAGGTTGAACCAGGCATGGGGATCGCCGGGATTCTTCTTGACCGCGGCCTCGAGCAACGCGCGCGCCTGATCGATGCGGGTCATGTTAAGCAAGGCAACGCCCTGATTCAGCGAAGCAACCTGCAACTGTGGATCGAGAGCGCCTGCCTCTTGAAAATTTTTCAGACCTTTTTCGAAAAGCTGCTGGTTCATGTAAGCGGCGCCGAGATTATTGAGGCGCGCAGCCTCCACAGAATCGGCCGGCGAGGGCGCTTGTTTTTGCGTGGCCACCGCAAGCAGGCCGAACGCTGCCAGTCCGATGGCCGCGATCAGGGTTCTTCGATGCATAGGGAATCCCACGACGCAATCTTACTAGATTGAGGGCGCTAGATTGGTGGCGGCGCCCAGGCGCCGCGCTGCTCTTCAAGAGCCGCTGCTACCGAAATAACAATTTCTTCCTCCCACGGACGCGCCACAATCTGCACTCCGATCGGCAAACCCTCCGCGGACTTTCCCATAGGCAAGACCACGGCGGGGGTTCCCAGCAGATTGAACCACTCGGTATAACTCCACGCGTCGAGATACTGGACTGTCTTCTCCTCAATCTGCCAACTGCGCTCGCCGTGGCGAAACGCCGGAATCGCAGCCGCGGGACAAAGCAGCACAGGATAATCCCGCATCTGGGCAAATATTTTCATGCGTACCAGGTCGCGTTGCACCCAGGTATCGAGCAGAGATTCTCCGGAATGCGACGGCTCTCGGGCCACCCAGTCGGAGAATTGCTTCAGCAGCGGACTGATCTCGGTTTCGTGGCCCTTCATCATGGGCCCGAGCAGCATCCCTCCTGCAACGCCGAATATTTTCCACCAAAGCTGGCGCGCACGCTCCAGCCCCTCCGGACGAAAGGGTTCTACCTGAAATCCGGCGCAACGAAGCGCCTCCGCAGCGGTCCGAACAGCAGCGCGCGTTTCCGCGGTCACTGGCGTGCGGCCATCATCTTCGAAGTAGCCGATGCGGATTCGTTTCAGATCAGCTTCTTCTGGCCAACGCACCGGGACTGGAGACGCCGAGGGATCGCCGTCGTCGGGGCCCTGCATGACTTCGAATAACACCCTCAAGTCTGCAGCAGTCCGCGCCATGGGTCCAACGACTCCCAACAACGCAAATGGCCCGGCGGACACCGGAAAGTGTCCGGTGGCCGGGATGCGGCCAGGAGTGGGCTTCAACCCGCAAATTCCGCTGAAGTGCGCCGGCACCCGAATTGACCCGCCACCGTCGCTGCCCACTCCGCCGGCTGACATACCAGCGGCGATCGCGGCCGCCTCTCCGCCACTCGACCCGCCGGCCGTGCGCGAGAGGTCCCATGGATTGTTGGTTCGTCCGTAGAGAAGATTGTCCGTCTCCCAGGCCATCAGCAGTTCCGGCGCGTTGGTCATGCCCAGAATGATCGCGCCCGCCTCGCGTAACCGGCTCACCAGCGGAGCATCTCGCTTGGCCACAATTCCGGCCCGCAGCTTCGATCCCGATTCGCAATGCAAACCCTCGACGTCGATTGAGCTCTTGATGCTGAGCGGAACTCCGTGCAGCGGCCCGAGCTTTTCACCCATGCTGCGGACCGCTGCTTCCGCCGCCCGCGCCTGCTTCAGCGCCCCCTCGGCATCAACCTGCACAAAAGCATTTAGTTTTGGATTGAGTGCTTCAATTTGGGCAAGATGGGATTCCACCAACTCGACTGGCGACAATTTCCTTTTCCGGATCCGCTCAGCCATGGAAATAGCAGAAAGGAAATTCAATTCGCGCATGCGATTCAGTCAGACGATCTCAGCCAAATAGACTGCAATACAGGAAGAAACTTGAGTCTAGCACGCGACGGGAAAGGCCGCCCTGAACGGGCGTTAGAACAGAACGAACAACTTAGTGCGAGCCTGCGGCAGCGCGCCGGGCTTTCTGGCCCCGAACAGAGCGTGCTGCGGCTTTCTTCTTCTCGCCTCGTTTGACGAACCACTGCTTCAGATACTTTCGTGAAGCCGGCGTGAGACGAGAAAAGAGCATGCCGGCGCGACCGCCATCATCCGCCCAAATCACCTCGCCCATGCCCTCCACCATGTTGCTTGTTCCGGGTAAAACGAAACGCAATGGCACCTGCTGGACGGGCGGCAGCGGTTCCGGCGCCTGCAGCGCCATTCCGTTCTGGTTGAGATCCAGCACCATGGCTGGAAGCGCGGCGATGCCGAACTGCAAATAGACCAGCGATTCCAGCTGTTGTCGTTGCGTTTGCCTGCGGTCCGGCCGCATAAAGCCGCGTCCTGCGCGCAGGCAGCGGACAATCTGGTCGAAGGACAAAGGCTTGTAAATTATGAAGTTGACCCCAGCCTGAAAGGTTTCGGCGATTTCGGTGAAGGCTCCAATCATCCCAAAGATCACCGGCCGGCGGTGAGATGGAGCCAGCCGCGCCATACGAGCCACCGTGGCGGCGCCGGGCAAATCGAAGTCCAGCACCAGGGCCGAATACTGCTTCAGTACCGTCAAATCCAAAGCCTCGGGGGCGGAGAGGCAAACCTCCCGCTCCATTTCGACCTCGTCCAGGGCTGTCCCCAGCGCCCGGAGAGCCGGTTGCTCGCGGCACATCAGCAGGGCATTGAATGCCATAAGGTCGCAGCTTACGTGCCCGCCGGAGGGAGGTAAAGTAACCCCGGTAATCGCTTGCCGCTTACCTCAGTCGTTACTGATAGCGAATTTAAAGCGAAGGTCCCTCGAATAAGGCCGCACTCTTTCGTAATCTGCCCTCTTTGGGCGACGAATGTCATAGTGGGATAGACTCATGCCCCAATCGAAGCATACGGATAACGCGAGACGCGCCCCCCGGGTCAAACTGGGTGGAACGATTCTGGCTTTGGTCCGGTTGGAGAGTGGACGCCAGGTGAGAGCCCGCTTGCACCAATTGTCCTTTACCGGCGGACTACTCCACCTGGACAAGCCTCTGGATGAAGGAATCAAGGCAGAGGTGATGTTTCACGTTGGCGGCAACACCATCCGCGGCAAAGCCGCCATGCTGTTTCCCATGTGGGCCACCGCGGGCTGTTTGCAGCCTTTTGAATTTGCAGACCTGGCAGAAGAAGACCGCCGCAAGCTTGAGATCGACCTGCAACAACTCTTGAGTTCCACCGGCGCCGAACTGCAGTCCTCAGAACAGGCTTCGGAAGCCGCCGCAGGTTCAGACCAGTAAGTCCAGACCAACAAATCTTCCCACAGAGGTTCTAGAGACGTTGCTTGCAACGTCTTGCGGGCGCATCCGGAAACGCCGCAAAGGAGACGTAGCAAGCCACGTCTCTACGAATGTTTTTCGCTAGAATAATCTCCAGCCACCTTTCATTTTCAGGAGAGTCTCATGGCCCCTAAGCATTCCCCTCGTTTTCTGCAAATTGTCGAGGACGCCAAAAAGCACATTCGGGAAGTCAGCATCGACGACGTCCAAGCCAAAATCGATCGTCGCGAACAATTTCTCCTGGTTGACGTGCGAGAGGAGAGCGAGTACGCCCAAGACCATCTACCCGGAGCCATTCATCTCGGCAAAGGCGTAATCGAACGTGACATTGAGCAGCGCGTACCCCAACTGGATTCGCCAGTCGTGCTCTATTGCGGCGGGGGATATCGCTCGGCATTGGCCGCCGATAATCTGCAAAAAATGGGTTACACCAACGTGCTCTCCATGGACGGCGGAATCCGCGGCTGGCGCGAAAA
>DATHMH010000020.1:0-281927 GCA_035487295.1 Terriglobales bacterium
CGCCTTCGGCCAACTGCAGGTTTCTGCCGCCAAGACCGAGCAAAAGCCGGTGCGCTCGGCCAGCCCGGAAGAAGCCGCCGAGATGCTCAATTCTTCCCAGTTGGTGATTGTGGTTCCCGGTTACGGATTGGCGGTTGCGCAGGCGCAGCACAAATTGCGCGAGCTTTATGACACACTCACCAAGCGGGGCGTGGATGTGCGTTTTGCCATCCATCCCGTTGCCGGACGCATGCCGGGCCATATGAATGTTTTGCTGGCTGAGGCCGATATTCCCTATGACAAGTTGTTTGAGATGGATGACATTAACGGTGAGTTCCCGCAAGCCGACGTCGCATTGGTAATCGGAGCCAACGACGTGACCAATCCCGCCGCGCGCCACGACAAGAGCAGCCCCATTTACGGCATGCCAATTCTCAACACCGACCAGGCGCACACTGTGATGGTTATCAAGCGCAGTATGAACCCGGGCTTTGCCGGCATTGATAATGAGCTCTATTACCTGGATAAGACGTTAATGCTGTTCGGCGACGCCAAAGTATTCCTTACCAGCATTGTGAAAGAGCTATCAGCGGTGCACGCGTAGGATTGCCAGTCGCCATGTCCCATTTTTGAAATTTCACGGCTGTGCTTTACAATGAGGATCAACAGACAAGCGTAGAAACTCTGTACGATTCATGGAACTTACCCTAAATCTCGTCTGGCTGGTCTTGAGTCTGGCAGCAGGTGTGGCCTGGGTGTTGGGCTATCGGTCGTCGCCTGACAAATGCAGGTTGGGGCAGGGTTTGTTGCTGCTTTTCTGTGTATCCATTATCTTGTTCCCGGTCATCTCCCTTACCGACGATATTCATGAAGCCGCTGCCTATACGGAAGATCGCGTCCAGGATGCGGTCAGGAAAAACGTGCGGCCGGCTGTGAGTCCGCAGCAATCTCTGTTGCTGTTTATATGCGCCTGCTTCGCGCTGAGTTTTGAGGCACCCCGGCCACGCCGGGAGTTCAGTTTGCTGCGCGCAGCCTCTCCTCTCTTCCGCAATATCAGGTTCGCTCCTGCTGTGCAGAAGCGTCCTCCTCCTGTTCTGTCTGTTTCTCTTTAACCTGGCAGTATTTGTAACCATATTCAGCTGGCATGAAGCCGGAATAATCGATATCTACAAAAATGAAAGCACCATTTTTGATATTGCTTGTGTTGTCGTTCACTGCGCCGGCACTGGCGCAAGCGTTACCGGACCATCCTCTGGCTCTGCGGGAGGCGCTGGATTTATTCAGAAGCAGGAATCCTCTCTTGCTTTCCGGCCAATCGCACCTGCAGGCGGTCAAGGCCAACGAGGTCACGGCCGGGCTGCGGCCCAATCCGGTATTTACCTCTGCTAACGAAGATTTCAATTTCGGCGATCTTTCCAATATCAACCCAAACGTCGATAAGACGCAGAATATCTCCTGGCTGATCGAACGCGGAGGCAAGCGCCGTTCACGGCTGGAAAGTGCCCGTCTGGGTACTGTTGTTGCGACGGACAGCTATCATGACGCCGAGCGCCAATTGGTTTTTGCCTTTAAGCAGGGTTTTGTAGCCATGCTGCTGGCAAAAGCGGATTTAAACCTGGCAGAAGAAAACCTGCGTGACTATTCCAAGACGGTACAGCTCAATGAAATCCGGTTTAAAGCGGGTGAGATCAGCGGAACCGATTTCAGCCGGATTGTCTTACAGCGCTCCCGATTTGAATCTGATCTTCTGAATGCGCAGTTGGCGCTCTCACAGGCCCGCACCCAGCTCTTGACGTTCTTAGGTTTTGATACTTTTCCGCCGAGCTTTGATGTTCAGGGCGGACTCGAGAGTGCGCCCCTGAATCTTGATCTAGACCAGCTCAAGCGCGCGGCGCTGGCCGCCCGCCCTGATTATCTCGCCGCCATGGATGGGGTCCGCAAAGCGCAGGCCGATGTAAAGCTGGCCGACGCGGGTGGCGCAGCCGACCTCACGGCAGCAACCGAGTATAAGCGAAATGGCAGCGATAACTTTGCCGGCTTTGTATTTTCTTTTCCTCTTCGCATCTTTGACCGCAATCAGGGGGAGAAAGAGCGCACTCGCAGTGAGCTTGAGGCCAGCAAATCAGCCGAGGCGGCAGCACGCGCGCAAGTGCTTTCAGATGTGGACCAGGCTTACGCCGCCTATCAGTCATCGCTGGCCCGCGCCAAGCTTTACAGCGACGACTATCTGAGCCGGGCCCGCGACGTGCGCGACCGTACTGAGTTCAGTTATCGCAATGGTGGCAGCTCGCTGCTGGAATACATTGACGCCATCCGTGACTATCGTGACATAGAGCTGGCCGCGCTCTCCGCAAACGCCCAGGTGCAGAACTCAATCCATCAACTCAGCTTTGTAACCGCAACGGAGATCTATCCGTGAAACACAATACAACGTTCGTATGGTTTGCCGTGGTGCTTCTGGCCGGTTGCGGCAAGAGCGACAAACCCGTAGCTGCCGCCTCCGGGCTGCCGGGTGAAGAATCAACCGCCGTCAAGACCATCACGGTCAGCCGCCAGAATGTGGCTGACACTGTTGATCTTGCGGCCAAGGTGCAGGCCGACCCGGCGAAGGTCATTCATATTTTTCCTCCCGCCAGTGGACGGGTGGTCGCCTTGCAGGTCAGGCCGGGTGACCGGGTGAAACAAGGACAAACCATCGCAATCCTGGAGAGCAGTGACATCGCCTCTGCGCGCTCGGATTTCGAAAAAGCAAAAATTGAGTCTGAGCGCTCCGAGCGCGCCGCCAAGCGCGCCTCGTTGTTGTTTGAGCATGAGGTTATGGCCGAAAAAGATTACGAAGATGCTCGCGCCCAGGCCGATTCCGCCCGCAGTGAGCTGGCGCGTGCGCAGCAGCGCCTGCGTCTGCTGGGAGCGGGCGAAAACAGCACATCGGACCGGGTCACGGTGACTTCTCCTCGTATGGGTGTTGTTCTGGATATCGGCGCTTCTCCAGGCGAGTTGTCGAAGTCTTTGGATTCATCTTCTCCCATCGCCACCATCGCCGACTTGAGCACAGCCTGGATTGTAGGAGATGTCTACGAGAAAGATCTGGCTTATGCCCGCCCCGGTTCTCCGGTCAACATTACTCTAGAGGCTTATCCGGGCGAGAGCTGGAAGGGGACAGTGGCGAGCGTATCTGACGCGCTCGATCCCAATACTCGCACGCTGAAGTTACGTGTTGTCCTGGAAAATCCCGAACATCGCCTGAAACCAGAGATGTTCGCTACGATCCATCTTACCGGCCGCGCGCACCAGGCGATCCTGGTGCCGGCCACGGCGGTTGTGCGCGATGGTGATGCGGCTTACGTCTTTGCCAGATCGAAAAGCGGATCTTTTGATCGTAGAACCATAACCCTGGGAGAGACCAGAGGCGACAGCGTTGAGATTACCAGCGGCTTGAGCGATGGAGACATGGTCGTGACCGAGGGCTCGGAGCTGTTGCGGGGAGAAGGCTCAGGCGAATGAAGACCCTGATCAAAACCCTGATGCAATATCGGCCCCTGGTGGTGATTGCGTTGCTGGCATGGATCGCATTTGGAATCTATGCTTTTATTAATCTCGATATCGAGGCTTATCCCGACCCTTCTCCTCCGTTGGTTGAGGTGATCACACAAAACCCATCGTGGTCGGCCGAAGAGATGGAACAGCAAATCACGGTTCCCATCGAAACCGTGCTGAATGGAATTCCACATTTGACCTACATCCGCTCCATCAGCTTTTTTGGCTTGAGCGACGTAAAGCTGTATTTTGATTTCAGCAGCGATTACTTCTACGACCGCCAGGAAGTACTCAACCGGCTGCAGACGATCACTCTTCCTTCCGGCCTGAGCCCCCAGCTTTCTCCCTGGTCCCCGATCGGCGAGATTTATCGCTACCAGATGACCGGCACAAATAACAGCCTGAATGACCTGAAAGCGACCCAGGATTGGCTGGTGCGGCGCGAGCTGAAACAGGTTTCCGGCATCATTGATATTACGACCTTTGGCGGCACCACCAGGCAGTATCAGGCCGAGGTGGATCCCCGCAAGCTGTTGCAGTACAACGTCACGCTGCCACAGGTGCTTTCTGCAGTAAGCGCGAGCAATGCCAACGTGGGCGGCAGCTACATGACGCTGGGCCCGCAGAATGTGAATGTCCGCGGCATTGGATTGCTGCGCAGTCTCAGCGATATCGGCGCCATTGTTGTGACCGAACGCAACGGAGCGCCGGTCTTTTTGCGCGATGTGGCCACCATTCAAGAGGGACATCAGTCGCGCCTCGGCCGTGTCGGCGTTAATGCTAATAACGACGCTGTTGAGGGAATTGTTTTGCTGCAGCGCGGGGAAGAATCGTTGCCCGCGCTCGAAGCGCTGCGTAAGAAAATTGCGGCTTTGAATAATGGTCTTTTGCCCAAAGGGATGCATATTAAAGCGCTCTACGACCGCACAGACCTCATCCATGTAACTACGCGTACGGTGCGGCACGTGGTCATAACCGGTCTTGTGCTGGTTACGGTGCTGCTGCTGGTCATGCTGGGTGATGTCAGGTTGACGCTGGTGACCGCTCTCACCATTCCAGTGGCGGTTCTTTTCGCCTTTGGCTGTATGGTGATGACCGGACATTCGGCGAACCTGATTTCCATAGGGGCAATCGATTTCGGGATCCTCGTGGATACGGCCATCGTGGTTTTGGAGCATATTTATCGCAAGCTGAGCATGCGCCTGCAGGGGGAATCCACCATGGAATTGATTGCTCAGGCCACGGCAGATTCTGCCCGTCCGGTTTTCTTTTCAACCCTGATCATCCTGGTTGCATTTATCCCGTTGTTCACGATGACGGGCGTGCCCGGGAAGATTTTTGCGCCCATGTCCATCACCTATGGCTTTGCATTGACCGGGGCTCTCCTGTTTGCGCTGCTTTTTGCTCCCGTGCTGGCTTCTTTTCAAAAAGGGGAAGGGATTGAGCCGCAGAAAGAATCTCGCCTGAGCGCGTGGTTGCGAAAGAAATACGATGGCTATCTGCTGTGGAGCACTTCACATCCCCGCCGGGTATGGGCCATTGCTTTCGGAATTCTGCTGGGCACTGCATTGATCTTCTCGTTTGTCGGCGGCGAATTTATGCCTCCTCTGGAAGAAGGTAACCTGTGGATACGGGCCACTCTGCCGCAAGATATTTCATTTGAATCCGCCACCCAACTCGCAGATCAATTTCGCGGTATCCTGCGCACTTTTCCCGAGGTCACGCAGGCGGTTTCGCAGACCGGACGCCCCGATGATGGCACCGATCCCAGCACCTTCAATAACATTGAAATTTTCTGCGTTCTTTCCCCTCAGGGCGACTGGCCGCACGGCATCTCCAAAGATGAACTTATTCAGCAGATGGATGAAAAACTCAGCAAGTTTCCGGGGGTGACCTTCGGTTTCTCACAAAATATCCAGGACAATGTGGAAGAAGCGATGTCGGGAGTGAAAGGCGAGAACTCTCTGAAACTTTTTGGCGACGATTTCGATGTACTGACACAAAAAGGGAATGAAATTGAAAAGCTGATGTCGGGCGTTCCCGGTGTTGCCGATATTGGAGTTTTCAAGGTGAGTGGGCAGCCCAGCCTGCTCATTTCCATCGATCGCGCCAAGGCTGCTCGCTATGGCCTGATGGCGGCGGACGTGAATGCCGTGGTCCAGGCCGCTATCGGCGGCAGTGCCGTCACCCAGATGATGGAAGGTGACCGGAGGTTCGACCTGGTGGTGCGTTATGGCCAGGAGTTTCGCCAGGATCCGGACGCCATCCGCAATCTGCTTTTGCCCACGCCTGACGGTTCAAAGGTCCCGCTTGGCCAAGTCGCCAGCGTTGCGTTAAGGCAGGGTTCGTTCATGATCTACCGGGAAAACGATAAGCGCTATATCCCTATAAAATTCAGCGTCCGCGGCCGCGACCTGGCGAGCACCATGAAAGATCTGCAGGACCGCCTATCATCTTCCATTCAGCTTCCACAGGGTTACTACTATGAATGGGCCGGCGAGTATGACAGCTTGCAAAAAGAGCTGCATCGGCTCGGCATTATTATCCCCATTACTCTGATCATCATTCTAGTGCTGCTCTACATATTGTTCCGTAGTTGGCGCGATTCGCTCATCGTGCTAAGTATTGTGCCGTTTGCGGCGACCGGCGGCGTGATCTCGTTATTCATATTTAGGACACCCTTCAGCATCTCTGCCGCTGTAGGCTTTACTTCTCTCTTAGGGGTATGCACACTGGGCGCCGTGGTCTTCCTGAGCGGCATCCGCCGAACGCAGAGGGAAGAAGGCGCAAGCAAAGGATTGGAAGAAGGGTGCCTGGAAGAAATGCGGCCCATCGTAATGGCCTGTGTGGCTGCGGGAATTGGATTGTTGCCGGCATCATTATCGACCGGCATTGGGGCACAGGCACAGCAACCTTTGGCGCGTGTTGTGGTCGGCGGCATGGTCACCACCATGTTTGCGATTTTGTTTCTTATCCCACTGATTGTCAAAGCGCTTGATGCGCACAAAGAAAGTGTGAGCGCGCACGCGGAAGCCGAAGACCGCGTCGCATAACTGCCCAACCCTAGGCAAAACAGTACGAATATAGTATAGTTTTAGTTGCAAAGCATTTGCAACAATAATTATGTCTATCAAAGAGGCTCGCAGCTAATTTAGATCTTTCAGCAATTGACTATGGAACAACTGGCCCCACGACGAAATCTACGCGACGAATTAAAAGACCGGGGTGTGCGGATGACGCACCAGCGTGAGATTGTGTTGGATCTTATTCAGGGCTCAGCCCGGCATCTTGATGCCGAGTCGTTGTGGAAGCTGGCCGCCCGCAAAGATCCGCGCATCAACCTGGCTACCATTTACCGGACCCTGACCTTGCTCAAGCGTTACGGCCTGGTGGATGAGCTTGACCTGATGCATATCGAAGGCGAAAAGCATTACTACGAGGTCGCCCGCCTGCGCAGCCATATTCACCTGGCCTGCTTTCAGTGCGGAGAAATTCAGGAGTTCCAGACCCCGCTTTTCTCCAGGCTGAGCAAGCAGGTGGAACAGGAATGCAATTTCAATATTAAAACGGGACGCCTGGAGTTTGGCGGGCTGTGTTCTAAATGCCGGCAAAAAGAACGTCCGGCAACAGATTCATCCACGCAGCAAAAATCATAAAAATATCCGAGAAAAGATGAAAAGAGTTACACCCTATATTTTTTTATTCATCCTGATGGCGCTGCCGGCCTGGGCGCAAGAGAGCCCGTATTTTGCCACTTACGATCACCATCTGGAGGAACCGGGAAACCTTGAGGTTGAGACTCAATCCAACGCCGGCTTTCCGCGCCACGGCGAACCTTCTTATTTTGCTCCATATCTTGAGCTTGAATATGGCGTCAATACCCGCTGGACCAGCGAACTCTATCTGGAAGGCCAATCTCGCTCCGGTGACAGCACAATCTTTACCGGTTGGCGATTAGAGAACCGCTTCCGCCCGCTGGCTGCAGAGCATCGCATCAATCCCGTTCTTTATTTCGAATACGAAAATATCAATGAGGCCAGCCGCATCCAAAAAGAGGCTCCCGGACACGCGACGGAGTTTGATACGCCGAATTCGGAAAGCCGGCATATCCGCGCCCATGAGCTGGAAGCCAAACTGATTCTCTCCAGCGATGTTCACGACTGGAACATCTCTGAAAATTTTATCGCCGAAAAGAACCTCAGCCACAACGAAGGCATTGAGTTCGGATATGCCTTCGGGGTTTCACGTCCGCTGGGCACAATCGCCTCCGCTGCCAATTGCCACTTTTGCCGCGAGAACTTCATTGCCGGTGCAGAGCTTTTTGGCGGGGTGGGGAGCACTCACGCTTTCGGTTTCCAGGATACCGCCCATTATTTTGCTCCTGCGCTTTCCTGGCGGGTCAGCGACAACAGCTCACTGCGCTTCTCCCCAGCCATCGGCCTGACGAGCAAAAGCGCCGCCGTGCTTCTGCGCTTCGGTTACAGCTATGAGATTCGCGGATTCAAAGACAAGCTGGCAGGTCTGTTTCGGAGCAAGCCTTGGTGAAAAAGGTCAGGATGAGATTGCGATTCCGGAACATAGTTTGGTTTGCAGCATCCGCCTTCCTGGCAGTAATTGCTGCCGGACAAAATCTGGCCTATCGCCAGGACCCCAACTGGCAGCCGCCGCAATCGGCGGTGGTCCGCTCCAATCCACTGGCCCAAAATGCCATGGCTGAGGGTGGAGGCCGCAAACTCTTTTTGCGCGAGTGCTCCGAGTGCCATGGCCAGGAGGGAAGCGGACGCAAGCGGGCGGCTGACCTGCTGCTTCCTGAGGTCCAGAAACAATCCGATGGCGCGCTTTTCTGGAAGATTACCAACGGCAACGCCCGCCATGGAATGCCCTCGTTTAGCCGGCTGCCGGAGCTGGAACGCTGGCAATTGGTGCTCTACCTGCGTCAGTTGCCGGTATCGGCATCCAGTGCATTACCGGCGCAAAAGGAATAAAGCCCCAAAATCCGGGCATGGGTTGTGATAAGCTCTCGCAATCGCCTATTTCCCGAGAATAGCAAGATGTCGTCCACTGGCACTGTTACACAACCTGTATCATCCTCTGGCCCCATGAAGCCAACTTTGCTGCTGATTAAAGATGGCAAACAGCAAACCGTCCCCATTGAAGGCACGCCCGTCTCCATCGGCAGAAGGGCGAGCAACCACATTGTATTGAAGAACCCACATGTCTCACGCGATCACGCCCTTATCGTGCAGGAGCTGACCGACTATTATCTGGTCGACAAGGGAAGCAAGCATGGGACGTTCATCAACGGCGAGCGCATCCAGCGCAAGCGCCTGGAACCCAACGACCGCCTGGAATTCGGCGTGCCGGCCGCGGGCTTCCTGATCTTTAATCCAGATAAGCCTCAGTCCACGACCCGCGAATTCCTGAACCAGGTCACCGCCCTTCCCGGGCAGGCGCCGAAATCTGACCTGGAGATGCTGACCTTCTTTCTGGAAGCGGCGCGCAAGCTCAACACAGCCGGCGTATTGAAAGACGTGCTTCTCACCCTGATTGATACTACCCTGAAGCTGACCCGTGCCGAGCGCGGATACGTGTTCCTGATGGATGATGAAGGCAAACTAAAACTGGCCGTCGGGCAAAGCGCGCAAGGGGTCCCATTGTCCGATGATGGCACCATTTCGCGCTCGCTGCTGGAAGAAGCGGCGCACACGACTTCGGAATTTCTGGTGCAGGATGCGCTCAAATCGAGCCAGTTAAACCTGCGGAGCAGCATCGTTGCCAATGAGCTGCGCACCATTATCTGCATTCCGTTGCGTAAGTCGAAACTCAGGGAGAAGAAGGGTGCGCAGGCCAGCATAGCGGAAGAATGCGCCGGCGTGCTTTATCTCGACAGCCGCTCGGTTGGCACCGATGTTTCCACCACAAATAATGATATTCTGCGCGCCATTGCGACGGAAGCTGCCTCGCTGCTGGAAAACGCCAGGCTGGTGCAGGCCGAAGAAGAGACCCGCAAGGTGCAGCAGGAGCTGAACATTGCCTCTTCGATCCAGCAACGCCTGATGGCGGTGACCATTCCCGAGCCGGGCTTTGCTACGGTGCGCGCCCGCAGCATTCCCTGCAAAGAGATTGGCGGAGACTTCTTTGACGTGGTCATGACGCGCGATGGACTGGCCGTGATCGTAGCCGACGTCTGCGGGAAGGGAATCTCTGCCGCCCTGCTGGCTTCGATTCTGCAAGGTATGATCTATTCCCAGCTTACCAATAACGTGTCGCTACCCGAAATCATGAAGGCGACCAATAGCTATCTCTGTCAGAAAAATCTGGATGGCAAGTTCGCGACGCTGATTCTCGCCCGCCTTACCCGCGAAGGCAATTTTGAGTATATGAACTGCGGGCACGTTTCCCCCATCCTGGTAAGAAATAATAACGTCTCCCGGTTGGAGGATGCTTCCGTGCCGGTGGGACTGATGGCCGATGCCGTTTATACCAGCACCCAGTTGAAACTGCAGCCCGGCGATCGCATTGTGCTCTTCAGCGACGGAATCACCGAGGCCCAGAACGCGAAGGGCGAATTCTACGGCGATGAGCGCCTGCACGCCGCCGCTACATCGCACTCTCCGGTAGAAAACATGCTGCAAACCGTAATCCAGTTCTGCGCCGAGTCGGCATTTGAAGACGATTGCACCGTAGTGGACCTGGTATATAAAGGCTAGAGGCGGATTCTCCATCCGCCCAATCCAATCGTTCCCCTAATCCAGGTTTAGGTGACAAATTTGTTCTGGGCGCCCTTAGAAATACGACAAAAATGTTTGTAAAACCGCGCGATTGGGCGCTCTGTTGGTAATAAGAACAACTTTGTACTGGATGTCTTTCGAAACCTGACAATACTGTTGCGAAACGAACGGCACAAAGATTATCCGCTGCCTTCTTCCACTCCCAAAACATCATAAATGCATCATCTTCTGAGACATCTCACGAGTGGCCTTCTGCTTGCATGTGTGCTGTGTAGGACATTTTTCAATCATCTCAGGAGCTTCTATGAGCGACACCAGCATCAGCTACGAGCAAACCGTCAAGAAGACGCACACCCGATTGAAGTTCAACGCATTGAATTTCTGGGAGGTCCTGGCCCAGGCCATCGCGCTGATCTCGCCGAGCATGACCGCTGCGCTGATCGTGCCACTGATGTTCGGCACAGCGGGCACGGCGGGATGGCTATGTTATCTATTCGGCACCATCATGCTGTTGTTTGTCGCCATCAGCCTCAATCAGTTTTCCAAGCGCTATACATCCGCGGGCAGCATGTATGAATACACAGTTAAAGGCCTTGGGCCCAAGGTCGGCGGCCTCTCGGGCTGGTGCCTGATCTGGGCATATATGTTCATCGGCATTGCCGGAGTCACCGGGTTCACGCACTTCGCCACCAAGCTGCTGGCGCTGACCAGCGCCACTGGTTATTTGTCGCATCCTTCGATTACGCTCTTTGCGTTGTGCGTGCTTGCGGCCTGGTTCCTGGCATATAAGGACATCACCTTCTCAACCATTCTCATGCTCATCTTCGAAGGCGTCTCAGTGGCGGTGATCCTGATGCTGGCCTTTCTGGCGCTGGCGAAAACCGGTTTCGCCGATACGGCGCAGTGGCACCCCGCCGCCGGCCACGGCCTGAAAGACATCGGATTGGGCGTTGTGGTGGCGATCTTCAGCCTGGTCGGCTTTGAGTGTGCCACGGCCTTCGGCGAAGAGGCCCGCTCCCCGCTTAAAACGATTCCTCGCGCCGTCATTGCCAGCCTGCTGCTGACCGGTGTCTTCTTTGTCTTCATCACCTACGTTGAGACCCACGCGCTGGCCAATAACAACCCAACGCTCGATCAGCTCGACGCGCCGCTTTCGACGCTCTCCGCCAACCTCGGCGTCAAATGGATGGGTGTCTTGATTTCCATTGGCGCGATGATCAGCTTCTTCGCCCTCGCGCTCTCGTGCCTGAATGCCGGTTCGCGTGTGCTGTTCACCATGGGACGTTACGGTATCTTTCCTATTTCGATTGGCAGCTCGCACAAACGAAATCTGACCCCACACGTGGCCATCACGCTGTTCGCGCTGGTGCAGTTCCTTATTCCGACGGCCTTCATTCTCCTGTCGTATGTCGCGTTCCGCGGGTGGCAGATGGCGCCGCTTGATGCTTTCAACGACGCCGGGCTGTTCGGGGCCATGGGTTTCTGCGGGGCCTACGTGCTCATCTCGCTGGCCACGCCGTTTTATCTGAAGAAGATTGGCGAGTTGAAGGCCTACCATATCGCGATCGCCGTCATCGCGCTGGCTCTGCTGATCGTGCCCATTGTAGGCACGGTCTATCCGGTGCCGGCGTTCCCCATGAATTATTTCCCCTACATCTTCATTGCTTATCTTGTGAGTGGCGTAGTGCTGGTTTCCATCCGCAGCCGCAGCCATGTGGAGATGGATAGTATCCGCAAGGTGCTCGAAGAGAATGCGATGGCGCCGGTGCACGTGGCGGCTTTCCCGAAACCGCAACTTGCCGAAGCTGAACTTTACCCGGTCTCCGATCTCACGGAGGGCTCCGCATGACGGCCAGCCTGGGCTTGTTGGCGAGTCTCCACCGCTATCCCGTGAAGTCGATGATGGGGGAGGAACTCAACGCGGCGCACATTACGCAACGCGGGCTTTTCGGGGATCGCTCCTACGCCTTGTGCGACGCGGAAACCGGAAAAGTCGTAAGCGCCAAAAATCCAAAGAAGTGGCCTGGCTTGTTCAGCCACCGCGCGGCGTACACAACTCCGCCGGCGGCTGGGTCGGCGGTGCCTGCGGTGCGCGTGACGCTTCCTGGCGGAGATTTTGTTGTCAGCTCCAGCCCCGATTTCGCACCGGCTCTTTCCGCATCGTTGGGCCGATCGGTTACGCTGCTGACGAGACCGCCGCCGCAGGCACAGCTAGAAGAGTACTGGCCCGACATTGAGGAGCTTGCCAATCGCGACGTCGTCACCGACGAAGCCATGCCCCCCGGGACGTTTTTCGACCTCGCTCTGCTGCATGTGCTCACCACCGGGACGCTCGACCGGTTGCGCGAACTGAATCCGCGCAGCCGCTTCGAGCCGCGGCGCTTTCGGCCGAATCTCATCATCGACACCGGCGACCGAAAAGGCTTTGTCGAGAACGACTGGATCGGCAAAACGATCACAGTCGGATCAGAGGTCCGCATTCAGGTGACCGGGCCCTGCCCGCGCTGTGTGATGACGACGCTCGCCCAGGCCGATCTGCCCAAAGATCCGGCGATCCTGAAGACTGCGGCGCAGCACAACAAAGTTGCGGTCGGCGTCTATGCGTCCGTCGTTCAGGCTGGGACGATTCGTATTGGTGATACGATCACCGTGGTCTAAAAAGAAAACTTTCTCGTGTGTGAAGACAAGTATCAGGGTGCGAGTTTACTCGTGCCGTAAGCCGTTAGAATGTAATGAGCTTTAGCCCTTGCGAGCCTTGTGCTCACCCAAAACCGATGCCCGATTCGCACGCCACACTCGCCATTCTCTGTTCCATTCAAGTCGGAACCCCGAACAGCTACGGATTCGAAAATGCCGTCGATACCCACGACCAACCGTGGACAACCGGCTTTTTCAAGAAGCCCATCGAAGGCCCGGTATTCGCCGGCGCGACCAACCTAACCGGCGACGGCCAGGCCGATCTCAAAAATCACGGCGGCATCGACAAGGCGGTGCTGGCCTACAGCGCCGATCACTATCCGAAATGGCGGGACGAGCTGCACATGCCCGACATGCCGTACGGCGCCTTCGGCGAAAATCTCACCATCGCCGGCTTGAGCGAAGCATCGGTGTGCATCAGCGACGTCTTCCGCATCGGAGAGGTAATCTTCGAGGTCAGCCAGCCGCGGCAGCCTTGTTGGAAGCTCGCCCGGCGCTGGCGCATGCACGAGTTGCTCGGCATGGTGGTGCGCAACGGGCGCAGCGGCTGGTATCTCCGGGTCCTGGAGCAAGGCTGGATCGAAGCGCAGATGCCGGTCACGCTGATCGGGCGTCCCAACCCGGCGTGGCCGGTCGCCCGCGCCAACGAAATCCTTCACCACCACAGGAAGGATGTGGCGCTCACGCTTGCGCTGGCTGACGTGCCCGGGCTGGCCGATTCGTGGGTGGAGGAGCTGCGCGAGCGCGCCGATCGCTTGCGCGCGTTGCCTCACACCATTTCTTCTCCTGCCTGAGTGGGGATGTCGCAGCTCCGCAGGTTGGATTATTCATGAGAGCTATCCTTAGTTCTAACTCACTTAGTTGGACATGAGAGACGAACAACCCCGAAGGGGTGGCGCGTTATTGCCCAGCACTTCCAGTGCTGGGAAAGCAAATAAAAATAAGCCAAGTCCTGTAAGGACGACGCCCGCTGGCGGTGGAACGCGGCATGAGAGTTCCGGCCATCGGCAGAATCGAAGAGCACGCGTCGTCCCTGCGGGACTAAAAATCATTTTGATCGATACCCAGCGCTGAAGCGCTGGGCTGTAATACGTCGCCCCCGACGGGGCTGGTGTGTCGTTTCATCATCGCTCTCGTACACTTATAAATAATCCAGGGGGTCTTGATTGTCGGAACACCGCAATTCCCAAAACGGTCTAGCTTCGAAACCGATTGCGATCAATATGCAACTTCTTGATCTTGTAATTGATGACCCGATTCGTGGTCTTGAGCAGGCTGGCTGCTTTGGAGAGGCTACCGCGGGTAGTTTTCAGAGTGTCCTGAATAAGATCTTTTTCGTAGGCTTCGACTGCTTCTCTGAAAGAAAGGTTCATGACTGTGCCGGAGGCTTCCGCCGTTTGCAGCGTCGGCGGCAGGTGATGGCCGTGAACCACACTGCCGTCGCACACGAGAACGGCCCTTTCCACGGTATTTTCCAGTTCACGGATATTGCCCGGCCAGTGATAGCTGACCAGCATATCAATCGCCGGGGTAGAGATTCTTTTGATGCTCTTGCCATGCTTGTTCGAGTATTTCTCAAGAAAGTGATCGGCGAGAAGCAACACATCCGATTTGCGTTCGCGCAGCGCAGGCACAAAGATGGCAAACACATTCAACCGGTAGTATAGGTCTTCGCGAAACGTACCGGCAGCAATCGCCTTTTCCAGGTCTTTATTGGTCGCGACAATCAGCCGCACATCCGTCTTGACAGTCTTTGTGCCGCCCAGCCGGTCGAATTCCTTCTCCTGCAAGACGCGGAGCAGCTTCGCGGCCGTAGAAGCGTTGAGGTCGCCGATTTCGTCCAGAAATAAAGTTCCGCCCTCGGCCAGTTCGAAGCGCCCTTTCTTTTGCGAGTGCGCGCCGGTGAACGCTCCTTTTTCATAGCCAAACAGCTCCGATTCAATCAAAGTCTCTGGCAACGCGGCGCAATTGACCTTGATGAACGGGCTGTTTTTCCGCGGTGAATTGTAATGGATGGCGTGGGCGATCAGCTCCTTTCCTGTTCCCGATTCTCCCCGCAACATCACCGTGGTGCCAGTGGAAGCCACCTGGGTTACCTGTTCATAAACGCGCCGGATGGGGCCGCTATTACCGATGAGATTCGAAAAGTCGTAGCGCTCCCGCAGTTCCTCCCGCAGGTGCACATTTTCGTCGAGCAATCGCCGCCGCTCCACCTCAACCAGGCGGTTGATCTTGACCGCCTGCGCGATCATGGAAGCAACCACGCCAAAAAACTTGAGCGCGCGGTTGTAGTCGCGGTCTTTTTTGAAGAGCAAGTCCACGCTGAGGCTGCCGGTCGGCTGGTGATTGATGAGTAACGGAACACAAATAAAAGTGATCTCTCTCGCCGAAGAATAGCTGCGCTGCCCGGCACGGTTCAGGAACATCGGTTCCCGGCTGGCCTGGGGCACCACCACCGGCTTGCCTGTCTCCACTACACGACCGGTCACGCCTTCGCCGATGCGGTAAAGAACCCGCTGGCCGTGGCTGCTTAGGCCGACAGAAGCCTCAATGTAGAGTTCGTGTGTGCCTTCCCTGAGCAAAGTCACCGTGCTGCGAAATGCGCCATGATGTCGCTCCAGAATTCCCAGCACGTGGTGAATGCCGGCCTTGAAGCGCATCGCGCCCGAAAGAGCTTGGCTTATCTCGAGAAACGAGGTCAGCTTCCTGATTTCACCGGTCGCTTCATTCTCACGCGAACCGTGACTGGAGAGGCCTGCCACCATTGGGGCCTGGCGGTTGAATGCGGGTCGATCCAGTACGTCGTCTTCGACATGCTTGTAATCCATACTCCGCTCGCCCTTGGCTACTGAGGGATATGTGGTTATGTCATGTTCTGCATGCCCAAGCAAACTCAAAATTTATATGTTTCGTATTGCTCTTTGTGATGTCTTGGGCTGGGTTAGCAAAGCAATTTGCCTTGTAAGGACGACGCTTTATTAAGAGCTAGAGCGGCTTCAATGTCAAAAATCAAAGCGCCCTCGCCGCCTGCTTCTGCTCCGTAAATCTCTCCGACCAGCGAATTCTTCCCGTCATCTGCATCACCACAAAAAGCGTTACGATGGCGCCAATCGTGATGGTGAGTCCGGTCAGTCCCTTGAAGAAGAATGCGTAAGAAAACAGGACGAGATAGACGAACTGCGCCAATCCCGCCTCGATTGCGGCAAAACGGATGCCGACCACCAGCCGCAGGTAGCTGATCACCAGAAACATCGAGACCAGCGAACAGATAATGAAGGCCAGATGCAGCGAAACGAGATCAACCGTGTACGCCAGCAGCAGATGAAAGGCAAAGAAGGCGCCGGCGAGAAAAAAATAATTCATAGGGTGCAGATCGATTCCGCGCATGGTGGTAATGATGAACATCAGGAAAAAGAAGAAGAACAGCGATACCGGGGCAAAGAAGCTGATTTGTCCGGCCAGCGGACCGGGCTGCAGCTTTTGCGGCATCGGCATTCCAATGCGAAATCCGGAGACCAGGTTGTTGTAAGCCCAAATCAAGTCCCAGCCTTTGTCCGTGGCTTGCCTGGCGGTAGGGGAAAGCGTGTTTTCGGGAAAGTCTATCTGCTTGAAGTCAGTGGTCATGTGCAGGCGAAACTTGCGCACCTGCTCCACGCTGCCGCCAAAGCTGTAGTACCAGCTATCCAGCCCTTGCGAGCGATAGTTGACGCGCAGGCGAACATCGCTTCCCGCGGTAACCGAGGCGGTTGCCGTGGCTACTCCCTCCTGGTTAGTCACGGCTGCCGGAGCGTCATTGATGGACATCACGAAGTCATCATAGATCGCCTGCTGTGCCGGGAATTTGAAGCGGAACAGTACGGTTTCGGTTTTGCTGCTGGTGTTGTGAAAGCTAAATGCTCCGCCAAAATTCACTTTGTACAGGCTGTACCAGAGCAGCCCTTTCTGGCGGTATTCAAGGTTCAGGTTCACATCCGCATCGGTGGCGTCCAGGGGAAGGGAAACCTCGGTGGGAACCGTCTCAATGTGCTCTGCAAGCTTCCCATCCGGCAGTGTGGTTTGTACTTTCTTCGAAGTTACGACGGTGTACGAGGCTGTAGGCGGGGTCTGCTCCTGCGGACTGCCCCAGGTTGAGGCCACCTGTTCTTGCAGTCGTTTGTCTACATCATCGGTGCGGGAAAATATTGTGGCTCCCAGAATCAGCCAGGCAATCGAAGTACAAAAAAAGATCAGGATCAAAGCCAATATACGGCGTGTCATCATTGAGTTTTCCTTTTCACTTTACAGCATAAAGTATGCTAAACATAACGATCCGCCGTGTTTTGTAAATCTTTTCGATTACGATCTAGCTTTCAGCCGGTAAGGTGCGCAGGGAAAGGCGCGCATTGGCCGCAGATTTGCTGTGCTGCGAAGAGTGCGGCAGCATCTCTGACAAGACTTCCAGATAATCTTCCAGCGCCGCGCGCCCGCGTGCCGTGAGCTTGTAGGTGGTCTTGGGCTTGCGGCCTTCAAAGCGTTTCAGGCAAGTGATATATCCTGCCTCTTCCAGGCGGCGCGCCTGTACGCTGAGGTTTCCGTCGGTGGTCTGCAGCAGGTCGCGCAACTCGGTAAAAGTCAGGGCGTCATGCATAGCCAGCGTGCACACTATTCCGAGGCGCAAGCGCTCATGGATAAGCTGATCGAGATCGGCCGGGGCCGGTGGAGAAGAGCGTCGTTTAGCCATCGTGCCTCCAATGGATGTAAGCGCCAAAAATGATGTGCAGCAATCCGAAGCCGGCCGCGAGTAAAGCCAAGCCGGCGGCTGGCGTAAGAGAAACAGCGCAAATTGCCAGGGCAAGAAATGAGATGCCCATCCAGCGTACCGGAGAGACTGACATCACCCCTGCCGCGGTTAAAGCCGCGCCGTAACATCCCAGCCAGACAACCGGCAATAAATCTGGATTTTGGCTGCGGAGTACAGCCGCGCTCAAGATAGCCCCCAGCGCCATAGGCGCCAGGAAGGGCCACAGCGCCTTCCGCAAAACCGGAGACCAGAAGGCCACGCCGGTGTGGCTCGATTTGCGCGCCATGCTGAACGCAGTGACCGCCCCTGAAAGCACCAGCAACGCCGCCCAGACCGCCAGGGCCTGGTAAGGCTGCGCGCCGCTTTCCCAGGGCGTTCCTGTGACTCGGACGTTCACAACCACCGCAGCCAGCGCCAGCACGCCAACAAAGAAGGTGCCGCTACCCGAGACCGTGCTGAGCCGCCCGGCTGCCTCCAGGGTGCGGCGGATATACAGCAGGCTGTCCTGAGGATTGCCGCTGTGAATCAGGTTCTCATCCAGATCGTTGTTAAGTCTGGCCATAGGATTAAGAGCATCATGCCGCGTCGGACTGAAAATGTCAAGTACTTTACAATATAAAGTTACGTTGACCAATCAGCATACCTTATCGTTTGCATCGGGAATTTAAAGGGAAGCAAAAAAGCCGGCAAGGTATAATCGAAAAAGTGATCAAATATTCCATTGTCGTCCCGTTTCACAACGAGGAAGAGAACTGCACCGAGCTCTACGACCGGCTGAAGGCCGTCATGGAAGCCGCCGGCGATGACTTTGAGCTGGTTTTCGTGGATGATGGCAGCGTTGACCGTACCTTCAAGGCGCTGCAGGATATCGCCTCAGTGGATAGCCGGGTCGTGGTGGTAAAGCTGCGGCGCAACTTCGGGCAGACATCCGCCCTGGCCGCCGGCTTCGATCACGCCACCGGCGAATACGTGATCGCTATGGATGGAGACCTGCAGCACGATCCCGCCGATATCCCGCTCTTCCTGGAGAAACTCGCCGAGGGATACGACATCGTAAGCGGCTGGCGCAAAAATCGCGTTGATAACTTCTGGCTGCGCCGCATTCCATCCCGCTGCGCCAACTGGCTGATGGCCAAACTCAGCGGGGTTGATATCCACGATTTTGGGACAACATTCAAGGCCTACCGCCGCGATTTGATCGACCGGGTCACGCTCTACGGCGAGCTGCATCGCTTCATTCCCGCGCTGGCTTCATGGCATGGCGCCACCATTTGCGAAATTCCTATCAAGAACGTGAATCGCGAGCGCGGCGTCTCGCACTACGGAATTTCACGCACATTCCGGGTCTTCTTTGACCTGCTGACCATCCGATTCTTGCTGCGCTATCTTTCCCGTCCGCTGCACTTCTTTGGAACCATGGGCATGATCGGCATCCTGACCGGATCTGGCGTAGCTATTTTTCTGGCCCTCGATAAGCTCTTCCATAACACCGTCGCCATGCAACAGCACGGTCCCTTGCTGATCTTTTCCGCGGTGTTGATTTTGGCTGGGGTGCAACTGCTCGCGCTGGGATTGCTGGCCGAACTCCAGGTCCGCCACTACTACGATCCTCCACGCCGCACGCCCTATTCCGTGGATTTAGTATTGCGCACGGAGAAGAACGAGCAGTCCACAGTCTCTGAATAACCGTTGGATTTGTTTTATTTTTGATCGTAAAGACGCAGCTTGCTGCGTCTCTGTTTGTTTGGGATAGGAAATTTCAGGCCAAAATCTTTTCCGGGCTGGCAATGTCTTTTTGCTCCCGGTACCAATCCACGGTGCGTAGCAGTCCATCTTCAAAAGAAACGCGGGGCTGATATCCCAGCAGCTTTTGCGCGAGCGAAATATCCGCCAGCGAGTGCTTGATGTCGCCCGCGCGTTCGGGGCCGTAAACAGGCTCTCCGCTGTAGCCGGTAATTTTCTTCAGTACCTGGAAAGTTTCTTTCAGGTTGACCCGCCGGCCGCAGGCAATATTCATGACGCGCCCAGCCACCTTTTCGGCAGCCGCGGTGCAAGCCAGCAGGTTGGCGGAAACTACGTCCTCCACGCTGGTGAAATCGCGGCTCTGCTCGCCATCGCCATAAATCGTCGGCTGCTCACCGCGTAGCATGGCCGTAATGAACTTGGCCAGCACGCCGGAGTACTGTGAAGTGGGGTCCTGCCGCGGTCCAAAGACGTTGAAATATCGCAGTGAGACCGTTGGCAAGCCATAAGCCTTGTAAAAGCACTGCATGTAATACTCTCCCGTCAGCTTGGTAACGGCATAGGGAGAGATCGGGTTGGGTATCATTCCCTCGTGCTTGGGCAAGGTTGGGGTATCGCCGTAGGCGGCCGAAGATGCGGCATAAACGATGCGTTTGAGCCGGCCTTCACGCTCGTAGGCTGCCTTCGCCGCCACCAGCAGATGCAATGTGCCGTCAATGTTCGATTCGTTACTGCTGGCCGGGTCAACCACCGAGCGTGGCACCGAAGGCAGGGCGGCCTGGTGCAGAATGTACTCCACGCCGCTGCAGGCGGCAGTGAGTTCCGGCGAAGCCGTTTTTAAGTCCAATTCACGGAAGTCGATGCGGCCTTTGATTTCGGCAATATTTTCGCGCTTGCCCGTGGAAAAGTTATCAATGCCCCGCACCTGTTCGCCTCGCGCCACCAGCGCATGCGCCAGCGACGAGCCGATAAACCCCGCAATTCCGGTAATCAGATAGACAGCCAAACATCTAAAATACCATATAGCAGTTACTTTTCATGGGCTATGACAGGCTGTTTTTGAATCAAATAACAGGCAAATCTTGTCTGAGGTTATAGCTACTTTTGTCATGAGCAAAGCCACACAAGCTGAATTGCGACTCGCCCGCCGGATGTCGCGCCTGGGAACGGAAACTGCCTTCGATGTGCTGGTGAAGGCCAAAGCGCTGGAGGCACAAGGCAAGGATATTATCCACCTGGAAATTGGCGAACCTGATTTCGATACCCCGGCCAACATCATCGGAGCCGCACAGCAGGCGCTCAATAGCGGATGGACCCATTACAGCCCCTCCGCCGGCCTGCCTCAATTGCGGCAGGCCATCGCAGAAGACGCCGGGCGCCACCGCCGAATCAAGATTGATCCCAGCGAAGTGGTTGTGGTTCCAGGCGGCAAGCCAATTATTTTCTTTTCTATGCTGGCGTTAGTTGAAGAAGGGGATGAAGTTATTTATCCCAACCCCGGCTTTCCCATTTATGAGTCCCTTATTCATTTTCTGGGGGCCAAGGCAGTGCGGGTTCATCTTCGCGAAGAGAGAGATTTTGCCCTCGACGCCGAGGAACTCGCCGGCCTGATCACAGAGAAAACGCGGCTCATCATCCTGAACTCGCCGCAGAACCCCACCGGCGGCGTGCTCAGTGAACGCGATATTCGCCAGATAGCCTCCGCCATCGGCGACCGCGACATCATGGTTTTGAGCGATGAAATTTACAGCCACTTGCTCTTTGAAGGCAGGCATTTTTCCATTGCGTCCATTGATGGCTGGAAAGAGCGCACCATCCTGCTCGACGGGTTTTCTAAAACCTACGCCATGACCGGATGGCGCATCGGGTACGGCATCATGCGTCCAGATCTGGCGACGCACGTTGCCCGCCTGATGACCAACTCAAATTCCTGCACCGCCAGCTTTACCCAGATCGCCGGTATCGAAGCCCTGACCGGCGACCAAAGCTCGGTGGACGACATGTGCGCCGAGTTCCAGCGCCGCCGCGATATTTTTGTCGCCGGCATCAACCGTATTCCTGGCTTTTCCTGCCGCACTCCCAAAGGCGCCTTCTACGCCTTTCCCAACATTACCAAGACCGGCTGGCCCTCAGGAAAGCTGGCCGACGCATTGCTCGAACAGGCCGGCGTAGCCTGCCTCTCTGGAACAGCCTTTGGAAGCTTCGGCGAAGGCTATCTGCGCTTCAGCGTGGCCAACTCGGTTGAAAATATCCAAAAGGCTTTGGAGCGTATTGAAAGCTGGGCGAGAAAGAACCTATAACTGTATTAAGTCAGATGGAGATAATACAAATTTTTCCAGCACTCGCTGAGAACTGAGAACCGAGAACTGAGAACTGCTCTTCCATTTCGCATATTCGCCACCTGCCACATCGGGGACGAAGCCTTCGACGTTCTCCGCCGCCGCGGCTACGAGCTGGAAGTTTACCCCGGCCCGGAAGCTCCGCCCAAGCAGCTCATCATAGAAAAAGTTAAGCAGGGAATTGACGGCCTGATTACGACCCTGCGTGATTCCATTGACGCCGAGATTTTCGAAGCCGGGCGTGGACATCTGAAAGTTGTCGCCCAGCTTGCCGTTGGCTTCGACAATATCAACCGCGCCGACGCCAACCGCTACAAAATCCCCTTTACCAACACCGCCGACGTCCTTACCGATGCAACCGCCGAGTTCGCATTTTTCATCATGGGGGCCCTCGCCCGCAAGCTCTGGCCGAGTGAATTAGAGGTGCGAGAGAAGCGCTGGGGCGCCTGGCATCCATTCCTGCCGTTCTTAGGTGACGAAGTGACGGGCAAGACCATCGCGATCATCGGCACCGGGCGCATCGGCCAAGCCATGATCAAAAAGTGCACTGGATTCGATATGAATATCCTGTGCTACGATCCCGGCTATCAGGACCAGAAGTTCGCAAAACAAATTCAGGAGCTTATGGATTTCCGGCACCAGCGCGGATTGCAGAAAAATAAGACCGAAATCAAATACCTCTCTTTTGAGGATGCGCTGGTCCAGGCCGATTACGTCAGCGTGCATGTGCCCCTGATTCGTCCCGGAGAGGGAACGCCTCCCACCCTGCATTTATTCAACGAGCGCACCTTCCGGATGATGAAGCCGGCGGCATATTTCGTCAACACCTCGCGCGGGCCGGTAGTCGATGAATCCGCGCTGGTGCGGGCGTTGCGCGAAAACTGGATTGCAGGCGCCGCGCTTGACGTCTATGAAAAAGAACCTTTGCCGGCGGATTCCCCTCTGCGCGATCCAGCCATCGCCGATCGCTGCCGGCTCTTTCATCACTTTGCCAGCGGAGGCAAGATCACTCGCCTTTCCCCCGACCCTGAGAAAGGAATGGCGGGCCGCTGTGTGCAGGGCCTGATTGATGTTTTGGAACTGAACTATGGCGGGGATATCAGTAAGATGCCGTACGTCGTCAACAAAGAGGCGTTTTCGAAATAGAACATGGCTGGCTTGTTGACATCCTCGAAAATGCCTGCTTTTGGAAAATCACTTTTATAAAGTGTCATCCCGATCCCGCAAAGCGGGAGAGGGACCTCGGATGGAGACGTGAACCACACACGGCTTAAATCGGACCACCTTGCATTTTCTCTTCTCGATGACTAAATCGAGACGATGTTTGCTTTAAAAAACGAGGCCCCTGATAGGGGCCCCAACACGCAATCGTTCCGAAGACGAAGTCAGCGCTTTTGATTCAAACGGCGCTATTGATTTTGCGTCGCCGTTGCTTTGCCATGTTTTACTTTGATTTCATTGACTACCTGTTCCACATTGGGAACGCTGGTGGCGATCTTTTCAGCCTGGGCGCGCTCTTGCGGTGTATCGACAGTTCCGCTCAGCGTTAGCACGCCATTTTTGGCTTTGTAGTCAATTTTCTGGTCTTCCAGTTTGTTGCCCACCAGCGCGGCCTTGTAATTATGCTCGATGGCGGAGTCAACGTTGGATTCGATGTCCTTGGCCTGGCCTTCGGCTCCGGGCGGCTCCACGCTGATTTCCATGGCGATGACCTCTCCAGGAGCCGCGGCCTTCGCGGCATCTTCAGCCCGGGCTTTTTCGTCGTCTGACTGGACCTTCCCGCCCAGGGTGACCACGCCTTTGTCGCGGTCTTCATCCACCGTGACGTTATTGAGGCCGTTTTGATTCATGGCCTGCTTGACAGCATCTTTGTAAGATGGCGTTTCCGCCCTCTGTCGTGAACAACCGGCCAGCGCCACGGCCAGACACAGCGCTGTTAAAGCAGAAATGATTCGAGATGTGTGCATACAACTCTCCGTTCGCAATCAAGATAGGGGAACAATCGTTTGGGTGAGATGCGGCCGGGCCTTGAGCGGGAGGGCTGCCTCAGAGAAGAAATTGAGAGCTGTTGGGAACTGCTCGATTGGCGAATTCCTGTTTTGGAAGCCTTTATTTGTGGACCAAGGCCGTAATCATGGAACGGAAAATCTTCAGCCCATCCGCCGAGCCCAGCATGGCCTCGCTCGAGCGGTCGGGATGAGGCATCATGCCGCAGACGTTACGTTCGGCGTTGCAAATGCCGGCGATATTGTCGAGCGCGCCGTTAGGATTGGCGGCAGCGGTGATTTCGCCCTCGGGCGTGCAGTAGCGGAACACGATCCGCTGCTCGCGTTTCAGCGCGGCGAGTGTGGGCGCATCGCAGAAATAGTTGCCCTCCATGTGGCCGATGGGGACCTTCAGAACTTCGCCTTCCTTGCACGCGCTGGTGAAGGGAGTATCGGTGTTTTCCGTGCGTAAATAGACCTGCTTGCAGACATACTTCAATCCCACGTTGCGCATCAGTACGCCCGGCAGCAGGCCGGCTTCACACAGGATCTGGAACCCATTGCAGATGCCCAGGACCAAGCCGCCGCTCTTGGCGAATCCGGCAACCGATTTCATGATCGGCGCCAGCGCGGCGATGGCCCCGGTGCGCATGTAATCGCCATAGGCAAAGCCGCCGGGAACGATAATAGCGTCGCAGTTTTGCAAATCGCTGGAGTCGTGCCACAAGAACGTGACCGGCTCTTTGGCTACTTCAGAGAGAGCGTAATAAGCATCGTGATCGCAGTTGGACCCAGGGAAGATGATGACGCCGAATTTCATAAGATTACTTTAGCGTGAATGGGCCGGAAGAAACAACGACGATCTTTGCTTACGATTCAGATTAGAATCTAAGTTGTGCCTCGAAAATCGTAACTCTTATGGAAATTCTTCCTCATCTGCGCACCACCGGAGCCGCGCTGAAGAACTGGTTCATCGCGCAGACTTATGACGCGCTGGCCGTGGGCGCGCTCTGGCTGATCGGGCTTTTGATCATCGGCGTCCCCTGGGCGCCTTTATGGGCGTTCCTGGGGGTGTTGTTTCAGTACATTCCTAATTTTGGCCCGGTGCTTACTGTTGTGGGCGCGGAGTTGGGTGCCCTTTTTACCGGCTCCGCAACAAAGATGCTGTACGTGCTCATTGTGTATGCCGTCATAGTCGTGGTTGATGGCCTTGTATTACAGCCCTACATCATGAAGCGGACCGTCAAAGTGCCGATCTGGGCCTCGATCTTTGTGCCCCTCGTGATGGGATTTTTCTTCTCGTTTTGGGGTGTCTTGCTTTCTCCCCCGCTGCTGGCGGTGGTCTTTGCTTACCGCGAGCGCTATCGCAATAACAAGCTCAATGCCAAGCCACCGGATGCATTGACCGGCTCTTAAACATTACCTTATACATGCTATAATTTTTGTTTGTCTCGCGGTCTACTCCTGTTAGCGGCCTCCGCCGCGCGGTGGTAAATTTCAAATTGAGATCGAAGAGGTTGCACCATGTCTGGCCATTCCAAATGGGCGACAATTAAACACAAAAAAGGCGCGCTCGATGCCAAGCGCGGAAAGATTTTCACCCGTCTGATCAAAGAAATCACCATGGCGGCCAAATCGGGCGGCGATCCGGAAAAGAACCCGCGCCTGCGCGGCGCCGTGGCTGCAGCCAAGGCGGAAAACATGCCGGCTGACAATATCAAGCGCGCCATCCAGCGCGGCACCGGCGAGCTGCCGGGTGTGACTTACGAAGAGATCACCTTCGAGGGCTACGGCCCCGGCGGGGTGGCAATACTGGTGGAGGTTTCCACAGACAATCGCAACCGCACAGTCAGCGAAATCCGCCATGCCTTTGGCAAGAACGGCGGCAATATGGGTGAGGCCGGCTCGGTTGGCTGGATGTTCCACAAAAAGGGTGACATCGTGGTGCCCAAGACGGCGGCTACGGAAGATCAGCTCATGAACATCGTGCTGGAGGCCGGCGGCGAAGATATCCGTGACGACGGCGAAAGCTGGGAGATCATGAGCGACCCCGCCAACTTTGAACCCGTGGTCGAGGCCTTGAAAAAGGCCAACATTCCGATTACCATGTCGGAAATCTCCATGATTCCGCAAAACTACATCAAGCTGGAGGGGGCACAGGCCAATACAATGATCCGCCTGATCGAAGCGCTTGAAGATCATGATGATGTGCAGCACGTTTACTCCAATTTCGATGTGGATGTGAAACAGTTGCAGGAAGCCGCCAGCTAGCTCATCCCGAAGCTTTTCGTAAAGCCGCCCGCTTAGGCGGCTTTTTCATTCTGATGCCGACCAAGGCCAGGCTTGGCCAGACCCGCATTTTTCTCTCGCCAAAATTCCTCTCCACCTGTTAGATTTTCAAGCACAGACAAATCTCCAGGAGAGACCTACAAATGAAAGTTGCTGCCGTTGTGTTGATGCTGTGCTCGGGCTTTGCCTTTGCCCAGGGTACGGATCAGAGCGCCTCGCAAACCTCGACTACGGAAAAGGCTCCAGCAAAAGCCCGCCTGACCTACGATGAATCGCTGCCCGCAACCTCGCTGCACAAGGGCGCATGGGATTTTGGCGTGTGGGCGCAAGGCGGACACTCCGCCAGCGGCGGCGTGAGCAACACAGGTGTTGGCGATGCGGGCCTTCGTATCGGCAAGGTCCTGACCGCCCAGCACGGCAGCGGATTTCTTCGTGGAAATCTTGAGTATGCCATCGACCTCATCCCAATTTATGTTCTCGCCGGACCGGTCAATACCGCCTATGGCGGTTCAATCAATCCGTTTGTGATCAAGTGGAACTTCACCGGCGGCAAGCGCTTCGCTCCCTATGCCGAGCTGGGTGGAGGCGTGCTATTTACGAATACTGAGGTTCCATTTCACACCTCGAATATCAATTTCACTCCTCAGATTGGTGTGGGCATGCACATCTTCACCCGCGAAAAGCGCTCGGTCACGCTGGATTTCAAGTACATCCATATTTCCAACGCCGGTATGTCGGTACCTAATCCCGGTATTAATACGCTGCAGGTCGGGGTTGGCTATCACTGGATGAAATAAATTTATTCGGTAGAGATGCAGCCAACTGCATCTCTACCATGCATTTCTGTATACACCCGCGCACATCTTCCTTGCATCCCCGATTCGCTCCCCGATATTCTTGTCTTAACTATGTCCACGCTGGTCGAATGCGTCCCAAATTTTTCCGAAGGACGCGACAAATCCAAGGTTGACGCCATTGTCGAGGCCATGAAGATTGATGGCGTCTATCTGCTCGATCGCGAGATGGATTCCGACCACAACCGCTGCGTCATCACCTTGGTCGGCAATCGCGACGCAATTGCCGAGGCGGCCATTCGGGGTGTAGGCAAGGCCGCTGAGCTGATCGATCTAACCCGGCATCAGGGCGCGCACCCCCGCCTCGGCGCAGCCGACGTGGTGCCATTCATTCCTATCGAAGGGGTAACGCTTGAAGATTGCGTTGCCATCTCACGGCATGCAGGCGAGCAGATTTGGAAGCGCTTCCGCATCCCTGTGTATTTATATGAGGCTGCCGCAACAACAGCGGAGCGGCAAAATCTGGAAAACATCCGGCGTGGGCAGTTCGAAGGTGTACGCGACGAGATTGCCACCAACCCGGCAAGGCGGCCTGACTTCGGCGAAGCTCAACTGCATCCCACTGCGGGCGCAACCGTGGTGGGCGCGCGCAAATTCCTGATCGCCTACAATATTTTTCTAAACACCCCTGATGTTGAGATCGCCCGGAAAGTCGCCAAGGCAGTGCGCTTTTCCTCCGGCGGTCTGCGGTTCGTGAAGGGCGCGGGTTTTTTGGTGCGCGGCCTGGCACAGGTTTCCATGAACCTGACCGACTTTGAGCAGACGCCCATCGCGCGCGTCTTCGAGTTTGTCAAAAGGGAAGCCGCGCGTTACGGAGTCGCTCCAATCAGCAGTGAGATCGTGGGTCTGATTCCCAAGAAGGCTCTGGAAGATGCGGCCGAGTGGTTTCTGCAGGTTGAAAACTTCGATTCCTCGTTGATTCTGGAAAACCGGCTTGCAGCCGTTACCTCCGGCAAAGTCGCTGTAGGCGGCCTGCGTGCGGGGGTTGAACCCTTTATCGAGCAGCTTGCAGCTCCCACAGCGGTTCCAGGAGGTGGAAGCGCCTCGGCATCGGCCGGAGCCATGGCCGCAGCCCTGGGACACATGGTAGCGTCCATGTCGCGGGGCAAGAAAAATTATCTTCCATATGAGCGCGAATTGAGTGAGGCCATGGCTCGCCTGGCACAGCTCCGCGAAGAGCTGAAAGCGGCAATTGACGCTGACGCCGAGTCCTATAAAGCCGTGGTCCAGGCCTATAAATCAGCTAAAGACTCAAAAGACGGCGACACCAAAATCACGCTGGCGCTCAAAGGGGCCACGAACATCCCCCTGTTAGTTGCGGAAAAGAGCCGCGAAGTAAGAAAGATTCTGGAATCGCTCAAGGCAATCACGAATCCGAAGATGGCTTCAGACCTGACCGTAGGTGTTGCCTTAGCGCGGGCAGCCGTGGAAGGGGCGCTGGCCAATGTAGAAATCAACCTCGAATCCCTTACCGATCAGCAGTTTATAGGTGAGGTTCGCGCCCGGGCAGCGACTTTGCTTAATGCAAAGACCTGAGATGCAACCGGAGCTGTCGCTTCCACATCGTAATGAGTAAGCCGAATCCATGCTGAAAATTTTGGTCTTTTACAGTATTTGCATGGAGGGCGACCTCAATTCGTGTCAAAATGAGTTACACAGTTGCGGAAAGCTAAACCGCAGAAAGGTTGCCGCGAGATACATTTCGGCAAACCAATTCATCATGAAACGGGTTTTATTCGCGATCTTTGCCGGTGCATTGTTGATCGGCGCTTCTGTTTCAGCGCCTGCTGCCGCTTTGGGATCTTCCACGCGCAGCGTGATCCCTTCCGAAGTTCAGCAGATCATCTCTGTGGACTACCGCCAGGTGCTCAACTCACAAACCGCTACCGACCTGCATGACCGGGTCATGCCCGACAATTTGAAGCAATTCGAGAATGCGCTGAAGGGCGTGGGCATTGACCCGCAGCGCGATATTGATCAACTGACCTTTGCCGCTTTTCGCGACAAGAGCGATCTGCGCATGGTGGGCGTAGCCCAGGGACAGTTTTCTCTCAAGAAAGTCTTTACCCGCATGAAGGCTCGTAAGATCGCGGCCACAAAGTTCCACACTTCGCTGATCTATCCCATGGGGAATGGAATGAACATGTCTCTGCTCGATGACAGCACCATGCTCTTTGGCGATCCGACGGCGGTGAAGTCTGCGCTTTCGGCCCGTGACGGAGATATCCAGAGCCTGAACTCCAACTCAGATATCCTTGATCTCATGCCTGCGGTGGATTCGGGCGCCGTGTGGAGCGTGCTTGATTCCAAAGGCACGCAAACCATGATGAGCTCGGCTATGGGAGATGTTGCCGGAATGAGCGAGTATCAGTCGCTCAGCAAGCGGTTGCTCTCCTCCCGCTATGCCATAAACTTTGGCAGCGGCGTTAACTTTGACCTGGACGTAATCACCTCTGACAATATGACCGCGACCACGCTTTCTACTCTGGCGCGGGCGGGCGTGATGTTCAAGAAGACCCAGGCCACCGGAGTGGAAAAAATGGCCCTCGACAACATGACGGTCGATTCCGACAGCAACCAGCTCAAATTCCACTTCAAGAGCGACGAAAAGCAATTTCAATCGTTGATAAACTCGGACCTGTTTGCAGCCATGATCCGTTAGGAAAAACGCCGCAGATGGACGCAAAGTAACGCTGATTCCTTAGGTATGAATGCCGGCGTTCTATCCTGACCCGAAGGACCTTCAATAGTGATTTGGAATCGCCCCCGATATTCGTCGCATCATTTCTCTTGCAAGCCAGTGATTGATGAACGCAAGCAACGCGAGCGCCAGATGAAAGAAGAGGGCAGGCTCCCTCCCGGGCAGTCGCTCACCTTGAAATGGCCGGTCCTGCACTCGGGTTCGGTTCCTGAATTCGATCCGTCAACCTGGGATTTTCGCGTGTGGGGCCTGGTCGAAAGGCCTTTGCAGCTTACCTGGCGGGAATTCAGCGCTCTTTCCAGAACCCACGCTATGAGTGACTTCCATTGCGTGACCCGCTGGAGCCGTTTTGAAAATACCTGGGACGGTGTCTCCTTGAGCGAAATTCTGAAGTTAGTCAGGCCGAAAGCCGCGGCGAAATTTGTGATGGTGCATGCCGAGCAGGGGTTTACCGCCAATGTTTCGCTTGCCGATCTCATGCACGACAATGTTCTGCTGGCTACGCATCATGATGGCCAGCCGCTGACGCCCGATCATGGCTATCCGCTTCGTCTGATCGTGCCGCATCTGTATGCCTGGAAGTCGGTCAAATGGGTTCGCGGTCTGGAGTTCATGGAGCAAGACGCTCCCGGTTTTTGGGAGCAAAACGGATATCACATGCATGGCGATCCTTGGAAAGAGCAGCGTTACACTTCAGACTAAGTCATTTTTCCGGCTCGAAAGCCAACCTTCTCGCAATAAGTTCATCCCATGGGTGTGAGGTGGGCCATGTGGAGAAAAAAATCTCGTTCTATCAGGTTTGGAGCCGCCGCTCTGGGCGCGCTCGCAATCGGCGCGTGCGCAATTGGCGCCTTGGCGATTGGACGACTGGCGGTCGCAAGCCTGGCCGTCTATAAGGCATCGCTCAAATCGCTCGACATTGGCGAGCTGACCGTCAAGCGGCTGCGCGTGGATCAGCTTGAGGTGACGAATGAATTGAAGCTGCCGGAGAGCGCACCGGTTCAACTGCAGGAAAGGCTTGTCGGCGAGCCCGGCGAAGTAGCATAGACCATTTCTATCGTGGTGGTGGTTCGTATTCAGTCGAAGGTACGGGAACTGGTACGGTCTTGCGGAGATCTTCCAGCAGTTCGACCTCGGCGTGTGCGTGCAGGAACCGCGCCAACGCCTTCGTCAAAGCGGTGGGTTGGGGGAGCTGGCCCGTAACCTGGATCCGGTGGCACATTATGAATAATTCCTCGCATGCTTCCTTGTAGACCGCGCGTGCATGACTGAGGCTCTCTGAAACCGGGTCCCGGCGAACAGAGCTTAGAGAGATTGAAACTGAGGCGGAAGATTTCGAGAACATGATCACACCATTGAACTGCTTCGCTTTGAACCAGCTCAACTGCGGCTGCCACGGCCAGAGCAGCGTTAGCGCCTTTCTTCTTCTTGTTAAGAACAAACCAGCGAGGCAGGGGTTGGCTCATCCTGGCGTATCCGAGAGGAGCAACTTGATTCGAGCAGAGTACATCCAGAGTAGCCGCTAGTTGCATGCGGTGCAGTTCTTTCCTGCTCCGCCGCAGAGCTTCCATCCAAAGAAATAGAAACCCTATGACCGAACTGAGCTTGTCACATGGCCATTTTCTGTGCTGGCATCAAATCCCATATGCGCCAGAATGCCAGCATTTCGGCCGGCGTTCCTAACGATACGCATATGTATTTGTTCATCGCCGGAATGGGCGGAGCTACGAGTATGTTGTTCTTCTTCAGGTGGGCAAAGACCTCATCTGTAGAGCGCAGCGGATTCATCATGACGAAGTTGGTGTGCGAATCGAGGGCGCGAAGCATGCGGGCGTTGACCTGATTCATAAACTCCTGGCGGTCGTTGGCATTTCGCTTCACGGTTGTCAGCATGTAAGGGAAATCATCGAGAGCGGCCGAGGCGGCCTTTGCTGAAAGCACGCTAATGCCGAGCTGCAAGCGGTCTTTCGAGAGGCGGAGCGCGATCTCCAGCGGGGCAACCGCATAGCCAACCCGCATTCCCGCCAGGCCATAGATTTTGGAAAACGTCCTGACGGCCATTACGCGGCCGTCGTCAACAGGATGGTCAACAAAGGAAGCGTAGGTTGAACTTTCACCGGCAAAATGATGATAAGCCTCGTCAATCAGGACAATAGTTTTCGGCGGGAGTTTGCCGATAAAGGTTTCAATATCCTTTCGCGCAGTGAGCGTGCCGGTCGGGTTATTAGGATTACATATGTATACCAATCCGGTGGATGCGTCGGTACGGGCGAGCATCGCGTCCAGATCGTGTTCATACATCCGGTTGAGCGGAACGCTGACCACCTCAGCGCCAACGCTCCGGGCGGAGTCACCCGGCAAAGGGAATGTCGGCGACGCCTGCACAAGTCTTTTCCCGGGGCCAAGAAATGCCGTCGTGGCCAGGCGCAATATTTCCGAGGAGCCGCAGCCCAGGACAACCTGCTCTGGTTTTACCCGATGGAGAGCGGCAATCTTGTTCTGCAGGGAATCATATTCGGCGCGTGGATAGCGGTTGCAGCCCGACGAAGCTTCTCGCATCACGGCCAGCACTTTGTCCGATGGGCCATAGGCATTCTCGTTGGAGCATAAAAAAATGGGCTCACTTGGCGAACTCACCCGCGGTGCAAGGGGGCCATCTGCGAACGACAGCCCACCCAGCGCCTGCACGGCCGCGCCTGTCATAGCGCCTGCCGCCAATCTGCTAAGAAGGTTTCTGCGCGAGATAGCCACGTTTTCTTCTCCTGTTCACGAATGTCGCTCCAAAGAATCACAGCGGAGGCAGCAACGGGGGAAGCCCAACGGCCAGTGTGACGGTCTTGCTGTGGCTCACACCTCCGCTTGTGCTTCCGGTGATGGTGATCTGATAGGTGCCAGGAAGCGTGATTAGACCGGCGCGGAGAGTCATTGTAGTCGAGCCCGAGCCGCCACCCACAGAGCCAGGATTGAAAGTGGCAGTTGCCCCTGAAGGCAACCCGCTAACGCTAAAGACAACGGTTCCTGTGAATCCGGTGACTGGAGTGACGGTGGCCGTATAACTCGTGCTGCCGCCGAGCAACGATATATTTTGTGAGCCAGGTGTGGCCGACAGAGAAAAGTCAGTCACGGTGATGGTGCGCGTTGCAGGCTTCTGGTTTGTGAGTCCTGCATTGTCTGTTACCGTGAGTGAAGGGGTATAGCTTCCCGGGGTCGAATAGGTCACATTGCCAGGTGTGGCAACTGGACTCGAACCAGGGTTGCCTCCGGGAAACGTCCAGGAATAAGCGGTAATGCTTCTATCCGGATCGTTCCCGGTTCCGGAAAAGAAAACAGAGTCGCCCGGATTAACGGAGATATCGCTGGCCGGATTCGTAATCGTGGCCGTCGGCGGAACATCACTCGGAGGCGTAGCCGAAAGCTGCACAAAAGTGGCGACCGACGGCACTCCCGCCGAATTCAAGATAAATAGCATGTAATAACCGGGAGGCGCGATATTGCCGTTCGGCGGCGCCGTGACGTTCAGTAGACCGCTTCCCACCGTGAACGACAGCCCCACCAGCCTCTGCTCCATATCAAATGCGTGGGTCGGTGCGCCAGGCCGCATCAGGACTACCGAGCTGACGTTGGCTGCGTCCGGTGTCTGCACTTGGAAGCCGACACCGTAACTCAGCGAAGCCGGTGACACGCTGGTGATGGCCGGCCGCGTAGCCAGGCTGCCATCAGGGTTGAACAGGTAAGCCGGCGAATAGATCTCCATGTGCGGTTCATAGGTGCCTCGCGCCGGATTGCTCCCGGCGATCGTGACCGTGGCATCTGGCAATAACAGGGCGTTTGAGTGATAAAGCCGCGGATACGAATTGGCCGCCCCCGTGCTGAAGGTGTTCGTGGCTGGGTCGTAGAGGTCGGTATTGAAACTGGCGGTCGAGTCATTCTCATCCTGTGCTGATCCGCCGAGCGCCACTACTTTACCGTTGGGCAGGATGGTCGCGTTCATCTCCACCCGGGCCTGCGACATCGAAGGCCCATATACCCACTGTGGAGTGCCGGCCGAGAGGTCAATAATCTCGCTGGTGGCCGTCGCTGGATTTCCGCCACCCATGATTATCACCACTGGTTTGTAACCATTGGCGGGAGTCAGCGGCAGCAGCACCGATGTGCCGTAGGTTCGCGTGCCGCTATAGTTGGTCTGGGCCACATTCATCGTCCACGTTTGCGTGGATGGGTCAAAGATGCTCGAGCTGGTGGTAGACCCGGAATAGAAGACTGTCCCATTGGGTAACAGGTGCAGGCGCGGATAAAGCGGCGGCGTCCAGGGCGCCACATACTCCTGGCTCCATCCCGAGCCCACCGTGTAGATTTCCACTGCCGTGTTGGTCGCGCCGGTCTCGGTCAAACCCGAAAAGGTCATCACCCGGCCATCGCCCAGCGTGGTGACTGTGGGATACCAGCGCCCGTGCGCCATACTTTGCAGATCGGTGAAAGTCCCGGCCACCGGATCATAGGCTGAGGTCTTGAGTTGTCCGTAAAAGGGATCGTATTGCAGGGTACCGCTCACGACGAAAGGCCGGCCATCCGGCAATATCGTCATTCCGTTGCAGAACATGTCCCAACCCAGCGGCTGGGTGGTGATGGTGCCGGCCTGCGGATCCCACACCGCGGCTGCATAACTGGTGTTCGTGGGAACGTTTCCCGATCCTGAAACTACCAGTACCTTGCCATTATTCATGAGCGCCATGTGGACAGGGTTGATGGGCATCTGGTAAGGCAGCGTGCTCCATTGACCTTGCACGGCTGCCTGCCCCGTGGCAAATTGGCAAAGACAGACAGATAGCAACAGGCCTGGCAGAAAGGCATATGGGACGGACGGCTTTGGGCTTAGTCGTTTCATGGTCAGTGGCGTCGGCGCCGGCAGGGGAGAGCCTGCGCTGCGGGAATGAACTTACATTGAGAGCGGCACAGCTTACAATTGGGTAGTTTCTGCAAATCCAGGAGGGTAGATTATTTAGCGCTCCTCAAGTATTTACTGTAGTGGGGTAGGGACTTTGCTCCAAAACGTCATGCTTACACTACATAAATAAAACATAAATTTGTTTATTAATTTTCCATGAATGCAAATTTTCTGCGTGCCTTACATATCTGCCGTCTGCTAAATTCAAGAATTAGGCTTATCTACTGAAAATGTCAGGACGACTTACCTTTGCGTTTGAGATTCTCGCTTCTGTTCGCTTCCGCAGTACTACTGCTGTGCGCTGCTCTGTTCGCACAGGACCGTAAATCCTCGTCTCTGATCGCCCAGCTGCCACAGGCGCCGAATCCCAAGGTTCAGGATACAAAGTCCCCGGATTCAGAATCTGCAAGTCCAGACGCCACAATTCCAACTCAAGCTTCAGAGCCGGAAAAGAGCTCTGATCCCGGCGATCCGCCCAGCATCTTCGGCCACTCCACGCCTGATTGGTTGTGGGTCTCCGGACAGGCAAACATCATCTGGCAGGGGCACTTCGCCTTTCATGCTCCCTACTCAGGGCCAAACAGCCTGAAACCCAAGGGCGAGCTCACAAACTCACGCGTTTTCACACTGTATACAGGAGTGCAGCTCGTCAAGGGAACCGAAATCCTCTTCGACATCGAAAGCGCCCAGGGGCGGGGAATCAGCGACGCTCTTGGACTGGCCGGGTTTACCGATCTTGATGTGGTCCGCAATCCCAGCCTGGGCGCGGCTCCCTACATTGCGCGCATAATGCTGCACCAGGTCATTCCTCTAAGCTCGAAGCAGGTTGAGTCTGAGCGTGGGCCGTTTTCTCTAGCCAGCGAACTGCCGGAGCGTCGCCTTGAAATCAATGCGGGCAAAATCAGCATCGTGGATTGGTTCGATACCAACTCTGTCGCCAACAGCAGCCACGATCAGTTCCTGAATTGGACCATCGATAATAACGGCGGCTATGACTACTCCGCGGATACGCGCGGCTATACCTACGGCCTTCGTCTGGAATATCAGGACCGTGACTGGGCCGTGCGCTTTGCCGAGTCGCTCATGCCCAAAGTTGCCAATGGCATTGATCTGGAGTGGAACCTGCGCAAGGCCCGCGCTGAAAATATCGAGTTCGAGCTGCGGCGTTCGGCTCTCCCCAAGCGCGCGGCTTCATTTCGCTTTTTGACCTATATCAACCACGCCAACATGGGTAGCTATCAGGAGGCTGTTGCAGCTTTTCTGGCAGGGAAGGACCCGGTACCTGATGTTACCGCCCATCGCCGGCAGGGACGCATCAAGTATGGCTTCGGCATCAGCGCCGACCAGGAAGTTTCCGACAATATGCGAGTCTTCGGACGCTGGGGATGGAACGAAGGCAACAACGAATCCTTTGCCTACACAGAGGTGAATGAGACCGTCCTGCTAGGGGCCGACTACAAGGGCGTCCCCTGGGGACGCAAGTTTGACCGCGTTGGGCTGGCCTTTGTGAGCAACGGCATCTCCAAGGCGCATCAGGAATATCTGAAGCTGGGTGGCCAGGGCTTTTTGCTGGGTGACGGAAATCTGAATTACGGGCGCGAGAATATTACTGAGGTCTATTACAATCTTCATCTTTGGCGTGGTATCTTCAGCTCACCCGAGTTGCAATACGTTGTGAATCCGGGATACAACCGCGACCGCGGCCCGGTTGTGGTCCCGGCGCTGCGGATGCACGTCGATTTTTGATTGACCTCTAAGAAATAAGCCACATGACTCAACCGACGCTCAAAGATGATACGACCAAAACCAGGGCTTACAAGAGGGTCTTCCGCAAGAGACCATTCTTCGGCCTGATGCAGGTGCGTCTGCTGGCGTTCTTTGCCATCCTGGGGCCTGGGTTTATTACCGCTAATGTAGATAACGACCCTGGCGGCATCCTTACCTACTCCCAGGCGGGAGCGAAGTTCGGATACGCCCTCCTCTGGACGCTCATTCCTACCACAATTGCGCTGATGGTCGTGCAGGAAATGGCCGCACGCATGGGAGTGGTGACCGGCAAAGGGCTCTCAGACCTGATTCGGGAAAATTTCGGCATCCGCGCCGCCGCGTTCACAATTCTGGTGCTGGGTATCGCTGATTTTGGGAATATCGTGGCCGAGTTTGCCGGCCTTGCCACCGGCATGGGCATTTTTGACGTCAGCAAATATCTGGTTGTTCCGGCCGGGGCGGCGCTGGTTTGGGCGGTCGTCGTCAAGGGTAGCTACAAGCCGGTGGAGCGCATCCTGATTTTATTTTCGCTGATCTATTTCTGCTATCCCATTTCGGCGTTTTATGCGCATCCCGATTGGCATAAGGCGCTGCACGATACTTTTGTTCCCACATTCAGCCGCAACTCCGAATATCTGGTGATGGTAGTGGGGCTGGTGGGCACGACGATTACTCCCTGGATGCAGTTTTACTTGCAGGCTTCCGTGGTGGAAAAAGAGATCCCGAAGGATAAATATAACCTGTGCCGCCTGGATGTGTTTCTGGGCTGCATCATCACCGACGTGATCGCCTTTTTCATCGTGGTGGCTTGTGCCGCCACCATGTACGTCTCCGGCCATCACGATATTACAGATGCCAGCCAGGCGGCGGTGGCGCTGAAGCCTCTTGCCGGCGAGTTTGCCGCGCTCCTGTTCGCCGTCGGCCTGGTGAATGCTTCGCTGCTCTCGGCCGCTATTCTCCCGTTGGCTACCGCTTACAACATTTGCGAAGGCCTGGGCGTGGAATCGGGCGTCAACAAAAAATTTAACGAAGCGCCCGTCTTTTACTGGCTGTATACGTTCCTGATTGCCTGTGGCGCGGGCGTTGTCCTGATTCCCAAACTGCCGCTCATCAAAGTCATCATTTTTTCCCAGGTGGCCAACGGCATTCTTCTGCCCTTTGTGCTTATCTATATGCTGCTTCTGGTCAACAAGCGCGAGCTGATGGGCGAGTTCAAGAATTCAACCTTTGCCAATGTGATTGCCTGGTCCACCGGCGTAATCATGATTCTGCTTACCATTGGCCTGATCTGGACAACGATTACCGGCTGAGCCCACGCCTGACATGAAATAATTGGATAGGCAATGCTGTGTTATCGAACCACCCTGAAGGAGGTAGTGCAATGCTTGATCGCCGCAGCTTCGTTGCCTTTTTTTCGCTGCTACTCGGAGCGCCGTTGAGTGCTTTCTCTCAGTCAGAGCGTGCCGGCGCTACTGGTGAGAGAACCAGGAGCAGCGCTGTTCCAGACACCTTCATACTGAAACCCAATGGCTGGATGCCCAACAACCCCGATCTGCCTGTTCTCTTCTATCGAAAGGCGGTCGCTTTGACAGGCAATGATCCGGCGGCGATTTTTGAGGCGCTCTTTGAACGCAATGGCTGGCCGGCTCAATGGCGCAACGGGGTGTATGACTTCCATCATTACCACTCCACAGCGCATGAGGTGCTCGGCTTTGCCGGCGGCCATGCACAATTGATGCTGGGAGGACCGCAGGGACGCGAAGTAACCGTACATGCCGGCGACGTGATCGTGTTGCCGACCGGAACCGGTCACTGCAGGCTCGCCGCCAGCGACGATTTTCTGGTGGTGGGCGCCTATCCACCAGACCAGCATTGGGACATCTGTCGCGAGGCACCCACTCCAGCAGCCCGGGAGCGCATGGAGCACTTACCTTTTCCCACATCGGACCCGGTTAGCGGAAAAGGCGGACCATTGACGAGACTGTGGACGCGACCGGCGCGAAATAATGAGTGACCATCCCTTGCCGTGTACGAGCTGAGTTCCCTCTCATCCAAATCCGTCGTCACCGAATAGGTTGGGGATTTATTTGCTGTGCGCCGCATCCACATTGTGTCAACGCTGCTACGCTCGTCCTTTACTGCAGAAGACTGTAAGTCTCAAAGAATCAACGCGGCTTCAACTGGTCTGTGCTTTGCATTAACAGCAGCGGTCCCAAGGAGGCCGTTATGAAACTATCCAATGCGTCCATCACACCATCCATCCGCAAGGTTCACTTTGTCATTCTGCTCGCCGCGCTTGCTATTGTGGCGGCAACTGTGGGCTGCTCCAAGAACTCCAGTGCGGTAAGCTCGTCCATACCGGCGGACGCAAGCTTGCGCGCGGATGCGTCTCAAACCAGCACACCCAGCGCCGAACCAGCGGCGGCTGGGGCCGCCACTAACGTCAAGACATCTTCAGCGGAGAAGCTGCCTATCCCGAAGTTGATCACATATAAGAGTCGGGATTACGGAGTTTCGTTTGTCTACCCGTGGCAGTATTCGTTTCTGAGCGCAAGAGCTGTTGCCGAAGGTGACGCCTCGCTGCGGCCGAAATCCGACGGTCACGACGCGCAGATCACGCTGGCCAGGATCGACATTCCCAAAGGTTTCTATGCCGATACCGATTACGAAAGCGGATATTTCGCACTGAGTCTCGACCAGGACCTGAGTCAGCAGGAATGCGAAGCGTCACTGGTTGTGCCTAAAGATGGCAAGCTAGGGACTGACACCATCAACGGAGCCGAGTTCCACTGGATTGAGACCGACAACGGCGGCGGCGGTCAGGCAGCCAGGCTGCGCCAGTATGTGACCTTCAGCAACAGCACCTGTTATCAGTTCGAGATGGGAGTGAAGACCCGCAATGAAGATGGCCTGGCAAGAGAAGTCGATCCTGACAAGGTGCTGCGGCGACTGGATGGAATCCTGAGGACAGTTAAAATTCTGCCCACAGCGAGCCCTGCCGCGGCAGAAGCGGAGAATTCGACAGAAGATTCCGAACCGGCCGCACACAATTGACGGAAAAGGCCCTTGGCCAAGGCTCCGATGGGTCGCCAAGGGCCGCCCGAATGGGACGGCAACTCTTGACTTTTCATCCGGATAAACGAGGACTACCTTGGCAGTAGGATGAACGCAGATGCGCTGAGGGGCAGGCCGGGAAACGGAGAGTTGAAAATTTGTTCTCAGCGCTGTTGGGGAGAGGGGGTGGGGGTTACTAAGTAACCTTTTTGGCTTGGGCGGACATCTCCCTTTGACTCTGGGAACCGTGAGAGGCGCCGCTCGATGTTTTCAAAGACCGTGGGGCACAGAGCCTTGCATCGATCATGCCAGCAATTTGATAAAAAGCAATGATTTGATACCACTTGCCCGGTTCCAGCGGAGAAACGTGGATTCCCCATGACACAATAGGGTTGCTTTTCTTACGGTCAAGGTACCAAGTCGCTGGTAGGGGGCTGTTTTTGAAATTTAGCCCCTCGAATCCTTTAGCCCCGTAATGGAGGCGGGATTGGCTGATCACGTTTGGACATTGGAAGTGCTTGTCGGCCTTCTGGAGAAGGGCGTCGGCTCTTTCGGCGGGGCGCTTCATGTACCCTGTTCCCTTACATCGAATGCAAGTGGTTCCGTAGCAGCCTCTACCTGTCGCAAGGCATTTTGGGCAGCGGATATTGTCCTCAGACATCGGGAGTTACCTTACTAGTACACTACCGCGGTCCCGAAAGAAGCAAAGGTCAAAATTGCTCGCTTTAGAACAATTAATTCAAAACAACCCACTAGCGACGCCCTTAACGCATTGACATTTCATGCCTACTTTGGTCACAATTATAAATTGCTTTCGTAGCCAGACATGGTGAAAAGCTCAAACCGAGTTTCGGCGCAGCATTGGATCACAAAGCCGGTGGCGCTTGCCTGCCTGTTGCTGATCGCCTGGTTTGCATTCGCGGAAGCTACCCATATTCACTCCTTTTCATCGACTGGCTCTGAGCAGCATTGCGACTTTTGCGTTGTCATCCATGCCAGCGCATCTGCCGTGCCGGTTGCCGTCACGCCAGCGGTTGTTCTCGACCTGGCGCCCTGCCAAGTTCTTCTCAGCGAAGAGACCAAGACCAAGTCTCTTCTGCTGAGCGCTGACCTCTACATTCGCCCTCCGCCATTGGTTTAGGCAATCTGTTTTTTAAATTATTTTCAGCCAAAAACCAATTTTCTTGCCGTAGGAGGCAGTCATGTCATTTATAAGAATGCGGTTAAAAACCGCTATTTCTGTCCTTTTTCCCTTTTCTATTTTGCTGCTGGTTTCGCTTTCAGCATTTGCCCAGTCACTTGGAAACACAGGAACTATTAAGGGCACCGTGGTAGACCAATCTGGTGCGGTCGTGACCGGCGCTCACGTCCATATTTCAAATCCAGTAACAGGCTATTCTCAAGAAGCGGTCACTGGCCCGGAGGGCACTTTCACTTTTTTAAATATTCCTCCTAATCCCTACCATCTTGCGGTGACGGCCGAGCGGTTCGCCCCATTTACTCAGGACGTAGTAGCACGCGGTTCTGTACCTGTACAGGTGACCGCAAAACTCGCGGTCGAAGGTTCTGCGACCTCGGTGAATGTCGAGGCTGCGGGCAACGACCTGATTGAAAACGATCCCACGGCACACATTGACGTAGACCGAAGCCAGCTATTGAAGAACCCTACGGTTGACCCTGCGGCAGGCTTAAGCCAGGCGATTATTTACGGCACGGGCGGAGTGGCCAATGACGGGAATGGCTTTTTCCATCCGCTGGGTGATCACGCCCAGGTTGACTTCGTGGTGGACAATCAGCCGATCAGCGATCAACAGAGCAAGGTTTTTTCAACGCAACTTCCGCTAAGCGCCATTCAGAGCATGGAACTGGATACCGGGGCGCCGACTGCAGAATTTGGAGACAAGACCAGCCTGATTGCCCAGGTTACAACCCGCTCGGGGCTGGGAAGTAAAAAATTATTCGGCAGCGTGGATGGAACCTATGGCACCTTTGGAACCGCGGTGGGCAGCGTTGCTTTGGGCTGGGGTAATGACAAAGTAGGAAACTTCTTTGCCATCGATGGCACTCGCAGCGGCCGCTTTCTCGATACTCCTGAGCTTCTTCCCATTCACGATAAAGGGAACAACGAAACTATTTTCGACCGCGCCGATTTCCAGCTCTCGCCCAAAGATGTGCTCCACCTGAATTTGTTTGCGGCGCGCAATTGGATCCAAATCCCGAACGACTTAGATCAACTTGGGCAGGACCAAAGACAGAGAGTTGAGACCTGGAGCATCGCGCCCGGCTATCAGCATACTTTCCAGAACAATATTCTGCTCACCGTGAATCCATACGTACGCAAGGACCAGTTCCAGTACTATCCCAGCTTCAACCTGTTTTCGGATTCGCCGTCCACTCAGGCCCAGAACCGGCATCTGTTCAACTACGGAGTCAAGAGCGATTTAGCGATCGTAAAGGGCCGCCACAATTTTAAGGTGGGCATTGACCTGAAACAAACGCGGTTATTGGAAGCGTTTGCTTTTGGGGTCACCGATCCCACTTTTAACGCGGTTTGCCAGGACTTCAACGGTAATCCTATTACCGATCCCACTGTGGTTGACCCTGCCTGCGCGGGAGCAGGGCAGCAGCAAAACCCAAACTTCAGCCCGGGCCTGTTTCCCTTTGACTTAACCCGGGGAGGCACGCTGTTCCATTTTCACAGTACCCATAACATTAACCAATACGCCTTCTATGCCCAGGATGCGATTACCGCCGGTAATTTCCTCATCAATGTCGGTATTCGTGGAGACATGTATTACGGCCTGGTTTCTGCCGGCGCACCCGAGCCGCGCGTGGGCATCGCCTACAATATCAAAAAAACCAGCACGGTCCTGCGGGCGGCTTACTCGCGGACCTTTGAAACACCCTTTAACGAAAATCTGTTGCTCTCGAGCGCTACGGGAACAGGCGGGCTTGCGCAAACGGTATTCGGAGCATCGGCAGCACCGCCCATTCAGCCGGGCAATCGCAATCAGTTCAATGCCGGGTTTCAACAGGCGCTCGGCAAATGGGTGCTCCTGGACGCCGACTACTTCTGGAAGTACACCCACAATGCTTATGACTTCAGCGTGCTCCTGAACACAAACATTACATTTCCCATCGCCTGGCATAACTCCAAGCTCGACGGCGTGACCGGCCGTGTGAGCACAACCAATATCCACGGCTTCCAGGCGTACTATACCTTCGGACACACCCGCGCCCGCTACTTCCCGCCGGAAACCGGGGGCTTGATCACCGTCGTGCCTCCGGCCGTATTCCGCATTGATCACGACCAGGCGTACCAAAATACCCTGAACTTCCGCTACCAGCGGCCGAATGATGCAGAATACTTTCAGTTCGTCTGGCGCTACGACAGCGGCCTTGTAGTCAGCGGAGTGCCGGATGTTGCCGCAGCCCTGGCGCTCACAGCGAACCAGCAAGTTACGATCGGGCTCTCCTGTGATGGCGTGTTCGCAACGGTTGCCAACCCGTTTACCCCTAACTCAACCTGTAACGTGGGAAGATCAAAGCTGTTAACCTTGCCGCAAACCGGGACTGAAGACGACGACCATAACCCCGACCGCGTGAAGTCGCGCAATGTCCTCGACCTGAGCGTTGGCACCGATAATCTGCTCCACTCCGAGGGAAAGAGAAGGTTCGTGGCTTCGGTCGGAGTTACCAACCTGACAGATAAAGTGGGTCTTTACAACTTCCTGTCAACCTTCAGCGGCACGCACTTCCTGGAACCAAGGGCCGTGAGCGGACATTTCGGCTTCACTTTCTAGCTCATTAGATATTGGAAGGCAGAGTTTCTCTGCCTTCCATATTTCTGTTCAATATTATGACCGGCGATCTTATGTCTATCGGTTCTGCCTTCGCGCACCCGGCGGTCGCGACTCTCTTCGCCCTCGGTGGAATTCTGCTGGGAGCGCTGATTCGCAAGGTCGTCCGCTTTCAGGTCAGCCTGTTGGCCGCGGCGGCGGTGGGCACGCTGCTTGCCGTTACGCTCTACGATGTTCTGCCGGATGCGAAACAGTTTCTCAGTTGGCCTGAGCTCCTGATCGGTTGTGCCAGCGGCTATTTACTCTTGTGGACAATCGGCAAGTATGTCTACCATGTTTGTCCTTCTTGCGCCATCAACGAAATGTGCGACAGCACCGCCCATGAGTTTTCCAGGACTGCAATGATGTTCATGATTACCTTTGGCTTTCATACGGCCATGGATGGCGTGAGCATCGTTTTTGGAGATGACCTTCTCGGCCGCCCAGACATGGGTTTGCTTTTCGGAATCTCAGTTCACAAGATCCCTGAAGGCCTGGCCCTGGTCCTGCTTCTTCTGGGTGCAGGTTATGGACGCCGGAAGGCGATCGTATGGGCTGCGGGTATGGAAGCCCTGACGCTGGCCGGAGCTGCGCTGGGCTACGCCTTTGTCGGCTCGATTTCGACATTCTGGCTGGGGATTCTGTTTGCCCACATCGCCGGCGGCTTCCTTTACATGGTCGCCAACACGGCCAAGGGCATGATGAAGCAACATAGCCCCGAACCGCGCTACGCTCTGCATGCCCTGGTGAGCGGGCTATCATTCATATCGAGTTCGCTGGTTTTAGCTTTTGTGAGACCATAGCAGGATAGGTGCTACAGCAGTTTGGGTTTTTTACCAGTTAGAAATTAATGATTCGCAAAACCATCTCGCTGTTGGTTATCTTGTCGCTCTTTCAGGTGTCTGCCTTTGCCGCGAATTGTGACATAGACTGCCTGTTCTCACACTCCGGCGCTGGCCACCTTCACCCCGCTGCGCAGCATCAGCAGTCTTCCTCAACCAGTGACACGCATTGCAAGCATGCACACGCGGCTGCTCCCGCTGTTGCCGCCGCCTCATCATGTCATCAGGGAATGAGCTCCGGTTGTGCCCATGCTTGCCTTTCTAACGCGAAGGCAAGCGGAGCTTCGGCGCCGGCTGCGAAGCTTGTGTTTGTCTTTCACGCCGAAAAAACGGCGCTGCTTGAAATTTCTACCTCGCGCACACCAGATTTAAAACTTTTCTTTTCGCAATCGCGATCTGCTCCAACGATCACCATTCTTAGAATTTAAACCCGAAAAACTATTTTTCTGACCAGAGCGTGCGTCGTCCCTTTCGGGACTTTGGGACCATTTGCGCCGTTCCCAGCGCTGAAGCGCTGGGCTACTTTGCGTCGCCCCTTGCGGGGCTGTTCTCTTTCGTTCTTGCGCAAACCTGGTTCTCACGCATTCGCTTTAAAGGCCATTACACAGTCCGAACTTAGAAAAATTTCGAGGATAAAAGATGAGTATGATCTGGGGAAAAAGTTTTTTGTATCTGTTGCTATTTACCTCTGCAACAGGCATTTCAGCGCAGCAGGCCGGCGAGCAGCCGAACCAGAAACCAGAGCCGCAGTCCTCCATGCCCGGAATGGATATGGGCCATTCCGGTATGAGAATGGACATGGACCACCAATCAGCCACCTTTATCGAAGAAATCGAAAGCCACGGCGCCTCGGGGACGGATGCTCAGCCGAACTCGACACCTACTGCCATGGTCATGACCATGAAAGGGAGCTGGATGCTCATGCTTCATGGGGTAGCTTTTCTGAATGAGATGCAGCAGAGCGACCCGCGCGGCAGCGACAAATTTTTCTCTACGAACTGGATTATGCCCATGGCCCAGCGAAAGTTTGGAAGCGGCACGCTGACACTTCGCGCCATGCTGAGCCTGGAGCCCGCTACGGTCACAAAGCGGTTTTATCCTGAATTGTTTCAGCAAGGCGAGACCGCATTTGGCAAGCCGATTGTCGATGGCCAGCATCCCCACGATTTTTTCATGGAACTGGCGGCTCTGTACGATCTGCGGCTGGGAGAGAAGACCCTGCTTTCGTTCTACGCTGCCCCGATGGGCGATCCCGCAATGGGACCGGCGGCGTACCCCCATCGCGCATCGGCATCCGAAGATCCAATTGCAGCCCTGGGACATCACCTCGAGGATTCAACCCACATCTCCGATGACGTGTTAACGGTTGGCGTTACCCATCGCGCCGTTCGTTTGGAAGCCTCAGGGTTTCACGGCCGGGAGCCGGACGAGAACCGCTGGGACCTGGATTCCGGAAAGATCGATTCCTGGTCAGGCCGGCTCACGGTCAACGCTGGCCAGAATTGGAGCGCGCAATATTCTTTCGGACATCTCACCAGTCCGGAAGCCCTTCACCCCAATGAAGACATTGACCGCATGACGGCCTCGGTCACCTATAACCGCCCGCTCACGCATGGAAACTGGGCGACGTTGCTGCTGTGGGGGCGCAACCGCAACCGTCCCAGCGGCCTGATTTGGAACGGCTATCTGGCGGAATCAACTCTAAGATTCAGCACCTGCAATTATCTGTGGGCGCGTTTTGAAAATGTAGATCGAACCAGTGAGTTGTTACTGAAAAATACATTCGAACCAGCCGGTTTTGAGGAAAGCGTTATCGGTCGCGTCCAGGCTTCAACAATTGGCTACGACCGTGACATTGATCTGATTCCGCATCTGGCAACTGCCATTGGAGTCCAGGTGACGGTTTACGGTGTTCCTAAAACGTTAAGACCGGCGTATGGTTCTAATCCTGTAGGAACGGTGCTGTTTGTTCGCATTCGCCCGTTCGGAAAGGAGCGATGATTAGCTGCGCTTAAGCCCGGTGATTGCCCGCTTATCTAAACGGGTCGAGAGTATGCTTCTTGAACTCATCGGGAAGGGGAAGAAGATACCCGGCATCTTTCGACCGGCTCGCCCACTCCACCAGCGAGTGATATTGGTTAAACTCCGTCAGCTCGCCCAGCCAGGTTGTGCCGCTTGAGTGAGTAATAACCACAACATTGGGCAAATCGCAGGGGCCCAGGCATCCGCTGATGGAGAGCTGCAGGCGCTTCAGCAATCCACGTTTGCGCCACTCTTCTTTCAGCCACTCCACCGGAACGGGCGGCAGGCCGCGTTCGGTCTGTCCGCAGCAGCAGCCGGTGCAGACGCTTAATTGGCCAATCACCAGCCTTTTTGTTTTGAGAGCGTTGTCTTTCATGAGGTTCGCATATACCCTAGTGGGATATGATATAACATTTTCATAGGAACATTTATGTCACACACCATAAGAGAGAAAGAAAAATTACTGCAACGCGTTCGCCGGGTTCGAGGCCAGGTTGAAGCGGTGGAACGGGCATTGCAGGCCGAGCAAGAGTGTTCAGAGGTGCTGCGGCTCATTGCCGCCTCTCGCGGGGCCATGAATAGCCTGATGGCTGAAGTGATCGAAGACCACATTAAGCACCACATGGCCGGCGGAAAGAATGGAAAGCCAACTGCGCCCGCGCAGGAATTGATTGATGTGGTGCGGGCGTACCTGAAATAAGCCAAGGAAGGAAGTTCCCCGTGACACCAAAAGTTGTCTCTTCAACTTCTACTATCGCCAGCCACAAAGACAAGAGCAGCACGCCAAATAACGCCCCACTGCACTCCCATGATCACGATCATGGTCATGACCATGATGAGCATGAGGGCCACGAGCACCACCATGGGTTGGAAATCGCCGATCTGGTTCGCATTGCTTTTGTGGCAATTGCAGCTGCGGCCGTGTGGTTCAAAGTCTGGGAGCCAATTGCCAACTTCAGCGTGATAGGAATTGCCGCCACGCTTATCGGCGGGTATCCCATCTTTAAAGAGGCGATCGAGAACATTATTGAGCGCAAGATGACCATGGAGCTATCCATGACCATTGCGCTTCTAGCGGCGCTCGCAATTCGCGAATTCTTTACAACGCTGGTCATCACTCTATTTGTGCTGGCGGCGGAGGTTCTGGAAGGGTTGACTGTCGGACGAGGCCGCAAGGCGATCCGCGAGATGATTGACTTTTTGCCGCGCACTGCGCACCGCATTAGCCAGGGTCAGACCGAGGAAGTTGAGATTGAAAAACTACGGGCAGGCGATGTGGTGCTGGCCAAGCCCGGCACGCGAATCCCCGTGGATGGCGAAGTCGTTGGCGGCCATTCATTTGTTGATCAGGCTTCCATCACCGGCGAATCCATGCCGGTAGAAAAGTCTGCCGGCATGGAGGTCTACGCCGGAACCATCAATCAATCAGGAGCGCTGCAAATCCGCACCTCGCGCATCGGCAGCGACACGACTTTTGGCAAGATCGTTGAGGCGGTCGAGCGCGCCGAGAAATCCAAGGCTCCGATTCAGAAGACCGCCGACCGTCTCGCCGGCTACCTGGTTTACTTTGCGCTGGCGGCCGCGGTGCTTACGTTTTTTATCACTCACAATGTCCGCTCCACCATCTCCGTTGTGATTGTTGCCGGCGCGTGCGGTATCGCAGCCGGTACTCCGCTGGCGGTGTTGGGAGCGATTGGCCGCGCCGCCCGGCAGGGTTCCATCATCAAGGGCGGCCTCTATCTTGAGACCCTGGGCGCGGTAGATACCGTGCTGCTCGATAAAACCGGCACACTCACATTCGGCGAGCCCGCAGTACGGCAGGTGCAGCCTGCGGCTGCAAGCATCAGTGAAGACCTCATTCTAGCTTCGGCGGCGACTGCCGAAAGCCGCTCGGAGCATCCGCTGGCCAAGGCAATTCTGAAGAGCGCGCGCGAAAAAGCCTTGACGGTGCCTGAGCCTGAGACATTCGAATATAAGCCGGGCCGAGGCGTTATCGCCGGGACGAACGGCAGCGGCGAGAAGATTGTTGTCGGTAATCGGGCTTTACTGGAAGAGCAGGGAATAAAAGTTCCGCTGACCATCAATGGCGCCGGTCCCGCGGTCTCCGAGGTTCTGGTGGCCAAGGGGCATTCATTCCTGGGTTCGATTTGTATTGCGGACCAGTTGCGTCCGGAGTCGGCGGCGGCCATGCGTGCGCTCAAATCCATGGGCATAGAAACTGTCCTGCTTACGGGCGATGCCGCTGCTGTGGCGGCCAGTGTTGCCGAGACGCTTGGCGTCAAAAGTGTTTATGCCGGCCTGCTGCCCGAGCAGAAACTGCAGCACGTTGCGCGTTGGGTGAAGGAAGGCCACGTGGTCGCCATGATCGGCGACGGTATTAACGATGCTCCCGCACTGGCCGAAGCCAGTGTAGGCATTGCCATGGGCTCAGGAACAGACGTAGCGCGCGAAAGCGCCGATATTGTGCTCATCGGTAACGACCTTTCCAAGTTCGTCGAGACGCTGCGTATAGCCCGTAAATGTCATAGAATCATCCTGCAAAATTTCTATGGCACTCTGATCGTTGATGGCATAGGAGTGGGCATGGCGGCCTTTGGTTTGTTGAACCCGTTGCTGGCGGCATTCATTCATGTGACTTCAGAACTCACGTTCATATTGAATTCCACCCGGCTCCTGCCCGCTTTGTCGCCGGCAACGAAAGAATCGGCATCCAACGAATTAGGATAAACATGCGGCTGGCATATATACATTTCAAGAAAGAAAATTCTGGGCGCCATGTGTGGCTCCGCATTTTGGTGGCCACGCTGCTGGTTTGGATTGCCTTGTTTTTTGCCTGGCTCACGTTGTATCTTTTCTCACGGGGAATTTACCTCGACCGGACCGGCCGCTCCTCTTACATTTCTGTTCTGGTCCACATGGGCCGGGGTGGAGCCTGATATGCGCTGCCGCGAGTTTCAAAAAATACTTCCCGAGATCATCGATCAGATGGAAGCCTCGGCTGCAAAGGGCCATCTGCAATCCTGTAGCAAGTGCTCGCAACTGGTGGCAGACCTGAAATTCATCAGCGAGAGTGCGCGCCTGCTTCTGCCGCTCGTGGAACCACCCGCCAAAGTCTGGGCGGCGATTGAGAAATCTCTGCCATTGGTGAGCGAGAAAAAACAGGCATGATGGCCCCCATGTCTCCTGATTACATACAAAACGATTCTGTAATGTAGCCCCGATGACTCAACCTCTATAATAAATTCATGAGTCCGGCTAAGACCCCATTCATCTACCACAGTTGTATGAACTTTATGGCGCTTCCTTGCATTCCGCGGGTATTCATTTACAGTTGAGAGTTCAATGAATTTTTGAAAAAACCAAAAACCAAAGGCTTTTCTGAGAACTGAGAACCGAGAACTGGGAACTAAAAATTGACTGCAGAAGAGAAACGATTAGAGCAATCGCGCCTGCGGCAGGTGCACTGGAAGCGCTGGGGTCCTTATGTGGCCGAGCGCGCCTGGGGAACGGTGCGTGAGGATTACAGCGCCACCGGCGAGGCTTGGGACTATTTTCCGCACGATCACGCCCATTCGCGCGCCTACCGCTGGAACGAAGATGGCCTGGCCGGTATCTGCGACCGCCATCAGCGTCTTTGCTTTGCGCTGGCTTTGTGGAACGGCCGCGATCCCATCCTCAAAGAGCGGCTTTTTGGATTGAGCGGCGAAGAAGGCAACCACGGTGAAGACGTAAAAGAGTGTTACTTCTATCTCGATAACACTCCGACTCATTCTTACATGCGGTATCTCTACAAGTATCCGCAGGCGGAGTTTCCCTATACACAACTGGTGGAAGAGAACGGCAGGCGCACCAAGGCCGACCCTGAATTTGAGCTGCTGGATACCGGCATATTTCACGAGAGCCGTTACTTCGATGTGCTGGTGGAATATGCCAAAGTCGAGATGGAAGACATCTGTATCAAGATTACCGCCACCAATCGCGGACTGGATGCCGCCACCCTGCATCTGCTGCCTACACTCTGGTTTCGCAACACCTGGTCATGGAAGCCTGGCTCGCCCCGGCCTGAAATTGAAGTCGCTAATTCCAAAATTGCTCCGGCGGCATTGCGCGCCGTCAATGACGAGCTTGGGGAGTGGACCCTTTATTGCGATGGCAGTCCTGAACTGCTCTTTACCGAGAATGAAACCAACTTTGAGCGCCTGTTCCACGCTCCCAACCGCACGCCCTATGTAAAAGACGCGTTCCACGAGTATGTAATTCACGGCAAACTTGATGCGGTGAATCCCAGCCAGATTGGCAGCAAAGCGGCCGCGCACTATAAGGCGGAGATTGCGCCCGGTGAATCCACCGTATTGAAACTGCGCCTTACCAACCGGCGATTTTCGCCGGGTGAGCCGCCCCTGGGCGCCGAATTTGGTCAGACGTTCTTGAAGCGAAGGGTAGAGGCAGATGAATTTTATGCTTCGGTAATTCCTGAAAATTCCTCCGCCGATATGCGCAACATCACGCGCCAGGCATTTGCCGGCCTGCTCTGGTCCAAGCAGTTTTATAAGTACGAGGTAAGGCGCTGGCTGCTGGGAGACCCGGGCCAGCCTCCGCCTCCACCGCAGCGGCTGCACGGGCGCAATCATGCCTGGATTCACCTTTACAACGAAGACGTGATCTCCATGCCCGACAAGTGGGAGTACCCCTGGTACGCTGCCTGGGACCTTGGCTTCCACTGCATCGCATTGGCGCTCATCGATGCCGACTATGCTAAAGAACAATTGATCCTCATGTTGCGCGAGTGGTACATGCATCCCAACGGCCAGATTCCCGCCTATGAGTGGGCTTTTGGCGATGTGAATCCGCCGGTGCACGCCTGGGCCGCATACCGGGTTTATAAAATCGAAGAAAAGAAAACCGGCAAGGGCGACCGCGCATTTTTGCAGCGTGTCTTCCAGAAGCTGCTGCTGAACTTCACATGGTGGGTGAACCGCAAAGATGCCGAGGGCATGAACGTCTTTCAGGGCGGTTTTCTCGGTCTCGACAATATCGGCGTCTTTGACCGCAACATGCCGCTGCCTGATGGCGGGCACCTCGAGCAATCTGACGGCACAAGCTGGATGGCCATGTACTCGCTCGATATGATGACCATTGCCCTGGAACTCGCGAGCGAAGACCCGGTCTATGAAGACGTGGCCAGCAAATTCTGGGAGCACTTTGTGTACATCGCCACCGCCATGAATAATCTGGGCAGCGAGAACCTGAGTCTGTGGGATGAACAGGATGGCTTCTTCTATGACGTGCTGCATTACAGCAACGGAACCCAGATTCCGCTTCGCGTGCGCTCCATGGTGGGGTTGACCCCATTGTTTGCGGTGCAGACTCTGGAGCCGGATGTGCTCGACCGGCTTCCCGACTTTAAGAAGCGCTTAGAGTGGTTCGTCGCCAACCGTCCGGATTTGACCTGCAATCTCGCCAGTATGAAGACGCGCGGCACGAAAGAACGCCGCCTGCTTTCGGTGCCGTGGCGGGAGCAGTTCCAGAGAATTTTGAGCTACATGCTCGATGAAAATGAATTTCTGTCGCCCTACGGCGTTCGCGCCCTCTCTCGTTATCATCTTGCGCATCCTTACAAATTAGACCTGAACGGCATGGAGCATGCGGTTGACTATGAGCCCGCCGAGTCTACGGCCGGACTCTTCGGTGGCAACTCCAACTGGCGCGGGCCGATCTGGTTTCCGGTCAACTACCTGCTCATCGAATCCCTGCGCAAGTTCCATCATTATTACGGGAACGAATTCAAAGTCGAATGCCCCACCGGCTCGGGAAATTGGATGACACTCCTGGAGGTGGCGCATGAGTTGTCGCAGCGCCTCTATAAGATTTTTCAGCGCGACGATCAGGGCCGGCGCCCTGTCTTTGGCGACCTGGAGCAATTTCAGAAAGATCCCCATTGGCGCGACCTCATCTGGTTCCACGAGTATTTTCATGGAGATAACGGCCGCGGCCTCGGCGCCAGCCATCAGACCGGCTGGACCGCTCTGGTGGCCAAATTGATTTACGAAGCTGGAGAGCATCAGCAAAAAAACAGCAAACACGAACCCCATAACAAACATGAAGTCGTAACCGCGGTATCTTCCCCGAGCACAACCGGCAAACATTAATGATCGAGTTTGATCGCGCCACCTGCACGAATCTCGCCGTAGCCAATCGCCGCGAATGGCTTGAAACCAACGGCCTGGGAGGCTTTGCCTCTTCCACCATTACCGGCTTAAACACGCGCCGTTATCACAGTCTGCTGATTGCGGCCACGACTCCGCCCACAGGACGCACAGCATTGTTGTCGAAGCTGGAAGAAACGCTGATCGTCGGTGAAAAACGATTTGAGCTCTCCTGCAATCAATACCCCGGCGTGGTTTACCCGCAGGGATACAACTATCTCAAGCGTTTCCGCCTCGACCCCTTCCCGGTGTTTACCTATGAAGTCGAAGGCGTTGAAATGGAGAAATCTCTATTCATGGTTCATGGCGAAAATACCACGGTGATCGAGTACAAGCTGCGCGACCATGCTCCCGGCAACCAGGAATGCCGGATCGAGATTCGCTCCCTGGTTTCTTTTCGTAATTATCATTCGACAACGCATGAAAATCAGGCCATCAACCGCGAAGTAAAGTCTGTTCCCGGCCTGGCCTCGCTGGCTCTCTATACTGGCTTGCCCACGCTACACCTGGCTCATAATGCCACAGCCATTGGAACCAACGGCGAATGGTATCGCCGTTTTCAGTACGAAGTGGAGCATGAACGTGGCCTCGATTACGAAGAGGACCTGTTCAATCCCTGTGTTTTGTTCTTCAATCTTGACCGGGAAAAGAGCGCCGTCATCATAGCTTCCACAGAAATCCACACGGTGGCATCGGCCGGCGCATTGCACAAGCAGGAATTGGCGCGCCGGAAATCGCTGACGCAAACCGCCAGGCTGCAGGGCGAACTTCTGGCGCAGCTAACCGGCGCGGCAGATCAATTCATTGCGGCGCGGGGAGAGAACAAAACGGTAATGGCCGGTTACCACTGGTTTACCGACTGGGGACGCGACACCATGATCTCTCTTCCCGGGCTTACGCTCGCAACCGGCCGTTTTGAGATAGCCAAAAATATCCTGCTGGAATTTTCATACTACGTCGATCGCGGCATGCTGCCGAACCGTTTTCCCGATTCGGGAGAGATTCCCGAGTACAACACCGTGGATGCGACGTTGTGGTACTTCGAGGCCGTCCGGGCGTACCTGGAAGCGACCGGCGATGAGCTTTTTGTTCGCGACCATCTTTATCCCGTGCTGGTGGATATCATTGGCTGGCACATCAAAGGCACGCGCTACGACATCCATGTGGATGAGGATGGACTGCTGAACGCCGGAACGCACCACACCCAGCTTACCTGGATGGACGCGCAGCACGACAACCAATGCATTACCCCGCGAAATGGAAAGCCAGTGGAGATTCAGGCGCTCTGGTATAACGCGCTGCGCACTATGGAAGCATTTGCAGCCCGCTTTGACGCTGCCGATGCCGGGCAGCGTTTCGAGAGATTGGCGGCGCTGTCTTATGAAAGCTTTAACCGCCTTTTCTGGAACGAAAAATCCGGCTGCCTGTTTGACGTAATCGGCAGCGCCGCGCCTGATGCCTCCATTCGCCCGAACCAGGTTTTCGCGGTCAGCCTGCCACATCCCATTTTGGAACCGGCGAAATTTCGCAACGTTTTAGATGTAGTCGAGCGCGACCTGCTGACGCCTTACGGCCTGCGCACACTTTCTCCTGCCGATGCCCGCTACAAGGGCCGTTATGGAGGCGACCAGCGCGCGCGTGACGATGCTTATCATCAGGGGACTGTATGGCCGTGGCTGCTGGGTCCTTTTATCACTGCCTGGCTCAAGGTGTACGGCGAAAGCAGGGAAGCGCGAGATAAAGCCGCGGGGTGGATCGGCAACTTCGAACCGCACCTGCGCGGCGCCGGGCTGGGTCAGATCTCAGAAATTTTCGATGGGGATCCGCCGCACGCTCCCCACGGATGCATCGCCCAGGCCTGGAGTGTGGCGGAGTTGCTGCGCGTTGCCGCATTGCTTCAAACTGATTTTCCGGATTGAGCATTTATAGCCCCACGCAAGGAATGCAGAAGCAATAAAAGCCATTCATACAGGATCATTAACCGCGCCCGCTGCCCGCGCTGCCCTGTGCCGCGACTTCCGCGTAAGGCCAGGTTCGCCCGTATGCCGCCCGTATCAGGAAGACTGCGATACCTACTACCAACGTCACCAGCCCCACGACAATGAATTTCCATCCCGAGGTCGCAAAAATATATATCCAGCCCGCGGCTGCAATCACTGCCGGCACAGGATAGAGCCACATCTTGTAAGGACGCTTCTCTTCCGGTACAAGCCGCCGCATCCGGGGTAGAGCCAGTATTTGCGCGATAAATTGCACCAGCACGCGGGTGGTGATCAAGGCGCTGATCACGGCATCCAGGCTGAAGAAGGCGCCGGCGACCGAAACCGCGCCAATCACCAGCAACGACACATGAGGGAAGTTTTTGGAAGGATGGATGCGCGCAAAGACGGCGAAGAAATTTCCATCCTGCGCGGCAGCGTATGGTATCCGCGAGTAGCCCAGCAGCAACGCGAAAACCGAGCCGAATGCCGTCCACAGAATCATCACCGTGATCATCAGGGCGGCGGTGTGGCCATAGAGCCGCTGCATGAACTCAGAGACAATAAAATTAGATTGCATGGCGTCGCGCCAGGGAACCACGCCAATAATGACGATCTCAATGGCCAGGTAGCAGACCGCGGTAATCAGAATGCAATAAAGGATAGAGCGCGGAATCGTGCGGCCCGGGTCGCGCACCTCGTCGCCGATGTAACAGACATCGTAATATCCCAGATAATCGTACATGGCAATCAACATCGAACTCCCCAGGCCGAGAAAAAAACCGGTCTTGAAACTGAAGGCCCCGGGAGGAAAAGAGAATGCGAGTTTAGCGTCAAAATGCAGCGCTCCCGCCACCACCACGACGATCATGGTGAGCAGTGTTCCGGCGCCAAGCACCAGCGCCAGCTTTCCCACCAGGTTTGTGCGGCGATAGAGCAGCGCAATAGCTGCAATGCCAACTCCGGCGGCGATCAATTTGCGCGCCATGGGTTTGATCGCCGGCCACAAAAAGCTGGTATATTGCGAGAACCCGATCATCCCCGATGAAATTTCCAGCGGGCCACTCAGAATAAATTGCCAGATAAAAAGAAAGGCGAGCAGGCTCCCCAGCCCTTGCGGACCATAGGCCTCTTTCAAATAGCGATAACTTCCACCCGAGCCCGGCCAAACCGAGCCCAACTCGCTCCACACCTGGCCATCGCAAATGGCCAGCAGCGCGCCGGCGATCCAGCCCAGCATTGCCTGCGGTCCGCCCATGGTTGCCAGCATGAGAGGGATGGTGATGAAAGGTCCTACCCCGACTACGTTGGAGATATTAAGCGCCGTGGCCTGCAGCAATCCAAAACCACGCGTCAGTTGTGGGTGGGGTGGAGAAGAATTCTCTGTCATAACAATAGGAGTGCAGCCATAACGGATAAGTCCTGGCCGAGATTACCCCGGCGAAGAAATAGGTTAGTCGAAACTAAGCGGTTTGAGTTTGAAATTCTTAAGGGGAGCTGTTCTGCTGCCGAGCGCATTTCAGCTGGAAACAACAATTCCGGCCCGAGTTACTGGGCCTTTTGCCGGCCATCATTGGCGATCCGGCCATCGATCGCACGGAGAAAATCGTGAGCGGTGCGTGAACGAGAGCCTTCTCATGATTATGCCTGACAATAAAAGTGCATTTGTATCACTGGCTCGAAACCAGCGACCTGACCATGACCTCTGAGGATTTCGAGCGAACAGGATTTCGGAGGAAAGTGCGCGCGGACGACTTTTTTGACCACACGGGATGCAGCATGAGAGAACACTGAGCAGGCTTCTAGGTTCACGCTATTGAACTTCGGCCTCGAAGGAATTATCTGACCTTAAGTCACCCAAAAATTGGTAATCTACTACCCTGAAATCTTTTCCGGAATTAAAAAGAACCCTGACTTCCCATTTGCCTTTCTTGAGACTCTTTCTGAACCGTTTAAGGTCATCGCCTTGCACCTCAGCTCTCAACGTAGTCGTCTGACCGGGCTCTACAATAATCACTGGAGATAAGTCGGGAAAAACTATTCTATAGTCATCTCCGTAGCAGAATTGATCCCTTTGTGAGCGACTCGGGCTTGACTGCATCATATTTATCCTAAACCGATATTGTTCAAATGCCAGAATTGTTTTTCCAGGATCCAACACGTCAAATGTTATGCTTGGCGGCCGAGCAAACTTCCGTAAAATACTTACTGACTTAATATGGATTGTTGGCGAGCTGTCTGGTGGCAAATAAGTATGCTCACGCACTTGAAGAAATGCTCTTACAGAGCAAGGTGTTGGATCATCCAACGTATATCCTTTCTCAGTAGCTACGCTGAAGAACCAGCCATGAAGAGTTAATGTACGGTACGCGTCTTCCATCCTAGATTGTTGCACGTTGTTGGGAGCCGCGGAATTGGTATCCAGTACCTTGTCCCCGTCAGTGCATACCTTGTCGAGCTTTTTCGAGTCCCGTCTGCCTTTCGCCGCCGGCGCCAGTTTGACGAGAGGCACGTAGTTGCGAGCGTTGAGAGGACGCTGAAGATCATCAATCGAAAATCCCAAATCCAGGCTCGCTTCCCCTAAATTGCGGTACTGCCGGGAATAAGTCTCGTTTTGCCCGCTCTGAAAGCCGTGTGAAATCAGAAACTCCCTCATGACCTGCTTTGGCCATTCTGTCTGTGATGCTTGGTTTGTTTGTGCCCATGAAGCGGCACTGACCACAAGGAGAACAACAACCAGGAAGATGCCCGGCATGCTCTCTCGCCCGCAGCCGGATTGAGACACGCTCGCAACCCGAGTCTGCACAACCCATTCGCGACCATCGAATCTCGCAATGTGCTTCACTACGGCCCTCCCTTCAGCAATAACTGATACTTGTGATTTTTCATGATGGGGTTCTCTTTCGCTACTCCCTATTGCCTTTTAGCAACAGGGAAAGTTATCTCCCAGACTCATTCAATGACCCAAACATAAAGCAAAAATTTCACCACACTATAATAGTATGGTCTAACAATCCAGCGTCCGACTTTCGGAACATTGTTGAGAATCTCTGTGCGAAGGGCGATTGATCTGTGGCCGGCGTCTCGCCGGCGGTCACAGCAGAGCCGCTGCGCTTTGCAGCAATTTTTAGAGGGAAACTGTGAACTGAGTACCGGGTACTTATCTGCCTTTTGCTTTATCGCCCCGCAGGGTCATGCAGGTGCTGCTCGATCGCGCCACCAGGCTGCCTTTTTCATCCACGACGTCGCACTCGGTCATGCCCACCGTCCGGCCTTTTTTTACGACTCGCCCGGTTGCGACCAGTTTGGAATTCCAAACTGGTTTCAGGAAATTGATCTTGAGTTCCAGGGTGGTAAAGGATTCGTCTTCTTCCAGCGTGCTGGCGTAGGCAATGCCCATTGCGGCGTCGGCAATATCGCAGAGGATTCCGCCATGCAGTGTTCCCATGGGATTGCTGTGCCGCGCCGTGGCCTCCAGATGAACGACTGCGCGTCCGGGGTCTACTTCCGTCACCCGGAATCCTATCAATTGCGCCGCCGGCGCCGGAGGGAGCTCGCCGCGCACGGCCTTACGGATCTGATCAATCATCTTTGCCATCATTTCTCCAGACACAGCTCGGAGTACCGGCCTCAAACAACAGATCGGTTATGTTCCCGTTGAGAGGAAGAAAGTATTTTAAATGCGTGAGCAGTTGCCAACCAGCTTGGTGCGCGAAGACAACAATTTGGCATAAATCAACTTTATAGTTATTTGCGTATAATAAGAGCAATTTATTCGGAATCATCGGCACCTGGGAGGGGCGCGCGCGCAAATGGAACTGTTCCAACTTGAAACTTTTCTTGCGGTTGCAGAAAACAAGAGCTTTTCGCGGGCGGCGCAAAAGCTGCACCGCACGCAACCCGCGGTGAGCCAGACCATACGCAAGCTGGAATCTGACGTAGGCGAGCCGCTTTTTGACCGCTCTTCGCGCGACGCCAACCTCACCGATGCCGGCCGCCTGCTGGTGGACTACGCGGAAAAACTTCTCAACTTGCGCTCGGAGGCTGGAAGCGCGATCGTCGAGCTGCGCCAGTTGCACGCAGGCAAGCTGGCCATCGCGGCCAACGAATTCACTTCTATCTATTTATTGCCAGTGCTGGAAAAGTTCCGCCGCCAGTCGCCCATGATCAAGGTCACGGTGCAGCGCTCTTTGTCTTCGCAGATTGCGCAGGAAGTTCTGAATCACAAAGTCGAAATGGGAATGCTCTCTTTCACTCCCGACGTGGCCGGCCTGCGTTCCACCGTGGTTTACAAAGACGAGCTTGCATTCGTGGTTCATCCGCGGCATCCTCTGGCCTCGGCAAAAGACGTGCACATTCGCCAGCTCGGCGCCGAATCTTTTATTGCCCATAACGTTCCTTCCCAGTATCGCGCCAAAGTGCTGGAGGCGTTCCGCCGCCATAAAACTCCGCTCAATATGCAGGTTGAGCTGCCGACCATTGAAGCCATCAAGCGCTTCGTGGCTATGGGAAACGGCGTGGCCCTGGTCCCCGGCGTCTGCCTGGAAAACGAACTGCGGCGCGGCGAACTGGTGCATGTGCCGGTGCGCGAGCTTAAATTTGAAAGAAAGCTGCGCATCATCTATCGCAGGAACTCCAGCCTCTCGCATGCCGCGCGCGCTTTTCTCAAGGTGATTGAAGCCGTAGCCTCCGAAAAAAAAGGACGCTACGCATTTGAAGCCGAGTAATACCAGGCTTGGAGTTTCCACGCTGGTTCTTGCTATCTGGTCTTCCAGTGACCTACGGACGAGTTGGCAAGGCATCGCACAAGGACAAGGCAAGTAGCGGGTACACCGTGCCACTGTAACTGATGAACTGCCAACCATCCCTGTTCAACGAGCGTGTCCACCATCTCCCCGAAGAGCGCTGGTTGGTTAACAGCCAGGAAACCCCACGCTGGATGCGGGGATCAGTGGACGGCACACCTGCTTTGCGCAAAACGATGATGGCGAGGCCCGTCATGTGTCCGTCGCTGGGAGGATCGGGAAACTCGGGTTCCGCTCTGAGTTTCTCCGCTCGATTGCCCTTTCCCCATTCTTCGGGCAGGGCAAAGTTTCGGATCGACCATCCGCCATCGGCTCTTTGATGGCCGAAGATCATCTGGGTGAGTTGTTGCTTTCGTGTGGCATCGAGTAAGCCGGGAAGCTCTGTTGCCGCCCAAAGCAAATCGGTTCGATCGTAGTCCCCCTGCAGCTTGCGCTCCGCCCGAAGGTAGTTTTCGAGCAGCTTGACTTTGGCCTCAACGGCAGTGCCGCTCTGACGGGCCAGCCAGCCTGGTGCGTTGCCCACGGCCCTGGCTGCCACAGTCGCTAACTGGAACCGGTTCGACTCAAACGGCAAATTATTGTCATCGCTGATGGTCCAGTCTCCATCAGTCCGCTGCAGCTTGAACATCATGTCGAGCGCCTGCGCTGTCTCCGGCGACAAGCGGTGCGTTACATGAGCATCCCAAATCGCCAACCCTGCCGCCACATAGACCGCTTGCGTCGAGTCCAGTTCGGGTCGCAGGTCCTTGGGATCGGTGGCTAACTCTTTCTGAAGGATGGCAACGAAGAAATCGCGCAACTCCTTTTTCGGTTGCCCCAGTTGCGCGCTCATGAGCGGACGCACCACCATGTACGATCCATTCGTGTGACACGCCACGCATTGGCGCTCTCCGGTCCAGGCCACCGCGCCTTGCTCCATGTAGTCCACAGCCAGCTTAGGTGAGAACGGGATTTTGGGTTCGTCCGGCGATGGCCGGAGGTAGGTTATCTGCTTGAAATGGTACTGATATTGAAACGGAACGTGCCACGCAGTTTCTTGGGTCGCACGCCGCAGCTCAAGGGGCGCCGGGCGCCGGTCATACGTCCAGGTGCCTTCAATGGAAGCCCCATCCGCACTGATCTTCCCCTCGTATACGCCCTTGCCTCCGTTCATTGAAAACTTCAGCGTGGAACCGTTCATAGCCAGGGAGTCAATATGGATGGCGTCGGGGAAGAATTCGATATAAAACGCCCTGGCTTCCCAGCCGCCACCATTCTTGGGAGCTATTTGAAGGACAGCGCGATGCTGCTCCGCATCCGATGTGAAGGTTCCCTGCCAGGTTGAGGCGATATCCTGGGCATACAGAGTGCCGGCCAGCAACATGGCGAGCGCACAGACCTGGAACACGCATTTTCTCATCTGCTATTTCCCCGGTGGATACACTTAAGAATACGCCAGACCGCGCACAATCCGCGAGAATTTGCGTCTTACTTATCCATCAAATAGCTGCTTCGTGAGCTGGATGCTGATTGCCGACTGCTGAATGCTTCTTCTTCAATTCAGCTCTTCCGCAATTGATTGCCTTAATTGTTCTTGCTGCGCTTCGGTGAGCTTCGCGCCTTCAAAGGTCAGATAGAAGACGTCAATCGCCATCTGGCCCTCGGTATCGATCAGCGCGACTTCCAGATTGCACTTGGCATGGGCCACGCGCGAGGTGATCTGGTGCAGCAGGCCGGGGCGGTCCTGGGCGATGACTTCCAGCAGTGTGCTGTGCGAAGAGCATTCGTTATCGAAATTGAGTTTGGTTTCTACGTTGATCTTCACCGAGCCTTGTTTTCGCGTTGCCCGGCCTTGCATCAGGCGATCGAGGGTATCGTCGCCGCACAGCACCTGGATAACGCTTCTCTTGAAGCGCTCATGTTCTGAAGGATTGAGCTCCAGCGTCCGAAAGCGGTCTTTGAAGTAAAAGGTGTCGACAATAATTCCTTCCTGGTTGGAAAACGCGCCCGCCTTCACGATGTCCATTCCCCATGCGGAGAGAATTCCGGCGATGGTGGAAAACAGGAATGGCCGGTCCGGGGTAACGATGGTGAATTCGTAGAGGTCGCGCGTGTGATTGAGCGCGGTCTGCACCGGATGGGTCCGCAGATGCGCCGTCATCTCCATGTGCGCGACGATCTGCTCCGGGGTGTGGCTTCGTAGATAGCGCTGCGGCAGCCCCTCCAGAAATTTCTGCAGCTCATCTTTGCGCTTGTGGGCCAGCGTGCTGATGCGCTCCAGCGTAGCGGCTTCGCTGGCCGCGTGAAAGCGGTCTTCATCTACGCTGCGGTTCAGGTAGTTGGTGGTCGCAATGTAGAGCTGCCACAGGTTTTCCGCCTTCCACGGCGTCATGGCCTCAGGATTCACCGAGCTGATGTCCGCGAAGGTGAGCAGGCATAACATCTTGAGCCGCTCCGGATCGCCGACTTTGGCCGCCAGGGCGCGGATGGTAACCACTTCAAAGATGTCGCGCCGCAGCGCCGCAGACATGTCCAGGTGCCCGCCAATCAGAAATTTCACCTGCTCGCCTTCTTCGGGCGTAACCCCCAACCGCTGCAGAGTCTCTTCGGCGAGCTGCAAGCTGCCCTGGACGTGGTGGCCGGTCGGCAATCCTTTGCCGGTGTCGTGAAGCAGCAGGGCCAGATACAGCACCTCGGGCTTTTCCAGCTCGGCCAGGATCTCCGTGTATCTCTTTTCCCAATCTGAATCCGGCTCTTTCAGCTTATGCAAGGTCTCGATGGTAAGAAACGAATGCTCGTCTACGGTATAACGATGATGAAAATCGCGGATCACCAGCGAATCAATAAGTTCATATTCGGGAACAATGCGTTTGAGCAGTCCCAGCCCATGCATGCTCCGCAGCGCCAGGCTTGCATGCGTTGCGACGAGAATCTGTCGCAGGTGCGGCCAGACGCCGGCGCTCTGTAATTCGCTGTCGGCCATTGCCGAAAGAGCTTGCTCGAAGCGCCGCTCCGTGTCGCGGGCCAGCTTAAAGCCGTGGCGGGCCATGAATTCGAAGCCGCGAAAGATGAGGTCAGGTGTCAGTGTTACTGAGGATTGATGCAGGAAGATGCGGCCATTCACCACCGAGAAGTCGGCGTTTGAGACCCGCGAGCGCCAGCGCTGAAACTGCTGGTAGAGCGAAGAGCGCGCCGGTGGCACCTCGTCCAGGTATTGGTTGGCCACGCTGTAGATCATGCGCGCATGTTTGAAGTAAATGCGCATCCAGTCGCCCGCGGCGGTAATTTTGTGATTGCCCGCGCCAATGCGCCTGGCCGCGGCTTCATCCTGCGCCTCCCAGCTCAAGGTGTTGTCGTCGCGGCCATAGCGATAGTGCAGAAAGCAGCGCAGCGACAATAAAAAGTCCAGCGACGAATGCAGGTCACTTTGCACGGATGCGTCAAACAGGGATTTTTGCTCCGGCCATGCGCGCTGCTTTTCCAGCGCCGCCAACAGGGCAAACCAACTGGCAGCGTTATGATCGCGCAATCCTCCTGGAGATTCCTTGATATTGGGTTCCAGGTGAAAGATAGTGTTGCCGTATTTTTGATGGCGGCTTCTGGTCAGGTCCGAGAGCAAATGCACCAGCGGCTGCCACTCGCGGTGCACCAGCTCTGGAATCACCTTGTCGTGCAATGTGGCGAACAACTTGGGGTCGCCCGAGATCAAGCGGCAATCGAGCAGGGAAATGGTGAATTCCACGTTTTCCCGGTCGAGCTTGGAGCACTCCTGAAGGATGCGCGTCGTGGGACGAAGCTTGATCTTCATGTCCCACATCTCCTGGCACACGCGCCCCAGGGGGCCGGTAAATTTCTCGCTGATGGCTGCATTATCGAACACAACCAGCAAGTCAACATCGGAGTGCGGCAACAGCAGCCCTCTGCCATAACCGCCCAGGCCAACAATGCTTACCCCGTTCAGATGTTGCAGTTCGCGCGGCAGAAGCTGGTTGCACAGACCGATAATCACGCTATCCATCAGGGCCGAGCGTTGTTGTGAAGCGGCGGCGCCGTCTGCGGTGGCATCAAAAGCCTGGTGAATCCGCGCGGATTCGTTAACGTATTGATTGTGCAGATCGGTGAGATAGACCTGTGCTGACATAAATGTAAATTTGTTTGTAGAGACGCAGCTTGCTACGTCTCAGCTTCTCGTGAATAGAAGTATAGGGCAGCCATAGCGGAACTACAGCGCCGCAACCCCTCTCTCCTCATTGCGGATGCGGATCGCTTCATCAATGCGCGAGAGAAAAATCTTGCCATCGCCGATTTTGCCGGTGCGGGAGGATGCGATGATGGTTTGCACCGCCTTTTCCACCATCTCGTCCGCCAGGACCATCTCGAGTTTGATCTTCGGCAGCAAATCCACGGTGTACTCTCGCCCGCGGTAGAACTCGGTGTGGCCTTTCTGCCGTCCGTGGCCGCGGACTTCGATCACGGTCATGCCCTCCACACCTGCCTCCAGGAGCGCCTCCTTGACCGATTCCAGTTTTGAAGATTGAATCACTGCTTCCAGCTTTGTCATAGCGATGTGCCTCGTGAAAGTGAGCCGCCAATCATCGTAGCATGGGGTACGCGGACGACGAAATTTTGCCCAATTGAAAAGTGGTCGATCTATTCAAGGTTTTAAGATCCGGAGAGCAGCCTCTTTTTCGCCTACTCAATATCGCGATAGAGCATCGCCGTCCCCGTCAAGAGAGGCATATACAGACCTGCCTTGCGGGGCAGTATTGCCAGCGAGCGTGATCAGCAACACTGGGGTTTTCAACGAGGTAGGCCGGCTTCGCAGCCATCAATCATGAGCCTGATAAAAGCTCTCACAGCGGGCGGAAACACGCGCTGGTTTGCATGGACAAGGTGATCAGACTTATGATTCCCACGTCTTTAAGTTATTGTCGGGTGTGTCTTCGTCGACACGAACCAACAAAAGGAGATGATCGTATGGCTACGAAAATACGTTTTGTATTGCAGGCCGTGTCTTTGTTTCTCTGCTTGATCTTTTGTCCCATACCTGGAATGGCCGAATCGTGCACGAATGCGAGCCTGAGCGGCGCGTTTGGGTTTTTTGCTCGCGTGTTCGGGTACGGCAACAGCGGTTTCGTGGAAGTCGGCAGGATTGATGCCGATGGGGCTGGCAATTTTTCCGAAGTAGTGACCACCGCCGAAAACGGCAATATCACTCGAAACGTTCTCCGCTCTGGCACCTACTCCATCAATCCTGATTGCAGCGGCGTGGCTCACTTCAATCGGGATTTTTTCTCCTCGCTGGTCTTGGTCCTGCTTCCCGACGGAAACAACATCGATATCGTGTCGAACCGGGGGCCTCTTGGCCACATTGCGTTGGGAGGAATGCGAAGGATTTCGCATGATTGTTCTTCCGCCAGCTTAAAAGGGTCGTTCGTCTCTACTGAGGAGGGCCGCAGTGGGCCTGCAAGCCTTCCACCGGCAATTCCTACGCCGGATGTCGCTGCCATCGGGGCGTTTGTGTCGGATGGTGCGGGAAACGCCGTCGGTACATTCACGGGAAATGCCACATTCACCCAAAGCTACTCCGTGAATTCGGACTGTACGGGTTCGTCCGTCACCAACTTTGGCTTCAGTAGTATGCCGGCTGATTTCGTTATTGTCGGCAACGGTTCGGCCGTATACGGAGTGGTGACTTCGCCCAGTAACTGTGGCGGTTGCGGACCCCTAATTTATGTTATGTCTGAAAAGCTTAAGCGGACTGATGAAGACGGGGACAGCGTCCCAAACTGATGCGAGGCGGTTGCTTTGTGGGCATTGAGTGCGCAAGCTGTCATGGCCAGCGAGCAGGATGGCAACGATTCTTTCCTGCAGAGGACGAAGAGAATCGTAACGCAAGAACGGCGCTACACTGTTTGACTTATATCGGTGTTGCACGTTTGCCTGCACCCTCAACAACTTGTCAACCTTCGCCGGCAAATCTTCAGCCCTGAAGATTGGCGTGGAGCAGCTTCGATTGCTGCAAACAAAGGCGGCCGAGGTCTTCAAACACAGACGTTCATCTGGAAAAGGTTGCTCACGAGTGTCCAGAAGGCCCTGGCATATCCCTCCACTTACAAGCGGCTTGAAACAGAATCCGTGCGGACCGTTGCGTTTTGAGCGTGCGGCAAGGTCTGGTTTCCTGGCAAGCGCGCAATTTCAGGCAAGCTGGATATAAATAAAATAAATACCAAAAGCTTTCATTATGAAATCATAATAATTATAATCTTGGCTTATATGTCTCGGTGGTTTAAAAATAGCTTTACAGCTTTTGGCCGAGGCTCGGCGGACAAGGTGTCTGCGGCAGACGACAAATTCTTCCTGCTTGTAAACAAACAGGTTAGATCACCAGGCAGGCCAATCGGATCGTGAAAAACGTGAACAACGGTAACTCCAGACGCAGTGCGGCGATTACACAGGGGCCAAGCCGCGCCCCGGCGCGGGCCATGTTGCATGCCATTGGTTTCACGCCCGATGACCTGGCAAAACCGATCATCGGGGTGGCAAATACGTGGACTGAGATAGGCCCGTGCAACTACCATCTGCGCCAGTTGGCGGAAGAGGTAAAGAAGGGAATTCGCGAGGCGGGCGCTACGCCCATGGAATTCAATACCGTCTCGATCTCCGACGGCATCACCATGGGCAGCGAAGGCATGCGGGCCTCGCTGGTAAGCCGCGAAGTGATTGCCGATTCCATTGAATTGGTGGCGCGCGGAAATCTGTTCGACGGCATCGTTGCCCTTTCCGGCTGCGACAAGACGATCCCCGGCACAGTCATGGCGCTGGCCCGGCTGAATATTCCCGGGGTGATGCTTTACGGCGGTTCCATCGCTCCCGGCAAGTTCCACGAAAAGAACGTCACAATTCAGGACGTGTTTGAAGCCGTGGGCGCGCACGCCCGTGGATCAATGTCAGACGCTGAATTACTTGAGATCGAGCAGCAGGCATGTCCCGGAGCGGGCGCCTGCGGCGGGCAGTTCACCGCAAATACCATGTCCATGGCCTGCGAGTTTTTGGGCATCTCACCCATGGGTGCAAACGAGATTCCCGCGATGGTCCCCGAGAAGCGTCTCGCGGCACAGGCTGCCGGAAAGCTGGTGATGGAATTGGTAAAAGAGAACATTGTTCCCAGCGACATCATCACGCGCGAGTCTTTGGAAAACGCAATCTGCAGCGTAGCAGCCAGCGCGGGCTCGACCAATGCGGTGCTTCACCTTTTAGCAATTGCGCACGAGCTGGGATTGAAGCTCGACATCGCTGATTTCGACCGCATCAGCAACCGCGTGCCGCTGATCGCCGACCTCAAGCCCGGCGGGCGCTTTGTCGCTACAGATTTCTACCAGGCCGGCGGCACGCGTCTGTTGGCGCAGCGCCTGCTGCAGGCGGGAATCCTGAAAGGGAATTGCAAGACGGTGACCGGCCAAACGTTAGAGCAAGAAGCGCAAAAGGCAAAAGAGAACAACGGACAGGAAGTTGTGCTTCCGCTCTCCCGACCGCTGAGCGCATCCGGGGGGTTGGTCATTCTGAAAGGGAATCTTGCGCCGGAAGGTTGCGTGGTCAAGCTCAGCGGACATACTCGCCACCAGCATCGCGGCCCGGCGCGTGTCTTTGAGTGTGAAGAAGATGCCTTCGCCGCGGTTCAGGCAAACCAGATCAAGCCAGGCGACGTGCTGGTGATTCGCAACGAAGGTCCGCGCGGCGGTCCGGGCATGCGGGAAATGTTGGGAGTCACGGCTGCACTTACCGGCGCTGGCCTGGGAGAATCTGTAGCCTTACTGACCGATGGCAGGTTCTCTGGCGCAACGCGCGGTTTGATGGCCGGGCATGTCGCACCCGAGGCCGCCGTTCGCGGTCCAATTGCCGCAGTGCGCGACGGCGATACTATTATTTTTGACGTGGATAAACGCCAGTTGTCGGTTGAAATTCCAGAGTCAGAAATCGAGTCGCGTCTGCGCAACTGGCAGCTGCCTAAACCCCGCTTCGCGACCGGCGTTTTCGCCAAGTATGCAAGCCGTGTTTCTTCAGCTTCGGTCGGAGCAGTAACAGAATAAGGATCGTATGAGCACAACAACAGCCCCGCAAGCGCAGGCCCAATCTCCCGCCAACGAGAAGATGACGGGCGCACGGATTCTGTGGGCGTCCCTTGAACGAGAGGGCGTGCAGACCGTCTTCGGATATCCCGGCGGCGCTATTCTTCCGGTTTACGACGCGCTCAAGCATTCGGCCATCCGCCACATCCTGGTGCGGCACGAGCAGGGTGCGACCCACATGGCAGATGGATTTGCCCGCGCCAGCGGCAAGGTTGGTGTGGCCATGGCGACTTCTGGCCCGGGCGCGACCAACATGGTTACGGGCATTGCTACGGCCATGCTCGATTCTTCGCCGGTGGTGTGTATCACCGGACAGGTGGGAAGCAAATTTATCGGCAGTGACGCTTTTCAGGAAGTGGATATCACCGGCATCACGCTGCCCATCACCAAGCACAATTATCTTGTCACCAAAGCGGAAGACATTGCGCGTACGGTGCGTGAGGCGTTCTACATCGCGCAGTCTGGACGTCCGGGGCCGGTTTTGATCGACATTACCAAAGACGCACAGCAGGCATCGTGTGTTTTCGATTGGGAGGCTGCCGCGCCGCAACTTCCTGGTTATCGTCCCGATCTTTCTCCCAGCAGGCAGGATTATGAAAAAGCGCTTGAGCTGATTCGTGCATCGAAGCGGCCCATCATACTGGCCGGACACGGCATTATTCTCTCCGGCGCCACGCAGGAAGTTTGCAAGCTGGTGGAGCATCTGGATATTCCGGTTGCGGTCACGCTTCTGGGGCTGGGCGGAATTCCGGCATCGCATCCGTTGAATCTCGGCATGATGGGAATGCACGGAGAAGCCTGGGTCAATACTGCAATTCAGGAAGCCGACCTGCTGATCGCCCTGGGCATGCGTTTCGACGACCGCGTGACCGGCAATTTGAACACGTACGCCAGGAATGCGAAGAAGATTCACGTTGATATTGATCCGGCTGAGATCAACAAGAACGTAAACGTTGATGTTGCATTGGTCGGCGATCTGCGCGAAGTGCTGCGCGAGTTGCAACCCAAGCTGGAGTCTACGCCCAAGCATCCGGAGTGGGTGCAATACATCGGCCAGCTCAAGGGAGACTCCGCCGTCCGCGACATCCAGAACCTTCCCGACAGCGGGCATCTCTACGCCGCCCATGTGATCAACGATCTGTGGCGCGAGACCAGCGGCAACGCCATCGTTGTGACCGACGTAGGCCAGCACCAGATGTGGGAGGCGCAGTATTACCGGCACAATACCCCGCGCTCGCTGATTACCTCCGGAGGTCTGGGCACGATGGGCTTTGCCCTGCCGGCGGCGATTGGCGCCAAGGTTGCGCGCCCGGAAGCCGAAGTCTGGGTTGTCGTAGGCGATGGCGGCTTTCAGATGACTATGCCGGAGCTGGCAACGATCTTTCAGGAAAAAATCAAGGTCCACATTGCCATCATCAATAACGGATATCTTGGCATGGTGCGCCAGTGGCAGGAATTCTTTTACTCACGGAATTATGCGGCCTCTCCGCTGGTCAATCCTGATTTCGCCAAGCTCGCCGAAGCCTTTGGCATTCGTGCGACAACGGTGACCCAGCGTTCCGGCGTGGTTCCTGCGATTCGTGAAGCGCGCGAACACGACGGGTCCATGCTGATTAACTTCCGCGTCGAGCAGGAAGATACGGTATATCCCATGGTCCCGGCGGGCGCCGATTTGAAAGATATGATTCGCCGTCCCAATCCTGCCGTTGACACTGAGATGGAGTGGTAAAGCTGTTAAGGTAAAGAGTCGCTATGCTGAACACATTTGTTGTTTACGTCGAGGATAAGCCGGGCGTGCTGGCGCGTGTGGCCATTTTATTCCGCCGGCGTGCTTTCAATATTGAAACACTGACCGTCGGGCGGACGGACGTGCCGGGCGTATCGCGGATGACAATCGTTGTCGATACCGACGAGCAAGGCGCGCTCCGCATTGAAGCCAATGTGTACAAGCTGGTGAACGTTTTGCGCATACAAAACATAACGGGTTCTGATGTCACGCGCGATCTGGCGTTGATTAAAGTTGCCATCACCGCCCAGACCAAGTCGCGGGTAGAGGAGATTGCCAACAAGCACGCGGCCCATATTGTCGAGACCGGTCGCGATGCAATGATCCTCGAATTCACCAGCACGAAAGATAAAATGGATCAATTCATAGCGGCGCTTCGCCCTTATGGCATTCTGGAAATGGTAAGCACGGGACACGTAGCCATGGCTGGCTGCTCCCAGGCATCGCACCACAGCGCGCTCTTGATTGAAGAGGTTAAAGGCAGCGCCCAGGGAATTCCACGTTCGGTTTAGTCTTAGAAAATTTGTTTTGGAGAGAATATAGACATTATGGCGAAAGTTTATTTGGAAAAAGATGCGGATTTGGGTTTAATTCAACAAAAAAAAGTTGCCATCATCGGCTATGGCTCACAAGGGCACGCCCACGCGCAGAACTTACGCGATAGCGGTGTCACGGTTCGCGTAGGTTTGCCCGTTGGGAGTGCCTCACGCCCTCGCGCGCAGGCGGATGGATTCACAGTCATGACTCCGGCCGAGGCCGCTGCCTGGGCTGATGTGATCATGCTGCTGGTGCCAGATACCAAAACAGCGGCGCTCTACAAGCATGACATCGAACCGCATCTCACCCCCGGCAAGATGTTGATGTTTGCTCACGGGTTTAACATCCGTTACGGCACGGTCAATCCGCCGGCCCAGGTAGATGTCACCATGGTCGCGCCCAAATCGCCGGGCCACCGCGTGCGCGAGCTTTATGTGGAAGGCAGCGGCACGCCGGCCCTGTTTGCCGTTCACCAGGATGCCAGCGGCAAAGCCCACGCCATGACTCTCTCCTATGCCAAAGGGCTCGGATGCGCGCGCGCCGGCGTGCTGGAAACTACCTTCGCCGAAGAAACAGAGACTGACCTGTTTGGCGAGCAGGCTGTGCTGTGCGGCGGCGTGAGCCATCTTATCCGTGCAGGCTTTGAGACCCTGGTTGAAGCCGGTTACCAGCCCGAACTTGCTTATTTCGAATGTATGCACGAGCTCAAGCTGATTGTTGACCTGATGTATCGCGGCGGTTTGAGCTATATGCGTTATTCGGTGAGCGACACCGCCGAGTACGGAGATTACACGGCTGGTCCGCGATTGATCACCGAGCAGACCCGGCAGGTGATGAAGCAACTGCTGAAAGAGATACAGAACGGCGCCTTTGCCAAAAAATGGATCGCAGAAAATGAAGCGGGCGGCAAATGGTTTTACGAAAAGCGCGATCAGGAGCAGGACCAGAAGATTGAACGCGTTGGCGAAGAGCTGCGCGACATGATGTCATTCCTGAACCCGGTGAAAGTAAAGAAAGGGAAATTGCTGAACACGGTTTCAGTTTAGGCGGTTCTGACGCGGCATGTTAGCATGATTGAAATCGATCATTGGAAGTTGAAAGGCTTATGGATTTCGATCAGCTTAATACATTTGTTGAAGTCGCCAAGTTAGGCAGTTTTTCCCGGGCGGCAGAGAAAGTATTGCGTTCCCAGCCGGCGGTGAGCGCCCAGATCAGGCAACTGGAGCAGGAGTACGGCCACAGGCTTTTCGATCGCACCGCTAAGTCGGTGCGTCTCACCCCGGCCGGCGAGGTGATTCTCGAATATGCCCGCCAGCTTTTGGCCCTGCGCGGGCACTCTTTGCGCGCGGTTGCCGAGCGCAACGGAGTTCCCGTGGGCACGCTTTCCATCGGCGCCAACGAGGGCACATTCCTGTATGTGCTTCCCAAGGTATTTGCCAAATACCACAAGATGTTTCCCAAGATTAGGATCAGCGTCTACCGCAACTTCACCCATAAAGTCATAGAAAAAGTGGAGGACGGCGCCCTCGACCTCGGTGTTGTGACCCTGCCCGTGAAATCCCCAAGCCTTAACGTCGTTCCTCTTTTTAAGGACCGGGTATTGCTGATGGTGGGCTCCGGCAGTCCGCTGTTCAGCAAGCGTTCGGTCACGATGGAAGAACTGGCGCAACAGCCGATCATCATTCCCAAGACGGGATCAACCCGAAAGTTGATCGAAAAGAACCTGCGGCCTTATCGCGAGAACCTCAATATCACCATGGAACTCACCAGCTTGACCATGATCAAGCGTTTTGTGGGAGCAGGGTTTGGCGTTTCTTTGATCAGCTCGACATTTGCCCGAGAAAATGTGCGCCGCGGAGACGTTAAGCTTTTGAAAATCGAGGGACTCGATATATGGCGTGAGCTGGGGCTCATTTTTCAGAAGCATCGCAGTCTTCCGCGTGCGGCTTCAACCTTTGCCGAACTGGCTCGCAAAGAACTCACCGCAAAACAATTACCGGCAGCAGACTAAGCCACGTCCGTCATGCTGCACTAGGCTAGGCTTCACTCTCCAGCACTGTGATGGATTGCTCTCCCTGAGCGGGCCCTGTCATTATCGACATGTCTATTTCCGATTACGAGATAAAGGCCAACCTAAACAGGTAGCGGTTCGGCTCAGGGATTCACGCTCACAATCGCAGGATGCAACTCCCATATCGTAGCGACGTATTGCGATCCGCGCGTATGCGGAAAATCCTCAAACCCCAGTCCCTGTACTGAGACCGCAAGCGCCTGCGGCAGCTCGCCCCCTTGCGATTGCGAGAGGGTAAAGCCATGCTGTGCCAGCTGGGCCTGAAGCTGGCCGCGGGCCGTGCAATATTCGGAATCGACCGGCGTCTCAACGATCACCCGCGGCGCCGTCTTGTCGGGCACATCGGAGATCTCCAGGTGTATATCGCAATCCCCGTGCTCAACCCCGGCAAATTGCAGATAGGCCTGTGCAATGTGAAAGAGTTGTAACTCCCGCCCGCTGCGAGGGGCGTCTGGCGCTGGCGCCGGGTTGTCTGGTTGCCAGCTTAGGATTGTGGCCACTGTGATCTCCTGGGGAGTGTCACCGGGCAGTGGGACATGCTTGGCGGCGTGGCGATAATCTGTTGTGTCGGGCGCGGAGGGGGTGCAGTTACACAGCTCAGTTGAAAGAGTCGGTGTGGGAGTAGGACTTGGACTCGGCGTTGGGCTTGGATTTGGACCCTGACTGGGAACAGGATGAGGTGGCTGGAAAATTGGGTTCGCGCCTGTTCCGCACGATATCACCAGAATAATAATGAGAGCTGTTCCCGCAACGAGCCCCCCGATTTTTTTCCAGGGGGCAGACTTGTTCATATTAACTTTGATGAATGTTCAATCGACAGAGTTGGCGTTTGTACCTTTAATTCGCAAGCACCCGTCGCGAGCCGCTGCTGAAATTAACCAGCCTTCGTGAGCTGAATTTTATCCAATGAAATATGCTGATAGTAATTCGGGTACATGGAATCCCGGCCCCAAGTAGCGTCGCCGCCTGGGCTGCAAAAATGCGGGCTTTAGCCCCTGGGGTCGAACGATTCAGTCGAAAAGATATTTTTGAAACAAGCCCTGAGCTTATGCAACCTTTGTTCAGAAAGAGGCAGCTATCTGGGAGTGAATATGGTGGAGGCGGCGGGAGTTGAACCCGCGTCCGAAAATGATGACAGCAAAGAGCCTACATACGTAGTCACGTTCCTGCTGCGGGAGTTACCCCGCAACTTTCGCAGCCGGCGCTAAGAACGGACAAGAAACGCAAGCCGCTAGCCTGTATATCTCGCCTTCGCTACCCAGACACGCGGCGAAAGCCAGTCCGCTGTGCGACGCCCTTCTTCAGCCCACGGACAAAGCCAAAGGGAGCGGCTACTTAATTAATTAAGCAGCGTATGCCATCTGTTGATTGGCAACTATGTTTTTGCACGCGATCACGGGTGTGTGCACCCCGGTATGCCTCTTTACCTCACGCATTTCCGTCGAAGCCGTGACGCCCCCGAAATGTTGAGAGTTCGCTCAAGAACTACCTTCTTAAGTCTATCAGCAATCAACTGTGTTTCTCGTATTAGATGCTGACAGCCCTTGAACGATTCCTCGAAGAAGTTGTGCCACGTACCCCAGGGCTTGGTGTGCTTGAGTTCTTTGAAAACCGTACTGCTTGGCTGAGTTTTGCACTACTTCCGAAATCCAGGTAATTCCGTTTTCAGGAGCGATTTCTCAGTAAATATGCTGGTGAAACACTGATCAGAAGGTTTTTTCATTACTTGAGTAATACCCCCTCTCCCCCGGCATTTACTCTGCTACAGCGAAATTGTTAGCATCCCAGGTAGGAGGCAGACATCAAACTTCCATGCTTCCCGACGACCACGAGTGTAAGGAGCGTTCTTGATGGAGGCACGATGTTTGCCGTTCAGCAACATCCCTCATACCACCCGGCTTTTTGCCGACTACACCAGCAACTTTGCCCGCGTGCAGGATTTCTATCCTCTTTCGCCACAAGACAACGAAGGGTTGCTGAAAAGAGCTGTACAAATCCATTACTCGCCGCAGCTTCGGGCCGCCGTCACGGCGATTTTAGAACGCCAGAACCGGCAATTTGGCTCCTCCGCCGAAGCCATGAAGAACATCGAGCGCCTGCGCAGCGGCAGCTTAGCCATGGTCACCGGACAGCAGGTTGCGCTTCTGGGCGGGCCGGCATTCGCTCTCTATAAGGCGCTCAGCGCCATTAAGCGCGCCCAACAGCTTACAGACGCGGGCGTGGATTGTGTCCCGGTTTTCTGGCTGGCAACGGAAGATCACGACTTTGCCGAAGTCTCTCACAACATTCTGCGAGCGAATGATGGCAGCCTGCATCTCGTGGCTATTCCACCCACGGCCGCAGAAGGCACGCCGGTTGGCAAAATAGCGATTGGAGAGCAGGGAAGTGAAATCATTCGCGAAGCAGCGAAGCTGCTGGCGGAATCGCCTTTTCGGGAATGGCTGACTGAATGCTATCAGGCGAAGGAAACATTGGGCAGCGCCTTCGGCAAATTGTTTGCCAGAATTTTCGCCGATTTCGGATTGATCTTGCTCGATCCCTCCGATCCGGCGCTACATGAGTTAGCCGCGCCCATCTACCGTGACGCAGCCGCTCGTTCGGCCGAAATCGTATCAGCACTTGAGGAGCGCGGCCGCGCCCTGGAGCGTGCCGGATATCACGAGCAAGTCAAAGTCACTGCCGCCACCACGCCGCTCTTTGCCGATAAGGACGGCATCCGGACACCCATCCGCCGCGCCGGCGAGGAGTTTTTGATTGGCGATGAGCGCTGTAGCCCCGAAGAGTTGGATTCCTGCATTGCACAGCATCCGGAAAAGTTCAGTCCTAACGTTCTGCTGCGGCCCGTGGTGCAGGACTTCCTGCTGCCCACAGTTGCCTACTTTGGCGGTCCGGCAGAGGTCGCATATTTTGCCCAGGTGGGTGTGGTGTACGAAAAACTTCTGGGCAGTGTAACGCCGATCTTGCCCCGTGCCAGCGCGACACTGCTCGATGCTCGCGTCCAGCGTAAACTGGAGCATTACAAGCTGTCGCCCGGCGATTGTTTCAGAAGCGAACAGGAGTTGCGTGAACTGCTGGCGGCTAAAACCCTTCCTCCGGAAATAGAATCCATATTTTCCGAATCTGAACAACAATTGAATGTTCTCGTGGAACGCATCACCGCCGTCGTTACCAGGCTCGACCCTACCTTGCGTGACGCGGCTGAGAATTCCGGATCGAAGATGCGCCACCAGTTGCAGCAACTGCAATCCCGCGCCGCCCGCGCTCAGGCCATGCGCAGCACCGAAGTCACGCGTCACGCCGGCATATTGGCCAGCGCTCTCTATCCCAATCAAAAGCTGCAAGAGCGTGAAATCGCGGGTATTTCTTTCCTGGCTCAATTCGGGGCAGGAGCATTGCAGCAGATTTACGATCAGATCGACTTCACCTGTACCGGCCATGCCATCATTGCCATGTGATTCCCCGCGGGTTTAAGCCCGTCTAAGCATTTCAACCGAGTCTTTCGAACCAAATAAGAAAATTGTGCGCTTAGGTGTTTCCGGAGTAGCATTACCTGCTTAGCGCTGAACTGGTATGACCGCACCCAAGATGGAGACCGCACACGACTTTCTCGGCGTAGAGCTGAGTGGCACCCTGGCCGGGCGCTTTGAAATTCGCCAGCGCCTCGGCTCCGGCGGCATGGGTGAGGTCTATCTGGCTGAAGATACCCGTCTTAAACGGCAGGTTGCGATCAAGAGACTGGCGGCCCGCTTGCGTACCGACCGGCTTTCCCGCGAATATTTTCTAAAGGAAGCCGAGCGGATTTCAGCGCTCAACAATGAGCACATCGCCGGCATCCACGACGTTCTGGAAGACCGGGGCGAGATCTTTCTGATCATGGAATACGTTGAAGGCGCGAACCTGCGCTTTCGCTTCAATCCCCGCCCCAGCGTTGAGCAATTTCTCGAAGTCGCCGTGCAGTGTGCTGAAGCGCTGGCTGCCGCTCACGAAAAAGGAATTCTGCACCGCGACATCAAACCTGAAAACATCATGCTCACGCCGGCGGGGCAGGTGAAGATTCTTGATTTTGGCCTCGCCCAGCGTGTGCGTATGGTTGGCGAGGGCGTGCCTACCGCCAGCCTAGCGGCGCCCGGCCATCCGCTTTCCGGAACCCGCGGCTATGTAGCCCCCGAGGTGCTGCTTGAAAAAGAGCCCGACACGCGTGCCGATATCTTTTCCCTGGGAGTCGTGTTCTACGAGTTGCTCACGGGAAATAATCCATGCGCAGCAGCCACCTGGGTAGGCAGCATTGAGTTAACTTTGCATGCCAAGCCATCGTCGATCCATCAGGCTAATCCTCAAGTACCGGATGAAGTTGAGCGAGTTATCCGCAAGATGCTGGAGAAAGATCCTGACGATCGCTACGCCACCGCACGGGACCTTTTGGTAGACCTGCGCCGCCTGCACCGGCTGTCGGAATCAGGCGTGTTGCCGCCTCCGCGCCATCTGGTCCTGCGCCGGCATAAAAAATTGACCTTCTGGGGTGGTATAGCTGCCACGTTGGCCGTAATCGCTATATTCGTGCCGTGGAGAACCCTGGCGCGCCAACTTCAACAAAAAATTTCTCCTCCGCAGAACGTTCCAGTGGCCATTCCCAACCAAAAACTTGTTGCCGTTCTACCATTTCGCACCATTGAAGCCTCGCCGGAGGTAAAAACGTTCAGCGAAGGTCTGGCCGAGACGGTCACGGCTAAACTTACGCAACTCACCGCCACTCATGCGTTGCAGGTAGCGCCCGCATCGGAGGTCTATGGTCGCGGCATCGCCGATGTGGACCAGGCCCGCAAAGAGCTGGGTGTAAACCTGGTGGTGCAAGGCAGCCTGCATCAATCCGGAGACACGGTGCGCATCACGTACACCCTGGTGGACGCACTTTCGCATCGCCAATTGCGCGGAGATAGCGTTACCGCTTCCAGCTCCGATCCCTTTGCGCTGGAAGACCGCGTGGTGGAAGGCGTGCTCTGGATGTTGGAACTGGAGATTACTCCCGACGAGCGTCCACAACTTGAAAAGCACGGGACAACGGTCGCTGGCGCCTATGACCTTTATATCCGCGCGCGCGGCGATCTACAGAACTATACCGATCCCGCCGCGGTCGAGAGCGCCATCGAGAACTTTTCGCGGGCTATCTCGCTCGATCCCAATTACGCCTATGCCTACGCGGGATTGGGAGAGGCCTACTGGGATAAATATCGCATTGACAAGGCGGCAAAATATATCCCCAAAGCCAGGGAGGCCTGCCAGCACTCTCTGGCATTAAGCACGGACCTTGCTGCCGGCCATGTTTGTTTGGGGAACCTGCTGGTGACCGCCGGAAAATATGAAGATGCCGGCGCGGAATTCAGCCGCGCTCTCGCCGCCGAGCCCACCGATGACGATGCTTACCGCGGGCTGGCATCGGCTTACGAGCAGATGGGCCGGTTGCAGGATGCCGAGCAGACTTATCAGCGCGCCATCGAATTGCGGCCGCATTACTGGGCGGGCTATCGTTGGTTGGGGCACTTTTACGCCCAGCATGGGCGCTACCAGGAAGCTGTCGAACAGTTCGACCGCGCTGCCGCCGTCTCGCCCGACAATAGTTCGATCTACTACAACCTGGGTGGGCTCTATATCTTCATGGGACGTTACAACGATGCCATTCATGCTTTGCAGCGGGCCATCGCTCTGCGTCCGGGCTTTGAAGCCTATGCCAATCTGGGCCAGGCCTACATGCGCCTGCGCCGCTTTGATGATGCCATCGGCTCTTATCAGCAGGCGCTTACGTTGAACGTGCGCGACTTTCGTTCCACAGGCTATTTGGCCGACGCCTACTACTGGGCTCCCGGCAAGCGTGACCAGGCGGCTCCGCTGTATGAGCGCGCCATTACTATGGCGGATGAGGAGCTGAAACTCAACTCCAAGGATATTGACGTACATTTGCTGCTAGCCGAATACCATGCCCGGCTCGGACACGCAGATGCCGCGCGCATGCACATGCGGCAGGCGCTCAAGTTCCATCCTGATGAGCCTGAGACCATGTTCTTTGCCGCGCTGGTAGAAAATCAACTGGGCAACAAGGCCGGGGCAATTCAGTGGCTGGGCAAGGCCCTGCATCAGGGCTACTCGCTTGCCGAAATCAATGCAGCCGTGGATTTCGACAATCTACGCTCCGACCCTGCTTTTCAGGCTATTGTGCAGACGGCCGGTCAAAAGGGTTAAGATAAGCAATACGCGGGGTGGTGTTATGTCCAAAAAACCCGATTCCTTCGAAGTTGCATGTCCGTGCTGCGGCGCCATGCTCAAAGTGGATTCTGACAGCCACGCCGTAATCGCGCACATAGCTCCCGAGCGCCCCAAGACGTTCAACGACTTTGAGGAGGCCGCCCGCGCCATGAAAGAGCAGGATAGCCGCCGCGAGTCGATCTTCCGCCAGTCGGTCGAAGCGGAAAAGAACAAGTCCGATTTGCTGGATAAAAAGTTCCAGGAAGCCATGAAGCGCGCCAAAGAAACGCCTGATGCTCCCCGGCGCATCCGCGACATCGATCTTGATTAACAGCCGCCCGCTACTGCTGGGACATCGCGGCGCTCGCCGTACAGCCCCTGAAAACACCCTCGCCGCATTCGACCTTGCACTCACCCACCAATGCGATGGCTTTGAATTCGACGTACGCTCTACCGCCGATCAGCGCACGGTTCTTTGTCATGACCCCACTTTCGCCGGTCTCACTGTGGCGGAGGCCGGGTATTCGGCAATCCTGGAAAAGTGCCGCCTCAATTCTCCCGGCGGAAAAACGGATTGCGAAGTCATGCCCTGTCTTGAAGACGTGATAGCGCGCTACGCGGGCCGTGCTTATCTCGACATTGAACTGAAGGTTTCTGGTCTCGAAGAAAAGGTGGTCGCGCTTGTGAGAGCGCTTGCCGCACACACTTACGTGGTCTCTTCTTTTGCTCCCGAGGTGCTGCAAGTCATCCATTCGTTAGAGCCGTCAATATCGTTAGGTCTGATTTGCGATCGGCAGCCCGTGCTTGAGCTCTGGCAAGAGATTCCGTGCGCCGTCGTCATTCCTGAGCGCGCCCTGGCATCGCAGCCATTGATCGATGCGATTCACGCTGGCGGGAAAAAAGTCTTTGTCTGGACCGTGAATCAGGAAGAAGAAATGCTGCGCCTGGCGAAGGCTGGGGTTGACGCAATCATTTCGGATGATACTGAATTGCTAGGCCGCACATTTCCCCATGCCCGGCCGGGTAGGACCGGCCAGGGGCCTTCCGCCCGGTGATGGATTCAGGAATTTCGTGCGCTCTTCCTCGAAGTCTTCCAATGCCTTTTCGGTTGCAGCGGTGGTCCAGCCCATCACTTCTCCAATTTTGTGCGCCGCCTCAGCGCTGCACTCTTCAGACCAGCATGCGCCCAGCGCGGCTGGAGCACGCCGCAACAGCGCGTCGCCCAGCGTAACCGCCTGCTGGCTTGCAAAGGCCACGACCGCTTCGGCTACCATGTGCACTGTATGGGGGCAGAGGGGGGCACGATATTGTTCAGCGCGTGCCGCCAGCCGGGCAATGACTAATGCTCTGCGGCCATGCCATTCAGCTAGAGCGCGGGCCGCGGATTCGGAGATGCCGGCAAACAGGGCAATGTGCCTTGACCACTGGCGCAGAGTTGTTTCCACACCGTCGAGTGGCGCCAGGGCAATCTGGAGAGTGCCGGCGCACTCGCGGTAAGCTCCAATTTTGCGCGCGCACTGGCGGGCCAGGCTGGCTGCGGTGGTCAATTTGCCTCCAATCACAGAAATCAATCCGGCAGCTCCTTCTTCGGAGTGGTCATGCAAGAAGTGTCTGCGCGTAATGGCGTCCGGAGTCTTGTAGGGCGAATAGGGCAAAGGACGAACTCCCGCGAAGGCATAGCGTATGTCGCTCCTGGTGAAATGCTGGTGCGGGAAGAAAGATGTGAGCGAGCTCAACAGGTAATCAATTTCCGTATCCGAGGGTTTCGTTTCTCCTGGCTCGGTGTCATCGGCAACCTCCGTAGATCCCACCAGAAGCTGACCGTTCCATGGAATTACAAAGAAAGGACGATGGTCAGCAGCTTCGGTATATACCGCCGAGCGCGGCATGCCGGCAACCGCTGGTAAGACAATATGGCTGCCGCGGATCCCGCCGACCAGCCGCTGGGCATCGCGTAGAGGGAACTGACGGCACACGTGGTCGCACCACGGTCCCGTGGCATTGATGATCCACGAAGCCTCAACGGTCTGCTCGCTGCCGTCGAGTTGATCGCGAAAAACCACGGAATGGGCGCGGCCATCTTCGACCTTCAAATCCAGCACCCGCGCGTGGTTCCTGGCCACGCAACCCAATTGCAGCGCGTCGGTGAGCCACTCGGCAACCAATAGCTCAGGAAATTCACATTGGGCGTCTTCGTAGCAGAACGTGGAAAAAGCAACTCCATGGTCAAGCTGCTCTTCTAAAAGCCGGCAATCTGATTTTGAATCGCTGGTATGGCCATGCTGGCCTCCCAGGGCCTTATAAAGCCACAGCCCGGCGCGAATTGCCAATGCACTGTGGCGCAAACCAGGTTTGAGCGCCAGCAGGAACTGCATGGGGCGGACCAAATGTGGCTGTTGGCGCAGAAGCTGCTCGCGCTCTTTGAGGGATTCCCGGACGAGTCCTAATTCCCCATGCTCCAGATAGCGCAAGCCGCCGTGGATGATGCGCGTGGAACGGCTGGTAGTGCCGGAAGCAAAATCATTCTGCTCCAAAAGCAGCGCGCGTTTGCCGCTTTGGGCGCACTCTCGGGCAATGGCCACTCCGCTGATGCCGCCGCCAATGACCACTACATCAAAGTGGTTGCCGTCCAGGGAAGGCCGAATCGTACTAAGAGCCTCCATACTTAATTAATTAGATGCCGAGTAACAGCCGGATAGCCAGGCTTTTTCTGCCGTCCGCGGGTACTAAAGTCACATCTGTTTTCCGGGACCTGGGGATGGGGTGGGGACAATCCAGCGGTTGCTTATTTGCTGGCTTGCGACGATATCGTTTAGATTAAAACCCATGCCAACCACAGGAGAGCGATTCGAACGCGCTGTCTCGATCATGGCGCGATTGCGCGGTCCAGGCGGCTGCCCCTGGGACCGTGAGCAGACCTTTGATTCCATCAAGCCCTATACCCTGGAGGAAACCTACGAAGTTCTAGAGGCGATCGATAATCGCGACTTTGACGAACTGCGCGGCGAGCTGGGCGACCTGCTGCTGCAGGTTCTGTTTTATGCCCAGATGGCGAAAGACGAAGACCGTTTCGGCATCGATGAAGTGCTTGATCGCCTTTGCTATAAGCTGATCGGCCGCCATCCTCATGTTTTCGGAGAGGTAAAGGCCGAAACTTCGGCTGAAGTATTACGGAATTGGGAGGCCCTGAAGGCGGAAGAAAAGAAAAATCGCCAGATGGCAAAAGACGAAAATCAGAGTGAGCCGCCGCCTGCCCAACCGTCGTCGGTGCTCTCTGGAGTTTCATCCGGAATTCCAGCACTGCTCGAAGCCTACAAGCTCAGCTCGCGTGCCGCCCATGCAGGTTTTGACTGGCCCGATATTTCTGGTGTATTCGAAAAACTGGAAGAAGAAACCAAAGAGCTTAAGAAGGACCTGAAAGAATTTCCCGCTCCCGGCCCCCGCCCTCACGGACGCGGCATCGCCGGCTCCGGTACTGCTCAAATTCCGGAAAACCTGCGCCAGCGTCTGGAAGACGAAATCGGGGATCTATTATTCGTGGTAGTGAATTTGGCGCGTTACCTTTCTCTTGATTCCGAGCTGGCGCTGAAAAAGACCAATCGTAAATTCAGGCGCCGCTTCCAATATGTAGAAGAGCAGTTGCGCGCTCAGGGACGCAAACCGGAAGAAGCTTCTTTGCAAGAGATGGAAACGCTGTGGCAGGAATCGAAACAAAAAAATCCGTCGGAGCGATAGCCGATAAAAGCATGCTGACTGCTGAAACCATTGTGATTCGTAAGTGCGTGGAGTTTGCTGAATTGCAGGCCTGCATCGCCATACAAAAAGACGTTTGGCAATTCGACGATGCCGACCTAGTTCCATTGCGCATGTTTGTGGTGGCGCAAAAGATCGGCGGACAGGTGATCGGAGCTTTCCACGGCAAGGAGTTGGTTGGCTTTGTGTTCTCCATTCCCGGCACACGGGCGGGCAAGCCCTACCTGCACTCCCACATGATGGCGGTGCGCGAGCAATACCGTAATTCCGGGCTGGGACAAAAGCTGAAGCTGGCGCAGCGCGAAGATGCCCTCGCCCGCCACTTCGATCTTATTGAGTGGACCTTTGACCCCCTGGAGATCAAGAACTCATTTTTGAATATTGCAAAGCTGGGTGCAATCACCCGGCGTTATAGCGTCAACCATTATGGAATGTCCTCCTCGCCTTTGCAGGGAGGGCTTCCCACTGATCGGCTGGTTGCTGAATGGTGGCTGCGTTCAAAACGGGTGACCGGTCTTTTGAAGTCCGGAGCGCCTCCGCTCAAGCCGGTCGTGACCATAGATGTGCCGGCGCAAATCTACGAATGGAAATCTGCACCTCATACTCGTGAGTCAGCCAAACAACTGCAATTGCGAAACCGCGAAGCGTTTCTCAAAGCTTTTTCCGAAGGCCTGGCGGTTTTAGCATACGAACGCGATACACAGGGCAACGGGAAATTTCTGCTGGGCAGGTGGGATGAACCATGGTCCTACGCCCATGAAGAAGAAACGCCATGATCAAGGTCGAGGCTATTACGCTGCGCGAAATCCGTATGCCGCTGGTGCACTTCTTTGAAACCAGCTTTGGCCGGACTTATCATCGGCGCATCCTGCTGGTTTGCATTCATTGTGATGGAATTGAAGCCTGGGGAGAGTGCGTGGCCGGTGAGGGGCCGCACTATTGCGAAGAATCCATTGACACCGCCTGGTATGTCACCCGTGAATATCTCGCGCCTGCTGTTCTGGGTAAATCTCTTGCTCATGGCCGCGATTGCGTGCCTCTGTTGGCCTCGGTCCGCGGTCACCGCATGGCCAAAGCGGCGGTTGAGAATGCGCTATGGCACGCCGAATCATTACAGCAGGGAATTCCTCTCTGGAAGCTGCTCGGTGGCGCTCGCACTGAAGTTCCCAGCGGGGTCTCCATCGGTATTCAGGATTCCGTTGAGCAGTTGCTGGAAAAAATCCAGACCGAGCTCGCCGCCGGCTATCAGCGCATCAAGGTCAAGATCAAGCCTGGCTGGGATGTAAGCGTCATCGAGTGCATCCGGGCGCGCTGGCCCAAAATTCTGTTGAGCTGCGATGCCAATTCCGCATATAGGCTGGAAGATGCTAACCATGTCATGAAACTGGACGCATTCAACCTGCTGATGATCGAACAACCGCTGTGGAGCGATGATATCTACTTTCATGCTCGCCTGCAAAAGCTGCTCAAGACTTCACTTTGCCTCGATGAAAGCATTCGCTCAGCGCGCGATGCCCAAATGGCGGCCGAGCTCGGGTCTTGCAGAATCATAAATATCAAGGTGGGCCGCGTCGGAGGTTTCAGCGAAGCCATTGCAGTGCACAATGTTTGCCAAGCGGCAGGGATTCCCGTATGGTGCGGTGGAATGCTGGAATCGGGCATCGGACGCGCCCAAAATCTGGCGCTTTCCACGCTGGAAAACTTCACTTTGCCCGGCGATGTTTCCGCTTCAAAACGTTACTGGAAGGAAGATATTATCGAGCCCGAAGTGCTGGTGTCACCTCAAGGTACGATTCGTGTTTCGAGTGATGTTGGAATCGGCCACCAGGTCCGGAAAGACTTGATTCAGCAGCTCACTGTCAGGGAAGAAACTCTGAGCGCCGTTTCTGCCTAGAGCTATTTCGCGGTGGCTTTAGGTACACTGTTTCGATCCTGGGCGAGCTGAGGGTTCTGTTGCTTCAGCACATTGATCCCTTCTTCCAGGCTAAGATGAGGAGGAGCGGGATGAAAATCGCCGGTAAGTTCTTTTTCGTCAATGTTTAACTTCTTAAATAGAAGCACGCGCCCGGTAAACTTTATCTCCAGCATTGTTGTTTCCCATCGGCGCGGACTGATCTTAGACTGCTCCACCACAAACGCCCCGCCCTTATCCAGGTGCCCGAAGATGCCCCAACCGAAGGTGACTTCCTGCGTCAGGTGGGCATCGATCTTGACCAGACGCTTCTCGGCGGCATCAATAAGCATGGTGCCTTCCATGCCGCGATAAATCTGCGTCTCGCGGCTGGGAGGATCGAAGTTTGGATTCGGCTTGAACTGCAAACGCACCAACGTGCCATATTGAGGAGAATCTTCCGTCCCTTCATATTGAAAGATAAAAGCATCAGGCATGGCCTGCAGCATTTTCGTGGTGCGTTCTTCGTCTTCGAGTTGCTCCTTGCGGTGTTTGCTCTTGGTTTCCGGATCGGTCGCAAGTTTTTGCAGATGCATGTCCTCTTTCCGCATCTGGTCGGCTGGGAGCGGCTTGCCATTCATCGCCACTAACCGGCCCACGGCGCCCTCATCGGTCTCCACATATTCCTTGATTTGCTCGCCGCTGCCGGAGAGTTTGTGGACCATATAAAAATATTTCTCGTCCCCAATTGTCTGCTTCAGTTCGTTGTCGATTGCTTGCCGCACAAGATCATTAGCTGAGGTGGGTAAATGGAAGTCCTCAGCAGGAGAGTGAGAGGCAGAGCTATCCTGCTGCTTTCCGCCTCTGGCATTCGATGGCAGCGCCAGAAAAACGGCTGCAAAAGCGATAAACAGGGCCGAAGGCGAGAGGGTTCCTCTCCTGCGTTCGCAAGATTGCATAAGACCTTATGAGATTAGAGTGTTCCAGCAGCTTTTCCGTTGCACAGAAAATGGCTGAAACTCAATAACTGCCCCAAAGAAGAGAGGCTGGCATGAGGCCAGCCTCTGAGGAGGAGGAGAAATATGAGGGTTATGAGAGCAAGGGTCGGCCGTTCGGAAAGGCAGTCCCACTGGTAAGAAGTTGCTCCAATGACAAAAACCGTTGTTCCCCTGGTTTTCGGTCTTCATCGACTGGCGCAACAATCCGATCAGGCCGACACTCTCTAGGCATTGCACGCTTTTGGCCAAACGCTGATTGCACTTGCACATGGTTAACTAAGTGATAAACATTGGTAATTTAAATATTTGAGCCACAGGAAGCGGATAAGCCTAAGCTGCCTGGTGCACATATATACTCTTTAGTTACCCTTGGATTCCATCCCTGTGGTGCCGGGTTCTCAGGCACCAATCTTGGATGAGCGTCAGCCGTCTCCCGAGTAGAAGGGCTTTCTTCGCGGGCAGGAAGGCAGTATAGTGTGCAGAACGCCATCCTGATCTCTGCCGTCTGAGCTGCCGAATTTTTGTGCTTCGGGCCATCCGATCAGTCTGAGCGAACAATGGGAGAGAATTATGTGGAAAGCGCGTCCTGAAGAAAAACCAACTGGCTCAGCGGCCCCGGCCCCGAGCACGACCAACAACAGCACCACCATGAGCGCCACGCCAGTCACAGCTGTTGTCAGCGCCGGCGCCGCAGCCGCGCCAGCCGCGTCCGCTGCACCGCGTTCAACTTTTGTTCCACAGCGCCAGGCTGAGAATTTCCGCGCCGAGGTCGCGCACATCGGAAAATCGGTGCTGATCAAAGGCGAGCTTTCCGGAAGCGAAGACTTGTATCTCGATGGCGAGGTCGAGGGCAGCGTTGACCTCAAGCAGCACAGCCTGACTGTGGGACCGCATGGCCGTATCCGCGCCAACATTCGCGCCCGTGAGGTCATCGTGCACGGTAAGGTTGACGGCAACATAGCCGGCGATGAAAAGGTGGAGCTGAAGAAGTCAGCCGTGCTTAGCGGCGACATCACTACTCAACGCATCATGATCGAAGATGGAGCTTTCTTCAAAGGGGCCATTGACCTTCTGAAAGATGGAAAATCCCAGTCAGGAGACCACCGGCGTGAGCTGAGCTTTACCTCGGCTGCCGGATCGAATTCCTGATGCCGCAGTTCTTGAAGATGTTCCGTAGTTCAACCACGGCTGGAACGCCGCCGTTAGCGCCATCGCAAGAGCGCGTGCCGCGGCGCTCCACCGGGTTCCAGGAATTTACCAAGGTCATACAGGCGAGGGAAGGGCTGAACGTGCTGGATCTGGGTCCTACCTCGCCTACGAATATTCACTATCTCACTTCACTCGGACACAAGATCTACAACGTGGATGTTCTGCTATCTTCGATGGATCCGGCGCTACTGAGTCCCGGGGAAGATGGCGTGGCCACCGTGGACGTAGAGCGCTTCTTTGCCGAGAACCTCGTCTTTCGCGGAGAGCAGTTCGATGCCGTGCTGCTCTGGAGCGTCGCCGACTATCTGCCCGAGCTTCTGGTGAAGCCACTGGTGGAGCGAATTCACAGCGTGATGCAGCCTGGGGGAATGCTGCTGGGCTTCTTTCATACCAAGGACGCCGGCCCGCAGGCTCCATATCATCGCTACCATATTGCCGGCGCCGATACCCTGGAACTGCAGCAAGTCCCGCGCTTCCGCCTGCAACGCGTCTTCAATAACCGGCACATCGAAAACCTCTTTCACAACTTCAAGTCCCTGAAGTTTTTTCTCGCCCGCGATCATACCCGCGAAGTTCTGGTTGTGCGCTAGTCTGCACAGCCCAGGAACGGCTTTGTTACACGGCTGTCGCTGACTTATTCCGCGATTCTTGTGGCTCGGAGCATGAGCCGCGTCATTCCCATAGTCTGGATAAGATGGGCAAGTGGAATTCGCACAGGACGCGGCAGTTCGATCATCCTTCTCACCCAGCGTGCGCGATGAAAGGCGGGAAGCAGTTTGCTTTTGTACTGTCGGGCGTAGGTTTCCAGGGCAGCTTGCAAGCCGCATTCCTTCCTCAAGAATGGAAGTAAGGCTTGCCCCGCCAGTATGCCGCTGTGCAGCGCCAGCGTGATTCCGTCACCGACGAATGGATCGATAAATCCGGCGGCGTCTCCGGCGTTCATCATGTCGTCCTCAACCGGAACCGGTTTTCTGAACAGAAGCGGAGAGGTGGTAACGGTCTCCATCACCGGTATCCAATCCTGGCTGCGCCGATTAAGCTCAGGATGCAACCTGCACACTTCGCCCAGCGATGTAGCCACCTCGGCGCGCACCATGGCGCAGGCATTCACCCGCTGCTGTCCTACGGGCTGCACCCCGCAATAACCGCCATCAAAAAGGTAGAGATCAATTGCGTGCGGGGCCATGTCTTCGGTAAAGTGTGCCTTCAATCCAATCCATTTGTTAAAGGAATCATTGGAGACCTTGACTCTTCGCTGCGTGAAGACAGACCATCTTCCCGCAGCGTTGATAAGCGCCGCGGACTGTATGCTGGTTCGTTCGAGCTGAAGCTTGAATGGGCCGCTTCCTTCAGCTTTCAAAACCGGGGCCTTCTCGCGGCAGTCAACCCCAAGCTTTCCCGCGTGCTGCCATAAGGCAAGATCGAGATCAAAGCGGGTGATGCTGGCCGCCGCGGGACGAATGGGCGACGACAGAACACGGCCATCAACCCGAATGTTGGCATAGCTGAGGGGCGGTACTTGCTTGAACAGAAGTGAAGTCTCCGCCGGTTGCAGGATCTTGCCAAGGACGGCTATGCCTTCAGGAGAGACGAATTCTCCGCAGACTTTGTGGCGGGGATAGGATCCGCGCTCGAGCATGAGGATTTTGGTAGCAGGCGCTGCCTGCATGACGGTGATGGCGGCGGCGCATCCCGCCAGCCCTCCACCAACGATCGCCAGGTCGTATCCACTCATGCAATTCACACTCAAGACTAACTCATTGTGCCCAGGCGATTGCACCCATGCGGAAAAGATAATGCCGGCTGATTTCAACGCGAGCTGCCCGGCTTTTGCCTAGCAGGTTCTGCAACTCTTCGGGAGTGTACGAGCGCCTTACCGATGCCGGGGCATCGTGCCGCGTGAGCCGGCTGCGGAAGAGCGGAAAACCTGCGTAGACCAGGGCTAAATGCATCCGGTGGCGGCGCAGGTCATTGATGAGCACCGCCTTGCGCGCAACCCGTATGGCCTCGTTTACGAACTGGAGAATCTCATCCGGTTCCAGATGGTGCAGAAAGGTTGAGCAGGCCACCAAATCAAAACTCTTATCGGCAAAAGGCAGCGCCAGCGCATCGCCGGCAACAGCCCTGAATTTACCATTGAGGTGTGAGGGGTTCTTATCGAGCAGTGTGACTGCCAGCTTGATTCCTTGCTGCTGCAGGCTCTCACAGGCTGCAGCAGCAACGTAGCCTGAAGCTCCGGCCACGTCGAGCAACGAAAATTCCTTCTGTCCAGTCTGGGCCGCCACAGTTCGGATCAGGTCGATGATCGTGCGGCTGCCGCCGAACCAGCGACTGACGAGCCGCAAATCGGCCAGGGAAGATGCGATCTCGCCGGGAGTTCCAGCATCGCTGTCGAGCAGTTCGGCGGTGACGGTGCGCTTCATTGTCTTTGAAAACACTTTATCAGTTTGCGGTTCACGATAATAAAAACCGCAGAGGCGCGGAGACGCGGAGGAATTGAGTCATTGGGCCATCGGATCATTGGGTCATTGAACAAGATTGAATAATTTGGTAATCGGTTAATTGGGTGATTTGCTCGAAAGCCAGCAATTTGAAGACAATTAACAACTATAAAATTCGGCAATTCTACAATTCCAAAAATGGCTCAATGACCGGATGACCCAATGACTCAAATCCCTTTATACCTCGGCCAGCTCTTCTTCCAGCAACTGCTTGTTGTACAGGTCGGTGTAGTAGCCGTTGCGGGCTACCAGTTCATCGTGTGTCCCTGATTCTACGATGCTGCCATCGTGCAAGACCGCGATACGGTCGGCGTTGCGTACGGTAGAGACGCGGTGCGAAATGAAGATGGTGGTGCGGCCCTGCATCACCTCGCGCAGGTGAGAGAGTATCCTCTCTTCGGTATGTGTATCAACGCTGGAAAGAGCGTCATCGAGGATCAGAATCCGTGGATCGCGCAGGATGGCGCGGGCAATTGCTGTGCGTTGTTTCTGTCCACCAGAAAGGGTGATACCGCGCTCGCCCACCATGGTGGAATATTTCTCCGGAAACTCTTCGATATCAGAGGCGATATTGGCCGCCGTGGCGGCGTCATGAATGGCGGCATCGCTGGCCTCTTCTTTGCCTAAAGCGATGTTTTCGCGGATGCTGTCGCTGAAAAGAAAAGTTTCCTGCGGCACGAAGCCGATACTGCGGCGCAGATCTGCCAGGGGAAACTCGCGAATCGGGCGGCCATCAATCAAGACCATGCCAGGAGCGGCGTCGTAGATGCGCGGAATCAAATTGACCAGCGTTGATTTTCCCGAGCCCGTCGGGCCAACCACCGCCAGGCTTGTCCCCGCCGGCACCTTGAGATCAACATTCCTCAGAACGGGCACACCGTTATAGCTGAAGTCGAGGCCGCGAAATTCAATCTCGCCGCGAATCGCCTCGCTGGGTTTATCCTGAAAAGCCAGACTGTCGGTGATCTCGGGCTTTTCCGCAAAAATTTCGTTGATACGTCCCATGGACGCGGTGCCGCGCTGAAAGATATTCAAAACCCAGCCCAGGGCGATGATCGGCCAGGTAAGCTGCACCATGTAGGTATTGAAGGCGACAAAGTCGCCCACGGTCATGCGTCCCAACAGCACTTCGCGTCCTCCCAGCCACAGCACCAGCACAACGGACAAGCCCAGCAAGAGCTCCAGAGTGGGCCACAGCATTCCCATCAGCCGCACCAGCAACAGGCTGCGGCGGATGTACTCCTGATTCGCGCCTTCAAAGGCTTCAATTTCGGCTTTTTCCTGCACGTAGGCCCGCAGCACGCGGACTCCGGAAAAATTCTCTTGCGCACGCGCCGAGATATCGGAAAACATCGCCTGGATGCGCTCAAAGCGCTCATGAATGCGCCGTCCGAAATACTGCACGATGATGCTCACCAGAGGAAGCGGCAGGAAGGCCCAGGTAGTGAGCCGGGGGCTGATGTGCCACATGAAAACCAGGGCGGCGGCGGTGAACACGATGGTGTTGGCGGAATACATGATGGCCGGCCCCAGCATCATGCGCACCGCGTTCAGGTCGTTGGTGGCGCGCGCCATGATGTCGCCAGTCCGCGTGCGTTGGTAGTAGGAATAGGAGAGCCCTTCCAGGTGGCGGAACATGTCATTGCGCAGATCGAACTCGATCTCGCGCGAGATGCCGATGAGCTTCCAACGGGTGAGGTATTGAAAGATGCCTTTGGTAAGGGCAATGGCGACCAGCAGCAACGAGTAATAAACCAGCTTGTGACGAGTGACGCCGGTATTCAGGTCATCCACTGCACGCTTGATGACTTGCGGAAATAAGACCCAGATGCCGTTGGTGAGCAGCACGGCAAGGGCGCCCCAGACAAATCCCCAACGGTATCTCCAGAAATACGGCTTTAAGGTGCCCAGGTTCTTGAACATTGCTGATTAGACGATTCTAGCAATTTAAGCGCTGCAAAATTACCGGGTTGGATCGTCTTCCATCCTTTCTGCAAAAATCGCCTCCGTCTTCACCTCAGTAGTGCCCCCCATTACATCGGAGTAGTCCATGTTGCCTTAACTTATTCGTGTTCAATAACATGCGGCGCCCGGAATGCAGCGTCGAAGTAATGCTGAACTAGTGTCATGCGGTTTTCACTTAATCCTTTCGAAAAAACTATCGTCAACTAGTCACAGTCTTCGATTCCGAGGCAGAGCTCAACGAATAATGATGAGTTACAATTTGGCAAAATACAACGTTTTGATACCATTCTGCGAGTTTATTCTTCAACTCGCTGTGGTCATAACGTGGATACAATTACAATAGAGATATGCAGCGCGTGTACATGGATAACAATGCCACGTCGCCCCTGTTACGGGAGGCATTGGAGGCCATGCGTCCATACCTGGGCGAGCGCTTTGGCAATGCATCTTCCATCCATCATCATGGGCAGCAAACCCGGGCGGCGGTCGAGCGGGCGCGGGAGAGCGTTGCCCGGCTGTTGAACTGCCGCGCCGCTGAGATCGTCTTTACCAGCGGCGGCACCGAGGCCGATAACCTCGCCGTTTTTGGCATGGTCCGCTCCGGTGATCATGTGGTTACTTCCATGATCGAACACCATGCCGTGCTCAACTCGTGCCATCGCCTGGAAAAGATGGGATGCACGGTGACCTACGTTCCCGTGGATGGCCGCGGCGTGGTTGATCAGGAGGACGTGAAACGTGCGCTTCGTCCGAACACCCGCCTTATCTCCATCATGATGGCGAACAACGAGACGGGAGTGCTGCAGCCGGTGGAAGCCATCGGACGCATTGCCGCCGAGGCCGATATTTATTTTCACACCGACGCCGTGCAGGCGGCAGGGAAGTGCGCGATTGATGTCAGCAAGATTGGCTGCGATCTGCTCTCCATCTCCGGACACAAGATGCACGCTCCACAAGGGACTGGAGTTTTGTATGTCCGCAAAGGAACTTTGATTGATCCGTTGTTCTACGGCGGCAACCACGAGCGCCAGCGCCGCGCAGGAACGGAAAACGTCCCGGGGATCGTGGCCCTGGGCAAAGCAGCCGAGATTGCCTTGGCAGCCTTCGAGAATGGAGAAGTCACGCGCCTGGGGGCTTTGCGCGACCGTCTGCAACAGGAAATCTTGAGCGCGGTGGACGAAACCGGAGTGAATGGCGAAGGCGCTCCGCGCGTGCCTACGACCACGAATATTCATTTTGATCACATCGAGGGCGAGGCGTTGATCATCGCTCTCGACCTGAAGGGACTGGCGGTCTCAACCGGCGCTGCCTGCTCCTCCGGGGCGCTGGAACCTTCCCACGTTCTCATGGCCATGGGATTGGCTCCCGAGCGCGCCCGCGCCAGCCTGCGCTTCAGCCTGGGCAAACTCAATACGGCAGAAGATGTTGAGTTTGCTCTCTCGATTATTCCTTCGACTGTGGCTAGATTGCGGGAGTTGTCGCCGGTGTATAAGAAGCATCTGGCGCTTGGCATTTAGTATTTGGCCAATCGAGAACTTCGCGTGTTATCGAATTTCATAACAGTTAGAATAGAATTTGGCATCTGAAAGCCTCTCTAATGGCTAAATGCTAAGCGCTTATTGCTAAATGCTGTCTTCAAAAACTATCGCCGTAGCCATGTCGGGCGGTGTGGATTCTTCCACCGTTGCGGCCATGCTGCGTGCTGAGGGACACAACGTCGTGGGGCTGACCATGCAGCTCTGGAACCAGCGGCGGCTTGCCGGACACGAGGGCATGCCAGAGCAGGTCCGCGGGCGCTGCTGTTCGATTGACGATGTTTACGATGCCCGGCGGGTGGCTGAGGTCCTCGAGATTCCTTACTACGTGGTCAACAACGAAGAGCGCTTTGAGCACGATGTGGTTCGTCCTTTTGTGGAGGAGTATCTTTCGGGCAGAACGCCCATCCCTTGCAGTCTCTGCAATAATCACTTGAAGTTTGACCAGTTACTCATTACAGCGCAACAGATTGGGGCTGACACCCTGGCCACCGGCCACTATGCCCGGATTGAGTTCAATGCAGCGACGGAGCGTTGGAACCTGCTGCGTGGGGTGGACCGCTCCCGCGACCAGAGCTACTTTCTTTTTGGCCTGACCCAGGAGCAGCTTAGCCGCACGATCTTTCCGCTGGGAAACATGATCAAGCCGCAGGTGCGGGAGAAGGCTCGCGCCCTGGGATTGGCCCCAGCGACCTCGGAAAAACCCGATTCGCAGGAGATATGTTTTGTTCCCGGGGGCGACTACAAGAAGTTTATTGACGCCTATCTTGCCGAGCAGGGCGAGGCTTTGCCCGATACTTCAGGCGAGTTGGTGACGCCCAGTGGCCAAGTCGTGGGCGAGCACGGCGGTATTCATCACTTCACCGTAGGCCAGCGCAAGGGGCTCGGTGTGGCCACAGGCTCGCCTCTATATGTTCTGGAAATTCGCGGAGACAAGAGGGAAGTCGTGGTCGGCCCGGGGGATGAGTTGCAATCTACTACGCTGCGGGCGCGGCGCATCAATCTGATTTCCGTCGCCAATCTCGAGCAGCCCATGCAGATCACCGCCAAGATACGTCACCGCCACGAGGCCGCCGCTGCTACCGCGCAGCAAACCGGAGATGACGAAATCACCCTCACCTTCGACCAGCCGCAAAGAGCCATCACCCCCGGACAGGCAGTTGTGCTGTATGACGGCGAGAACGTGGTGGGTGGCGGGTGGATTGTTTAGCGGTCGCCTTGATACACAGCTTTACATCTTACAGGTTTGGCAAACTTGAAAATATTTGATTCGATCAAGAGCTAATAGGGCTCTGTTGACATCCTCGAATCGCCGGCAAGTCCTTCAGAAAATACCTTGATGCGACCTGTACGATTGAGACATTCTCGGGGTCCTTCGACTCGGGCATTCGCCCTCGCTCAGGATGACACTTGCTTAAAAGTAACGATTTTTTAAGGATGTCAACAGAGCCAGCTAATAGCTAAATGCTAAGAGCTAAAGCCGCTCTCAGATAAATAACTCTTCATCCTGCGGCATGCCTTCCTGCTTCTGTCCGCGTTTGAAGAAGGCCTGCAGGCCGACGGTCAGGCCGCTGACAATGCCGGCGATCTGGCGTACCGGTGAGATAACGGAGTGTTGGACCAGTTCTGTAGTCTCTTCCACCCGATCCAAGGCACGGCTGATCATGTCATCGGCGCGGATCACCTGCAAACGGGTGCGGTCAATGACGTCGCTGATGGTGTGGTCCATACGCTCCACCTGGGAGCGCAGCGAAGTGGAAGTGGCCGTCAGGTTTTCCGTGATGGTGTGCAGCTTCTCGCGCGAATCCGTCAGGATGGCGCCGGCTGCGTCCAGCACCGGGATCGCGCGCTTATGGATTTCACCGGTCATGGCCTCAATGCGCGCGCTGCTCTTTTTGAACTCGAAGTAGAGAGCAAACAGAATTCCCGCCTGGATCACCACGGCGCATCCAGTGATCACAATAAAAATTTTCAGCAATGTATCCATAAGCTTCAGAATGCTTAAAAGCAGCCACGTGCCACCCCTATGGGGCCCGATCTCTTTTTGCAGCCTACCTGAGGCAAGCAGAACGAAACCAGTTGTTAGGACTTTTCTGGTGTAGCGGTCTCCCGGTACGCCTGGCGGCCAGCCTCGTAAGCAGCTTTGAACTGTTCTTTCTGCTGCTTGACCGCATCCTTACCTTTGGCGGCCCATTCGGTTACCTGTTCGCGGGCAGCCTGGCCCTTGGTGACCAGGAACTCGCGGCCGTCATCGGCGGCGTCAAGAATGGCCTGCCGCGTCTCACGTCCTGAGCGCGGAGCATAAAGCACACCCACCAGGGCACCCAACCCCAAGCCGGCTAAGAACCACATAATGGCGTTGTTGCCATCGCGATCTGACATATATGTTCTCCTCCCGTAACAAAGTAGCAAAGGTGCTGATGGTAACACAAACCGCAGCTTTGCTAACATCCATTCTACAGCTTGGTAGCGGTAAAGTTTGAGCTATCCCCGATCAGAAGCGTGGGCAAGGATGCCCGCGCGACAGCCGGCGAGACGCCGGCGCTTCCTACGGCTTCTGCGTGGGCCGGAGCACGATTTCGCTGGCAAAAGATTGCGGCGCCTGGGTCACCAGCAGGGCGACGACATGGGCGACATCATCGGGCCGTAACATCTTGTTCATATCTCTGCCGGTATGGGGAGAAAGCTCGGTATTGACCGAGCCTGGGCAGACTACCGAGACTCGAATGTTATGGCCCCGCAACTCCTCGGCGACCGAATAGGTCAATCCATTCAGTCCCCATTTGGAGGCTGCATACGCGGCGCCGTTGGCCAAGGCGTTTTTTCCGGCGATGGAAGAGATGTTGATAATGTCGCCGCTGCCGGCCCGGATCATCATCGGCGCAAAGGCCCGGATGCAGTAGTACGTCCCCCGCAGATTGGTGTTCAGCATCCGGTCCCATTCCTGGGGTGGAAGCTCATGCAAAGGAGCACCAAAGCTGCCAACCCCGGCATTGTTGACCAGGATGTCTGTGCGCTGAAAGGTCTTCTCGACGCGGGCAGCGAGCGATTCGACGGCGCGCAGGTCCGTCAGGTCGCAGGCCACGGCTTCACATTGCCCGCCAACTGCGGTGATTGATCCGGCTGTCTGCTGTAAGACGGCAAGGGCTCGCCCACAAATAACGGTGTTAGCCCCCATAGAAGCCAGCTTTCGAGCAATGGCGGCCCCTATTCCACGGCCGCCGCCAGTAACCAGGGCAATTTTTCCGCTGAGTGTACCTTCCATAAGCTTTCGCCTTTCTCTTTATCTTCGAGGCTGCTGGTGTAATACTTCCAACCAAGCAGCATCTAATCTGCATCTTAATTGAACACAGGGAATATTGGCTCGCCGGGCGCGAAGCTTGCGCTACAAGGGGTAACGTTTGTCTAAACTTGCTATTGCCGGGCTGCGTTTCTATAATGCCAAGCTTCGGGTGAAATTCGTCACACCCCTGCTTGCATGCCGGCGAGGGTTCGAGGCTGGGGCAGTAAACTGTTTTTGCCAGGGAATTTTGCGATCAATTGTTCTGTGAAGGAGCTATATGAAGAAGCTGAACCAGCTTGCCATTTGGGTACTCGCGGCCGCGGTCGCGGGTGTGGCACAGCAACCATCCACCGCACCAACCACCTCGCAACCGCCCGCGCCGGGCGCTCAACCTGGTCAGACGACCACGACGAACCAGCCGCCTGCGGCGCAACCGCAGCAGAAGAAAGAGATCAAAGATCCTGCTGAATACAATGCCTACGTCAATGCCATGGGCGTTACTGACCCGGCCACAAAGGCAAATGCGCTGGAACAGTTCATCACGCAATATCCCCAGAGCGTTGTTAAAGATGACGCCCTGGAGCAGCTCATGGGGGCATACCAGCAGTCGGGCAATCTGCCCAAGGCCCAGGATGCCGCTACCCGCGTATTGCAGGTAAATCCTAACAACGTACGCGCCCTGTTGGTGCTGGCTTATAGCAAGCGTCTTTCCGCGCAATCGGGTAATGCCGCTGATGCGCCCCTGGCTCTTAAATATGGACAGCAGGGCCTGCAAGCCCTCGATACCTATACCAAGCCTGATGGTGTATCGGATACGGACTTCCAGAGACTCAAGTCCATTGCCGCCCTGGTGTTCAATGGCGCGGTAGGCATTGGGTCTCTCAACGCGAAGGATTACCCCAACGCGCAAAAATATCTTCAAACAGCGTATGAGATGGAAGTCAGCGGCAATCCTAATGATCCGGATGCATGGCTGAATGCTTACCCACTGGCAACGGCTTTTTGCAGCACCAAGCCGGTCAATCCGCAGGGATTATGGTACGGCGCCAGAGCCATAATTTTGACCAAGAACAATCCTCAGGTCAATAGTCCTATCAGTACCTATGTGAAGCATTGCTACACTTACTACCACGGGGAAGATACGGGATGGGATCAGCTCTTGCAGCAGGCTGCGGCCCAGCCCAATCCGCCAGCGGGATTCACTGTGGCTCCTGCTCCCACGCCGGCAGAACAGGTCAAGAAGATTGCCGATTCCAAAGATCCCAAGCAGATGAGCTTCGACGATTGGAAGCTGATCTTTACCTACGGCGACCAGGCAACGACCGACCGTGTGTGGACTGCTATTAAAGGTACTCCGCTGGCCTTCCAGGCGCTGGTCATCCAGGCGGAAAAAGACCGGATTATCATGGCGGCAACTTACGACGGCATCCAGGACCAGAAGGCCGATACCGAAGTCGTAATGGCGGGACCGATTCCAGCAGCGAAGATGCCCAAAGTAGGGACCCAGATCGCAGTTGTGGCGACGCCAGATTCCTACGATAAGGATCCTTACATGATGCATTTGATTAACGGCAAACTCGCGGTAACGGCAGCGAGCCACCCCGCTACGCACCGGCCGGTGCACCATAAAAAATAAAAAAAGAAGTCGCTCCAAAAAAAGGCAGCCTGTGAAGGCTGCCTTTATTATTTCGGCTGGTTGTTCTGGTTCTATGCCGCCGTTTTTTTCGACTTTTGAGCTGGCCTCTGTTGAGCCGATCTAGATAACGGCTGTGCACCGGCAGATGACCACGAATGACTTCTTTCGTCCATGCGCTGCCCTCGCCAAAAGTGCGATAATTGGAAAGAACGATCTACGGCCAGACCCTGATCCATTCCAGGAGTTTCTTCCATGGCAACAGCGACCGAGATTAAACCGCTTATCAATTACAAACTGGATGAAGGCGTGGCCGTTCTTGAGATGAACGATCCGCCCGCCAATACTTATACCTATGAGATGAACCGGCAACTGGATGACGCCATCCTGCAGGCGCGCATGGATAACAATGCCCACGTCATCGTGCTCACCGGAGCGGGCGAAAAATTCTTCTCTGCCGGCGCCAACATACGCATGCTGGCCAGCGTAGACCCGACTTTCAAATACTACTTCTGCCTGCATGCTAATGAGACCCTGCTGCGGCTGGAGCACACGCCCAAACTGGTGATTGCCGCTCTCAACGGCCATTGCGTGGGCGGCGGGCTTGAGATTGCCATGGCGGCGGATATCCGTATTGCCCGCAGGGAGGCAGGCAAGATTGGCCTGCCTGAGGTCAACCTGGGCGTGCTGCCTGGAACCGGTGGCACACAGCGCTTGTCGCGGTTGGTTGGGAAATCCAAGGCCATCGAGCTGATGGTCACGGGCAATACCTTTTCTTTCGAAGAAGCCAAGGAGATGGGGATCATTAATGACATCTTCGAGAAAGAAAACTTCATGGAAAACATCATGGATTACGCCCGCCAATTCTGTCCGCCCAACAAAGCGGCCAAAGCTGTAGGACGAATCAAGCGCGCAGTGCAGTCGGGCTGGGAGATTCCGATGGAATCAGCTCTGGCCCTTGAGCGCGAGAACCAGCAAATTCTTTTCCAGAGCGAAGACGCCAAAGAGGGTTTGAACGCCTATGTGGAGAAGCGCCCGGCAACTTTCAAGGCCAAGTGATGTGAGCACTACCGTGGAAGAGAAGGGCTAATGTGTTGAGCTTTAGCCTTGAAAACAATTTCGCTTCAGGGTGAAAAGTTTTTGGCATGCCGCGCATCTAACTTTGTAATCTTATCGACGAACGCAGAACGGAGATCCCCATGGCTTCCATGCTAAAGATTGGCACCTTTGGTGATTGGGTCGGATTATTTGAAGATTGGCGCAGGGAGATCGGGGTGAATCCAAAGGAAGTCTCCGAATTCAAATTTGAGACCCTCTACGGCGCCATCGAGACGGTCGAAATCCAGTTTGGCCACTACAAGGGCCAGCGCAAGTGGGAGAACCTGCGCAAAGTCCCCACGCAGAACATGCGCGATGCGCTCATGAACCTGATCGTCTACCAGGGCGATACCGAGTTTGCCAGCGTCGAGCAGCAACGCTTCCTGTTCAACTCCGCACCCAGCGAATATGATCGCCGCGCCCTTACCCGCGTCATGATCGAAGAGATGCGCCACGGCTGGCAAATGTGCGCGCTGCTTATCGAGCACTTCGGGCACTCGGGCAAGGTCGAGGCGCAAAAAATGCTCGAGCGCCGCGCCTTCGAGAATAAGCGCCTGCTCGGGTCATTTAACGAAGATGTGGACAACTGGCTCGATTTCTTCTGTTACACCGATTTCGTAGACCGCGACGGCAAGTTCCAACTCCAGATGCTGAAGTATTCCGCCTTTGCGCCGCTGGGCCGATCGATGTCGTACATGCTGCGGGAAGAGGCTTTCCACATGGGCACGGGCAACACCGGCCTGCAACGCATTGCTGAAGCAGGCGTGGTGCCGGGCTGGCTGATGCAGAAATATCTGAACAAGTGGATCTCAAGCGCCTACGACCTGTTCGGCACTGACCACTCTTCTTCCGCACACTGGGCTTACGTGTGGGGGCTGAAGGGACGCTACGACGAACCCAAGAACCAGATGCAGGCCGAGCTTGATGACCTGAACGATTACAACCGCCAGTTGTACCGCGATGAAGTTTCCACTCTGATTGCGCGCATCAGCGCAGGGCAGGGAAAGGGACAGCCCGAACTCTACACTCCTAATATTAAGTTTAACCGCCACATCGGGCGCTATGCCGGGCAGAAGTTCCACTCGCGAAACGGCGAGCCCATGGATGACCGCTCTTACCAGGAGCATCTGGAAGAATTCATGCCCGGCCCCAAGGACCGCAAACTGCTGCTCGATATCCTCGGGGCGGAGAAGAAATGGATTACTCCACGCGACGGCGTGCGCGATCCGCTGGAGACGATTGGTGAGCCGCGCAAGTCGGCCATGACCACGCCGATTATTAATTGAATCATTGATTCATCGGATCATTGGGTCATTGCCTGATTGTGATGTTCGCTCCGTTGTAATTTCCTCAAATGATGATGAAATGACTCAATGAATCAATGACCCAATGATTCAATTCCTTGTGTCTCTGTGGTTCAATAGCTTTAGATGGCAACAACCTATAAGTCCAATCGATTAAACCTCGAATCTTCCGTCGCCAGAATTACTCTGGCCAATCCTCCGCAGAACGTCATTGACATCCCCATGATGGAAGAGCTTGCCCGAACTCTGGGCCACCTCGAGCAACAGGCCGCAATTTCTACCATCATCTTCTGCGGCAGCGAGCAGCATTTTTCCGCCGGCGTGGATGTGGCGGCGCATACTCCAGACAAAGTCCGTGAAATGCTTGCCAAATTTCACGCCGTCATCCGCGCCATCGTGGCTTCAAAGAAAGTGACCATAGCGATGGTGCGGGGCAACTGCCTGGGCGGCGGGGCTGAGCTGGCCATGGTATGCGACATGGTTTTTACCGCACGCGATGCCCATTGGGCCTTCCCTGAAATTAAGCTGGGATGCTTTCCACCTGTTGCCTCAGTTGGCTTGGCGGCCCTCGTTGGCCAGAAGCGGGCTGCAGAGATGATCTTGACCGGGCGCCAGATTTCGGGCGCAGAAGCCCTGGCCATAGGACTGGCCAACGCCGCCGTTGATAATGATGGACTAGCGGGGGTGGTAAATGAGACGGTTGAGCGCCTTTCTAAACTGAGTCCCGCATCCCTGGCGGTAACTAAAAAAGCGGTGTACTGTTGGGACGCGATGCATTTTGAGAAAGGCCTCGCCCGCGCTGAGCAGATTTATCTAGAAGAGCTGATGAAGACCGAGGACGCACAAGAGGGAATTAAGGCCTGGCTGGAGAAGCGAACGCCGATGTGGAAGGCAAAATGATTAAAAACGCCCAAAACTCCGAACACTACACCTGGGGCAGCAACTGCGATGGATGGCATCTGGTCAAAGATGGCAAGCTGAGTGTGATCTATGAGCGCATGCTGCCGGGAACATCGGAGGCGCGGCACTATCACAACCAGGCCCAGCAGTTCTTTTTTGTCTTGGAGGGCACTGCGATTTTGGAATTGGAAGGGAAAGAATTGACACTCAACCGGCACGATGGGATTCACGTCTCACCGGGGCAAGCGCATCGGATATTCAACAGATCTGCAAACGATTTGCTGTTTCTAGTAATTTCGCAACCGCCTTCTCATGGCGACCGAACCAACATAGAAAGCTGAATCACATGGATTACGAAATCCCAGCGAATGAACTCAAAACCAGGCTCGACGCCACCGAGCCTCTCATAATCCTCGATGTTCGTGAGCCCTGGGAATACGCTACAGCACATATCGAGGGAAGCAAACATATCCCGATGGGCGATGTGCCTTCACGCGCCCACCAGGAACTCGATCCGGAGGAACATATTGTCGTAATTTGCCATCATGGGGTGCGTTCCTTAAAGGTGGCCTACTGGCTGCGGCAGCAGGGATTTGAGAAAGCGCAGTCTTTGCAGGGTGGCATTGACCATTGGTCACACACCATTGATTCCAAAATACCCGTTTATTGATGTACCAACGCATCGCCCACCCAGCTAAAGGAATGAGTAAACTCTTAGCAGTACAATTAGCTTTGGAAGCGACAATGAAATCGCACCAGCCAGAGGCTAGCAGCTAGTAGCTGTCTTAAATGCCCAAACAACTCATCCAGCTTCGCGTCAATGGCCGCAGCCACGAAATTGCTGTCGAGCCCAGCGCATTGCTCCTCGATTGTCTTCGTCAGGATTTGCAGCTTACCGGCTCCAAGCGTGGTTGTGATGATTCCTCATGCGGCGCCTGCACCGTACAGATCGATGGTATTCCAATGCTTGCCTGCACCATGCTGGCGGCAAGCTATCAGGAGCGCGAGATCACGACCATCGAAGGCGTGGCCGAGCACGGCTGCCTGGCGGCGATCCAGAAGGCTTATGGCGAGTGGGGAGGAGCGCAGTGCGGCTTCTGCACTCCCGGGTTCATCATGACAGTGAAGGCGTTGCTGGCGCATAATCCCGAGCCCAGCGATGAGGAGATTCGCCACGCCCTCAGCGGGAACCTGTGCCGCTGCACCGGATACACCCAGATGTTCCAGGCAATCAGGTCGGCAATCGAGGCCGAACAGAAGGGACTCGCAGCGAAATGATTTACTCACCACGGAGGCACGGAGACACGGAGAAGACAATTGGTTTTACTCCGTGCCTCCGTGCCTCCGTGGTTCAATTTGGTGTTATCCATGTCTGAATTCTCGGTCATCGGCAAGCGCATCGCGCTCATTGACGCTGCCGGTAAGACCACCGGCCAGGGCAAATACACGGACGACCTCTCGCTGCCTGGAATGCTGATCGGGAAGATTCTGCACTCGCCCCGCCCTCATGCTCGAATCAAGAAGGTTGATGCCTCGCGTGCGCTGGCGCTTGAGGGTGTCGTCGCGGTGGTTACCGGAGAAGACGCTCCTAACCAATACGGCATTCTTCCCGTGGGGCACGATGAGACCGCTCTCGCCGTGGATAAAGTCCGCTACATCGGAGACAACGTGGCCTGCGTGTGCGCGGTTACCGAGGCCATTGCGGAAAAAGCGCTGGAGTTGATTGACGTTGAGTATGAAGTGCTGCCGGCGTGGTTCAATCCAGAAGAGGCCATGAAGGCCGAGAGCGATCTGATCCATGAGCACAAGGCAAAAAATATTGAGAAAGAATATCACCACGTCTTCGGCGAGCCCGACCGCGCTCTGGCCCAGGCTGACCATGTTATCGAAGCTCGCTACATCGCTAATGAGGTGACGCACGCCGCCATGGAGCCGCACTCCACCCTGGCCAGCTTTGAATATGACTCGCAGACCGGCCAGACCGGACGCCTCACCGTTTGGTCTTCCACCCAAGTTCCATATTACCTGCAGCACAAGCTCTCTATCGTTTTGGATCTGCCCATGTCGCAGATTCGCGTGATCAAACCGCTGGTGGGCGGCGGCTTTGGCGGCAAAAGCGAAGTCATTCCGCTCGAGATCATCGCCGCTGTGGGAGCGCGTAAAGCAAAAGCGCCGGTCAAAATCACTTATACCCGGGAAGAAGTTTTCTGGGCGCATCGCGGACGTCCGCGCACCATCGTCGATCTCAAAACGGGAATGCGAAAAGACGGACGCATTACCGCCGTTGCCGCCAAAGTCATACAGGATGGCGGCGCCTATTGCTCCTACGGCGTCGTGACCATTCTCTATTCCGGCGCGCTGCTGAATGCGATTTATGACATTTCCAACGTGCGTTTTGACGGTTACCGCGTCCTGACTAATAAACCGGCGTGCGGCGCCATGCGCGGACACGGAACCGTCAACGTCCGCTTTGCCTTCGAGTCGCAGCTCGATGAGCTGTGCGCCAAGCTGGGCAAAGATCCTGCTGAGGTACGCCGCATCAATCTGCTGCGTGCGCCTTGCATCACGGTCAACGGCCTGCGGGTGCAGAGCTATGGGCTGCCGGAGTGCCTGGAAAAAGTAATGGACCGCTCCGGATGGCGGGCGCGCAAGGTGAAACTAAGCCGCTCGCGCGGGCTGGGAATCGCGTGCAGCCACTATGTTTCCGGCGCAGCCAATTCGATCATCCGCTCTGACATGCCGCACTCGACAGTCAACATCAAAGTAGACCGTGACGGTGGAGTCGTGGTTTACACTGGCGCCTCTGAGATTGGCCAGGGTTCGGACACTATGGTCGCCCAGGTTGTGGCCGAGGCCCTGGGCTGCACGCTGCAACGGATAAAAATAATCGCCGCCGATACCGATCTCACACCCGTAGACATCGGCTCTTACTCCAGCCGCGTGACTTTCATGAACGGCAACGCGGCATTGCAGGCAGCCAAAGAAATCCGGCAAAAGATAACCACCGCTGCCGCAAAACAATTGAATTGTGCTGCGGAAGAAATAATCATTCGCGACGACCAGGTCACCAAGCGCGGAAACAACAGCGTTGCGCTACCGACCGAAGCTGCCGGCTCGCCGGGCGCGTCTGGCCGCGTCGAAGGACAAATCCTGCGCGGCTCAGTGCAGCAACAACGCAAAGACGATGCTCCGCGCGACAGCATGAGCTTTGAAGAAGCCGTGGTCGAGGCCATCAACTTCCACGGCATGCTGACCGGCGCCGGCTCCTACACGCCTCCGCAAGAGGCAAAGGGTGGAAAGTTTAAGGGCGCGGGTGTGGGACCATCGCCGGCGTACTCTTATTCCGCTCAGGTTGCCGACGTGAGCGTAGATGAGGAAACCGGCCAGGTTACAGTCCACAAAATTTGGGCGGCGCATGACTGCGGCCGCGCCCTGAATCCAGTTTCGGTTGAGGGACAAATCATCGGCTCTGTCTGGATGGGCCTTGGGCAAGCGCTGCAGGAGGAGATGGTCTGGAAAGACGGCCTGCTCATCAATCCCGGGCTTCTGGAATACCGTTCGCCTTCGGCCGCTGAATCGCCGGAGGTGGAAGCTATTATTGTGGAGAGCATCGATCCGGAAGGGCCATTCGGCGCCAAAGAGGCCAGCGAAGGGTCGTTGGCGGCCGTGATCCCCGCCATTGCCAATGCCATTTACGATGCGGTGGGAGTCCGGCTGCGCGAAGCTCCTTTCACGCCCGAACGCGTCCTGGCTGCGCTGCGAGCAAAACGATCAACCAGCAAGAAGATCGATTTGACCAGCCACGTTGATCCTACCGCTCCGATGCATTTCCGTGAACACGGCGGCTCACTTTGCCACAAAGGCCGTGGGCCCGAACGACATCCCCACGATCCCGCGCGGCGGATTGAGACAAGTGAGACGCGCTCCGGAGGCGATGAATAGTGGACTTATTTCGTGTTTTTAGACGACGTTCCAAAAAATTCAGTGAATTAGAAATTCCTTCCCTCCCTGCCGGCGCTGATGGATTGCGGTTAATGATGGCCGAATCGCAGGGACAAAGTTACAAGTATTTCTCCACACTCTCGCAAGCGATTGCGAATAAGGCGATCGTGATTCTACAAGGAGATTATGCAGGTCAGATATATTTAACCTGTCCCGCAGAGAAAGTGAAGTGTAGTGAAGTCGATCTTAAACTTTTACTCGAATACCTTGATGCTAAGGCGTGGAAAGATTTGAGCTCTGCTGGAATTTTCTATGAACTGTGCCCGGACGACGGGACAGTTTCGGGCGGCATGGGTGGTGGGCTTGTAATAAACGGTGTTTGGCTGCATTCAAGGTTTGTTGACATAGGTATAAAAGACAACGTGGAAAATTTCATACTAGGGAAAAGTACCAAATTGGAAAAATTATGAGTCTTCCCGCTTTCAAGTTGCTGCGCCCGCGCACGATTGCTGAAGCGGTCGAGCAGCTCGCTTCTCATTCCGGGAAGATACAGATTCTCGCCGGCGGCACAGACCTTATTCCTTCCATGAAGCAACGCCTCTTCGAACCTGAATTTGTTCTCGATATCGGTGGCATCGAGGAGCTGCATAAGATCCGCGTCGTACCCGGTTTGGGCATGGAGATCGGCGCTTTGACCACGCTTTCAAAGCTCGAAGACTCAGAATTCGTGCGCCGCAGCTATCCGGTGCTGCACGAAGCAGTCAAGACGGTGGCTTCGCCGCTTCTGCGCAACATGGGCACACTGGGCGGCAATATCTGCCTGGATACGCGCTGCGTCTGGTATAACCAGTCGCTTACCTGGCGTAAATCCTGCGGCTTCTGCATCAAGAAAGATGGCGACCTTTGCCACGTAGCTCCCGGAGGCACGCGCTGCTGGGCGGTCTTTTCCGGCGATACGCCGGCCGCGCTGCTGTGCCTGAACGCAGAACTCGAAATTGCCGGCTCGCAGGGCTTTCGCAGAATTCCGCTGCAACATTTCTACACCGGCTTAGGCGAAGCACGCATGAAATTAGGACCGACAGAATTGCTGGTGCGGGTTTTTCTGCCGGAATCGTATGCCGGCTGGCGCGGCGCCTATAAGAAGCTGCGCATTCGCGGCTCGATTGATTATCCTTTGGCCGGTGTTGCTGTCGCATTGAAGAAGCCGGGGAACAGAGTTGAGGACGCCCGCGTGGCGCTTACCGCCGTCAATCCTGTTCCTTGCCTGGTTCCGGAGGCCCCGCACGCGCTCATTGGTAAAATTGTGGACGAGTACCACGCCACGGTAGTTGGCGAGCTGGCAGCGCACGTAGCCAGGCCGCTAACCACCTCGGCCCTGACGCCCGAGTATCGCCGTGAGATGATCAAGGTGTTCGCCAGGCGAGCAGTACTGGAAGCAGCAAAGAATCAAAACGGTTCGGCAAATTGAGCGCTGAGAACCGGGAACTGAGAACTACTTTTGATTACCGACTGCCATGTCCACATTCAGCCCCTTGAGATGCTCAAAGCGGGTGCGCTCGAGGCTTTCAAGAAGAAAAAACCCGATTTTGGCCAGGTGGTTGAGTTCTGCCGTTCACCCAAGGCTTTTCTTAAATATCTCGATTCCATCGGCGTTGATCGCGCTGTGCTCATCAACTATGTCGCTCCTGAGGTCATGGGATTCACCCCGGAAGTGAACAGCTTCGTGGCCAGCTACGTCAAAGAGGACCCCAAGCGCCTCATCCCTTGCGGCAGTGTTCATCCCCGGCACACCACCAACGTTTTGGCGGATATGGAGCAGATTGTCCGTCTCGGCATCCGCATGATCAAGATCCATCCTCCACACCAGTTGGTTTATCCCAACGATTACCTGAACGGCGTCAAGGAGCTGGAAATCATCTACCGGGCCGCCGAGGCCAATGGAATTCCCGTTATGGTACACACCGGGACCTCCATCTTTCCCGGCGCGCGCAACAAATATGGCGACCCCATGTATGTAGACGACGTGGCCGTAGATTTCCCCAAGCTGAAGATTCTGCTGGCCCACGGTGGCAGGCCGTTGTGGATGGAGCACGCTTTCTTTCTGCTGCGCCGTCATGCCAATGTGTATCTCGATATCAGCGGAATCCCGCCGAAAGCGTTGCTGCGCTACTTTCCGCGTCTGCCTGAGATTGCCCACAAAACTTTGTTCGGCACTGACTGGCCCGGCCCGGGCGTGGCTGACATGAAACAGAATCTCGAAGACTTTCGTGCTCTGCCTCTCAGCAAAGAGATACAGGAGCAGATACTAGGGAAAACGGCGTTGAGCCTCTGGCCGGCGTAGTCAGTCTTAAATTTCCTAAACTGAAATCAGAGATCCTGAAAAATAATTTACTTAGGATGTATAGCGTCGCCAGCTTGCCGCATATCGGACCTTTCCCGATGCAGAGCTAAACGAGTTATCAAAGCTAGAGGGATGCCATTCATAAGCAACAAGACAAGGGCAGGATGTGTGTTCACGATTAGAAAAGCTGGGATAGAGCGAAAGGTAAATATAGCTGTAATTCCGCCCCAAATAATGAGGGGCCGACCCAGGAAGGATATTAGGATTGCACCACCAAGTATGAGACCTATCTTCCACAAAGGATAGGACCACGGTATTCCGTTCATTTGATCCCAAACGTATCCTTCGAAAATTGCGAGTCCGGCACCCACTGGCCACATAAGGAGGAAGTCCCGCCAAAAGTTCCAATCTGTTTCGCCCTTTTTAAGCCCTAGTTTCATAGATCGCCATCTACTTGCCACAACTCCTGCAATCAAATTCTAGCCTATGCCCAGTTATTTCCCCCCCCTTTCCTCCGTTCTGGTGAGCTCTTTCACCAATCCCTCGGCTTTATAAATGGTTCGCAGGGCCTCGAGAATGCTGCGCGAATCCACACTCACTCCGCGGCCGACATAGTCTTCATACATGAAGCGCCAGGCCAGGGACTGAACATTGCCGTCGAAGATTACTCCCACCAGTTCGCCATCTTTATTCACCACTGGACTGCCCGAGCTTCCACCCAGGATGTCTACCGTAGAAACGAAATTGAGTGGGGTCTTGAGCTGGATTTTTTTTCTTTGCAAGAGCCAGCTATCGGGCAGGGCGTAGGGTGGCTTGTTGCCATGCTCGCTGGCATAGTCGAAGGCGCCTGCCATATCGGTAAATGGTGCGACCTTGGTTCCCTTGGCCAGGTAACCGCGGCCGTCTTCGGTATAGCCTTTCACCTGTCCATAACTCAATCGCAGGGTGAAGGTTGCATCGGGCTGTAAGTACAAACCCATCTGCATGAAGCGCGACTTGGCGATTGCCGCGCCATTTTCCTGGATTACCGAGTCCACTTCGCTGTCGTAGCGCTTGCGAAGCGCGCGGGCGTCAGGATCAACTTCGCGCATCATCACAATCAGCGGATCGTTGCTGCCTGCGATTGCCGCAGTTCCGCCTTCATACAGATGCTTGCGAAAGGCAATGTCGTCAAGTTTGCTGTTGGCAATCGCATTCCTGGCCACCTCTTCGGGAGTCTTGCTTAGCAGCACCTTCACTACGGTTGCGTTGTCGGCGCCTAACTGCTCCTGCATCTCTTTCAGCGAATCGGCCAGCATGACGGTTTCGAGCGATTTGTAAATCGGAGCAGAAGAAAAGAGTTCGGCCTCCAGCGAAGGCAGGGCCGAATCGCGGTATTCACGCAGGCGCTCGCCGTTCGGTTTGCTTTTTTCTCCCGCTACACGGACCAGAGTCCGCGCAAAGCCGGCCAGGGTTCCGCGAAAGCCATAGCGCAGCTCGAGAAAGCGGTAGGGCAGAAAAATTTCATGATGCACCCGCAAGGCCTTGTCAATCTGCATGTAGGCCACGAACTCGCGCTTGCCCAGGGTGGAATTCTGGGTGCGGATCAGATGAATACGCTCATCCATGATCTTTCGATGTAAGAGGTTCTGGTCGCTGAATGTGGCATTGAAGCCGGAGTATGCTTTGAATGAATTTTGCAGGATGAAGATATCTTCTTGCGCAATGCGCGCATTTTCGGCCGATTGCGCCGAAAAATCCTGTAACAAACGGATACGCCGCTCATAATCTTTCAGCACAAAAGGATACTGGGTTGTCTTCAAAAAGAAGAACTGATTGACTGTGTCTTGCCTCTCCGAGTGACCAGGATTGCCGGAGACGAAAACCAGGTCTCCCTCCTGCGCGCCCAATTTCGATATTTGCAGATAGTCGGCCAGGTGCGCCGGCTTGCCATTTTCATACACGCGAAAAAAAGCGACATCGAGATCGTAGCGCGGAAACTCGAAGTTGTCCGGATCGCCTCCGAAGAACGCAATATCGACTTCAGGCGCGAATACCAGGCGCACGTCCGTATATTTTTTGTATTTGTATAAGTGAAACTGGGCCCCGGAATAAAGCGTCACCACATCGCAGCGGATGTCCGCAGCGGTGGCGCACTCTTTCTCAATGGCAGCCATGGAAGCTCGCTGTAACTTGCCGGCGTCGGCGTCAGGCATACCGGGCTTGACTCCAGTATTCACCTGGGCCGTTACATCGGTGATCTGCTGCACGACGTTCAGTTCCAGGTCAGGACAGCGAGGCTCCTGTTCCGGGCTCTTGGCGTAAAAGCCGGTCTTACGGTAATCCTGCCTGGGGGTCGATAGATTTTGCAGGCAATCGGAGGCCACATGATGGTTGGTGAGCGCCAGGCCATCGGCAGAAACAAAGGCCCCCGATCCTCCATTGTCGAAACGGATGGAGGAAAGCTGCAGATGGTTGAGCCATGCGTCGGTAACTTCGAATCCGTATTTGGCTTTGATTTTGGCTTTGGGAGCGGCGTTGAAAAGCCACATACCCTCATCGGCGGCGGCGCTGCCTGCCAGAAACCCAAGGATGCACAACAGCGGTAGAATTCTGAATCTCATGTTTCTGCTGGTTGGACTTGTCTCACAATGCAAACAGAAATCATATCAGCGGTTTATGCCGGCCGCGAGTTTTGATATAAAAGTTTGCAGGCAAAAAGAGTCTTGCTGCATCTATAACGGCGAGGGCCCGGCAGGGTTGCGGAATCCTCTCAGAAAGACGCGCACTCAGTTTGTGGTAGCTGCGACTCTTGCGATATAAAAGAAGGTTACCCAAAAGGCGAGCGAAACACATGTCAACCACAACCACACCCGCGAAAGGCCTGGAAGGCGTTGTTGCGGCCACATCCAGCATCTGCTACATAGACGGTGACCGCGGCATTCTGGCCTATCGCGGCATTGATATCCACGACCTGGCGCAATCCTCAACCTTTGAAGAGACCTGCTACCTGCTCTGGAATGGCCGCCTGCCCAATCGGCAAGAGCTGGACCAGTGCCGCAAAGATCTGGCCGCAGAGCGCAAGCTTGATGCCGGCATTATCACCATGATGCGGCAGTTTCCCAAGGGAGCGTCTCCCATGGAAGTGCTGCGCACCGCCGTTTCCGCGCTCTCTTTCTACGATCCGGATGACAAGAACAACGATCACGACGCCAACGTGCGCAAATCGCGCCGGCTGACCTCGCAGATCGCCATGATTGTGGCTGCTTACGACCGAATCCGCAAAGGCAAAGACGTGGTGACGCCCGACCCTGCGCTATCGCACGCAGCCAACTTTCTTCTGCTCTTGAACGGCCAAAAGCCTTCTCCCACCGCCGAACGCGCCCTCGATATCGCCCTTATTTTGCATGCCGACCATGAACTCAATGCCTCAACCTTTGCCGCGCGCGTGACTGCGGCCACTCTCTCAGACATGCACTCTGCCATCACCAGCGCCATCGGGGCGCTGAAGGGCCCGCTCCACGGCGGCGCCAACGAAGAGGTGATGAGGATGCTCTTTGTCATTGATCAGGCAGGCGAAGACCCGGTCGAGCACGTAAAGGCCATGCTGGCGCAAAAGAAAAAAGTTCCTGGCATGGGCCATCGCGTTTATCACACCGAAGATCCCCGGGCGACGCATCTGCGCAAGATGTCGCACGATCTCAGCCTCTCCAGCGGCACCACCAAATGGTTTGATATGTCGCAAAAGATCGAGGAGTACGTGAAGCGCGAGAAGAAACTGAACGCCAACGTTGATTTTTACTCTGCCTCCACCTATACCACCCTGGGCATCGATCTTGATTTGTTTACACCGATCTTCGCGGTCTCACGCATCAGCGGCTGGACAGCACATGTCATCGAACAACACGATGACAACCGCCTCATCCGCCCCCGCGCTGACTACGTAGGGCCGCAACACCCCGCTCGCTATATCCCCCTAAACGAACGGTAAAACGTTCAGCGGCAGCCTCTTGCCGCATACACGCCCGCCTGCAAAGGCGGGCGTGTGTTTGTCTGGGCTCACGATGGCCTGGTCTGCTCTATCTCGAGCGGTCTTCTCGTTCCTGGCTGCTGCGCTTGCCGGCGCCGTGATCTTCAGGCAACGCAGATCCAAAGCCTTCCAGATGGTCGAGTTTGTCGAGGAAGATTGGAATTTCTTCATTCCAGATGTTCCAGTCATGTTCACGCGGCGATAGCTCGCGGTACTCATAGGCGATCCTGCGTTTGGCAAGCTGCGAGATGAATTGGTGATTAATTTCTGCCAACCCGTCCTCGCCGCCGCAGACGATGAAAAGCATAGGCGCCTGTTCAACAGAAATCTTAGCTGCTAATTCAAAGGGATCGCGGTCTTTCTGCTCCTTCGATCCGTAGGTTCCAAAACGGGATTCCATCTCCTGGCGGAATTTTCGCAGTCCTTCGGGTTCGTCTGTGGAGGGTTTTGGCGGCTCCATGTGCACGATCCCTAAAGCGCCGCTGAAACTGCCGACGGCGGCAAAGGTGTCAGAGTGCTCGAGTCCGAGAAAAGTGGCGCCGTATCCGCCCATGGATACGCCGGCAATCGCCCGGGCAAAGCGTTCAGGAATGGTACGAAAATGCGCATCTACGTAACTGACAACGTCTTTGACGATGAAGTCATCGAAGCGGGCTTTCGGGTCCGAGACGCTGTTGACGTACCAGCCCCGGGAGGCATCGGGGGTCACGATAATCAGGTGATGTTCTGCTGCATAGGCGGTCAGGTTTGTACCACGGGCCCAGTCGGTTATGTCGGCGTCGTAACCATGCAGCAGGTAGAGCGTGGGATAGCGGCTGGTTGAAGTATCGTAATCCAGAGGCAGAATGACCAATAATGTACGCTCGTCGCCCAGGGAGGCGCTGGAAAATTGAACGATCTTTACGTTCCGCGGCAAAACCGTCGGCAGATCGGCTGCTGAGGCAGGAATACATGCCGCAGCAAACAGCAAAGACAGGAACAGGCCGTGAAGTCTATGGCGGGCGTGACAGATCATTGGTTTTCCTTGAATGCACCGATCTTTAGATCGCTTCGATGTAAGAACGTCATATTGGTTTTCAGATAAATTACAGGATAGTGATACGAAATCTTTTGCAGATGGTTCCATCTCTAAAAGTTCTATGGAATATCGCTGCGCGGGGGCGAAATACCCGAGTTAAAAGCCCCTGACAACACTTCAATTGCCTGGGTAAGCCGGGGCATTCGCAAAAATAAGTTTAAAGAAATCCGCGCTAATCCGCGTTTATCCGCGGCGAAAAACCGATTTACGTAGGGACCTTCAGGATCAAATAGCTCCCCACCAGGCCAAACACCAAATCCGGGGACCAGGCCGCCAGCGCCGGCGGCAGTTGATTGATGTTGCCCATGGCCTCAAAGAGCCCGGAAACCACGAAATAGATAATGCCGATTCCCAGGGCAATGGCCACGCCTGTGAGCGCGCCGCGCTGCGCCGCCCGCAGTGAGAAGGGAACTGCCAGAACCGCCATCACCAATGTAATCAGGGGGAAGGCGAATTTTTTATAAAGTTGCACTTTAAGCCGTACTACCTCAAAGCCGCTTTGCTGCAAATCGTCAATATATTGATTGAGCTCGGCATAGTTCATCTCCGACGATTGCTTGACCTCTTTCTTAAAATAGGCGGGGTTCTCTGTCAATTCGGCGAATGTAGAGACGTCAAATGTGCGAAATTCCTGAATGGCCGAGCCGTTGAAAGACCGGCTCCAGCCCTGGGAGAAGACAAAACGGTTCAGTCCATTATCCCAGTGCGCATGTTCCGCAAAGATCCTTCGTGTTACCGAGAACGTTGCCTGATCGAATTCAAAGATCGAGATATTCCCAAATGTATTGCGGTCGGGATCGAACAGCTCATAGTAGTAAATCGTATTGTTCTTGCCGAAGATCCACATGCGATCGGGACGAAAGTATGTCTGCGCCGGCTTGCCTTTGATCTCGTTGCGTAGCGCTTCCTCTTCGCGGTTATTGCCGGGAAGGTAAAGCTGGTCTACCACGAACAGCCCTCCAGCGATTACCGCCGATAAAATCAGCACCGGCATCACCACACGATAAATGCTGATTCCGGTTGCCTTCATAGCGGTCACCTCGTTGGCTTTCTCCAACAAGCCAAATGTAACCAGCACGGCAATGAGCACCGCCAGCGGCGTCAGTATGTAAACATACGAAGGAATCACATGCAGCATGTATTCCCCCACTGTGACCAGGGGCACGCGGTTGCGAATAATGTCGCCCAGCAGCTCGAAAAATGTGAACACTGAAATCAGGACGGCAAATGTGGCCATCACCATGGCCAGATATGTGAGGAAGTCGCGCAGGATGTAGTCGTCAAGGATCTGCGGAAATCCCACCCGCATCCGTGCCTGGTCGGAAGCCTCCGCCCCCTCGGAAACCGATTTTACCCTGGAGCTGAATCTTCGCAAGCGCTGCAGCAGGGAATAGACGCCGATCTCCAAAGGCCGTTTCCGCACCCGCCACAACAGCAGGAGTCCGGCGACAAAGAAAATTCCATTTCCCATCCACACGCCCAGCGCAGGTGGCACACGGCCCTGTCGCGCCAGGGCCAGCCCGGCCAATGAGACCACGTAATAAACGAATACCAGCACAATAGTGAGCACAAACCCGGTGGCTTTACCGCCCTTCTTGGCAGAGAGGCCCAGTGGTATTCCCACCAGCGCAAGCACGAGGCAGGCGGTAGGCAATGCGAAGCGGCGATTGGCCTCGATCAAATACCAGCGGCGGCGCATGCCCACCACGCTCCAGTTGGGTTCGTTCCACCCGGGCTGCCCTCGCAGCACTGCAATCTGCGAGAACAGTTCGCGCGTGGATATTTCAGGAAGCGCAGGCTCCTCCGGCCCTTTCTTTTCTGTGTTGTTGGCCAAGGGAACGGGAACATCGGTCTCCTGCGACATGGAGATGCTGTATTGCTCGGCTTGCTTCGGAACATTTTCATGGGTCGAAGCTCCGATGAGGTGCAGCCGCATTGCGTCGGGCGAGTCGCTGACCGCAACGCCTTCCTGCGCCAGCGTGATGGTGGGGGCCGTGGGGTTGCTGATATCGGCAAGAAAGACCTTTTTCCAGACCGCCACGCCCTCTTGCGGAACCACATCCTGGATATAGAGGACGTAATTCTTCAAGTCCTCGTAAAATACCCGCGGCTGCACTTCAAAAGAAGCTTGGGAGCTCTTCAGCCGGTTCTGCAAGTCATCAAGCGCGGCCGTCGAGCGCGGCGCCATGAACACGGTGTTGAACGTCGCTACAATCCAGGTAAGGACGGCCAGCCAGCCGATGGTCCGCACGAAGAGCCCGGTGCCAATGCCGCTGGCGCGCATTGCCGTGACTTCGCTGTCTGCCGCCAGGCGGCTCAGTCCGATCAGGATGCCAACCAGTACCGCCATGGGAATGGTTACTGTGAGCGCGCTGGGAATGGTAAGAAAAATCAGCTCCGCCACGCTGGGAATGGGTGCGCTGCTGCGGACAACCAGCTCAAGAATCTGAGTCACATTTTTCATGAAAAGTACAAATGTGAACACAACTCCGCCAATGGCGGCATGCGAAAGGACCTCGCGCAAAATATAACGATTCAGGATACGCACGGTTTAAAAAGAGTCTAGCAGATGCAATAGGGATTGAGTCATCGGGTCATTTAATCCGCCCTTGTCTAGGAAGTTTAATCTTTACCGGCAGCTGATTACTGGTAACTGGCAACTGCCTCCATCACCAGCTCAAGCGGAGCCCGATCAAACTGGTTCCTTCCCACATATATAAATCTCACCATGCCGTGCTGGTCTACGACAAAGGTGGCCGGCCTGGCAATATCAATGGCATCGAGCGCCAGCCGGTTATGAATGCCGTATTCTTTGGTTACGGCGCGGTCTTCATCCAGCAGGAAAGGGAAGCTGGCCGGATGCTTTTCAAAGAAGCGCTCCGGCTTGAACATGCCCGCCCGCTTCTCAGCGGCGATGAGAAGCAGCGAAGCCTGCAATTTTTCAATTTCACCTTGTAGAGGCTCAAACTGAGCCATGCGTTTCACGCAGTTGGTTCACCATGTGCCCCGCAAAAACTCCAGAATCACCGGGCCATAAGCGCATGCCTCCGTGAGCGAAAACACGCCCGGACGGTTTGCCGCCGTCAGGCTAAATGCTGGCGCACGATCTCCAATTTTCAAGGTGTCTGTGTGATCAATCATAGCTTCTCCCAGGCAGTGTACCAGTAAGACATTGAATAAAAGCGACTTACGGCTAAACCCAAAATTAATTAAACATGTTCAAAAAATGTGTTGACAGATTGCCAGTTTAGAGCAATTATTTGAACACGTTCACTTTAAGGATTTACTCATGACAGACATGCAAAAAGCCAAAGCGCAGCAGAGCAGCGATAGTGTTGTGATTCAATCTCAGGCGCCGGGCCCCCAAAGCAGGATCGCACCAGTCAAAACGGAAGACCATGTCTCTGCCGTCATCGGTAAAAAGGGCGAAGCTACCCGCGGCCAAATACTGGCTGCTGCGCTCAGGCTCTTCCGCGAGCGCGGATTCGACGCCGCAACCATGCGCGACATCGCTGATTCGGCCGGCATGTCGCTGGGGGCTTCCTACTATTACTTTCCCTCGAAAGAGTCGATTGTTTCCGCGTACTACGACTACGTCCAGCAGGAGCATAAGCTGCGGGTGGATCGCGACATCTCCGCGACAAAGAACCTGCGCCAGCGCCTGGGCATTGCCTTTCACTCTAAGCTCGACATCATTGAGCATGACCGCCGCCTGCTGGTTGCTCTGTTTCGTTATGGCGGCGATCCGGGACATCCGCTCTCATGGTTTGGTCCTGCCACCCAGCGCCAGCGCGAGCTCAGCATGGCGGTCTTTGCCCGTGCCCTGGGCGACGAGAAACTTCCCAAAGACGTTCGTCACATCGCTCCCCTGGCCCTGTGGGCGCTGCACATGGGTTTCATTCTTTATTTTGTAAACGACGGCTCGGAAGGGCAGCGCCGCACCCGGAAGTTGGTGGATGGCGCGCTTGATCTGGTTACCCGCGCTTTCGAACTGGCCACCGCCCCGGTACTGCAGCCGATTTTGAAGCCCATTCGCAAGCGAGTGATGACTTTGTTGACCGAGTCTGGATTGGCGCCGAATCCGGTTTAGACGGGTTGTTCACCACAGAGGCGCAGAGACACAGAGAAAAAATTGGGCGGATTTCGACAAAGAGGAGAACAGCAATGACGAATGCCACAGCAATTCAACACAAACCAATTCAGCACAAGCACTGGTTTCCGGCAGTAGACGCCCAAGATCGGCCTTCGGCGTGGTGGTACTTTGGCCGCGCGGTCTATGTAAGCCGCCGCGACTACCGCAAAATCTTCTTTGTCTTTCTTGCCGCTGGAATTCCGCTGGGCGCAGTTGGAGTCCTGTTGCACAAGCCGGCCTTCCTGCGTGCGGCCTGTGGCCTGGCAGTTGTGGGCATCCTGATGCTGATTTATTCGCTGATCGGCCTCTATCGCATGTATGGCCCTCCAGCGGTCAAATACCTGCGCCAACTCTTGAAACTTGGCGAAGTCGCAGGCCCGGTCACGATTGCCGACCTGCATATCGGGACCTATCGCCACGCCTTCACCCTGAACCAGCTTTTGCCGCAGGCCCAGATTTATTCGGTGGACTGCTGGAACATAGAAGGCGAGCCGCCTGAGGCCGCCGTGCAGGATGTCCGCGACCTGGAGTCGCCGCCTCGCTGCGAGCCGCGCATTGCCGCATTGCGGGCGGCCGATTTCCTGGTTCCTCTGGAAGACGCGAGCTGTGATGTGGTCGTCTTCGGCTTTGGCACGCATGAGGTGCCAACCGGCGGCCCGAGGGAAAAACTTTTCAGCGAGGCCACGCGCATTCTGAAACCAAAAGGGAAGCTGCTTCTCTTTGAGCACGGCTTCGACTTCCACAATTACCTGATTTTTGGCCCGGTGATCGGACACGTAACCAGCCTCAACCACTGGATGAAGTTTACTCAGAATCGCTTTGATAATGTTCGATATCAACGCAGCTCCCATGCCGTAGATCTGATTGCGGGGGTGCGTCGTGGTTAACAACATCGAAGCCGAAAAGACTTTAGTCAAACAAATTGAAGCCCGCCCAATTGCAAATCCGGATGTAATCATCATCGGGGGCGGCATTGCCGGTCTGGCGGCCGCGCTGCGCTGCCAGGACCGCGGCCTGCCCCCGCTGGTTCTCGAAGCCGGCGCCAGAGTCGGCGGGCGCATGACCACCGACCGCATCAATGGCTTTCGCATAGATCGCGGCGTGACGCTGCTAGGGAAAAAGTTTATCCGCATGCGCAGCCTGGCCCGCCGCCTTGGCCTGGGTAGCCGCATGCACGACGGCGGCTTCAAATTAGGATTGGAAGACGGCGGCAAGGTGCGCTCTTTTCGCGACCGCCGGCCCGATGATCTGTTCCGCGACTCCGGGCTCACCTGGCAGGCCAAGCGCGCATCGTTTCGTTTCTTTCTCGACCTCTGCCGCAACCAGACCAGGCTGGCCCACGGCGAGAGCCCGCGCGCTCTGCACCTGGACCGCGAAAACGTCGCCCAGTATCTCGCCCACAGCGGCAGCGGCGGAGCTGAACTGCTGACCCGCTTCTTTGAGCCCAGCATGTGCGGGCCGGTGGGAGGCTCGGTGGCGAATCTCTCCGCCGAAGTTTTCTTTCAGACCATCCGCAACACTTTGGCCGCGGGCTTCTGGTGCGTGGATGATGGCGTGGACCTCATCCCTGAGACAATCGCGGCGCAGATTCCCGTGCGGACGCATGCTCACGTGATTCAAGTCCGCCACAGGGGCGCAATGGTTACCGTGGAAGCCCTGGTTGAAGGCCGGCCGCAACGCTACACCGTTCGCGGATGCATCTTCGCTATCCCCGGCCATCTCGTCCCCGCACTATGTCCCGATCTTCCCCAGTGGGTTGCGCATCCGCTCAGCCACACGCGCTATGCCAGCATGGCCAACGCTCACGTCGCTCTGCGCAAGCCTCCGAAGGCGGCTTATAGCGGCTACGGCTTTGCCGGCGAGCGCATGGATGGCGTGCAGGCCCTCGAATTCGAGCATTTGCGGTCGCCATTTCTGTGTCCGCAGGGAACAGGGATGGTCTCCATCTATTACAAACAGACACCGACGTTCCCAGTCATAGCTTCCAGTGACGATGCCCTGCGCACCAGCGCCATACAGCTCATACGCCGGACGTTTCCCGATATCGCCAACGACATTCTGTTCGTGCACCTGGTCCGCTGGCCGGCAGGGATCGCACTGTTCCCAGCCGGGCGCCTGACGGAAATGGCAACCCTGCGCGGCAAGCTGGCCGAGTGGAATACGCCACTCGACTTCTGCGGCGACTACCTCGATGGACTTTCCAGCGAAGGCGCCTTGTGCACCGGAGAACAAGCCGCCGATCGCATGGTCGCGCGGTTGAACGAATACCCCACCCTGGATCGTGTGGCGTCGCGGCTGGCGGGATGCGCGTAGAAGCAGTTGCTGGTTGCCAGTGGTCAGTTTCCAGTTCACGTGGTTGTCAGGGCACGGATTCATCCGTGCCATAAGACATGGAAATGCATTCGACTTTAGCCGCTGAGGTTAAAAATCTGAGGAAGGTGTTAGATGAGCGAAGCAACCGAACTAAAAACCGCAAAACGCGGTCCCACAAAAGCGCAGTGGACATTAGCAGCCAGCATTCTGGCTATCACAGTCGCTGTCCTGCTTTACCGCATTCTGGTCTGGCAGCACCTGGAGCAAACGTCGGCACTCTTTATCGGCATTCCTTCCGTTCTGGCCATCATTCTTGCTCTAACCCCGCGAGCCGAGACCACAGTGGGAATGATCTGCAAAGTCATCACTATTGCGATGCTCATCTCCGGAATATTTCTGGGCGAGGGTTTTATCTGCATTCTGATGGCATCCCCTATATTTTTTGCCATCGGAATTTTGATTGGAGTGATTATCAATGCCGTAAGAAAACCAGAGCACCAGAAGTGGCCGGGGACAAATGCGACCTGCCTGCTGCTTATAGGCGCGTTTACCGGCATGTCCCTCGAGGGCACGAGCGCAAGGCTTTCATTCCCACAACAGGAAGAGGTCGCGGTGACCAGGGCTTTGCCCATCCGCGCAGTTACGGTTGAGAACAATCTGGCGGCCGCGCCTGATTTCAATCACCCGCTTCCTGCTTTCTTGCGCCTGAAATTTCCTCGCCCGGTCGAAGCTCACGGCGCCGGCCTGAACGTTGGCGATCGCCGCATCATTCATTTTGCCGGAGGCGAAGGCAAGCCGGGAGATCTGGTGATGGAAGTTGTGGAACATTCACCCGGCCATGTCCGCTTTCATGCCGTATCAGACCACAGCAAGATTGCCCATTGGATGACCTGGGAAGATGCCGACGTGAGCTGGAAAGAAGTTACGCCCGGGCAGACGACAGTGGAGTGGAAGATACGCTTTCGCCGCGAGCTGAGCCCGGCCTGGTATTTCGGCCCGTGGGAGCATTATGCCGTGCGCCTGGCTGCAGGATATTTGATTGATACGACAGCATCGGCGAGATAATTCACCACAGAGGCACTGAGACACGGAGGAAGGTTTGATAGATCGCATCCTGCTCATTCGCGCTGCCTGCCTCTACCTGCCTTTGAGCGGGGCGGTGGCCGCATGGTTCTGGCAGCGGCCCGTGCGCAGAGAAGTCATAGGCGTGTTCATGGCATGTATTTGGAATGCGGCGCTGTTGCCTGTGCTGCACCTGGCTGCGTTCCATTTTGGCTGGTGGAGCTTCCACGCCCAGGGCGGGCTCATGCTGGGCTTTCCTGTCGACCTTTACCTGGGATGGATATTGCTCTGGGGCGTTATTCCAACGTTCGCCTTTCGCCGGACTAATCTCGCCATCGTCGCACTCACTTTCTTCGCTCTCGACTTCCTGTTCATGCCGCAAGCCGCCCCCCTAGTGAAACTGGGTAACAACTGGCTTCTGGGCGATCTCGCCGGCATTCTGTTATGTCTTATACCTTCGCAACTGCTGGCCCGCTGGACGAGGGACCAGCGCCATCTTTATGCGCGCGCGGTGCCGCAAGTAATCATTTTTTCCATTCTGCCTATGGGCATATTGCCGGCTATCATCCTGGAGCAAACCCACAAAAGCTGGTTGCCTTTACTCACCATGCCCGGATGGCAATTCAGTTTATGGTGCCAGGCATTTATGCTTCCCGGCGTGCTGGGTCTGAGCGCGGTGCGGGAGTTTGCAGAACGCGGCGGAGGCACGCCCATTCCTTATGATCCGCCGCGCAGGCTGGTGATGACCGGACCGTATGCTTATATTCGCAATCCCATGCAAGTCTCGGCAATGACAGTACTCTTGCTCCTGGGGATCATGCTGCGCAGTTATTGGATTGCAGCCGCAGCAGTCATGGCGCACATTTACAGCGCCGGCCTCGCCGCTTGGGATGAAGGCGACGACCTCGCCAACCGCTTCGGCTCGCCCTGGAAACGCTATCGCGCGCACGTGCGCAACTGGTGGCCGCGCTGGAAGCCCTGGTACGCAACGGCAGATTTTCAGCAAAACTTTTGTCCCGCTAAAATCTATATCGCCCAGACCTGCGGGATGTGCAATCAGGTGGCCGGCTTCCTGCGCCGCCGCAATCCCGTTGGCCTTGAGATCATCCCTGCAGAGCAGCATCCGGATCGCAGCCTCAGGCGCATGACCTACGATCCAGCAGATGGAAGCGCGCCAGAACAGGGAATCGCCGCCTTTGCCCGCGCGTTGGAGCATGTTCACCTGGGATGGGCTTTTGCCGGTTTCGCTATGCGTCTGCCGGTGATCTGCCAAACCTTGCAGTTGGTAGTGGATAGCGGCGGCGGGGGCGAACGGGAAATTCCACTGGCTTGTGACCAGGCAAAGAACTAACGATCAGAGTAAGATTTTCTTACCAATGTCACCGTTCAAATACACACTTTCTGTGTCTGTTTCGCCGGAAGGAGTTCAAGTGCATCTCTCTGGAACTAAGGGGCTGTTCCGAAAAAAGCGGATCGAAAAGATATTGAACTTTGCTTTGAACCGGGATCTAGCGGCTCTTGACCCACTGGCAAAGAGTATCGCGGTCCGCCTGCGTAAGCACAGCATTGCGGTGAATCAGCGTGTAATCGGATGGAGGCATATCGCCGCCGCCCACCATCTCGCAGATGCCATCAAGCCTGTCCTGCTTTTGCTTATCGGTGTAAGCCGCCCATTCGGAGAGGTTCATTTTGTGGCGCCCGCTGTGCACGTCGCTGGCGACCAGCCATGAAGCCGGAGCGACGTGGCTATACCAGGGCCAATGAGTTTCGTCAGAGTGACAATCTTTGCATGAGCGCTGCAGAATGGATTGCGCGTTGGGCGGCACCGTGGCAGTTGCGTAGATGGTCTTCGAGGGATCTATCGGGGGATCGGTCTTATCCACAGGGAAAAACTGCGCGACAATCAGAAACACCACGACCGCGATGCCGAGCCACTTGAGGAAGGGTTTCATTGCGTCTCCATGCTGTAAGGGTTTTCCGTGGTCAATTCTACCTGGTCACGCGCGAAAGCGCGTGCTTGTCAGGGCACGGATTTATCCGTGCCGCCACAGAACCTCAGAATTCTGGCTTTAGCCGCTGAGGTATACGGTCTAATTCGTACTTGCCGTTGGCAGAAGAATACGGAAACGATTCTGGTGTGCGGCAAAGGCCGCGCTTCACTGGATTATTGTTATTGTAGGAGAGGTGGATACGATAATCCGAAAGATCCCTGACACGATGATCGGAATATCCGCGTTGCCAGGCTTCCCCAGGCAACTCAAGTTCCTTAGAACGCCTATAGGAATAGCCCCCTTTGATCAACTGCATTGTTCGTTCCAGGGTTATATCGGCGGGACTAAGCAGAGCGTGCAGGTGATCCGGCATAACCACAAAGGCATGCAAAGCGTACTTGCCCTGTTTGCGATAATGATAAAGAGTGTCGATCAAGAGAAGCGCACAACGTTCCGATTGGAGTAAATGCTGGCCACCAAAACATTTCGTGCTAACGAAGTACGTTTGATCGGACAGTGCAAACGGCGCTCTTTTTGGTATCGACATTTTAACCTCAGGGGCTGAAGCCGTCATCCTAATATGAACTTTAGCGGCACGGATAAATCCGTGCCCTGACAATTACGCGCTTCGCGCCTGCAAAGATATTTTTCAAGCCTCACCCATTCTTCTCTTCCAACTCCGCCCAGCGCGCGTAAAGCGTATCCAACTTCTTCTGCGCCGCCTCCATCTCGGTGTGCGCTGCGATCAGGCGCGGGCCATCGCTCGAAATCGCCGGATCTTCCAGTCGGGCCCGGCTGGCGGTCAGCGCCAGCTCGGCTTCGGCGATGCGCTGCTCGATGCCGGCATATTCGCGGGCTTCTATGTAGGAAAGCTTTTTGGGCTTTTCTTTTGTCCGCGAAACCCCCACCGCAGGCGAAGGCTTGATCACATCTGCAGCGCGCGAAGCCACACCCGCCGCCTGGGCCGGCAGTTTGCGCTCCGCCTGCCATGACTCCCATTGCGAGTAATCGGCAAAGCTTTCGGCAGAGCCCTGGCCATCCAGACCAAGCACGATCGTGGATACGCGATCCAGCATATAGCGGTCATGGGTCACCAGGACAAGCGAGCCGCGAAACTCGAGCAGGCTTTCTTCCAGGATTTCGAGCGTCGGGATATCGAGATCGTTGGTAGGTTCATCGAGCAGCAGAACGTCGGCCGGTTGCAGCATGAGTTGAGCGATCAGGACTCGGGCGCGTTCGCCTCCGGAGAGCCGTCCTACAGGCTGGTTGAGCTGCTCGCCGGTGAACAGGAACCTTGCCGCCCATGAGGCCACGTGAATGACGCGGTCCTGATAGACAACCGAATCGCTCTCCGGGGCCAGGGCGCGGCGCAGAGTTACATTAGAGTTAAGTTCGCGATTCTGGTCGAAGTAGACAATGCGCAGCCACTCGGCGCGGCGAACCTGGCCGCCGGTGGCCGTGAGCTCGTCGCGCAATAGGCGCAGCAAGGAAGTCTTGCCGCTACCATTGGGACCTACCAGGCCCACTCGCATCCCGGCGGAGATGATGAAATTCAGGTTGTTGAAGAGTGTGCGCTCTCCAATGTCGTAGGCCACGTTTTCCAGTTCAATCAGCCGCTTGGTCTTGCGGTCAGTCACCGAAAAATCGATTTGCGCTGTAGTGGTGCGGCTCCTGGCATTCAAGTCGGCGAGTTCGCCCATCAGTTGATTGGCTTTGCCGATGCGCGCCTTGGATTTCGTGGTGCGCGCCTTCGGCCCGCGGCGCAGCCATTCGATTTCCGTATGCACCAGATTTTCCAGCGCCTCCTGCCGTTGCGCCTGGGCATGCAGAAATTCTTCTTTCTTTTCCAGAAACGTGCTGTAGCTTCCCTGCACGCGCAGCAGGCCATCAGGATAGACGCGATTCAGCTCCACCATCGCCGTGGCAACGTTCTCGAGAAAATAGCGGTCGTGGCTAACGATCACGCTGGCAAATGAGGCCTGCTCGAGCAGAGCTTCGAGCCACTCGATTCCGGCAAGGTCAAGGTGATTGGTAGGCTCATCGAGCAGCAGGATGTCGGGCGCCTGCACCAGCGCCTCGACAATGGCGAGGCGTTTCTGCCAGCCTCCGGAGAGGGAAGCTGCCTCGGCGTCGAAGTCTTCGAAGCCGGCGCGGCCCAGGGTCTCGGCAAAGCGGGTGCCGCGTTCGGATTCCGGGATTGCGGCGCGTTGCAATGCGCTCTCGACCACGGAGCGCACCGTGGCGCCGGGGTTGAACCTCGACTCCTGCTCCACGTAGCTGAGGCCGATGCGCTTTCGGACCGCTATTTCTCCGTCATCGGTATCTACGTTGCCGGCCAGAATGCGCAGCAGCGTGGATTTACCTGAGCCGTTCGGGCCGATGAGTCCAATACGCTCCCCCTCAGAAACCGTAAAGGAGACATTCTGGAACAGGGGCGTGGCTCCAAAAGCCTTTGAAATTCCCTGGGCATTGATAATTGGCGGCAACGGCGTATGGTCTCCTGGAATTCAGAGTATCAGTTAAATGCGGATTGTAAGATTCCCACGATGTTTTTGTGTCGCTCCTGGGTTGGAGAAAAATAGCAGTTAAGCATTTTGGCCGAAAACGGCTTGGAATCGTGCCCTCCGAACGATCGTAGGACAAGTGAACCCGTTTTGGATTTTTTTCGTTTTGGAACTTCATGTTTTGGGGCTTTATGAAGATACGATGAATAGAAACTTTTTGTGATGACGCAGCCAATTTAGGGTGCGATAATACTTCTCCCCCCACTTGTATCCCCCCGTGTCGTCACGCGTACTTAACACTTCATCGCTTGTTGTTTGAGCGAGGGGGCAAGTCAATTTCGACACGTCGACCGATAAAAGCCGTCACCTAACGCAGGCCGCCCAAACTGGCCATGGGAGGAACTGATGAAGCGCCAATTCTTTACCCCCGGACAAAAGGTTCCGGACACTGGCATCTATTTCGCAAAGCATCACGGGCATAAACTTGCCGAGAAATTTGTTTTTTTGAAGGGCGGGCGGTTCCCGCATTGCCCGCGATGCGAGCAGGTAGATTTCGAACTCTTACAAGCCGCGCCCTATATCTTCTCTGATCCGGATTTTTGTGTCCGCACCCGCAAAGAATCGCCCGGTGAACGCGATGATGAACGGCTTGGAAAAATCGTGTAGGAACAATGGATTCTGACAAGGATATTATGCAAAGAGTACCCTTTATAGCCCATAGCGGCTCCGTGTCCTGAAATACTGGAACCTTGCACGCCTCTCGGAATACAATAGAGTCATGAATGGCGATGAACGTTTTGAGAATACCGTAGGCAGCGAGCACGATATAACCAAGATCCGCGAAGTTGCTTTTGGTGAGCAGCCGCCCGAGGGCATCATCCTAACCTCGCTGGATTGGGCCGTGAACTGGTGCCGCAAGAGCTCCATCTGGCCTATGACCTTTGGCCTGGCTTGCTGCGCCATTGAGATGATGGCCATGGGCGCTTCGCGCTTTGATATTGCCCGCTTTGGCGCTGAGGTGTTTCGTCCTTCGCCGCGCCAGGCTGATCTGATGATCATTGCCGGGCGGGTTTCGCAAAAAATGGCCCCGGTAATCCGCCTGCTTTGGGAGCAGATGCCTGAACCCAAGTGGGTCATCTCCATGGGCGCCTGCGCGACCAGCGGGGGCGTCTTCAATAACTATGCTCTCGTCCAGGGTGTGAATCAGGTCATCCCGGTGGATATCTACGTTCCCGGCTGCCCACCTCGCCCGGAACAGTTGATCTATGCCATCACCCTGCTGCAGGAAAAGATCATGAACGATCACGGATCGTTCAAGCGCGTTCTGAACCTGGCCTAAAAACAATTTTCGCCGCGGATGAACGCAGATCAACGCTGATTTTCAATCGAATCAGGCTTCCTTAGTTGTTTTCGTCTTAGAGCTAAAGGCTAAGAGCTCTGCCCGCCAACTGCTAGCGGCTATTCTGCATCCCATATCCACGCCGAAGCTCTGGCCAAAACAAGGCAGCCAACATGAATATGCGTCCCCTGAACACTCTTATACTGCTTATTGCGTTCGCGGCAGCCGCGCCCGCGCAATTGCGTCAGATTGCCATGATTGAGATTCCCGGGCAGCCCGGGTTCGACGCCGCCGTTTTTGTGGATAAATACCTGGTCATTGCCCACAGTTCGGCGAACACCCTCGACATTTTTGATCCTATCAAGCGCAGAGTCGTCGCCCAGGTGAAAGATCTCTCCGACCCGCGCGGCCTGGCGGTTGATGCCGCCAATGCAAGACTTTATGTCGCCAATGCCGGCAACAGCACTATTGCTGTCATCTCGAGCAAAAGCTGGCGCGTAGAAGATACCATCAAGCTTCCGGTTGCGGCCGATTCATTGCTGCTGGTCCCGGCGCGCAAGACGCTCTATGCCGCCAATCGTAATCAGGAAACTATTTCTGTGGTGAAACTTAGCGATCCTGCTGAAATCTCCAGCGTTCCTCTCGAGGGTGCTCCCCAGGCCATGGTTTTTGACCCGGCGCAGAATCTGGTGTTTGCCTCTTTGCAAGGCCACGCTGAAATTGTTGTCCTCGATTCCAGCAACGCCATTGCGCGCCGCTTCACACTGAATGCATCGCAACCTGCAGGATTGGCCTTCGATCCGCAAGCCCAGAAGCTCTACGTGGCAGTCCGCTCGGCGGTGCTGGTTCTTGATCCGGAAGATGGAAGGGAGATAGCGCGCGTGCCCTGCGCCAACGGGACAGACAATTTGTGGTTCGATCAGACGACGCATCGCCTGTTTGCTATTTCTGACGATGGATATGTGAATGTGATTCGGTCGCAAGATGGTAAGTATGCCAGCGAAGATGAGCTCCGCACCGAAGTTCGCGGCCACGCCCTCGCCTTTGATCCTGCCCGCAACTTCGTATATGTCCCTGGCGGCCGCGAAGGCCACTCCAAGCTGGTCATCTTGCGACGCACCGCAGGCCCAGACCGCTCCGGCATCCAGGAGGCCGACAAGCCCGGGAACCAAGTCATGGGTGAGCAGGTAGCACAGCGGAAGTAAGGAAGCATTTAGCTTCTAAGTAAAGCACTTAGCACTTAGCAATTGGCATTTAGCCATTCGAGAGTCTTCATCTGCCAAACATCTTGAGCCGCTCCGGCCCAAGCTGTTTAGGGGGCCAAATGCTAACTGCTAAATGCTAAATGCTTTTTTTTGCATCCAATCTGAAAAGAACAGTTGCTGCCACTGCTTAGCGGTATAATTTGCACAGAAACAGCGGGTTCAGCATCTTTAACTTTTCAAATGCAAGCTGAAGGCAGGCTGTTATGGCTCCTCGCAAATTTCTTCTCGCATCAAGCGTGCTCGTTCTCCTGGCAGGCAATGCCGTCTGTTCCGATTCCAAGGCAAAGCCGGCGGATCAAACCGGCCAATCCGCCAACGATGCCGGCCATCCTATGTCGCAACAGACCAGGTTCGAGCTTATTCGCGGGTTGACCGCCGAGCGGGTATTTGTGCGCAAGCCATTCCCCGTGGGCGAAAAAGGATTGATGATCAAAGACGGGGTCGTCAGTCCCAACGACGAGCAACTGAACTTCCTGCTGGCCCAGCGCGGTCCTGCCGCCAAGCCCGGCGACCGCGCCGTGATTACTGACGTACTGGTCAAAGATCGCAGCATCATTGTTGAAATCAATGGCGGCCCTAAGAAAAAGAAAAAATGGTATCAGCACATTGAAGCCGGCGTGGGCTCAACCGGCAACACAATTCCTATTGGTTCCGATAATTCGGAGAACGCCAAAGGATCTTTTGTGGCTCTGCTGTTCGACCATTCTGTGCCCGATGTTACCCCTGATCAAGTCAAGCAGATGCTGGCCCCGGTCTTCGATTTCAACGCGCTCTCCGCAACCCAGGCCTACGTAGATACGCTGCCTCCCAAAGCGCGCGAGGCGGTGAAAAATCACGAGGTGTTGGTAGGGATGAACCGCGAGATGGTGGTCGCCTCCAAGGGCCGTCCCGATCAGAAGGTGCGCGAGCACGACGACCGCGGCGAATATGAAGAATGGATCTACGGCACCCCACCCCAGACCGTGGAGTTCGTCCGCCTTTACGGCGATGAAGTAGGCCGGGTCGAAATCATGAAGGTGGATGGCGAGAAAGTCGTTCGCACTGAGAAAGAAGTTCAGGTCGCCCGCTCGGGTGAGGCCCAGCCTCAAACCAGCGAGCCGCAAACTCCGGGCGAAGCCGGGCAGCCGGGCGCGCCCTCGCTCCGGCGTCCAGGCGAAGCGTTGCCCAGCGACGACCAGCAGTCCGGCAGTGTGGCTCCGCCTTACCAAAGGCCGCGGAACGACCCCAGCCTTCCGCCCGATCCTACGAGTCCGCAACCGCAACAACAACCTCAGCAGCAACCGCCTATGCCGCACTAGGTAGTGCTGAATTGTAGCTACAAATTGTTTTTTAGTCTGTCATCCTGATCCCGCGAAGCGGGGGAGGGCCTCCGATGGAAATTTGACTACCCGCGGCTTCAATCGGATTGAATGCGATTTCGGTCCAAACGAAAACCGCTCTTGTTCGGAGCTCGATCCAGACTCGAGCTTTGGTTTTCAAAGAAGCTCTCAAGTTACAATCACTGCATGCCTTCATCGTCCGCTAAAACTTCCCGGCCACTTCACGGGAAATGCGTCCTGATCACCGGCGCTGCCAGGCGCATTGGTCGCGCCTGTGCCCTCGCCTTTGCTGAAGCCGGCGCCGACGTCGCCATCACCTATTTGAGCTCGCGCCCCGAGGCGCAAACGACAATTCATGAGATCGAAAAACTCGGCGTGCGCGCGTTGGCCGTGCGCTGCGATATCCGCGATGAGAAGAGTATCCAGGAGGCGGTTAAAAAGGTATTGGGGGAGTTTAAGCGATTGGACATCCTGGTGAACAACGCTGCTTTCTACGAAACCGCTGCGATCGCAGACATCACCATCGCGCAGTGGGACAACATGTTCGACACCAATACCCGCGGCCCATTTTTGTTTTCGCGCGCCTGCGCCCCGGAGCTGCGCAAGCGCCGCGGCCGCATTATTAATATCGGCTCCCTCGGCGGGCTGCGTCCCTGGGTCTCGCATGCTCACTATTGCCAGTCGAAGGCGGCTCTGCACATGCAGACCCAGGTCCTGGCAAAGGCCTTTGCGCCTGAGATTGTTGTAAATTGTGTCTCCCCTGGATTGATTGATTCCGGCGAAGAGAAAGTCAACGGATTCATGAAGAAGATGGCGGCCAAGACTCCCATGCGCCGCAACGGAACTGCCGCAGACGTGGCCGCCGCCGTCCTGATGATGGCGATGGCCCCGGATTTTATTACAGGCCAGATATTGGCGGTGGATGGTGGTTTGGAATTGGTGTGAAAAAAAGCAGTTAGCACTTGGCATTTAGCCATAAGAGTGCCTTCTGCGCCCCCAAATAGCAGAGAATCTGAGCCTTATTCGCTGCGAACTTACTTAGGGGCCAAATGCTAAGTGCCAAATGCTTCTCTACTCTGACTGCTAATACTCCACCGTCCGCTCCAACGCGGTCACAATCTTCTCCACCGATGGCATATAAAACTTCTCCAGCGGCGCCGAGAAGGGAATTGCGGGAACGTCGGGAGCGGTCACGCGCACGATGGGAGCATCGAGGCAATCGAAGGCTTCTTCCGCGACGATGGCTGAAATTTCCGAGCCGATCCCCAGCGTACGGTGATCTTCCTGAATCACGACCAGCCGGCTGGTTTTCGCCACCGACTCCAGGAAGCTGTCTTTATCAATCGGGGATAGCGTGCGCAGGTCAATCACTTCAACGCTGACGCCTTTTTCCTGCATCTTTTCCGCAGCCTGCAAGGTGAGTTGCAACGTGTACCCGTAAGAGACGGCGGTAATATCCGTTCCCTCGCGGCGTGTAACCGCCTTGCCGATAGGCACTACATAATCGTCATCGGGAATTTCTTCTTTGATTGAGCGGTAAAGCTTTTTATGCTCAAAGTAGACGACGGGATTGTCATCGCGAATCGCGGCCTTCAGCAGTCCCTTGGCGTCGTATGGGGTCGAGGGCGCCAGCACAATCAATCCCGGTTCATGGATAAACCATGTTGTATTCGTCTGCGAGTGGTAGAGTCCGCCTCCCACGCCGCCGCCGTAACACACGCGCAGCGTTAGAGGACACGTCTGGGTTCCGGCGCTGCGGTAGCGCAGCTTGGCAGCCTGCTGCGTGAGCGCGTCCATAGCCGGGGTGATGAAATCGGAAAACTGGATCTCAGGCACCGGACGCATGCCTACCATGGCCGCGCCAATGGACGAGCTGACGATAATGCCCTCGGCCAGTGGGGAGTCAATCACCCGCTGCGGTCCAAATTCTTCCAGCAGGCCTTTGGTGGCTTTGAAGGCGCCGCCCATAGCGCCCACGTCTTCGCCAATGATGTAAACGCGTTCGTCGCGCCGCATCTCTTCGCCGAGGGCGCTGTTAATCGCGTCAATATAAGTCGAAAGTGCCATTCGTTTACGGTTCCTTGGTTTTTACTTGTTTGCGGGTGAGGCCACCGAGTTGCGGAAGGTCCAGGATTTGCGGTTCAGCTCGCGGTCGCGGATGCTGAAGCTGTAAACGTGGTCCAGGGCCTCTTCCGGTTCCGGAAAAGGCGAGTTCTCCGCGAACTCCACCGCCTCATCAATTTCCTTGTTGAACTGCTCCACCAGCTCCTGCTTCCATACATCGGACCAGAGTTTCTGCTTCTCCAGGTAGCGTTCCATAAAGGGAATAGGATCTTTGGACTTCCAGAATTCAACTTCCTCAGGCGGGCGGTAAGTGCCGGGATCAATCATGGAGTGGCCGAACCAGCGATAGGTCTTGCATTCAATCAGGGTCGGTCCGCCGCCGGTTCGGGCTCGATGGATGGCTTCGCGGGCGACCCGGTAAACAGCCACCACATCATTGCCGTCAACCGTAATTCCGGGGAAACCATAAGCCTGGGCCTTGACGCTCAAATCTTCCACCGCGGTTTGCAGTTTCAGGCTTACGGATTCCGCCCATAAATTGTTCTGCACAATGTAAACAATCGGCAGTTTGTAGACCCCGGCAAAATTCAGCGCCTCATGCCAGAAGCCCAGGCTGGTGGATCCGTCGCCGGAAAGCGCCATTACAATGTTGGGCTTTTTTTGCATCTGGTAGGCGTGCGCGATGCCGGTCCCGATATTGAGCTGCGCTGCAATCGTGGAAGAGGGAGTAATGACATTCGTGGGAGCGTAGCCGCAGTGTGCCGGGGAGGAGCGTCCCTGGTCGGGACTGGTCTTGCGCGCGTAAAGCTGTGCGAACAGAAACTTGAGCGGCGTCCCTTTCATAATGTGGGATATGAAGTCACGATGTGAAGGGGCAATGTAGTCGTCTAGTTCCAGGTCAATGGTGGTGCCGACCGCGGTGGCTTCCTGTCCCGTTGCCGCGTAGTAGTTGCCCGAGTATCGGCCTTGTTTGAAAAGATTGCGCGCCCGGTCTTCGACCGTGCGGCACTTCAGCATGTAAGAATATAAGCGTTTTAAGATTTCCGGACTCAGTGGAGCCGTCCCGTTGCCGTTTCGCACACTGGGTGCGACTTCGGCAGCCGCAGGGCGCTCCTTCGTCTTGGTAGCCATAATGAATTGCCTCGAACCTTTTATTTTAACTCATCCCCCGAAGTGGAGACAAAATTGCCGTCGCAGGCGGCTCTTCCAATCAAATTCGCTGAAAATAAGCTTCAACAATTCTGTGATTGCGAGAGGCTCTTTTGTCAAGCAAGAACTAAGAGCCTCGATCAACTCTGCTCTCTTCTCGCGTTCTCGGCCTCTTCCAGCATGCTGCGGGCGGTTTATTCTTACTGGCAACTGGCCGCTGGCAACTTTTTCAACAGCAGTGTGGATAAGCTTGTGGAAAAATGCAGAATATCAATGCGAAGTCAAAGATACACTGCACTTTTTGCTCTTTGCACATCTTTGGGTGAAACTGAGTGAAGCGCCTTAGGCAAGAAGAAGGAGGTACTACGAAATCCATGCCAGAGAAAACTCGCATTGATAAATTATTGCTCGACCGCGGCCTCGCGCCCTCGCGCGAACGCGCCCAGGCCCTTGTTCTCGCCGGCAAAGTGATGGTAAACCAGCAGAAGATTGAGAAACCGGGGACGCCGGTAGCCGTTGATGCCGAGATCAGGCTTTTGGGCGACGATCAACGCTACGTCAGCCGCGGTGGAATCAAGCTGGAAGCGGCCCTTCATCATTGGAAGGTCGATGTGAAGGGAAAGGTGTGCATGGATGTGGGCGCTTCCACCGGTGGCTTCACCGATTGTCTTTTGCAGCACGGCGCCGCCCGGGTCATCGCAATCGACACCGGTTACGGGCAAATCGCCGCCATCCTGCGCGCCGACCCTCGCGTCTGTCTGCTGGAGCGCACCAACGCCCGTTACCTCACCGAAGAGCAGATTGAAGCGACGGCTTTTGTCGCCATGGATGTATCATTCATCTCTGCTACACTCGTTCTCCCTGCCATTGTGCAGGCGGCGCATCCATGCGAGCTGGTAGTTTTGGTGAAGCCGCAATTCGAAGTTGGGCGCGAAAAGGTAGGCAAAGGCGGAATCGTACGCGAGCCCGAGGCCCAGCTTGCCGCCGTTGAAAAAGTGAAGCAAGCGGTTGCAGAGTTGGGTGGGCATGACGTCGAATTCATCGAATCGCCAATCCTGGGCGCCGAAGGTAACCGGGAATTTTTATTGCATGTGCGGTTCTAGAGCTGATTGCAAAAAGCGGCGTAGAGACAACACACCTTGACTGTTTTGAAGGGCAGATGCTCTGCTGAAGGCCAGCGCACAACGAGCGCTTAGATCCCAGGAGCCATAAAAATTTTGAACGCAGCAAAAAAAGCCGCCATCATCTCAAAGCCGGGCAAGCCCGAGTTGGCCGCCATTCTTCCGCCTTTGCTGGAGTGGCTGCGCGCGCATGACTATGAGGCGTTAATTGATACCTACACCGCCGCCCATCTCAAGATCGGCGATGGCATCAAACGCGAAGAGATTGCCGCCCACAAGCCCGCCTTTGTGATCGTCCTGGGCGGAGACGGTACGTTGCTGGCCGCGGCCCGCGCTGTAGCCCATGCCCAGATCCCCATTCTTGGCGTCAACCTGGGCTCGCTCGGATTTCTTACTGAAGTTGCTCTGGAGGAGCTTTATCCCACTCTGGAAGGTCTTCACGGAAACCTCTGTGGCACCGAACGGCGGGCGATGTTGTATTGCCAGCTTGTGCGCTCCGGTAAATGCGTGGCGGAGTACACCGCTTTGAACGACGTGGTTGCGGGGAAGGGCACCATCTCCCGCATGGCAGATTTTGACATGTTCCTGAACGGCGTTTTCATCACCAACTACAAAGCCGATGGACTGATTATTTCCACTCCCACCGGCTCTACCGCTTATTCACTCTCTTCCGGCGGCCCCATTCTGGTACCCAATGTGGATGGATTTGTGATTACTCCGGTATCTCCCCATTCCTTGACCTATCGTCCACTGGTCGTCCACGATAGCGCCCAGTTTGAAATCCTGGTCAAGACCACTCCTGAGGAATCATATTTGACGGTGGATGGCCAGGTGGGAACGCCGCTACGTTCCGGCGACCGTGTGATCTGTAAAAAATCGGGCGACCACGTGATCTTGCTGCGCTTGCAGCACAAAAATTTCTTTGACGTGCTGCGCACAAAGCTGAAATGGGGCGAACGCTGACGGATATCAGGCAGAGACGCAGCTTGCTGCGTCTCTGGCAGGAAGACTTGCCGCAAACAAAATGGGTGAGGTCTGCGATAGCTCTTAGTTAAAAGCTAAGAGCTAAAGGCTAAGAGCTAATATGAAAAGCTTCAAACAGCTTAAAATTAAACTGTTTCTTTACATATTTCTGCTCATGTCTTCTCCTGTCCTTCCGCAGTCCCAACCCGCCGCCAGCCTCATCATCACCAACGCCAAGGTGTGGACGGTCGACAAGCAACATCCCATGGCCGAAGCCGTGGCCATCATCGGAGATCGCATCGTGGCCGTGGGCAGCAGCGCCCAGATGGACCCCTGGCGCGGGCCGCAGACAAAAATCATAGATGCCGCCGGCAAGCTCCTGCTTCCCGGCTTCAACGATGCTCATGTGCATTTCGTCGAGGGCGGAGCGCAACTTGACCGGGTGCAACTGAGCGATGCCGCCTCGCAACAGGAGTTCGTAAATCGTATTGCCGCGCAGGTAAAAAAGACTTCCAAGGGCGAATGGGTCCTCGGCGGAGACTGGGATGAGACCAGGTGGTCACCCGCTCTGCTTCCCAGCAAAGATGTAATCGATGCCGTGAGTCCTGATACACCGGTTTTTCTCAACCGCCACGATGGCCACATGGCGCTGGCCAACTCGCTGGCCATAAAGTTGGCGGGCGTTACCGCTAAAACTCCCGACGTTCCCGGAGGAGTCATCGTGCGCGACGCTCAGGGCAATCCCACCGGCATATTCAAAGACGCCGCCCAGAAATACATCCGCAAAGCCATCCCGCCCATGAGCGACGAGCAGCGCATCCGTGCTATTCAGCGTGCCATGGACTACGCCGCTTCTATCGGCGTAACCAGCGTGCAACATATGAATCCAGAATATGCCGACCTTGCCGCCTATTCCGAATTGGCCGAGCGCGGCGAGTTGACCACCCGCATCTATGCCGCGCCAATGGAAACCGGATGGAAAGACTTCGCCAAAATTGGCATCCGCCATGCCTGGGGCTCGAGCTATCTGCGCCTGGGAGCAATCAAAGGCTTTGCCGACGGGTCACTGGGCTCAAGAACTGCATACATGTTCGAGCCCTTCAACGACGACCCTAAGAATCACGGGATCCTCTCCGATGAAATGCATCCCATCGAGGCCATGCGTGACCGCCTCATAAAGGCCGACGCGGCCGGATTGCAGATCTGCACCCATGCCATCGGCGACCAAGCGATTTCCGTTGTGCTGGATATCTATGCTGCCATTATAAAAACCAACGGCGACCGCGACCGCCGCCTCCGCATCGAGCACGCGCAGCACATGGCAGAAAAAGATTTTGACCGATTCGCTAAATTACACGTCATCGCATCGGTTCAGCCTTACCAGGCCGTTGATGACGGCCGCTGGGCCGAAGCGCGCATTGGCCACGACCGCGCCAGCCGCACCTATGCCTTTCGCACATTTCTCGATCACGGCGTACGCCTGGCTTTTGGCACAGATTGGGATGTAGTCCCGCTCGACCCCATGCTCACCGTTTATGCCGCCGTGACCCGGTCCCCCCTGGACGGCAAACTTCCCGAAGGATGGTTTCCCGAACAGAAACTCACCGTCGCAGAAGCTGTAGAGGCCTATACGATGGGCTCAGCTTACGCTGAGTTTCAGGAGAAAGAAAAAGGCTCCATCACACCGGGCAAGCTCGCAGACATGGTGATTCTGAGCGACGATATTTTCAAGATTCGCCCCGAGCTGATCCGCAACGTAAAGGTAGAGACCACGATCCTGGGCGGAAAGATCATCTACGGCGGTCCGCCCCAGTAGTGAGTCACGTGGGTTGCGCTGCGGACTACGTAAGCAGGAAGATCAGCGTAAATACGATAGCGATAATCAATCCAAGAATCACAAGCAGTTGTCCCGCGCATCCGATGAGCCCGTGCCGGCTTACAATATCGCCGGCCAGGCCAGTGGCTCCCTCGCTGCGCTGATATGGCCGTAAAATCCGGTATCCGCACCACACCAGAGCCGCGCCGCCCAGCAAACAGAGAAGCGCATAGAGCTTATGCATGTGCTTTGTCCATCAGCGAAGCATACACGACAAAGCCAGCTGAAATTCTGGTAGCTTGGTTTTCGGATGATCTCTTTTTCGAATATCCACAAACAGTATGGCAAGCATCTGGTCTTCGTTGATGCTTCTTTTCAGTTGAGATCAATCCTGCAATCACCCAAACGTGAAGTTCCGCCTGCAAGTCGCATAGTATATCCCTCCGCGCAAGGCGAGCATATCTGGGTCGGCAAGAGATGACGCCGGCCGTGCCAGAAGGCCCGGTCGGCGTCAGTCACAACGAACGGCGTCGGTTCAGAACATGCGCGAATAGTCGCGGAGACTAGTTAGCGATTGCTGCCGTGGTCACCGTCGTGATTTTCGCCGTCGCGACCTCTATCTCCGTCGAAATGGAACATGTCAAAGAGATCGCCGAGAGCCGGGCTGTTGAGCGGCACGTAGGGATTCTCCTCCTCGGCAATCGGGTTCGGGAAATTATCCCGGCCTCGGCTGCTGAGCGGCGTCAAGTGCCAGTTCCTTTCGATGAACTTCAAGATCGAGACATGATCAGTGTAGGTGTGGTTGATATACCCGCCTTTGGTGAAGGGGGAGACGACGATCAGCGGAATACGCGGCCCGTCGCCGAAGAAGTCGAGCGGCTGGATGTAACCGGAGTCATAGTAACCGCCGCCTTCGTCAAAGGTGATAATCAATGCCGTATCGGCCATCAGTGCCGGGTTGGCCTTGAGGTGATCCATGACGTTCTCGACCATGCCCTCGAAGAGGTCGAGTTTCGAAGACGCCGGGTGTCCATCCAGCAAGCCATCCGGCTTGACGTAGGAGACCGATGGCAACGCGTTGGTGTCGATGGCGGCGAAGAAATCCGTCGCATCTTTGATATGAGCGGCGCGTTGGGCGGGATCGCCCATGATCGCGGTCGCGTAGGATTCGAAGTTGCAGATGTTGCAGTAAGCCGCACCGATCTGCACCAGGGGATTCGTACTGGTGGGATCATGCTGCAAAGCAACAGCGGCGTTGTAGGCGCCGCCGTAATAGGCCCAGGAAATGTTTTTCTCGTTGAGCGCCTCGCCGACGGTGCGGACATTGATCGGGGGAATGGAGCCGCCGCTGGCGATGCCGGCGGTGTCAACCGTGCCATCCGGAAGGAAGCCGGGCGAGTCATTGTTGATCATATAGAAATGACCGGGTTGGCAGTTCGGATTGGGATTGTACGGCAAGGACGCGAGGTAATCCTGGATAGGTGCGATGCCCGGCTGTGACGTGTTGGCGCACTCGGTGAAGTTGCCATCGAAACCCAGGTCCACTGTGAACACATCGTCGGTTCCCGGCAGCGGATCGGGATTGGCGATGTGCGACGGCGGCATCGTCGGATTGCCGTGGCCATCACTCCAGAAGATCGCGTCGCCGGTGCCGAGCATCACGTGGTTGGCGCCGGTGCCACCCATGAACGATTGATGGAAATTGTCGCTCATGGAGAATTCATCGGCCAGGCTCTTCAGAACCGAGACATCTCCTGCCTGGACGTTATAAAACGCCATCGAATTGCCACCGCCATTGTCGTCAATGGCGGGAGGAGTATCGGCGGGATCAAGAACATTGGTGTAGTTGGTGATCACAAAAGGATAGAGATCGCTCAGGCAGCCCGAGGGGTTGCGGCGCGTGGCGTTGCGGATGCTGCAGTCCGATTGCTGCCACATCTCGAAGAGTCGGTGAGTCGTGTCGCCGGTGTAGGAATCGTAGGGAAGTTGTTGTCCCTTCAATGGGAACGGCCCGTTAGGTAGTGCGTTGAAATTTGCAATGCGCGTATCCGGATCGGGCTGGACAAAAGTCTGTGTGAATTCGGTTGCCGCTCCCGTGGTGAGCAGATTGAGATCGTCGGCGTCCAGGGAGGGCTCGATTGCCGCCAAAAAAGCTGCGGGCGTACCGGCGGGAAAGGTCGGCTTGGTGGGCGAAAAGTTTAAACTTGGCTGTGGCAGGATGTGATACGGAGCCTTGTGGTCCTTGTCCAGGCTGATGAAGTATTTCGTATTGAAGGGCGCGATGGCCTGGAATTGTGCAGCTCTCGCGAAATTCCGGCCAGGCGTGCCGTCGGCGTTGATGATCCCTTTGGACAGCAGGTTCGAGATCGAATCCTCACTCCGCGGTACATAGGTTGCGAAGACATGATCGAAGGTGCGGTTCTCGCCGATGAGGACGATGACGTGCTTGATGGGTGTTTCGGTCTTCTGATGATCAGCGACAGCGTCGACACTCGTATTTTGGCTCGACGCAGGGATTGCGGCCGATATCAATGCGGCCAAAAAAAACGTAAGTAGCGCGCGAAGACGCCACCCTCTTCTAACAGGTGTGAATATCATTAATTTTTCTCCCAGTGATTGGCGGTTTAAGTGTCTAAAGACACCGGGCAAGAGTATCTGGCTGGTGTTAAGAATTTATTGCGATGCGGTTAACAGTTGATGAAGACTTGAATGGGATTCGCAGCCGGCTTCAGATCAATGAAGGGTCTAATTGGATCAACACCGTGCGCGATGCGCGATCTTCTGACGGTTTACACGACAAACCCGCTTGAATTCTGGTAGCTTGGTTTTCGGATGATCTCTTTTTCGAACATTAACAAGCAATATGGCAAGCAGTTGGTCTTCGTGGATGCTTCTTTTCAGTTGAACCCTGGCGAGAAGGTCGGCCTGGTCGGCCCCAATGGCGCCGGCAAGACGACCCTCTTCCGCATGGTGGTCGGGGAAGAGGATGTCGATGAAGGCGAGGTCTCGGTTCCCAAGAAGCTGACGATCGGTTATTTCCGTCAGGACGTCGAGGAGATGAAAGGACGCTCGGTCCTCGACGAAGCCATCGCCGGCAGCGGACGGCTCGGCGACCTGCACCATGAACTCGAAGACCTGCAACACGCCATGGGAGACCCCGAAAAAGCCGACGATATGGATCGCATCCTGGCGCGCTTCGGCGAAGTTCAGGAAGAGTACGACCACCTCAACGGCTACGCGCTCGAGGCGCAAGCGCGAGAAGTGCTCCACGGCCTGGGCTTCAAGGACGACCAGATTGACGGCGACGTCGGCCTGCTCTCCGGCGGCTGGAAGATGCGGGTTGCGCTGGCGCGCGTGTTGCTGGGCCGGCCCGACGTGCTGCTCATGGATGAGCCCACCAACCACCTCGACCTGGAATCCATCATCTGGCTGGAACAGTTTCTGAAATCATTTTCCGGTGCTTTGCTCATGACCTCGCACGACCGCGAATTCATGAACCGCATTGTCTCGAAGATCGCTGAGATTGACGGTGGCGAGATTGTGACTTACTCAGGCAACTATGATTTTTACGAGCGCGAGCGCGCCATCCGCGAAACCAACCAGCAGGCGGCATTTGCGCGGCAGCAATCCATGCTGGCCAAAGAGCAGCGCTTCATCGATCGCTTCCGGACGCACGCCGCCAAGGCCGCCCAGGTGCAGAGCCGCATCAAGGCGCTGGATAAAATCGAAAAGATCGAGCTGCCCAAGAAGCGGCAGGTGGTGAAGTTCGAATTTCGTATTCCGCCGCGCTCGGGCGAGCAGGTAGCGGTGATCGAGAACCTGCACAAGCGTTACGGCGAGCGCGTGCTCTATGACGGCTTTGATCTGATCATCCGCCGCGGGGAGCGCTGGGCGGTGATGGGGAGAAACGGCGCGGGCAAGACCACGCTGCTCAAGATGATTGCCGGCGCTGCGGAGCCAGACTCGGGCCGAGTACGCCTGGGGGCCAGCCTGAATATGGGATACTTCGCGCAGCAATCCCTCGACGTGCTCAATCCTGACCTGACGGTCATCGAACAACTGCAAAGAGACTTTCCCCAGGACAGCCTGGGATCGCTGCGCACACTCGCCGGCGCGTTTCAGTTTTCAGGAGACGATGTGGAGAAAAAAATTCGGTCGCTCTCCGGAGGCGAAAGATCGCGGCTGGCAATCGCCCGCATGCTCTATAACCCGCCGAACTTCCTGGTGCTCGACGAGCCCACCAACCATCTCGATCTTGCCACCAAAGAGATGCTCGTCGAAGCCCTCAAAGACTTCGAGGGCACCATGATCTTCGTCTCGCACGACCGCATGTTCCTGCGCGGGCTGGGCTCACGCGTGCTGGAGCTTGGCGGCGAAAGCGGAACCGACCGCGATCCCCAGGTTTATCCCGGATCGTATGTCGAATACGTCCAGAAGATTGGACACGAAGCGCCTGGAATCTATCATTAACCTCTGTCCTAACCGCGGAGGCGCTGAGGCGCGGAGAAAGCCATTTCCTAAATTGAAACGATCCGCGCAAATCTGCGTGATCCGCGGTTAGCTTTTTGCATTTAGCTGGCTTTGCCTTCTTTCGCCAGGCGCGCCTGCGCAGCGTCGTAGCTCTCCCCATAAATGGATGGCACCTTGGCGCCCGTGGGTCGCAAATACATTGAAAGCTGCCCCCGATGGTGGATCGTGTGGTTCAGGCAGACCTGGATAAAGCGCACGGCCGGAAGCTGAAGCACGCCACGAAAATCGACCAATCTGGCCAGTTGCTCGCCACTGAGCTGCTCTATCGCCGGCAGGTTCTCGGCAAACATCGCATCTAACCAGGTGGCAATCGCCGCCGAGTCGCGGACCGAATCTGGCCGCGAAATTGGACTGAAGTCAAAGGCCCCAGTACAAATACCGCGCAGAAAGCGCTTCTCGGCTGCAACAATGTGCCAGGCTAATTCCACCGCAGTCTTGGAAATGGCGTCCGGACGATAGTCGCCTTTATCCAGTGGAATTGCCTCAATTACTTTCTTGGTAGTGGCGTGCTCCGTCTTGAGCGTGGGCAGCGTCCAGTTCAGGAAAAGTTTGGCTTGCTCGGGCGTGATCTGTGGAGAAGACATGATGGATTCCTTTCAGTTGTACCAGCCATTTTACCGTGACAAGAACAATCGGCGGTAAATGTCGCCCTAGGGAGATGCCTGGGGCTTTCGGAAGATTCGAGTTTTTTGATTGAATGCTGTGTTATTCAAGCGCAGATTAGATTCTGAAATAGGTTAGATTTTGCTCCCAAGTCAAAACGATCCGCGACAGTCCGCGTAATCCGCGGTAGGTTTTTGCTTTACACTTCCAGCGCCAACAAATCTTTTACCGACTCTTTCTTCCGCACCACTTTGACTTTCTTCCCATCCACTAACAACTCAACCGGCCTGGGGCGCGAATTGTAATTCGACGCCAGTGACATGCCGTATGCGCCCGTATCCAGAATCGCCAACAGATCGCCCTCCTGCAGCGCGGGCATCTCGCGGTCGCGCGCAAAAAAATCTCCGGTCTCGCAGATCGGCCCGACAATATCTGTTTTTGCCAGGCCATCATCGTCGCGCCGCTCCACCGGAACAATCTGGTGATAAGCGTTGTAGAGCGAAGGTCGCAGCAGGTCGTTCATGGCGGCATCGACTACGGCAAAACGCTTTTCGCCATTCCGCTTCAAATATAGGACACGCGTCAGCAGCACGCCTGCCGGTCCTACAATCGAACGCCCCGGCTCCAGCAACAGATGAACATCCAGGTCATGCAACGAGCGCAAGAGCGACTGCGCGTATGCGTTAGCTGTCGCCGAGAGGTCTTCTTGTCCATGGTTATAGGGAATCCCCAGCCCCCCGCCCGCGTCAATATACCGGATCTTATGTCCTCGCCCGAGCAACTCACGCGCCAGGTCGGCAACGCGTCCCAGGGCCGCCGCGAACGGTTGCACGCTTGTAATCTGCGATCCAATGTGCACGCTGATGCCGCGAACGTCTAACCAGCGCTGTTCCGCGGCCGCCGAATACAGCCGCAGCGCCTCTGCCATGGGCACGCCGAACTTGTGCTCGCGCAATCCAGTCGAAATATACGGATGCGTCTCGGCAACCACATCAGGATTGACGCGAAAGGCAACCGGCGCCTTCTTCTTGGCGCGTCCTGCGCGCCCGGCCAGCAGCCGCATCTCACTTTCGCTCTCCAGATTGAACATGAGGATGCCGGCGCGCAACGCCGCATCCATCTCATCCGCCGTCTTACCCACGCCGGAAAAAACTGTGTTCTGCGCCGCCCGCTTGCCCACGCGCAGCACCCGCTCCAACTCGCCGCCAGAGACCACGTCAAACCCCGAACCCAGCTTATGCAGCAAACGCAGCAGGGTAAGATTCGAGTTGGCCTTTACCGAGTAGCAGATGGTGTGATCGGCGTTCTTAAATGCTTTATCAAGAGCTTCAAAACGGGAATGTAGCGTCTGTGCCGAGTAGACATACGCCGGCGTGCCAAATCGCGCGGCAACTTTCGCCAGCGGCTCTTTTTCGCAGTGCAGTTGCATCGTCTTGCTGGCTTTGCGATAGACGAATGCCGGTGGCCGGACTATGAGATTCGACGTTTCAGGCATGGATCGACTGTACTAAGGGTTCAACTATTTATACCATCTTGGCCATTGCGAGGCTCAACAACTGTCAAGGATAGGGATGGTCGAGTAGTACAAATCGGATTTTATCAATGCGCAAAACTAAGGACTCACAAAAGCGAGCGACTTCTAAAGCGCACAAGCTAAAAGCTAAAAGCTCATCAAGCTTCTTTCCCGTTCTTCGTCTTCTTCTTAGAAGAGCCCGCCGCCAATTCTTTCGCCTTGATCACCAGCACGGTCTGGTCGTCAAAGGTAGCGACTCCATCGGCATGTTGATTGACGGCCTGGTAAATCACCTCCAGGATCTCTTGCGCCGTGCGCTCCCAATTTTCCCCAACCAGTTTTTCAACTCGCGACCGGCCCATGGTTTCGCCCGCATAGTTGGTAGCATCGACGATACCGTCACTCAGGAAGACGCAAACATTGCCGGCGGCCATGGGAATTTCGAACTGTTCGTACTCGGCATCTTCAAAGAAGCCCAGGGGAAGTCCGGTGGCGTGCACCATTTCCACCTTGCCTTTTTTGCACAGGATCGGCCTCGGCATACCAGAATTCGCCAACTGCAGGGCGCGCTCGTTCTCGTCCCAAATGGCATACAGCATGGCCACGAACTGTGCCTCGATGCGACGCTCGATCAGGGCGGCATTAAGCAAAGAGAGCATCTCGGCGGCATCCGGCTCGCCCGCGGCGCTGGAGCGCAACAATCCACTCACCAGGCCGGCATAGAGCGCCGCACGCACTCCCTTGCCGCTCACGTCCGCAATGGCGATGGCAGTGCGCCCGCCCATATAGTTGATGAAGTCGAACATATCGCCGCCAATGGCGTGCGCTGGCACGTAGCGCGCCGCGCAATCGATGCCTTTAAGACTCGGGCAGCCTGAGGGTAGCAGGCCGAATTGCAGCTCGCGCGCTGTGGCCAGGTCCTGCTCCAGGCGTTGTTCTTCCTTGGCCAGCCGCTCGTAGAGCCGCGCATTTTCGATTGCAATGGCCACCTGCGCCGCCAGGGTAGAGATAGTTTTGCGATGATCGTCGGTAAAATATCCTCGCCGTGTGTGTTCCAGATCGAGCACGCCGATCACGCTGCCTTTGTAAATCAAAGGCACAGCAAGTTCGGAGCGCGTCTCCGGATTGATCTGGACATAGCGTTCGTCTTTTTGCACATCCGGCACCAGCACCGCGGCCTTCTCCCGCGCGGCGTAGCCCACCAGCCCGGTTCCCAGCGGAATATCGTGCTTGATAGGGACATTTTCCCGATAGCGCACGCTGAAGCGGTGCTCCAGCTTGGTATGCGTCTGGTCCAGCAGCAGGATGCTGAACATCTGGTAGTCAATCAGCCGCGTCAGCAACTCGGCAATGCGCCGCAGCAGTTCGTCCAGGTTGAGGATTGAGGTCAACTCCTGGCTGATCTCATTCAGCACGGTCAGCGTCTGTGCCTGGCGTGACACGCGCGTATACAGCCGCGCATTTTCCACGCCTGCGGCAATGCGTGAAGCCACCAGCGTCAACAAACGGCTATGTTCTTCCGTGAAGGAACCGGCTTCGCGCGCCTCGATGTCAATTACACCGATCACCCGGTTCTTCACGATCAGGGGGACCGCCAGCTCCGAGCGCACTCCTTTGAGCACGCCAATGTACCGGCTATCCTGCGAAGTGTCGTTCACCAGCACCGCTTCGCGTTTCTGCGCCGCCAGGCCTGTCACGCCCTCACCGACCTTAATGCGGATTCGCTCCGTCGTCTCCGGCGTGTGGCCGATGGCGAAGCGCATGCGCAGCTCCTGCGTCTTTTCGTTGAGCAGCATGATGCTGAAAATTTCGTAGTCAATCACCCGCTGCACCAGCTCTGCTGTGCGTTTGAGCAGGGCATCGAGGTCCAGTGTGGTATTGACCACATCGGCAACTTCTACCAGGAAGTTTTCCAGGTTGAGCGCAGGCGCGCTTGTGATGCTGGCAGGGTTCATTGGGCTCGTGGCTCCGCTCAGAAGCTTGCCCCCAGTTCCTGCATGATCTGCAGGCCTGAGCTGGTGCCTATGCGATTGGCTCCAGCCTTTACCATAGTGGCCAGACCTTCTGCCGTGCGAATCCCGCCGGAAGCCTTCACTCCGGCGCGGCTGCCCACCACTCCACGCATCAGGGCTACATCGTCCACCGTCGCCCCGGCGCCATTCAGGCCGGTGGAGGTCTTCACGAAATCAGCCCCTGCCACTACAGCCAGCTCGCAGGCCAGGATTTTTTCATCCACCGTCAGCAGACAGGTTTCAAGTATCACTTTAAGGGTTGCGCCCGCGCCATGCGCCACCTCTGCAACCGCGCGGATATCGTTTTCCACCAGCACGCGATCTTTGGCCTTCAATGCAGCCAGGTTGATGACCATGTCAAGCTCCTGCGCGCCCAGCAGTACCAGGTCGGCTGCCTCGGCGCGTTTCGTGCTGGTGAGGTTTGCCCCCAGGGGAAAGCCCACCGTAGATCCTACTTTGACGGCGCTGGAACGCAGCAGGGAAGCAACCATGGCAACATGAGTAGGATTTACAAAAACTGACGCAAAACCGAAGTGTAGCGCCTCTTCGCACAGGCTGATAATTTGTGGCGGCGTAACACCCGGCTGTATGCGGGAGTGGTCAATAAGGTGTGCGACTTCAGCCCATTCTGACAAATTGATTTTGTCAGGCGTGGTCGCAATGAGGGTACTGGACATCGAAGAAATTGTAGCACCACAAGATGAGGATTTTTTTAGTGTGATATCAAAGGTTTTGTGACGCCCTTTTGCCGACTAAATCCGTGAACTGGTACGCCATACTGTCTATTGGATTGTCATTCCGAGCACTGGACCTGCCACGCAGGTTGAAACGGACTGAACAAGGGCTCGAGAGAAAATCGGCTTGAATCGTACTTCGTAAATCGGACTTCTGACTTTCCAAGCCTCTGCGCTCCTCAGCGTCCTCTGCGGGTTGCACTAAATTTGCGACAGAATGCAGATATCCCGCAGATTACGGTAACGCTCAGCGTAATCCATGCCATAACCCACCACAAAAACATCTTCAATAGTGAATCCCACGTAATCGGCATGCACCGGCTGCACCCGACGTGAAGGCTTATCCAGCAGGGCGGCAATCTTCAGACATCTCGGCTGATGGGCGGAGAGGACTTTTTTTAAGTAGTTCAGTGTCAGGCCGGTGTCAAGAATATCCTCCACCAGAATTACATTCTTGCCTTGCACAGATTCATCCAGATCTTTCGTCAGCCGTACCGCGCCGCTGCTTTTTGCTCCTTTGCCGTAGCTGGAGACGCCCAGAAAATCAAAGCTGGCGTTCAGGGTCAGGGTGCGGGCCAGGTCGCTCAGAAAAATCGTTGCTCCCTTGAGTACGCCCAACAGCAGCACGGGCTCATCACCGAAGTCGCGGCTGATTTCCGCGCCCATCGCCGCTACGCGATTTGCGATTTGCTCATGGGAAAAAAGAAGTTGTAGCCCGGCTGCCTGCGTCGCATTCGGTGTCGCATTCATGGAAATACATTATCAGCCAATGCATCGCGCAACAATCCAGTATTTTTATCTTTCTAAGCTTCCTTCGTGTCCTTTGTGGTTAGGTTTTTGCCGAAGGGTGTGAACTATTTCTTCGCCCCTCCGGCGCCACCTTGCTGCGGCTGGTAATCCGGCACCCCCAGTTGCCAAAACAGGAATGCCATCTCATCGGCGAGCTCTACATCACGCTGCGATTTGGTGGATCCTAATCCGTGGCCTGCGTCATAATCCACGCGCAGCAGCACAGGTTTTCCGCTGCTTGTGTCTGCCTGCAACCGCGCCGCCATCTTGGCTGCCTGCCAGGGCGCTACTCGCGGGTCGTTGGCCCCCGTGGTCAGCAGAACCGCCGGATACTTTGTCTCCGGCTTCACATGCACATATGCATCCATCGCATAAAGTGCTTTGAATCCATCCGGATCTTTCGTCGTTCCAAACTCCGGAATGTTCGCCGGCCCGCTTGCCATCAGCTCCGAACGCAGCGAATCCGAATCACCCACTCGAATCAGCGCTGCGCCAAACAAATCGGGTCTCTGCGTGATGGAGCCGCCAATCGTGACGCCGCCGGCGCTCGTGCCCTCGCCTGCCAGGTGGGCCGGTGAAGTATATTTGTGCTCAATCAGGTATTGCGCTCCGGCCAGCATGTCGTCAATGGTGTGCTGCTTGGTCAGCTTCTGTCCCGCTCGATGCCAGTCTTCGCCGTATTCTCCGCCTCCGCGCGCGTGCGCCACCGCGAACACCCCGCCCTTCTCAAAGAAGGCCAGCAGTGTAGGCCTGAAGGCCGGGTCGATGGTAATGCCGTAAGCTCCATATGCCTGCAGCCATGTCGGATGCGATCCATCGAGCGCCATGTTCTTCTTATGGATAATCGATAGCGGCACCATGGTTCCATCCGCGCTCTTCGCCTTTACCTCTTCCGACACAATTTGCGAGAAGTCCACGGGAGAAGGCGGCGCGAGCCCGGTGTCCGTAAGCTTGTCCGACTTTGCATCCAGGGCATACCAGAGCGGCGATTTGGTCCACGACACCAACTCTAGCCACGCGCCGCTTTCCACCGGATTCGTATACAGCGACTGGATCGCACCCTCAAAGGGCAGCTTCACCGGCTTCATTCCGCCGTTGTCATAGGCCAGCTTGCGCAGCCGCCCAATGCCTCCATCCAGGTCTTGCACGTAGAGTCCGTCCGCGGCGGCGGCAACGCCTACCACCACGACCTCACTCGGCGGCACAACCACTGCTGCGTGCGCCAGATCGGGGTTTTCCAGGCTTGTCTGCAGAACCTTGAATCGCGATGCATCTTTGTGCGATTGCAGGTAAATCAGGTCGCCGTGGACATCGAACCCGATTACGTCGTCGTTCTCATCCGCAATTTTCTTCCACGCAGTCTTTGCGTCCAGGTTGCTATCGAAGCGGGTTGCATATACATCCAACTCGCGCTTCACGCCATGGATCACCAGCGCCACCAGATATTTCGGCGCTCCCGGTGAGTACGCTAACACTGGAAAATCATCTTCCACGACTTTCATGTTCGGGCTTACGTCATACCCAAAAATCGGCGGTTCGCTCTCTGGATCGCCTCCCAGCGTATGGTGGTAAACGCGCAACTTCTGGTATTTTGCCGTTGGCGGCGCATCGGCTGTCAACTTCTGAGTGCGCGTGTAAAAGAACGATTTGTTATCCGGCAACCAGGTCGGAGATCCGAATTGCGCCCGGTCAATCGTGTCGGGCAGCGCCCGCGCCGTCTCGCTTTCGATAACGTGCAGAACGCTGTCTTCCGAGCCTCCCGGCGAAATTCCGTAAGCCACGTACTTCCCATCAGGCGACGGCTGAAAATAATCGATGGAATAATGTTTCCCCTCGGGTGTCGTCAGCTTCTCCGGATCAACCAGCAGCCGCTCAGGCCCATTCACGCTGTCGCGCACGTAAAGCTTGCGATTGTCCCAACCCGGTTCTACTTTGTAGTAGAAGTAGCGTCCACCCCACACTTGCAGGCCAGATACTACTATGCCGGCATTGTCCAGTGACTTGATCCGCTCCAGCAACTTGTCTCGCCCTGGGATTGCGGCCAGCATGGTTCGTGTATGGTCATTCTGCCCCTTCATCCAGGCCACAACTTCCGGATCTGACGTTTTCTCCAGCCAGCGATACGGATCGACAATTTTCGTGCCGAAGTAATCATCGGTGACATTCCGTACCGGCGTCTTAGGCAATTCCTGGGCAATGGCAATAGACGAAATCCATAAGCAGCACTGCAAAAGAATATGTGTGAAATATTTCATAGGCGATAACTTCCTCGTTGGGTTCTAAGTTGGGTTCTAAATTAAGAGGGTCGCTTCTATATTGGACGTGCTGCTGCCAAACCGGTGAGCGGCCCAGCAGGGGCCCTTATCCGCACTCATAAGTAAGTATAAAACGCCGGAAGGCCAAGTGCTAAAGGCTAAGAGCCAAAGCTGAGAGCTAAATGGCTAAGAGCTTTTCCACCGTTTGCGCCAGAGCAAATCCCGCGCTTACAATCATGAATCTTAGCAAGAGAGGACATTCATGGATCTTCAAGGTCTCAAGATTACCTGGCTGGGGCACTCCTGTGTCCGCTTTGAAACCACCAGCGGCAAGATCATCCTCATTGATCCGTTTCTTAAGCAAAACCCTTCTTGTCCTGAAAGGGAGAAGGAGGTTAAGGCTGTAGACGTGATTCTGGTCACCCACGGCCACTTTGACCACTCCGGCGACGTGGTGGAAATTGCCCGCAAGCACAAGCCTGCGGTGGTTGGAATTTTTGAACTCTGCTCCTGGCTGGGGAAGAAGAGAATCGAGAACCTCAAGCCCATGAACAAGGGCGGATCGCAGGTGGTGGCAGATATCCGTGTGACTATGACTCACGCCCTACACTCCGGCGGCATCGAGGATGAAGGCCAGATCATCTATGCCGGGGAACCGTGCGGCTACGTTCTAGAATTTGAGAATGGATTAAAGGTATACCACTCCGGCGACACCGCCATCTTCGGCGACATGCAACTAATTCATGACCTCTACAAGCCAGACTTGGCCTTGTTGCCCATAGGCGATCACTTCACCATGGGACCCCGTGAAGCCACCTACGCCTGCCGCCTGTTGCGCCCCAAGGCCGTGATTCCAATTCATTATGGAACATTCCCGGTCTTGACCGGCACCCCCACCGAATTTAAACACCTCGCGGGCGATCTCGGGATAGAAATCATCGAACTCCAACCCGGCCAAACCATCGGTTAAAAACCGTAATGTATTCTCAGCAGGAACCCTCGTAAAAGTACGAATGTGCAGATGAACTATGAGTAAGAAACTGGCAACCGGCAACTGGCCACTGGCAACTGCTTCATGAACCCCATCACCGGCGAGGCCGTTGAGAAGTATCTTGATTCGCTGCTGCCGGCGCGCGACGAAGTCCTGCGCGAAATGGAGCTTCAGGCCAAACAGCGCGATATCCCGATCATCGGCCCGGTCGTGGCCAGCTTCTTGTACCAGCTTGCGCAAATCGCCAGGGCCCAGACAGTTTTTGAATTAGGATCGGCCATCGGATACTCCACCCTCTGGTGGGCCCGCGCCGTAGGTCCCGCGGGCAAGGTCATCTACACCGATAGCAGCAAAAAGAACGCAGACGAGGCCCGCCGTTACTTCGAGCGCGCCGGCGTAGCTGCGCGCATAGATATACGTATTGGCGATGCCCTGGAAATTCTCTCGGAAGAAAAGCCTGCCTCTTACGACATCATCTTCAACGACGTGGATAAAGAAGATTACCCGCGCGTCTTTTCTCTCGCCGCCGACCGCGTGCGCAAAGGCGGATTGCTGATTTCAGACAACGTTCTCTGGAGCGGCAAAGTCGCGAGTTCAGACCACCATGACGACACCACGCGAGCAATCCTGGAATTCAACCGCCTTCTCTACGCCTCGCCCGGCTTCTTCACAACAATAATCCCCATGCGCGACGGCATAGCCATCGCACAACGGAAGTGAGCCTGGACTGCGCTGTACTATTCTTAGGAGTGTCATCCTGAGCGAGGGCGAATGCCCGAGTCGAAGGACCCCGAGAATGTTTCAGTATCCATGCTGTTTCAAGGCATTTCCAGAGAAATCTTCGTAAAATCTGTGCTCATCAACGTTTTTATCTGCGGCCAAATCTTTTTCGTAGCCAGAAACGAGAACCTTTCCTCAGTAAAAACCGACAACTAGCCGCTGCTATATCGACTTCACCGGAATCAACGTTACATCCTCCACCAATCCAACTTCTTTCTGCACAAAGGGCTCGGCGTATTTCACGCCCGCCAGCATTCCATAGAATCGCGCCATGGCTTCCACGCGTCCCCGGATTTCTGCGCGGGCAGGGAAGTCTTTGCTGCCGGCCTCCTGGTCTGTGAATTGCGATTCGTAAGCGTACAGCGAATTCAGGCGCTGCTCGAACTGCTCGGTGATGTCTACGACGAACGTGGGCCGCACATCGTAGTACAACGTCGCATAAATAATTTTAAAAGGACGATGCGCCGCGCCCGGCAAATCCAGTTTGTTCAACCCTGCCAGGAAGCAAGCTTCGTATCCAAGAGTTGACGCAGTGTAATGGTCGGGATGCCGCCCCTGCCAGTAGGGAAGAATTACTACCCTCGGTCTTTGCTCACGAATAACCCGAGCCACTTTCAGCCGGTTCTCCCAGGTGTTCTCCACCCGGGCATCTGGAATATCCAGGGCCGCTCTCCAGCTCGCTTTTAGAATCTTTGCTGCCGCATCTGCCTCGCGTGCGCGATCTTCCGCGGTGCCGCGCGTCCCCATCTCACCCTGCGTCAGATCGAGGATGCCGGTGCGACGCCCAGCCTCAGCCATTTTCAACAGTGTTCCGCCGCAAGTTTGTTCTACATCATCGCGATGCGCGGCAATGGCCAGAACGTCGAGCGCTGAAGTCATTTCTTTCTTTCCACCAGGAAGTGGGCCAGCGATTTCAACATATCGGCGCGGCTGCCGAAAGAATCCAGCGCCGAGCATCCCGAAGCCACCAACATGTCAGCCTGCTTGATGGAAGCTTCTACGCCGAACAGCGCCGGATACGTTGCTTTTTCCGTAGCTTCATCTTTGCCCGCGGTCTTGCCCAGCTGCGCGGAAGATTGCGTGACATCGAGCACGTCGTCAATGATCTGGAACGCTAATCCGGCCGAGCGTCCAAAGTCGCGCAGCCGCTGGATTTCCGCGTGTCCGCCGCCGGCGTAGAGACCACCAGTAACAAGGCTCGCCGTAATGAGAGCTCCCGTCTTGTACCGATGTATAAACTCCAGCGTCTTCCCATCCGGCCTCTTGTGCTCAGCCTCCAGGTCCATTACCTGGCCGCCGATCATGCCTTCCACGGTTCCGGTTGCGTGCGCAATCTCTTCGATGATGCGGACCTTCGCCTCCGCCGGGCAGCGCAGCTTGGCCAGCACTTCATAAGCAAACGTCTGCAGCGCGTCTCCCGCCAGGATAGCCGTGGCCTCGCCATAAACCACGTGGCAGGTCGGATGCCCGCGTCGCAAATCGTCATTATCCAGCGCCGGCAGATCGTCATGGATCAGCGAATAAGTGTGCAGCATCTCCAGCGCCGATCCCAGCTCTTCGACTCCGGCAGGAAGCGTGCCCGCGATCATGCGCGCCGCCTCCATACAAAGAATCGGACGCAGGCGCTTTCCACCGGCAAACACGCTGTGCCGCATCGCCTTGTGGATGGATTCCGGCTGCTGGCCGGCCTGCGGGATCAGCCGGTCCAGTGCGGCGTCTACGATATGCCGTCCCGATTCCAGGGTTTCTTGTATCGAGGTAGGTGACATGGAAAGCATTGAGTATAACAAGACGCGCGCTGAACAGAAGCTCGGGATCGTGATTGTGCTGAGAATCTGTTTATGACAAGTTTTCCGTTAAGTGCCGGGCTTGCCCCTGAAGTTTCGTATCAGCACGGTTTCAGCCGTGCCGAAAATCCACGGAAACAAACTCTGCTGCCGCAGGCATGCGCGCAGCGAAGCAGAGTGCCATATAATATGCTTTCTTTTCAGAATAAAACGCACGGACGATTTTTTGACCCAGGGGAGTTCCTGGAGGGTTCATGTCCGGCGGGAGAGCTGCGATGAAAGATTCGCTTGAAGAGGGTCGTTTCCCGTTTGCCGTAGCTGCCGTAGCGTTATTGATCCTGATGGCAGTGCTGATGGGCGGGTCGATACGCCGCGAATCCGTAACGTTTGACGAAGAGCCACACATCGGTGCTGGGCTCAGTTACGTGCAAAAACTCGATCTGCGGATGAATCCGGAGCATCCGCCGCTGGCGAAGGTTTTGGCGGGCGTACCGCTGATGGTTCGCGGAACCCACGCCGATTACGGTAATCCTTCCTGGACGCTTGGGCAAAAATACTTCTTCGCCGTATGGCTCTTTGAGGGTCTATTCGGTCATTCGATCGTAACGAAGTGGAATGATCAGGCGACCGTGCTCGCGTGGGCGCGCGCGCCCATGCTGCTACTTACGCTGGCGCTGGGATGGGTCGTCTTTGTGCTTGGGCGGAGGCTGGGCGGAGGCTGGGGTGGATTGCTGTGCCTTACCGCTTACGTGACCGCGCCTGTCTTTCTCGCCTATGGTCCGCTTGTTCTGACCGATCTGGCGATCGCGCTTTTTTCTATTACCACGCTGTGGACATTCGCCGAGCTGTGGCGCGATCCCACCCGGAAGAAGACGCTTGCATTTGGGCTAAACCTCGGCGCAGCGCTGCTTTCGAAGTTTTCTGCCGGGCTGCTCTTCTTTGCATTCCTGGCTTTCGCGCTCAGCACGCGCTGGCGGGCCGTTCCGGGACAACCTGCGGGGAAGTCCGAAGCTCGCGAATGGCGGCGGCAGCGCTGGCGGGCCACCAGAGTGGGGATACTGGCAGCGGCCGCGGTCGTCTATCTGGCTTACTTCATCCTCTCGCTCCGTGAGCCGACGAACTTCTTCGGTCGCACGCACCGACCTCTGGTGGGGATCCTCTTGCACCTGATACTGCCTCCCCTGCGCTACTTGTTCGGAGTTCTGATCGTGGTGTTCACTTCGAGCCGCGTGACGTTTTTCCTGGGGCACAGACTTGCCCATGGCGTGCCGTTCTACTTTCCGGTTCTTTTCGTGCTGAAGTCCGCGCCTGGATTTTTAGGGCTGCTGATTCTGGCGCTGGCGGCTGCGGTCTGGCTGAAACGGCGCAACGGAAGTGCTCCTGGCGTTCCCGTGATTCCCCAAGAGTATGGGCTTCACTGGCGCGTGCTGTGGACCTCGCTCGTTCTCTTTGCGTTTGCCTGCATCCTGGCGCGGCTGAACATCGGCTACCGGCATTTCAGTATTCCGGTGGTTCTGCTGACACTTCTGCTGGCGCCCTTGCCGAGAATGCTCAAACGCCTTCGCGGGTCGGCCCCCGTGGGGTCACTTGCAGGGGCCGCGGCCGCCGTGCTGCTGTCGCTCGCCTGCATGGTTACGGCGGTGCGCGCCTATCCCTTCTACATTCCGTACCTCAACATTTTCAGCTTTGGGCGCCCGGCATACGCGCTCCTGGACCGCTCGAACGTGGATTGGAACCAGTCGCTTCCCGAAGTCGAGCGGTTCGCCGAGGAGCGCGGCCTCAAAACGATTGCTGTGGACTCCTATTCGTGGTTTGACCCCGCCGACACCATTCCGCGCGCGCGGTTGTGGAATTGCCAGACTCCCTCCGCGGCAGATGCGGGCCAATGGGTGGTTGTCTCGGCCAATTTCATTCTCGATTCTCACAATTGCGTCTGGTTGATGAAGTATCCGCATGAGGAGCTGGGCGGCGGCAGCATGTACGCTGTGCAGTTGCCCACCACCATTCCGTCGGCGGGCGCCGCCGGCGGGCCGCCGGTTCCGCAGGAGCAGCGTCAGTTTATTGGAGCCCCGGAGGATCCTCGTCCCGAGTCCGTTCGTCTGATTAACCATCCGGAAACGATCGAGCCTTTCTTAATCCAGCGGATGGCTGCATTTGCCGCTGCGCGCAAGCACTAGCACGCGGCTCCTCTCTCGATTGACACCATTTGGTAGGGTCGAGGACTGGCGCTTTAGGCGCGACAAATCCCTGGCAGGTTCATCCAGAAGATTTCAGAGATCGCAAATTTACGCTGCCGTCGTGCGCGCCATGATGCGTGTGCGATTGGCCGCCAGCACGATTCCACGCACGTCCGAAGGATGGCAGCAATCCGCAGCCCCCGCGCCCAGCGCGGCTGACCACAAATTTTCATCAGCCAGACGGTGGGTGCACACAATTTCCAGGTTGCCGAATTCGCGCCGCAGGCTGCTCACTTCCGACACTGGAGCCATCTCCAGGTCAAGCACCGCTACGTCAGCGCGGTTCTCGATAATCGAAAGACGCAGCTCGCGCAAATCATGGGCCAGCGACACCTTTTTGAAATGGTTTTGCAGGTTTTCCGCCAGGACCTCAGCGCTCTGAGGATTGCATTGCGCAACAATAAGATTGAGAGGTTTCATACGATTCACCTCGAAAGGCTTGGCCGTTTTCACGGCGGGTGAAAGATCATCTCCAGCGAGTAATGGCCGAACCTCAAACATTGGGAACGCTGAATTCGTTAACTCTTCGAGACTGCCTCAGCCGGGCGATTCTCAAACGGCTCGGGCTGCAACTTACCGTTCTGTTTCGTCAGAATTTCTATCTTGCCTTCTGCTTCATCCAGTTCTTTGCGGCAGGAAGTTGAGAGCTGTACGCCTTCTTCAAATAACGCCAGGGCTTTTTCCAGTGGGAGCTCGCCCTTTTCCAGTTCGTGCACTATTTTTTCCAGCCGGGCGAGACATTCTTCAAACTTAGGCAAGCCAAGACTCCATTAAGGTCATTGTATGACGAAACCAAAACTGCCGAACTATAAAATTTGTAAATTCTCAGCTCTCAATTATGAGTCATGGCTCAGCGTAAGGTAGCGCTAACTCGAAACTTGAAACTAGAAAGTCGAAACTTCTTCTCAATCCCCCACCTGCATATTAGCCTTGGCATCTTCGTCCAGCACGCGCAGCACCTCCACCGCTGAGCTGTAGCGTGACTGCGGGGCGCTAAGCTGCACGCCCTGCACCTCCTGGTGCACCGCCAGCAGCATCTCCCGTGCAATGGCCACTCCCTCTGCCCGGGCGGCATCTGCATTGTTGGTTGCGGCCATTCTCTTCATGATGGAATCGGGCACGGAAACGCGCAACTCGTTTTTCATGAACTCCGCGTTGCGCAGGCTGACCAGCGGCCAGATGCCGGCGATAATCGGGATGCGGCAATGCTCGATGCGCCGCAGGAACGTCTCCAGCAGCGTAACGTCGAAGACCGGCTGGGTAATGGCAAGCTCGGCCCCGGCTTCCACTTTGTATTCGAAGCGCCTGATCTCTTCATCCAGGTTGGGCACGCCTGGATTGGCTCCTACGCCCACCACGAAACCCGTTCCCGTTTTGCTCCCGATGGGGTTGCCGCCAATGTCCAGTCCCTTATTCAGGTTGTGGACAATATTGACCAACCCGATGGAATCCACATCAAACACCGCAGTGGCATCGGGATAATTTCCCAATTTAGGAGGATCTCCGGTCACGCATAAGATATTCTTAAGTCCAATTGCAGCCGCGCCCAGCAGGTCTGATTGGATGCTGAGCACATTGCGGTCGCGGCACGTATAGTGCAGGATGGTCTCCACCCCCACCTGCTGCTGCACAAGGATCGAAAGCGCCTGGTTGCTCATGCGCGCCGAGGCGCGCGGGCTGTCGGGGATGTTGATGACATCAATCCTCAGCGATTTGAGGTAACGCGCCCCTTCGATCTCTTTGCCGGCGTCAATTCCTTTGGGCGGAACAATCTCCACCATGGTCACAAATTCGCCTTTGGCGATTTTTGTGCCCAGGCGCGAGCGCTGCTCCAGGGGAGGAACGGCAATCTCGGTTGTCTTGGCTGCCTCGGTCACCACCTGGAAGCCGCTGCCTTTGGCAGAGCCCACCCGCAGCGCCGATTTCATCGACTTGATATGTTCCGGTGTTGTGCCGCAGCATCCGCCCACCATCTGCGCGCCTGCCGCCACCAGCTTGCGCGCATAGCTGGCCATGTATTCCGGCGAGCACAGGTACATATTGCGCCCCTCCACCGACTGTGGCGGACCGGCGTTGGGCTGTGCGATCAGCGGCAGGCTGCTCACGCGCCGCATGTGCTCTACCGCGTCCAGCATTACCACCGGGCCAACGCTGCAGTTGCAGCCAATCGCATCCGCGCCCCACTCGGTCAGCTTGGCCGCAAAAGTCTCCGGCGTAGATCCATCCAGGCAGTTGCCCTCATCGTCAATGGTCACCATGGCCACAACGGGGATTTCGGCGTTGACCTCGCGTGCCGCCAGAATTGCCTGATGAATTTCCTCCAGTGAGGTAAACGTCTCGAGGAAAATGACATCCACGCCGCCCTCCACCAAGGCGGCAATTTGCTCATGGAAGGCCGCGCGCGCCTCCTCCAGCGAAGTTTTCCCTAAGGGCTCAATACGCACGCCCAAGGGTCCTACCGAACCGGCGACAAAAAATGTCTGGTCGGTTTCTTTCCTTGTGACGAGTTGTCGCGCCAGGTGGGCGCCCGCCAGGTTGATCTCACGCACGCGGTCGCCAAAACCGTGTCGGGCCAGCTTGAACGCGTTGGCTCCAAAGGTATTGGTCTCGATGACGTCGGCCCCAGCTTGCAGATATTCCTGATGAATGCCGCGAATCAGCTCCGGCTGCGAAACATTGAGCTCGTCGTAGCAACGATTGATGAAAATGCCTTTGCCATACAGCAGGGTTCCCATGGCGCCATCGCACAGGATGGGGCCGGCAGCCAGCCGCTTTAGAAAGTCAGAGGACATGCCTTAAGAATATCGCATCCGTCAACCCACCTCCCCAATTTGCTGCATTAACGCTTGTCTTCCTTCGTGTCCTTTGTGCCCGCTGTGGTTAGATTTTTGTAAAGCTAAGAGCTAACAGCTAAAAGCTAAGAGCTACTCTTGTTATAATCCCTAATCATCCTTGTTTCGGAGTTAACGTGAGACGAATCGCTCTCTTTGTAATTATTATTGTGGCGTGTTTTCTTATCAGTTGTGGCGGAGGCAACTCCAGCAGCAGCAGCAGCGGATCCGTAAGCAAGATCGCAAAGCGCGCTTTCGTTTCCAACCAGGCGGTCAGTTCTATTGAAATTGTGGATGCCTCCAAAGACACCCTGCCTCTCGACCCCACGACTCAATTGCCCTTTACCATCAGCGCCGGGTCAGCCCCTACCCTGATGTTAGAGACCACCGACAAGAAAGATACCATCGTCTACGGCAGCGGTAGCAACACCCTGAGTGTTATCGACAACACCAAAGAAACGGTCAGCAACACTGTCACCCTGGCCAATCCTACAGAGAGTTTTGCCATCTCGCAGGACGACCGTTTCCTCTTTGTCGCGGAAAGAAACACCATCGCCACCGGTCAAACCCTGTCGGGAGCGGTCGAGGTATTTGATCTCAACAACGTCAGCCTCGGCGCCAGCGCAGTCTACGTTCCCGGCGCCCGCCAACTGGTGCTGAGCCATAATGGGAGCACGCTGCTGGTGTTCTCCGACGATCCCACACTTGTCGGTGGCGTCGCTAATAACAGCAATGTTTACTTCATCAACGCCGCCAACACCGCGGCTGGCGCGACCCCTGTCCCCGGCTTTGATCACCCAATATTTGCTGTCTTCACCAGCGACGACTCGACCGCCTATGTGCTTAATTGCGGCCCGGAATGTGGAGGGACAACGGCCGGTGTCGATGCCGTAACCATCAGCACGCATGCTATTACAGCAACCACCAGTTCCCCCATTCCAGCCCGCACAGCCCTGCTGAATGGAACAACGCTCTACGTCGCTGGAACCACCTCTGCCGGTGGACAATTAACTGTGCTGAATGCTGGCACATTAGCGCCCATCGTCGCAGGTATTGCCATTCCTGATGGCATCCATGACCGGATCAATATGGGCAGCAACGGCAAGCTCTTCATCGGGGCCCGTGCCTGCTCGAACATAGTTCAGGGCTGCCTCGCGATCTACGACACCACAACCAACCCCACAACAGCCGTCATTCATCCGCCTCTCACGGGGAGCTCTGGAAACCTGCCGGCAGATATAACCGCCATCGAGCCCATCCCCAACCGCAATGTGGTTTACGTCTGTGAAGGCGGAGAACTCAATATCTACAACACCACCACCAGCACCCTGCAAACCAACCCAGCCATTGACATAGTGGGCAAAGCCATAGATGTAAAAGAAGTTTTCTAAGGAAACTTTTCTTGCTTTCCTTTGTGTCCTCTGTGGTTAATGTTTTTTGATTTTCTCCGCGGAATATTATTCTGCCAAGTGTGAAGAAATTTCTCTGAGAACTGAGAACCGAGAACTGAGAACTATTTAGGCTCCAGCCTCAACCTATGTTTCCCCGCGCTCTCCACCGCGCCCTGCGAAAAGGGAAGCAAAAACGTTTGGCCTTCATACCATGCCTTCCACTGGTCCATGTAATGCCGGCTGAAAATCTGGCCCGATTCGCCGGTGACGACATTCAGCGTGGATTGATCCAGGTTGCCCAGATCCACGGTCATCCGTTCCGAGGGCCCGAAGCTTCTGCCTACCTGCTTCACCGTCCACGAGCCTCCTGATTGCTTCACCCGTCCAGGTTCTCCGAACCATCGCAAGATCGGGATCTTGTCGAAGACCGGATGCGCAATCTCCAGCGGATACGCTCTGCCTTTCCCCCACGCAGCCAGGTTGGTGGGAGCATCATATTCCGCCACAACTTTTTCTACCGCCTCAGTCAGCAATGCGTCGTAATTATTGAAGCCCGCGGGAAGCCAGTACTTGGGCCGTCTGGTGAGCAGGTTTTCCCACGCTACAGCCGAATTCGGCCACACGTAGTCATGCCAGTAACTTCCAAGCAGTAATTTCTGGAACTCATTTTCGCTTTTGATGGTAATGGTGGCGGCCGCCGAATCAATCGTCAGCCGGCCATCCCACGATCGCATGATCTCAGCCGCTGCTTTCGCTCGCGCTGAAGCAATTTGGGAATGGTCGACAGCCGCAACAAATTGTTCGGCGCAGAACTTGTCGAAATCCGAGTAGATGTCGTTCTGCAGGGCCAGCATATCGGCGCTGGAGAACTTGTTTCCCGATTCCAGCACGCGGTAAATGCGTTGTGTGCGGTAGGGCGCTCCCCATTGCGTGCTGATGGAGTACGGATAACGCGCCGCCGTAATCCGCCCATTGGCGGTCGCCAGAACGCCCCCCGGCGGATCGTAGACGCTCGGCATCTGGTCGAAGGGAATGTAGCCGGTCCACTCGTGCGCATCATCGGCCCCTGAAACCGGCAGGGCGCCGTTGCCCGACCGTCGCAACGGAACTTCGCCTGTGCTCTGGTATCCAATATGTCCATCCACATCGGCGTAGACAACGTTCTGTCCTGGAATGGTAAAGTTGCGCAAAGCGTTGCGAAACTCGTTCCAGTTTTGCGCCTGGTTCAGTGCGCCGAAGGGCGCGCCCAGGTCCGCGGTATAGAGCGTCCATTGCAACGCGATCTTTCGCGTCTCTCCGGGCATGAGCTCGGTTACGATCGGCCCATGCCGGGTCAGGAGAACATCGAAAACAACATCCGGCTCGCCCTTTACATGGATGACCTCCCGCCTGCGCTCCGGCTGCTTCCATCCCGCGGCCGTCTGGTACTCGCCCCGGCCGTTGAAATTCTCAATGAAGATGTCTTCCACATCAGGATTAAGATTGGTGAACCCCCACGCAATGCGCCGGTTGTGTCCGGCAATCACAAACGGAAATCCGGGCAGTGTGACCCCGGCAGCGTCGAACGCCCCAGCCGTAAGCTGCGCTTCATACCAGACGCCCGGAATCTGATGATGCAAGTGCATGTCATTGGAAAGCATCGGCTTGCCCGTAATCGTATGCTCGCCTGAAACCACCCAGTTATTCGACCCAGGAATAAGCCCGTCTTCATCGTCGTAGCCTGTCCTGAGCGAAGTCGAAGGCTGGTGAACTCGCTCAGGCTGAATGCTGAGTGCTGGATGCTGACTGCTTTTTTCTCGAAACTCGAAACTCGAAACTTGAAACTTCGTTCTTCTCTGTGTCTCTGTGTCGTAGCCTGTCCTGAGCGAAGTCGAAGGCTGGTGAACTTCCTCTGGCTGAATGCTGAGTGCTGAATGCCGAGTGCTTCTTACAACTGCAACATTCGTATCTCCCCCCGAATCCTCGTCATCCGGATCTGCGTGCGCAGGTGGTTCCTGCTTCATCGCCGCCTCCCCCGGTGGCCGGTCGCGCCATGAGGTATTCGTATACAAATCCGCCGCCTTTTGTGCTCCCAGAATTGCGGTCAGCTTCTCGCGCAGCAGCTTGGTTGCAAATTGTTCATGGCTCAGGTTCTGCGCCATCTGCGCGCCTACGATAAAACTATCTTCTACCGTCCACGGCCTCGGACTGTAACCCATCAGGCGGAATTCAAGTGGAAGTTTGTTCTTATGGCTGTCAATGAAGGCATTGACCCCGCGAGCGTAAGCTTCAAACAGGGCCTTTTCGTGATCGTCCAGGCGGCTGGAGCTGCGTTGGGCTTCGCTTCGCAGTGAAAGGATGCGTTGCGCGCGGTCATGTTCCACCAGCTCCGGCCCCAGGATCTCGGACAGTTCGCCGCCGGCATAGCGCCGTGTCATATCCATCTGCCAGAGCCGGTCCTGGGCGGTGACGTAGCCCTGCGCGAACAGCATGTCGGGAAGATTCTGCGCCCGGATGTGCGGCACGCCTTGCGCATCGCGGAGAACCTCCACCGGCGCTCCCAACCCCGCCGCCGTGATCGTGCCATCCACCTGCGGCAGCGTTGCCGTGGCAAACAGGTAGAAACCCGCCACCAGGGCAACAAATAAAAGAAGCAAAGCACACAGCGAGCGGAAAGCAATACGAGAGGCGCTGCGCTGGCCAGTCTTGGGGCTTGCTGGAGTGACCGTGGTCGAAGACATGCTCTTGCCACATTGTCTCATCCCCGCATCCCCTCGTCACTAGAGTTGAAACGCATCTGGTAATTAAGAAATTCTTAAAATCTCTTCTGGGGCTGAATGCTGAGTGCTGACTGCTGAATGCTCAACCTGAGAACTGAGAACTCCTCCTGTAACGTTCAAAGGTATTTCCACACTATGCAATTGCGTATGAATTCTTTTGCTTTATGGCCTTTTTTTTGGTATTGTCCGCCCAAGATTGCAGCTAAATCCTGCGGGTGCTTTATCCGCGGGCGCATCAACGGGGCAGGCATTGGCCGCGTTTGTTTGTGCGCCGCTCGGAGTTACTCCGGGCGTGTCCTGCGCAGTAAAATAAACCTGTAGGAGGTAACTTTTTGTGAGTACTGCACCCAGTCCCGCTTCGACACCTGCTTCCGGCGGCATGGCAGACAATACGGCCGGCATGCTTGCCTATATCACAATCATCCCGGCGATTATCTTTTTGGTGATGGAGCCCTATAGCAAGAACAAGTTTGTGCGCTTCCATGCCTGGCAAAACATCTGCTTCGCCGTAGCAATGTTTGTGATATGGATCCCTCTGGCCATCATTGGAATGATTCCGATTATTGGCTGGCTGACGCTCGTTCTCTGGCCATTAATTGGGCTAGGAGCGTTCATCGTCTGGATCATGCTGATCATTAAGGCCAACAAGGGTGAAAAATGGAAACTGCCTTGGATCGGCGACTTCGCCGAGAAACAGGCCAACTCATAACCCTTCGAGCCATAGACTCTTCGACCATTGAAAGCGGGAGCACTCTGCTCCCGCTTTTCTTTGTGACTTTCCTTTGTGTACCCTCGTGTCCTTTGTGGTTAACCGTTTTGGCTGAATGCTGATTGCTGTTTTTCCCCTTGACATCCCTCCCTCCTAAATGAGATTCCTATTAGCTTTTACATTTTCCAGGTGAGCCGTAAGCGAACGCTGTCGCGCGTGAGCGGCAGGCGAGGGCGAAGCAGCGAAACGAGTGCAGCGTTGCGGAGCCCTCAGAAAAAGGAATCCAAGTGAGAGTCCGGGTCTTTTATCACGATCGTTGTTTTGATGGTGCGGCTTCAGCCGCGCTTTTCGCCCGCTTTTACCGCGAGCGCGTGCGCGATGGCGCTGAATTCGTCTTCAGCGGGCTGGTGCACCGCGCCGGCGCCCTGTTTGACGAATCCAAGTTTGACGGCGACGAAAACGCGATCGTCGATTTCAAATACTCCACCTCGCCCAAGATCACCTGGTGGTTTGACCATCATCAGAGCGCCTTTCTTACCCCTGAAGATGCCGCCCACTTCGAGCAGCAGCCCAGCAGCCGAAAATTTTACGATCCGGACTACAAGTCCTGCACCAAGCTCATCGCCACCATCGCCGAAAAGCATTTTGGCTTCAAAGTCGAGCCGGTAAAAGAGCTGGTCGAATGGGCCGATATCATTGACGGAGCGCAGTTCGAAAACGTCAACATCGCGGTGGAAATGCGTGAGCCCGCCATGAAACTCACCATGGTCATCGAATCCAACCAGGACCCGCACTTCGCCAGCCGCCTGATCCCGCTGCTGGCCGAGCGCCCCCTGGCGCAAATCATCGCCGAGCCCTTCGTGGCCGAGCGCATTCCGCCCTTGATGGAGCGCCACCAGAAATCCATCGAAATTCTCCGCCAGCGCGCCGAATGCAAAGATGGCACAATCTTTTTTGACCTCACCGATTACGATCTTGAGGGATACAACAAGTTCATCCCCTACTATTTGCATCCCCACTGCGTCTACAGCGTCGGCCTCAGCAAGAGCAGCTTCCGCACCAAGGTTGCCGTAGGCTCCAACCCCTGGACCCATACGCAAAACATGGTGAACCTGGCCGAAGTCTGCGAGCGCTACGGCGGCGGCGGCCACGCGCGCGTAGGCGCAATCTCCTTTGAACCCAACCAATTCGAGCGCGCCCGCGAGGCCGCCCGCGAAATCGTCGAAGAACTGCGCGCCAGTTACAGGAAATAAAAAAGCCTTCAGCATTCAGCAGTCAGCCAAGAAGCAGTTTTCAAGTTTCTAAAATGATCTCCGTAGACGGACCAGCCAGATTGAAAACTGTAACCGCGTTCCCAAGTTCCTTTGTGTCCTTTGTGGTTATTCTTTTTTGGGCTGAATGCTGAGTGCTGAATGCTGAGTGCTTTTTAATCCAATCCGTGGTATAGATAACCATCCGTATTGTCAGCAACAGAGGTGCAGCGCAGTCATTTAAGGAGGAGCACTCGTGTTTTGTCCCAATTGTGGTGCCAATAACTCTGATGTAGCGACTGTTTGTGCGCAATGTAACCGGCCTATCTCGCAGTTTTCGTCTACTCCTCAGGTTGTGCCACCGCCGCCTACTACGGTTCCGTCTGCCCCCGCCGTGCCGGGCGCTCCTGTAGCGCGGCCTGTCGAAATTCCCAACTATCTGACGCAATCCATCATCATGACAGTAGCTTCCGTCCTCTGTTGCAGCATGTTTTCCTTGCCCTTTTCCATCATTGCGCTGGTCTATTCCACCCAGGTCAACAATAAAATTGCGGCCAATGATATTGCCGGCGCGATTGCGTCTTCGAAAAACGCCAAGCTCTTCAACTGGATCGCGTTTGGAATCGTAATGGCTGGAATATTATTGGGAATTGTGTACATGATTCTGGTCGCGTTGGGCGTGGCGACGAATATAATGCAGCAACACTAATAGAATGCAACAACGATGATGAGCAACTACTGGGAGCACCGTTGGTGACGCCTTTTCCCAGCCTCTCGGAGATTCAAAATTCCCGTTTGCGGAATTCAATATTCTGCGCCGGATCGCTCCTGGGTGCTGCGGCTTTAGCCGTGGTCTATCACTGGAACCCGGAAAGCGCCGGCTTCTTTCCCGCCTGCCCCATCCGCGCGCTCACCGGTTACTACTGCCCCGGATGCGGCTCCACCCGCGCGCTCCACCAGCTCTTGCACGGAAACATAGCCGCAGCCTTCAGCTACAATCCCTTGTTCGTGCTGGCCATGCCGTTGGTAGCCTATTGGATCATTACTGAAGTGATTTTGCTCTTTGGCGGAAGACTGCCCAGAATTACAGTTCCAGTAAAAGTAATGTGGCTGGCGCTAGGTGTCGTTATAGCCTTTGGGGTTCTTCGCAACATTCCGCATTATCCGTTTACGTTGCTTACACCGTGAGAAACGGACAATGACTGACTGCGGCGCACAGAGGCAGCCGCAGCTGTAGAATCTGCAAGCGAAAGATTTTTATTTTTCTCAGCGCCTCCGCGGTTAAATCGCAAATCAGAAATCGTAATTCGTAATTCCTAAAATCCCTTTTTCTCGATTACCCGCGCGCTCAACATTACTCCCGGCTTGTTATCGTGCAGCTTGATGGGAAACAGGATCACGTTCCACACCCAGCGCGGATTCTTTTTTGGCAGCAGCGGAAAGCCGCGAAAGCTGCGGTCAATGTATGTCTCACGCGTCTCGGCCACCATGCGAATGTTCTCCACCCACTCGGCGCTTACCTCGGGAAATTCCTTGAACAGGTTCTTGCCGGGGAACCACTGCCGTTTTTTATCGAACACCGCCGCGCAGGTGTCATTCACATATTGCCAGTTGCCTTCGCGGTCCATGATCTCCAGCACCACATCGTCGCCCATCGCCATGCTGATGCGCGAATAATAGAAATCGCGGGCGTCCACCACCACCGGCTTGCCGCTCTTCTTGGCCTCGAAAGAGCGCAGCGCGTCCAGCATGTCATCCACCGAGCTGTATCCCTTCAGCAGGTGCATGTCTTCCACTCCGCCGAATTTGCGCTCCAGTGTGGCCGAAAGAATGATGATCGGAACCTCAGGCCTCGTCTGCCGCAGCTTCTCCGCCACGTCGGTGCCGAATTTCCCCGCGCCCAGGTGGTAATCGAGCACGGCAATATCGATATCTTTAAGCTGCTTTTCCGCGGCCTCGATGGAAGAAGCGGTCACCACCTCGTAGCCGCGTTTGCGCAGAATGGTGGCGCGCAGCAGCAGGTTTTCTTCCCGATCGTCGAGCAGCAGCACGCGAATCGGGCCTTTGCCTTCGCTCTTGCGTTGAATTGTGGCGGTTTTTTCTTCGCTCATGGGGGAGACCGGTTTGTTACAGGTTTACAGGTGCCACCACCTTTTATTCGTCTTCCGGCAGGTTCTTGCCGCGTACTGCCTTGGCGAGTTCAGGCAATTTATTAAAAAGCGCGATGCTGCGCAACCATTGCTTATTTTCGATGGCTGGCGATCCGCTCATGACCTTGCCCGCCGGCACATCTTTCAAGATGCCGCTCTGCGCCGTTACCACCACTCCATCGCCGATGCTAACATGCCCAGCCGAGCCCGCCTGGCCGGCGAAGACCGCATTCTTGCCCACTTCGGTAGAGCCGGCCAGCCCGGATTGCGCGCAAAGCAGGGTATTGCTGCCCACCTTGGAGCCATGTCCCACCTGCGCCAGGTTATCGATTTTAGCTCCATGCTCGATGCGGGTCTCGCCAACGCTGGCTCGGTCAACACAGGCATTGGCCTGGACCTCGACTTCATCTCCCAATACTGCCGGACCCGACTGCACGATCTTGTGCCATTCTCCCGCGTTGTTCCGGGCAAATCCGAAGCCATCGGCGCCAATGATCGCGCCATTCTGCAACACGACATTATTGCCAACCCGGCAATGCTCGCGCACCACAGCATGAGCGTGCGCAAAAAAATTATTGCCAATCCGCGCGCCCGGATAAATCACCACATGCGGCAGAAGCACGCAGTTATCGCCGATGTGCACATCGTTATAGATGACCACGTAAGCCCCGATCGAAGCATTCTTTCCCACGCGTGCCGAAGAATCTATGACCGCGCTGGGATGAATCCCCGGCGCGTATTGCGGCGGCTGATAGAAAAGCTCGATGGCCCGCGCAAATGCCAGATAAGGATTTTTTGTTCTTAGCGTAGGAGCGCTCAGGGCAGGGAAGTTCTCAGCCACAATCACAGCCGAGGCGCGGGTATTTTTGGCGGCGGCGGCATATTTGGGATTGGAGACAAATGTGATTTGCCCACGCTGTGCCTCCTCGATGCCGGCCACGCCCACGATCTCAATATCCGCGGGTCCATCCAGGCGGGCATCCAGCGCGGCTGCAATCTGACTGAGTTTCATGCTTATGCTGCCAATCCAGAAGAAAAGCTTGATTTTACTTGAGCGCGTGTATCGCAGTCGTAAAATTTTGAAAATATGGCTCTGTTGATCCCCAAAAATGTCGCTTTTAAGAACCCACTTTTAGAAAGTGTCATCCCGATCCCCCAGGCGAGGGACCTCGGATGGAGTTGGAACCGCCCACGGCTTGAATCGGACCTCTTGCATGCCTCCCTCTCCATGACTGAACCGAGACAATGTTCGCTCATTCCGAAAACATCGGCACCTGGGCTTCAGCCGCAGCCGCCTTCCGTCGCCGCGCCTGCGGACCGCCAATCACCGCCAGCACGGCCAGCGATTCCAGTGCCGCCTTGGGAACAAAGATGCGTTGCGTGTTGGACCGGGTATCGGGAGGAATAATCAGGAAACCCTCCGCGCCAAGCTGGGTCAATTCATTCGGCATCATGCCTTCGATGACCTCGCCATCCTGGAACCGCAGCCGCACCCACAGGCCTTCACTGCGCGGGCGGGCGGCAAAGGTCTTGCGGTTAAGCGACTCAGAGTCATTAAACTCCCGGACAAAATAAACGCCCTTGATTTCTCCCAGGTCAATGAACACCAGTTTGCCGCTGGTGTTCAGCAGCTCAAGTTTGCTTTCATTCACAAAGCTGGCGGGCGCCACGTAACCCTGGACGGCGTCCCGATCCAGCTTGCGCACAATCACTTTTTTATGGGTCGAAGGCATAGTAGGTATTGGCAATTGCCCCTATGGATTGTATTCGTTTATTTTCGCATTGGGGGTGATTTTCGTCTTGCAAACACCTTAGTAGCCAAAGGATTAATGTTTATGATATGTTAATCCGCTTGTACCCAGGTCATTGAATCGATTTACCAGCCGTATAAGTCTATTACCATGAGCAACTTACAGAAAGAAGACCGCTTCCACTTCAGGTGGATTACGTCTTAAGCAGGAGCGCTTCGGTTCCCGTACATGGCAGATTATATATACATGATGGAAAGCCGGCTGACGCCGGAGCAGCAACGGGCGGTGGCCTTGATTGCCGAGATCGCGCGCGCTCACGAGATGAATATCTTCATCACCGGGGGGACGGTCCGCGACGTGATCAGCGGATTCCCCATTCGTGATATTGATCTTACGGTTGAGGGTAATCCGCTCAAACTACAGAAAGACCTGGAGAAGGCCGGCGCTTCCATTCAGGATGCCGATGAAGACTACCGTGAGCTTTACCTGACCTTTGCCGGAAGCGTGCGCATCAGCATCAACATGGCCCGCCGCGAATCTTACCCGAAGGCCGGCAGGCAGCCTGAGATCGCCTCCGCTTCCATCATGGACGACCTCCGCCGCCGCGATTTCACCGTCAACGCCATCGCGCTCTCGCTCAACCCCGGCTCGCGCGGATTGCTGCTTGACCCCAGCAACGGCGTCGCCGACATTGAAGCCAAAGTCCTCCGCATTCTGCATAACTATTCGTTTCTTGAGGACCCATCGCGCCTCATCCGCGCCACGCGGTTCATCGCCCGCTTCCACTGGAACATGGAAGAGCGCACCCAGGCCCGCTACAGCGCGGCCCTGGAGGGCAACTACATCGAGCATCTCCATAACGATCGCGCCGTTGGACAGGAGGCCGAACAACTGGCCTATGAAGATGAACCCCTGCCCATCATGAAAGCGCTGGAAAAAGAGGGATGGCTCAAGGTGCTGCATCCTCACTGGAGCGTGGCCAAGGTGGATACGGCCGGGCTGACGCAACTCCTGAGGACCCGGCAGCAGATGACCGAACTGGGATACTCCGCCAATATCGCGCCCGCGGTGATGTACTTCCTGACGGCGCGGCTGAGTGAACGCGAAACCACCGAGATCCAAAAGCACATCCTGCACAAAGGATTGGTCAAGGCCTGGCAGCACCTGGAGTCAGACGCCAAAGAGCTGGCTCATCGCCTTACCGGCAAAGAAGCGGCAACACCGTCGCGCACCTGGCACCTGCTTTCTGCTGCGCGTCCGGAGCTCATTATTTTTCTCGAGACCACGTCGCGGCAGCAATCGGTTGTCCAGAAAATCCGCAATTATCTCGGCAAGTGGCGCCAGGTGAAACAACGTTTCCCCTTGCCAGAGATGATTGAAATGCGCATCACGCCCGAGCTGCCCATTTATCCCAAGCTCATCGACGACATGTTCTTCCTCATGCTCGACGGCAAATTGCGCAACAGCACCGAGATACGCAAGTTCCTCAGGCCCTACGAGCCGCCACCGCCGCCTCCACCTCCGCCACCGCCGGTCAAGCGCGGACGCGGCGCCAAGGCAGAGCCAGCCCCCGCACCAGCAGGAGTTCCGGCGCAAGTGCTGCCTCAAAAAGGGAAAGGAAGAAAGAAAAAAGGCGCGGAAGTAGTAGCGGTCGCCACGCCCGCTCCACCGCCACCCCAGCAGACAACGCATGGCAAGCATCCGGCAATGGCACATGGGAAGCATCCAGCGCCAGCACACGGCAAGCACGCAGCGCCGCCGGAAGCGGCAAAGAAACCGCCCACTTCGGCCGCCGCAGCTCCAGCAGGCAAAGACAAAAAGCCAGCGCCAGCCGCAGCCCCAGCCGCGAAGGCCAAACCACCCGAGAAGCCGAAGACAAAACCGGCGCACGCAAGCAAGCCCGCAAAACACAAACCCGCGCCCAAAGGGAAGAAGAAAAAGCGGTAGCTCAGGATTTTGAGTCTGTCATCCTGATCCCGCGAAGCGGGAGAAGGACCTCGGATGGAGATCGGAATCACCAGCGGCTTAGATCGGACCACCAGTACAATTTGTACTTCAATGACCCAATGACTCAATGACCCGATGATTCAATGATCCCACCTAGTCGTCTGGCAAGGCAGTGCCGGTAACAGCGGCTGTTTCCTGCGCACCGGAACTTTGGGTAACTGTAAGCGTGCTGGTAAAAGTTCCATACGCGGTCGGCGTGAATGTCACCGCGACGGAACAACTTGCACCGGCTGCTACAGCGGCTGGGCAATTATTCGTTTGGGTGAAAGATGGATCGCCATTCAGCGCGATTCCGGCAATCGCCACAGCGGCGCTGCTTGTGTTCGTTATGGTGACAGTCTGCCGGGGGTTGTCGCCGATCGTATAGTTTGCGAAATTCAGCTGTGCCGGTGACACACTGAGCAGCCGCGGCATGGAGCCGGTTCCGCTGAGAGCTACGGTTTGCGTTCCACCTAAATTGCCAGAGTCGTCACTGAGGGTAAGCTGTCCGCTCAAGGAGCCAGTCACGGTCGGCGCCAATGAAACATTGACTGTGCAGCTTGCTCCGGCGGCGAGGCTGTTCGGGCAATTCGTTGTCTCTACGAATTGGTCGCTCGCCGAGATGGCTGAAAAGTTTAACGGGCTGCCGCCAAAGTTCGTGATGTTGACTGCCTGGGAGCTGCTCGTCGTTCCGATGTCCTGCGTGCCAAAGGTTAGTGTGTCAGGCGAGAAGGTCAGCGCCGACGGAAGTGGACTCGGTACGGGCACCGCATTTATGCCGAAGACATAATAAGTGCCGAACGGGGCAACGGCGCCCGATGAGCTGAGCACCCCTGCCATGCCGTCAACCAGGTGCACTCCTCCGCCTCCGACAAAGACGGTCCCGCCAGAATCAACGGCGACGCTGTTGATTCCCAGGCTGGCGATAGGAATGGAAGTCGTCCAATTTGTACCCGTCATGTCATCCACCCGGACCACCACCGGCTGAGGAACCCGATTGTCAGCAATGTAGATCCTGCCTTGCGAATCGAATGCGACCCCCACGGGAGATTCCAGCAACTGCGGCACCCCATTCACGGGAGGAATTTGACTCAACGTCGTCCAGTTCGCGCCCGTCATGTCGTCCATGCGGACAAGCCGCAGATTTCCCGTATCCGGAACATAGATGCGTCCGCTGGAATCCACCGCCACGGATGTAAAGGAGGAGAACTGGCCAACGCCGCTTCCGACGCTCCCAAAGGTGGCCCAATTCGTGCCGCTCATGTCGTCCATGCTCACCAGGCGAGTGTTGCCCGTATCCATGACGTAGATCTTGCCCGCCGGGTCAACGGCTATGCCCCAGGGCTCATTGAACTCTCCTTGCCCGGAACCGCAGGTGCCATCGCCGAGTGAGGTCCAATTGGCGCCGCTCATGTCATCAATGCGGACGATGCGGCAGTTGTAAGTATCGGCGACGTAAATTCTGCCGGTTGAGTCGAGGGCGACGCCATAGGCGCCATAAAACTGTCCGACCCCGCTTCCCCCGGAACCGAACGAAATCTGGTTGGTTCCCTCGAGGTCGTCGGAACGGAGAATCTGCTCGGTGTCGGAATAATAGAACGGCGAGTAAGCGGAGTTATAGAACGAGCTTCCACTGGCTGCAGCGCCGCCGGGTTTAAACTGCTGGGACGTGGCCCCGATGATCGCCTGCGTCACGCCGTTCACGGTCACAGTACCGCTGATGTTTCCGGTGAAGCTGTAATAACAGGTGATATGACCACCCCGGCCGCCGCCGTAACAGCTCTCAACGAATCTTCCACTCGAAAAGCTTGCCGTGATGGAAACCGTTCCATCCGTCGAGGAGAAGCTGAAGCTGCCTCCAGCGCAAGCCCCGGGTGAAACCACAGGACAGTGCAGGTTCAAGCTGCCTGCCGGAGCGGCAACCGTCGAGGTGACGGTGATTCCAGCCGTGACCGACGTTGAGCCGCCGGAGTTGGTAAGCCTGCCTTGATCGGCAAACAAAGTGGAAGCAAGCAGAACGAAAAGCGCGAGAACAAGCGTCTTGCTGGTCGTACTCATGGTGGACCTCCAGTAGGCAATCAGCGCAGCGGGAACCGCACACCCAGGGGGCATGAGTCCGCAATTGTAACGTCAGCGATGAAGAGTGAGGGACAGGAAAATGGGCCTTGTCCCATAGGACAACGAAGAAGTGACTAAAGTGTTAAGGTCAAGTATTCGGGGTCAGTTCCATCCCGGTGGAAATAGGGCCGTGAATGGACATAGAATCCGCGCCTGGGCTAACTCATGCAGCGCCCTCCGGGGCTGCGGCCGGTCCCACCCGCGCCTGGCATTGCTGGTGTGGCAATTCAAGGCACAACGCGAGCGGTACAGTGTTTTTTTGCCTTACTCGCAGCCTGGAGCTGAGAGCTTGAGTGCACTTGAAACTGTTTTTTAAGTCTGTCATCCTGAGCGCCCGTCTTTGGCGCGAAGGACCCCGAAAATATTTCGGTCGCCCATGCAGCCGCAAGGCATTTTCTGAAAAATCTGTCTTGAAAAACTCGACACTTAACAATCTATCTCGGATTGCCGTTGACCTGAAACTGTATTCGAATGACCGAGAAGGGTTAGCGGTGACACACGACTAAACACCCCAGCGCCGGAAGGCGCGGCATGAGTTAGCCCAGGCGCGGAAGCCCTGGGCAAGCTGAGATTAAGATGGTGAGCCCCGGAGCCGGGGTCCCCAGCGCGCGTTTCGCGCGATGGGGTGGGGAGCGGGCGACACTACGTCTCATACCTACACACAAAATCACCTTCCCGTAATTTTCAGCACCAAACCCCGATCTGGCGCATATGAAATCCTTCCACGATCTTGTGGGAAAAGAGGACGCCTGCCTCGCCGAGACTCCAGCCCCGAGCGCGAAACGTCCTGTATGCGCCGGTTTTGCGCATGCAGGACTAAGCGAGTGGCGGCATAGTGTAGCCCAGGATGAAAACCCTGGGTAAGCTAAACAAAGATCCCACTCCACTCTGCCGAAGGCCCGCGCGCAGCGAAGCGGAGCGCACATAAAAGTCCCCTAATTTTTCGTATAATCAACCCGGATTAATTCAATGGATTCGCTCGAAACCAGCATTCTCGATTTCGTCGCCGACGCTTCCGGAGTGCGCCGAGATAAGCTGTCCCTCACCACCCGCCTCTCCCAAGACCTCGGAATCGAAGGCCTCGACGCCGAGGAGCTATTCAAAGCATTTGGCATTTGCCGGGAAAGCAAAATTGCAGATTACCATTCAGGAATTGGTCGAAGCCGCTAGACAAGGCAGATGGGTCAAGTCATACGAAGCTGTGAGCTAAAAAGCGAAAGAGTTTGCGCAAGTGCCTCATAATTGAATGCAATACAATCACGGTCAGGGTTCAAAACCATTACATCGCGATGATTAACCACGAACAATTGAAAATCGGCAAGAATGCATTTGGCGACGAGCTATGGGTCTGTGGCCATTGCGGCAAGCCGGCAGACCACGCCAAAGGTGCGCAAAATAGAGAACAGCTTGTCTATATGCTCATGTGTCCCGAAGGAAAAGTCACTCTGGGCGAATGGACCACGCTGGAAGAAAAGAACGCCGAATTGAAAGCTCACGGGGATAGATTGAAAGCAGGCAAGAAATGACACGGACAACCGAAAAACGCCTTCTATCCGATGGAACGCAGCTCATTCTACATCGCAACCAGTCAGTGACAATGAAAGACAAGACTAAGCTTACAGGCGACTGGATGATTGCTCTGGAACCGCATCGGCCTAGGGCTGTCGTTTTCATCTTTGAGCAGGAAAATAGGCCAACGGCTAAGATGATCTACGACACGCATACTCTGAAGCATGGGGAAAACTCGAATGTTCCCTTACCAGAAAAGCTTGACTACGTATTTTACGACATCGACGACGAAACAGAAGAGAAAAAGTATCTGGAATATCGCAGAGCCTTTGATCAGCAGGCCGCATGAAGGGTACTCCAAGCCGCACGGGCCACACAAACCTGGCGGTATCCCAGGCTTAAGCTCTCTTTAAGCTCTCTGATCCTTTCATTAAGAGCACCGGGGCTTTCTTTGAACGGAAGGATTAAAGCTCTCCTTACGTGCGAGTCTGTTTTCTGAGGGACTCAACCGCGGATTCAATTGCTGACTCCTTAGATTGTGTGTTCTGCCATTCTGTCCAAAAATCTCTTGTCGCACTACTTGGTTTTACGGTCGGCTGATCTAATTTGATTCTTGTTGGTAACAACACAGCGTCACCAAGTAACAGTGCTTCACCAATATACTGTCCCCGCAAAAGTCGTATCGACGCCGTAACCTGCTAGTTCAGCGGCAAATTCGATCAATCGGTCATAGTTCGTTGTGACTACTTCGGCGCGACCGCTCGCAAAGACGATGTATTTAAGAAGGTCGCTAAAAGGTAGCGTCAAGCTCCCTTGAACGAGGCGTTCAATTACTTCACGCTCTTTCTCTAAAATGAATTTCGCGACGACGTTTATAATTTGCTCTACTAATTCCTCGTTCGAGTCGATCGATTGCAGCGCAGTCTCCAGATCAATGCCCTTTGTTAGATCATCTGAAATGGCTTGCCACCGCGGCAACAACGCTCTGTTGAGAACCGTCGGCATCGCGTCTTGCAAATGCCTTGCAAGTGTAGACATTGTTGGTAATCCTAAGTATCTCAAGGAGGATACTGATGAACATGCTCCACATTTTCAAACCGAACCGGCAGCGTTGCTGCCACATCACCACAGACGGAACCCAGTGCAAGGCCAACCCCCAGAGCGGCAGCGAATACTGTTTCTTCCACGACCCCGAGCTTGCCAAAGAAAGAAAGGCCGCCCGCCGCGCCGGAGGCAAGGCCAACCGCAGGACCACGCGCAAGCCGGTTGACCTGCCCGACAACCCGCTGCTGACCCTGCCCCAGATCGCCGACCTGCTGCGCGAAACCCTGGACCGCGTCCGCCGCAGCCAGATCACTGCACCACAAAGTCTTAACCCGCCTCGCACTACTCCGATGTAATGGGGGCCTCCCGAGCTACTCCGGTTGCACAATTTTCCGGCATAGCTCTTCACCGAACTCCTCGTTACAATGAAGCTAACGTCCCATGCCTGACTTCGTTCACCTGCACTTACATACTGACTATTCGCTGCTTGATGGCGCCTGCGATGTTGACAAGCTGGTCAAACGGGCCAAGGCGCTCAACATGCCGGCTGTGGCCATTACCGACCATGGCAATATCTTTGGTGCTGCATCGTTTTACAATGCGGCGCAGGCGGAGGGCATTAAGCCGATTATTGGCTGCGAGTTGTATGTCTGCAAGAAAGATAACCACCGCGACCCGCCTGAGGGCGATACTTACAACCATCTTTGCGTGCTGGCGGAGACCGACGAAGGCTACCGCAACCTGGTCAAAATCACTTCTGAGGCCTCGATGCATGGCTTTTATTACAAGCCGCGCATCAGCAAGAAGTTTCTGGCGGAGCACTCCAAAGGACTGATTGGGCTCTCCGGATGCCTGAAGGGCGAAGTCGCGGAATTCCTGACTGAAGGCAAGTACGACGCGGCCCGCAACGCTGCCGGCTTTTTCCGCGAGATCTTCGGACCGGAGAACTTCTTTCTTGAGATTCAGGACCAGGGACTGGAGCTCGAGCACCGCATCCATAAAGATCTGTTTCGCCTGGAAAAAGAAACCGGCATCCCCATGCTGGCCACCAATGACAGTCATTATCTATGCGAGGACGATGCCCAGGCGCACGACGTCCTGGTGTGCGTGCAGACGGGCAAGACGGTGCAGGATACCAACCGCCTGAAGTTCCACGGCAACCAGTTCTTCGTGAAGTCGGGGGAAGAGATGCTGCGCGTATTTAAAGACGTTCCTGACGTGCTCTCGCGCACCATGGGCGTTGCCGAGCGCTGCAACGTGAAATTTGAGAAGGTCAAAAATCCCTTCCCATATTTCGAGGTCCCCAGCGGCTACACTACCGACAGCTATTTTGAGCACGTCACCCGCGAGGGGTTCGCCCGCCGCCTGGAGCTGCTGCGCGAGGCCGAACGGCAGGGGCGTTTGAAGAATCCTATTTCGGCTTACGAGCAGCGGCTCACGCTGGAGATAGCCATCATCCAACAGATGAAGTTTCCCGGCTATTTCCTTATTGTCTGGGATTTTATCCGTTACGCCCGGGAGCACAATATTCCTGTAGGTCCGGGGCGCGGGTCGGCGGCCGGGTCGCTGGTCTCTTATTCGCTGGCCATAACCGATATCGATCCGCTGCAGAACGAGCTTCTGTTCGAGCGCTTTCTGAACCCGGAGCGTGTCTCGCTGCCTGACATCGACATTGACTTCTGCATGAACCGGCGCGGCGAGGTCATCAATTACGTCACCCAGAAATACGGGCGCGAGCAGGTGGCGCAGATCATCACCTTTGGCACCATGGCGGCCAAGGCGGCGATCAAAGACGTAGGCCGGGCGATGGACATGCCTTACAACGAAGTTGATCGCATCGCCAAGATGGTTCCCACCACGCTCAACATCTCACTCGACGATGCGTTGAAAGATTCGCCGCCGCTGCAAACCGCTTACGAGAATGAGCCGCAGGTTAAAGAACTGCTGGATACGGCACGCAAGCTGGAAGGCTTAGTCCGCAACGCCGGAGTGCATGCCGCCGGAGTGGTGATTGCGCCCGAGCCGCTCATCAACTTAGTTCCGCTGCACCGCACCAAGAACGAGGAAATTGTTACCGCCTTCGACATGAAGGCCATTGAGAAGATGGGCCTGCTGAAGATGGATTTTCTCGGGCTCACCACGCTCACCATCGTTGACGATGCTCTCAAATTGATCGAGCAGCGGGAAGGCAAGTCGGTGGACCTGAACCAGATTCCGCTGGATGATCCGCTGACCTATGAAAAGGTCTTTCATACCGGGTTGACCTCGGGCGTGTTCCAGTTTGAATCGCATGGCATGCGCGACGTGCTGCGGCGCTACAAGCCGAACGCGGTGGAAGACCTCACGGCTTTGAATGCGCTTTACCGTCCGGGGCCGATTCAGGGCGGCATGATTGACGACTTTATCGAGCGCAAGCACGGCCGCCGCAAGATCGAATATGAGCTGCCCGAGCTGGAAGCGATTCTGAAAGAGACCCTGGGCGTGATCGTTTACCAGGAGCAGGTAATGCAGATCGCCAACCGGCTGGCCGGATATTCGCTGGGCGAAGCCGACCTGCTGCGCCGCGCCATGGGCAAGAAGAACGCGGATGAGATGGCGGCGCAGCGCGAGCGTTTTGTGAAAGGCGCGCTGGAGCGCAAGTTCCCGGAGAAAAAAGTTGTCCACATCTTCGACCTGATGGAGCAGTTCGCGGGATACGGATTCAACAAGTCGCACTCCGCGGCATACGCTCTGCTGGCCTATCACACGGCATGGCTCAAGACGCATTACCCCGTCGAGTTCATGGCGGCTTTGCTTACGTCGCAAGTGGGCAGCACCGACAGCGTGGTGAAGTACATCAACGAGTGCCGCGAGATGGGGATTGCGGTCGAGGCGCCCGATATCAACGTGAGCGATGCCAACTTCACGCCGCATGGCAGCGCCATTCGCTTCGGGCTGGCCGCGGTGAAGAACGTTGGACAGAACGCCATTGATTCCATCGTGGCCGCGCGCAAGCAGGCAGGGAAGTTCGATTCCATCTTCGATTTTTGCGAGAAGGTGGATTTGCGGCTGCTCAACAAGCGCGTGCTGGAGTCGCTGATCAAAGCCGGCGCGATGGATCCGCTGGGGAAGCGGGCGCAGGTGATGTCGGTTCTCGACAAGGCCATGGAGCGCGCCCAGAAGACGCAGCGCGATGCGGAATCAGGACAGCATGGCCTGTTCGGCGTCTTCGATGATGCGCCTGTGCAGGCCAGCAGCAATGGCCACCTGCCCGACATTCCCGATTGGGATGAACACCAGCGCCTGGCTTCGGAAAAAGAAGTCCTGGGCTTCTTTATCACCGGACATCCGCTGGAGAAATACAAATCGAAGCTGGAAGATTTTCACGCGCTCGATACGGAGAACATCGCTGCGCTGAAACAATCCACCGGCAAGGATGAGATTTACGCCGGCGGCATCATTGCGAACCTGCGGGTTTTGAAATCGAAGAAGGGCGACCTTTATGCGCAGGGGACTTTGGAAGACATGACGGGAACGGTAGATATCCTGGTTTTCCCCGAAGCTTATCGCCGTCTGCAAGACAAGGTGAAGCTTGAAGTTCCGGTGCTGATACGCGGAGGAGTCCGGGTTGAGGAAGGTTCCAATCCCAAGCTTACCGTGGGCGACATCATTCCGCTGGAGCAAGCGCAACCCAAGCTGCCACGCTCGCTGCGCATCCGCATTCCGCTGGAGAGCGCCAGCGCGGGGACCATTGACGCGCTGTATTCCCTCTGCGTGGAAAAGCGCGGCGAAGCCAAGATATTGTTCGACGTGGAACGTACCGGCGATTTTATGGTGGTGATGGAGCCCGGCGGATATAATGTTCTTCCTGACCGCGCCTTCATGAACCGGGTGGAAGAGCTGTTGGGGCGCGGCGCAGTGCGCATTATTGATTGACTATCTTCAGAACCACGGGAACACAATTTGGAAACTTCCGCAAAGACCCAGCGCGAGCTGGAAAATATAGAAAAGCAGATTGAGCAGTTGCAGTCTGCCGCCGGCGAAAACCAGGAGGCGCGCGCCCGCCTGCAGCGCCTGCACGAGCAGGTGAACACGCTGCGCCAACAGCTCCATTCCCATATGGACGCGTGGCAGAAGACCGAATTGGCGCGGCATGCGCAGAGGCCTTATACCCTCGACTACATTGAGCGCATCTTCACCGACTGGAGCGAGATTCACGGTGACCGCTTTTTTGGCGACGATCCGGCGCTGATTTGCGGGATGGCGCGTTTTCATGGGCAGGAAGTTGTGGTGCTTGGGCACCAGAAGGGCCGCGACATCAAGTCGCGCGTCTACCGCAACTTTGGCCAGGCGAACCCGGAGGGATATCGCAAATCTCTGCGCGTGATGAAGATGGCGGAAAAATTCAAGCGCCCGATTTTTACTTTTATCGATACGCCGGGAGCTTATCCGGGATTGGGCGCGGAAGAGCGCGGACAGGCCGAGGCCATTGCCCACAGCCTGCGGGAGATGGCGCGCTTGCAGGTCCCGATTATCGCAACCATTACCGGGGAAGGCGGAAGCGGCGGCGCGCTGGCGATCGCCGTGGCAGACCGCATCCTGATGATGGAGAACACGGTGTATTCGGTGATTTCGCCCGAAGGCTGCGCTTCCATCATGTGGCGCGATTCCACCAAGCGCGATGTTGCCGCGCAGGCGCTGCGCATCACTCCAAAAGACCTGATGCAGCTTGGCTGCATTGACGAGATTATCCCTGAGCCCCCGGAAGGCGCTCATGCCGACCATGATGCCGCCGCGGTCCTGCTGAATCGGGTGTTGCAAAAACATTTTACGGACTTGCAAAACCTGCCCGCCAAGCAACTTGTCGAGAGCCGCTATCAGAAATTCAGGAAGATGGCGCAGTTCTTCACGGAAGAGTGAATTAAACCGCAGAGGGCGCTGATGAACGCAGAGGTTTTGGGGGATCGTTTTGCTTCAAAGCCCCGTTTCGTAATTCGTATGGATCAAAACTTCACAATTTAATAAGTTTGTTTGAAAACTCAGAGTCAAGCGTCGTCCCTTGCGGGACTTGGCTTATTTTTGAACAGTCCCCAGCGCTGAAGCGCTGGGCTATAATGCGTCACCCCTTCGGGGTTGTTCATTCACGGGGTTATTCATATCAGGGTTGCGAATGTGAGTTGTTCGGTTTTGAGCTAGAACTAGCCTCCGCGCTCCTCGGCGTCCTCTGCGGTTTAATTCTTTAGTTTTCAAAGTGTCCACTCGACATACCACTAAAGTTACTATTGCCGAATTTGGGGCGGCGTTATACTAGAGCCGAAGCGGACGCAAGGTGTGTGAAACTCTGTCTCGACTGGCGATACTGGTGTTTTGTGAGCATCAACTCTCTCCCGATTGCTGCCAAAAATCTGCGTTTCAACGCACGCCAGCGGCTGTCCGCTGCACCAGCGTAGAAGCTTTGAGTTACGCGAAGTATAATGGAATGTTTGCGTTAAACCACATCTGAAGTTGAAGGAAAATTGTTCCCAATGGCAACCAGCGAAGTTGGCTTGGACGAGGCAGCGCCATCACGACAGTCCGGCCAAAAACAGATCGTCAACGACTTAAGCATTCAAGTAGCAACTGTCAACGGCTCCGGCTCTCAATCAGCTAACTCAGTTCTGTTGCGGACCATTTTCCAGATGGGCGTCCCCGTCTCGGGAAAGAACCTGTTCCCATCGAACATTGCCGGCCTGCCGACGTGGTATACCATCCGGGCCAACAAGAGCGGCTACATCGCCCGCAAAAAAGAGATTGATTTCCTGATTGCCATGAACCCGGAGACCGCCAGGGAAGACGTGCTGTCGCTGGCGGCGGGCGGCGCGGTATTGTTTGACGAACCCCTGCAGCTCGATAAGCTGCGTAGCGACCTGACATTTTATGCCGTTCCTTATGACAAGCTGGTGGCGGCGGTTTGTCCGGAGGCGAAGCTGCGCAAGCTGGTCAAGAACATGATCTATGTGGGCGTGGCCGCACAACTGTTGGGACTCGACATGCTGCAGGTGGAAAACGCCATCCGCAAACAGTTCAAGAAAAAGCAGAAGGCCGCTGACCTGAACATGAATGCGGTGAAAGCGGGTTACGACTATGCGGCTACTACGCTGACAAAATCCGATCCTTATTACATTCAGCCGTCGAACCAGACTGCGGGCAAGATCATTATTGACGGCAACGCCGCTGCGGCTCTGGGATGCATGTTTGCCGGGGTCAGCGTGGTGACCTGGTATCCGATCACGCCGTCTTCTTCGCTGGTCGAGCAACTGATCGATTACATGAAGCGCTTTCGCATTGGCCCGGACGGCAAGGCGACATTTGCCATCGTACAGGCGGAAGACGAACTCGCCGCCATTGGCATGGTCATCGGTGCTGGGTGGGCGGGCGCACGTTCCATGACTTCGACCTCAGGGCCGGGAATCTCGCTGATGGCAGAGTTTGCCGGCTTTGGCTACTACACGGAAATCCCTGGCGTCATCTTTGATGTGCAGCGCGTGGGACCTTCCACCGGATTGCCCACCCGCACCGCGCAAGGCGACGTGCTATCGGCGGCGGTCCTGTCGCATGGAGATACCAAGCACATTTTATTGTTCCCCAGCACAGTGGAAGAGTGTTTCACGCTGGCCATTGACGCCTTCGACCTGGCTGAGCAGTTCCAGACCCCGGTGTTCGTACTTACCGACCTGGATTTGGGCATGAATAACTGGATGAGCGAACCATTTAAATATCCGGAGGGGCCGCTCAAGCGCGGCAAGGTGCTCTCGAAAGAAGAGCTGGAAAAGCTTGGGGGCTTTGCGCGTTATAAAGACGTGGATGGCGATGGCATTCCGTACCGGACGCTGCCCGGCACCGATCACACCGCCGCAGCTTACTTCACCCGCGGCAGCGGACATAACGAAAAAGCCCAGTACAGCGAACGGCCTGATGACTACCAGAACAACCTTGATCGCCTGAGCCGCAAGTTCGAGACGGCGCGCAAATACGTCCCTAAGCCCATCAAGGCGGTGGATGGAACTTCAGAGATCGGCATTATCGCCTATGGCACAACGCATTGGGCCATCGAAGAGAGCCTCGACCAGATGCGCAATGAGAATAAGCTCAAGGCGGATTATCTGCGGGTGCGGGCGTATCCGTTCAGCCGTGAGGTCATCGACTTCATCGAGCAACATAAACGCGTTTATATCGTCGAGCAAAATCGTGACGCGCAACTGCTGAGCCTGCTTAAGATGGAGCTTCCGTCAGCTCAGATCGCCAAGCTGCGCAGCGTGCTGCATTACAACGGGCTGCCCATTGACGCCCGCTCGGTCACGGTTGCAATCAGCACACAGGAGGGCAAATAACCATGGCAACGGCACCTTCAGCACCGCCGGCACCTAAGACGAATCGCATTGGACTCACCGTGCTCGACTACAAAGGCGGCAAGACCACGCTGTGCGCCGGTTGCGGCCATAACGTAATTTCTGAGCGCATCATTGATGCCATGTACGAGATGGGCATCAGGCCCGAAAGCGTCATTAAAATGTCGGGCATCGGCTGCTCGTCAAAGACGCCGGCTTATTTTATGAGCCGCTCGTTCAGCTTCAACAGCGTTCACGGGCGCATGCCATCGGTCACCACCGGCGCCGTGCTGGGTAACCATACCCTGATGGCGCTGGGCGTCAGCGGCGACGGCGACACGGCCTCGATCGGCATGGGGCAGTTTATCCATCTTATGCGGCGCAATCTGCCGGTGATTTACATCATCGAAGACAACGGCGTTTACGGGCTCACCAAAGGACAGTTTTCCGCCACCGCCGATATCGGGTCGAAGCTGAAGACCGGCGTCATCAACGATCTGCCGGCGCTGGATATCTGCGCACTGGCCATTCAATCGGGCGCGACCTTTGTGGCCCGGTCTTTCTCGGGCGACAAGCGCCAGCTCACGGCCATACTCAAGGCAGCGATCGCGCATCGCGGAACCGTCATGCTCGATATTGTCTCGCCTTGCGTGACCTTCAACGATCACGAAGGCTCGACCAAGTCTTACCAGTACATGAAAGAACATGACGAGCCGCTGCACGAGGTCAGCTTCGTACCGCATTTCGAAAATATTGATGTGGAGTACGACCCGGGCACGACCACTGATGTCACCATGCACGATGGCTCGCACTTGCGGCTGCGCAAGCTGCACGAAGACTACGACCCATCCAACAACATCCATGCGGTGCAGACTCTGATGGATTCGCACGCCAAAGGCGAAGTCCTGACCGGCATCTTTTATCTGGATATCAAGAAGCCCAGCTTCATTGAGCTGCTGAACCTTGGCGAAAAGCCTCTGGCATCGCTGGGGGTGGAAGAGTTGCGTCCTTCGCCGCAGGCGCTGCAGGAAGTGATGGAAGAATTGCGGTAGGAAAGCAGTTCTCTGTTCTCTGTTCTCAGTTCTCAGCAAAGTTGGCCGACATCTCTACGGTTTTCAGCCTTCTGGTGGCTCGTCACGCTCGTCTTCCGTTTGCGATAATAGTCATGGTCTGAAAAATTCACGTAAGGAGATTGCTTGTGAGCAATACTTTAGAAGTGGGGAAGAAATTGGTTGAGTTGTGCCGCCAGGGTAAAGGGATGGAAGCGGTTAATACACTGTACAGTCCGAAGATTGTCAGCCTTGAAGTGGCGGAGAACCCCTCAGGGCCGGCACGGGTGGAAGGATTGGCCGCCATCAAGGGCAAGCAAGAATGGTGGGTCAAGAACCACGAGATTCATCGTTCGGAAGCGGAGGGACCCTGGCCGCATGGCGACCGCTTCATCGTGCACTTCAAATTTGAAGTGACGCCGAAAACAGGCCCCATGGCCGGCAAACGCATGAACATGGAAGAGGCCGCACTCTATACAGTCAAAGACGGCAAGATCATCCAGGAAGAATTTTTTTATAGTATGGGCGGGTGATGAAGAATTTTGGATTTACGATTTCTGATTTGTGATTTAACCGCGGAGGCGCGGAGAAAAGCAAAAAAACTTTGGCGAAAGCCGGGGCCTAACCTACTCGGGCTCTTCCAGGCTTGTACATTCTTCGAGCTCGCCGCTATGCTCAGGGTTGCTGCCGGGCTCGGGGAAGTCGGAATCCGAGTCTTTAATCATGCGGTTTGTGGTGCGGTGTCCTAGCTGGCCGGCCATTGAGGAGTTGCCGTGCTGCGTACGGTCTTCCGGCTCCATCGCTCCCTTGCCAATGTCGTTATCGAGAATGTCTTTCTGCATGGCCAACCTTGAGCAGCCTACCTTACTCTTGAAGGCAGGTAATTACCAGCGTTTCCTGCGGTCTGGCTGTTGGATGCGAATTTCTGGGTTACAATCGTGTTTTCATGAGCAGCCATAGCACGCCAGGTCCTCTTTTTCGTCCCTTTCAGAAGCTGATCAAGATCACCGTCAAGGGCAAAGAGTTTGAGATTCCAGAAAACAACATGCTGTTGCGTGGCTTTCAGTATTTAGCTGAAGAAAATATCTCGTATGGGAAGTTCTGCTGGAATGAAGAATGCCAATACTGCCGCGTAACCTTCGACATGGGCGAAGGTACCCAGAGCCGCCAGGCGCTTTCCTGCAAGCTGATGGTGCGGGAAGGGATGCGGGTCACAGAAATAGCCAGCGAAATCGCGTATTGCCTGAGAGAGCTGAAGCTGCCGAAGTGAGTTTTCCGCTACGAATGAAAATCTTTAACCACAAGGGCACAAAGAAACAGCTCACAAAGGAAATCCAAGGTGCATTGCTAACGCAATGCTTCTTCTACCTCCGAAAGCCAGTCAGGGCGCTTGAGAATCTCCCTGGGTTTGGGGCCGTCGGCGGGGCCTACTATGCCCTCTTTTTCCATCAAGTCGATCAGGTGGGCGGCGCGGCCGTAGCCTATGCGCAGGCGGCGTTGCAGCAGGGAAGTGGAGGCCTTGCCGAAGTCCAGCACCAGGCGGACTGCGTCTTCGAAGAGCTCGTCGTGCTCGGCCTCGCCATCAGTACTTTCGCCAGAGCCGCCTTCGGCGCGGTCACTCTCTTCTTTGATGGCCTGGAGAAATTTCTCTTCATATTGGGCGGTGCCTTGCGAGCGCCACGATTCCACGACCAGGGCAATTTCTTTTTCAGTGACAAAGGGGGCATGCAGGCGGAGGACGCGCGAGGTGCCGGCGGGCAGATAGAGCATGTCGCCGCGTCCGAGCAGCGATTCGGCGCCGTTGGCGTCGAGAATGGTGCGCGAGTCAACTTTAGTGGCCACGCGGAAGGAGACGCGGGCGGGGAAGTTGGCTTTAATCAATCCGGTGATTACATCCACCGAGGGGCGCTGCGTGGCCAGGATCAGGTGGATTCCCACGGCTCGCGCCATCTGCGCCAGGCGAGTGATGGATTCCTCGACGTTCGAGCCGTCGAGCATCATCAGGTCGGCCAGTTCGTCAATGATGATTACGATGTAGGGAATCGGCTTGTGTTCGGTCTCGCCTTCTTCAAAGAGGCTGAGCGAGCCGTTGCTATCAAAAAGCTTGTTGTACTGCTCGATATTGCGGACGCCCTTTTCTGCCAGCAGTTTCAGGCGGCGCTCCATCTCGCGAACAGCATTGCGCAGGGCGTTGGTGGCCAGCTTGGGTTCGGTGATGATGGGCGTGTACAGGTGCGGAATCCCTTCATAATTGCCCAACTCCAGCCGCTTGGGATCAACCAGGATCAGGCGCACCTGCTCGGGGGTGGACTTGTACAAGATGGACATGATCATGGCATTGATGGCCACGCTCTTGCCGGTTCCGGTTGAGCCGGCAATAAGAAGATGCGGCATCGAGGCCAAGTCGGCTGTTACGATGCGTCCGTTGATGTCTTTGCCCATGGCCAGGGTCAGCCGCGATTTTGAGCCGATAAACTCGGTGGATTCGATGACCTCGCGCAGCCAGATGGTCTCGCGATCCCGGTTCGGCACCTGGATTCCCACCGTAGCCTTGCCGGGCATGCGCTCGATGAGAATGCTTTCCGCGCGCAGACCCAGGCAAAGATCTTCCGCCATGCCGGTGATACGGTTGTACTTAATTCCAGCTTCGGGCTTGAACTCGTAGGTCGTGACCACCGGACCGGGATTGATATGCGTAATCTGTCCGGTGATATCGAATTCGCCAAACTTGTCGAGCAGGTCTTGCGCCAGCCCCTTCAATTCATTTTCATCGATGGCCTGCTGTTCGTCAGGACGATGCAGCAGGGAGCTGGCCGGCAGCTTGTAGCCGCCGGCAATCTTGGGCATTGTGGTCTTGGGCTTGTTGTCGCTGTCGGCGCGCTTGCCAACTTCTACATCCCACTCCGAAGGCTGCGGAGACTTGGCAACAGCGGCAGGCTGGGCTGGGTTTCTGGCTGCCATGGCTCCGGCGTTTGAACTTGCTCGGCTGGCTTCTTCGGCCACGCGTTCGACGCCTGTCTTCTCGTAGCTCATCTGTACGGGAGCGGCCATAACCGGCGCCGGCCGGCGCGCGGGCACGACCTGGGTTGTAACCATGGGCCTGGTATTGCGCTGCTTTTCCTGCTGGCGCTGGGCGCGGGCTTTGGCGCGGGCTTCACGCCAATCCACGAAGCGGCTCCAGGCTGCAAAGATAAATGAGAAGCGGGTTTCCATCCACACGCGGGCGCCGCTGAGGGAAAATGCCGTTGTCAGATAAAGCGCAACGGAGATAACGCAAGCGCACAGAATGTAGGCTCCGGCAACATTAAAGTAGCGTATGAGCACATCGCTGAGAATGCGTCCGCTTAACCCTTCGATGGGAACGGCGTGGAGCCAGCGTGGATGCCAGGGCAGCAAACCCAGCAGCGCCGGCACGAAGATCAGCAGGGTTGCGCATCCGATGGTCTTGGCGATGGGAGAGGTGACTTCCCTGGATTTGAACCAGCGCGAGCCCAGGAGCGCCAGCATGACCGGCAGCAGGAATACCGCGATGCCTTCAGTTTGCAGAAGCAAGTCGCTGGTGAGGGCGCCGGCCATGCCGATCCAGTTTCTGGCGGGACGCGCCGCCAGCGTGGAGGCAGCCGTGTTCAAAGAGGGATCAGCGGGAGAATACGATGCCAAGGCAAGAAAAAGGAGGACCGCGGCGGCAAACAACAGCAACCCTACCAGCTCATTCAGCCGGCGGTTCTTGGTCGGCACAAAGGCACGAACGATAATTTTCATCTAGGCGATGGTATTTCGAGCCGTTATTCAGTATGCAATCGGTATAGATGAGAATTAAAAACCTCAGAGGCTAAAGCCCTACACATTTTGAGACAACTTACGGCACGGCTGAAGCCATGCCCTTTCAAAGCTAAGAATCTCAAAACTGTCCAAACCGATTACAAAACTGGTCTATACGGCTGCAAAGTACCCGCGGAAAACCAGAGCTAGAACAATTATGCCAAAAATAATGCGATACACAATGAAAATCTTCAAACTGTTAGTGCGCAGATAACGGATAAAAGCCGCGATGGTGATATAACCGACCACGGCGGAGACCGCTATCCCCACGATAAATGCATGTTTCATGTCGGCGGGAATGCCGGTGTGCCGGATTTCAAAGGCTTTGACCAGACACGCGCCAGCGATGATCGGGGTAGCCAGCAGGAAGCTGAAGCGGGCGGCGGCATCGCGTGTCATGCCTCGGAACAGGCCAGCGGTTATTGTGGAACCTGAGCGGGAGACGCCTGGCATAATCGCCGTGGCCTGGGCAATGCCTACTGTCAGTGCGTCTGCCGCGGTGACTTGCGTGAGATGTTTGCTATGGCTGCCGGCCTTTTCCGCCCACCACATGATGAGGGCGACCAGAATCATCAGCGAAGCCACCAGCGCGGGCTGGCGAAAGGTTTCTTCGGCCTGTTTCTCAAAGAGCTTGCCGATAATCGCGCCGGGGATGGTTCCCAGCACCAGCAGCCAGAGCAGCATGCGCTGCTGGCGTAGTTCAAGGGGAGAGAGAGTGCCGGTCGCGCCGGATTCGTCATCAATTCTGATGTTGGCTCCGAAGGCGGCGCGCAAGATGCGTATCCACAGGCCGGCAAAATAAATGAGCACGGCGACCAGGGTACCGGCATGCAGGGCCACGTCAAACGTCAGGCCGGGATCGGCCCAGTGCATCAGGTCGCGCACCAGGATGAGATGACCTGAGCTGGAAACCGGTAAGAATTCTGTAAGACCTTGAACGATTCCGAGGACAACCGCCTGATAGATGGGCACTAGTCTTTTTCGCTCCCGTAAGTAGGTATGTTCTGCTCGATCTTATATTGCAGGGCCAGGGCCTTGCTGGCCCAGTCTGAGTCAGGATATTCGGCGGCCACGCGTTTGGCCAGCGCGGTAGCTTTGCCGGCGGCAGCAGTGCTGCGGGCCGCCTGATCTTCTGTCTTATAAATTTCAATCAGCGCTGACTGGCGCCAGGCTGCATTGTAAAGCGCCTCGGCGGCTTTTGGCGACTGTGGGTGGTCTTTCACATAATTTTCATAGAGCTCTGTCTCTTTTTCCGGACACTTGGGTTGCGCCTGCCAATCGCCGCATACCTTATTATCAAGCAGGTGATAGGCCGCCAGGTCGGCCCACCTGGTGCGCGGATACTTCTTCATGACCTGGCGCATTATTTCTTCATCGATCTTCGGACGCACGTCAGGATCCTGTTCTTTGGCCGAAGGCAGGGTCATGATATCGGTATATTCGATCTGCCAGCGGATGTCCCCGGCGCGATACAAGGCTTCAGCCGCCAGCGGCGAATTGGGGAAATACTCCGCCATGCGGGCGTACATTCGCATGGCATCCTGGGCGGCGCCACGGCGGGCATGAGCGCGCGAGGCTTCGTCTTCGGCGGCGGCAGCGGCGCCGAACAAAATCCTATCGCCGTTGGGAGTTGAGGTTAGGATAACGCCTTTGGCGAGAATCCAGCCGGTCACATCCTGCTCCTGGTCTACCTGGGCAAAGACCTTCACCCAGTCATGGCTCTTCTCAAAAATTGCGACCTCGCGGCCGCGTCCGGCGGTGGCGATCTTTTGTGAGTTGACGTCGGGATTGATATATAAGCCCGCTTCACGGATGAGGACGCCGCGCTCCGAGTCGGCGAAAGAAAGCACGGGGCAGAGCAGGAGAAAGAGTGTCAATTTGGAAAATGCTTTATGTTGCATGACAGTGTTCAGTTCTGATTGCACCAACGCGTGTTGAAGCAATCAAAATTTGTATAGCCTCCAAGGCTTTGTAAAAACTCGAACCCCAAGACTTTGTCTTTGCGGGACTTGGATCGTTCTTGAATAATACCCAGCGATTTACAACGTACGCGGCATGGACGAAAATCCGATTGAAGCCGCGGGTGATTCCAATCTCCATCGGAGGTCCTTCGCCCTCCGGGCTCAGGATGACATTCTTTGTATAAATAATTTTTCATCGTTCAATTACCAAAATGCCCGCCAGCATCCTGGGATCGACGTTGCCGCCGCTGACTACAGCTGCAATCTTACGCGCTTTGGGTAATTCGCCGGCATGAAAGAATGCGGCTGCCGGAGCTGCAGCACCGCTGGGCTCGGCAACGATCCTGACGGTGCTCAAGATACGGCGCATGGATTCGCGAATCTCATCTTCGCTGACAGTTACAATATCATCTACAAACTTCATGATGTGCGCGAAGGGAATCTCTCCTACGGGATTAGCGCGCAGCCCATCGGCAATAGTGCGGTTCACCTGTTCGGCGGGAAAGGTCACCCGCTGTTTCTGATGAAGGCTGGCCTGGGCATCGGCGGCCAACTCAGGTTCAACCCCTATAACTTTTACCCTGGGATTGCTTTGCTTAATTGCGGAAGCAATTCCACTGATGAGCCCGCCTCCGCTGACCGGGGCCAGAACCAGGTCCACATCGGCCATGTCTTCCAGGATTTCCAGGCCTATCGTGCCCTGGCCGGCGATGATTTTCTCGTCATCGTAAGGCGGCACGGGCACAAAGCCGTACTGCGCCTCCAGCTCCTCTGCTTTTTTGACGCGATCGGCGCTGGCGGGGCCAACAATGACCACGTCGGCGCCATAGCTCCGGGTCGCTTTGAGCTTAATATCCGGAATGTTGTCAGGCACTACGATGGTGGCGCGCACCCCTTGCGCGCGAGCGGCGTAGGCTACGCCCTGCGCATGATTACCGCTGGAATGGGCGATCACGCCACGCCGTTTTTCGGCATCACTCAGAGACGCAATCTTGTTGTAAGCGCCGCGCAATTTGAACGATCCAACCGGCTGCAGGCACTCGGCTTTCAGAAAAAGATCGAAGCCCTGGGTTTCGGAAAAGCGTAATAACGGCGTACGGACCGCCACACCCTGGATGCGCTTTCGCGCCTCCTCAACATCGCTTAGCTTGACGATGGTGCACCCTCCGGAGAAGGTTTGGCCGGCGCTACAGTTTCGGCTTCGGCTTGCTGCAAAATTGCCGCCATGAGAGAAACCAGGTCCCATTGTTCTTTCCATGACATCTTATGCTGCATATCCACATGACTGAAGGCGGGAGTGATGAGCCGAACTCGAAGATATTCCGCAGGAAGTTCCTGGGCCAGCCACTCGGTTTCTGCTGACGGGATTATATTGTCTGTTTCGCCATGAAGAAGGAAGACCGGGACCCGGATCTGGTTCAGATGTCCCGCGGGTGAGACCTGCTGCATGAGTATTTGATGCTGATCAATCTCTTTCAGCAATTGCGGACGCACGCCCTCCATCTTGTGCTGAAACAGGGCTTCGATGGTTGCTTTCGCCGGCGGACTGAGGCGGCCTTCCTGGGCGCGGGCGGCGTCAAAGCTCTCCCACAGCCAGAGCCTTAAGGCCTCTCGCGCTGCGGGCTGATCTGCGGGAGAAAAGAAGTCTTCAAGATGAGAATAGACCAGAACGAGCGCGGCATACTGATGGGCGGGAAAAGATTTTACGGAACCATCGGGCAGCTCGACCTTGTCGGTTGCCAGAAAACGGGAGACACGCGCCAGGTCATGATGCGCACCCACAGCTACTACGAAGCTGATGTCGTGGGAATAGCGGGAATCGCAGGCTGCCAGCAAGGCCAATCCGCCGGCAAAGCTGAGGCCCATCACGCCTACAGCGTCGCGGTTCAACTTTTGCCGCAGAAAATGCGCCGCCGAACCGATGGTGTCAATCGATTGCGGATCAATTCGATAATCCGCCAACTCGCTAACCTCGGGCGTTAACACGGCCACACCGCTCTGGGCGAAGGCATGGGCAAAGCCCATCAGCCGCGGTTCTTCGATCCCCAAATGGTGAATGCCGTGGACCAGCACGATTCCCGCCGGTTCGGTGACACCCTGGGGCATGTAGAGCCGGGCACGCACGCTGCCGGAAGAGGTGTCCAGGGTTAGAGCGGTTGCTTCAACCTCGTGGGTCCCAAACTCGCCCAGAGTGCCTGGATGATCGGGACTATTCATACGCAGCAGCAGGGAAGTAGCGCGCTGGTAATCATGCGCCGGGGTAAAAGGCAGAGCCACTGCCAGCAGCACAAGCGCGCAGAAGGCGATCTTGGGCAGCAACCAGCGTTTGCGACGGGTGGGTTTCAAGAGGACAATTATAGCTTCACCACAGAGTCACAGAGAGAATTGATTCATTGAATCATCGGGTCATTGAGTGATTGAGAAGTGGGTAACTGCGTAATCTGGTAATTTTCGAATTACGATTCTCGATTTACGATTGATAGAAGCTTGTCGAGTCGAACATCCCCGCTCCCCTCCAGTTGAACTTGATTGTCGGCAGACACAGCCGGGGACGGCTGTGCCACACGTGCAAAACCAAAATTGAAAGTAGCTGCAGCTTAGATTTCCAGAATCACCGGCATAATCAACGGCCGTCGGGCTGTGTTCTTGTTAATGTAACGCTTTAGGTCCTGGCGAATTTTTTCTTTGATTACGCCGTAATCGGCCTTTTCTTCTGCGCTGGATTCTTCCAGGGTTTTCATGACAATGGTGCGCGCCTGATCGAGGAAGCCGTCTTCCTCGGCCAATCCACCGGCCCCGGCAAAGCCGCGCATGACAATCTCAGGCGTTGCTTCTACGCGCCCGGAGAGTTTGTTGATGGCGATGATGGGCAGCACGATACCGTCTTCGCCCAGGTGGCGGCGGTCGCGGATCACGAGGTCTTCGACCACATCAGTCATCGATCCGGAATCAATGCAAACTCGCCCCACGGTTACGCGACCGGCCTTGCGCGCGCCCAGTTCGTCGATTTCCAGGATATCCCCGCTTTCAATTTGCATGACCTGGCCTACGGCGCCGTGCATAGTAGCAGCCAGTTCGCCGTGGCGGCGCAGTTGCCGGTATTCCCCGTGGATAGGAATGAAGTAGCGCGGCTTCACCAGGTTGATAATCAGCTTGAGCTCTTCCTGGCTTGCGTGTCCGCTTACGTGGACGGGCGGAGTCGAGCCGTCTTCGTAGACCACATGAGCTTCACGGCGAAAGATGTGGTCAATCATGCGGTAAATGCTTTTTTCGTTGCCGGGAATAATGCGGGAAGAGAGCACGACGGTATCGCCGGGTTCAATGCGGGCGTGTTTGTGGTTATCTACCGCTGCACGCGACAGGGCAGACATGGGTTCGCCCTGGGTGCCGCTGATGAGCACGCAAACTTTCTCCGGGGGATAGTTTCTCAAATCGCCGGGATGAATGAGCACTCCGTTAGGGATCTCGATGTATCCCAGATCCTCGGCAATTTCCGACGAGTTGGTCATGGAGCGGCCGACCAGCGCCACCTTCCGGCGGTATTCATGCGCCAACTCAAAAGCCAGCTTGATGCGATGAATGGAAGAAGAAAAGCAGGAGATGAAAATCCGCCGCTCCGCCCGGGTGAATACCTCGTCAAACTTGCGACGCACGGCGCGTTCGCTGGGAGTGTAGCCGGGACGCTCTACGTTGGTGGAATCCTGCAACAACGCCAGCACGCCTTCTTTCCCGTATTCGGCGAAGGCATGCAAATCAAAGAGGCGGTTATCGGTCGGAGTGGGATCAACCTTGAAGTCGCCGGTGTGAATGATGACCCCAATCGGGGTGTGGATGGCCAGGGCCACGCAATCCACCAGGCTGTGGGTCACCTGGATGGGATGAATGGTAAACGGCCCGATCTGGAAGCGCTTGCCGGCCTCGATAGTATGTAATTTGGCGTTTTCCAGCAGGCCATGCTCTTCTAACCTGTCTTCCACATAGGCCAGCGTGAACTCGGTGCCGTAAACCGGCAAGTTCAATTCGCTAAGCACCCAGGGCAGGCCACCGATGTGGTCCTCATGGCCGTGGGTCAGCACGATGGCCCTGACCTTGTCGCGGTTCTCGATGAGGTAAGTGATATCGGGGACGACGATGTCTACCCCCAACAGCTCCGATTCAGGGAACATCAGGCCGGCATCGATGACAATGATGTCATCCTGCCAGCGCAAGGCCATGCAGTTCATTCCGAACTCGCCCAGGCCGCCCAAGGGCACGATATGGAGTTTTCCAGCAGGCATTCAACGAAGGCTTGAAAGTTATGATGCTAGCACACGCGCCGGTAAGCTCCCGTGATTTTGTCATTTTGCGGCGTTGCGCCAAGCAGTGATTGCTCTAATGCCTGGAGCCCAAAAGATTCTTATGGCCGTAATAAAATCTTCAAATTATCGCCCACTATCCGGCGGGATGGATTTAATGCATAATTGATTCACCTCCCAAGAAACGGTCTCTCAAGTTACGGCGCAAGAAAATCCAGACTTGCAGATGAGGCTCTGCACTCGACCCCCGATCATCCGGATGGTTTTGCTGGGAATTTTGTTCTTAGCTTCCGGAAAAATAACTGCCTACCCGGCAGGGCCAAACCCAGAGCCCGCGCTGCCGGCGAACCCTCGCTATGCCTTTGAGCACATTGAACGCGCAGGCCTGAGCACGAAGACGGTTACCGCCTTGCTCCAGGACCGGCTGGGATTCCTGTGGATTGGCACCCAAAGCGGCCTGCTGCGCTTCGATGGCACCGATGTAGTCGGGTTTACTCGTGAGGAAGGACTGCCCACCGGGTTTATCGACCAGCTCTTGCTCGGGCCTGCGGGCATGGTATGGGTGGGCACGGCCTCTGGAATCGCGCACTTTAACGGCCAGCGTTTCGTGGAATTGAAACTGCCGTCCCCCACGATGAGCATCCAGCCGATTCACCAGCTTTTTGCCATCGACAAGCGCAATGGAATCTATATTGCCACTACCGACGGGCTGCTGTGGATTGATGGCTTCGATCCCAACCATTCGCGCCTGCTAACCAGCAATGACGGCCTGCCACGGGGAACGATTGATGCGCTCTATTCCGGTTCAGACGGCGTGCTTTGGTTCGCTGTAGGACACCGCTTAGGCCGGCTGCGCACACCGGCCTCGCAGCCTGAAATTCTGCCCACAGGCATTGGAAGACCAAACGAGGCAATTATTGCCATCCTGGTGGATGGAGAACAAAACCTTTGGGTAAGAACCACTGAGCACCTGGACCGCTTCAACCTGGGCACAAGCCAATTCATCATGGATGACGCCGGCATCCCCGGAGCCAACGATTTTGGCGGGCCCTCGTTCGACCGACAAGGCAATCTTCTGGTGCCAACGGTAAACGGCCTGTTCCGGCGCATCAATCATCACTGGGAGGCATACGGCGAGAAGCAAGGCATGTCGTCAGAGGCAGTTTATGCTGCGCTCGAAGACCGCGAGGGCGCCCTCTGGATTGGTTACGGCGGCATGGGACTTGATCGCTGGCCCAATCCGGCCACGTGGTCAGCATGGGGAAAGTTCGAAGGACTGCCCGACAACGTAGTCTGGTGCACGCTGCACGACCATCAGGGACGGCTCTGGGTTGGAACCAACAAAGGGCTCGCCATGTGGAGCCCAGCCTCGCACTCCTGGCGGGTCTGGAAGCAAGCGCAGGGGCTGGCAGGCTCGATTGTGCGGCAATTGCCGTTGGCGAAAGACGGATTTATCTGGGTGCTCTCGTATCCTGGCGGGCTGACCCGTATTGATCCCGCGACGTTACAACTTCGGCGCGTGGCGGTTGAGCCGGCGAACGCGCGCGACCCGACAGGAATGGCGGTCGGCCCCGACAACAAGCTTTGGATTGGCAATGCCCAGTATTTGAAGACGATCAGCGACGAGAATGGCAGGGCGGTTTTTCGCAACGTCAGCTTTCCTTCTGAGATCATGCGTTCCACGAGTCATCCGGTGTTCTCGTCGGACGGCGTATTGTGGACCTGTGGACGCGGCGGCGTCTCCCGCTTCGACGGCAAACGTTGGCTGCACTTCACCATCAAGGATGGACTGCGCTCCGACGTTGTCACTGAGGTGGTTCCCGTCAGCAGCAACGAAATATGGTTCCGCTATGACGAAGCCCTGGGACTAGGGCATTTGAGTATTTCTGGAACGGCGGCAAGAGTGGAGCACATAACCACTGCCGACGGGCTTAGAACAGACGCCATCTACATGATTGGCCTTGATCGCGCCGGACAGGTATGGACCGGAGGAGACAGCGGCGTCTCAGTCATTGATGCACAAAGGCACATCACGAACCTCACGCGGGCTGACGGCCTTATATGGGATGACATCAGCGCCGCCGCCTTCGGGGTAGAACCTGATGGAAGTGTGTTGATCGGAACCAGCCGCGGCTTGTCTCACTATGCTCCGCGCAAAGCTGAGCCGGCCCAGGCTGCGCACTCAGTGCCCGTGGTCATTACCTCGGCCCACCTTGGCAATCGAGAACGCATGGCGGAGACGAATCCGGAGGCAAGATATAGCGAGCGGGTATTTTCAGCGCGCTTTGTGCCTTTGACCTTCCTTGAGCCGCAACGTTACCGCTGCCGCTACCGGCTCAACGGAATGGAGTCTGAATTCACTGAAACCGCTCTGCGCGAAGTGCGCTATCCCTCTCTGGCCGCAGGCGCTTACACATTCGAGGTTTCCTGCCGCCTCGATGAAAATCAATGGAGCGTCCCCGCCACATTTTCATTTTCCATCCGGCCGGCGTGGTGGGAGCGCTGGTGGGCCCGGCTGCTGGGATTGGGCCTGCTGGTGTTTCTGATTTACCTGATGTTCCGGATTCGAACCGCCGCTCTGAATGCCGATCGCAAGCGCCTGGAGGCCGCTGTAGCAGCCCGCAGCGCCGAACTGGCGGCTGCAAACCGCGAACTGGCAGAAGCAGCCCTGACCGATCCCTTGACCGGCATGCGCAACCGGAGATTCTTCAACAGCATGATCGCCGCCGATGTCAGCCAGGTGATTCGCGCATACTCAGACGCTGCCCACAGCACCGATCACCGCGATCTGGTGTTTTATCTGGTTGATATCGATCACTTTAAGGAAATCAATGACGTCTACGGCCATCATGTGGGAGACTATGCGCTCATCGAAGTCACACAGCGCCTTGCCCGCGTGGTACGCACGTCAGACATGATCATTCGCTGGGGCGGAGAGGAATTTCTGATTGTCTCACGCGGGGCGGAGCGCCGCGATGCCCAGGCCCTGGCGGCCCGTATTCTTTCCAGCGTGGCAACGGAGCCGATTGACTTAGGGGGCGGAAAATCGCTGGTCAGGACATGCTCGCTGGGATGGGCGAGCTTTCCCTGGTTCCGTTCCGCTCCGGATGCGCTCTCCCTGGAAGAAGTGTTGACGCTTGTGGACCGTGCGCTCTATATGGCCAAAAACTCCGGACGGAACCAGGCCATCGGCATTATGGCAGCGGAGAGGGAACCGGTTGGTGTGCAAGCGGAGGTTACAGAGATTGAAGGACGCAAGGTGCAGATCGTCCGGATCTTTGGTCCGCAGCCGAAACCGGAACCTGCCGCCTTCAACGCGTAGAAGTTTGCAGGCTTATCGCGCCGCTTTCTTCTCCAGGGCAACCGGGCGGGCGCTCGCAGGCGGGCGCCGCACGCCGTTCAGCGCGCGCAGGTCAATCTTCAACTCAGAGATGGTCCGGCTCAGGGTATTGCGGTGCATGCCCAACTCGCGGGCGGTTTTGCACTGGTTGCCGCTGTTCTCCTGAAGGACAGTGCAGATAAAATGCTTTTTGAATTCGCGCACAGCCTCGGAATAAAGAATGCCTCTTTTATGCATCTGCTGAACCAGAGCTTCGAGTTGGTCTTTCACCGGAACGCCTCTCTTCCTAATCCTGAATCGGTTATATGAAATTAATTCCTATTGCACGCAAATGCCGCTTGTCTCAATGAGCGGGCGCTTTCTCCCGGCTGCGATGGCTTTCTTCTTCAAGGACGAGCGCATTTACTTTCCCGATGCCTTCTTTCAATCGTCCTCGCAGCTCCGCCGGCGCCAGCCAACTGACGCCATAGCCAAACACCAGGAAATAGTGTCCCAATCGTGACTGGGAGACCATCGCCACGCCTGGAGAAAATGCAACCAGGCTCATGACCAAGACCGTAGCAATTACGATTCCGCGCGCCAAGCCGAACGCCGCACCCAGTGCCCGGTCAAACCATTGCAATCCAGCTTCCTTAAAAATCCATCGCGCCATGCGTCCTGCCATGCCTGCCAGCAGGATGACGGCAAAGAACACAGTCAAAAAACCAGCCGTATTGGCTACCCATTGGGCGCTGACAAATTGCGAGAACCAGGGCGCAACCCGGGTGTACTCCCAGGCCGCGATCAGATAGCCCAGCACCGAGCCGGCCAGAAAAAATATTTCAAAGAAAAAACCCTCAGCCGTCGCCATCAAAGCCGACAACAAAACGATGGCAACCAGCCCCCAATCGAAAGCAGTCATGCTTAGGAGAGGTCCAGGGTCCGCCCGGTCAGCAACCGGTATGCTTGCACGTACTTTTCCGTAGTGTGCGCCGCAACCTCGTCAGGCAGCGCCGGAGCCGGAGGCTGCTTGTTCCAGCGAATCTCCTCCAGGTAGTCGCGCACGTATTGCTTGTCGTAAGAATCCTGCGCACGCCCGGGCTGATACTTCTCCGCCGGCCAGAAGCGGGAGGAATCGGGCGTAAGCACCTCATCGCCCAGTATCAATCTCCTGGCTGTATTGCCGAATTCAAACTTTGTGTCGGCGATAATAATGCCGCGGCCAGCGGCGTATTCGGCCGCCCTGGTATAAATTTCCAGGCTCAAGCTGCGTAATTTTTTGCTCAAGTCGCCGCCTACCCGCTTTACCATCTCTTCGAACGAAATATTTTCGTCGTGCCCGCTGAGCGCCTTGGTGGCGGGAGTGAAAATGGGTTCGGGCAGCTTATCGGATTCCTTCAGCCCTGCCGGCAACTTGATGCCGCACACCGTGCCGTTCTGTTTATATTCCTTCCAGGCCGAACCCGAGATATAGCCGCGTACGACGCACTCAACGGCAATCATGTCTGCCTTTACTACCAGCATGGAACGGCCCGACAGCTCGCTGCGATATTTTTGCAGATGCGCGGGATACTCGTTCACGTTGGCCGTCACCAGATGGTTCTGGGTAACGCTCTTCAGAAAATCAAACCAGAACAGAGACATCTGGGTGAGCACGCGGCCTTTGTGAGGAATGCCGGAAGCCAGAACGTAGTCAAAGGCGGAGATGCGATCAGTTGCTACGAAGAGCAAATGTTCGTTGTCCACGCGATAGACGTCACGGACTTTGCCGCTGGCGTAAAGTTCCAGGTCCGCGAAATCGGTTTGCAACAAGACGGGATGGCCGGTTCGGATATGCACAGAACTCTTACTCGAAGACAGTGGCGTATTCTAACCCCAGAAAAAAATTTGTCAACGTGACCACTTGGTCACTTGACCTATTGTGCAAGAATTTTTGGCTGAAAAACAGTTGACAGAAATTGAATTTTTAGATCAATGCAAAATTCTTTAATGGTTTGATGCATGGAGAAGCAACGAAGCTGTGGATAACGTGTGGATAAAGTGGCTGCTCGGAATTTTATAGGGTGAATTAAATTTCGTGCGAAGGCTCCAGAGTTGTTTGGATTGCCGTAAGCAGGGGCTAAAGTGTTCGTGTGAGTACGTGAAGGGGGCGTCGTCCCTACGGGACTAACATCACTTTTACGCGTACCCAACGCTGAAGCGCTGGGCTATAACACGTCACCCCTTCGGGGTTGTTCGCTATCGAGCTCCCACATAGAATTCCAAAAGCCCAACAAAATATCTATGTCCAGCGGCATGACTAAAAAGTCGTGCCGTGATACAAGGCTCTTGGTTTGTCAGCTGGCGGCTTTGGCTTCTCCACCGAAGCGCACGGAGACAATCTTGGAGACGCCCGGCTCCTGCATGGTCACGCCATAGAGAGTCGGCGAGATGCCCATGGTTTTCTTATTGTGAGTAATGATGACGAACTGCGTCTGCGCGCTCATTTCTTTCACCAGCTCGGTAAAGCGTCCGACGTTGGCTTCGTCGAGGGGAGCATCAACTTCGTCAAGAATACAGAAGGGACTGGGCTGATACTGGAAGATGCCCACCAGCAACGCCAACGCAGTGAGCGCCTTTTCTCCGCCGGAAAGCAGCAGGACGTTCTGTAATTTCTTGCCCGGAGGCGAGGCGATAACGTCAATGCCGCTTTCGCTGCTGTTTTCCTGGTCGGTCAGCCGCATGAACGCCTGCCCACCGCCGAATAGTTTGCGGAAGGTAAACTGGAAATTCTCATTGATGCGTTCGAAGGCTTCTTCAAACTTTTGACGCGAGATGGCATCAATTTCCTTGATTGAATTCAAAGTGTTCTCGATGGAATCGAGCAGGTCTTTACGCTGGGTTTCAAGGAACGAGTGGCGTTCGGCGGTCTCCTTGTATTCTTCCAGCGCCATCATATTGACCGGACCCATGCCCTCAAGTTTGGTCCGCATCTCACGATAGACCGTGTCGTGTTGGGCAAGCTCTTCGCCTTCTACCCGGCCAACATTCACATCGGCCAACAACTCTTCGCGGCTCAGGCTAAGTTCGTTGCGGCAGGTCTCGGCCATGTATTCGGCGTCTGAGGTCAGCTTGGCCACGGCGGCTGAGATTTCACCGCGACGATCGCGGGCCGCATCGAGCAACTGGCGCACCTCGCGCAACTGTTGCTCTATGCCGGCCATTCGAGTACGGACTTGCTCAGATTCTTTGTGCAGTTCAACGCCGCGCACTTCGGCAAGCTGCCGCTCAGCAGTGTAGGCAGCTAGCTGCTCTGCCAGGCGCACGTTTTCTGTCAGTCGCTGTTGCTTCTCGGCCGCCGCCGAGTCGATCTGCGCTTCCAGCGAGGCTACGCGCGCATTCACTTCCAAGACCAGAGTCTCGATGCGTTGCAGGGCGGAAGAGGCCGCGATGCGCCGTTCTTCCAGGGCCGCAACCCGTACGGACATTTGCGATGCGGTCTGCACCGCCAGGTCGCGGGATTCCTTCATCGCCATGAGATTGGATTGAATGGCTGCGACTTCCGCTTCCAGGCGCTTGCGGTGGGACTCGTGCTGCGCGGATTCCTGCTGCATCTCTGCGACTGTTCGCTGCGCTTCTTCGCGTTCGGATTGCACCCGGCTGATCTCTGCCTGGTAGGTCCCCATTCGCTGCCGGGTTTTTTCCAACTCAGCCTCAAGTTGTTGCAGGGCGTGTCCGGAGGTCAGCGCCAGCTTTTCCGCCTCGCGCTTGTCTTCATCGAGCCTGGCCAGCAGGGAAGTGAGAGCGGAGATTTCTTTCGCCAATAGACCTGCCCGAGATTCATCGGCGCGTAACGCCTGTTCCATCTCAGCAAGGCTGCGCTGCACTTCACGCAGTTCGCGCTTCATGGAGAGCGGGCCTTCCAGGCGCTGCTTGCCACCGGTGACGGTGACATTGTGGAAGGTTTCGCCATTGGGCGCCAAAAAGAACGCGCCAGGGTTTTCCAGAGCCATTTCACGCGCGGTGGAGGAGTCGGGAGCAATGTAGCCGTTGCCCAGCTTGGGCAGAATAGCTTCCAGGGATTTTCCAAAACCGTTGAGCACGCGGATGCATTGTTTCAAAGGAACAATCGTATCGCGGCGGACAGCCGAGCGCGCGTTTGCCTCCACTAAGAAAGAAAATTTTTGCTGGGTATCTTCCGAATGCACCATGAAGGTGGCGCGCCCGTCCACGTCATTGCGCAAGATCTGCAGGCCCTGATCGGCCACATCCCAGGATTTAACGACGATGTAGTTCAACTCGTCGCGAAGAAAATCTTCCACCACGCGCTCGTACTGGTCATCTACTTCAAGAAAGTCGGCCAGGACGCCCACCGGCGCGAAGCCTTTCTCGATGGCGCCTGACTGAAACAGGCGTTTGACCGATTCGGTGCTGTAGCCGTGCTCGGCGATCAGTGCCTCCAGCGCGCCTCTTTTCCCCAGGGCGGTAGCATATTCGGAGCGCAGCGTGTCGAGACGCAATTTGACCTGGCTCTCAGCAGCTTTCTTTTCTTCGATCTGGCCCTGGGCTTCGGCAATCTGCGTGGCCAAACCCGAAACCCGCTGCGAGATGGATTCAAACTCAAAAGCAAGCTGCCCGCGCCTGCCGCCGAAGGCTTCAATCTGGGAGCCGGCTGCCGCGGCCTCTTGTTGCAAGCGATGCAGCTCGCGCTCCAGGGCCGCGCTGTGCTCTTCCGCCTTGGCCATGCGGTTGTGGACTGCCGAGGCCGCCGCTACTGCCTCCATAATCGCGGTGCGTCGGGTCTCCTGGTCGTGCTCGGTGGCGACTAATCTTCCATTTGCCGCTGCTGCTTCTTTCTGACGCAGGTCAGCTTCACCCTGCGCCGCAGCCACGTCAGCCGCGGCTGATTCCAATATTGAGCGGTTGCTGTTGAGCTCAGCCTGCAAACCGCCAAGCTGCTCGCGAGTGCGCTCGAGTTCTGCCAGAGCGGCGGCGGAGCGGGCCTCAAGTTCGGAGCAACGTTCTTCATTGGTGCGCTGGCGCGAGGTGCTGCGCTCCATCTCCATGGCCAGCGTGTTCAGGTGCTCGGTATTGCGGCGCCCTTCTTCTTCGATAGCGTAACCGCGCTGCGAACGCTCGCTGTGTTCGGCCTCAAGCGCCTGCACGGTTTCGTTTTTTGCGTGCATTTCGGCGGTGATTTGCGTCAACTCAGATTCCAGTTGCTGCAACTCCCGCTGCAATTGGGTAAACTTGCTGGCCAAAACCAGGCGAAGTTTTTCGCGCATTTCGTCGCGCAGCCGGGCATAACGCTCGGCTTTGGACGCCTGGCGCTTGAGCGAGTTCATCTGGCGCGTGACTTCGTCGAAGATGTCGTTGATGCGGGCCAGGTTCAGCTTCGATTGCTCAAGCCGCGCCTCGGCCAGCCGCTTCTTGGTCTTGAACTTGGTGATGCCGGCGGCCTCTTCAATGATCGCGCGCCGGTCGTAGGGCTTGCTGCTGAGGATTTGGCCGATGCGGCCCTGCTCGATGATGGCATAGGACTCGGGGCCGAGGCCGGTTCCCATGAAGATGTCTTGAATGTCACGCAGACGGCACAGTTTACCATTCAGCAGATATTCGCTCTCACCAGAGCGGAACAGGCGGCGCGTGACCACCAGCTCGCCCGACTTGAATTGCGTGGTCTTGAACTTGCGGCGGCGAATTTTCAGAACGACGTGTTGCGGAGCATTCTCGCTGGCCGAAGCGTTCTGAGTTTGCGATTCTGCTGCGTTACCGTCAACAGTTTGCCCGGCAGCCTCTTCCGCGACAGCTTGCGGGGTGATCTCGCTTTCTGCGGCTGGGTTCTCGGTTCCAGCGGCGTCGTTGGCTGCTGCGCCTTCTACCAGCACCTCTTCCGGACCTAGCGGCTGAACTTCGGCGATGTGGCGCTCGGTGTCTTCCGCAGCCACGGCACGCTCGCTGGCTTCATCCCAATCGTCTGCAAGATCGTTCTGGATATCGATTTCCGGTTCCGTGAAGTCAGTCTTGCCTTCGAATTCATTCGGGTCAATCAACGTGAGGGAGACTTCGGCCATGCCGGTGGGCTTGCGGTCGCGTGTCCCGATAAAAATTACGTCTTCCATGCGTGAGCCGCGCAGGCTCTTGGCCGACTGCTCGCCCAGCACCCAGGAGATGGCGTCTGCAATATTCGATTTTCCGCAGCCGTTCGGCCCGACAATGGAGGCCACGCCGTCACCCTGAAACCTCAGTTCGGTGCGGTCACAGAAAGACTTGAACCCGAGAATCTGCAACTTCTTTAATTTGAGCAAAACGTTCTCCCTAGTCGTCCTGCGCTCTATTACTTAGATTGCGTGAGAGCAGAGGCTTTTGTTCTGTCCCGCAGGCAAATAAATTTTGTTCCCCGCGGCTGGACAGGGATCAAGAACACAACCATTGCTGCTTAATGTACCGAGGAAGTTAATAACGGTCAAGCATTAAACGCACAATATCTTGTGTTCTACGGCCCCTTACCGCTGTATATCGCACAGCATTTGATGCAAATAGCCAAAAATATGCGTTCGGAGAGGAAAGTAGCAATGAGGTAGGAGTTATCGCGAGAGCTAAATGAACTTTATCGCTTCTGAAGGCCAAAATCAAGCGAAAGTGCCGTCTGACGCCTTCCACAGCCGGCGGGACGCCGGCGCTACGTCTTGATCTGAAACGAAATCCATCAGCACCACACCATCTCCTGTGCAGTACAACTGAAAGGAGCAGTTCCCATTATGAGCATGCAAAGAAAGTTGCTGTTTACTGTTTCTATAGTATTGGCTTTGCTGGTCGCGAGTATTCCAAGCGCAGCGCAGAGCAGGCCCCGATTCGATCCCGATGGCGATCATGACAGGGACAAGATACAAACCATGTGGATTGATCACCTGGTATTTCTGCCGGGTGATCCCAGCGTGCAGACGTCGTTCAACGCGGTCAACTCCGGGGTGGGCGGCGGATTAAGCGGGCTGATCATTACCTCTTCGACCCTCGGCGACGAGGCAGATGGCGGAGGCAACAAAGTGGTTGAGACCGCATTGGAAGTTCCACCTGGCTTCGATATTGTGAGCGTGCGGGTTTGTTATGAGAATTCCAATCCACGCAGCTTTATCACGCAAACACGGCTGGCACAGGTGCAGAACCCTCCCAGCACGGCCCTGGTTCTGCTGGATGATCCAACCCATCTCAATGCCGCGGGTCCGGTTTGCGTTAACAGCCAGCCCACGCTGGTGAATCCGGCAAAGGGATCGGTCCTTCTCAGCTTGCGCGTCAATTTTGGAGATACGACTGACAAGATCGTGCTTCGGGCGGTCGGACTGAATCTCGTTAAATAATCGGCAGTCCAGACCAACAAGGATTGCAAGCGGTGTAACAGAGAAAGTGCCTGGAAAAGCTCTTGGGGGAGCCGCCAGGCATATTTCTTTTGAATTTGGTTTTAGAAAGAAATTTCGATCGCGATCGTAACTGGTAATCTCGAAGTAACGCTACACTAGGCGTGCGACCAAATCGTAGTCATGGGCTTCTGTAATTTCGCAGCGGAGGAACTGGCCGGCTTGAGCGTTCTCGCAAGCGCCAAAATCGTTAATAAAAACTTTGCCATCAATTTCCGGGGCATGCATCTGGGTGCGGCCTTCCCATAACAAGTCAGTCTCCTGCGATGGGCCTTCAAGGACAACATCAAACTGCCTGCCTATCAAAGCGCGTTTCTTACGCTTGCTGATCTGGCGCTGGAGCTGCATCAGTTTCTTACGGCGGCCTTCAATAACACGCTGCGGCAATTTTTCCTGCAAGTGGAACGCCCTGGCGCCCTCTTCATCGGAATAGGCGAAGGCCCCCATCCAGTCGAACTCGGCGACGCGTACAAAGTTACAGAGCTCTTCAAAGTCGCGATCGCTCTCCGCAGGAAAGCCCACAATAAAGGAAGTTCGCAGTGTCAAATCGGGAACAGCGCGGCGCATCTTCTCAATGGACCGCAGGAAAATATCGGCATTACTGCCGCGTTTCATGCTCTTGAGCACCGGGCCTGAGGCATGCTGCAAAGGAACATCAATGTACGAGCAAATTTTCGGATTGGAGGCGATGGCCTCCAGCAAGCGGCCTGTGATCTTATTGGGATAGGCGTACAGGAAGCGCACCCAGCGAAGGTCGTTAATCTCAGCTAAGCGCTCGAGCAAACGAGCCAGGCCGTCTTTCAGGCCGAGATCTTCACCATAGCAGGTTGTATCCTGCCCGATGAGGGTGATTTCACGTACTCCGCTTTGCGCCAGGCGTTCGGCCTCTGCCACCACCGATTCAAACCTGCGGGAGCGGAATTTCCCACGCAGTTGCGGGATGATGCAGAAGCTGCAAGGGTGATCGCATCCTTCGGCAATCTTGATGTATGCAAGATGCCGCGGGGTGGCCAGGATGCGCGGCGTAGTTTCGTCGTACAGGTAATTGGGCAGGTCGGCAATGGCGCCATCCCATTCGTTGCGTGAGAAGCGTCCGGCGGCCTCGCGGGCATCACCTTCAGCGCGGGAAGCAGACTGACCGTCGGGTTTGGAGTATGTTGCTTCCGGTCGCGAAGTGAAAATCCTGAACGGTGAAAAATCCGGCGGCGAGGATGCGGCCGGCTTGGCTAATCCGGCGCTGGCAATGATTTGCTGCAGCTCACCGGTGCCGACTACGGCATCAACTTCCGGGATATTTTTTTGAATCTCGTTGCGGTAACGCTCGACCAGGCATCCGGCAACGATCAACTTTTTGGCGCGCCCAGCGGGATTCTGCGGCGAAACCTTGTGCCGCGCCATTTGCAGGATGGTATCCACCGACTCCTGCTTGGCGCTGTCAATGAACGAGCAGGTATTTACCACGATGACATCCGCTTCATCGGCGCGAGGGGTGATCTCGGCGCCCACAGAAGCCAGCATCCCCATCATAACCTCGCTGTCCACGAGGTTTTTGGGGCACCCGAGGCTGACAAAACCCACCTTAACGGGGGAATGCAGCGATGGGGAAGGGGCTTCAGTTGTGGGTTTGGATGACATGCAATCTTTCTATTTTAGCATTGAAAAGATTTCACCACGGAGGCACAGGAAATTGAGTCATCGGATCATTGAGCCATTGAGTCATTGATGAGTCATCTGATTTTATGATCGGTAATTGGACAATCTGATGAACAGGATTTTCACAATCGCTCAATCCTAAAATGACTCAATGACCCGATGGCTCAATGATTCAATTTCTTCGTGCTGCTGTTTCCACTTCCTCATATAGTTCCGGCAAACGTTTGGCATCTTCTGCCATCTCGCCGAAGCGTGCCCGATGATAGTGCCGGGTAAACGTCGAAACTGCGCGCCGGAGCTCCGGGTCGAGAATCGAAGTCACAAATTCTGCCGGGGTTTGCGCCGGTTTTTTTTCGCAGCCCCGGCGGGCCAGCGATGCCGTCATACGTTCATACCAGATGGAAGCGGCCGCGCGCGGCGCCTGTTCCGGCCTGGTGGCAATCCGATACTTGCGCCATGAGGAGAGCAGATTGCGGCCATTCATGGCGATCAACAACAGCAGAACCAGACCTGCCAGAACCGCGCCATAATGCCGCAGCACTTGCCGCAGGTCAGTCCTGCGCGCCTTGCCCAGCAGGTTGTAATAGTTGTGCAGGACTGTCAGCTTCCAGTCAAAGATACGGCCGCGCGTGAACAAGAACATCCTGGCTTGCAGGTTATTTTGACGGCCGAAATCGTAGTTGATGACCCATTCACGCCAGAACTCGCCTAACGCGTCCAGATATAAGCTGAAGCGTGAAGAACGAAACAGCGAAGCAGGATTGGGATCGGGCGGGGTTGGGTCGAAGGTGCTCCAACCGTAACCGGGAAAATACACTTCCACCCAGGTATGCGCATCGCTGGCCCGCACGATGTAACTGGAAGTCAGATCATTAAACTGGGCGCTGCGGAAACCGTTGACTACGCGCGCAGGGATTCGCAATGTGCGCAGCATGATGGCCATGGCGGAGGCAAAATATTCGCAGTGGCCCTGTTTGCGAGTGAACAAAAATTCTGCCAGCGGATCTTGCGGCGGGGTCTGGGAAAGCTTCAGCGTGTATCCGTAATGCGATCCCAGGTATTCTTCAATGGCCCGCGCGCGGTCATAATTATTGGTCTTGCCGGTGGCGATCGCAGCCGCCAGTGGCGCGATACGCGCATCAAGTTTGGGCAGTTGCAGATAATCGAGCTCGACTTCCGGAGGAAACTCTCCCGCAGCCCGGCGCAGCAATTCCGGACCGGTCTCTGAAATATCGGACTGTGCCTGGTAGATGCCAATGGGCTCATCGGTAAAGACTGACGCGGCCCGGTCTTGTGTGACCGAATGATAATTGCCGGCAAGCGACTCTCCGAAAGGGGCCATGAAGAAGACATTCGTTCCCAGCGGCTCCATGATTACGCGATAGTTCAACATGCGGCTTTGGGAGCGCGGATCGTTCGCGTCAAATTGCAAGCCAAAACCCTCTCCCGCTTGCGGCCGCAGGTGGAAGCGCCCCGAACTGCCGCGCGGAATGGCAGCAGGCATCAGCGGATTGCTCCATTTGTGGCCGTCAAAAAGCCCCAGGGCCACCCCGCGCCATTTTAAATTAGAGAAACTTCCCCGGGTATCGCCGTAAATCTGTACATGCATGACGATCGAGCTCGATTGCTTGATCTCGCCGATCTGGCCAAGCTGGACCTCGTTCCCGAATCCGGTAAGCACGTCGTTGTTTTGCGCAAGCTGGCTCAGGTAGCCATTGCCGGTGCGGGGAAGCACATAAAAAACAACAGGAGACGCCACGGCTGTGCTGATCACCAGAATCACGGCCGCAACCAGGACCGCACGACTTAAAGCTGTGGGCTCAGGCACTTCCCAGGCGTGGGCAGTGGCGGCCTCGGCAGAGCGCTTCATCTCCATACTCAGAAATGTCGTCGCGGTCAGGACAAGAAACAGCAGGAATGCGAAAAAGAAGGTACTGCTCACCGTGAGCACAGCAGCCGCCAGGACCATGAGGAATGCCAGCAGCGCGAGATACAAATTGTCGCGCTGGCGGCGGGCCGAAAACATCTTGATGGCCATGATGAAAAGCACCAAGTGAACGGTGGCATACACGAAGTTTCCGGAAAGCAGGAAAAAATCGGCGGCATAAAAAAGCACGTAGAACAACGTGGCGTAATTGGTGTAACGCTCCGAGAGCCTGTATTCACGCCCGCGTACCAGTAATACGCCCCTAACAATGAGAGCGGCCGCGATAAATATAAGCGAGAGCAAGTCCAGTTTGCCGGTGCTGGCAAGGGTGAGAAAGCCGGTTGCGATCAGCAGGTAGAGCGAGGCATCAAAGAAGCGTTCGATGGCCAGAGGAGCCCGTATGCGTACTGCCGAGCCGGAAGACACAGCATTATTGTACCCCGTAAAGACAGGGCGTTTCCTGGTATGAAATCGGCGGCTGCGAGTCCATTTGATAAAATCATCTGTCAGGCATTGGGTCCCGCGCAACGCAATCCCGCCAACCCCGCCAGGTCCGGAAGGAAGCAACGGTAACGGGCTCGTGCGTGTGCAGCGGGTACCCCGGTGCCTGGCAACTGGACCTTCAGGCAGCATTCCCGGGTGTGGCGAGTATCTGGACCGCTCGGCTCTTCACAAGTTTCGGAGACATTACATTTGCAAAACCTATTAGGCGCCAAGATTACCGCATTGGGAACTTACGTTCCGCCCAAGATTCTTACCAACGCCGACCTGGAAAAAATGGTGGATACCACCGATCAATGGATCGTAGACCGTACCGGCATCCGCCAGCGCCACATCGCAGAAAAGGGAGTAGCCTCCAGCGACCTGGCGGTGCAAGCGGCTTGTAAAGCCCTGGCCCAACGTGGAATCGGCGCCACGGATCTGGATGCCATCATTGTGGCCACGGTCACACCTGACATGTTATTTCCTTCCACTGCTTGTCTGGTGCAAGACAAATTAAGCGCCAAAGGGGCCTGGGGATTTGATGTATCGGCGGCCTGCTCCGGCTTTGTTTATGCCCTGCAAACCGGCGTGCAGTTCGTGCGCACGGGAGCACACAAGAGAATCATGGTCATCGGCGCAGACGTCATGTCTTCGATCATTGACTACACCGATCGGGCCACCTGTGTAATTTTCGGCGACGGCGCCGGTGCGGTGCTGGTAGAACCGGCCGCCGATGGCGAGCCGGGCTTTATTGACTTTCTCCATGAGATTGACGGTTCAGGGGGGGCCGCGCTGAATATGCCCGGCGGCGGAAGCCTGCATCCCCCTTCGCATGAGACTGTGGACAAGAGAATGCATTATGTCCACCAGGATGGGCAGGCAGTGTTCAAGTTTGCCGTACGGAAAATGGTTGAGGTTTGCGAAACCATCCTGAAACGCAACGGATTGACGGGCGCTGACGTCTCAGTCTTCCTGCCCCATCAGGCCAATTTGCGCATTATCAAAGCCACTGCCGAGCGCATTGGATTGAAACCTGAGAACGTAATCATCAATATTGACCAATTCGGGAATACCACGGCGGCGACCATCCCCCTCGCCATGCAGACCGCGCGCGAAAGAGGCAAATTGAAGAAGGATGATCTCGTGCTGCTGGCGTCGGTGGGCGCGGGATTTACCGTGGGAGCGACGCTGCTGCGTTGGGCCTACTAAAAGAGTTTAACCACAAAGGTCACAACGGAACAAAGGAGTTCTTCTGCGTGTATCTGCCCGAATGTGCGGCTAATTTTATTTTTTCTTAATTTCCTCACGATGCTTGGCCGCCTCTTTTGGCACTTGCGGTTCGGTCATGTTTACCGGATCGAGGATCTCCGCGATTTCGTTTTCGGTCAGCAATTTTTTCTCGCGGGCGATGTCAATGATGGAGCGCCCTGTCGCCACCGATTCCTTTACGATCTCTGCCGCCTTGGCGTAACCAATATATGGATTGAGCGCCGTGGCGAGGGAAACCGTGCTTTGCGCGTAGAACTCGCAGCGCTTCCGGTTGGCGGTCAGTCCAGCCACGCATTTTTCGTTGAAGACTTGCAGCATATTCGTCAGGATGGTAATGGACTGCAACACACTGTAAGACATGGTAGGCATCATGACGTTGAGTTCAAGCTGTCCGGCCTGCACCGCCATGGCAACAGCGACGTCATTGCCGATCACCTGAAAACAAACCATTGCCGCCAACTCCGGCATGACCGGATTTATCTTTCCCGGCATGATGGAGGAGCCCGGCTGCAATCCGGGGAGATTGATCTCTGCAAACCCCGTGTTCGGACCGGAAGAGAGCAGGCGCAGGTCATTCGAGATGCGAATGATTTCCAACGCCAGATTGCGGAGGGCACTGGAAACCGCCGCCATGGCCGAATTCGACTGCATAGCCCAGCGCATGTCTTTTGCGGGAACAAGTTTTTGTCCGGAAAGGCGCGCCAGATTGGCGATGGCCTTCTCACGATAATCAGGATGCGTATTGATACCTGTCCCTACCGCCGAGCCGCCCAGTCCGAGCTCGCGCAGCTCGTTGCTGGCCTGCTGGATATTTTCAATTGCCTTGCGTACCGAGATGGCGTAGGCGGCGAACTCTTGCCCCAGGCGAATCGGCACTGCGTCTTGCATGTGCGTGCGGCCTGACTTCATGACATCGTGGAATTCTTTTGCCTTGTTTTCCAATGCGGCTGCCAACGAGTCCAGCACCGGATAAAGCTTTTCCAGTTCTAACAGCGTAGCCAGCCGCATGCCGGTAGGGAAGACGTCATTGGTAGACTGTCCGTAATTGACGTGGTCGTTGGGATGCGCGGTGTATTCACCCAACTTGCCTCCCATCAGCTCTGTGGCCCGGTTGGCAATGACCTCGTTGCTATTCATATGAAAGCTGACGCCGGCGCCGGCCTGGAAGACGTCGACTACAAATTGCTTGTCCCACTTGCCCTCGGCAACTTCCTGCGCGGCTTTGATGATGGCGTTGGCGCGCTGCTCATCCACCAGTCCCAGCATTTTGTTGGCCTCGGCGGCAGCCTGTTTCACCAGGCCAAAAGCGCGTATCAGTGTAGGATGCGCCCGCATTCCCGAAATAGGATAATTCTCAACCGCGCGCGCTGTTTGCACACCGTAATACGCGTCTGCCGGGACTTCTTTGTAGCCGATGGAGTCTTTTTCCTGCCGGGTTGCATTCATAGTCGCCGTTGCCATGAGGGAAGGGCTCTCCTTATAGAATCTTACAGACCGCCGAACAGAAAATTATAACAATCACCGGTGATCGAATTCGAATCCTTGCAGAGACGTAGCAAGCACGTCTCTACACGAGGGTGATTTAGAATCGAAGCATGGCTGAAACGCAAGACAAGACCGACGTTGTCGTGATCGGCGCCGGCCCTACCGGCATGGCGTGCGCTATTGAGGCCCAGCGCGCCGGATTGAGCGCGCTGTTGATTGATAAAGGCTGCGTGGTCAACTCGCTTTTCCATTATCCCGCGAACATGGTCTTTTTCACCACGCCCGAGCTGCTTGAGATCGGCGATATTCCTTTTCCTTCACCCAACGTCAAGCCCACCCGCCCCGAGGCGCTGGAATACTATCGCAACGTCGCCCAGCACTACCATTTGACAATCCGGCAATATGAGAGAGTCGATAAAGTCAGCGGCGTAGATGGCGACTTTGTGCTTGATACCACGCACGAGCACGGCCGCAAATTCCAGCATCGTGCCCGCAAGGTGATTGTGGCCACCGGCTACTACGATCTTCCTAATATCATGAACGTGCCGGGCGAAGAGCTGCCCAAGGTGCTGCACTATTACTGCGAGCCACATCCCTATTTTGATACCGATGTGCTTGTGGTTGGAGGCAAGAACTCAGCCGCTATTGCATCCCTGGAGCTATGGCGGCGCGGGGCTCGCGTGACCCTGGTGCATCGCAGCGCCGGCATGCACTCAAACGTAAAGTATTGGATTAAGCCTGATATCGAAAACCGTATAAAAAATGGAGAAATCAAGGCCTATTTCGAATCCTGCGTGCGCGAAATCCGGCAGGATTGCGTACTGTTAAGCACTCCTGCGGGCGAGATCAGGATCAAGAATGACTTTGTCTTCGCCCTCACCGGCTACCACCCGGACTATGACTTCCTGCGCGGCATGGGCATACGCCTGAGCGAGAAAGACTACCGCCCGGAGTGCAATCCACAAACCCTGGAAAGTAATGTACCGGGAATCTATGCTGCCGGCGTCATCGTGGCGGGGTCCAAGACCAGCGAAATTTTTATCGAGAATGGCCGGTTTCACGGCAAACTGATTGCCGAAGATTTAAAGAAAAAACTGGCCGCAGATTTACGCAGATAAACACAGATTTAATTGGATATGGTTACTTCAGGCTTACCGCCTGTTCGCCTAACTGCTCGTTGATCAGGCGCGATAGGAGCGTCTTCAAATCCTCGCCGGTCTTGGCCAAAACAAAGGCATTGGCCGCCGCAGACCAATCGAGTTTGAAGCTGGTAGAGAGCGCCGATATCCAGATTTGTTGTACCGGCGCATTGGGAGAGATTACAAAAATAGCTGGCGGGTCTTCAAAGTTGATCTTGAGCGCGCCGCCGCTTTCCTCAACTTCGATTTCCGCAGAGTCTTCAGCGCGGATGAGGCTTTGCTTCAGAGATTCAAGCGCGGAGTCGGCATTGCGGCGAAAGTCCATAGATAGTTTCGAGTTTCAAGTTTCGAGCCATGGAATAGTTTAAATCATGGTCATGGTTGAAGCGATCGCTGGAAAATAAACCTGAGTAAATAAGCCTGGCATTGGATGAAGCCAATATTATTTCAGCAACAACTCGAAACTTGAAACCTGAAACTCGAAACTGTTTCTCGAAACTAGCAGCTTGGCAGCCCCGGCTCTATCGCGGTGCCTTCTTCGTAATCGTTCCAGGTCACAATGAGCAGGAAAGGCAGGGGGCGCGCCTCATCGTAGAAGCGGCGGTAAAGGCGTAGTGAGTCTTCAAAGGTCTTGCCGCAGCGTGGATTCATGTGGCGGTTGCGCGACCAACCGGCGTGGGAGTCGTCAAAGCCGGGCCAGGCGGCGCCCACGGCAATCTTGCCGGGATAGTCGGAGACCATGTGGGAGTAAAAAGACTCCAGGTACTGCCGTCCCCAGTTGCTGCCATCGTGGCTCCAGCCCTCGCTTCCGGGATGCACCCAGGCATAGAAGCCGTCGAAATATCCGGCCACGCTTGGGTTGATGTCTTCATAGATCAGCAACGGCGGTGAAATCCAGTTGTTCACCGCCGCTCGCACCTTCTGCCAATCGGTCTTTCCACCTTTGGGAAAGATGAATATTACTGGGCGTCCCTCAAAGGTGAGATAGGCATTCTTCGTGGAGGCATTCGGTCCAATGTAATGCTCATAGGCGTAGTTGAGGTCGTTAATGGCCTCATCGGTGGAGTGGCTGGGGTCTTCGCTCTCGTCATACATCAGCGCGCTGGTGAAGTTGCCGGTTGAGGCGACCTGTTGCAGAAGGGAATAGGCATGATCTTCAAACGATTTGGCCGGGCCATACCAGTTAACCACGAATCCACTGATGCCCAGGTTCCTGGCCTTTTCGATCTGCTGCCGCAACACCACGGGATCTTGCGAGGAATAACCTACATTCATATGGCTGGATTCCCCAAACCACGGCTGGTAGGCCGCCAGAACCTGCGGATTGCTGCTGGGCGCGGCAAAATTGCTGCGCAACGTCTGCTGATAGTCGCGCTTCTCAGCACACCCAACCAGGAACAGCAAAAAAGGCACAATAGCGACGATTGAGAAATTTCGGCAATATCTCATAGCAATTCAAATTCAGCAGAAACTCGCAATTCTGTTGGATGGCGAGAGCTGAGCAAATGTTGGTTTGCAAATGATGGAGAAACCATAGAGAAGAAAGGAAAACTTTAACGGCAGTCCGATTTAAGCCGTGGCCGGGGCCTATCGCCATCCGAGATCCTTCTCCCGCTTCGCGAGATCAGGATGACACTTCTACAAGGAAGCAGGAGCGCTGCAGGCGAAGTACGAATGCCAACTTTGCAAATCGTACTTCGCACTTCATACTTGCTTAGAACGGAATGTCTTCATCCGTAATGTGCGCGGGTTCGCCGCTGAACTCCTGCTCGGGAGGAGCAGATGCGTTGCCACCGGCCGCAGCGCCGCGTGAGCGCGAGGCGCCGCCTTCGTGGTCGGCTTCGCCGCCGCGCCCGCCCAGCAGGACGAGGTCATGGGCAATCACTTCGGTGCGGTATTTTTTCTCGCCACTCTGTTTATCTTCCCAGGAAGAAGTTTGCAGGCGCCCCTCAATATAGATCTTGTTGCCCTTCTTCACGTATTCGCCCACAATTTCAGCCAGCCGCTGCCACACCACAATGTTGTGCCACTCGGTGCGATCCTGCCACTCGCCACTCTTATCTTTGTAGCGCTCGTTGGTCGCGAGGCTGAACTTGGCCACCGCGGTGCCGCTGGGGGTGTATTTGACCTCGGGGTCCTTGCCGAGATTTCCGATGAGGATAACTTTGTTAACGCTTTTTGCCATGGCTTCAGTCGCTCCTGGGTGATGAAGAAATATTCGAAGAAATATATCATCTTCGCCGCATCTTTGCCCGCTTGCAGCGCGCGGCTATATTCATTTAGTTTAAAAGTATCGGCTGACTCTGTGAAAGCGCATCTCCTATGACGCCCCTCGATCCCTGGGACCAATTACAGTCTGACCTGGTATCCCTGAACCAGCGCCTGCTGGCATGGCAACAGCAGGTTAAGGCTGAACTGGGTAAGCTGTTTGATCCAGCCAAGGCCGCTGCCGGGGAGTACGGCCATGAACAGCAGCACCAGGCTCTGCGCCAGGCCATGGCAAAGGCAGGAGACGGTCCACGAAGCGACCTGAACCAGGCCATTGACCGGCTTTGCCTGTTGTATCTCAGCGCCTCAGCCGCAGACCGCGACCAGATTCGTCAATTCCTGGGCAAACAAACTTATATCCTGCACGATCTTTGGGGATACATCCATCGCGCCGCCGAGCAGGTTCGCGCCGGAGGCGGAGAGCAGTGGCTGCGTTTCGGAGCGGCAATCGCATCCATGGAAGACCTGCGCGGGGACTATCACGATACCCTCGCGGGACTCGGGGATTTATATCTGGCGGCGATTGATGCCGGGCTGCACCCAGAGCGGACTTTTCACCAGATGGCCGATATCTCCAGTGAACAACCGGCTTCGGAAGCTTCCCTGCGGGAATTGTTGAAAAAGTTTGAAAAGACAGAATATTTCCAGCAGGCGGTGCAGCCGCAGTTGGCCAGACAAGTGCATCGCGGTTGAGGCCCGCAATCTTGAAGTTGATTTTTTGGGTTCGATGATGTCTTAGCTCAAGAGGCCGGGGCTGAAGCCCAAAACCTATAAGAGCCTTACCCCCGGCTGAAGCTGGGGGCTCCCACCTTGCGCCGCAAGGGGCGCAATAGGACATAACTTATTTTTTTAATTGAATGTCCTTTAAATCGAATGGGTTTCAACCCGAATGGGCTCTAGCGATTCGCTACCGTGGTTTCTTCCGCCGGGGATTTGGCAAACATGATTTCGCTTACCAGAACCAGAGCACCGATCACAATGGCGCTGTCGGCGATGTTGAAAGATGGCCAGTGCGAGTTGCCGAGATAGAAGTCCAGAAAATCAACGACGTGGCCTTCCACAACGCGGTCCCAGAGATTGCCGATGGCACCGCCCAAGATCAGCGCGAGCGCAATGCCGGTAGAATTCATAGCGTGACTGTTCCGCCAGAGCAGGACAGAAACCACGATCAGGGCCAGCGCAGAGAAGGCGATCAGCGCCGCCGCCCGCCATTGCCAGGCCGAATCTGCAAACAGGCCGAAGGCCGCGCCCTGGTTCTCAACGTGAGTAATGCGGAAGAGCCCGGGAATGATACTGACGGAATCGTGCAGGGAAATATTTGCCGCCACCAGCCATTTTGTGAACTGATCGGCGAGCACGACCGCGGCGGCGATCAGGAAGTGATATTTACGCTTTGCGTGGTTTTGGGTAGCTGATTTCAAGTTCGAGCCTATTTCTAATTCCTCTCACTCACCCCAGCCTTCGGCCAAGGCCCGGCTGCAGCGTTCGCATACCGTCGGATACTGCTTATCTTCGCCCACATGCGTCGAGTACGTCCAGCAGCGCTCACATTTTGCGCCTTGCGCCCGGCTCACCTCAACATGGATAGGCGCCGCGCCATTGCCACCAGGGGTCTCCTCTAATACAACCCTTGAAACTTTCAAAAGTTCGCGCAGGTAGCCACTATTTCGCTTCAATACCTGGAAGGCTTGCGCTGTGGCCGAGATCGTGACTTGTGCCTCTTCACTGCGGCCAATGGTCTCGCTCTTGCGGACCTCCTCCAGGGCCTTCAAAGCTACATCTCGCATCGAGAGTAGCACGGCCCAATCTGCGCGAAAATTGGGGTCGTCCCAATTGGATGCTCCAGCCACTTCTTCCGGTGCAGGGAAGTGCGCCAGATGCACGCTGCCCAGTGATTCTTTATCCTTTGGCAGATATTGCCATGCCTCTTCAGCGGTGAAAGTCAGAATGGGCGCCATTAGTTTGACGAGCGACGAGGCAATTCGCCACAGCGCTGTTTGCGCCGACCGCCGCGCTCGCGAGTTCGGGGGCGCGGTATAAAGGCGATCTTTGAGCACTTCAAAATAAAAGGCGCTCAGCTCAACCACGCAGAACTGGTTGAGGCGCTGATAGATTCTGTGAAAGGCGAAATCCGCATACCATTGCCGAAATTCCCTGGTCAGGTCTGCGGTCAAGGCCAGTGCGTAGCGGTCCAGCGGCTCCAGCTTTGAAAACTCTACCGTGTGCTCAGACGGATCGAAGTCATGCAGGTTGCCCAGCATATTGCGGAGCGTGTTGCGGATCTTGCGGTAATTTTCCGCCACGTGCAGCATCAACTCTTCCGAGGCATGCACGTCTTCACGGAAATCCACTGAGGCTACCCACAGGCGCACGATCTCGGCGCCCATGCGTTTGGCGATGTCTACGGGGTCAACTCCATTCCCCAACGACTTCGACATGGGCCTTCCCTGAGGATCGAGCGTCCAGCCGTTTGTAACCACCATGCGGTAGGGCGACTGGCCGCGCGTGCCTACGGCGCACAGCAGAGACGAGTGAAACCAGCCGCGATACTGATCGCTGCCTTCCAGATAGAGATCGGCGGGCCAGGGAAGTCCGGGCTTGTGACCCAGCACGGCGGCATGGCTTGAACCGGATTCGAACCACACATCGATGATGTCCGTCTCTTTGCGAAAGTCGGCGCTGCCGCACTTTGCGCATTTGGTCCCCGGCGGGACTATCTCCTTGGCATCGTGCTTGTACCAGGCGTCGGAACCCTCGCGCGCGAATAGCTCGACCACCGCACGGTAGACTTGGGATGAGCGCAGCAGTTCTCCACATCCCTGGCAGAAGAACACGGCAATGGGTACACCCCAAACCCGCTGGCGCGAGATGCACCAATCCGGACGGGTGGCAATCATGTTGGAAATGCGCTCTTCGCCCCACGCGGGATCCCACTTAACCTTTTTGATCTCCTCCAAAGCGCGCTGGCGCAGGGTAGAGCCATCCATCGGGCTTTCCATACCGATAAACCACTGCTCGGTAGCGCGGAAGATCACCGGATTATGGCAACGCCAGCAATGTGGATACTGGTGCTCCAGCTTTGCCTGCGCCATAAGCGCGGCACGTTCCTTGAGCAGCTCGATAATTGGCTCGTTCGCCTGGAAGACGGTTTTGCCTTCGTACTCAGGAAGCCCATTGCGAATGCGGCCGCTTGCATCCACATTGCAGCTCTGGTCGAGATGGTAGCGCACACCCGTGTAGAAGTCATCGGCGCCATGGGAGGGCGCCGTATGTACCGCGCCCGTGCCCTGGTCTGTTGTAACGTAATCGGCCAGCACACCGAGAATCTTCCTATCCAAAAATGGATGCGCGAAGGTAACATTTTCCATTTTTCTTCCAGGGAAGCGCGCAATGACTTGAGCATCAGTCAGCGACACGTTCTCGATAGTTGCCTTGGCCAGAGCATCAGCCACGATGTAAACCGAATCACCGCTCTGCAGAGCAACATAATCAATGCCGGGGTTGAAGGCCACAGCCATCGAGGCCGGCAGGGTCCAGGGAGTGGTAGTCCAAATGATGGTGAAAACTTTTTTGCCTTTGAGGGCAGAATCAATCGCCGCCGGATCGCTGGTCAACGCATATTTCACCCACACACTTGGGCTGGTGTGCATTTCGTATTCGACTTCAGCCTCGGCCAGCGCCGTCTTATCGAAGATGCACCAATAGACCGGCCTGAGCCCTTTGTAGACAGCATCTTTTTCCAGGAAGGTAAAAAGCGTCTCTACGATCACCGATTCATAGTCTGGCGACATAGTGGAGTAAGGCTGCTCAAAGCGTCCGAAAACCCCCAGCCGCTGGAACTGCTCGCGCTGGATGTCGAGATACTTCTCTGCGTAGGCGCGGCATTCTTGCCGGACTTTCAGGGGATCCATCTCCAGCTTTTTCTTGCCCAGCTTTTCGTCCACTTTGATTTCGATGGGCAAACCATGGCAATCCCAACCAGGAACATAAGGCGCATCGAAACCAGCCATGGTTTTGGACTTCACCACAAAATCCTTCAAGCACTTGTTTAAGGCATGGCCGAGATGGATTGAGCCGTTAGCATACGGCGGCCCGTCATGCAAAACATAGATGGGGGCACCCTTTCTGGCCTCGCGAATACGCTGATAGATCGCCATCTCCTGCCAGCGCGCGAGCAATTTGGGCTCGTTCAGCGGCAGGTTTGCCTTCATGGGGAAATCTGTGCGTGGCAGGCTGAGGGTTGCTTTCAATTCCAGCGGGGCTGTCATTCCTTCTCCGGTCCTCAATATTTCGGTCTGAGCCTAATTATATGTGTTCCATCATGTTTTGCGCGTAGTTGCATGAGCCATCGTACAAGGATGTATTCTCGTTTTTTCAACAGCAGAGTTGGCGCTTTTTTGCGTTTTTGTGCATCCAAATTATGAGTCCGTATAAGCATCAAAGACTGATTAATGCCTGGTTGCCATAACAATGTGAGAACGTGAAAGCAACTTGGCACAAAGATTGCTCATCTTGTGAATCATGGCAGAAACACTGTCGAACTAGCTCGATGTAAAGCTGTTAAAAGGTCCAATCGGAATTTATGACGAACCAGGTTTTAATCCCCGTACAATCAGCCAGCTACGAATCAGCCAATTACGAACTGAATTTGCTGCCGCCGCCGGAGCCATCCTTGTGGAGTTCTCTGAAGGCGAACGTAAAGGATGCGCTTTTTCCGGAGAAACTTCCTCCCCTGCAATTGACGTCGCGGCCGGTAAAGGTAAGAAGCATTTGGGGCGACTATCGCTATACCAAACGCAGCACCACAATGACGATGCTTATCCATTCCTTCGCCCTGGCCGGGTTAATTGTTATTTCCATCATCGGCCACAGGGTGGTAAAGGAGGCGACGAGGCCCACCGTGGACCTGGTGGCGCCAGATATTGCCGCTTACCAGCCCGTGGTCGCCAAGCCTGACAATATGGGCGGTGGCGGTGGTGGCGGCGACCGCGACAAGCTGCAGGCCCCCAAAGGTAAGCTGCCCAAGCAAACCCAGGATCAAATCACCCCCCCGGCGGTGGTGGTGCGCAACGACCATCCCATGCTACCGGTTGATCCGTCGATCGTGGTTGCGCCCAATGTAAAAATTGCCGATGTTAAGATGCCCAACCTCGGCGTGCCTACCGCTTCCGTGGCCGGGCCGGCTTCTAACGGCATCGGCTCGGGCGCCGGAATCGGTTCAGGTTCAGGTGGCGGCGTTGGTTCCGGCATTGGCGCCGGTGTTGGACCGGGTAGCGGCGGAAATTTTGGCGGCGGCGTCTATCGAGTTGGTGGCGGCGTCTCTGCTCCGCGCATTCTCTTTCAGCCTGACCCGGAATATACCGAAGAAGCGCGCAAAGCGAAATACCAGGGCGTCGTGGTCCTGTGGCTGATCGTCGGTCCTGACGGCAGAACAAAGGACATCAAGATTTCCCGCAGCCTGGGTATGGGTCTTGACCAGAAAGCCGTGGAAGCGGTAAAGCAATGGAAATTTGACCCTGCGAAAAAAGACGGCGTACCGGTCGCAGTGCAGTTGAATGTGGAAGTAAATTTCCGGCTGTACTAAATTTCAGTCCGATTGATCGGACCCTTCTGTGGACATAAAGAGGAGCTTCGGCTCCTCTTTGTATTTCTTAATTACTTCTGTAAATTCGCCACCCGTGCCTGGGTGCAGCAGCAGCCGGGAGGGATCGGGCTGCCGTGAGGGCAGGTCTTGGGATGACCCAGGAAAGTACAGATCTTATCTGTGGCCTCAAACGAAAGAATATGCTCGAATTTGCATGCCTGCTGCTCGACTTCGGCTTCGTTTTCGATGTGCAAAGTTTCCATGAACAGCCGCTCCGCCAGCCGATGCCGGCGGATAATGTTCGCCGCCCGCTGCTCACCGCGCGGCGTAAAGTCTACCCTGAAATTTTCCTCTTCACTGACCTCGGCGCTCTCGGGTTGAATTGCTTCGTGGCAGCGGTTGCGCACCTCTTTGTGTCCGTTCTCAGATTGTGTATTGGCGAGTACCTGCAGCAATCCCATCTCTTTCATCTTCTCCACCGCAATCGCGACCGGCAGAGGACCGGAGACATGCATGCTGCCCACCCTGGCGGGTACTCCGTTCTCTTTCAGCGTCCAGACTTCTTCTAAGACTTCGTCGAACTGCTCTTCATCTGAGAACTTGAATGTCTCCTGCTCGGCGATGCGTCCATGATGCAGTTCGACCTTGCGGTCTGCCAGCCGGGCCACGGCCGGGTCGTGTGTGACCATTACGATTGTGCGGCCCTGATTATGGAATTGCCGCAGCAGGTGCAGGACAATGGCTTCGTTCTGCGCATCAAGGTTGCCGGTGGGTTCATCGGCGAGGATGATCTGCGGATCGTTGATCAGTGCTCGCGCAATACATACGCGCTGCTGCTCGCCGCCAGAGAGGTGCGCCGGCAGATGCTGCGCCCGCGCGCGCAATCCAACTCTTTCCAACGCGGACAGGGCCTCGCCCTCATCTGTCATGCTGTGAAAATATTGCGCCAGCATCACGTTCTCCAGGGCGGTAAGGTATGGGATCAGGTGAAACTGCTGGAAGATGAAGCCGATCTTCTCAGCGCGAAAGCGGTCAAGCTGCGCCCGGGAAAATTGCGCCAGATTTTCTCCGCCCATCCAGATTTCACCAGAGGTCGGCCGGTCGAGACATCCGATAAGATTTACCAGGCTCGATTTGCCCGAGCCTGAAGGCCCCATGATCGCCAGCCACTCCCCTATACTCACACGCAGAGAAACGCCATCGAGGGCGCGGAGGTCGCCTTCCCCATCCGCTTTGGCAGGGTAGAGCTTGCTGACGTTCTTGATCTCGATTGCCATTCCTTAACTTACTCGCCTTTCAAAATCACCGCCGGCTGGATGCGATTCAGCATTGTAATTGGAACGATGGCCGTGAGCAGAGTCAATGCAATGCTGCCGGCAAATATCGCGGGAAAAACCGCCCAGCGCGGCTCAACCCCAGCATGAAAATTGATTCTGCCAATCAGCGTGGCGGCTGCAACACCGGTTATATATCCCAGCAAGGCTCCAGCTGCGCCCAGTGTGGCCGACTCTCCAGCAAACAGCAGACTCGCCATGCGCTGGGTCGCTCCCAGGGCTTTCATGACGGCAAAGTCTTTTCGCCGGTCGAAAACCGACGAAGTCAGGGTTGCCAGCACACACAAAAACGAGGTTACGATAATAAACGCTACCGAGGCCAGCAGCGCAGAGCGCGTCTTATCGAAAACGCGGGCCTCGGCTTCTACAATCTGCCGTACAGGTTGAACGTCTGCTGCTGGAAACCGAGCCGCGAGTTTGCCGATGAACTCTTGTATATCCCGCGGGCCGCCGGCTACTGCAATCTCTATTACTGACGGCTGGAGCCCGGTCCATGCATTAAAGTCAGATTGCGAGAGATACACGCGGCTGTCTTCCGGTCCACCGGTATGCAATGTGCCTGCAATGGAAGCGTGCAGCGGCTGCCCGTCGAAGATCAGATCAATCGGTTGGCCATCCGGTGAGAGCACCGCCTGTGCACGCGAGCCAATGAGAGCCGAGGTCGGGACAGACGGCCACGCTGTGACCGACCACCAGCTATTCAGCTTGCGGGCGCGCTCCATATCAATTCCAACTACGACTACAGGTTCGCCCTGCGGCGTACGCGCCGCCGCATAGGTAACCGGAACCGCTGTGCCGCGGTCGGCCAGTTCGCGATCAACCTGGACAATCGCATCGGAGGGCAAGGAAGAGCCGTCTTTCGCGGTAAGCACAATATTGGGGCCATAGCTGCGAAATTCGCGATGGAGCTTAGCCTGCATATCCACATAAAGATTAAGCATGGCCGTGGTCACCGCCGCCGCTACGGCCACGGCAATCAGCGTGATGACGGTGCGTCCGCGGCGCACCGTCGCCGAGCGCAGCATGAGTCGCAGTAAAATTTTTGCCGGCCTCATGCGTCCCCTCGCAAAACAATCGTAGGATCTAAACGCGCGGCGCGCTGCAGCGCAAAAGCGCTGCCCAGCAGAAGAATCAAAAAAGAAACCAACAGCACAACCGGAAACAGGGCCGCTTCGACATGAATCGCGCTCCCAAAAATGCTTAACGAAATTCGTTGTGCCAGGAAAATTCCCAGCATAAAGCCTGCGCCTCCGCCCACGATAGCCAGCATAGCGCCTTCGGCAAGAAACAATGCCGCTACTGAAGTGCGCGTGGCCCCCAGGGCCTTCATCAATCCAATTTCGCGCCGGCGCGCCATCAGCGTATTCATCATGGCGGCTGAGACCGCAAGCACCGCGGCCAGAAGAGCGGCCAGGGTCACTAACCACATTAATCCATTGATGCGCGAGAGCACTGAGCCCTCGTTCTGCGCCACCTGCCTTATCTGTTCCGCATGGGCGTAGGGCAGGGCTTCGTTAATCTGGAATGCGATGGAGTTGGCATAAGGCGAGCAATACCAGCGGTCGTGCATCGCGGGTGACATTGTGCTGGGATTGCGGCGGGCAAGGGCGTCCTCGGGTTTGGTCAAGGCGCTGATATAAACTTCGCGGACCGCATCTGGCCTGCCGACAATTTCTTGCGCCAGTGCCAGAGGCCCTACAAGCGCCCGATCTTGTGCGCCGCCGCTGTTGAGAATTCCGCTAATTCTTAATTCACGATCACCCACACGCAGGATATCGCCCACTTTGAGGTGGTCATCATTGGCAAACTGGATTCCAGTCAGTACCTCGACCTGCTTTTTCGCTCCAGGATCATCCTGAGGCCACGCGCCCTGCACTCTCCACCAGGGATATACATTGCGCACGCCGGTCACAAAGTCGTCTTTGCCAAAGTGAATTGTTTTGGAAAAATATGTGCCAATCAATTCGACAGGGACTGTGCTCGACCGAGCTTCAGCAGTTCCATTGTCGATAGTTGCGTTTACGTTCGCTGAAAGAAATGGCGCAAATCCAGTAATGCTATGTCCCCAGAAAATGCCTTTGAGTTTGGGCAGGTCTGATTCTTTGAGGAAAGCGCCGGAAGTTATGGGTTTGAGATTCACTCCGCCAATTTCAACCCCAAGCGTCTCTTCCTGAGGATAGACCACGATGTTGGGGCCATAAGCGCGCAGCTCGCGGTTCATCTTGTCGCCGATGTCGGTAGCTACGGCAATCATGGCGGTGGCCACGGCTACGCCAAACACGATGGCGATGCCCGCGAGAAGCTTATTTCTTCTCTGGCGATAGAACGATTGATAAATAAGGCGAAAAAACATGGCTAGCGCTGGAAGACTTGCACCCGGGTTGCCAGATCCGCCTGGGTGATTACGATGGAATCGGCGGTCCTGGTTGCTTTCAAAGGTATAGGATTGCATCCCCCGGCCTGCCCCACCGACTGCGGATTCACCGGCGCGGCGCAGTTCTTGCACACCAGGCCTGTGCTGGTCTTGTAAAAGCCAACCGGACCGCAAATTTCACAGGCATCAAAGACGGTGGCTACGTTTCCATCTGGCTTTTGGTAGAGGAAGAAGCGCACTTCAGTCCCGTTGATGATGACGGCATAGCGATGCAGGTCTCCATCAGAAACCTGGGTAAGCGGGACGCTTACCTGGCCGTTGACGAATTGAAGCGACGTCGCTTTCGAGAGGCCAGTTGTACTCTGGGCGTAAATAAACTGGGCGGTAATAAGAGAGATAAAAATAAACGTGGTCACACAAACCGAGGTCATCCAGAAGCGCTCGCGCCGCGCCGTCCAGGCCGCCTTGCGCTGCTCTGCCCCTGAAGATACGGGAGCAACCGGTGACTGGGGCGCACGCCGCCGCCACTCCATCAGCACCATGAGCGCCGTCAGCGCCAGAATGGTAATGGCGGGAAACCAGTCGTTGCGGACAATGGGGCCTATCAGGGCCATCTCACGTTTGCTGGAGGGCAACACGCCGTTTTCCGAGAGCTCATGCAGACCGGAAACAATAAGCTGCGCCGACACAAAGAACAAGATCACCGTCGTAACCCGGAAAAATTTTTGCAGATTGATACGCACCGAACCTTTCACAAACATGACACCAAACAGGATGGCCAGCATAACGCCCGTCAGAGTCCCAATAAAGTTCATCAGCTCGCTCGAATTGAACGAAACACCCGCCAGGATCAGCACCGTTTCCACGCCCTCCCGCAGCACCATCAGGAAAATAAACGCGAACAAACCCAGGCGCGAGGTCCGGGCGGCAAGCGCTCCCACTTTGCTCTCAATTTCACCTTTGAGGCGGCGGGCAGTGCGCATCATGAAAATAATCATGCTGATGGTCAGCGCCGCGGCTGCCAACATAATCCAGCCTTCGAAGATGTCTTGGTTGAATTGAATGCGTGAGATGATCACGGCCACAGCCACACTGCCGACGAAAGCCGAGACCAGGGCAATATAGACAATCCGGCGCAGCTCTTCGCGGCCAATCTTGGCGAGATAAGCCAGGGTAATCCCTACGATAAGAGCGGCTTCCACGCCCTCGCGCAATGTAATAACAAGTGCCTGCAGCATAAGTTATGGAATCAGTTCCAGTTGCAAATGATTTGCAACTAAGAAAACAAGCGCAACCGCAAGGAAACGCGTTTGCATTTGCGTATATAGAGTCAATTTTAAGGTTCTCTCGAACAACCCGTCAAATAACCTCTGGCATAAATCTCGCCCTGGGAACCATCTTGACAATACCGGCCGGCGTCTAAAAAATCGTGCTCTCAGGAAACCTGGCGTGATACGTCTCGTCGTTGCTCAAACTCCCTATGAAATAGACGCATTGCAACCTGCGTGGGAGCAACTTTTTTCTCAACAAGAGGAAGCGACGCTCTTCCAGAGTTTCCGCTGGAACCGGTTGGCCGTGGAATTTTTCTCCCACGAACGGCCCAACGTGGTGTTGGTTGAATCCGACTCGGGCGCCGCTCTTATTCCGGCGGCGATCCGCAACGGTTCACAGCTGAGCCTGCTCGGAGAAGAGTTGTTTGACTACCGCGACGTACTCTGCGTGGGCGATGCTGCCACGCTTGCCTATGCCTGGCGCACTCTCGCTGAGCTGCGTTTGCCCTTGGCGATGACGTCTTTTTGTGAAGGTGGCGCATTGGAGCGCTGGAATGAATTCCAAATCACGGACTTTTGCAAAGCTCCCTGTGTGGGGCCTGGAATCAGCGCTGATGAGTTCGCCTCTTCGCACCCCCGATCGGCAAGGCAACTGCGCCGGCTTGCGGGTGCCGGGGTCGCGCTGGCGCGCTATGGAGGCGAGAACCACCGGCTTCTGAGAGAAATCTACTCCCGTAAAGCAACGCTATCCAACGGTTGTGGGAATCTGTTTGCTGACTCCAATCGCATTGATTTCATGCTCGCCGTAGCCGGTGATGTGCCCGCTCAGTGTCAGATATTCACCCTGGAAACAACTTCAACCCTGGTTGCCGCACTAGTGACTTTTCGGGACGGCAACGTACGCCGCTGTTACACCACCTACTTTAATCCCGGGTGGGCCCATTACTCGCCTGGAATCGCGCTTCTCTTTGAGGCCACACGGCTTTCTTTGGCTGAGGGCCTGACCTGCGACTATATGACCGGCGAACAAGATTACAAACTACGGTTGGCTACAGGGTCTGTCCAACTTTACCGTGCGCAGGGAAAACTGCTTCAAAGTGGCATACGCGAAAGGGAAGTCTCTCTTGCTGCATGTGACTAGCGCTGGTTCATAACGCACTCGGCACTCTGGGAGTCTCAAGAGTTAAGGAATTTGTGTGCGAACAGGCGTCGTCCCCTACGGGACTCGAATCATTTACTACCCCACCCAGCGCTGAAGCGCTGGGATATAATACGCCGCCCCTTAACGGTGCTGTTCTTTTTCGTCACATTCGTCGCACATCCAAATTGAGTTTCGTACTCTACTCAAATCCGGGGACCTGCAAACTCCGCGCCTCCACGGTTCATTTCCTTAAAGCCGCTTCAGAAACTTCTTGGCCTCTTCGTAATGAGGAAAGGACTTCTCTTCCGCCTGGAATTCCGGAGGATGCACGCATCGCTTGCTGCCCCGCAGTTTCACCGGATACTTCAAATGCAGCATTTCGTGAAAGAGCAGATATTCCAGCGCGAAGCGGGGCACAACGTCGCGGTCAAATATCCTGCTTACGACAATCGTGTTATGCGCCGGGTCATAGTGGCCCAGGCTGCTGCGCGAGGCATTGGAGCTCCAGGTGAGCTGCGGCTTGCCCAGCAATCCATGAAAATGGCGGGTATTGAGTTCGTCGAAAATCTCTTCCAGGTTGAAGCGGTGGCCGTTGGCGGAAGAGATTCGTTTGCGTCCGCGCATCTGCCGGATCAGGTGCGCCTTGGAGGCAATCTCATGGCTGGCAACATACTTGCGATAGCGGACGGCATGGCTGCTTGCAATGGGCTTGCGATAAAGCTTGGCCAACAGTATGTGCGCGATGGCATGCAGCACGGAATCTGGCGCGCCTTCGAGCAAATCTGAAAGCCGGGCGAGAATTCGCTCGTCTCGCAATCGAATGGTGTTATTAACGTTGGCGAAGGCAAAAAATCGGACTTCAAACTCCGGCATGGGCGCCCGCGGACGCAACTCGCGGTAGCTTTCCTGAAAGATTCGCAACAAAGTGGGATTCACTGCTTCCTAAAATATCATGAGAACCATGCAAAAGAATTCACCAGCCTGTGGTGAGCAGCTTTCGCGCGGCGCTCAGGGTACATTTTTGATATTGGTTATAGGCTGCTGCCGCCCGTTCCTGTATTTGCCGGTTACTTTCTTTGAGAATCCAGCCGTCAACCGCGCTCTTCAGCGTATAAGCTTCCGGAGCCATTAACCCATTCGTCCACAAGAGCGGGTAAGCACCTGAGGTGTACAGCGCCGGACCGAAGTACGCTTTGCTGTAACACGCCAGGATGACCGCCTCGCGCAAGCCGGCATTTGCTTTTTTGGGGAGGGTGGAGAGTTGAAAGTCCGTCAGTCCGTCATGCCCGATGTAGACCACCAGGTTGGCATCGCCTCCGCCTTGGACATCCAGGGTCTGGGGTCCGTCTTTTGGCTGAAGCCTGGAGCTCCCACCATAATCGGGCCAATCTATTTCTTTTTCGCCGTCTTCAGGGTAGCGTTCTGTTCTTCCAGTGTCTTGCGAGCGCTATCTGCGCTGTCATTCACCGAATCGATGGCAGAATCCAAAGCAAAGGTATAGTCGCGGGACTCTTTGGCCGCCTGGGGGTCTTTAGCAATCGCGTCTTTCAGGGTGCGCAAACGCAGGGACCAGTCAGACTCGGCATCGATGAGTTCTTTCAGGGGCTTGCGGATATCGGAGCTGTGCTCGCTGTAGTTATCTATGTTGTCATCAATCTCATCGATGAGATTGGCAAAATCTTCGAGCAGGTCGTGGATCTTTTGTCCCCGGTTTGGGTCCGTCTTGGCATTGGCAGGCACCTCTTCAATATCTATCATGCGGGCGCCGGCAAATTTGATGTAGAGGCGCAGGCGGACGACCGGTTCCTGGGCATGCTCGCGCAGTTGATCGGTTTCAACTTCGGTAAGCGGATCTCGCCGGCCTCTTCCACCGGGCGCGGAAGCGATAAGAGACGCTGTCAGCGTGAAAACGAGTATTGCCGCAAATGCAAGCGCTCGTGCCATGAATTTATCCCTCAATTTCATTTTTGAGCAAACATCATCTTCAGCAGTTCACTGCGTACGTGCTCGATCTTTTCTACCGCCTCTTTTACCGCGGGCTTGTCTTCGAAGGCCAGCGTCTGCCCTACGTCACTCAGCCTGCGAGAGGTCTTGCGAAGTGTAAGATCGGTATCTTTTAATTTCTTATGGGTGCGTTTGGCGGCTTCCAGCGCCTTTTCGCAGTAGGTTACAATCAGCTTGACGGCATCTTCGGCCTTTTGGACGTCGCCGCTGGTGTAATACTGGTTGGCAAGCTCCACTTCGCGGCGGGCAACGTCGGCACAGTATTCGGCCTGATTATCGCTGCGGACGTCGGCGCGGGCGATCAGTTTTTCAATGGGCTCATCGTCCCAAGCCGGCCATGCAGGCAGCGCTGCACATGACAAAAGCAACGTAACCGCCAATAGCTTGCGTTTCATTTCTTTGGCTCAAGCGCAATCAACCTGTGCTTCGCTTGCCACTCCTGATTGGGATATTTTCCATCAGCTACCGACAGAAATAAATGATAATTTACCGTTGCCTGCTTAACATCTCGCAAATGGTCATAGGAGCTTGCCCGCAGAAAGTAGGTCCCGGGCGTCTCGGGCGCCAGCTTGGCGCGCGCCTCCAGCACCTGCAACACCAGAGGATAATTCTGGTTCTCCGCCGCCACCGTGGCCAGTCCCATGTATGCCGGCTCCCGTGATGAATCGAGCTTGAGGGTAATCAGGAACTCCTGCTGCGCATCGGGAAACTTTCTTTCGTACATGAGAGCATTGGCCAGGCCACTGTGAAGATCAGGATTGTTGCCGTCAGTCTTGAGCAACTCTCGATACAGCCGCTCGGCCTCGTCATACTTCCTGGCTCCCATCGCCATATCGGCAATCTCGCGCTGCGCCTGCGCATCCTGAGGAGAAAGTTTTTGCGCTGCCTCAAATTCCGCCAGAGCCTCGTCGTTACGTCCGGCCGCAGTCAGAATGCGTCCCAATTGCACGTGGGCGGCGGCGCTCTGTGGATTCAGAGTCAGATACTTGCGCAAGCTCTGTTCCGCTTCCGGCAGGCGCTTGCCGGCAACATAAATATCGGTCAGACCGCCCAGTGCTGGGGAAGATTGCGGGTCCAGCTCCAGCGCCTGCTTGTACTCTTTCTCCGCGGCGTCGAGATTATTCTTGCGCTCCAGTATCTGAGCCACGGCAAGATGCAGACCAAAATCTTTGGGGTGAAACTCTTCAGCTTTTTGATATGCAGCCAGGGCGTCGTCTGGGGAATCGCCTTGTAGAACCTGGCCGAGAGCGTCCCACGCGGTAAACAGCGCCTCGGAAGCCGTATCTGCTTGCGCAGGCTTCAGGGTTGTGGCGGCGCGCAGATATTTTGCAGCTTCAGTCTTATTTCCGCCGGATGCAAGCAACAAGCCGAGATTGAGGTTCGATTCAAACAACTCCGGCTTGACCTCAACAGATTTCCGATAGGCTTCGATGGCCTGCGGCTTGCGATCTGTTTGCGAGTAGAGCACTCCGCGATCGAACCAAACCCGGTAATGATTGGGGGCGCTGGATGCCGCGGAGTTCAGAAGCTGCTCTGCGTGCCCATAATCTTTTTTGTCGAGCGCTTTTTCTGCTGCAACGACTTCAGGTGGAACGGCATCTGCTGTTGCTTCGGCCACCCGATGGTGGCGCACGGTTGGCTTCGACTGGCCGCCAACAACTCCGCCCTGCGGCCACGCCGTTGAAGACAACGCGGCCAGTAGCGCCAGCGCTGGAAGCTTTTTATTTGCGTCCATTGGAACGAGAGTTCCCGTTGCTCTTTAAGATGCGCGCCAGCCATTTTCCGGTGTATGAGCCCGCAGTTTTTGCCACAACCTCAGGCGTGCCGCTGGCAATGACTTCTCCGCCCCGGCCTCCGCCTTCCGGTCCTAAATCAATGACCCAGTCGGCCGCGCGAATCACGTCCATATTGTGTTCAATGACTATGATAGAGCCGCCGGCTTCGATGAGTCTGCGGAACGCGGAAAGCAGCTTGCTGACATCATCAAAGTGAAGGCCGGTGGTGGGTTCATCAAAAATATAAAGAATGCGCGGCAACCGCTTCTTTTCCGCTGGACGTCCGTCAGGTCCGCTTCCGTTGCCGTTTTCCCCACGGATCGACTTTGGCTGCAAGTGGGCCGCCAGCTTCATCCGCTGCGCCTCACCGCCCGAGAGTGTTGTGGCCGATTGTCCCAGGCGCAGATATCCCAATCCTACTTCGTCCAAAACGCGCAGCTTGTCGGTAATTTTCGGCGCAGCCGCAAAGAAGTGCATGGCTTCTTTCACCGTAAGATTTAAAGCCTCATGGATGTTCTTGCCGCGATAACGCACCTCCAGCACTTCAGGCTTGAAGCGCGTGCCATGGCACTCTTCGCATACCAGTTCAACATCAGCGAGGAATTGCATCTCCACCGTGACCGTGCCGTCTCCCTGGCAAACTTCGCATCTTCCGCCGGGGATATTGAATGAGAAGTGTCCAGCGGTCAAACCTCTTTTCACCGCTTCGGGCTGACTGGCGTAAAGATCGCGGATTGCGTCGAAGACACGGATGTAAGTAACGGGATTGGAGCGCGGAGTGCGCCCAATAGGCGACTGGTCCACCAGGATTACTTCATCAACATACTGCGAACCTTCGAGCTTCTGCACCTTCTGCGCCAGGTCTATCGGAGGAGCAAAGTCGTTCTGCCGCTTGGCCGCAGCCAAAGCGTTATATAGGACCTCGTGCACCAAGGTGGACTTGCCCGACCCGGAAACTCCTGTGATCGCCACCAGCATGCGTAATGGAATGTTGACGGTAAGGTTTTTCAGATTATGGGCGCGGGCGCCGACAATCTTAATTTGCTCCGCCCCCGGTTTGCGCCGTATGGCCGGCAACTGGATGCGAAGCTCGCTCGACAAATAGCGCCCGGTAAGCGACGCTGCCGCCTTGGTAATTTCGTTGAATGTACCGCTGGCGATTACAACTCCGCCGTGTTCTCCGGCGCCCGGACCGAGATCAAGAATGCGGTCAGAGGCCCGCATGATCTCCGCATCGTGCTCTACCACCAAAATGGTATTGCCCAGATTGCGCAGGTCCTGCAGGATCTTCACCAAACGGGCAGTATCGCGGCTGTGCAGGCCAATGGAAGGTTCATCCAACACGTACAGCGCTCCCACCAGACGCGATCCCAGCGAGGTTGCAAGCTGAATGCGCTGCGCCTCGCCTCCGGAGAGCGTCGAAGCCAACCGGTCGAGGGTCAGATATTCCAATCCCACGTCGTTTAAAAACTTCAGCCGGTCGCGAATCTCATCCAGAATCTGGCCGGCAATTTCCTGCTCATAAGCGCTCAGGTGCAGTCCCTGGAAGAAGTTGGCAGCCTCTTCAACGGTAAAGCCAACCACGTCACAAATGTTCTTGCCGGCAATTTTGACATGCCGAGCTTCGGTTCTCAGCCTTGCTCCACGGCACTCGGTGCAAAGCGCGTATCCGCGATAACGGCTCAGAAAAACCCTGACGTGCAGCTTGTATTTCTTGCGCTCCAGATGAGCAAAGAACCCGCGCACTCCCATGAAGCCTTTGCGTTCGCCGGCCAGGATTTTTTCCTGGTCTTCTTTGGAAAGATCAGCCCAGGGGACATCGGCGGGAATCTCCTGTTCGCGGGCAAATCTCTTCATGTCAGCGAACAATGTGCGGTACTTGGGCTTGTTCCAGGGATCGATTGCGCCTTCGGACAGCGTTTTCTGCGGATCGGGAATCACCAGGTTCAAATCGAAATCAATGGTGTTGCCGAATCCCTGGCAGCGGGGACACGCTCCAAAAGGATTATTGAAAGAAAACAGCCGCGGCTCCGGATCTTCGTAACGAATGCCGCAGGTCTTGCATTCAAAGCGTTGCGAAAATCTCCAACTCTGCAAGGGTTCGCCCTCGCGTGGCGCTGTCTCGAGCAAAACTTCGCCGGCTTCGCGGTAACAGGTCTCGACCGCATCTACAAGACGGGCGCGGACGTCAGGCGCGACCACAATGCGATCTACCAGGGCATATACAGGCTGCGAAAAATCGATCTCGAGCAACGATTCCGGCGTGGAAAACTCGTAGATGTTCCCCTTTTGAAAGAGGCGGTTGAAGCCGCGCTTGCGCAGATCGAAAAGCCGCTCGTTCAAGCTCTCTTCCGGCTTGCCGCCCGTCGCGGGACGTTTGGCCTCTTTGCTTTTCGCCTTTTTTGCTTTGACTGGCTCGCCTTGCGGCCGTGCCGCCACGATTGGAAATAACACGTTCAGGCGCGTGCCTTCACCGAGAGCCAAAACCGCTTGCGCCACCTCATCGATGGTGTCTCTTTTGACCAGCGACTCGCAACCCAGGCAATAGGTTTTGCCGATGCGGGCAAACAGCAGGCGCAGGTAATCGTAAATCTCTGTAGCCGTGGCCACGGTGGAGCGGGGGTTGCGGGTGCTGTTCTTCTGCCGGATGGCAATGGCGGGAGCGATGCCCTCGATAATATCCACATCCGGCTTTTCGATTCTCTCCAGGAATTGCCGCGCGTAGGCGGAAAGCGATTCCACATATCGACGCTGCCCCTCGGCATAGATGGTATCGAAGGCAAGCGAAGATTTGCCCGAACCGGAAACTCCGGTCACCACCGTCAAGGTGTTGTGAGGAATTTCAAAGTCAACGTTTTTCAGATTATGAACGCGTGCGCCGCGAACAATAATGCTTTCGGTAGCCATGCAATATAAGGAACCAGCCCGCCGAAGCTCTGCCAGCGAGCCTAAACGTGTCGAGTAATCTCTCTATTATAGAAGAAATCGCCACGGCAGGAGGAAGGAAGGCGCGGAGTCGAACGGTTATTGGTGCAATTCAATTATTGTGTGCATAAAAGTGAACTGGCAACTGCATTAAGAGAAATGCATGAGCGCATAGATATAAATCCACAAAACCGCCATGAAGTGCCAATACCAGGAGGTAATATCCAGCACCAGGCAGCGGGTCTCAAGCTTCCACGAAAAGACTTCGCTGCTCAGCGCATAGAGCAGCGCCAGAATGCCGATGCTCAGGTGGATCGCATGAGCCCCGGTAAGCATGTAAAAGAAGGAGCCGCTGGTATTGCCCACTACGAACATGCCTTCCTGCTGCAGGATGTTCCAGGCGATGGCCTGTCCTGCGAGAAATCCGATTCCAAGGACCGCCGTAATCGCCAGCCATGGCAGCGCGCGCGATGGTTCCTGCCGGATTCCCGGAATGTCAGAGAGAGGAGCAAACAGGGCACGCCGCAATAATTGGCGGCGCGCGATCTCAAGCGTAATGCTGCCGATAAGAAGAAGAATAGTATTGAAGATGAGCAGTGGCGGAAGCCGGAGTTTTTGCCAGAGAATTACGCTGCTGCCATTGCCATGCTCAACCGCGGCATGCTGGCGCATAAGGTAGGCTGTGCTCAGGGCGATAAACAGCATGAGGATGGAAATCATGCTCAGGCCGAGTCCAAGCCGGCAACGCATCAGGCGATCGCGGTAGCTCAGGCGGCCATCTTCATTGCGCCCGGAATTGTCGCCGCCATCATCCCCGGAGGGGAAGCGGTCGTTCGTCCCCCCGCCGCCAATTTGGGCTTCGGGTAATTCCGTTCCCTTAGGTTTGTCTCCCCACCTCATGCTTTATTCTTTATAGCGTTCGTAACTTCTATTAACCCGGCTTGGGGCAGATAGTCTCTGCCCGTGTGGTCACAGCCGAATTCGTAAGCCCCGCGCTGTATGTCTCTGCCTTCTGGCGGTGCTTCCCACTCCAGCGTCGTAGCCTCCCATGGATTTGGATTGCTCGGTTTCCCGCGGAAGATGCTCCAAAACAAATTCGCGAGGAAGACAATTTGTCCCGCCATGGTGACAAACGCCGCTATGCTGATAAACATCTGCAGCGGCATCAGCTTATGAAGATAGTTTACTTCCGTAAGCTGGGAATAGCGACGAGGATGTCCAGCCATGCCGAGCAGGTGCATGGGCACAAAAGTCGCATAGGCGCCGAGGAAGCTGAGCCAGAAATGAATGCGTCCTAATTTTTCGGACATCATGCGATGAAACATTCGCGGGAACCAGAAGTAGGTAGCCGCAAAAATCGCAAACACCGCCGCCATGCCCATGATGAGATGTAGATGCGCCACAACGAAATAAGTATCGTGTAAATAGGAGTCGAGGGCTGGTTGCGCCAGAACCGGTCCCGTCAGCCCCCCAGTAATAAATAACGACACAAATCCGATGGAAAAAAGCATTGGCGTGGTAAAGCGCAGGCGCCCGCCCCAAAGCGTCCCCAGCCAGTTGAAAGTCTTGACCGCCGAGGGAATTCCGATGGCCAGGGTCAGATTAGAGAAGGCAAAGGCAGCATGCGGGTTCATGCCGCTGGTGAACATGTGGTGTCCCCAGATCCCAAAGCCGAGGGCGCCAATCGCAATCGTCGCATACACCATGGCGCGATATCCGAAGACAGGCTTACGCGCAAAAGTAGAAAGAAGATGCGAAGTCACTCCCATTCCGGGAAGAATCGCGATGTAGACCTCGGGATGTCCGAAGAACCAGAACAGATGCTGCCATAATAGCGGCGATCCGCCCTGGTGCTGAACCATCTGGCCGGCAATCACCAATCCAGAAGGTTCAAAGAAGCTGGCACCAAAATGGCGGTCCATAAAAAGCATGACGGCAGCGGCCAATAGAACGGAAAATGCCGAGAGTATTAGAAAAGCGGTTACAAACCATGCCCAGCAGGGCAAGGGCAACCGCATCCAGGCCATCCCCGGAGCGCGAAATCGGATGGTGGTCACAATGAAATTCACCGCCCCGGTGCACGAGGCAATACAGAAGATCGCGATGCTCACCAGCCACAAATCCATCCCCAGCCCTTGTCCAGGGCCGGCGCTGGAAATAGCGCTGAGCGGAGCGTAGTGTGTCCAGCCGGAGATGGGCGCGCCGCCTTGCCCAAAAAACGCCGCCAGCATGATCAGGAATGAAACAAACGCCAGCCAAAACGATGCCATGTTCGCTTTGGGGAACGCCATTCGTGGTGCGCCGATCTGCAATGGAAGAAAATAACTGCCAAAGGCATTTTGCGGCGCCAGCGTCAGGACAAAAAAGACCATGAAGGTTGCGTGCATGGTCACCAGCGCCAGGTACGATTCCGGAGTGATGTTGGCAATGCCAAAAACCTTGGCTGTGGGCCATACGAAATGAATGCGCATCAGCAACGAAAGAAAAGTTCCCACCAAGGCTGCCGCCAGCGCCAGGAAGAAATATTGCAGTCCGATCATTTTGTGGTCACAACTAAAGACATAGCGGCTTAAGAATCCCGTTGATTCCGCGCTAGCGGGTCGAGATACGGAATCTGCCGACGTTGCAACCGGATTCATTACGGATGCACTCCTGCTGGTTGCGGCGCATGCTTTGCCAGCCAGTCCTGAAACTCAGCGTCGCTCACAACCTTCATGGCGGCACGCATTCGGTAATGTCCCAGGCCGCACAGCGAGGCGCAAACAATCTCAAAGTTTCCCTGGCGATTGGGAGTGAAGAGAACAGGAATCGCCATTCCTGGCACCGCGTCCTGCTTAAAACGAAGCTCCGGAACAAAAAAACTATGAATTACATCCTGCGCGCGCAACGTGAGGCGCACGTTGCGATTGACGGGAACTACCAACATTGTGGTCACAAAGTCGTCGTGCGAGGCTGGATCGCTCATGTCCAGGCCGATCGCTGCCGCCGAGCCTGATGAGGCATCCTGCAACTCGGGCCGCGTGCGGCCAAACACCTGATCGGGCCCCGGATAGCGAAAGTACCAGGCAAACTGCATGGCTGTAACTTCAATATCCACCGATCTTTTTGCATCTGCCGCCGTATGTGTTGCATGGCTTTGCGACCAACTGCGGGCGCCTGTCCATGCGAAGGTGATGAAGAGCAGGGAAGTGAGTGCAGTCCAGAAGACCTCGGCTTTCTTATTATCGGCAAACTGCTGGCGTGATGTTGCGCTGTGATTCGTCCCGTACTTCCAGACCAGGAACCCCAGTGTGGTTTGTGCCAAAAGGAAGGCGATTCCCACCAAAATAAATGTCAGCTTGAATTGTTGGTCAATGGGCGCACCTTGCACCGAAGCCAAAGCCGGCAACCACCACGGATGAAACCAGAACAGGCACAGGCAGACTGCGGTAATCAACCAGAGCGCGACGAGCAGGGCCTTTGCCATAGCTTCCTGGAATCAAGTTTAAATGAATTCAATTATTTCACCATTTGCAGAAAAGCCTGGTGAACGCGGACGTCGCTTGAAAGCTCAGGATGAAACGTCGCCGCCATGATCTTTCCCTGGCGCACCAGAACCGGATCGCCGTTTTCTGACGCCAGCACTTCCACCTCTTTACCGATTCTCTCAATTTTTGGTGCGCGGATGAAGACCATCTCCAGCGGTCCGCCGCCGAATTTGGTCTCCGCCTGGCGTATGGAACTTTCCAGTTGCCGCCCATAAGCGTTACGCCGGATGCCTATATCCAGCGCCCCGAGGCTGGCTTGCGCCGGCCCTTCAACTTCTTTTGCCAGCAAGATCGCGCCCGCACAGGTTCCCAAGGCAGGTTTGGTTTTTACGAACTGACTCAGTTTTTCAAAAAATCCCTTTTGTTCCAGGAATTTCAGGAAAGTCGTGGACTCACCACCGGGAATCACCAATGCATCCACAGAATCAAGTTGCTCCGGCTTGCGGACGTAGGTCACCTTTGCGCCCAGGCCTTCCAGCACTCGGCCGTGCGCTTCGTAATCTCCCTGAATGGCAAGCACGCCTATGGTCATAACGGAAAAATTTTGCCGCAGATTGACGCTGATTCAACGCAGATCAAAGCGGGTGGAACTTGGCAATATACAAGAGGGCTAAAAGCCAAGTTGTCACCCGCTCAGTTCTTGAAAATCTGCGTACATCCGCGTGAATCCGCGGCGAAAATTACTCTCACCAGCCGCGCTTCTGCATCATGTCCGCGTCTGATATCGCGGCCACCGACAACCCCTTCATGGCTCCAACCAGGTCTTCGCTAACTTCAAGTAATACTTTAGGATCGTCGTAATGAGTTGTAGCTTGCACGATAGCACGGGCGCGTCGCGCGGCTTCTTCCGGAGAAGCAAAGTTGATGGAATCCTGCATGAAGATGCCGGAGCCTACGAACACGGCTTCAGCTCCAAGCTGGCGCACGAGGGCTGCATCGGAGGGCGTAGCAATGCCGCCGGCAGAAAAGTTGGGGACCGGCAGCTTCCCGCTGCCGGCAACTAAACGGATAATCTCATACGGCGCCTGATACTCTTTGGCTTTGGCGTACAGCTCATCTTCACGCAGTATGGTAAGTACGCGCATCTCCTGATTGATGGCGCGCAGGTGTTTGACCGCATGCACGACATCGCCCGTCCCGGCCTCGCCCTTGGTACGGATCATGGCTGCACCCTCGGCAATACGCCGCAGGGCCTCGCCTAAATTCCGCGCTCCGCAGACAAAGGGAACTTTGAAGCCGTGCTTATCCACGTGGTTGGCTTCATCGGCAGGAGTGAGCACCTCGGATTCGTCAATGTAATCCACACCCAGCTCTTGCAGCACCTGTGCTTCGGCGAAGTGGCCGATGCGGCACTTGGCCATCACCGGAATGGAAACCGCCGCCATGATCTCGCGAATCTTCTTGGGCGAGGCCATGCGGGCCACGCCACCCTCGGCACGGATCTGGGCGGGCACGCGCTCCAGCGCCATAACGGCTACTGCGCCGGCCTTTTCGGCGATCACGGCCTGTTCGGCTGTAGTGACGTCCATAATGACGCCGCCCTTCAGCATCTCAGCCAGCCCGGTCTTCAGGCGCAAACTGTTGTGGGTTACGTTTTGACTTCCGTTTGTGCTGGACATAAATCCTCTTCTTGCCTGCGCACACCTGGAGGTAAGTGTTGCGTGCACTAAGCTTTATTTTACGTCTAAATAGAACCACTGGGCTAGTTCGGCAGAAGAATCAACGAGTGCTGGCGCGAATTCGGTGTCACTTAACGTGTTTGGCAAACATTTTGATGGGATCAATGGCAATAAACAATCCTCTCCCTCGCGCTAACACCTCATTTTTCTGATTACGGATTTCGGCCATATTGATATGTTTTCTGCCGCGAACACTCTTCTCATGACCTTCGACAAGCAGCGGCGTTTCCAGTGGCACCGGTTTCAGATACTCGATTTCCATCTGTTTGGTAAGGGCAATCACTGAGCGCAGTTTGTTGACCTTGCCCATGGCCTCGTCGAGGATGGTGGCAATAATTCCCCCATGGGCGTGCCCAGGCGGTCCTTGATATTTTTTGGGCAGGCGGAATTTGCAATAAGACCGGCGCCGAGCTTCATCGAGATGGAACTTAAGATGCATGCCCTGGGCGTTGTCCTGCCCGCAGGCAAAACAGCGGTTGACTGGAATATACAGATTCTTGATCTCGTGCCCGCCGACCCGCGGTTTCCTGGCCATAAATTAAGGAGAGTTGTTTGATTCTAGCATCCAGCAGTTAGGCGCCGGCAAGAAATCGATGGCAACATCAAACCCCGCCTCAGAAAACCCCCACTTCCAACTGGACCTGTGGCTTTACGGCTGCGCCTTCAACAGATATGTCTCAAAATGTTCTTTGATCCTGTTGAACAGGTGCCGTCTGGTTTCGGCGCCGGTGATACTGTGGGTCTTGCGCGGATAGAGCGCCATGTCGAATTTTTTGCCCGCGTTCACCAGGGCGAGCGTCATCTGCATCGTATTCTGCATGTGCACGTTGTCGTCGCCGGTGCCATGCGCCATCAGCAAGCTGCCATGCAGGTGGGCGGCCTGGTATACGGGAGAGCTTTTCTTATAGCTTTCTTCAAACTGCTGCGGCAATCCCATATAGCGTTCCGTGTAGATGGAATCGTAATCGTGCCAGTCAGTAACGGGCGCCACCGCCACTCCGGTGCGGAAGCGGTCGGAATGAGTGAGCGCATACAAAGCCATATATCCGCCATAGCTCCAGCCCCACCAGCCCAGGCGCGATCCATCCAATTGCGGAAACTGCGCCAGCGCCTGATCGAGGGCGGCAAGCTGGTCTTTGAGCTCTATTTCGCCAAAATTGTGGCGCACGGCCGCCGCGAACTTCTGGCCTCTGTTGCCCGTTCCGCGGTTGTCAACATGCAGAACTGCAATACCCTCGTGGGCCAATATCTGGTCGAAAAGAGAATCTGTTCCTCCCCAGATATTACGCACTCTTTGTGCCTGCGGCCCGCAGTAGGGATTCATAACCACGGGCGCTTCTCCCCGGACGTTTGAGGGCATCACCAGAAGCCCATGCAGAATAGTTCCATCTTCGGCGTGAAAATCGACGAATTGCGGCGGGACCAGCTTGTACTCTTCCAGCGTAGCCGACTCCCAAAATGCCCGGCAATTTCCGTCGGCGCTGCATAACGACAAACGCGGAGGAGTCATAATGGCAGAGAAGGTATCCACATAATGCATGGCATCGCCGGAAAATTCCGGGAGATGTGTGCCCTCTTCTTTGGAAATGCGCTGCAAGCCGCCGCCATCGACTTGCACAGAGTAAAGCTGGCTTTGCCGGTCGTCATCTTTATTGGCGGTGAAATAGACGGTATGCGCGGCGTCGTTGACGGCGACAAGATTTTGGACTTCGTAGCTGCCGCGCGTGAGCTGCCGCTCCAGCGTCGCCTGCGAATTCAACGGATGAGAAGCGTCGAAACTGTAGAGATAAAGATGAGTATAACCGTCGCGCCAGCTCCCCCAGAGGAATTCATTTCCCGATTTGAGCACATGAAAATCATCGTTCACTTCAATCCAGTTCTCGCTGGTTTCGCTGAGCATCAGCTTTGATTTACCGGACTCGGCTTCCACAAAATAAAGACTGATTTTGTCCTGGGCGCGGTTGAGCACCTCGACATAGAGCAAGCCATCGCGCACCCATCCGAAGCGCGGGATATAGATGTCTTGCCCTCCACCGATCCCAGGCGCGGGTATCAGCTCCTCTGGGATTTTTTCTCGCGGCAGATCGATCCATTTCACCTTGCCTCCCAAAGCGCCTACAATGCCAACGCGCACCGCCGGATTGGGATCGCCCGCCTTGGGATACTTCTGGAAGTCCATGATGGGATGAATCGGGATAAAGTCTTCAATCGGATACGTCGGCACCGGCGTTTCATTCATCTGTAGAAAGACAATCTGTTTGCCGTTCGGCGACCAGAAGAAATTGCTGCGGACGTTCAACTCCTCTTCGTAAACCCAGTCGGCCTCGCCGTTCAGGACGTTGGGGTCTTTATCCTGGGTGAGTTGAAACTCCATCTCGGCAGAGATGGGATGAACATGCAGATTGTGTTTGCGCACGTAGGCAACCCGGTTGCCATCGGGAGAAAATTTAGGATCGAGGGCCAGATCGTCTTCGGTGGTCAGGGGAACGCCCGTATTGGTGTCGAGGCTGTAAAACCAGAGCTGGCCATGGGAATCGAAAAGCAGGTGTTTGGAATCGGGCGCCCAATGGTAGCCGGCAATGCCATAGCGGATGCGCCGCTCCAACTCACGTTCATTTCTGATCTTGTAATCGGGAGGCGCCAGCGACGCCAGCCGGTCTTGCGTTACCAGAACCGCAGGCTTGCCCGTGCTCACGTCAATGTACCAAAGCTGGCCGCTCGCCCCGCTCTCGTCGCGAAGAATGTAAGAAACCTTCTTGCTGTCGGGGCTCCATTGCAATGCCTCTGGCTGGCGCCCGGTGAGAACGGCGCCATTAAATATCTTCTCGACGGTCAGCTCCTGCGAGCCCTGAAGGGACTGCGCCTCCTGAGCCGCAGCCAAAGCCGTTAGCAGCAAAAGATAAATAACAATGATTAGGCGCTTCAAAAACGGTTTACCTCGATCATCAGGATCTGACTTCTACAAATCAAGAGAAACTATTTCCCAAAATCTTCGAAGGCCCAACTTGCCCCTATTCGTCAGGATGACACTCCCCTGGAAAAAGTTGGATAAAAGTTCCAAGACTTACTTCTTTCCGTCCTCATCTTCCACAATCGCCTGCACAATTTTGTCAATGGTCTCGCGCACCTCTCCATTTTTGAGGTTGTGATTGTTCACCATGATTGAGAATGCCACGTTCTTGCCGGCGAGGGTCATGGCATAGCCGGAGAGCGCGTTTACGTGGTCCATAGTTCCGGTCTTGGCCCGCACATGGCCAATCACATCTGTGCCTTTCCAGCGGTCGGTGAGCGAGCCATCCACGCCGGCGATGGGCAGCGTATCCTGAAATTTCGCAGCCCAGGGTTGCGCTGCGGCATACTGCAAGAGCCGCACCGCCGCCGCCGGGGAAACAAGGTTTTCACGCGACAGTCCGCAGCCATCGTGCAGATCGTATTGTTCCGGCAGAAGCCCCGCTTGCGCGAGAAAGTTCTGTTCAACTTTCAACCCGGTCTCGGTATTGCCAATTCCGGCGCCGGTTTTTCCGATCAGGCGCAGGGCCATCTCTGCGTGCAGGTTCTGGCTGGTTTTGTTGATGACGCGCAGGTCTTCGATCAGGGGCAGGGAATCGTAGGTCGCTATTACCGCTGCCGGAGTCTGAGGTACCGCTGGAGGAGTTACTCCCAGCGGAAGGATAGTCGCTGCCGGAACATCTTCGCTCATGATGCTGCTTGCAAGCGTGTGTTGCACGCGAGTATGCCCGTAAATTACGATCCCGTGGCGGCTCAGGATTTCGTAAAACACCTGTGCCGCAAACTCCGCCGGAGCTTCTGCCGCCAGCTCTTCGCGATCGAGCCCGTCGTTGACTGTGACCGTGCCCCACGCTGTGACCACGTGCGAACCCAGGTCGCGATGCACGCCGATCTTGTGCATCCCGCCGGTAGCGACGGTGACAATGCGGTTTTCCACTTTGTAGTACGCCGTGGGCGGGTCCAGTGTCACAAAGGCGCGGTCGCCCGGATTCGCTCCCGGCAGGATATTCATGAAGATAAGATCGTCATTAATCGTGAGCGCCGAGACCGGAGCGCCGTAGCCCCACTGCAAATCGTCCTGCGCCCAGCCGGCGCCGTAGGGTTCGTCAACGTAGAAGGAATCATCGGCCACGACATCGCCGCCAATATATTTGACTCCGGCCCTTACCAGTTGGTCGGCCATGTTCTCCAGCGCGATGGTGGAAGATTGCGTGCGCTCGGTCTTGAGAGCGTAAGGCAGATTGCGCCCCGAAAGATTGGGATCTCCGCGCCCCACCAGGATTACGTCGCCATCAATGCGTCCATATTTGTCGGGCAGGGCACTGGCTTCTACCGTGGTGTGAAAGCGGTAATCTGGCCCCAGCAATGCCAGCGCGGTAGTGGTGGTGAAGAGTTTGGTGTTGGAGGCGGGGACAAACAGCTTGTCGGCATTGTTCGCATACAGGACTTTGTTGTCGTCCAGCGAAAATATCTGGATACCCCAATAGCCGCGATCGAGGTCGGGTTGCGCCAACAGAGTCGAAATTTTTTCTGCCAGCGCATTGCTCTTGTGTCCAGTTTTGGCGCCCTTCGCATTCAGTATGCCGGGCAAGAGCGCAAACACCAGCGCCGAGAAAAAAACGATTGCAAGCCCCGTATGGGACGACGCAGCACAATGAGCCCTCGTTGGTTTCCCCATGTGTATGCCAGTGTAATCTGTTGGCCAGAACTATAAGTTAACTCGCCGGTTACCTGCAAGGAATTATGGTCCATGGGTGATGATGTTAGTTTGGAAGCATGGGGGCCAGGCGGGGTACACTGACATCCATGCTCTTTATGGTCATTGAGCGCTTCGAACGTGACGATATTAATGCTATCGGCGAACGCTTCAAGCGCAATGGACGGATGCTGCCGGAAGGCGTCATCTACCAGGCCAGTTGGATGGAGTCGAACGGCACACGCTGTTTTCAGATCATGGAGTCGCCAGGCCGCGAACTGTTGGATTTGTGGATAAGCCGCTGGGATGACCTGGTTGATTTTGAAATCATTCCGGTGCTTACCTCAAGTGAGTTCTGGGCCAAGAAGGAACTCGAATCAGCCTAGAGTTGTCTCTATAAATCCCCGAAGTAGGAAATTCCCAGAACCTCAGGGCCATTGAATGCCAACGTAAATAATAATGTCCTATCCGCAAAGAACCCAGAGCTAAAGCCCGAACTCTACGAACCTTATCCCGGCTTGAAAGCCGGGTCCCAACCGTGCGCCGCATGCTGCGCGATAAGGACATTATTACCTTCGCGCCCTTTGTGGTTAAATCACTTTCATGCGTCCGCATTATCAATGGAAACTGGGAGATCGCTGCCTGGAACTGGGGGCGCGCACGCTGATCATGGGCGTAGTTAATGTCACGCCTGACTCCTTCTCCGATACCGGGCGCCATTTTTCGCCTGAGCACGCCATCGGACACGCTTTGCGCCTGCTCTATGAAGGGGCAGACATCCTGGACATCGGTGGAGAGTCCACCCGCCCCGGCGCCAAGGTTGGCGAGGCCGGCGTCTCGGCAGCAGAAGAGCTAGACCGCGTGCTGCCGGTGATAGAGGCGATCCGCAAACAGAGCCGTTCTGCGCTGATTTCCATTGACACCTACAAGGCTGAGGTGGCGCGAGCCTGCGTGCAGGCCGGAGCGGAAATCGTGAATGATGTAAGCGCCGCCCGCTGGGATTCCGCCATGCTGCGCGCGCTGGCCGAACTGCAATGCGGCGTGGTGTTGATGCATTCGCGTGGACGCCCGGAAGACTGGCGCACGTTGCCGCGCCTCTCGGGCGACACCATGCTTGAGCTGGTAGGCAGGGAATTGAACGAGTGGAGCACAGCGCTGGTCAATGCGGGGGTCGAATGCGAGCGTATTGTTCTCGACCCCGGCTTCGGCTTCGGCAAGAATTTTGAGGAAAATTATCCGTTGCTGGCACGACTCGGCCAACTGCACGCCTTGGGATTCCCCTTGCTGACCGGCACCTCGCGCAAATCTTTTATCGGACGCACTCTCGCGGATCATGGTCCAACCGGAGAAAAAAAGGACGCGCCTCCAGATGAGCGTCTTTACGGCACGCTGGCCACAGTCGTAGCCGCCATCCTGGGCGGAGCCCACATCGTTCGCGTGCACGATGTGAAGCCCGCCATCGATGCCGCGCGGGTGGCGGATGCGATTTTGGCGGCCAATGCCTGAGCCGGAAGTATTATTGGCGTTACGAAAGGGGCCATCTTGAAGTCAGTAATTTGGGTACTTCTACTTTCCGTTTATTTTCCATCTATTGTCTCCGGACAGGAACATCATGGGCACAGCAATCCCGGCGAAAAGCTTGGCTCGGTATCGTTTCCTATCTCCTGCTCGCCGAGTGAACAAAGACTTTTCGAACGTGGAGTAGCGCTGCTTCATTCCTTCGAATATGCGGAGGCAGGCGCGCAATTTCAGGCAATCGAGCATCAGAATCAGCGCTGCGCTATGGCTTTCTGGGGTGAGGCCATGAGTTTGTATCACCAATTCTTGTGGATGAAGCCCCCGACCCGCAGAGAGTTGGAACACGGCGCAGATCTGATAGCAAGGGCGCGGCAGGCGAGCTCGCCGACGCAGCGCGAACGCGACTACATTGACTCACTGGCGGCTTTCTATCACGACCCAGAGAGTTTCGACTTGGCAACACGCACAAAAGCCTATTCAGATGCGATGGAAAAAGTCTATCGCGATAATCCTGGAGATGGCGAGGCGGCGGCGTTTTACGGTCTTTCGCTGATCGAAGCCAATTCTCCCAGTGACACGGATCTGGAAACGCTGAGAAAAGCGATAGCGGTCCTTAGCCCGGCCTTTGAACTGGCGCCCGATCACCCGGGACTCGCCCATTACATCATTCACGCAGCTGACAACCCGAAGCTTGCTCCGCTTGGCCTTGAAGCCGCGCGCAAGTATGCGGCTATCGCGCCATCTTCGCCACACGCGTTGCACATGCCCGGCCATATTTTCGCCAGGCTCGGATTATGGCAAGAAGACATCAATTCCAATCTGGCATCGCTGGCGGCCGCACGAGCAGGTTCACAGATGCACATCGGCGCGGAGCAACAAGTACATGCGATGGAGTTTCTCCAATACGCGTATTTGCAAATCGGCGATGACGTAAACGCCAGAAAAATGATCGATGAACTCAAACCGATTCGGCAAAGGGACGTTGATCCTGCGATTCTTGACTACATCAATGCCGAGAGGGCACATTTTGCGGCGATCTACGATCTTGAAAGGCACGACTGGAAAGCAGCTCTTGCCGAGCAGCCTCCTTCAGGGGCCGAACCTGTGAGCGCAGCTATAACCTATTGGGCGCATGCCGTAGCTGCCGGCCACTTACGCGATGCCGCTGCGGCCCGCACAGCATTCCGTCACTACGAGGCGCAGGTTGAAGCGGAGAAGAAAGGCTCGTACCCCTATCGGGTGGATGGGATGAAAACATATCGCGATGAATCCCGCGCATGGGCTGAGTTCGCGGAGAATCAGAGTGAGCAGGCGCTACAAATCATACGCGAGGTCGCCGATCGCCAGGACCAGGTTGGAAAACGTGAGGTCGATCTACCCGCTCGAGAAATGGCCGCTGATATGTTATTGCTGCTCAACCAACCAATGCAGGCTTTAGCGGAATACAAACGAGCGCTGCAGAGCGATCCTAACCGCTTCAATGAGCTGTCGGGAGCCGCAAACGCGGCCCAGGCAGCCGGTGAGCAACAAGCGGCGGAGGATTACTTCATGCAACTGGTCAGGAACTGTGTCGCAGATTCTGATCGTCCCGAGCTAACCACTGCGAAACGGATGAGTGGACTTATTAAATAGATCCCGATACCGCGCGCGTGGCGGGCGCGATTACGGCAAACGGTTAACGCCTTTGCAAAAACCCAGAATACCGAGTGAATCTCAGCGTAAAAAGCTTGAATCCGGAGAAATTCATCGAAATCTAAACTGCTATTTCTTGAAGCAACAGACTGTAGAAGTGCGACAATGAACAGATTCCGGATGTAGAATGTCCTCAACAATTGGCGGTCCTCCGCGGCAGATGAGTAAAACTTTATGGAGAGCGCATCTTTAGCCACAGGCCTTACGGGCACTCGGATGTCTGCGCTGCCCGAAGTTGTTACCATCAAACGCACCCGCCTGGAATCGGTTGACATCGTTCGCGGCGCCATCATGATCATCATGGCGCTCGATCATACTCGGGACTTCCTGGGCAACTCCGGATTGAACCCGACGAATCCTGCCACTACCACCATCCCGCTGTTTTTCACGCGCTGGATCACGCATTTCTGCGCGCCGGTTTTCTTCCTGCTCACCGGCACGGGCGCGTATCTTTCGCTGCGCAGAAAATCGAAATCCGAGTTGTCGCGCTTCCTGTTCACACGCGGTCTCTGGCTGATCTTTCTGGAGGTGGTGGTGGTTCGCGATCTAGGCTGGCAGTTTAATTTCGACTACCATCTGACGATACTCATGGTCATATGGGCGCTGGGCTGGGCGATGATCACGCTTTCGGCGCTGGTTTATCTGCCCGCGTGGCTCGTAGCCGCCTTCGGTGTGCTGATGATCGCAGGTCACAATCTGCTCGACTCGGTACAATGGTCGAACCCATTGTGGTCTATCCTTCACACTCCGAATGTTATCTTTACGAATTCGCAGCATACCGTTTTCGTAGCCTATCCGCTCATTCCCTGGTTAGGAGTTACGGCAGCCGGCTACGGCCTGGGACAGATCTTTGACTGGACGCCCGAGCGTCGCAAAGCGTTTCTGTTGCGCCTTGGTATTGTCATGATTACGGCCTTCATCGTGCTTCGCGCCATTAATATCTACGGCGATCCCAGCCGCTGGAGCACGCAGAAATCGCCCGCCTTTACCGTGCTGTCATTTCTGAATACCACCAAGTATCCGCCGTCACTGTTATACCTTCTGATGACGCTGGGCCCGGCGATGCTTTTCCTGTGGGCTGTGGATGGCAAGACTCCACGATTCCTGCGGCCCGCGCTCGTAATCGGCAAGGTGCCGATGTTTTATTACCTGCTGCACATCCCGCTCATTCATATGCTCGCGCTCATCATATGTTATGCGCGCTATGGTCACGTGTATTGGATGTTCCAGTCGCCCGATCTCGGCCACTTTCCAATCACTGCACCACCCGGCTGGGGACTCTCTTTGCCGTTCATCTATCTGGCCTGGGCTTTCGTCGTGGTCACGCTTTATCCGCTCTGCCGCTGGTTTGCGGGATTGAAACAGCGCCGCAGCGATGCCTGGCTCAGTTATTTCTGAACCAGTTCAGCACAACATCAGCAGCAGATATGGGTTTATCCCAAGGATGAGCCCTCTTCTGAACAACCATTCACTTAATTATCTATTCTTTACAATTGGCAATTGAATATCGAGACACAATCTCGCATGAACGATCCTGGGCTGGTTCCCGAAAATGAAAGCAGAGGAGCATTCCCGGTATCTTCTGATGCGCCTGCACATGTAACTTCATGGCTCGCCGTTATCACCATCATTGCGGCTGGGTTTCGCTTTGCTGGACTCGGGTCCAAGAGCCTGTGGTTGGATGAAGCCTACAGCCAATGGCTTGCCCGCTCCAGTTTCTCTTCGGTGTGGCATGATCTCTCGTCTCCGCAAGTTAACGACAGCGTCTTTGCTCTGTACATGAGCCTCTACTACACCTTTCTGCATTTCTGGGTGCGTTTAGGAGAGAGTGAAATTTGGTTGCGACTGCCCTCGGCCCTGTGTGGCCTGGCAACGGTTCCGTTGTTGTACGCGCTAGGTTCGCGTCTGTTTACCAAGCGGGTGGGATTGGCAGCGGCGTTTCTGCTGGCCGTCCAACCGGTGCATGTGGCTTATTCGCAGGAAGCGCGCAGCTATTCGCTTTGCGTGTTCCTTTCGGTGGCAGCATTCTATTTTTTCATCAGGGCGCTGCAAGAGGGAGCCCGCAAATGGTGGCTGCTGTATGTCATGAGCGCCGTACTGGCGATCTACAGCCATCTTTTTGCAGTCTTTCTTTTACCTGCGCAGTGGTTGTCGCTCTTTTTCCTCGATAGAAAAAAAGAGCATTTAAAATCCGCGATTCTAAGCGCAACATCAATTCTAGTGCTGATTGCTCCCATATTTACCCTGGCGATCGTAAAGGATTTCGGCAAGTTTCCCTGGGCCGCTGAACCTGGCATCTGGGACCTATTTCATGCGGTGCAAAGCCTTACAGGCGCGGGCGTGAAGTCCCCAATTTACGTGTTCGTTCTCGCGACGGCCGGCATTAGTTTCTATCGGACGTGGCAAAACGCCGGAGAGTTGGCCCTGCGCTGGCGACACGCTCTTCTCTGGGGCTGGCTTCTTCTTCCGGTAGCCGGCGTCGTATTGGCTTCACTGTGGAAGCCGCCGCTATTTCCCCGATATCTGATCATCAGCCTGCCGGCATCAACATTGCTGGCCGCGGTCGGATTATCTCGTTTTGGTCCTAATGCCAGGTTTACCGTTGCAACGGTCGTGCTGGGAGCGCTGTTCGTTCCAGCAATCTTCACTTACTACGCGAAGCCAAAGGAAGATTGGAGAGGGGCGACGGCCTACTTGCTTGCCCGCGCCAGGCAAGACGATGGCATTGTCTTTTATCGCGAATGGGGGCAGCAGCCTTTTGATTACTATCGTGAGCGCATGGGCTCTGCATCGGTTGGTCCGTCAATCCTGAATCCTTTCCGTGTATCTTCTGACGAAGCTGCCGTCGCCCACAGGATGCCAACCGTCTGGCTGGTTCTCTATGGACTTCATCCCCGCGATGCAGTCGAGACCGCGCAGTTGGCAAAAGACGTAACCTCTCTGGAAAACGGCCATGTCCTCGTTGACCGGCAAAACTTCCGCGAAATTGAGATCCTCTGCTACAGCAGCAAGACCGCGCCACTCAAAGCGCCTCCGCCGGTCGCACAATCCACGCTCGTATTCCAGAAAACCGCGACCGCGCATTTGCGCACGCGCCCCACTCTTTGAGATCATTCGGAGTTCACTACCTTTTTGATTAAAGTGGAGGAGCGCCATGCAGGAAACACCCCAACAATATACCCAGAGGATGTTGAGTTACTCCCAGGGAAAAGAACCCTTGGCCTTGCAACAGGCCGCTCCCAGAAAACTGGCAGCGTTGTTAAAGGGCAAGACCAAGAAACAACTCGCGCGCCGGCCTGCACCCGGCAAGTGGTCGGTGCTGGAGATCGTAGCTCATTTGGCTGATGCGGAGATAGCAATTTCATGGCGTTTGCGCCAGACTCTCAGCAGCAACGCCATCCCGCTCCAGGCCTTTGACCAGGATGTTTGGGCAACCACATTTGACTATGCCCACCGCGATCCCAAGGAATCATTGGAAAGCTTTCGCGTACTGCGGAATGCCAATATGGCTCTCTTGAAATCCGTGCCCCGCAAGTTGTGGGAGAACTACGGTATCCACCAGGAAAGAGGAAACGAGAGCGTGGCTCATATTGTGCAGATGATTGCCGGACATGATCTAAATCACCTACAGCAGATAGAAAAAATCTTGAAGGAAAAGCGTTGAACCCCTTGTGCGAGGATGCCGCGCGGGGACAAACTCCAGACATGCGCCTTCGCGAGTTGGATATCCAGCCTGCTATCATTTCACCGTCGGCGGAAGGCTCCAAGCCTGGCTTTGATCGGGCCTTCGGGTTCGGTTTGAGTCTCTCCGGGGTTACCCCAGGGAATCGTGAATAGCTGACAATTCGTCGCGGGAGCTCAACTGCGCTTCACGCAGAACTGCTCGCGCAAGGTTAGATTCGTTGGAGCGTTCCGCCGCCCTCGAACCAAATGCCGTCTCTTTCGTTTTTGAGAGTGTTTGCCCGCTCCTTTCTCGCCGGCGAACCGTCGGTCGAAGAAATTGTGGCTCGCGGCGGCCTGACGCTTGGCAAACGCTGGCGCTGGCTTCGACCTCTTGCGCGGCGCTACGTGAAGGCTTTTGCCGGCAAGACGCGTCCGCGGCGCCGCGATGTGATCGTATTTCTCCTGCAGGACCCCGGTTTTACACGCGCATGGTTCAAACACCACTCCGATTTGTCTGTTGTACGGGCCCTGACCGGCGGCCAGCAAATGCAGCCAGTTGCGGCGGCCAAGGCGTGGGACGTCCCACCTATTACCTCCATCGGAGCCTTAGCCGCCTGGCTTCAGCTCACTCCCAGCAAACTGGAGTGGTTCGCCGATCTCAAGGGACTGGGATACAAGAAGAGCAGCCCGCAGTTGCGGCACTATCACTACCGAATCTTAGCCAAAGATTCGGGCAACATTCGACTGATCGAAGCGCCGAAGCCGCGTCTGAAAGAGTTACAACGGCAGATTCTGGCGCAGATTCTCGACAAGATTCCGCCGCATCCCGCGGTGCATGGGTTCGTCAAAGGGCGGTCCATCAAGACATTCATCGCGCCCCATGTGGGCCAACGCGTTGTTCTGCGGATGGACCTGCGGGATTTCTTTCCCAGCTTCGTCGCAGCAAGAATCCAGACTTTTTTCCGGACCGTGGGCTATCCCGAATCGGTTGCTGATCTGCTTGGCGGCGTTTGCACGAATGCTACCCCGCGCGACGTATGGCCCAAACCCGGAGTTGGTATTGATCCACAGTATTTATGGGAAGCGCGGGCACTCTATTCCCAACCACATTTGCCGCAAGGCGCGCCCACCTCGCCGGCGCTCGCCAATCTTTGTACCTATCGAGTGGATTGCCGCCTGGCCGGGCTGGCGGAATCTGTTGGCGCCAGGTACACCCGCTATGCCGACGATATTGCGTTTTCCGGAAGCGACGCCTTCGAAAAGGGAATTGAGCGATTCTCAATCCATGTTGCCGCCATCTTGCTGGAGGAGGGCTTCACCGTGCACCACCGCAAGACCCGCATCATGCGACAGGGAGTGCGGCAACACCTGGCCGGCATCGTCGTCAATCAGCACAGCAATATCATGCGTCCAGACTTCGATCGCCTCAAGGCAATCCTTACCAATTGTGTTCGGCTGGGTCCCGAGAGTCAGAATCGCGACCTTCATCCCCGCTATCGTTCGCATCTCGAGGGCCGAGTGGGGTTTGCGGGGATGATCAATCCCGCCAGGGGAAAACGTCTTCGTGCTATATTCGAGCAGATTCAGTGGCAGTGACACTCCCTTGTCATCCAATGCGGAAGCCGGGAGCTCCCGCAATAAAGTTAGTTAGGCTAAACGTACTGTTTTGATTCTTTGAATTGACATACCCAGGTGACTGGATTGTAGTAGGCATTTCCAATGAAAAAACTTAAGTTTCTCGTCTCCCTCATCATGGAGGAGAACCAATACCAGAGGCTGCACGCCTCCGTGGTGCGCGATGTTGCCGGCCGTCTGGGAGTTGACGTACAAATCCTCTACGCAGGCAATGATGCCATTGCACAGAGCGAGCAACTGCTGAATACGATTCATTCCCCCGCCACCCGGCCAGACGGCATCATCTGCGCTCCCGTGGGCACAACCCTGATGTCTGTGGCGAAACGAGCTGTCGAGAGCGGCATTGGGTGGGCGGTGCTCAATCGTGAGTGCGACTACATCACCGATCTGCGCCGCAACAGTTCCGCTCCGGTTTTCTTTGTCACCCCAGATCAATCAGAAATTGGGCGGCTCCAGGGAAGGCAAATGGAAGCATTGTGCACGCGGGGCGGGCTCATCCTGTACATCCTCGGCCCGGCCGGCAATCCCATTGTGGATTATCGCCGGTCGTGGATGCTTACAACCAAACCGGCCAATATCCAGGTGCGCACCTTGACCGGCGACTGGAGCGAGCAGAGCGGATATAAAGCCATCAGCGGCTGGCTTCAGTTACGCACCTCGCGCGCCACGGCAGTAAATTTGGTTGCCGCGCAGTGCGATGACATGGCTTTGGGCGCCAAAAAGGCCTTTGAAGAACTGACCGAAGGTGAAGAGCGGACTCGCTGGGCCAGCCTGCCCTTCATCGGGTGCGACGGCTGCCCTGAAGCCGGACAAGAATGGGTGCGCCGAGGCTTGCTCACCTCAACCGTCGTCATTCCTTCCACCGCGGGTCCTGCCCTTGAGATGATGGTCCGCGCCATTCAAACCAAGTCACAACTCCCGGAGTCTACGTCCATTGCTCCCGCTTCTTTCCCCCCGCTCGAAAAGCTGGGAAGACCTTCTCTGTAAAACAGAGCCTGGCGTTGATTGGACCAACCGCTAACTGCCGGTTAGAATGAGACGCCTGATGATGCCTGATCATGTCATCTGGAAACTTGCAGAATGTCAATCGCCACCGCAAAAGATGCGTCGCATACTCGTCTCCGTAGTTTTACTCGTGCTGCTGTTCGGCCCTGCTAACGCTGGCCAAGCCAAAACCGATGCTGATTCCGGGTGGCAGCGGCTGGCTGAGGGGATTGATCTCAAATTTCTGAAGTCCGGCAAACCAAGCCTGGTTGGAGACTCACGAATCGCTGTGTTGCGGATCGATCCTGCTCTTTGGAAGCTGGAACTTATTGGCGTAAAACAAAATGGCGAACCGGCAGGGCTCAGCGCTCGCGAGTGGTGCGAAAAGTACAATCTTGCGGCTGCGATCAATGCCGGAATGTTCGAGCAGGACGGCAAGACCCACACCGGATATTCCCGCTTCCATGAAAAGATCGACAGCAGCCGGGTGAACGATTATCAATCCGTTGCCGCTTTTGATCCCCGAGATCCTAAGAACCCCGTGCCTTTCCGCATTTTTGATCTGGATGCCCCGGGAATCACGTTGCCTGGCATTCTCAAAGACTATACCTCGGCCGTGCAGAACCTGCGGTTGATTAAACGTCCCAACTCGAACCAGTGGGGTAAGCAGAACAAGAAATGGAGCGAGGCGGCCCTGGGAGAAGATGACGCAGGCAGGATTTTGTTTATCTTTTCCCGGTCGCCGTTTTCAATGCACGATCTGAATCAGGAGCTTTTGTCGGCGGGCATTGGACTGGTGGCGGCCCAGCACCTGGAAGGCGGACCGGAAGCCCAGCTCTATTTGCATTTTGGCAAAGTCGAATCTGAGATGTTCGGAAGCTATGAGACCTTGTTCCGAGAGGATGACCAGAACTCAGCGCCATGGCCGATTCCAAATGTTCTAGGCATCCGGCCGCGGTCTCCAGCGGTTCACTGAGACCGGCCCTGTTTCAGAATTCCACGCCATCTAAGTTGACACAATTTCTTTCTCCCGCGAGGAGTCTTGCAACATGGCTGAGAAGATCCAGTGCGCGACTCACGGCGAATGCCAGCAAACATTTGTCTGTACTCATCTTCTCGGAGAGACCTCAGGCATGGGATTCAACCGGGACGAGCCCACCGATGACGCCCCTTTCCCAGACGCCTGGTGTGACAATTGCGAACTTATACGCGCTGCCCATGATGGCTGGAACGAAGAATCTGAGAAGCTGACGAAGATCACGCTGTTCTGTTCTGGCTGTTACGAACGAGCTCGCATCCGCAATATGCGCACGTCGGTTACGCTTAACGATCTGGCGAGTCTGCGCTGGAAGTGCGGCGCCTGCGAAGAATGGCATACCGGGCCTTGCCTTGATTTTGCCTACGATTCGCCCTTCTACTGGCAGGATGAACATGAACAGGCAAGCCGCCGCGCCGAGCTCCTGCCAAGCTGGAGCAAACAGAATCGTAAGACCTTTCTGGACGAGGACTACTGTGCGATTGACGACAAGGATTTCTTTGTCCGCGGAGTCATCCATTTGCCCATTATCGGCGCTGCGGAGACATTCCGGTGGGGCGTGTGGGGTTCGCTGAGCCGCGAGAATTTCGAGACTCTGCGAAAGCTAGACGAGCATCCAAAGCGGGTCGAACTGCCGGCCATGTTTTCATGGCTCAGTAACCAGATCCCCGAATATCCAGATACTTTGAGCTTGAAGATGTACGCCCAGATCCAGGAACCCGGTTGGCGGCCGCATTTCAGAGTGCAGCCAACGGATCATCCTCTCGCGCAGGAATATCACAAAGGTATAACTGCGGAACGAGTGAGAGAAATTATGCTGGAACGCGTGCGCGGGAACGAGTAAGGCGAACCTAACTTATATCAACAAATCCATTTTTTGCTGTACTCTATAAGTTTATGCTTCGATTCTCTACCTCAGGTGAATCTCATGGCGAGGCTCTGGTTGCTTTGCTCTCCGGCATGCCTGCCGGGCTGAAGGTTGACGAGGAGTTCGTCAACCGCGAACTATGGCGCCGTCAACAGGGCTACGGGCGCGGCGGGCGCATGCGCATTGAGCGCGATACGGCGCATATCCTCTCGGGCGTGCGCCATGGCCAGACTATCGGTTCGCCCATTGCGATGACACTTGCTAACAAGGATTGGCAAAACTGGCAGGAGTCGCTGCCCGTGGCTGCGGGCGATATGCAGAAACATAAAGAGGTAAAGTCTCCGCGCCCCGGACATGCCGACCTCGCCGGCGCCCTTAAATACAACTTTCCCGAAGCTCGCTACATATTGGAGCGGGCTTCGGCGCGCGAATCAGCGGCGCGTGTTGCGGTAGGTGCTTTGGCCAAACTATTTCTACGCGAATTGGGAATTGAAGTTTTGAGCCACGTCATAGCTGTAGGCAGCGCCCGTTTGAACCTGGACGAAATTCCATGGGATCGGCTTGAGGCCCTGCACGCCCGCGAAGAAGTTCTGCTTAACTGCGTGGATGAAGAGACCGAACAGCGCATGAAGGCCGAAGTCGACCGCGCACTGAAGACCGGCGATTCTATCGGCGGCGTCTTCGAGGTGGTTGCGCACAACGTGCCTCCCGGCCTCGGCACCTACGCCAACTGGGACGAGCGCCTCGACACCCACCTCGCCGCTGCAGTGATGTCGCTGCAGGCGGTCAAGGCCGTGGAGATCGGCACCGGCGTGGCCTCCGCGCTTTCTTTTGGTTCCGAAGTTCACGATGAGATTGGATATCAGAAAGGGAACAACCTGCCTTTTACCGGCTTCACGCGAAAATCCAATCACGCTGGCGGCATCGAAGGCGGCATCTCCAATGGGCAAGACATCATTGTACGCGGCTACCTGAAACCCATCTCCACTTTGCGGCGTCCGCTGGAGTCGGTGGACTTCAAGACCCGCGAGGCGGTCAAAGCCGCCTACGAGCGCTCCGACGTTTGCGTTGTGCCGGCTGCCGGAGTTGCCGGCGAAGCCATGGTTGCTCTTACCCTGGCCCGCGCCGCCCTGGAAAAATTTGGCGGCGATTCGATGACCGAGACTGTCAGGAACTTCAAGGGGTATTGCCAGCAGTTAAAAGAGTTCTAGAAGCAGTCCTCAGTCCTGGTCCTCAGGAAAGACGAAGACTAACCGCAGAGGTCGCCAAGGAACGCAGAGGCGCAAAGCCATGCCCCTTCCGAAAACGATTTACGAAACCAGTTCCAGCAAAACTATGCCCTAATTGCTTCTACCTCGAGATATTCTGCGTTCACGACCGTTGTGCCGTCTTTAGCTTGATTGTGTTTGGTCCACATGCCTTCTAAATCGGAGGCGAGAGCGGCCTGGCCTGCGACGTCAAGCCGGGAGAAACCGACTTTCGTTGGGCCGAAGTACTGGCGAAACAGCTTTACCACCTCCGCCGGAGTGAAGGGATACTTGAAAATGCACATCTGCTTTGAGCAGGTAACGCTGGCCACGCCTTTGCCGAAGCGCTCGCGGAGGGTTGCTTCTTCGCCCCAAAGTACCGGCGCCGGGATGCCGGGCGGTGGGGGAACGTGGTTGGCCGTGATCCGGAAGTTTTCGCCGACAAATCCAGTAGGAGTCCAGTTGGCCATGGCAATCAAACCTCCTGGACGACAAACACGCACGAACTCCGCAGCGACGCGCTCGGGGCGCGGGGCAAACATCGCCCCGAACATGCTGATGATCGCGTCAAACGAGCCATCGGAAAACTGCAATTGTTCGGCATCGCCTTCTTCGAACTTTGCAGTTACGCCCTCTTTTGCCGCGCGGGTGCGTGCCTGTTCGAGCAGATTGGAGGCGATATCAACACCGGTGACCTCGGCTCCCGCTCGGGCTGCAGGGATGGCAGTGTTGCCGGTGCCGCAAGCTACGTCAAGAACGCGCGTTCCGGGAGCGATGTTGAGGCGGGTAACGAAATCTTTTGCGGCCTCGGCAGTGTAGGCGGCGATGACGCCGAAGTCACCGGCCATCCAGGTATCGCGCATGCGTTCTTTGAGCGCGTTGATGTCCATGGCTGCGGGTTGCATAGAAGACCCTCCTGATTTTACGACTATAGAACATAAAACGACACAGCAGAGGCGTGACGTTGGGGCTATTCCTTCCTGCCCACGAATTCTGCCGTGCGGCTTTCTCCTACTGTTTCTCGATAGTGCAGCACGCGCAGGGTACGAAGAGCTGTCAGCAATTCATTCGGCTGCAGCAGATGCAGAGGATGCGTCGGCCCTTTCAACGTGCCGCGCAAATAAGTCTTGTAAATCAGCAAGCCGCCGGGTTTGAGTATCTCAACCAGGGCAGGGAAGAGCTTTCGCTGCAGATAAAAGAACACCAGGACCAGATCAAACCGTCGCGGTAATTCCTGCAGATCATAGCTGTTCAGGTCAGCCACGATAGTTTCAATGGCAAGTTTTTTGCGCCGCGCGTTCTTGCGCGCCAATGCAATTCCAACTTCGGAAACGTCAACCAGCGACGCTTTCCAACCCTGTTTTGCGTAGAAAAGCGCATGTCGGCCGGCGCCACCGGCCACATCGAGCACGGCGCCCCGCGCGGGCAGCAGAGGCCGCACGTAATCCCTATCTGCTTGCAGCAGAAGGGGATCGGGCCGCAAGGAAGTATGCGAACCTGTCCGATATTTCGCGTTCCATAGCTCCCGTTCCAAGGGTGGCGGCGTTTTACGCATTGCAGTTTTCAGAGCGCGATTCTTCTGTCACAAGGCGGGAATTTTGCCCTATAATTCTCTTATCCCAAGTTCTTCCATTGTACGGTGGAGGAAACATGGAAATACAAGTCCGCAAACACGCAAACCGCAATGTGCAGGTCATCAGCATGCATGGCAACCTCATGGTGGGCGATGCCGTGGATACCCTTCGCAGAACCATCACCCAAACTCTCGGCTCGGGCAACTCACGCATCGTCTTCGACATGAGCGACGTAAAAATGCTCGATTCCAGCGGCATCGGTGTGCTGGTGCGCACGCTCACCGCGGTAAAGCAGCGGGGCGGCAATGCGAAACTTGTGAATCCTTCCGAGCTTGCCCTGCAATCGCTGCAGCGCGTTGGCCTGGTCGAGCTCTTCCAGATTTATCGCGACGAAGAAGCTGCGACAGATTCTTTTGCGAATTAGAAGCTTTTAGCTTTTGTGTTTCTGACAACCGAAGCGCTTGTGTGGACAAGATACCACACGGCAGCCGGCGAGACGCCGGCGCTGCAAGCGCGTTGATATCCGGCAAACCCGCGCCCTGATTGCGTTATACTGAACTCATCCACGATGCCGCAATCGGTCGAAAAGACGTTCTTCATCGAGACCTTTGGCTGCCAGATGAACGTCCATGACTCGGAAAAAGTCATTGGCACGCTCATCGGCGAAGGTTATCGCCAGGTGCAGAGTGTGGAAGAGGCTGGCCTGATCCTCTACAATACCTGCTCCATTCGTGACAAGGCCGAACAGAAGGTCTTCCACCGCCTCAACGATTTTAAGAAATTCCAAAAGCAGGGCAAACGCTTTGGCGTTCTGGGCTGCGTTGCGCAGCAGGAAGGCGAAAAGATTTTTGAGCGGGCGCCGTACGTGTCGCTGGTCGCTGGCTCGGCTTCGTATCGCAATCTTCCGCAAATGCTGGCGCAGCTCGAAGCAGGGAACTCGCGGGTAACCGGCCTCGATGACCGCCAGACCGACGAGACCTTTGAGACCGAGTTCACCGCGCGCAGCAACCCTCATCGCGGATACATCACCATCATCGAGGGCTGCGACAAGTTCTGCTCTTACTGTATCGTTCCCTATACCAGGGGCAAGGAACGCAGCCGCACCTCCGATTCCGTGCTGGCCGAAGCCCGCAGGATGGCCGATGCCGGCTACAGCGAAATCCAACTTCTCGGACAAAACGTAAATTCTTATATGGATTCCAGCGGCAAGAAGTCGTTTGCCGGTTTGCTTGCGGCCGTGGGCGAGGTTCCGGGAATACGCCGCGTGCGCTTTACGACTTCGCATCCACGCGATTTCACCCGCGACATTGTCGAGGCCATAGATTCGGTTCCCGCGCTTTGCGATCACGTGCATCTGCCGGTGCAAAGCGGCTCCTCGAGAACACTGAAGGCCATGATGCGCCTGTATACGCGGGAAGAATACCTGGAGCGCATCAGTTGGATCAAGGCAGCCAGGCGGCCCATCAGCATTACTACCGACATCATTGTCGGCTTTCCCGGTGAGACCAACTCTGACTTCGAGGAAACCATCACATTGCTGGACGAAGTGGGCTACGATGGCGTCTTTGCTTTCAAGTATTCGCCGCGGCCGCATACTCCCGCCATCAACATGATTGACAGCATCGTGGATGAGGAGAAATCAAAGCGCTTGGCTATCGTCTTAGACCGGCAAAGAGAGATTCAGAGAGTTAGTTATAGCAAACATGTAGGAAGCATTGTTGAGGTAATGGTTGAAGGGAAGAACGAGGCCCGCGGCCAGTGGATTGGCCGCACATCACAGAACAAGACGCTGAATTTTACCGCCGCGGCGGAATCGTCACCTGCGGCCGGTTCTTATCATCCAATCAAGGTGACGGGAAGTTTTCCCAATAGCCTGGTAGGCGAACTGGTAGCTTGAGGAATTTGTGGGGGATACGGGGGTTAACGATGGAAGTTGAAATGAAAATTCGGGGATTGATGATGGATCCGGTGACCAATATGCCCATCGTGGTCCTCAAGGACGTCGGCGGCGACGCCGTTCTGCCTATCTGGGTCGGAGTCTATGAGGCCAATGCCATCGCCCTGGAGATCGAGAAGGTTACGACCCCGCGTCCCATGACCCATGACCTCATCAAGAATGTTCTGGTTGGACTCAACACCCACGTCCACAAAGTCGTGGTCAGCGAACTGCGCGACGATACTTTCTACGCCGTCATCTGGATGGAGCGCGACGGCCACGTCATCAGTATAGATTCTCGCCCATCGGACGCCCTTGCCCTTGCCCTGCGACTTGATTGCCCAATTTATGTAGAGGATGAGGTCCTGAAATCGTCTAAGCTGGCCAGCTCGATCAATGAGCGCGTGTCTTCTGACGAATTGCGTAAATGGCTGGAGTCCCTCAATGACGAGGACTTAGGCAGATATAAGATGTGAGCGAAGCAGCCGCTAGCTACTAGCTTCTAGCTGTTTTTGCGACTGGATCATGTAGTGTCTACGCCCAAACACAGCTAGAAGCTAGCGGCCAGGAGCTAATTCATGCCCGATTCCGCCGAACAGCTCGCTTGCATCTACCAGGCCGGTTTCGATATTGAACAGTTTGAGCGTTATCCCCAGGCCGTAGGCATCGTTCGTAATCAGTGCATCGCCTTGTTTGAATCCACTCCGAACGGATTAAGCATGATTGGCACCCCTGGATGGCGTATGGGTGAGGTCATGGGTGTACTGGTCGAGAAAGAGGGCCGCAAGGTCTTTCAGGCCAAGCAAGAAATCATTGAGGCCACATCTGAGCTTCAGGAAAGATTGCAAACCTTTGAACGCGAGCTTAACGAGCTTTTAAATTCAGTTGTCTAATACTAGCCTCTGGAGAGAACTCCCGAGAGGCCATCCAATAAACTTATTTGCGGTGACAGGTTTCCATCGCTTGATTCTCAACCACGCCCAAAACCACTTTGGGCTGAAACAAGGTGCCGGCGACTCTCTGAACCACAGCAATCAGATCAGTTTGGTTGCGAAATACTTTAACCATCTTGGCGGAAGAAAACTCAGGCAGGTTGACCGCATTACCATTTAACAGCCGGGGCAGAGTCTCAGGCGGAGCGGATACCGAGGGAAAGGCCGGCAGGAGCGTGCGGGGGTGCCGTAAATACTGGCCTAATTCTGATTTTACATAATATTCGTTATCGGACATTGGAGAAGGAAGTGGCTGAGTCTTTATATGGTCCAACTTTTCGAATCCGTGAGCTTCCCCAATTCCAAATTCCCCCACCGCGGTTCTGCGAAGGCTGGCCAGATGGCCGCCTACCCCGACCTGCCTTCCGAGATCATGAGCGATGGAACGCAAATACGTCCCGGACGCGACTTGTGCGCGGAAACTTACCAAATCTGCTTGCACGCTGGTGATCTCCAGCTTCTTGATCTCGACTTGGACCGGCTTCAGCTCGACCGCCTTGTTTTTGCGGGCTAGCTTGTAGGCAGGTACGCCGGAGATTTTCTTGGCCGAGTATGGTGGTGGAGTCTGCTCAATAACTCCTATGAATCCGGTAGCGGCGGCGCGGATTTCCGCTTCTCGCTCCTGGCAATTTACCGCGACCGGTGGTCCGCTGGGTTCTCCGGTTGCATCGTATGTATCGGTGGCATATCCCAGACGGATTTCGCCTTCGTATGTCTTCTCGCAGTGCAAATAGAACTGCGCCAGCCGCGTCATCCGTCCCAGTAACATGGGCAATACGCCCGTGGCCATGGGGTCGAGCGTGCCCAGATGGCCGATAGAGCGCTCGCCGGTGATACGGCGCAGGCGGTTGACGGCGTCATGCGAAGTCATGCCGGCCGGTTTATCGAGAATCAACACTCCATCCATTTTCTGAATCTCAATCCTGTACCATGTATTCTATATAGTTATTCCTCACTTCGATGATCCCCATCCGCGATGACGCCCCCCGCTACACGACTGCTTATGTGAACTATTTTCTGATTGGGCTCAATGTAGTGATCTTTCTCTTTCAGCAGACTCTTGGGCCAGCGGAACAAAATGCGTTCCTCACTCTGTTTGGCGCCACCCCCGCCAACATCACTGCCTGGATCTCCGGGAGCCATGACGTAACTTTTGTCAGCGCGGTGGTCCCCATCCTGACCTCAATGTTTTTGCATGGCGGCTGGGGACACATTATTTTTAACATGTGGTTCCTCTGGATTTTTGGGGACAACGTCGAAGACCATCTCGGACATCTGCCGTATCTGGCATTCTATCTGGCATGCGGCATCCTGGCCGATCTGGTGCACACCGTCTTCAACCTGCACTCCACGGCTCCCACGGTAGGAGCCAGCGGCGCGATTGCCGGGGTCATGGGAGCGTATTTCCTGCTCTATCCTTCGGCCCGTGTCCTGACCCTGGTGCCGTTCTTCTTTGTTTTTTTAACCTGGTTGCCCGCCTGGATCTTCCTGATCTATTGGTTCGTTGTGCAGTTCCTTACCGGAGCCGCCAATTCGATCAATTACGCCCACCAAAATGCAGGCGGAGTGGCCGTCTGGGCCCACGTCGGCGGGTTTCTGGCCGGACTGGTGCTCATCAAGCTCTTCCCTGCCAGACCGCAGCGCTTTTCCTACGAATAAAAAGCTTCTAGCCTCTAGCCACTAGCTTCCAGCTGCTTCTGGAATTGAACGCTGCATACAGCTTCTGCACCCAGAAACAGCTGGAAGCTAGTAGCTAGTAGCTAGTAGCTTCTCCTCACTTTTCGGCCTCTTCTGTTTTCAATATTGGCAGCAGGCTGTTGTAGTCATCGGTCCACAGGCGCAGGCCGGGCGGGACGATAATCGGCTCTTGCGCTGCGGCAATCTCCGGACGGTTGAGAAATTCCGTATTGGCAGTCACCAGCACCCAATCGGAGCTGAAGGCGGCGTGCTCGTCATCGTCAGGCACGAGAATCAAAGCGGTTTTCAATCCGGCGTGCTCGGCCTGCTGTTGCACCACCGGCGCCAGATTGAGAAAGTGATTGGTCACATGAAATGCGATGATGCCCGAGGGCTGCATATGCCGGCGATACAAATCGAGGGCCTCGACGGTGAGCAGGTGCACCGGTATGGCATCACCTGAAAAAGCATCGATGATCAGCACGTCGTAGTGCTGGGCAGGCTCTGCAGCAAGTGAAATGCGGGCGTCGCCCGGAACGATTTCTATCCTGGCTTTCGATTCTCGCAGGTATGTAAATGCGTTACGGGCAATGGCTTCCACCTGGGCATTGATTTCATAAAAACGAAAGACGTCTCCGCTGGCGCCATAAGCGGCGAGCGTGCCGGCGCCAAGCCCAATCACTCCAACCCTGCGCGATCTGTTTCTACAGCACAGATCAAGCGCGAGTCCGACGCCGGAGTCGCGGCTGTAATAAGTCGTGGGCTCAGTGCGCATCTCGGGTGAGAAGATTTGCATTCCATGCTCGATGGTGCCGTGATAAAGCGCGCGCGTGGTGTTGGCCCCAGGCGGGTCAACGGTCTGAAGTACAGAGAGTGTTCCGTAGAAGCTGCGGACCTGCAGAAACAAATCAACCTGGTCATTTCGCACCTGGACAAAAATGAGCCTCACCATGGCCGCGGTGGCGGCCAGCCAGAACACGCGCGTCATCCATATTGCTGGTTGATGTATTGTTTTTACGCGCCCGGTTTTCCACGAAATAGTGAAGCCCAGGGCTGCCGCCAGGACCAATCCACAGGCCAATTCGTAGTTGCCGGAAAAAAGTGTAGGCGCGGCTACGCCAACAAAGATCGCGCCCAGCGCTCCCCCGCCGGCAATGCAAAGATAAAACGTTGTCAGGCGCTGCGGCGCGGGCCGCAGCCGGTAAAGCTCAGCGTGGCAGAACAGGCAACTGAAGAACAGTGCCGCAGAGAAAAGCGCAATCTCCCACGGCAAAGACATCATTACCTCGGAAACATGGCGAAGCTTTGCCAGAAGCGCGAGGTCCGGATCATAGAGCACATAGGCCGCAGGCGTCAGGGCAACCGGAAACAACAGCAACACCAGCCAGCGCGGAAGCCAGGCCGCGCCGCTGAAGGCAACCACAAAGCTCAGCAGATAAAGAACCAGCGGGATGATCCAAAGCAAAGGGATGGCAGCGACATTCTGGCTGAGATAGTTGGTAACCGCCGAGAGCAGCAGCGATCCGCATGCAGCCAACAAGATCCACAACACGCGGTCTGCTGCTGTGATGCGGGATTCCAGCGCAGGCTCTTCCGCTGTTGTTTCTCGCGCGCTTGACACGTTGCGAATTGAATATCCGATGCAAAGACACAGGCAGGCGAATGCCATAAAGCCGGCCATCCACACAATGCTTTGCTGGCGCAGGCTGAAGCGCGGCTCGATCAGCCAGGGATAAATCACCAGAGCCAGCAGCGAACCAAAATTGGAGACAGCAAACAGGCGGTAAGGCCGAGAGATAGTTGCCGGGTCATTACTGCCCACGATTGCACTCGATGCAAAGCGCGCATACCAGGCTTGTAACAACGGACTGGTGGCGGAAAGCACCAGAAAGGGCGCGCCGATGAGCAACGTCAGCAGCCACAACACGCTGACGATCGGGTGGGCCGGGTTGGCGCGCAGATTGGGGTTAAGGTTGCGGCCGAGTTGCGCCAGGCAGAGAAGCAGGAAAATGGAATATGCGATCGCTTGCGCGCGCATTGACAGGCGCGTGGTAAGCGTGTGGGCGCCCAGGTATCCCAGCAACAGGGCGGTTTGAAAGAAGACCAGACATGTGGTCCAGACCGCCGCCGAACCGCCAAGCAGCGGGAGCAACCGCTTCCCTGCCATGGGCTCCGCCAGAAAAAGCAGAGAGCTGCTCAGGAAGATGGCGACTGCATAGAGGATTTTGGCAGAACGCATGGGCAGATGAAGATAACACGAGAGCGGTACGCTTCTCACCAACAGCTGCGGTTTACAGTGTCCCGGCTACTGGCCCAATTGTCAATTCAGAAACGACGGTTCCCGTGGGTACACGGATGGCATGCAGTACTGCCTGGGCGACTACCTCCGGCGAGAGCATGCGCTCCCGAGGCGCTTCCGGCCAGAACTGCTGCCAGATTTCGGTATCCACTGCGCCTGGAATGAGGGCTACTACCCGGATGCCGCGCCCACGCACTTCTTCGCGCAGTGCTTCGGTAAATCCCAAAGCGCCGAATTTCGAAGCGCAATAAGCGGACATGCCTTTGAACACCTGTTTTGCCGCAACCGACAGATTATTCACAATCGTGCCGTTTGCATTCATCAGCGGCAACGCTGCATGGGTGACCAGAAATAATCCGGAGAGGTTGACCTGCAATACTTGCTGCCATATCTCCCACTTGAGCTTTTCTACGTCCGTCAGCGGATGCGCCATGCCGGCATTGTTGATGAGAATATCGATTTTACCGAATTGTTTTTTGACCTGGCGAAACAATTCCTCAACCGATTTCGGATCACCGACATCACAGGCCTTATCTAATATTTCTGCTTTGTGCGGCTTAATTTTCTGTGCGGCTTTTCGCAGATGTTCGCCATTGCGTGCTGTGATGCACAGATCGCATCCGGCAGCGGCCAGTGCTTCCGCGATGGCCAGACCGATGCCCCGGCTCGCCCCCGTGACGACAGCAACCTTGCCCTGCAAGACGTTGGTATTTTGTTTGGGTTCTTTTGAATTTTTTGGCATTCGGAGTTCAATGTTTCAAGTGCTGTGGCGCTTCAATCAGGAGACGTAGCGAGCTACGTCTCTACGGCGAGAAATCATGACCAGCTGCGTCCCAACAAGAAGCAGCTTCAGAACCCGTTGCCGCTTTTTTGCCGGATCAGCGACAAAAATTCCTCGCGGGTCTGGTGCTGTTCGCGAAACGATCCCTGCATGGACGATGTCACCGCCGCCGAATGTTGCTTTTCCACGCCGCGCATCATCATGCACAGGTGGCGAGCTTCGATTACAACTCCCACTCCTTCGGGTTGGATGGCGTTCTGGATGCATTCGGCGATCTGCGTCGTCAGCCGCTCCTGTACCTGCAATCTGCGGGCAAAGGCGTCTATCAGCCGCGGAATCTTGCTCAGGCCGATCACTTTACCTTTCGGGATATAAGCAACATGGACCTTTCCAAAAAATGGCAGCATGTGGTGCTCGCACAGGCTGAACATTTCCACGTCTTTCACGATGACCATCTCGTCATAGTCCACGGTGAACAGGGCGTTCTTGAGCAGTTGCTCCGGGTCTTCCTGGTAGCCTTTGGTCAAGTATTGCAAAGCCCGGGCCATGCGCTGCGGCGTGCGCAGTAATCCTTCCCGCTCCGGGTCCTCGCCCAGCCGCACAAGCAATTCACGCAATAGTTCGTCTGTACTGGCGCCGGTCAACGAGACCGGCTCCGATGCTGGGTTCATCTCTCTTCCCTTTCCCATCAGCGCACCAATTCCCTGCCGCCGGCATATTCGAACGAGTTCATCATGGTCTCTTCAATCCGCACCTTCTCCACCTTTGCCGAATGAAATCCTTTTTGCAGGCGGTCGAAAATTTCTACGCACAGATTTTCGGTGGTGGGCACCAGTTTCTGGAATTCTTCCAGGGTGTTCAGGTTGCCATCGTCGTAGCGTTGCACAATCTCCTGCTTCACGAATTTATCGAGGTTCACAAGGTTGCATATCATGCCCGTGCGCGGGTCCACCTGGCCGCTCACCGTGACCTCAACGATATAGTTGTGCCCGTGGCCATACGGGTTATTGCACTTGCCGTAGACGGCCGCGTTTTCTTCGGCTGACATCGCCTCATTGTGCAGCCGGTGTGAAGCCGAGAATCTATAACGCCGGGTCAGATGGGCCTTCATGCCTCTCCATAGAAATCCACGAACAAATCGGCTGTCTCATACAGCCGCACGCGGTGCAGTTGCGCCAGCCGCAAGTTGGGCGTCAGCCGGTTCCAGATAGCAATGGCGATATTCTCGGAGGTTGGAATCTGCTCCGCAAATTCCGGCACCTCCTTATTCAAATTCCGGTGATCGAGTGCCTCTACCACCTCGCGGTTCATGATGTCTTTCAACTGCTTCAGGTCCATCACAAAGCCCGATTTGGAATCAATTTCCCCCTTCACGGTTACCTCCAAAACATAGTTATGCCCATGTCCGTGCGGGTTATTGCATTTGCCGAAAATGCGGCGATTTTCTTCGTCAGAAAATTCCGGACTGTGATAATAATGCGAGGCGGAGAATTCAACTCGTCGCGTCAGATAAATCATTCATCTCTCCGGTATTCGCCTCCCGCCTCTGGTGTTATAGATTGCCGAAAGAGGGTGGAAGCACTATAAAATTCTTATGCGGCACAATGCCGCGTACGTCAGAAATACGGGTAAGAGGTCGCTTGAGATTCATAACCGACCCCCATGACCTGACATGTGGAACTCTTTTATTATACGAAGTATGCGGATTACGCCAAAAAAGATGGCCTGCTGGACAGGACTGCTGCTTGCGTTTCTGCTGGCCTGCGGCTGCGATCGCGGCACTCAACCAGGTCTGATTGGCGGGCCGGCGCCTGACTTCACCGTGCAGGATTCCGACCGCTCTGTTTCTCTGCACGACCTGCGCGGCAAGGTTATTGTTTTGAACTTCTGGGCCTCTAATTGCGCGCCATGCATCGAGGAGCTTCCTTCGCTGATCGATATGCAGTCGAAGATGAGAGACCATGTCAATGTGCTCGCCGTCAGCCTCGACCAGGACGACAATGCTTATCACAGCTTCCTGCGCCAACACAACATCGATTTGCTCACGGTGCACGATTCCGAGCAAAAGAGCGGACAGCTCTATAAAACGGATGGATATCCTGAAACTTTCATTATCGATACCCGGGGCGTCATCCGCCGCAAATTTATCGGCGCTGTGGAGTGGACCAGGCCCGACATCTTGCAGTACCTGAAGCAGCTCTAGAAACTCGGGAGCCTCAGCGTCCCTGCGGTTAAGGCCTTTCTGCGTGTTTCCGCAATCACTTACAGCTTCACTCTCCGCAACCGCAGCGCGTTGCTGATCACGCTGACCGAGCTGAGGCTCATGGCGGCTGCGGCGAGCATGGGATTCAGCAGAGTTCCAGTGAACGGATACAGCACCCCGGCGGCCACGGGTATGCCCAGAGCGTTATATACGAAGGCAAAAAACAGATTCTGCCGGATATTGCGCATGGTGGCTTCGCTCAACTTGCGGGCGCGCAAGATTCCGCGCAGGTCACCTTTCACCAGCGTGATGTCTCCACTTTCTATGGCTACGTCTGTACCGGTGCCCATGGCGATGCCCACGTTGGCTTGCGCCAGCGCAGGAGCATCGTTAACGCCGTCGCCCGCCATGGCAACTTTTCGCCCTTCGCCCTGCAATCGCTTGACGACCTCCAGCTTCTGCTGCGGCGAAACCTCGGCGCGAAATTCCTGCAAGCCTAATCGAGCCGCTATCGCCCCGGCGGTGACCTGGTTGTCGCCGGTGAGCATCATCACGCGGACACCTTCTTTTCGCAGCGCCTGCAGCACCTCGGGAGTCGTTGTTTTCATAGGATCGGCAATCCCCAGTAACGCAGCCGGCTTCCTGTTGACTGCGGCCAATGTCACGGTTTGACCATCGCGGCGCATCTGCTCTGCCTGTTGTTGCGTACTGTCAACGGCTATTCCAAGCTCATAAAAAAGCCTTTGGTTACCGATAGTTATGAATTTTCCATCTACTATTGCTTCAATGCCTGACCCGGTGACAGAGCGGAAGCTGGTGCTGGGACGAAGAGGCAAGCCACGTTGCTCAGCCGCGCGCACAATCGCCCGCGCCAGCGGATGCTCGCTGTTGCGTTCCGCGCTGGCGGCAAGTGCCAGAACCTCAGCTTCAGCAAAGCTGCCAAGAGTCGCAATGTATACCAGTTCAGGCTTGCCTTCGGTGAGGGTTCCGGTCTTATCTACAACCAGGGTGTCGATTTTTTCCAGGGATTCCAAAGCTTCGGCGTTTTTGATCAGGACGCCGGCAGCGGCGCCGCGTCCCGTCCCCACCATGATGGACATCGGCGTAGCCAGCCCCAAGGCGCACGGACAGGCAATGATCAGCACAGCTACGGCGGCAACCAGGGCGTGGGCCATGCGCGGGGCCGGCCCGATCCACGCCCAGACAACAAACGTAATCAGCGCCGCAGCAAAAACAGCGGGCACAAAGTACGCCGCCGTCACATCGGCAATCCGCTGGATGGGAGCGCGGCTGCGCTGCGCCTCGCCTACCATGCGCACAATCTGGGCCAGCAGGGTTTCGCTGCCCACGCGTTCGGCCCGCATGGTGAAAGAGCCGGTGGCGTTCAGAGTTGCGCCAATGACCTTGGCGCCCGGTTCTTTGTCTACGGGCAGGGATTCGCCGGTGATCATGGATTCATCCACCGCGCTCTGCCCTTCCAGTACCGTGCCATCGACCGGCACCTTCTCGCCCGGACGCACGCGCAACACATCGCCTGTCTGCACCTCGCCCAACGGCACATCCGACTCGCCGCCATTGGCCACGCGGTGAGCAATCTTAGGAGAAAGATCGAGCAGGGCGCGTATGGCGGCGCTGGTCTGCGCTCGCGCTCTCAGCTCCAGCACCTGGCCCAGAAGCACCAGCGCGGTGATTGCCGCCGCCACTTCAAAATACACATCCAACCTTCCGCTTATTCCGCGAAATGAGGCAGGAAAAATCGACGGCGCCAACGTGGCCACTACACTGTAACCGTAGGCGGCTAAAACTCCCACTGCAATCAGGCTGAACATATTGAGATGGCGGGTGAGAAACGACCTCCAGCCGCGCTCCAGCAGCGGCCATCCGCACCATAAGACCGCTGGAGTCGCCAGCGTCAACTGCACCCAATTCCAGTACGGAGCAATGGCGCTAAACCAGGATGCCTCTGGACCGGTAAACATCTGCGCCATCGAAACTGCTACCAGGGGCAGCGCCAGACCAACACTGATCCAGAAGCGGCGGCTCATCATGCGCAATTCGGTGTCGTCTTCCGGAGCGTCGGGCGACAACGTGCGCGGCTCCAGCGCCATGCCACAAATCGGACACGCGCCGGGCTTATCGCTCACGACCTCGGGATCCATCGGGCAGATGTACTCAACTTTGCCCGGGGCTGCTGCTGATATTGCAGCCGGCGAGGTGCTTACATTTGCATGTGAAGCACTTGCAAGGGTGGTATTTGCATGTGTGGCATCCCGCTTTGCGGGATCGCCGGCTGTTGGCGACTGTGCAGAGGGTGCAGCCGTCATGCCAAGTTGAATCAGGCCGGCAGGCTTAGGCGGGTTCAGATACTTTTCCGGATCGGCCTGGAACTTCTGCGCGCAGCCCGCACAGCAGAAATAATAGCTCTGCCCGTTGTGCTCGGTTTTTGCTTTGGCCTTTTCCGGCACCACCTTCATTCCGCATACCGGATCGATCACTGTCGTAGTCTGATTCTCCGTCTGATTCACATCAACCAACCTTTCAAAAGCGAAAATGCAAGAGCTAAAAGCCAACAGCTAAGAGCCCAGAGCCCGATTCTTAAACATGAACTCGACAATCTCTTCATACATGCCGGCGGCCTCTTGTTTGGAGCCATGTTGCACCGCCTGCGTGACGCAGTGCCGTAAATGATTGCGCATCAGTTCTCTGCTCACGCCACGCAGTGCCTCCTGCACCGATGAAATCTGCATCAGGATGTCGGCGCAATAGCGGTCTTCCTCCACCATCTTTTGCAAACCCCGGACCTGCCCGGCAATACGATTCAGGCGATGCAGGTTCCGGGTCTTGATCTCCGGATCAACCCCCACTGCTTTGCGCGGCGAGGCCGTAGTCTCGCATCCGCAAGCAGCAATCTCGGAATTCTTCTTTGCCCTTGCTTTCATACCACGATTCTACATATACCCCCCACCCCTATGTCAATGCTGTCGACGGTCTGTGCGCGGCCAATCAAGCCTTTCCGGTCATGGCAGGAGTGCCCATCCATCGTTGACCCGCGCACGTTTGCGGCGAATTACTGGACTCTACAAATCGCATCTTCATGATTTATATTTACGAGTGCCGGTTTCCGGCACACAGCTTTCATTCCACCGAGCAGAAGGGACTTCATGACTACGGTTGACGTTTGTTTTCGCTACGGAATACCTCCCGGTGAGGCCGAGATGCGGGCCCTGGGTACGGCACGTGAGGTTTACGGCATCCGCGCCCTGCGCTTCGATGAAAAGAATAAGACCGTTCGCGTGGAGTTTGACGCCACCCGCTTAAACGAAAGCAATGTGGAGTCGCTGCTCCGTCGCGCAGGTTTGGATCTGACAGAAAAGGTAAGCTTGGCCTAGGTTTTTAGAATTTAGGGGAGTTGAGAGCTGTTCTTTGCCAGGATGACCGCTAAGGGCTAATGGCCAAAAGCTCCCTAAAAAGCAAAAGGAACACTCCTTAAACCTCTGGCCGAAGTTTGTTCTGGAGTGTTCCTATTGCGCGCCACTTCGTCTGCCCTATCCTATTGCAAGGGCCACGCCAAACCTGAGCATACTGAAACTAAAAGACTTAACCGCCATGGACGCCCGGATGCAAGCGTAGGAATTGCCAGCCCTGAGAAAGAATTACGCAGTAAAGTTTGGCGAGGGTGCTACAAAGCTGCTACTCGAGTTTCATCGCAGAGCGCAACTCCCATGGAAAATCCGCCTAAGTGTCTTCCTTAGAATCTCGCTGTATCTGGACAAATCCCCTTTCAGATCCTTAAATGGATGGCGCTGATAACGCAGAGGTGCAGCAAGGACTCAGTAAAGGGTAAAGAATTCTTAATCCTTCCGACTTCCCGACTTCATCCTTCTTACTTCCGTTGCCCATACGTTATAATCGAAATTTCAACCGTACCACCCGACGCGCCCTTAGCTCAGTTGGATAGAGCGTCTGACTACGAATCAGAAGGTCGGGAGTTCGAATCTCTCAGGGCGCGCCACTCTCCAATAATTAATTTTCAGAGTCATCAACAGTGTTCCAGCAGATCCTTCGGCTTCGCTCAGGATTTCGCCTGCGGGCTCAGACGCCCGCAAAACGGCTCAAGTTCGAATCTCTCAGGGCGCGCCATACTCCCCGTTGTATATTCAGTGACTTACAGCAATATCCCCTTTGCTACATCGAAAAACCAGGTGCCCTCTGAACTCCTGCAAGAAACGCCGGTGTTCTCGTTCTATTCTGAGAGGATTCAGCAAGACGCCCAAAAAAGGAATAAGAAAATGCGAACGAGAACCATTTTCAACGCGACTCGCCTTTTTGCCTTCGTGAGCGGAGCGGTGTGGCTTTGGTTGCTGAGAGTTCCGGCTCATGGCCAGCTTATGACCACCACTGTGAGCACTGGACACATTCCCAAGGCCGTGGCTGTAAATCCTGTAACCAACAAGATTTACGTAGCCAATCAAAGTGATACCAGTGTAACGGTCATTGACGGCGCCACCAACGCCACCGCCACCATCAACGTTGGAAGCACTCCCAATGCCGTGGCCGTCAACTCAGCAACCAACAAAATATATGTGGTCAACTCCAGCAGAGACAGCGTGACCGTGATTGACGCAGACACCAACAGCACCACCAGCATCGCTGTTGGAAAGCATCCCTCAGCCGTCGCTGTCAACACCAAGACCAACAAAATCTATGTCACCGCCGGCGGTTATGAAACTGCAAACTTCGGAAACGTAACGGTGATTGACGGCGCCACGAATGCCACCAGCAAGATCGGCATTGGGCCTTCCGGTCCGTGTGCTGCTGGCGATTGTTGCGCTTGCAATTGCCCGATGGCAATTCCCAATGCCGTGGCCGTCAACGAGGAGACCAACAGAATCTACGTAGCGGCACACACGACCGGCGACCATGCGAAAGACAAGGTGACGGTCATTGACGGGGCCACGAACGAAACTACTTCAGTCGAAGTCGAAGGCGAACCTCGCCACTTGGTTGTTAATCCAGTAACGAACAAAGTCTACGCCATAAGCGAGGGTCGCTTCGAATTTCCTGCGGGCCAGCCGGCCCGCCACAAGGGCGTCGTGATAATCGATGGAGCCAGCAATAGCGCCAGCACAATCCACCTCCCTGAAAGCTTCGATTCTGCATTCATCTTGAACATTGCAGTCAACCCGGCAACCAACAAGATTTACGTGATCAACCCCGAGGGTGGCGTCAGCATAATTGATGGCGCCACCGGCGCAATGACCAGCGTCGGTATGGAAGCTCCAGACGCCGTGGTTGTCAACCCGGTGACTAACAAGATATACGTTGCCAATTCCTTCCATCACAGCATTACTCTCATTGACGGAAACACCAATGCAACCACGATGGTCAGCCTGGGAGAGTATGACCTCCCATCCTGGCGATCAGACGACCCCATTGGTGGCATACCCATAATGGCCATTAACCCGGCGACTAACATGCTCTACGTAGCCACCAGCAGCGACAAAGTGGCAGTGATCGACGGAAGCGCAAAACCGATGACCACCATCAGCACCGGAGATGGTTCCTCCAACATTGCCGTCGACCCGGTGACGAACAAGGTTTACGTGACTAACAAGCTGAGCAATGACATGACCGTGATTGACGGGGCCACCAACAGCACCGAGACAGTCGAAGTGGGAGAGAACCCGGTTGAGCTTGCGGTCAATCCAGTGACGAACAAGGTTTACGTCATAAATCACCTGACGACCGGCAAAAAAAAACGCCACCGTGACAGTAATTGACGGGAGAAAGAACAAGGCCGCCGCCACAGTCCGAATCGGACCTAATCCCCGAGACATAGCAATCAACACACTGACCAACAAGATCTATGTCACCAATCGAGGCAAAGACATCAGTAAATTCGGGGTTGTAACCATCATGGATGGGGCCACCAATCGTGCGACAACAGTGAGAACCGGAACCAATCCGTGTTCGGTGGCTGTCAACCCAAAGACCAACAGAGTCTACGTCACCAACAACGGCAGCAACAACGTCAGTGTGATTGACGGAATGACGAATAAGACCATCGCCACCGTCAGCACCGGGGAAGAACCCTGTGCTATCGCCGTCAATTCCATCACCAACAAGATTTATGTGGCCAACTATAAGAGCGGCAATGTAACCGTAATTGATGGAGAGACGAATAGCGCAGTTCCGGTCGAGGTTGGAAGCGATCCTAATTATGTTGCGGTCAACCCGGCGACCAACAAAGTCTATGTGGCCGATGAGGCCGTAACCGTGATTGATGGGGACACTAACGACACAACGGCCATCATCGCTGGAGACCATCCCGACTCCATAGCGATCAACCTTGAGAGCAACAGAACCTACGTGGTGAATTCAATGAATTACGTGACCGTGACCGATGGGGCAACAAATGCTACCAGGACAATCGCCACTATAGACTCACCACACGCCGTGGCGGTCAATCCTGCGACTGGCGTGGTCTATGCTCTTGCTGGAGGCAGCGTAACTCTAATTGACGGGCTGGCCAGCCACACTGAAACGGGGAGCCCGGCAGTCGCCAGAATTCCTCGCTGATTTTGCCGTCCACTTGTCCAGATACGCTTGATCGAGCCCGGTAGCGCACTGCAAACCAACCTCTGCTTCAAGCGTTCGCCCTGTTGCTTTCCAATCGCTTCCTCGCGGCCTTTATCGCTGAGCAAGGACGTTTCAAATCTCTCAGGGCGCGCCAGATCCTATAAATCAGTAACTTACAACTATCAATATGCAATGCGCCTGATGTGCTCGCAATCTCATCTATGTAGCTAGATTCAGCGAGTTAAGACCGGCAAAGGTTAATTTGGGAGAAGAAAGCGGGGAAAACCTCGTCTAAATACTGATTCGCTAAATCTGGCAAAACCTCAACAAGGAAAATCAGCGCGATGGCATTTCTTTCTTTTTCGGGCCGACGCACCGCGAAGTCTATCGTATGTGTCGTCGCAATAACGGCCGTAACCCTAATCTTCCCAGCGAAGTCGCGGTCCCAGTCCGCGTCTGACGACGATACCTCAAGAATCGAAGCGAACCCCGGCAGGCCCACGGTCTCGACGCCTGCGACGTTAACGCCGCCTGGTTATTTTCAGTTAGAAACAGGTGTCCTTGGTGCTCAACATTCTGGAGAGTTTTCAAACCGGACGGGAATTTCGGCGGTGGGAAAGTTATCCATCAACCGACGGTTTGAATTACTCGTTCAAACCGAACCTGTAGCCTTTTCGGACCTGGGCACGCGGACGGAGGCGGAACCGGGCGAAGTCTTTGCCGGCGTCCAGGCAATGATTCACCGTGGCGAAGGCCTCCACCCCACGGTTTCTGTCAGCTACTTTCGCAGATTGTACGCCAGCCCTGCGCCCGAACTTGACATAGGTACCAATCGGCAATCAGCCCTCTTATTGGTGAGCTTTGATGTTCACAGGTTTCACGTGGACACCAACGGAATTGTTACCGAGCAGATCAGCGATCAAATCGGAGTGCACCGCGCCCAATTCGGACAGACGCTGTCCATATCTCATCCTCTAATTCGGCATGTGGCGATCGCGGGAGAAATCTGGCACTTTACTCAACCGCTCATAAAATCAAACGCGGTAGGGTTTTTGTTGGCGCCGTCCTACACGGTTAATCGGTTTTTGGTTCTTGACGGTGGTTTTGACAGGGGCCTTACCAGCACAAGCACTCGTTCGGAAGTTTTTGTCGGTCTAACATACCTGCTTCCGAAAAGGCTGTGGTAGCGCAGGAAAGCCTTACCCATCCCATCCCGATTTGAAAGACGCATGATTCCTCACAAAACACTAGAGTTGGTTGCATAGAGCTGCCGATCAGTCCCCGCGCTGCATGACTTCCGGATGACGTGCCTACTCACTGCGGATGTAGTGGCTAAGATTGCCGCGATAGTACGCGGCCGTTCCTGTATTGAAAAATCGCATAGACGGGCACTCCAGCCAGAACCACCGCAGTGCCAAGCATCGCGGCTTTGGGATTGTGTAAAGCGAGCAGAACCAACAGCACGGCCATTAACGTCAGGAAGATGAGGAGCGGGAGTGGGTATGCCGGTGTCGAGAATGTTGCGTTCGCGCCCTTTCCGCTCGAACGCGCGATGAATAAGCCAAAGCCAGTCAGCGCGAGAAACACGACTGCGATGAATATGAAATAGGCAATGATCTGCTGAAAGCTTCCAAGGGCGACCAGCACAGATGCGATGAGTGCTTGAATAAGGATGGCATTTGCTGGCGTATGGAATCTTGGGTGAATTTGCGCCACCCCTCGAAGAAACAGCCCGTCTTTCGCCATCGCATAATAAACTCGTGGCGCCGAGATCATGAAAGCAGCCAGACTGCTAAACACGCACACTACCACGATAGCTGCAAACACGGCGCCGCCCGTGTGTCCGAACATAAGGGTACCCGCTTGAGCAACGAAGGTTTCATCAGAGGTGACATTTGTGAGCGGGACCTGATACATGAATACCGCGCTAACAAGAATATAAATCGCAGTTACGACGAGCACCCCCATCAACATGGCACGAGGCAATGTTCGTCCGGGATTCTGTATTTCCCCGGCCAGCTTGCTCACGTCCCACCATCCGCCGAAAGAGAAAAAAGCTCCCACCATTGCCGCACCGAGCGCTTGTCCCAAAGGCAGAGAGCCAGGACGTTGGGCGATAAAAGGAGCAAGATTGGACCACGAGCCCTGATGGAAAGCGACGGCCCAGGCCACCAGGAATCCGAGCAGCGCCAGTTTGAGCCATGTGCTCCAGCGCAGGAAGCCGGCGCTGAGCGGAACACTGAGCATGTTTAAAATGCAAAGCGCCCAAATGACACTGATGGCGCCGAATTTGATGCCGATCAGCGATGAAGGTAGCAGATACGCTGCGTAACTTGCGAGTCCGACAGCCAATGCTGCCGTAAGTCCCGGGTCGAGAACGAGCAAACACATCCAGCCATAAAGAAAGGCAATGCCTCGACCGCAGGTGTTAAAAAGATAGACGTAGATTCCGCCATCCTGCGGGAAACGCGCGGCCAATTCGCCATAGCACAACGCGCCGCTCACGGTGAGCATACCCACCGTGATCCATACCAGCAAGAGCCAAAATGGAGAACCCAATGCCTTGGCCATGCCCGCGGGAGTAAGAAAAATTCCGACAGCGATTGACTCGCCAATCACGGCCGCTGTGGCCGAAGCGAAAGTTACCTGTTTTGCAGAACCAGCGCCTGTTGAAGCAATCGAGACACCCGTGTCCATAGAGGTCATTTTCATGGCGCGAGCGGCTGCCCGGATTTATGGCGAATCCGAATTGAGATCAATGCCCCGAACCTACTTCTGACCGGACTGCGCCTGGATCTTCTCGATGACCAGAGCGCTCGATCCGCCGCGCTGAAATACCTTTCCGCTGGCTGTGACTTTCTGCCCGGCAAACGGCAAAAGTTTTTCGTTCTGTCCGGAAGAAGGCATGGTGTCGGCGATGGGCCAATAGATCGTGCCGTCATCCGCCAGAATCACCAGCGGCGAACCCGCCTTCGCGCAAGCTGTGGCGCACTGTGAACTGATGGGTTTTTTAAGGCCTTTGGTGAAGGCACAAGCTGAATCCAGAACGTAGCCCTTAACCGTGACCACCTTGCCGATATCTGCGCTTGACGCGACGACAGCGATGGCTAAAACGCATGGAAGGATAAATCTCGCTGCTTTTTGCAGGTTCATGCTTGTTCTCCTCAAAAAAGTGAATTTGAGTCGTGACGTGGAAAATTAGCGCGCCCCACTTTAGTCGGATGGGTTCCGCTACACAATAATTCAAACATATTATTAGAACTTCATAGCAGCGTCGATCTCAAGGAACAGGTACTGTTTTTATACTATTGATCTTCATTGTAGTCTCCCTATAATCAGCCAACTTTATCTCGATTGCTCGCGACACAATTCACGATTTCTGCATACAGCAGCGCGTTGTGCTGCGCAACCAAGGCAATCGAAGCCCGAGGAAGGCGATGAGAAACTCTGGCAATCTGGCTTGCATTCTAATGATGCTCTTTTTTGGCCTGAATCTTGCTGCTCAGCAGATTGCAGGTAGCATTCGCGGCACCATCACTGATCCCACGGGGGCTGTTGTTCAAACTGCCACTGTAACGGCAAAGCAAATTGAAACAGGCCTGGAGCGCACGGCTACCACGAAAAGCGCTGGGGCCTACATCTTGCTGGAGCTGCCCGTGGGCCATTACCAGTTGGAAGTGGTTGCCCAGGGATTTCGGAAATTTGTTCGAGACGGCATTTCAGTCAATGTGAATGAGACGGTGACCGTTCCCATACAGCTGGCGGTGGGAGCAGAAACGGAACCAATGCAGGTCACCGCAGATGCACAGTTGATCCAGGGCACAGTAACCAGTTTAGGAAAGACGGTGTTGGAACGCGAGATTCTCGACCTGCCATTGGACGGGCGAAACTTTACCCAGTTGGGCGTGCTCCAACCGGGCGTCGTTCCGCTTACTCCCGGCCTGGCGGAAGCTGGAGGGTCGTTGCGCGAAGGGCAGGCCTATGCGGTAAATGGTCAGCGTCCGGAGTCGAACAATTTCCTGATCGATGGCGCGAATAACTACAACGGAGTCGACGGCGGTTTCGTTCTCAAGCCACCGGTGGATGCTATTACCGAGTTCCGAATTCTGACGCATAACGCGAGCGCCGAATTCGGCAACAGTCTGGGCTCGACGACCAATATCATCACCCGCTCTGGATCAAATACCGTACACGGCGCGCTGTGGGAATTCCTGCGCAATGACGTTTTGGATGCGAGGAACTTCTTTGCGAAAAGCGTGGAACCTTTGAAGCAGAATCAGTTTGGCGGCTCCATCGGTGGACCCATTCAGCACGATAAGACATTTTTCTTTGGATACTATGAGGGGTTCAGGAATCGCCAGGGAGAAACCGACTCTTCGACAGTGCCATCCCTCGCTCAGCGGCAGGGTGACTTTTCCGCACTTTGCACTGTTCAGGATGGGGGTTTCGCTGGCGGATTCTGCCAAAATCCTAACCATCAACTATTCAACGTTTTTCTCCACCAACCATACCCCAACAATCAGCTCTCGCCTTCTTCCATGAATCGACTATCGCAGGGACTCCTCAACTTTTTTCCTCTCCCGAATAGTGGAAGCAACATTTTTACCTCGACACAGGTTGTGCGGCAGGATACCGACCAGTTCGGATTGCGGCTGGACCATTCTTTCCAGACCACCGATGTACTCAACTTGCGCTACTCGTTCAGCAATGGCAGTCAGTTCAACCCCATCCCCACCTCGGGAGCAAGCGTGCCAGGCTTCCCGGTACAGCAAGAGCAGCGCGCACAGAATTTTGTTGCTCAGGAGACCCATACTTTCTCGTCTTCGATGATCGGCATCGCCCGCTTCTCATTCTTGCGGAACAAGTTTCTCTTTGGCGAGCGCACAAACCACACTACGCCCGCCAGCCTCGGTTTTCAGTACCAGCCGAGCCTCGACCTTGCCATTGGCCCCCCTTTCATACAAGTCAATGGCTACACGACCGTAGGCGACCCGATTACCGGGCCACGCAATACTTATGAGAATGTTTATGACTATTCCGGTTCTCTGAGCTGGGTCCACGGGAAACACGAGCTTAAGTTCGGCGGCGGGTACGAGCACCTGCACGTCAACGTGTTGCAGGGCATCGCCACCAACGGCTTCTTTGTTTTTGTTCCTTTCCCGGTCGTTCCTGACGCCTTCGCCAGCTTTCTCTTCGGCCAGCCGATTTTCTTTCTTCAGGGTCGCGGGGATTTTTCACGCGGCATTAACGGAAACTCATTGAACTCCTACGTTCAGGACACCTACAAACTCACGCCGCGCCTGACGATCAACGCCGGTTTGCGCTACGAATTGCCGTTCCCTTACACGGAAATCAAAAATCGGCAGACTCTGTGGATTCCCGGCAGGCAATCCACGGTAATGCCGAGCGCGCCGCCTGGCTTGCTCTATCCCGGAGACAAGGGTGTGCCCGACGGATTGATTCCTACTTTCAAAAAAGCATTCGCGCCGCGCGTTGGTATCGCGTGGGATCCAACTGGTAGCGCACGCTGGCTGATCACATCTGCCTACGGGATTTTTTACGAACCCTACTACACCGGACAAGGCGGCCCTCTGCAGTCGCCGATCAGTGCGCCTCCATTTCTTCAGACGGCGCAGATCAGTCTGCCAAACTTTAATGATCCATTTAACGGCAACCCTCCGGCGTCAGGGCAGTTTGCCACTCCTTTGACGAACCTGACTCTTGCTCCGAACCTGCCCCTGCCCTACACACAGGACTGGGACCTGAATCTACAGAGGTCGTTGGGTTCCAATCTCCTGTTGGAGGTCGGCTATGTCGGCACCAAGGGGACCAAGCTGCCGCGCTTCATCGAGGGCAACCCAGCCATCTACATTCCTGGTGTTAGCGGCAGCGGCCAACCAATCTCCACCTCCGGTAACGCTGACCAACGGCGCCTTTATTCAGGGTGTACGCTGGCCGATCCCCCCAGCCGCTGCATCTATTCCTCCACGGGACTCATTGCCGGCATTGCAAACTCCTCGTACAACGCGCTTGAGGCCAGCCTGACAAAACGTCTCAGCCACGGCATTTCCTTCCTCGCTTCTTACACGTTTTCCAAGTCGATTGATGACGCGTCCTCATTCAACCTGACCGGCTCAGCGTCGAAACCAGTAGCGGGCGAAAATGATCTTGCGCAGAACCCGTTCAATCTTGCCGCTGAGAGAGGGCGTTCTCTATTCGATGCTCGCCACCGGTTTGTGCTGAGCTACGAGTGGAACCTCCCATTCTGGAGACGGCCTCGCGGCTGGTATCAACAGGCGCTGGGGGCCTGGCAAGTCAACGGAATCGTGACTCTGATGAGTGGTACTCCGTTCACTGTGTTCGACTCCAACGATGTTTCCTTGCAGGGCGGAGCACCGGAGATTACAGGATTCTCTGCCAGCCGGCCAAATCTGGTTTCTGGAGAGAATCCGAACTCAGGCCCGAAAACTGCGACCGCCTGGCTCAACGCGAACGCCTTTGCGCGCATTACGCAGGACCCAAATTCTCCCATACAGCAATTCGGCACGGCAGGGCGCAACATCGCCGAGGGCCCCGGATACGCCAACTGGGACCTCTCGGCGCTCAGGAATATCCGGGTGGCAGAGTCGAAAGACTTTCAGTTCCGGGCTGAGTTCTTTAACGTTCTGAATCACCCTAACTTCAGGCTCCCAGATAGTGACATCAGTTCGCCAACGTTTAATCAGGTTTTGGCCGCCAGATCGCCTCGCTTGATCCAGTTCGGCCTGAAGTTCCTCTACTGAAGGGCATACAGAGACAACCCAAGAGTCAATATTGCTGATAGATAGAGGCACCGCGAGTAGAAACTAATGTCGATACCCACTGAACCTATCGGAAGTATCCCGCGAACAGCGGAGTTGTTGGAAGCGATGTGTGGCCGCGCCTTGGGCCGAGTCTCGGAAGAGCAACTTCATGCCGCAAAAAAACAGGCGCTGCTCGATACGATCACTCGTATGGAGGAGACAGGATCTCCTGTCATCACCGATGGTGAGCAGATGAAGCCGAGCTTTGCCACCTACCCCCTGACCGGCCTTACAAATCTTGCTTCCGACGGCGTGACAATTTCGTTCGCTGACCGGCATACACGGCAGCTCCCGAGGTTGACGGCTGGCCCGTTTCGGTATGGCATCCGCGCTGTGTCCTATCTAAAGGCCGCACAAGCTTATGCGCACCGACCCGTGAAACAAGCTGTAATCTCCGCTTCAGCTCTCAGTCTGCTCTATCCACAGAATGGTGTGAAGGAATATCCGAGAGATGCTTTTTTGGAAGACTTAGTTACCGAGGCCGAACAGGACATCCACGATTGCCTGCAAGCCGGGGCTGCATGCGTGCAGATCGACTTCACGGAGGGACGGCTGGCTCTGAAACTCGATCCTTCTGGCGGATTGCTCAACTCCTTTGTGGAACTGAACAACCGCGTGCTGGAACGCTTTACCGAAGCTCAGCGGCGGATGATTGGAGTGCACACATGCCCGGGTGGAGATCATGATTCCACACACAGTGCGGACGTAGACTACAATGGCTTGCTGCCGGCGTTATTCCGTTTGCAGGCCGGGCGCTTCTATATTCAGTTGGCGAGTGAAGCGGACCGTCGGCGCGTGTTGAACACTGTGCGAAACCTGCTCAAGCCTGGCCAGATGCTTTTTGTCGGAGTCACTGACCCGATCAATCGGAACGTTGAAAGTCCGGAGCAGGTGCGCGACCGGATACTGGAAGCCGCGGAGTTCATTCCGACCGCATCGCTCGGAACCACCGATGATTGTGGCTTCTCTCCCTTCGCCGACGACACATCGACATCGCGTGAAACAGCGTTTGCCAAAATAAAAAACAGAGTCTTGGGAACAGCCATGGCTTCCAAATTGCTTGGAGTCTAGATTTTTCCGTAGAGGAGAACGCATGTCCAAACTTGGTTTCAAACTGAGTCCCGGTTTTCGAAAGTTCCTCCTCGGCTTTCTTGCCGCCATCATGGTTGCCTACTTAGGGCTCGGAGCTATCATCTGGTGGGCCATGCACCAGCCTCCCGAGACTTTTGGGCGGGTCATGGCCAGGATGCCAGCCCCGGTAGTGTTCCTGCTTTATCCATTCGAAAGCCTATGGACTCATGCTCGCGCCGGGAACCTGAATATTGGAGATCGCGTCCCCAATTTCTCTCTGCTGAAGATAGATAAAAGCGGGACCCTGGAACTCGCGACGTTGAACAGGCAACAGCCGGTCGTGCTCGTATTCGGGAGTTATACCTGACCTCCATTTCGGCGGGAGGCTCCCGCCCTCAACAAGCTCTATGAGCAATACGGAAATCAGGTTGCTTTCATGGTGGTCTACATCACCGAGGCGCATCCCAGCGATGTCTGGCAGATGCAAAGTAACATCCGAGACAAGGTTGTCTTCGCGAGCCCGAAGAACGAAGAGGAACGCGCGTCGATCGCTGGAACATGTGTGCGAAAACTTAATATAAAGTTTCCGGCGGTTCTTGATGAATTTGGCAACTCGACAGAGCTGGCCTATACGGGCTGGCCCGATCGTATCTACCTGATCGATAGCCAGGGCAAAGTTGCCTACAAGAGCAAACCGGGGCCCTTCGGTTTCAAGCCCGATGAGCTTCAAACCGCGCTCTCCCGGGTAACGCAAGCGATGCGATAGCCAGGACTGCTGCCGATCTTGCCCCGGGAGAACCTGGAAAAATATGACGTTCGAACGCAAGATAGCGGCGGGAGGGCTGTTCAACCTTCTTGCGCAACGGATGACGTATTAGCTTGTTGCCGGCGGTTGGTGACTGGGTCTATCCCGTCCTACACCGAGGGCGTCTGCCACCCGGTTGATATAGTTAAACCAGGCCGCAATAAGGGTGATTTGCAGAATCGCCCGATCGCCAAATCCCGCCGCGCGCAGACGCTCGTGGTCTTCGCGAGAACACTGGGTTGCGTCTTTTGTTAGCTTAACCACATAGTCAAGCATGGCCCGGTCTTGGGGCGAGATCGAAGCCTTGGTGTAGTCCCGCTGCAGTGCTGCAACTAGTTCTTCATCCAAAGTCACCCTGCGCAGAAACTCTGCGTGCGATTCGATTCAATAAAAACATCGGTTGGTAACCGACACCATGGTGGTAATCATTTCCTGCTGACGTCGCGTGAGAGGCAGTTGCGGTGACATCAGGACGCCAAAGGTAGAAAAAGCATGAAACAGGGCATCGGGAATCAAACTATGCGATGCGACGATGCCGGCAACACCCTCGTCCGTCGGGAACACTGGCGTAGCGTATTCTTTCGGATACAAAGAACGCTGCGACTCAAGCGCACGAACGAGTTCGGCGCTCGCTTCTGAAAGTGGAACTGTCTTGATCCAAGTCATTGCCGCTCGTGGAAACATAATGAAATCGGGCGTCATCGCGCAATAATAGGAAAGTATTATTGCAGAACATTCATGCGGGAGGGCTGGGAGTTTGAGAATGAATGCGACGGAAGAAGCCGGCGCAGGGATAGGCGCTGACCAGCGTATCCCCCAGGGGCCCCTCGGATCAACGAGGCCTGGGTGTGTGGTTGAGCTGACTAGGCGACGATGAGCTTGGCAGAAATATGCCGTCGCCCGAATACTTCGCGGTGATGGTATGCGCTCCCAGACCGAATTCGAAAGGCGGGAAGGTAACGTTTTGCGTCGCACCACTTCCCGCTAGGTTCAGGCTGGGACCAATCTGGGCGCCATGTTCGTCGAAAAGCGTCACGCTTCCCGTTGGCGATCCTGCCGCGGCTGTGCTGACCGTTGCAGTCACCGTAATGCTCTGCCCCATATGTACAGTGCCCGGCTGCTCACCAGGCGTGGGGGGCGGATATAGAACGATGTTGATGGTCGTGGTGGTTGCAGTTGTTGGGCCGCTGGTAACCGTCTGGGTCAGCGCAGGGGAAGTGCTGCCAGAGAAGTTTGAGTCCCCACTGTAGACTGCCGTAATGCTGTGTGAGCCCACGGTCAACGATGAGATGGCGGATGATGTGGCGGCACCACTGTTCAAAATGGCCGGCGCTCCCAAGTTGCTGGCCCCGTCTTTGAACTGCACCATGCCGGTCGGCGTCCCCGAACCGGGCAGTGCCGCGGAAACTGTAGCGGTGAACGTCACGATCTGTCCGAAAGAAGATGGATTGACGGAAGACGAAACACTGGTTGAGCTGGCATCCTGGTTCACGGTTTGCGCGAGCGAAGGGCTGGTGCTGCCGTTGAAGTTGGCATCTCCCAGGTAGACGGCGGTTATGTTGTGAGTTCCGACAGATAATAATGACGTGCCGAGTGTGGCTGTACCAGCGCTCAGGGTCACAGCGGATCCGAGGTTGCTGCCTCCGTCCTGGAATTGCACAGCGCCGCTTGGGCTGCCGGCGCCGGGTGCAACCGCTGATACCGTCGCCGTGAAGGTCACGGATTGTCCGAAGACCGACGGATTAGCCGATGAGGAGACAGTCGTCGTGCTGCTCGCCTGATTGACTGTCTGCGTCAGCGTCCCGGAGCTGCTGCCACTGAAGTTCGTGTCACCGCCATACGCCGCCGTGATCGTGTGATTGCCGATCACCAGCGTAGAAATCGCCATCGTCGCGACCCCGCTGCTCAGCGTACCTGTGCCGATCGTGCTGCCGCCATCTTTGAAGGTAACTGTTCCGGTCGGCGTACCACTGCCCGGGGCCACCGCCGTCACAGTCGCCGTGAACGTTACGGATTGTCCGAAGACTGACGGATTAGCCGACGAGGAGACAGTCGTCGTGCTGCTCGCCTGATTGACTGTCTGCGCCAGGGGCGAACTGGTGCCGGCTGCAAAACTTGAATCGCCGCTGTAAACGGCTGTGATGCTATGGGATCCCACAGCCAGCGATGAAACAGGGAGCGATGTTGCTGTCCCGCCGCTCACCGTCACCGCAGCGCCCAGGTTCGTAGAACCATCCTGAAACTGCACGGTGCCGGTAGCGCTCGCCGGCGAGAGCGTGGCCGTGAACGTAACCGGCTGTCCAAAGACCGATGGATTCGCGCTCGAAGCCAAGGTTATGGTCGGAGTTTGCTCGTAGACGCGCACATAGTCCACCAGCACGTTGGCTGGGCTGGGCGTGGTGCCATTGGGATTGCCGGGAAAGTTGCCCCCTACAGCAAAGTTCAACAAAATGTAAAAAGGATGATTGTAGACCCAGGTCGTGCCGCCGGGGATATTCGCAGGAGTCACGGTAAAGAAAGGCGTCGTGTAATCGTCACGATAGAACTGCATCTTGTTCTGCGACCAGATGACCCCGTAAGTGTGATAGCCCGCATCGTCTACTCTTCCGCCGCTAGGAAAGGTGAATTTGCTGCCGATGCCATTGGCGCCGGAATAGCCCGGTCCGTGAATTGTCGATGATGTCGTCGTCGGAGTGTACTGCGGCACCCACTCCATGATGTCCTGCTCGCCGCAGGTCGGCCAGCCAACCGTGCCG
>DATHMH010000021.1:0-4882 GCA_035487295.1 Terriglobales bacterium
CGCTTTCACCTTTGGCAATTCACCAAGAAACCTCTCCGATCTGCGTTCACCCCGGTATTTCGACTGGGATACCGGCATTCAGAAGGAGTATTACTTCACCGAACAAAAGCGGCTTCAATTCCGCTTCGAAATGTTCAACACCCTCAACCACCCGAACTTCTTCGCGCCCGATACAAACCTTGGCGATGTAAGCAACGGCCTGTTCGGCACCATCAATCAGGCCTATCCGGCGCGCGATGTACAGGCTGCTCTGAAATTTTTCTGGTAGATAACGGGTCAAGTCGCCGGCGGCGTGCCATGGTCAACCGACACGCCGCCGGCGGCTGGAAACCGCGAGCTGGCCAAACCTTACTCGGAATCGGGGATACATAAAAATGATGAAATGCTGGCAGTGGATTGTTCTTGTCATTCTTGTCCTGAGGAGTGCAGTCGCTGTCTGCAACAGCCCGGCAACCGACGGAGAAAGAAGAGCAGAATCGTCGGTCCTTTTTCTAGTCACGATGTCTTCCAGCACGCCACTCGAGAACGGAATCGAGCTTCGCAGCGGCAATGCAGTCATGAATGTTGTGGCGCTACGGGATGACGTTATCCGTATTCGAATTTCGCCCGATGGCTCTTTGCCGGAAGATGCATCCTGGGCTGTTCTACCGGCGGCACGTAGTCAGAAAGTTGATGTCATTCACGAGGACGGCGGAGAAGCCGTCGGATTTCGCACGAAGCTGCTTCGGGTGCGCATTGACAGAAAGACTCTTGCATTGACGCTGGCTGACCTCAAGGGAAACATCCTGCAAAAGGATGCCCCCGGTTGGCCCGTAGAGTTTCACGGCAAGACCTTCCGCATCTACAAGGAGATGCCCAAAGACGAGCACTACTTCGGGCTAGGCGACAAAGTCGGACCACTTGATCGTCGCGGACAATCCTTCACCCTCTGGAACACGGATTTTTATAACTTTCAGGAGTCCAGCGATCCCATTTACAAAAGCATCCCATTTTTTCTGGCTCTTCGCGCCGGAAGGGCAATGGGCGTTCTTCTGGACAATACGTGGCGCAGCAGCTTCGACTTTGGCAAGCTGGTCAGTAATGTCTATTCCTTTGGCGCCGAGGATGGCCCCATTGACTACTACATGATCTATGGTCCGGATGCGAAACAAGTCCTCAGTGCGTATGCCTGGCTGACGGGACCGGCCCCGTTGCCACCGCGATGGTCTCTTGGCTATCAGCAATCACGCTACAGCTATGAAACCGAATCCCAGGTGCGGGACGTAGCAGCGCGATTGCGGGCAGATCACATACCCGCCGATGTTTTATACCTGGATATCGACTATCAGAAGAGTAATCGGCCTTTCACGGTCGACCCTGAAAAGTTTCCTCATTTTGCCGATATGCTGGCAGATTTGAAGCGACAGGAGTTTCACGTGGTCGGCATCACCGATTTGCATATCGCCGACCTTCCCGGCGCAGGATATGCTCCCTTTGAAACTGGGGAGTCGGGCAACCACTTTGTTAGAAACGCTGACGGTTCGACGTTTGTAGGAATGGTGTGGCCCGGACCCTCGGTCTTTCCCGACTTCACGCAGAAAAGCACTCGCGAGTGGTGGGGTGAACTCTACCGGCCGTTGGTCGCCGAGGGTCTCTCCGGCTTCTGGAATGACATGAATGAGCCATCGGTGTTCAACATTCCGAATGGGACGATGCCCGATGATGTGCAGCACCGAATCGAAGAGCCGGGTTTTGCAAAGAGAATTGCCACACATCGTGAAATTCACAATGTATATGGCATGGAAAACTCGCGTGCGACCTACGAGGGGTTGCTGAACATTTCGCCGCAGGCAAGGCCTTTCGTTCTCACGCGCGCCACGTATGCCGGGGGCCAGCGCTACGCGCTCACCTGGACAGGTGACGACAGCAGCAGTTGGAACCATCTGCGGCTGACGACGCCCATGCTGTTGAATCTCGGACTCAGCGGCTTCGGATTTTGTGGCGCCGACGTGGGCGGTTTCATTGGCACACCAACTCCAGACCTGCTTACCAAGTGGATGGAGGTGGGAGCATTTCAGCCCATCGATCGCAATCACGCCGAAAAGGGTTCCGGGCACAAAGAACCATGGGTGAATGGATCCGAGCAGGAAGACATTCGCCGACGATATATCGAAGAGCGATATAAATTGATGCCCTATCTTTACACGATCGCCGAAGAAATGACGCGCACAGGGGTTCCGATGATGCGGCCACTGTTTATGGAATTTCCTTTCGCGACCGCCGATGCACACCCGCTCGATCTCGATTCCGGCAATGAATTTTTATTAGGCTCTGCACTGCTGGTGGCTCCGCAGCCCTATCCTGATCGCACAGATGATTACCGCGTGTTGCTCCCGCCGGCGCGCTGGTACAACTACTGGACAGGCCAGCGGATCGAAAAGCACGAGACCGTTCCCGACAAAACTCTCGGCGATCTGGATCCCGTCGAAGAGCACCCCAGCGTGGAAGATTTGCCTGTTTTTGTGCGCGAGGGTTCCATCTTGCCCGTGCAACCGCTCACAGAGAGCACTAGTGAGGTTCCACAAGGACCTTTAACTTTGCGAGTGTATCCCGGAAACAATTGCCAAGGGTCGGTGTATCAGGACGACGGCACAACAACGTCCTACCAGCAGGGTGATTTTCTGCGAATGGAATTCTCCTGCGAAGAGGTTGCGAGCGGTCTAAGGCTCCATATCGGCCGGCACCAGGGCACTTATCAACCTTGGTGGAAGCAATTGCAGGTCGAGGTATACGGCTGGAACCAGGGCCCATCCCACATCTTGATGAACGATAAGACTGCGATCACGTCAACACTGGATTCTGTTCGCCACATGATTTCTCTCACCATTCCAGACGATGGCCGTGGAACAGATCTTGAAATACGCCCTCAGCCCCAAACAAGTGCAGTTGTAGGTCTCAATCAAAAAAGAAAGCTTCATTGACAAAGCGGCGCTGGTACGCCCGAAAGAGAAAGCGATGAAGACGCGTGGTTATAAGAATGTCTGCAAGTGTAAGATGTTTCGCGGTATTTGGGATTATTCCTTGGTTCGCCCTCGCTGGTTTATCGGCACAGATACGAAGAATGGTTTTTACCCATTACATGGTGACTAACCGGGATATTCAGGGAGATACCGGTTTCACCCAGGAACTCAAGATTGCCGCCTGCGAGCGTGAGATTCAGCAAGCCCAGGCGATTGGTATCGATGGATTCGCGTTGAATGCCGGAGGCTGGCTCAACCAGACTTAACTATCCGTTATTCAGCGTGACCATGAACGGCACGACCGTGGTCCAATTCGGAGGAAAACAAAAATGAGAAGATTTGTCAGCATTATCACAACGAAGAAGGCGCCGGTTGCGTGGCCTTCTCGGAGCGCCATTACGAGTGCGGCGATCAGCATCGGCCTTTTATTGGGGTTGGCGATGACTTCAATGGCGCGGGCGCAAGCCCCGGTGCCCTTTGTCGAGTTCAACGCCGCGACCAGTGCTGGTGTCACCACCAATGGCAGCCTTATCGGTCCTAACTACTATTTTGGTACGCTTGCCGCTGAGGCGACCGGGCGCAAGGCCGTCGTACTCACTGGTCGGGGCGAGTTTGTTTCGTTCACCCTAACGGCGCCGGCCAATGCCGTCACCATACACTACGCGATCCCCGACGCTCCGGCCGGGAACGGAATAACGCAACCTCTCAGTCTCTACGTGAACGGCGCGCTCACCACTTCGTTGTCGCTGACCTCGGCCTATAGCTGGCTGTATGGCGCTTATACGTTCAGCAAGACGCCTGGCCTCGGCATGCCGGGTGAACTGACGCCGCACGATTTCTATAACGATGTGCGCTTCATGTTCTCCTCGACCCTGCCGGCGGGTACGGTCATCAAGTTGCAGGTCGATTCGGGGGACAACGCGCCCTGGTACATCATTAACACCGCCGATTTCGAAGTGGCGCCGGCTCCCATTGCCGCGCCCGCGGGCTCGATTGACGTCACGCAATCGCCTTACAATGCTGACAATACCGGCGGCAGGGACTCGACCACCGCGCTCCAGAACGCTATCAACGCGGCGTCAACCTCCTCTTCCCACCCGACTGTCTATTTTCCGGCCGGCACCTACACCATCAGCAGCCCCCTGATGCTCGGCACAGGCAATGTCACCATTGAAGGAGCCGGGGAGTGGTACACGGTGCTCACCGGGAGCCACGTCGAGTTCGCCGGGAACATTTCCCCGGCCACTCCGAACGTGAACATTTCCAACCTCGCCATTTTCGGTAATGTGGCAGTTCGTAACGATGGCGACGGTTCAGTGAATGGTTTCAATGGCGGTTTCAGCAACTCGACGATCTCCAATGTCTGGATTCAGAACACTAAGGTGGGCGCGTGGATCGTGGGTCCGGCGACGAACCTGACCTTTGACCACATGCGCATCATGGACCTCAAGGCGGATGGAATCAACTTCAATGCCGCCAACGGCCCTGTTACTTCCTCGACGATCCAGAACTCATTCTTCAGAAATACACAGGACGACGGCATCGCCATGTGGGCGGAGAATGCCCCCGACACCAACATCACGATCACCCACAATACGGTCCTTTCTCCCGGCCTGGCAAACAACATCGCCATTTATGGGGCTGGCGGCGGTGACCTCATCAGCAACAACTTGCTGGAGGACCCGGTCACGCGGGGCAGCTGTATTCATGACGGCCTGCGGTTCAGCGCCGTCGCTACCTCGGGCCCAATCACCATTCAGAACAATACGCTGCAACGCTGCGGGCAGTACGATCCAGGATTCTTCTTTGGGGTCGGCGCCATTTGGTTCTGGCCTCTTGATTCCAATATGGGAACGGCAGTGAACCTGTCTGGCAACACCATC
>DATHMH010000022.1:0-186315 GCA_035487295.1 Terriglobales bacterium
GGAGGTCGTCAACAAACCACATCACAATGAAGTAGTTGTCTGCAATACCTGACAGGCCGTAACCCGGTAACGGAACCAGATCGTGAGTCGTAGCGATCTCGAAGGGCTCAGGTGGCGGCGGAAGTGTAATTCCCGAGGAACCGCCGGGGAGTTCAAAACTTGAGGGTTGACCTCTGGCGATCACGCCCGGCACTGAAGTGCCGGGGGGTTGGAGCTCCGCGTTGTCGATAACTTCATAGCCGATGGAGCCATCTGGCTGCACCACACGGCGGTAAACATAGTACTGGGCGTTGTCAGGAGTGCCCGCCGGTCTCGGAAACACCAGACTGAGTGGTTGATTGAAGGTGACAGGAGCGGTACCGACATGCACCTTCAAACCACTGCCGAACTGCAGATTATCGGCATCGGGGGTGTCAGGGAACAGGGTTGAATCGAAGGTGTCGAGCTTAAAGGTTATAGCCTGGTCAAGGGCACCAGCAGGCACGATAAGTGCCGTACCGTTAGGACCGTTTATTGTTCCGCCGCCAGGGCCGACCGCGACAGTACCGTCAGGGGCAACAAACTGGCCGCTGGTGAAGGTAGTTACGTTACCATGCGGGTCGGTGATGGTAACTTGCAGGATGTCATTGATCGTCGCCAGGAACTGTCCATTCAATGATCCGTCATTGAGAACAGTAAAGGAAGCGACGACGCCGTTGGTGGCATCAATGATCAAAACCGTGCTGCCGGGTGCCAGCGAGCCGGGCGGGGCCAAAACGGTAACGTTGCCGTTAGAATCTGGGAAAGAGAATGTGATCTTGCTGGTGTCGTAGACCGGAGGCGTATTAGTCGCGGTGGTAAAGGTCACGGTTGGAACAGAAATCGAACCGCCGAAGACGTCGGCCAATCCTGAGGCTTGCAGCGTGTATTGCGTCGCGAACAGCAACGCTGCTTGCGGGATTACCGCCAGGCTGTTGCCGCTGACCGAGAGCACGAAACGCACGGGCACCACCTGGTTGTTGGCAACGGCGCCCTGGAAGAGCTTTATGTTATCCGTCGTAATGGATGCGGGCTTGACCGGCGCGGAGGTGGTGATCTCGATCTGAGTGGCAACCGAAACGGCAGTTGTGCCGTCCGCGGGCGTCACCGTCGCGGTTGTAGTAGCGCCCGTGAGTGCGATGTTCAAATTTGCGGTCTGCCCAGCGGTGACAGCGCTGGATGCGGAGCCCTGCAGCGATGTATCCGGAACTTGCGCCTGCAGATTCGCGGAGCCGGGCAGGGCGGGCACGATGTAGGAACCATCCAACCCGGAGAAGCTGATGAACGGCAGGCTGTCGGTGCGAACCACGGCCTTCACCGGGCCGGCGGTCGATGAGGTAACACCGGCGACGAAGCCAACCGGCGATCCCGACTTGTAAAATACGTAACGCCCTTCTTGCTTAATGCCCGGCAGACCCGGATACGCCGTCGAGACGATCGTGCCGTTTTGCAGTGCGCCGAGCGCCACCACGGTCAAATAAGGCACATCGTTAACACGCTGCACCCGGGCAATCAAGAGAGTATCTGCCGGCGAGACGCCAGTGGCGGCGGCGCTGAGTTCCGCGCTGGTATTCAGAATCTGCCCAGAAAGATCAACCACAACTTCTGCCAGCGGAGTCAATCCATTCGACGTTGGATCGAAAAAAGAGAGCGCGACCGCGGCGATGGACATATCCGTATCATGGGCCAAAGATCCCGCACCCACGGTAAACGTGATGTTGCCGTCGGAGAGCGTCAACGCATCGTTGCCGCCAACCTGTCCGCGGACCGATTCCCTGCCGGCCAAAATATCCAGGTGCACATCTCCGTTACTCAACTGACCATTCTCGAAGGTCTTAGAGGGCGTGATGGGAAATTGCGCGGCAAGGCTTGCGCCGGTTGGGACCGGGACCTGGAACAGGAGAACGTCCTGCAAACGCTGCTCTTCAGAGGCGACCTGGCCGGAGGTCAGATTGAACGTTTCTGTTGTCGCCGCCTGGACCACTGTTCCCGACGGCAATGGGGTCGACGACTGCAGGGCCAGACTTCCCACCGCGGTTCCACCTGTTGGAGGCAGCGAGGGAGGACTGACCAAGCTTGTTGTGGTGGCCGTGGATGGAATCAAGACCATGGCAGTTCCAATCAGAACCTCACCCGGGCCCGAAATGGTAATGGGAGGATTGAGTTGGTCTGCCTGCACCAGTGAGTAGGCACCAACCCCCGGCAGACTTAAAGCGAGATTGCCACTTGCATCGGTCGCCAGGTTCGGAGCCACCATGACCCAGGAATGAACCGTGGGATGATACGTCACCAAGTGCAGCGTCTGTTGCGCAGGCAGCTTGGAGATGGCCGCGTTCAACGAAGCGCTGGTGGTTGCGCCTGCACGCAAGTCGAAAGAGACCAGCGGAGACCATCCTAAAGGCAATAATCCGGGCAAGCCTTGGGGAGATAAACCCGTGAGCTGAAAGGGTGTAGATGCGCCCACCGCTCCGGCTGGGACACTAATACTCACCGTACCGGCGGCAAGGGTCCCGCCAGTCGCATCAATGTTGGTAGAGGAAGCCAGCGGGGTAAGACGCGCATCAATGGGCACAGTGCCGACACCGGATTGGATTGCCACTTGGCGTTCGACCGCAGTCATTGGCCCGGCAGTACTATTAGGGTCGGCTTGGGCGAGCAGGAAAATTTGAGCATCGTTGGCCGGCAGCGAATAGCGGCCTTGATCGTCGGTTGTAGCGTTTTGGCTGGAGCCGATGATGCTGACATTAACTCCGGGCAAAGGTAATCCGGTGACGTCAGAGAGAACTTGTCCCACCACAACGCCATCGGCAACTACGCTGACTCCACGAGAATCTGTTGCAGTGTTGCCAGCCGTATCCGCGGCTGTAACTGCAACCGTGACGGTATCCCCTGGAACCGCGCCCGACGGGACGGAAAGAGTGGCCTGGTAAGGACTGCTGGTGAATGTCCCCAGTGGACTTCCGTTGACACTGACCACGAACTGCGCTACGGCAATATTATCCGTGACCGCCACGGTGAATTGACCGGGATGCAATTTCGAGATGGACGTGGGTGTGGTCAACTCGATGACAGGAGGAATGGAATCCTGGGTCACAAGCACCGTGGCCTGGCCGGAGCGGCTCAGCACATCGGTTGCAGTGGCGACCAGTTGATTGTCGCCTGGGTTCAAAGGAACCGACACTACCGAGAACGTGGCGTTCAATCCATCGCCAGAAGGCTGGACTGCAGCCGCGACTCCATTCACCTGAACGCCGGCGAGAGCAGGACTCGTTACCGTGCCATTCACGGGGATGCTCGTATTCCTGGTCAAGCTTCCCGAGGCAGGCGCAGTAATAACGATAGTGGGCGGCTGGGTGGCAATGAGTACACTTTCTGTCTGCTGCGTCGAATTCCCTGCTGCATCGGTAGCCACTACCAGGAAAGTGTGTGGCCCGTCAGGCAAAGATGCAACCGAGAGCTGCCAGGCATTCTGGGTCGCGGTTGCCGGTATGCCATCCACGGTGACTGTGGTCGCGGTGTCATCTTGCACCGTTCCCTGCACAATCACCGGTAGTGAGCCCAGCACCGCACCCGCAGAAGGCGCTGCGATTGAGAGAGTGGGCGGCGTCCGGTCCAAAGTGACGTGGATGGTTTTCGTGCTGACATTTCCCGCAGCATCGGTTGCGACCAGGGTAATGGTATTAGGTCCATCGCTGGACATGGTCACACTCTGGCTGAACGCTCCACTGGTCACCGGAGCCGGACTGCCGTTGATGGTCAGTGTGACCGGCGCGGCGTCTGTAACTGTGCCCTGGACGGTCTGCGTGGCCTGGTTTGTGATCAACCCATCCTGCGGAGTGGTAACGGTGATAACCGGCGGCACCGAATCAATGATCACCGGAACCTGGGCTGTTCCAACATTTCCAGCGGCGTCATGGCTGGTTGCGATTATGTTGAGCGGGCCATCCACCACTGGGATTTGGGTACTGAATGTACCATCCGGGTTCAACATCGTGGAGATGGCGTTCACATCCGTCATGGTGGGTGAGGCGTCTGCCACCGAGCCGGTTACAGTAATCACTGGTCCTTTTATATAAGCGCCTGCCTGAGGACTGAATATCTTCACAAGCGGAGGCGTGCGGTCAACGTGAACATTGACCGAAGCCTGGCCTACGTTGCCGGCGGCATCGGTGGCTACGGCTTGCAGCGTTTGTAGCCCTTCGGCAGACAGGGGGACGCTAGCGGTAAATTGGGTGCCGTTCACCGTCGCACTCACACCTTGCACTTGCACAGTTACAGGCGACGCATCAGTAACAGTGCCGGAGACCGCAATAGTCTGTTGGTTGCTATAGCTTCCCTCCGAAGGTTGTGCGATTGTCACAACTGGAGGCGTCCGGTCAACGTGAATGTTGATCGATACCTGGCCGACGTTGCCGGCAGCGTCGGTAGCAACCGCTTGCAGGTTTTGCAGTCCTTCGGTTGGCAGCGGCACAGTTGTGGTGAACTGATTTCCACTCACCGTGGCGCTTACGCCTTGCACTTGTACCGTTATCGGCGACGTATCGGTCACGGTGCCGGAGACCACAATCGTCTGCTGGTTGGTGTAGCTTCCGTCGGGAGGCTGTGCGATCACCACAACCGGAGGCGTCCGGTCAACGTGAATGTTGATCGATGCCTGGCCGACGTTGCCGGCGGCATCGGCGGCAACCACTTGCAGGCTTTGCAATCCTTCGGTTGGCAGCGGCACAGTCGCAGTGAACTGGTTTCCATTCATCGTGGCGCTTGCGCCCTCCACCTGTACCGTAACCGGCGAAGCATCAGTCACAGTGCCAGAGACCACAATCGTCTGCTGGTTGGTGTAGCTTCCGTCGAGAGGCTGCGCGATCACCACAACCGGAGGCGTCCGGTCAACGTGAATGTTGATCGAAGCCTGGCCGACGTTGCCGGCGGCATCGGTAGCAACAGCTTGCAACGCTTGCAACCCCTCCGTTGGCAGAGGAACAGTTGCGGTGAACTGATTTCCGTTGATGGTGGCACTTACGCCGTTGACCTGCAGCGTGACCGGAGTATCGTCAGCGACCGTGCCGGAGACCGCAATTGTCTGCTGGTTGGTATAGCTTCCATCAGCAGGCTGCACGATCGTGACCTGCGGCGGAGTGGTATCCACGGTGAAGGTGGAAGAATCGTGGCCGGTGTTTCCTGCCAGGTCGCTGATTTGCACTGTGAGAGTATTCGCCCCCTGGCCTAGACTTGCGCCTCCAGTCAAATCTGCCGATGCGGAGTTGGGAGTAACAGTGAATAGGCTCGTGATGTCCGTGCCGTTCGAGGTCACCTTGAAGGTCGAGAGGTTAAGGTCCGGGTCCGCAAATGTGATATTCACATGCGGGCTCGTGGCGGCAACAAAAGAACCGTTCACAGGAGCTGTAATGTGGATATTCGGAGCTACATTATCAATAAAGAAGGTAATCGAAGCTGTTGCCGGATTCCCAGCTTTGTCTTTGATCGACGCGCTCAGTGTGTGGCTGCCGTCAGCCAGAGAAGATGTCGTGCCGGTGGCGCCGGTCGCGGTCGTTGAGAGCGTGAGCGGACTGCCATCCAGAGTCGCCTGGAAGGTCGTCAGATCCAATGCCTGATCGTCGCTGTAGGTGATACCAATGTTCGCACTCGGCCCGCGGCTGTGACTGTTGTTGGCTGGCTGGTTGATTGCAATCACTGGAGGAACCGTGTCTACGGTGAATGTTGAAGAGTCGTGGCCGGTGTTTCCTGCCAGGTCGCTGATTTGTGCTGACAGAGTATTGGCGCCCTGGCCAAGACCAGTCAGGTCGGCAGATGCTGAATTGGCACCAACGGTGAACGAGCTGGTAATGTCAGCGCCATTCAGGGTGACCTTGAAGGTGGATAAGTTAAGGTCCGGGTCTGAATAGGTCACATTGACATGCGTGCCCGTAGCGGCCAAAAAGGAGCCATTCAGCGGGGCCGTCATGTGAATGTTCGGAGTTGCGCTGTCTGTGAAAAAAGTAACGGAAGCAGTTGCCGGGTTCCCGGCTTTGTCTTTGATGGACACGTTCAGAGTGTGGCTGCCATCGGCCAGAGAAGGCGTGGTGCCGGTGGCGCCGGTCGCGGTCGTCGAGAGCGAGAGTGGAGCGCCATCCAGAGTCGCCTGGAAGGTTGTCAGGTCCAATGCCTGATCATCACTGTAGGTGATGCCAACGTTCACACTCGGCCCGCGGCTGTGACTGTTGTTGGCCGGCTGGTTGATTGCAATCACTGGAGCAACGGTATCCACGGTGAACGTGGAGGTGTCGCTGCCTGCACTGCCCCCGGTGTTCTTCAAGCTGGCTACGATTTTGTTTGAACCATTCGGGAGCGCCGTGTTCGCTGTTAGAGTGGCGTCGGCTTCGTTTGCGCCTTTGGTGAAGAGGCTGGTCCGGTCTACACCATTGATAAGTACTTGCAGACTCGAAAGATCAAGGTTCGGCCCCTGATAAAGCACCCTGACTGCAGGAACATTCATATTTATGTACGAGCCATTGACCGGCTCTGCTACTTGTACCTGGGGCGGCTGCAAAGAGACTGTGAACTGCGCGCTGGTGTGACCGGTATTTCCGGCAAAATCCTGCACGGATGCCGCGAGCGTATGTGCGCCAGCGGTGAGGGCCAAACTTTGCGGTAGATCAGCCGTCGCGCCGGTCGCTGTTTTAGTGAACAAACTGGTGCGGTCCACACCATCCAAAGTCACAGCGAGTGTGGAGGTGTTCACGCCCGAAGCGGCAGGCTCTCCGTTACCAACCAGGTCGGCATATTGCACGGCGAGATGGGGAGTAGCAGTGTTGACGGTCGAACCCGGCGCCGGGGCCATAACCGTAATCTGCGGCGAGGTGTGGTCGGCATTGGTGCCGAAAAGGGTGATGGTCAGATAAGCGCCGGACGGGCAGTGACCGTGGTCATCATCATCGCCCTTGTCCTTATCCTGGCCATCGTTGCGGTCATGATCTTTCTTGTCGCGGTCCTTATCCTGATCATGCTGATCCTTATCGCCCTCATGCCGGCTGTCGGATTCGCTATTGGACGCAGTTGAGTTTTTCTTTGAGGGGTTTCTATCCTGGTCGCTGTTTTTGTCCGGATCTTTATCTCTATCTTTGTCTTTGTCATCGTTATCCCCGCCGCCGCCACTGGCCAGCTTGACTTCCAGCGTTGTGGTGGGAGTCAGATTGACAGTACGATCCAACACAAAAACCTGTTGGTTGAAATCCGATGGACCGGCGACCTGAACGCCGTTGATGCTGATCCAGGCTGCGGAGATGCGATTGCACCCGTTCACTTGTCCATTTTCAATGTGCAAGTCGAAGGGCGAAGCAAGCCAGGCAGGAACGGTAACATTATCTACATAGTCGTTCGGGGGGCCGCTGGTGCGCAGGTATTGCTTGGGCCCAAAGATAGTCACGCCCGTCGGAGTGCTGGAACCGCCACCACTGAAGAACATGGGCTCAGGAGCAGCCAAGGCTGCAAGCGTGGGCAAGCCATTGCGAGAACTGTTGCGGGCAGTTGCGCTGCTATCGCTCGTCGCACGAGTCGCTGCCTGCGGACCGCGGGCAGAGCTGCCGCTGGAATAACGAACCGCCGGCCCCGGGAACGTCGGCTCTGCACCGAAACTGGAAAGCGGTGTCAGCGCCGTCAGATAAATCAGGACGGCAGCGATCAGCTGTCTGATAACGGATTGTTGCTGGTCCATGCGCACACACCTAGCGTGCGAGTTGGCCCGGGGTGAACTCATAATTTCAATCACCAAATTTCTTGTTTAACAAAAAAACTCTTTTCTACAACTTGCGCCTTTGCGCAAAACTTACGGAGTGGTGCTGATGGCCCAAACTCCCATACTTGTGCGTCCGAGACCGGTGCCATCGGGCTGCGCGGGCAACAATTGCACTGTCGCTGTACCCGGGGCCGACGCGCCCACTGCCGAATAGGTCAGGGTTATGCTTCCATTCGTTACCGTGAACTGTTTGTAACTGCTGCTCCACGTGGAGGGGGTCCCATCGACAATGGCTCCGCCGCTCGAGAAGTTGCATCCGCCAAAGGCAGTCAATGTGACGCAGTTGCCGACTGTGGCCAATATCACGGTGCCATCGGGAACAGTGTTGCCGGCCGAATCCTTAATCCCGGAGAAAGTCACAATGCCCGAGCCTCCCCCGCTAACGGACAAGGTGGTGGGGCCACTTCCAGTCGCGGAAGTGCCTCCGTGCAGATTGACCGTGCCGGTCCCGATCGCGGTCCTGCTCAACATGACGGTCCCAGTGTTATCCAGAGGAACAACTGCGATGGTTGCGGTCTGCGTCTGGTTCCAACCGGAGGCTACGCCCTGATCGGAATAGGCAGCGTGGACCTGGCCGCCGACCACAGTAAACATCAGTAATGAACTGTTGCCGCTCAGGGGAGTGCCATCACCCGGCGAGGTGCCCGCGGGGAGAATCTGGCCTCCGGCAGAGAAGACACAGCCGCCAAACGCGGTCAGGGTAACGCAGTTCCCCGCCGTCAAGCCGACCTTGGCACCATCGGGCACAGGCGTCACACCATCGGAATCCAGCAGACCGCTAATCGTGACCTGCGCAAGGTGGCTCCCACCGTCCGAGAACAGGTCGCCGGGATTGACAGCAACCGTAGCGCTCGACGGAGCCAGCAATTGTACCGAGACGGTCCCTATAGCTGTTCTGCTGATCATGTTTCCGTCAGGCGTAGTCGAGACAATCTGTATCGTTGCCGTGTTCTGGCCCTGGTTAACGCTGACACCTTGTGAGGAATATTGCGTCACGACCTGGCCGTTCGCCACAGCGAACACCCGGAAGTTGGGATTTCCGTTAAGCGGTGTGCCGCCTAGGATTTCTCCGCCTGCTGAGAAAATACAGCCACCAAACTGAGTGAGTGCACCGCAAGAGCTCGCAGTCAGAGCAATCTGGCTGCCATCAGGAACAGGATGGCCGGAAGCATCAACTAGTTTGGAAATGGTGATGGTGGAACGGTAGTCTCCGCCATCAGCATGGAGGACGGTCGGACTGGCACTCCCCTGGGCGGAGGTTAGACCCGCCAAGGAAATCGGCACTACTCCCAAAACGCTACGGCTTTGCACACTCCCGGATGGTCCAGCTTCCATGAGAACAACATTCGCCACCTGGATCTGACCCAGTACTGAGGCTATGCCCTGATCGGCGTAAGTCAGAGAGACAGCGCCATTCTGCACCGACAGCACCTTGTAAATGCTGCTAGAGGGTGAGCTGGTACCTTCGATAATCTGTCCACCCGCCGACGGGAAACAGCCTCCAAAAGAAGTGAGTGCAGCGCAAGAACTCGCTGACGCGATGATGGTGGACCCATCCGGCAGCGGATTTCCAAACGCATCAAGAATCGGGCTGAACGTGACTGCAGATGTGTGGATACCGCCATCAGCGAAAATGCTGGCGGGTTGGGAAGAGCCAACGGCATTCAGGGGACCCAGCACTTGAATGGGAGTGATTGCCACGGCCCTTCGATCAACAGGGTTGCCGGCGGAGCTTTCCATCAGAAGCTGCACATTGGCAACCACCACCTGTCCGGCACCCGGCGCACTGACATTTTCGGTGGAATAGGTGGCCAGAGCTTCACCGTTGACCAGCGGATAGATACCGAGGCCAGATGAATTTGTACCGCTGTTTCCGCCCATGGTTCCGCCAGCGGAAGAGTTGCAACCCCCGAAATTATTGAGTGAGAAACAGTTCGTGGCGGTCAGCAATATGTTGGCGCCATCGGGCACCAGATTCGCCCGCATATCATGCAAATGGTGGGCGACTACCTGAACCAGTTGGGGCAGCGGGAACACATACGGAACACTGTCAGGAGCAACCTGCAGTTCGGAAGCCCCCGCACCAACCAGCGTTATGGTTCCAATTCCGAGGGCGCTTCTCGTGGTCGCGTTACCGTTTACGTCGGCAGGCACAACTTGGATACCCGCGAAATAGATTCCACCGGTTGTACCGATTAAACCAGCATCGGAATAGTCACCACTCACCGCGCCACCTATCACCGTAAATACCGGCTGGTTAGACCCATTGGGGGTACCGCCCAGGATCAACCCACCGGCGTAGGTGTTGCAACCTCCAAAGGGGTTGAGTGTGGCGCAATTATCTGCCTGAACCACGACTTTGCTGCCGTCAGGCAGAGGATTCCCGGAAGCATCGTGAAGCTGAATGGTGAAGTGGCTGCGATGATCGCCACCGTCAACGTAGAGTGAATCAGGTGACGACATGACGATGGCTTGGTCTGAAGCGGCCCGAATGTTGATGTCAGTGGTTCCAACCGCCTGCATCCCTAACACATTGCCGGCGGCGTCAGCGGACTGGAGTTGCACCACGGCCAGCGCACCATACACCGGCGCCGGCGACACGGTATCGCTGCTGTAGGTTGCAGTCACCGTGCCATTGAAGATCGTATAGACCTTAAAGGCTGCGTTATTAGCCGCCGCAACCCCGTCGGTGAAGACGCCACCGGCAGAGCGAATGGCGTTGCCCAGCGGATCTTTGGAGGCCATATCCGTGGCGCTGAGCGCAACCTTGGCGCCGTCGGGAACCAGGGTGCCATTAATATCGCGGATAGCGGTAAGGGTAATGACAGTTGTGCCCGGCGTGGCGCCGTTCACAATCACCGTTGTCGGATTGGTGGTAAAGGTCGCCGAGTGCGCGACCTGCGTCCTGTCGGCAGGAGGCACAATAGTGAATGTGGCTACGAACTGCGAACCATCGGTAAAGACCGCCGTGACCGTATAGGTGGCACCCGGCTGAACGAAACCACCATCAACGGCAAACAAGGTCAGCGCGGCGCTGCCGCTCACTGGGAAATTAACATTGCCGTCGCTGCCGTTGAGTAAAGGTGAACCGACATCAACCGCCACACCCAGCACCCCAGTACCGCCACCGAAACGCGTGCTGCGCGTAACCGGGCCAGCCAAATCAATGTAGGAAATCTGGCGCGTGACTCCCTGGCCGACGGAGAGGCTCAGGGTAAACACAGCATCCAACTGGCCGTCGGGCGAAAGCCCGGAAGCGCCGCCGCCTATGCGGTCAACCAGATTGCCCTGATAAACCAGCGAGGTGGCGCCGGAAGAGGGCGGAATGGATGGCGTCTGGCGAATGGCTATCGTCGTCACAGGTCCACGATTACCTACTATGTCCACCGCATCGAGCTGTAACCTGTCATCCACCGATCCAGGAATGTTGGTGGCGAAAGAGCCATCGCCAGCCGCGAGTGTGGTGGCGAAGGCGCCATTCACCGTGTTCTTGATCTCTACCGTGGTGTTGGCGTCCACCGCGCCTGAGCTTGCATGGACAAGCGATATTCCTGATTTGGGCGGCTCTGCGTTGATGAGCGCAGCGTTCGGGGCCGCGGGCGGTTTGGTCTTAACGTTAATCGTGACCGTTGCCGAGCCCGTTTTTGCGCCCGCAGCAAAACCGGTCACGGTAATCACTTGCGGGCCATCCGCCAGAGAAGCGAGACTCAACGTTGCCTGATAAGGCGCGCTGGAAACTGAAACCGTCTGCGTTCCAATGGTGAAATCAACTCGCAGGACCGGTTGCGATACAGTAGCCTGCACCAGCACGCTATCGCGGAAGAAAGCCCCATTTGCTGGAGAATTAATCGTCACCACCAGCGGGTGATTATTCACGATGACGTCAATTGCGGCGCCGGGCGCGCCAACGTTGCCGGCCACGTCGGTGGCTTGCGCAGTCAAGGTATGCGCCCCATCGGGCAGAATGTTGGTATCAAGATTAAGTGTGAAATTCGCCCCGGAGAATGTGGTTACAACATGGCCATCCATCAGCAGCGCGATGCTGGCCACCCCTGAAGTCAGGTCAGAGGCGGTTGCGCTCAAGGCGACGCTACCCTGAATGATCTGTCCTTCGGTGACTCCGCTGATCTGGGCCGGGGTTGGCGGGGTGACATCAACAGTAAACTTTTGTCCAGAGAGAGTACCCACATTCCCTGCTCGATCCGCCACACTGGCGGCAACCGTGTGAACACCGTCAGAAAGATTTGTCGCCTGGAAGCTCAGTTGTCCCGTAACAACCGTCTGGTTATCCAGCACCACAGTCGCGGTTGCGTAGTCCACGCCACTCAAGGTATCGATCGCCGAGAACGCGATCACAGGATTGGCGACATTCACAACTGCCCCCGCACCCGGCGCGTTGAACTGCAACACCGGTGGGATGGTATCCACGCTGGCAAAGGTGCTGGTGTAAGCGATGGTTTGAACATTGCCACTCAGGTCCTGCTCGCCGTTCTCGCTCACATTAAATATTGTGTTCAGCGGCAAGGGGCTGCTGGGAGTGAAGGTGACAACATTCGGCGAAGTCAAGAAGGATGTCCCCGGCACATTAGCGCCGTTCGCGGTCAGTTGCACAACTGAAGTCAGGTCGGTGTTGGCGCTCAGCGCCTCATTGAAGGTCAGCACAATGGAGCTGCCGGGCGCAACCTGAATAGCTCCCGGGGCAGGGATGATACCGGTCACAAAGGGAGGAGTGAGATCAATCACCTGGAAGTGAGTGGTTACCGGCTGCACCAGGTTCCGGCCGAAGATATCCTGCACGCCCGTAGTTATATTGACCGCTACCAGAGCCGAATCTGGCCATGTGCCGTTCAGGGTCACAGTCTTGCGGTCCGCTGAGAGCAAGGAGTTAAAGCCAATGAACCCGCCATTGACCACCTGCAAATTGATTCCGTTCGCCGATCCCAGCGCTTCATTAAAAGTGATGGTGATGGGCTGGGTATAAGCCATGTTCACAGTGCCATCGGGCGGAGTAATGGAAACCAAGGCGATGGAGGTGTTATCGAGAGTTACGGGGCCTACATCAAGCACTTGGCCGGTGGTGATGCCGGTATCGTTATGCACGACCCCGACGCCATTGGTCAACGGATCATTGATATTGATGGTGAGCGCGCCGACGGGCACGCCGACAGCGGTAAACGTACCGTCACTCTGCACCTGCAGATTGATGCTGCCGACGACGCCGGCAATCTGGATAGAGACATTTGCGCCCACCGCGAACGTAACGCCATCGGGCCGAAACACCGTTCCCTTGACCGTGCCGCTGGGCTGCACTTGCACATTGATATCGGTGTTCAGCTTCGGCTGTACGCGTCCGGTCGTGGTTCCGTGCAGATCAATCTGTCCGGGCACAGTCAGCGAGGCCGTGAACGGTCCGGCGAGCACCTGCGGTAAAGTAAAGTTTCCATCCGATCCGACGGTGAGACTGAAGTAATACGTGAATTTTCCCGTGCCGTAGACATTCACGGTTCCGGCAACCGGCTGACGGTTGGAATCCAGGGCATGACCGGTTATGGAACCGATGCCGTTCAGGCTGATATTAGCGGTAGTGGTCTGGTTTTCCAGCACGGGCGCCGTAGTATCGCCCAGATCGATGGTGCCTAATAACTGCGCGCTGAGCGTGGCGTCGCCGGCGGGAACAACATCAAAGGTGAAGTTACCTTGACTATCAGTCGTAACCGTCTGCGAACCGCCGCCAGTTCCGCCCACTTGCACGGTAACGAAGGCAGGACCGGCGGGCGTCAAGTTGTCAGCCTGCAGCACCTGTCCGATGAGTTTGCCGGCGCTGCGCATGGCAATATCCAGGTTCAAGATGCTGCCTTCACCCGCCAGATTGCCGTCTGCCGCACCACTCAAAAAGCCGTTATCGAAGCTGGCGTTGGCAACTACATGACCTCCTGGAACACCATCAATCATGTAGTGTCCGGCGGCGTCGGCTACAGTCTTAGCATGGTATGTGCCGGAAAAGATTTCCACGGTCGCTCCCGGCTCCGGCAACTGGTTTTGCGTCACCACACCCTGCACCATACCCAGGGCTTCGGCGGTGACGTCAAGCGTCACGACTTGTTGATCACTGTTGATGGTGCCCGCAGCAATTCCGGTGCGCGCCGTCGCGGGATCCTGCGCATTCAATTGAACGGGGCCGACGGGAACGAAATCAAATGCAAAACTGCCGACATCACCGATGCCCAGCGTACTGGTTTGCCCAATCACTCGACCGGAGGCAGTCAACTGTACGATTCCGTAGGCAATGGGCGTGGTGTGGTCGGGCATGAAGAAGTGTCCCTTCACGCTCCCTGTGCTGCTCAACTGTACTTTTACCTGGATGGTATCGCCGGCATTGGGCAACACGGCGGAAATACGCCCGCCGCGCCCTAACGCATCGGAGGCCTGAACGCTGATGGGCCCCTGGAAAACATTGTCAAACTCTGCGATTCCCTGGTTCGCTGGCTGGATAGTGCCTTCATAGCTGTTGCTGGGGAATTCGGTTTCCTGCAATTTAACCGAGGCGTTGGAAACTGGCTGGTCTGAACCATCCACCACGGTGACCACAACTTTACCTTTGCCCTTCAATCGCAGGTTCTGAGCGAGATCCTGTCCTGCCTGCAGGAAGACCCGGTCGCGGCTCACGTCGCCGGTAATGGGGTCGCTGGTGGTAAGCGTATAGCTCCCCTGAGGGAAGATTCTGGCAAATGCAAAATGCCCCTGCATGTCCGTGTTGACCGTCACATCCGGAAGCGGCCCATTAGCGGTTACTGCGACGCCCGATCCGGCGGGGGTGACACCATCGGGCAGAAACACGGTTCCCGAAAGTACGCCGGCAATTGTGTTCACCAGTTGCAGTTGGAAATCAACCGATTGCCCAGCGTGAGTAATGGTGCCTTGTTTGGCCACGGGCGTGGGGAAGAAAATCTGGGAGACGGACACACCGACCGGGCCTACGTTTACCCCGGTAAAGTGGAACTGACCATTTTGATCTGTACCGACTGTCTGTGAATTCATGCTCCTCAAGGAGCAAGAGCCGGGATCAAACGCATTCGACGACAACGCCACTTGTGCCCCGAAGACCGGCTTGCTATCGGGATCAATCACGCCTCCGGTCACCGCACCGGCGCCGTTGAAGCGAAGAATTCCAAAGCCTGTGCTGCCATCGCTCAAAATGCTGGCCGATCCCGTGGCTACATCCGTAAAGCCGGAGCCGGCCGCTACGGCACGCGCGGATATCGAACCCAAGCCAAGATTGTCGAAGTGAACTTTTCCGTTGGTGTCCGTATTCTTCTTATTGCATCCGCATTCGTCAAAACAACTGCCGTCGAGCAGGCCCACAGACGCACCGCGCACGGGATTGCCTGCAGGATCGAGCACGGTATATTCCGCTGACCCAATGCCTGACAAGGTGATAACAATCCCGGGCACGACCTGTCCTGAGGTGTTGATCACAACCGGAACGGAACCGGAGCGCAACCCGTCTCTGGTCAGAGCAAAGATGGTTTGGCTGATGTTGGGCTTGACAGCTATACCAGGCAAAGTGAACGTGCCGTCGGCGTTCGACAACAAACCGCTCTGGTCAATGCTAACGATTACGCCCCCAGCGGGCGAGCCATCAGGAAAGCGAACTATTCCCTGGGCGGTTCCATAAGTGCTCGGCGCCTGAATAGTGATAACAAGATCCTGATTGGTGAGATGGTCGCCGCCCGTGGCGGTACCACCAATGGCGGCCTGATCACGCACGTTGAGGGCAGCGACTATTTTGTAAGCGCCGGTTGGCATTCCAGTGAGCGAATACGTTCCATCCGCTCCGGTCGTGGTAACACCCACAGCAATTGGGTTGAAGGGATTACTGTTCTGGTAATAAACAACCGGCAGACCCGGAATCACCGTGCTGACGCCGTTCTCAAGCTTTGAGACGGTTCCAGTAGCGCTGACCGAACCGCCATCGAGAACGACGTTGACAATCGCGGTGGTGCCGGCGCGTTGAATATTGCCCGCACTTGTTCCCAAACTGGTGCTGTTCGCGGCGGTTACGGAAACTGGTCCAACGGTAATTCCGCTAACGAGATATTCTCCGTTGCCGTCGGTGGTTGTGGTTGCGCCAATCTGAGGATCCGTCTGGCTGATTACCGTCACCTGCGCGCCCGGCACGACTGCTTTCGTCAAGTCGGTCACAGTTCCACCGACAGAGCCGCGGCCGAACAACTGAATGTTCAGGACGATCTGCTGGCCATCGGCGCGAACGTTTCCTGTAACTTGGCGTAATGCGCCGGTGTTGGGGTCCGTCGTCGCCAGGGTAAACGGCCCGCCGCAATTGTCTTGCCTCACATAGCGGAACTGGAAGCGGCCATCGGCACCCACCGGCAGTGACGCCATTCCCACGACTGCAGGCTCTTTGCAGGTGAAGTCCCCGTTGTTCTCGTAGGTAATCACCGCCGAGGAGTTAGGTGTGCCATCGGCATTCAGAATCTGACCAGACACCACCGCGCCGGTATCGGTAATCTTCGATCCAATCGGCTGCGTGCCGCGGGGACCGGAGACGCCGCGGAAATCGGTAACGCCGCTCACGTTCACAGAGGTCGGTACAAAGCGGCCTTCGGGCTGCTGCAAATTCACGATGACCAGGCGTCCGGAGAGATAGCTTTTAGCTGCCTGAATTGCATTCGACGGAACCTGGTAGTGCGTAGCGTCGGCCGCGCTATCACTTGAAACCGGACGATCAAATAACAACGCTGCCTGGAAACCGAAGGGCGTAGCGCCGGCCAGGGTCTCAGGGCCAATCATGTTGGCCGAGACAAACTGCGGACCCTGCGGCGAGAGGGTTTCTTCGGTCAAGTTTTGCTGCACGTCATAAATACCGGTGCCTTTTGTGTCTTCCTTGAGCACCAGATTACTCGGCTGCGAGAGGTCTAGGGTAAGGCTCGATCTCCCACCCGCTGTAACCGGCACGCCGGTGATTTGCCCGCGCACGAAGGTTCCGTCTCCACGTGGCAGGGTGACGGAAACATCCACCGACCCGGCAGCAGAGCCATTGAGCACAAGCGAATACGGTGAAGCCGTGGGATTGGTAATCAATCCCAGCACAGGCGAAACATGGCTGTTGCCTAAAGGCACCATGACTGCCGATAACACATCCGCCCGCGGCGGTTGCGCATTGAAATCGGCCACATTGCCATTGTTGTCGGAGAGAACAACATCCACCGGAGCTGCGCTGCTCCCATTTGTGACTGCAAAGGAGATGAAGTCCGGTCCTGAGGCTGCCAACTGTGCGATTTGACGCTCGTAAGCCAGTGGCCCACCTGAATCGGAAGCCGGTTGGGCCAAGGCCGCACCCAGCGCGGCAGCAAAGTCATGACCGGCATTAGTAGTACGCATCAGTTGATCAAAGCCTGGATCAACCGGAGAGCCGCCGTAGAAATCAAGTCCCAGATCGCGCAGGGCGGAGTTGAGCGGTTGTCCAAGGCCTACACGCAAGCCGGCTTCGGCCAGCGCCAGCGCCTTTTGCGTCACTGCGTTTCTGTCAGTGCGAATTACGCCCTGCGGCAGAGCGCCAGCGGGAGCATTGGCGATGCTCCAGGCCTGTCCGAGGACACGCATGGCGGCGTCAACCACCGATTGCGGCAGGTTATCCACCGCGGTAGGCAACGAGAGTGTATCGGGCGAGAGCGGGATACCGCGCTCCCCAACGCCCAACGTGAAGCGAACCTCTCCGGTGCTGCCGTCGCCGGTATCGAAGTGCAGATAGCTGGCGATGACTTGGCCGGTGCTGTCGGAGACGAAATCAAATTCCAGAGTTTTCGCATCGCTGGGAAGAATTGTAGGAATAGTTTGGGTCTGATTGGCCCCTGGCGCCAAATGAGCGCCACTCATCTGCGCCGCATCCAGAGTCACATTTACGTTGTTGCCCGTTCCCTTTCCAATGTTGGTAAGCGTCAGGAAAAGCTTGAACGGCTCGGCCTTGCGCACCGTCGCGGGCACGGTGAAAGTCACATCAAAAAAGGGATTCCTGACCAGCACCCCACCTTTCGCTATTCCCGTGATCTTGACCGGACCGGTCACCAACCCGTTCAGCGTGGCAGCGATGTTGAAGCTGATGGGTGAGTATCCTTCTTTTTCGCCGCGTAAGATCCATTCCTGCTGTCCCTGATCGCCTGGGTTGAGAATCGGGACACTGGGCTGTCCATCAGAACCTAATCCCAAAACGGGCTTGGTGAAATTCTGTGGACCATCCTTGGTCGCGGGCAGTGAAAGCGGATCATCGCTCGTATTGGGAACTCCATCGGCTCCGGGTGGGAGATTGATGGTGCCGGTGACATCCTGAACGGCGAGACTCGAGCCCACCGGCGCTCCATCGGCGACGTAGAGCTTTGCCGAGAAAAATTGCTTCAGATATCCCACGTTGCCGGGAATGACCAGGACGCTGGGAATCTGTATCGGCACCATGTGGCCGTTGCCGTCATCGAATTGTGGAGGCTTCGATCCGCCGCCACCATCACCTATGGTGAGCAGCAGCGGATAGATACTGGGCAGAGGCGGTAAAGCAACTCCCGTGACCGATGGAGTTGCCGGAGGTAGGATGGGCTGCGGAATGGGCACGCCCTGCCGGTCAAATACCACCGGGAAACTCAAAGTCACCTGCTGCGATTGCAGCGCCAGACCCAATGTAAATTGGAAGCCAATATAAGAGTTGCTGTCGAGAACAATACCCTTGGCCTTGATCTCATCGAGAGTCAGCGGCGTGGTGGTGATAGAGGTCACCAGCACCTGCTCTATGACTTTAAGCGGAACATTCTGCGGAAAAACATCCAGCACCGCACTGTTGTTAACCACGATCCGGAGATTGCTCAGGGTGTAGTCGCCCGAGGTGGGAATTTCTGGAATTGGCAAAATTGTTGGACTGCTTACTTGCGGAGCATCGGCGAGAGGAAGGGTTACCGTCTGAATCCCCGGCCCCGAAAGTTCCGCTTGTACCTGAAAACTTCCTCCCAGAAAGCGCGCGACGTCGGCATCGGAGAGCTGAGTCGTACCGGCCTTGAAGATGACTCGAATGCCGGAGGGTGTGTTCTTGGGAACCACGGGAGCAGGATTGTCTACCGTGGCCGTCAGTCCCAGCAACGTTAGGTCCATCTCTCCAATTTTGCGCAGCGAGGTTTGCGCTTGCGCAGGCATCCCGAGCAGGACCGCACAGAGCGACACCAGCAGCAGTTTTCTATCAATTCGCAAATTCAACTCCAGCTAGGCCATACAACTGCAGCAAATCCGTGAAGCAAGACCGCGTGCGTGTAAACGTCTTAGTTGAACAACAAACTGCTCTGGTGCCGATACGCAATCGCACGCAACAGTAAGGAACGAACCTATCCGTGATTCTCGCAGAACCTTGTTGGGAATTAAGTCGCTAATTCTAACACCCAATTGCGTGTTCCTGACTCCACAGTTTTTGACTTTTTTCCAATTCTTAATATTCTTTTCTAACTCTGCATATGACGAAAAATGGGAAGATGTTTCATGCGTAGGTAACTTATTGAAGGCTAAGGACGGCGCCGAAAAAGCGGCTCTGGCACGCTAAATGCTTAATCGTTGCCGGGCGCTCGGTAATGAAAACCAAATCGGCATGCTGTTTCATTTTGGCACAGAGAAGCGGAGAATTTGGAACAAAGAGGCGGAGGAAACAGCTGGAAATTCGTTTGTCTTGAGTGAGAATTGCGAGTATCTTGCAGTCTAAATCTTTTAAATTTAAGATTCCGCTGATTGGAGCAAGCCCATGGCCGCTGATACGACAGGCGTGGCCCAGCCATCGGCACGCATCGGATGAACAGGTTTCTCGCTCTCGCGATCACGGAGGGCGTGGTGATTTTCCGGGCCAGTAAACACCGAGATTTACGTGGTGTTGGATCCAGAAGAACGCCCTCTTGCCATCACCAAATCCCCACAGATCAGGATGATCGCCTTCGCCCTTGTAGGGTAGGAAGAATTTGATATTTAAGAGGCTTCAAGGCCTCATAGAGCGCCAACGAACGTTCGACATTACTGACAGTCAGAATCATGTGATCGAGCATTGGTCTCTCCTTACAAGTCACAAGTATTTCAACGGCCTTTCGAGTAGTGCCGTACCGCCGCCGATCACGCACTTCGCAGCAAGGAGACACCGCGCCTCTCATACTGCGAAGCAATTTATGCCTGCGTCGCAGGCTTGGCGCTGAGAGCCTTTGGACTGAACAGGTTTCTTCATTTTATCCACCAGCCGCCACCGGCGAATCCCGTGGCAATCCAGTTCCTTGTTGCCGTCAGCGCATCGCACTTCGCCGCGTTCTTTTTCGCGGTGCAGGTCCTTGGTGGGCTGCTGCTGCTCTTCGGCTTTTTCGTGCCACTGCGCTGACACTGCTTGCTGCGGAGCTCTACAACATCCTTGCGTTTCACCTGACGATAGCACCGGGCAGCATCGCGCCCGCGCTGGTCGCTTGCGTATTGTGGATTCTGGTCTTCTTGCAGTACCGAGAAAGTTTCAAGGGCATCTTCCATCATCCCGGTCGTCGAGGGCATGTTCAGGGAAGGCCTTGCCCGTCATGAGACGGCAGCCGGTGTGGATGCGGCACTGCTGGCAACCACCGCGGCCTGGGCCGTCTTCGGAGCCAAGTTATTGAAAATATGGTGAGCGCGGAAGGAATCGAACCTTCAACCTACTGATTAAGAGTCAGTTGCTCTGCCAGTTGAGCTACGCGCCCTTGCTGATTGGGAGTTACTGCGGAATCGTGGGGCCTCATTCACTATAGCTTAGCCCTCGCGTTCTCAGCAACCTTTCTCGCCTTCCAATAAAATGCCAATAGCGCCTGGGCGGGAGACAATCTGTCCAGCAAAGGGCTTGAAAGGGGAAACCACAATGAGCAACTCAGATAGCAGTTCGATTCTCAAACCCATGCGGATCGCCGTAGCCGCCGACCATGCCGGCGTGCCCCTGATGGATCCCATCATCGCGCAGGTCCGCTCCCTCGGACACGAAGTGCTCGACCTGGGCACGCATGATCCGACAAAGCCTGATGATTATCCGGATTACGCCAAGGCCATCGGCGAGGCGTTGCAAGCGGGGCGCTGCGAGCGGGGCGTCCTGATCTGCGGCAGCGGAGTGGGCGCTACGGTTGCCGCCAATAAGATGATCGGCATTCGCGCCTGCATGTGCCACGACACCTACTCGGCCCACCAGGGAGTGGAGCACGACGACATGAACGTGCTGTGCCTGGGCGCCCGCGTCATCGGACCTGAGCTGGCGCACGAGCTGGTACACGCGTTTCTTGGCGCGTACTTCACCAACGAAGAGCGCCACCGGCGGCGTGTGGGCAAAATCCTGAAGATGGAGCAGCAGGAATTGGGCGCCAGGAAATAGCTGCTTCAGTTCCAAGCTCGCAGCTGCTATGCAGGCAGAGTGCGTGTATCCGGGCTGCTGATTGCTGTTATCTTTCTTGCAATCGTGGCGATGCGACATTGCAGGGGTTTTTGATGGCGCCCCCCTCCCCCATTACTTAGAGTAGTCCGTGAAGCCTTAAGTGCTTTGTACGCAATAGAATCCGGGGGCGGCAGAACTAGTGCGGGAGTAATGGCCAGCCATTAGCAATCTGTGAGTCAGAGTCAACGCTTTCATAACATTTTCTATTCGTAAACTCCCCAGCTAAACAGGCCGCTCTGCTGTCCGCCCCGGCAAGCCCTATAGGGGGGGATTGACGGGTTGGAAGGGGGGTGGGGGGTTACTAAGTAACCTCTGAGGAGTGAACAGAACTATCCCTGGGCCGCCCTGGAGCCAGCGAGGCGTGGGTCAAGTTTTCAAAGAGCACGAGGCAAGCGCCCAGATCGATCATGTCAGCAATTTCACAGAAGGGCAAGGATTTGATATCAGAGCTCAGTTTTTTGATTGCTTTACAGAGGAAAAGTGCTACTAAAGTCATCGAAAGAACCTACATGGATTTTTTGTCGCAAGCAGCACTACAGCTCCAAGCGTTCCGCCAGAAATTTGCACTTTCACTCATTTTCAACTATTACGACAAAACCCAGCCTAGCAAAAGAAGCTAGGCTGGGGCACCCTCGCGAGTATTTATGGATCAGAAAGTTTTACCCGGGCCACCTGTCCGCTGGGTTCCTCGAACAATACTTTGATAAGGCTGAATTTCGCCCCGGGCCGCGAACTCCCAGCCGCCAACGTCCCTTGTCACGGCTACACGACGAATTCTGTTGAGCCAATCAGTCTTCTCAGGGCCGTACAAGGCGAAAACCACGGCCCCGTAGATCCGGAGTGCATCCTTGAAATTCTTGTCGCTTCGATCAGGAACGCAAACAACTTCCAAGCCCCGGCAACTTCAGCAGAGTAGGCAGGTAGCCCACGGGACTCGCCACGTCGTTGACCCGCAATCCATTGCTGAAAATAGCCGTCCATCTGGAACGAGTCTCGATTAAAAGGTCCCGGTCAGCAGGAGTCACAAGAGGCTCCAACTTCAAAATAGCTTCAGGTAAAGGCGCGCAAAATCGAATTGATTCGGTCTGCATTCCGATCTCCTTCCGCCATCTTGTAAATGCTTCTGAAAACTCGGCAAACGGGCACTCAACAAAGCCGCAGGTAAACGTGACCGGCGCAAACTTGTTTTCTAACAGGGCTTTCATTGCTTCTCCGCTACTTTATCACTTTGGGATCAATTGTTTCCGAAGCGCTGGCCACAACGTCGGTTGCTGCTATGCAGGCAGAGTGCGTGTATCCGGGCTGCTGATTGCTGTTGTCTTTCTTGCAATCGTGGCGATGCGACATTGCAGGGGTTTTGATGGCACCCCCCTCCCCCATTACTTGAAGTAGTTCGGCTGACGCTAAGTGGCTTCGGCTCAATGAGGTATAGCGAAGAGAAAATGGCGGGAAGTAACGGCCGGAGTAGTGACTGCGACGTGACACTGTTAGCCTTTTCGTAATTTTTCTCAACGCAAACATGATTCGTTTTCCCTTGTGTTGCACCGGTCCATTGCTCGATTCCGGACACACCTCAGGAAAATCATCGCATAGAATTTGTCAAAGGTTAAGGGCTTGATATCACGTTGCTGCCCGTTCCGGGCGTGTGTGGATCAGGGTCCAACCGCCTGGAACGACTAGTTTTTTTCAAAAAACTGGTTCCACAAAGCAAGAGTCTGTGGGCCAAAATGCTTTTTTATCTCCGATATTTTGCCGCAAGAGTCGAGCGTGTCGAAACATTCATGGACCAGATCTCTAATGTAAAGGTCTCCTTGTGACAGAGCTGTCTCCAAGAACTTCAGCGCCGATTCAACGCCATCGCCATCCCTGTCAGCTTCTTCACAGACGTACCTAGCCAGATCGTTGACAACTGGATAACAAAGGGACTCGGCTACCCAGTCGCTATCGGGCTTAAATCCTGGTACTGCGCTGACTAGAGCCTGTATGAATGTTTCTCTATTCATATTGAACTTCATGGTGCCGTCTGCGAAAAGCGCCGTCTGCAGGCGATAACTTGAAGGAGAGCACAGCCGGGGACGGCTGTGCCACACAATCAAAAAAGGCCAGCCTTGCGGCTGGCCTTTGAGTTTAACAAGGTTCAAATCAGAAAACGAACTTTATCACGCCTTGCATCTGGCGCATGTTGTTGGCCGTACTCTGATAGGTACCAAAAGTCGCAGAGGTAAGCGTGTTTACAAACCCCGAGGGATTGGGGTGGTTAAAGATGTTGAAAAACTCCCAGCGGAATTGCAGGGTTTTACCTTCCAGAATGGAAGTATTCTTGAAGACGGCGAAATCGGTGTCGTTATATCCCGCCAGCGGCACATCGTTGCGGCCACTATTACCCGCATTGCCCAGCAAAGGCTGGGTCAGCGGGAAACCCGCAGTATTTGGACATAACACCGTAGCCACACCAGCAACATTAGTGCTCGAAGTATTGACGCCGCGGGCACACGGCGCTGGAATGGTATCAACCTGGGTTAAACCGACGGGACGGAATGCGCGCACATTGCCATTGGCGACCGCGTTACTATTGCCGATCAAAAGAACGTCGCTGATTCCGCGGCGGGAACCGGAAAAGATCGTTGCCGGAAGCCCAGTCCGCGACTCAACGATGCCGCTCAGGCCCCAGCCATCGGCAAACTTGTTGATCAGGCCGGTGGTCCCTTTGGCAAAGGGCAGTTCATAGACTGCGCTGAGAACAAAGCGCTGGCGGATGTCGAACTCCGAGTTGCCGCGGTTGAGAGCCAGATTGCGCGGATCCTGAACCGTGGGTGAGTCGTTGACCAGCACATTCAAGGCGTCGGAGACGTTATCAATACCGTGCGCCCAGGTGTAGGAAGCATCAAATCTCAATCCGCTACGATAGGTTTTGACAGCCTCAAACTGCAGGGCATTGTAGTTGGAGCTGGCAACCCCGAGCACCTGGGTCACGCTGTTGAAGCGGGGATCGAGGCGATTGTTCAAAGGCGAGCCCACGGGAGCAGCTCCGGTCTCATTAAGAAATACCGACCGCAATGAACCAAACCTTGCCGCTTCGTCGGCATCGCTGGTTGCCGGAATTACAGAAGCAATCACCGGATCAATCTGCAAGCTGGCCTGAAGGAAGTCGCTTTTGGTATGGATATAGGTCGCCTTCAAAACCAGGTCTCTCATCGCCTGATATTCCAGGCCAAAATCGAACTGCTGATTGCGGGGATTCTTCAGGTTGCGGTCCACCGGCGCGATGGCGCCGAAGTTTTGCTGGGTTGAGAGGAATTGGCCGATGGCGGCTTCTGCATTCAACTGCGCCGGAGCGGTACCGGCCACCAAGGCAGCCAAGGTATTGCCACCGGTAAAGTTCTGTACAGTGATCGAAGGAACAAAGGGCGCCGCGAAGCGCAGGTTGGTGATGGGGTTGAGGTAGATAAAGTCGTAGGCGATGCCATAGCCGCCACGGATGACCAATTTGCCACCGCCCGGGTTCCAGGCAAAACCAACGCGAGGCGCCGGGTTCCAATTGCGATGAAATGCAGTGCCGCCGAGGACGATGCTGCCCAGCGGCCCGGTCCCTCCGCCGCCCAGGGGGGTGGTGCTGGTGCGGTTAAGATTCGAGATGATGCCATTTTCTTCGCTGACGCCACCGGAGGATTCCAGGCGGAAGCCCAGGTTCAGGGTCAGGGTGTCGGTTACGCGATAGTCATCCTGCGCGAACCAGAAGTCATCGAGAGCAAAGTTGTGCCTGTGGGTGTTGCCAAAGTTCTCTGTCCATGCAGTGGGAGTTCCACTTTGGAACGCCGCCAAACCACCGAAGGTCACAGTGCCGCGGAGATTGGAGTCAAAGAAGCTATATGCCTGATAGCGGAAGATATCGCCGCCAAACTTGAAATTGTGGCGGCCGCGGGTCCAGGAGAGCGTGTCGCCATACTGGAAGGTATTCTGAAGGCGGCCCTGGGGCAGCAGGCTGCGGACGCCCAGGGAATCGAAGCCGCTGATCGTAATCTGCGGGGCAAAGGGCGGCGTCAGCGTGGTAAGAAAGGGGAAATTAGGCTTGCTGCGGCCAAAGGAAAAGTGGAACTGGTTGACCAGGGCGGTGCCGAAGGGCGAAGTGTAATTGACCGTGACCTGGCGGGAAAGATTGGTGGAGCTGGCGCCAAAATTGGGCAGGTGGGTCTGAATGAAAATGTTGCCGGGTGATGTCTGGGTTGTGGGATTCTCACCATAACGCACGGCCAAGGTGTCTTTGCCGCCGCGCAGGAGCTGATCTACGCGTATTGCCCAGGAAACCGTATCGGTCTTGTTGGAGGCTGAACTACTCAACGTACCAATAGGTGAATCGGGCGAACCTACTGCAGCAAAAAGTCCGGCCGCGGTGGGGTCGGTGATCGCACCGGCCTGGGCGGGAGTTAACACGGTGGCCTGACTGGTGCTGCCGGCTCCGCGGGTCTTGACACCATCGTAGTGTCCAAAGATGAAGGTATGGTTCTTGATGATCGGCCCCCCGGCGACAAATCCCCAGTTATTCTGAATGAAAGGCGTCGGCTTGCCGGTGGTATCGAAGAAGTCGCGCGCATTGAAAGCTGCATTCTGGTGATACTCATACAATGTTCCGTGATAGGCATTGCCGCCGCTGCGGGTGATGATTTGCACCTGTGCGCCGGCATTACGGCCATACTCGGCGTCAAAGTTGTTGGTAATCAGCTTGAATTCCTGGATTTCGTCAATCACGAACGTGCCAAGTTCGGCGTTACCGGTGGTGGAGATATCGGTGGAGGTGGTGTTATCAATCGTAATATTGTTGGCGCGCCCGCGGGAGCCGTTGGAGTTAAAGCTTCCCGTTCCGAGGAAAGGATTGTCGTTTGTGACCGGAACAATGCCGGGGGCGAGGGTGGCCAAAGCCACCGGGTTGCGTCCCTGGTTGGGCAGCGTCAGGGCGGTCGCCTGATCAATGGATTCGCTCACCTGGGCGGTAGCAATATCGAGCTTGGGTTCCTGGCCTTCGACTGTAATCGTTTCCTCGGTCTTCTTGACCTCCATCTTCACCCGGAGGAAGGTTTTCTCACCGCTGCGGACCTCGGCGGTCTGGGCCAGCGTGCTCAGGCCCGCGCTCTCAACCGTCACCTTATATTCGCCGATCTCCAATTGCAGCACGGCAAACTCACCATCATGGTTGGTTGTCACTGACCGGGTTGTGCCGGTGGTGGTATTTACGATGACAATCTTTGCGTTGGCGAGAACAGCGCCGCTGGGATCATAGACGGTCCCCTCGATATCGCCTGTGAGAGCTGCGTATGCCGGCACCAGCAGGCAGACCATAACCAATAAAATTGTCACAATTCTAGTGAGTGTTGCCATGTTGCTCCCCCTCCTAAACCTTTAAACAAACAGAATTATCGAGTCTAAATGAGACTTGCTTGCTTTTTTTACGGGATATTAAGAACAGATTGCCCTTTACTCCGGCATGTTGATAACCAAAAGTAAAGAACTGTTAAGTATCTGTAAACACTACGTTCAAAACAACTTAATGAAAAACAGTCTATGCTTTTGTGAATACAGATGCGGCTCATAATATGAGATTTGGAAAGCCAATGAAAGGGCTATTGTGGCAAAAAATCGAGATTGTTACCGCACGATGTATTTAATAAATAGTAAACATTAAAGATAGATTATGATAACTTATTAATTACTATATGCAGCGCAAGGCGCCGATTTTGAACAAATCATTCCCTACCGCTCCCTTGAATCTCAACACCATTATGCGCATCACCTTATAGAGAGCGGCCATCGCACTCCCGTCAACCAGTTGAACGTACGGGCGCATCCAAGTTTCTGGTTCAGTGCTGTTTGGCAGAGCCCGGAACGAAGGCGAGTTTGAGATGAGGAATTGAGGATCTTATGGCGTGGTTTGTGTTTGACGAAAATTCAGCCCGTAATCTGCGGAAAAATCGCGGGATGACGAAAACAGAGATAAGCCTGCGCGAGGGCAATCCCCTGGCCGAGGCCCTTGCTCTTCCGGAAAGCATTCTGCTTCTGCCGGGAACTGAAGCACCCTTCCTGCTGCACATCCGGAATCGTAATGCGGATCGGAGCGATGATTCGTTGAGATGAGTGGGCGTGGCTGCTGCTGGTCTTGCCCGGCGGGACGCCGGCGCTGCTTTCCAACTCAGAAGCTGAAAGCCAGGCCGCCCCGGATGGAACGTGCTGATTGCACCAGGTACAGCGTGCGGCCATCCTGCCCCACAACCGGCACATACCCCTCCGCCAGCAGGTTGCGGACATCGATGAGAGCTTCTACCTGGCCGGGCAGAAAACTTAAATTAGGCAGGGGCTGGCGAATAAAGAAATTCAGGTAGGGATCAGCCTGGCCGGCCGAAGCATTGAATGCGTCAACCGGAGTAAGCGCCTTGCCGTCGGTCAATTTATAGGAAGCAATCCAAGTGGTGTTGGAGCCCGGGACTTTGCCGGTAAGCTTGGCAGCGACGGCATGACGGCGCAGCGTATCAAAGGAATTGGAGGCGGGCCCTGCCTGCAGGAGGCCGGGGTTTTCAAGAGCGAGCACGCCGCCGTAGGAATAGTCGAGTGTCCCGGTCAACGCGGAACAAAATTTGCGCTCGGCCACGGCGCGGAAGCCATGGGTGGCAAAATTCCCACCATTATAAGTAAATGTCTGGGAGAAAGGATCGGCAAGTATGTTGCCATCGCCCAGAGCGCTATCCACATTGCCAACGCCTAACAGCGCGGTATTGTTGATGCGATCGGAATAAGCGGCGACCTGGAAGCGATTCTTTCCAAAGCGACGCGACAGCGAAAGCTCCTGGTGCCGGGCATCTTCTATATGCGAGGCGAAATTGACCGCTGTAACCCGTGGTCCTGATTCACTGAAGTCCGCCGGTGCGCTGTCAAAACCTTTGGCCGCCCGGGTATTGGGCATGGAGGTTGCGTACTGGTATTCCACGATCGTATTGGGCGAAAAATGCAGGTCCAGCGTGCCAAAAGGCCGGACGGCGGTATTTCTTCCCTGGTACTGGATACTCTGGTACTCGGCCCCGTAACTGAATTCGGCGAAATTCATAAACTGCATGCTATCGGAAAGCGTAAGCGCCAACGCCTGCAAGGCGGCCTGCTGATCGCCGCTGTCAACCACACCAAAACGCCTCATGGTGAAAGATATCTCGGGAGTGTGGCCATCGGAAGTCTGATGTTTGTAAGAAGCGCGCAGCACGGAGGGAGATGAACTCCACGCACCAGAGGTCCCCATGTTGCCGTTGAAAACCAGGGTCCCACTGGAAAAGAGGGACTTTTCCAGTCTGAACGAAGTAGCCTGATCGGAGAAGCCTCCCAAGCCGTCATTGGAGGCGCCGGCGACAAACGCGACCCGCGCTTTGAGCACGCGATCATCGTCATGGGCAGATTTGGAAACCACCACCAGCGGCCCGTCATCGAAGACGCGCAGGATGGGGCGGTTGGCGGTCGAGCGCAAAGTCCATCGCCAGTCATCGTCATCCTGAGGAGTGCGGGTGCGAACCGGCAGCGTAGCAATAGCTTCGAACAAGGTGTTGAGAGTGAGATTGACCACCAGCCTGGCGCCCGAATGCAGGACCACATTTTCGCGCAGGGCGGGAAGAAACGAAGCGGCAGTAACTTTAACCTGGTAATGTCCGGGAGTAAGGCCGAGAGCGGTATAGCGACCACGATCATCGGTAAAGACGGTCATCGAAGGCACGGCGCCGGCCAGCACCTCAACCATCGCGCCCATTTGCGGCACACCGCCGGAATTGCGCACGGTGCCCGTGATGCTGCCTTCCTGGGGGAAGGCAGCCGCCGATACGACCCACACGACTGTGACGAGCGGAATCAATATCAGCTTATGGCGCATGTTTTCAACCCCCTTTTTTGGAGTCCTGCGAACCGCAATGGCTACTCAACCGCAAAACTTGCCGAAGGAGTAATCGTTTGCTTCGAGATGTTGTCGTTCACCTTGATGGTCAGGCGATATATCCCCGGGGGCAGCGAAGCCAAGGGCATGCTCTTTTCCAGGGTGATCTGATCGCCAATGTTACCCATTTTTTCCGTGGATTCTACCATGTGCGCTACCGGTTTATTGGTAGCGGTATTAATCACATCGTATTCGATGGTGGCTGAAGATTTCTTGCTCTGCCCGTCGATCCCGAGGTTATAGACCTGCATCCACAAATTCATTTTCTGGTCGCGCTTGAAGCTGGCAGGTTTACCGTCGGCAGGCTCGACACGCGGCCGCACTTTGGTGTCGCCGATCACAAAGCTGCCCGCGCCTACGCTCTTGGCAGGAACTTTTTCCATGACATCTGCAAGGATCAGACTGGAAGAGGACAGCTTGTCGTCACTGAATTCAGGGACGGTAATTGCCTTGGTCCAGGTGCCGACGCGGTCGCCCTTGACGTCTTTCACAACGATATCCACGCGATAGTGGCCCGGGCTCAGGGGCAGAGCCTTCCAGTAGATGGAATGGGTTTCCATGGTCTTTTCCAGCAATTCGCCGGGAACATCGATTCCCACTGGATCTTCAAAGGTCTGAACTATGTGACTGGTTATGGTGCTCACACGCCCGTAAATATTTACCAGGCCGCGCGCGATTCCATCTTTATTTTCAAAGGTGATGTCTTTGTTCTGCACCTGAATTGTTATGGGCACCAGCACCGTACCGGATGTTATTTTCACGAAATCGGTGTGCACATCAAAAGGCATCAGGTTGTACCTGATCTTGTGGCTTACGATCTCATCCAGCTCTTTGAACTTGACCGCCGGCGGCCGCTGCAGTTTGTAGAACTGTTCGAGGCGGTCGAATTCTTTTCCCTGTTCCGAGGTTGCCTGGCTGGGGTCGAGTCCTAATCTTTCGAAGCTGCTGCCATTAAAGCGGTCGCTCTTGCTGGTCTGCCCCATCTGCTCTGAAAAAGTCAGGCCGGCATTGGGAACGTTGAGAAGAGCGTCTTTCTTGGAGCGGTCCATCGTCATTTCATAGGCGCCGCACTGGCAGTCATCCACGAATTCGATAATCACTTCCTGGCCGATGTCCTCGATATAACGATAGCGCCAGTCTTCAAAAGGATAGGTCGAAGTCGTTCCGCCACCTTCATCGATAGGACGCTCATAGGTTCCGCCCGAGGGATGCGACTCGATTTCATCCGGCGGTCCGTACATGATGTATATGCGGCCGCGATCGGTCTTCCATCCCGGGATGCCCGCCGCAAAATGCTCATTCGCATAAGCAATGCGCCGGTAGTGCTCTTCTTTGAATTCGTTTTCCGGGGTATCTGGAGTGGGATCGCGGCGAAGCCAGAACTGCTCAATGAACTGGTCGCGCTCCTCGTCGTTGGAGAGCTGTTTGAAGACCTGCTCTTCTTCCCCCGTAATGATGTAGCGAACGTCTTCGTCTAACCACTTTTTATAGGTCTGGCTGACCTCTCTCTTAAAAGCCTTTGCATTTCTCTCTTTCTCTTTCTCGCTAAGAGGACGCTTGAGCGGATCAACCTCATCCGGCTTGCCTGTTGTTTGCTTCTGGCCAGAGCTCTGCACCTTGGAGCTGTCGGTGGTTTTAGCATTATCAGTAGAAACAGTGGCAGAAGATTGTGCCCAAATCGGGGCTGCAAATATAAGCAATCCTAAAGCAACAGCAGAAAAGCGGGATGAAAAACGGTCAAAAGACATAAGAATCTCGCTCCAGAGAAACAGTTCAGGTGCATAAATTGTAGTTTTAAATCACCTCCAAAAGCAAGCTGTTGCACACATAAATATTACCTATTTCGAGCGTCAATCTTCCCTGTTAAGCCTCACGGCCCACACAACTTAAGCAGATGCCGAATATTATTGCAAGATGCCCGGCCAGGGCCATAAGAATGGTCTTGGGACATAACCATGGCACAGGCAGGCCCCCAGAAATAACGTTGCCACCACATCGTACCGAGGTGCGCGTATCCTGCTCGCCGGCAGAGAACGCAAGCTGGAATTAACGTCTGAACGAATCCACCATGGAAACAAATGTTTCTTTAGGCTCTAAATGACAAGAATCTCGAAATGAAACTGCGGTGTCCTTTTAAGCTGCTGTTTCCTTCCTTTGCCCCGCATTTCCGAATATAATTTTGTATACGCACGGCCATTTTTCAACCCCTGCGGCGTCTAATATGGTGGCGGTGTGCGTTGATCGTGCAGGGGAACTTTTTGCAGCATCCCAACGTAGTGTATTGAGAAGTCATGAACTTAAAGAAAATCCTGATCATCGGCGGAATTGTTCTGGCTTTGGTGGTCATTGTGGGCTTTACCGTTGCCCATAACGCCCAGGGGGTGGTTGCGGTACAAATGGCCAAGGTAAGGCCGCAAGACCTTACCTCGTCGGTGACGGCTTCGGGTCAGATTACACCTAAGACCTACGTCAACATCGGCGCCAATGCCTTTGGCAAGATCACGAAGCTATATGTAAAAGAGGGCGATCGCGTCAAACAAGGGCAAAAACTGGCGCAACTGGAGAACGTGCAATCTGCCGCCGACGTAGGCGCGCAACGGGCCACGCTGACCGCCAGCCAGGCAGATGCGGTGGCGGCTGAAGCCGCCATGAAAACCGCGATGGCTGAGCTGAACCGCGATAAAGCCGACCTGGTGCAGAAAAAGCTTGATTACCAGCGGGCTGAGGGCCTCTACCAGTCGGAGCTGATTTCCAAGGCCGACTATGACGCCCGCAAAGCGGCATATGAAACCTCAGAGGCCAATGTGGCTGAATCAGAGGCGCGTATCGCGCAAAGCAAGGCCCAGCAGGATTCCGCAGCGAACCATGTAAGCTCGGCCCGCGCCACCCTGACCCGCTTTAGCGACCTGCTCAGCAAGACCGTTTATACCGCTCCCTTTGATGGCACTATCACCAATTTGCCGGTGCATGAAGGCGAGACTGTGGTGGTTGGGATCCAGAATTCTCCCGGCAGCACGTTGATGACGCTGGCCGATCTTACCGTTATCACCGCCGAGGTCAGGGTCGACGAAACCGATATCGTGAACGTCAAGCTGGGTCAGCCGGCGGAGGTCAGCATTGATGCCATTCCCAAAAAGACCTTCCATGGCGCGGTAACCGAGATTGGCGATAATGCCATTATCCGTTCCACCGGCGTGGCCACCACACAGAGCACCACTGGCAGCGAAGAAGCCAAGGATTTCAAAGTTGTGGTCACCTTGACCGATCCGCCCGAGAACCTGCGTCCGGGGCTCTCGGCGACTGCCAAGATTACGACGGCCACCCGCGCCCACGTGCTTGCCATCCCCTTGCAGGCCCTGACCATCCGCCAGGCCAAAGACCTGAAGGACAACGCCGACAAAAAGAACAGCGTGGAGGCTGCCGCGCCCGGCCAGGACTCCGACAGCAAGGATGACAAGAAAGAACTGCAGGGCGTGTTCGTGGTGCAAAACAACAAAGCCAGATTCGTTCCTGTTGAAACCGGCGTATCTGGAATTACCGACATCGAAGTCTTAAGCGGGATCAAGGAAAACGACACCATTGTGACCGGCAGCTACAAGGTATTGCGGACACTGCGCAACGGCGCCAGAGTAAAACAAGAGAAGATTGAAGAGCCGCCCAGCGACCAAAAGTCGTGACCTCTTCGCAAGCTCAGCAGCACTGAGCACAGGAAAAAGGATTTATGCCAAGCCAATTGGCCAACATGACCGATTCGACCACAATCCAGGCGCCCCCTGCGGATTCCGTAATCTACACGCGCAATCTCTGCAAGACCTACGATATGGGGTCTGAGCAACAGGTACACGCCTTGTGCGGCGTCAACGTGCATATTGGGCGCAACGAGTATGTGGCCATCATGGGCCCTTCGGGTTCAGGGAAATCCACTCTCATGAACCTGATCGGATGCCTGGATACGCCCAGCGAGGGACAATACTGGCTCAACGGCCAATTAGTGAGCGAGTTGAATGACGATGAACTGGCGCGCATCCGCAACAAAGAAATTGGGTTTGTATTTCAAACCTTCAATCTGCTGGCCCGCGCCACTGCCCTGCACAACGTAGAGTTGCCGCTCATCTACAATGGCACGCCAAGCCATGAACGCATAGAACGCGCCAAAGCGGCGCTACAGACTGTAAATCTGGAATCGCGCATGAACCACAAGCCCAACGAGCTCTCCGGCGGCCAGCGCCAGCGCGTAGCTATTGCCCGCGCCCTGGTGAATAATCCGTCGATCATTCTCGCCGACGAGCCCACCGGCAACCTGGATTCGCAAACCGGCAAAGAGATCATGGCGCTGTTCGACCAGCTCCACTCCCAGGGCAATACCATTATTCTGGTCACCCATGAACACGATATCGCCGGCTACGCCCACCGCGTCATCTATATTAAAGACGGCGTTGTCAGCAGCGACGAGCGCAATCCCAAGAAGCAGTAAGTGGCAGCGCTCCGCGAGCTGTCCGTTTCCGCACAGATTGATATCGCTTACCTTCGTGCCCTTTGTTGTTAACCTTTGTGTCCTTTGTGGTTAGCTTTTTTTCGAATGCTGTAGAATGAATTTGGGAGCCAGTCGCGCTCCCTTCCTGAGCGCAACCTCATCGGAGAGATGGCCGAGTGGCTGAAGGCGCACGCTTGGAAAGCGTGTTTAGGGGAAACTCTAACGTGGGTTCGAATCCCACTCTCTCCGCCAGAAACAACGTTGCTGTAATTCCGATAAAACCAGCGAGGGTGTTAAAGGGCACATTTTGGTAGCCTCTTTGTACCCCTTTCTCATTCCGCGGGTTGTATCGACAGCTCTGCTTCCGGCCTGCACCGCGATGAACAAGCCGGATTCCAACCAGGACAGCTTTATCGTCCTCGCCCTCCGAGGCCAACCACTCCACCCAGCCATCCTCGATGCCGGTGATAAGCCGGTCGCAGGAAGAGCAACGCCAACCCATAAAATCGCGCAATTGAATGTGGTCCGTTGTACGCTGCATGTTTTCCTTTCCTGCCTGAATACTCCGCGAGTTATCGGCCCGAATCTATTTTTTTACCTCTCAAAGCCTCTTGTTCCGGTTATCGAGTAGCCTCCAGCGTGCTCCTGATATTCGCCAGAGCGTTTTGGAGATTCGAAACCGATCGTCCTACAGCGGCCTTTCGAACAATCGACCCTTTGATACCCGTCAACCCCGCCTGCTCGGAACCCATGGCCATGATCAAATAGAAGCCGGGTTGTTGAGGGTCATTACTCCCGCGCACACAGAATGACAGGTCCAGCGCCGTCTCGAAATAGTGGCTTGCATAGAGCTGTTTTTCGGCGATGGCGTAGGCTACTGTGTCGCCGGGGTTTCCGCGCATAGTCAGAATTTGCACGACACGCAACGTCGGCTTCAATCCGAATTTCACCCTTGCCCAATAGAAGGTGTCTTCGACGTTGGCGGGCTTCGCCTCCGGATAGGCGAGCAGATAGTTGTAGAAATCGGGCAAACGCTCTGGTAAAGCCTTGCTGTAGCTGAGCATGTAAGCAAATTGTTTGGGAACCTCCGTTGGATCGCGTTTGTCGTTATAGACCCCGAGGGCCTGGTTGCCATCGTGCTGGTAAGCGGCCATACGCTGCAGCGCCGTCTTTTGCAGGAGTTGATTCACTTGTTCGCTGACGTCGGCGCGAGACCAATCAACGGATTGGTGAAGATCGTCCATGGAGCTTGCCGGCATCTGAATCAAACAGTTCCCAGGTTTGCAATTCTTTAAGGACTGGATGTCGTCGTTGTCGAACGCGAAGCCTTTCAAGTCAGAGAGTTGCGGAGGGCTGCTGAACACGCCGAGCGCCAAGTAGCCTGGAAGCTTGCGCAGACGCGCGAAGTCGTGGGCGTACTTAACATAGCTCTCGGGAGCGGCGTGGATGTAGACCGCGCCAAACAAGAAAACCTCGGCCGGTGTGCGTGAATGCAGCGTCTTTGTGACCGGCTGTCCATTTTGGATGGCAGCGATTTGATCGTCATTCAGTCCGATATCTTCGCGAAAGAATTTTTGCAGATCGGGGTTCGATTGAGAAGAACCGGGCAGTGCGGCGGCTGCTATCAACGCCAGCAATACAGCCAAGTGCATGGCACTTCGGGTCATTGCGAGTCTGCCAGTGGCAACCTTGCCGCTGGCATTTATCGTTGTGTGGTTCATAGGGCGTCCTTTCAAATTTCCGGCAGAATCGAAGGCCCAGCTTCCCATAATGGCTGCCCCACATACCTGAGCCAGGTCTGATTGAAGAAATCAAGGTAACCGTCGGGCAGACTCGTATGAATCAGGCCGGGAGTCGAGTCAATCACCTTCCTGAGGTCCAGGAAATCGGCCTTCTCGTTGGCGATTTTGACTTCAGCAGCCATATCTGAAAAATCATACTCCTCTGAGCCTCTAGAGGGTCAGACAACATGCTTGCAAGTGCGAATCTGCCGGCGCTAAAACCTCATGTAAAGAACTGCTTTAGACTCGCCCCTAGTAATTCCAGAAGGCTGGTCTGAGTCTCTAGTCAGAGGGCCACGCTGTGACGCGCCAAAATCCAGGTGACGCGCAGCGGCTGCTTGAAGCATAATCTCCCAATTACTTGCCTGCGGTCCGCTTTGTGATGGAGTTCAGTCAATGCAAATCCAAAGAGCCTTTTCGCGATTCCTGATCACGGTGATTTTGACCTTGCCCTGTGCCGCTGTGTACGCTGCCGCCCAGGAGAACAATTCCGGCCCGGCGCAAGCCGGGGAACGGCGTTTTTCAGTGGTCCACGTTCATTTTGGCAACAACTGCGCGGGCTATCTCTACGTCAGCCAGGGGAGCGTGCGCTATGAAGCGCTGGTTCCGGCAAACTACAAGAATCATTCTTTCCAGATCCAGCGCGCGGCGATTACCGGAGTGCAGCCGTGGGTCCTGATGGGCCAGCGGCAGAACGTGACCGAGATCAAAACGGCGCGCTCTACTTATCATTTCTGGCTACTGCCGGAAGGAACGGACCTTAACACCGGGCGCAGCAGTAACCTCAATACTATTGCCGCCCCGGCGGACGACTTGATCGCGGCCATTCGCAATCCCGAGAATGGATCCAATGCCGATGGCGGCACCGGGCAGCAGGCCGAGGGGAACTCGGATGCTGACACGGATGGCGACTCACCAGTCGCGCGCAACCAGGCTTCCGCCAAACGCGGCCAGCCGCCGGCAGGCCGCGATTCTGCCGGCGACTCGGATGCGGCCGCAGAGGCGCAAGTCGAGCACCAACTGCCTGCGGGAGCGCTGGAGGGCGTTTATATCGGCTTCGGTCTGGACCGTTCCCCTGTAGTTCGTCATGAGTACTATTTCACCGCCGATGGCTGGGTCATCAACAATATTCCCCAGGTCAATATAGACAACTTTGACATGACGGCGTACCGCAATGATCCGAGCCATAGGTTATTCATCGGGCGCTACCGGGTAGATGGGAACCAGATATACATCGTCTGGGCTAACAGTCCCGATCACCGCGACGTCATCAAGTTCAACAACGCCGCCACCGATCCCGGCATTGACACCTTTGTGCCTACCTGCCGCTGTACTGGAAAAAGATTTTCCGGAAAGTATCATTGGTCGTCGCCAACGGATCCAAGATTCCTTCAGTTCTTTCCCGATGGCACATTCGTTGACCACGGGCTGACGGACCAGATGGTCGGGCTTCCCAATCCCCATGGTTATGCCGCTATTACTGCTCCTCCGCGAAACTTCCGCGGCACTTACTCCATCAGCAACCGGAAACTGACATTCAATTTTGCCGATGGCAAGCAGGCCACCGTGGCCTTTATCGCGCCCAAAGCTTTAGAAAAAGCGCCTTCATTCGGATGGTTCGGTCTGGGGCACGACTCGGGTGTGCAGGGCGCCGAGACCGTCATCTTGATGATGCTGTATGAGGAGAACTATCAGGTGCAACCCTAGGTAGATAAAACTTCCGAACAAACCAGCGCGATTGCGGCTTTGTCAGTGAAAGACGATTCATCCCAACGGTGGGAGTTATACCCTTGGCATCCGCTGTTTGGGGCATAATACATGTATGCAAACCGAGGTTTATCTAGAACCAGTACCGGATGCGGACATCAGCATTGCCCGATGCTCAATCTGCAAAGAAGAGTTCCATTCTTCGCCAGTTGGGCCGCGAAAGTGTATGAGCGATTTCCGGAAACATATCGAAGACGAACATTCAGATGCAGTTTACGCGCCCAATCGGACCCGAGCTCTCTGGAACAAGTAAGACTCACTGTGTTCGCTGAGTGCAGGCTCCATGTTCTGGGCTTCAACATCAAGAGTTCGAATATCGTCCCGTAATCCCCGCCATTACTTTGTTGTGCTCTGCTTGCCTTAGAACGTCAATACGCAGAACGACTCTTTGGCTTTGGGCCTATGCCAGGCCTATGAGGCGCTGCTGGCGAAGTATCTCGAGCCCTGCTAAACATAGCTTATCGGCCGGAATACCTGAGACTTCTATCTTGTTTTGCCGGAATTGGGCTGCGATCTCTTCCACGGTCAAGCTGCCTTCGCAAAGGCCAAGCAACTCGGCCGAGAGTGGAGAGAGCTGGCGAACCTCCGCCGGCCCCGTCGCCGTTCTGCGAATAGCGAGTTTCACCGGTCCTTCGGGTATGTCATGCAACGGGCTCCTCTGTCGCAGGCGCCGAATAATTTCCTGATAGTCGGCCGGAAGCTTGATGACGTTTACTCCCGGAAGCAACTGCGGGCGGCTGTCGGGAAAAAGCAGCTCTTCATGATCATCGGTGACCTTCTCTTGTTGAATATCCGATTCATGATCACGGCCGTGCAATGCCGTTTCGTATTCCAGCAGCGCGGTAATGGCAACCGGCGCCCTGCTGGCGGCGGGTATGTAGTGCAGCCGCACAAACTGGAAAAAGTCTGCCGCAAAGCCGCTTTGCGCATAATAGACGGTGCGATCGCCGCTCGAAAAATAGACTCCGTTGTCTGTCCGCCATTGCTGCCATTGTTGAAAAACGTCAACGATGTTGCAGCTGTCCTGATGCAGTCCCAGGAGAAGCCGCCGAAATGCCCTCTGGCCGTTCAGCAAAAAGTCGCGCAGCTCTTTAAGGAATTCGCGTTCGAGGTAGGGCGTGGGAACCGAGTAAAAGCTGGAAAAGATTTCCGGATGCCCGGCAATCATCGCGTGATCTTGCGGCTCCTGCCGCCACCCGCGATACGACATATCGGCAACATCGTCATCCAGGACAAGCGAATCTTTCTGTTGCTTCTGGATGGGCGTATCTGCCAGCGGCGCCAGGATGCTTAGCTGCGGATCGGCATGATCATGGCGCAGCGAATCCACAAAGAACCCCGCCGTATCGCGCAGGTCGTCCATGGTTTCTTCGGGAAAGCCGGCCATCAATGAGACCGCTGTGTTGATTTTGAACTTGTCGCAGGAACGGACCCGCTCCGCCGAATCGTTCAATGCAAGCCCTTTGTCAATGATCTTCTGCATTCGCGACGAGCCGGTCTCAATGCCAAAGAAGATGCCGCGGCAGCCTGCCCGGGCCATGAGCGCGATCAACTCTTCGTCAACGCAGTCGGTGCGCGCGCTGCAGCCCCAATAGAACTCTTCCCTGCTCTCCAGTAAGGCTTCACAAAATGCCTCCACCCGTTTGCGGTCGACGGTGAACATGTCGTGCACCAGCTCAAAAGAGTTGATGCCGTAGGTCTGCTTGACCCGGCGCATCTCGGCAATCATGTGCGCCGGGGTCTTCAGCCGGAAACGGCGGCGAAAAAAATCGTTGGTCGAACAGAACGTGCAGGCAAAGGGACAGCCGCGCCCCAGCTCCAGCGGGAAGTGGCGGCAGAAACGAACGTCAGGAAAGAGATGAAAAGCGGGAAATGGCAACGCGTCCAGGTCGAGGACCAGGGGCGCATCCGGGCCGCGCACGATTTCTCCATCTTCATTCCGGCGAAACGTAATGCCTGGGATTGCTTCGAGAGAGCTGCCTGCGGCCAGCGCATCCACAAGTTCAGGCAGGGTCTGCTCCGCTTCCCCGCGCACGACCAGGTCAATGAATGGATAGGCCCGCAGGGTGGAGATGTCAACCACAGATGCCTGTGGCCCGCCCAGTACCACCACTGATTCCGGATGCAGCCGCTTGACTTCCGCGGCAATGCGAAGCGTCAGCGGGTAGCTGCTGCAAACCGTACTGAAGCCAAAGAAGTCAAAATGGCGGCCGGCGAAGCAGGCTCCGGCAAAACTGCAAAAATCAGTTTCATTCTGGTTCGAGTTTTGCCGCCATTCGTAGTAAACGCGATTGAGGTCAACGACTTCCGGCTGCAAGCCCCTGGCTTCCAGCACGGCGGCAAGGCTCAGGATGCCGACAGGGGCAAGCTCGCCCATAATGCGAGCTGCCTCCGTCTCGCCCACAGGCCTGTTATCGAACTGGTTGGCCGTGGGCGCACTGATGAGGCAGACTTTCATGGTTATCACACGTGGACAGGGAGTGAACGGTACGGACACACTACAGGCTCACTACTCTCAGCCCTGATGCATCGCTTGCCAGCTTAGCCGGGAGGAACTTCGCAACCCATGTTGGTGACCAGCGTATTCTGAAACACCCTGCGTAGCTCTTCAACCTGCTCTTCCGTCAACCGCAGGTCAGGAAGTTGCCGCACAGCCTCGGGCAGTTGATTGGCTATGTGTCTTGCCAGGGCTCTGGCCCATTCTCTTTCTGCGACAGCGGCTTCCTGGGGCGGCGCTGCCGCCGCGGCGCTGCCAGCGAGCGCAGTTACCCCGCCTACGACAAGCGCGGTACGCATCATCGCTCGACGATCAAGCTTGGGATCGGCAGAGCGTTTCGGTTCATCATTGAGCTTTGGCATTTCAAGTAACTCCTCAACGCCAGATTTCGGGGGGAAGCAAAGCTTAATAGGTCAACCGTTCGATTGTCAAGCCGGTTGTGTGTGGAAGCCCCCTAGTCTGGAGGACGCCATTGATACTGTGCGCTGCCAAGTGCCCGCGTGGATAGACCCATTGTGAAATTGCTCTGGAATCAAAGCCCGAAGGGCAACGAACAGCTATGCCCTTCGGACTCCTGCTACTGGAGCTAGAGCATGTTTCAAAAATAAGCGCAAAGAATGAACGCTTTCCAGAAGAGGCCGCTAAAAAATATAGGCGGCATCGAACTGCAAGCGGGTCAACCAAGGTTCTGTGCTCGCCAGCGTACGCCCCACCAGCGCAGTGAACCCAAGCTGTACGCTACGGTCAACCTGGTAGAACGCATCGAAGCGATGCTGGCTCACGTTTGTGCTTTGGCGAAGTTCGCTGTAATTGAAGCCTCCCAGCACGGCTTCGCGCTCGATGTAGATGCGCGTATAGCCCACCTGCCAGTCGCCTTTCTGCTGCAGCCGGCCTACGCGGCCTTCCAGCCAGTATCCACGGCGCGCATTCGGGTTGCAGGCTGCGTTAAAAGTCCGGACGAAGGTGGTGCTGGCAGTATTGGTTGGCTGCGGCGCCAGTGCGGCCACATTCGCGCACGCTTCGGTGTTCTGCACAAAGTCGCCGAGAATCGTGATGGGCAGCTTCGGATTTGGTGTGCTGATATCGAAGCGGGCAATGTTATCGAACAGACCAAAACGGGAAGCAAACTGCGCGTTAGTGATGTTCGTGACCCCGGTGGGAAAGCGAGTGCCCGCAACCGTGATGACGGTATTGGCAGTTGTGATGTAAGTAGACTGCGGTCCGGGATTGGCCAGCGGCAGCACGCCGGAAAATGCCGTCTGCGGGTTCTTGGTACTGGCCCTGGCCTGGGCCAGCGCAATGGCATCGGCGCCACGGAAGTCATAAAACCCGGAATAGGCGCTCAGTTGCAGCCAGGACGCGAGCTGCCAGGTAGTTTGAATCTGGCCGCCATAGGTGATGTGCTGCACGTTGCGTTTGTCGGTTGCCTGTGTCCCTGCGATTTCTGCGAAGGGCAATTCAAAGCCAACGAAAGCGACTCGCTTCAATACCGGCGTGTTTAATTTGAAGGCCAGGGTTTGGGCAGCGCCCTCGGGATTCAGGTCTTTATCCCACGTCAGCTCGGTGTTGTACCAGGGATAGCGGAACTTTCCTCCCACAAAGGAAAACTGCTTCCACCAGCCTGGCTTGTACTCAATAAAGAACTGGTCGAGGGCGATGGGCTTGCGCGTATAGAATCCGGTCAGATTCTGGTTGGTGGAAATAGGATCGTTGATATCGCCCGACGCCAGGCTCAGGCCTGTGCGGAACTGCGGGCCCAGGTCGGCCACAGCGTTGAAGCGTACACGGTAACGAAGACGCGCGCGCTGCAGCGACCGATCTGCCGGGCCGCCGAAGAAGGGCTCTTCGCGAAGCCGGGCGTCGCCGCTGAAGCTGATCGGCCCGATGCCTTTGATCTGCCGCTCCAGGTTCCGGATGCGCTCATCGGAGCTGCCCGCATTCTGGTTCTTCGCATCTTGCGAAGCGGCCGTTGCAGCAGTCGCTTGTGTATCCGGCACTGACTGCGACGTCGCGGATTCTTTTCCGGCGAGAGCAGCTACCGGCGGAGCGACCACTTCACTCTGTGTACGCTCGGCTTCCAGCTTGTCGATATGCTTCTGTTGCTCCTGCACCAGTCTCTTGAGCTCTTCCACTTCTGAGCGCAGATCGGAATCTGCCTGGCTGGATGCCGATGACGCAGTGGAACTGTGCGTGTCCGTGTTGTTTTGCGCAGCGTTGGTTGCAATGTTGGTTTGTGCGAGGCTATATGCTGCGGCAAAGATCAATAAAAAAATCCAAATAAGCGCTTTTTGCACTGTGTTGCTCCTGTTTATAGAAATGAGTGATTCGGCACTGCATGGGCCCAAAAACACAAAACCCACCAGTCAGATCGGCTTCTGACGGTGGGTCTGTGAGGTATTCGTTACTAACCTGGTTTCTTAATCCTGGATCGTCGGCCTCACCGCGTCAGAAGACACATGTACGCTACACGTACAACAGAGACAAGCTTTCGCGGTCTTATGAGCGGTAAATTTCATTCGTATCACGACAGCATATGGGCGAGATATTGTCCCATCCTGCTCTTTTATCTTCCGGCCTCAACCTCGTACTCTTTAATTTTGGGGACCACATCCAGATTTGCCGGCAGCGGAACCGGTGGGCCACCGTTGCCTGTGCCGATAAACTCGGAGACAAAATCGCTTGCCGGATGCTTGTAGATTTCCTGCGGCGTGCCAATCTGCTCGATGCGTCCGTGGTTCACGATCACGATTCTGTCGGCGATCTCCATGGCCTCATCCTGGTCGTGGGTGACAAAAACCGTGGTAATCGCCATCTGCTGATGGAAGATGCGCAGCCAGCGCCGCAGTTCTCTACGCACCTTGGCGTCCAGCGCTCCAAAAGGCTCATCGAGCAAAAGAACTTTAGGTTCGACTGCCAGCGCCCTGGCCAGGGCAACGCGTTGCCGCTGCCCGCCGGAGAGCTGCGATGGCAGGCGCTTCTCGATGCCGCCCAGTTGCACCAGGTCGAGCAATTTCAGAACTCTTTCTTTGATCTGCGCATTGCTCAGGCCCAGCTTCTTTTTGCGCACCTGCAATCCAAAAGCAACGTTCTGCAGGATGTTCATATGCTTGAACAGTGCGTAGTGCTGGAAGACGAATCCCACGCGGCGGTCTTTGGGGCCAATGCTGGTCATGTCTTCTTCGCCAAAGAAAACCGATCCGCTGTCCTGTGTCTCGAGTCCGGCAATCACCCGCAGCAGTGTTGTCTTCCCGGAACCGGAAGGGCCAAGAAGCGCCAGCAGTTCCCCGGGCCGTATGTCGAGGCTCACGTTTTCGGAAGCCACGAAGTTTCCGAATTTCTTGTGGATGTTGCTGAGGCGAATTGGAATGACGCTGAGCATTACGTTTTACTCCGGAAAATGAAGTCACTGTACGCATCGGTCGTGATCCAGCGTTCGGCCATGGCTTTTAACGCCAGGCTGGCCAGGGCAAAGAGCGTCAGCATGGCCGCGATGCTGAAGGCCGCCGCCGTGGCATATTCGTTGTAGAGCAGTTCGACATGAAGCGGAGCGGTGTTGGTCTCGCCGCGTATATGGCCTGAAACTACTGAGACCGCGCCGAACTCTCCGATGGCGCGCGCCGAGCACAGGATCACCGCATAAAACAGCGCCCAACGGATATTGGGCAGCGTGACGTGCCAGAAAATCTGCCACCCTGAGGCTCCCAGCGTCACCGCCGCCTCTTCTTCCTCGTGGCCCTGGGCTTCCATCACCGGCATCAGCTCCCGGGCAATAAAAGGAAAGGTCACAAAAATCGTGGCCAGCAGAATACTCGGCCAGGCAAAGATAATCTTGATCTCGTGCGCCTGCAGCCACGGCCCCATCCAGCCCTGGGCGCCAAACAGCAGCACAAACACCAGCCCCGAGATGACGGGTGAGACCGAAAACGGCAGGTCAATCAGTGTGACCAGAAAACTCTTCCCCCGGAAAGAGAATTTGGTAATCGCCCATGAGGCCGCCAATCCGAACAGCAGGTTCAACCCAACCGCAACGGCAGAGGTATAGGCGGTCAGCTTGAAGGCGGCCACCGCGTCGTGATCGTTGATGGCCTGCCAAAAAACAGAAACCCCCTTGGACAGGGCTTCCATAAAGACGAAGATTATTGGAACCAATACCAACAGCACCACAAAAAGACCTGCCGTACCGATAAGGAGAATGCGGGCCCAAAGCGGGTCACGATGCACCACACGGCCAAACTCCTGGGTGAGGAGCTTTGTCGGAGTTTCTGCAAAGACGGCCTGACTCATACTGCACCCTGCCGAAAAGCTACGGACCTGCCGTGTTGATAGAAGTTAATAAACAGCAATATGGCAAAAGAGATTGCCAGCATGATCACCGCCAGCGCCGTCGCTCCGGTGTAATCGTACTGGTCAAGCTTGGTAATGATCAGCAAGGGAGCGATCTCGGTGCGAAAGGGCAAATTGCCTGAGATGAATACCACCGAACCGTACTCGCCGGCGCCGCGGGCAAAGGCAAGCGCAAAACCGGTCAGCAGGGCCGGCAGTATCTCCGGAACTATGACGCGGAAAAACGTGCGCGCTCGTCCGGCGCCCAGCGTTGCCGCCGCCTCTTCAATTTCAGGATCAACCGAGGCCAGCACCGGCTGCACCGTGCGTACCACGAACGGCAATCCGGTAAAGACCAGCGCGATCACGATGCCCAGAGGAGTAAACGCGACTTTGATTCCCAGCGGGGCGAGCCATTTTCCGATCCAGCCGTGCGGGGCATACATCTGCGTCAGCGCGATGCCGGCCACCGCGGTCGGCAGCGCGAATGGAATATCCACCAGGGCGTCAAAGAACCTTTTCCCGGGAAATTTGTAGCGCACCAGGACCCAGGCAATAACGACTCCGAAGGCGGCGTTCACGCCGGCTGCGACAATTGCGGCTCCGAAGCTCAGGCGCAAAGAAGCTAAGACACGGGCTGAAGTCGCTGTCTGATAAAACGCGTGCCATCCCATAGTGAACGTCTTGGCAAAAAGCCCCAGTAATGGGATCAGTATCATCACCGAGAGATAGATGATGGCAAACCCCAGGGTCAGACGAAAACCCGGCAGCACGCGTTTTGATTTTGTTCTGCCCATTCCTGTTATTTCGGTTGCCTCCAGACTGCTACAACCAGGGCTTCAATTGCTGGAGACGTTCTACCTTCCTCCCGGCGCATAAATCTGGTCGAAGATGCCGCCGTCGGCAAAGTGCTTGGCTTGCGTCTGCCGCCAGTTCCCATAGATCGATTGGAAAGTAAACAGATTCACTTTTCCAAATTGCGAGGCATGTTTCGCCAATATGCTCTTGTTATATGGACGATAAAAATTCTGGGCTATGATTTCCTGCCCCTGATCTGTATAGAGAAACGACAGATAAGCTTTAGCGATATCCGTTGTCCCTTTTTTGCCGGCCACCTTGTCGACCACTGCCACGGGCGGCTCCGCCAGAATGCTCTCTGACGGGGAGACGATTTCAAACTTGTCGGGACCAAACTCCTTCAACGCCAGATGGGCTTCGTTTTCCCAGGCCAGCAGAACGTCGCCGATCTCGCGCTCGGCAAAGGTCGTGGTCGAACCGCGCGCGCCTGAATCCAAAACGGGAACATTCCTGTAAAGCGCCGTTACGAACTCGCGCGCCTTGGATTCATCGTTTCCGTTCTTACGATAGGCGTAGCCCCAGGCCGCAAGGTAACTCCAGCGTCCGCCGCCGGAGGTCTTGGGATTGGGAGTAATGACCTGAACCCCCGGCTTGACCACATCCGGCCAGTCTTTTATGTTTTTCGGATTTCCCTTGCGCACCAGAAAGACGATCGTCGAGGTGTAGGGTGCGCTGTTGTTAGGAAATTTTGTTTGCCAGTCCTGCGGCAGAAAACCTTTATCGGCGAGAGCGTCGATATCGTAACCCAGACCCAGAGTGACCACATCGGCTTCGAGTCCGTCAATGACGGCGCGCGCCTGCTTGCCCGAACCGCCGTTGGAAAGATCGATGGTGACATCCGTTCCCGTCTTTTTCTTCCACTCAGAGGCAAAGGCAGGATTCACTTGCTGATAGAGCTCTCGCGTGGGATCGTAGGAAACATTCAGCAGTTTCACTTGCGCTGGAGATTTGTCTGCTGCAGATACCAGGAATCGGCTTGCCGCCGCCAGGAACACCGCAGCCACCAGTAAGCCAGGTAAAAAAATCTTGGAAATCGTTTTCATTCGTCGGTTCCAATCAGTCTGTTTGTGATGTTGAAGAAAACAAAACGGCCTGGAGCGCGCTCCAGGCCGTTGAGGATTCATGATTGCGATTTAGGAACTTACTTCAACATCGGCTGCCTCTTAAACCGCACCACTCGCTCCGCAACGGCTTGCGACAACAACAACAGCAACATAGAGCCATGGGCATGTTGATTAGGGTGCGATTTTGGACCGCCATTTTCATAGGTAACAACAAACGCCGCTTTCAATCTATTCTTAAAAACAAAAAACCCACTCGATTTCGTTTGCGAGTGGGTTCCAAATCCTGATTAGTATGAAGGTCTCAGGTGAGTTCCCACAGCGCCGGCGCGCAACAACACGCAGCCAGACAGCAACAGCGCCCTTCGTAGATTGAACTCACGCGAACCATAATCTAGTGAGGCTAAATGAAGGGGGGGTATTTGTCAATTCCGCTGCTTCTTCCATTACCATGGCAAAGCGAGTGTCGAGATCCTTTCAGCTGCTGGCCAGCGCTGTTGGCGAACCTAATGCTAGAATTGGCACACAATATAAGTCATTTATAATCAATTAGTTGTAAATTTTAGACTATATTCCCAAAGTGAAATTTGGGTCATTTTGTGCTCTGTTTGACAATTTTTAGCCATTGAATTTAAGGCAAATTGGGTTTATAATCTTTAGTTTTTTAGCAGTAAATTGGAATCATAGAGAGCCCCGAATCTCTTTCGAGGCACCGCATACCAGCCGTTCCAAGAAAATTACGTTCTCTATGAATCCAATAGGGCTCTTCTGGAATCCAAAGCTAGTACGACCCTTTCATAATTTACTTAATTTTAAGGTGGAATAAAGATCATCATGGCAAAGCGTCGCGGAAATCCTAATTGGGGCAAGCCGGAGCCGATTGGCCCGATCATCCCCGTCGTCACCTCGTTCGAGCAGGCGGTGAAGGAGTTCAAGCTGTCACCTGACCAGTATCAGCGCTCCATCCGTCTGCGGGAGTGGGCTCGCAGGAATAAGAACTCGAAGTACATTCCTGAACCCCTGCTTCAGGCCTGGGGTTTTGAAATCGAGAACACTCTGTAAGAAGCCAACAGTTCTACGCAAGGCCGTCTTCGGACGGCCTTTGTTATTTGTGCTTTGAATTTTATAGCTCAAAAATTCAGGATATGCTTTCGAGCGCATGCCTTTCCTCTCTCGCTGATTAAAAGCACGGCTAAAACGTACTATAGTTAGGAAAGCAAGGTAGCTCTGCCATGACCTCGATTGGTCTGCCCATATCGCTCGACAGCAAGGAAACTCTGGCAATTGTGGTAGGCGCCAGCTTTGCCGCCGGGCTGAACGTCTATGCCACGGTCGCTACCCTGGGCCTGCTTGGACATTTCGATGTCGTCCCCCTCCCACCCGCCTTGCATGTACTCACCAGTTGGTGGGTCATCGTGCCGGCGGCAGCCCTGTTCATCGTTGAATTCTTCGCCGATAAAGTTCCCGCCTTTGATCTGGTGTGGAATGCGTTGCACACTTTTATCCGCATACCGGTGGCCGCGCTCATGGGATACGCCGCCACCTCGCAGCTCTCTCCCCAGGCACAACTCTTAAGTACGCTGTTGGCGGCAGGCATCGCTTTTGCCGCGCACACAGGAAAGTTTGCCGCGCGTGCTGCTGTCACGCCTTCGCCTGAACCGGCTTCCAACATCGCGCTAAGCCTGGGCGAAGATACCATTGCCATTGCGCTCACATGGTTTGCCACGTCGCATCCGTACATGGCGGCGGCATTTGTTGCGGTTGCGTTGCTGATGGTGATCGTCCTGGTGCGCCTGGTCTGGAAGGGGATGCTCAAGCTATTCAGTGCGGCTCGAAACCAGCTCGCCAAATGGCAACCCGGGCAGCCACACAGTTCCCCATCCTGATGTCCCATTCGACTAGCCACATTTCCCCTCGGCTGCTATAGTTTTGCTTCTGACTTTTTGATATCGGCTCCGGTTGGATCGCCTGACTGACAAGATTTAAGACAAGGACAACGACTTCATGGTTCGTCTGGTTCCCAGGGAAACTAAGTTCTTTGAGATGTTCGCCTCCATGTCGGCCAATCTGACGCAGGGTGCGCAACTGCTGAAGAGCATTCTCGATACTATGGAGAACGTCGAAGTGCGTGTGCAGCAACTGCACGATATTGAGCATGCCGGCGACTACATCACGCATTCCATCCTTACCAAGCTTAACCAGACGTTTATCACTCCGTTTGATCGCGAAGACATTCACCGGCTGGCCTCCTCGCTTGACGATGTGCTCGATTTCATCCACGCGGCCGGAGAGCGTCTGGTGATGTACAAAATCACAAGCGCACCCCCATCGTCATCGGAGCTGGCAGGGGTAATTATCAAACAATGCGAGGAACTCTCCATAGCAGTCTCGCTGCTGGAAAAGCACGACCATGTGCTGGAGCACTGCGTGGAAATCAACCGGCTGGAAAACGAAGCCGACAGCATTGCCCGTGACTCCATTGCCCGGCTGTTTGAACGCGAAAAAGATCCGATTACGTTGATCAAGATGAAAGAACTGTACGAGGTACTGGAGACCGCGACCGACAAGGCGGAAGATGCAGCCAACGTGCTTGAAACTGTGGTCCTAAAAAGCGCCTGATACCACTCGTAACCGAGGTCAAAGTTTTGCATCCGAACAGTACACTGATTCTTACCGCTATCACCGTCCTGGTGGCATTGATCTTTGATTTCATCAACGGATTTCACGATGCAGCCAACAGTATTGCCACTGTAGTTTCTACGCGAGTTCTTTCTCCTCGACTGGCCGTTGTTTGGGCGGCTTTTTTCAATTTTGTAGCCGCGTTCGTGCTCGGGATCGCCGTGGCCAAGACCATCGGGAAAGGAATGGTAGACCTGCGTTATGTAACTCAGTACGTGGTGCTGGCGGGATTATTGGGTGCAATCATCTGGGACCTGGCGACCTGGTACTGGGGGCTGCCAACTTCTTCCTCGCATGCGCTCATCGGCGGCTATGCCGGCGCGGCCATCGCCCGCGGTGGCTTTGGCGTAATTATTCCTTCCGGCTGGAATAAGACGCTGCTCTTTATTGTCCTCTCTCCCTTATTGGGATTTCTGCTTGGTCTCGGATTGATGGTGGCGGCTTCCTGGATTCTACGCAGCGCGACTCCGCGGCAGGTGGACAGATGGTTTCGCTGGCTGCAGTTGCTCTCCTCCGCCGGTGTGAGTTTGGCGCATGGCGGTAATGACGCTCAAAAAACCATGGGGATCGTGGCCGGCGCGCTCTTTGCCGGCGGCTACATCACTCAGGCTGAGATGAATAACGACTGGGGACGTTTTCATTATCCCATTATCTTTGGCGCTTACATTGCGATTGCACTGGGAACCTACTTCGGCGGATGGCGCATCATTCGCACCATGGGCACAAAAATCACCAAGCTCAAACCCGTGGGCGGCTTCTGCGCCGAGACCGCCGCCGCTCTGACCCTGGTGGCGACCGCACTGACCGGAATCCCGGTAAGCACCACGCATACCATCACCGGCGCGATCGTGGGAGTAGGATCAACCCAGCATATCTCGGCCGTGCGCTGGGGAATTGCCCGGCGCATTGTGTGGGCCTGGGTGCTTACCATTCCTGCTGCCGCGCTCGTGGCCGCAATTGTCTTTTTGCTGGTTCGGCTGGTACATCCCGCAGCTTAGTTCATGCTTCGGTTGTGGTTTGCGATTTTGTTTTCATTATTTTTGTGGATGCTGCCACCGAAGCAGAGGTGGTCACCGATGACAGTGAAGTAGGTTACAATTCCGGGCATGCTTAGACCACTTACCGTTGAGTTGATGCAACCTGGCTATTATTTGGGGTGGGGCACGTTGGCCCTGATCAACGCGGGAATCGCACAAGGAAAAAACCGCAGCGGACTCCTTTGGTTTATCATCTCGATCCTCTTTGGTCCACTGGCCACATTCATCCTGGTGCTGTTGCCTAAGGGAGACTAGCTCTTAGCTCTCTAGCGGCAGAAGCTCAAAAACAAAAGCAAACCACAAAGGGCACGAAGGAAAAACTAATCACAAAGGAGACCAAGGACAAGAAACTGGTAACGCGAAATTTGATCATATTCCTTTGTGTCCTTCGTGGTTCATCCTTCGTGTCCTTTGTGGTTAAACGTCTTCGTGGTTAACCCGAATTACTGTTCGCTGCTGTAACTGATCTCGAGGGTCCGGCTGCGGATACATGCAACCGACAGCGCAACCCCGGCGAGGAGCAGCAAGCCGAGCACGGTGGCCCAGGCAGCAACGGGTTCGGTCACTACGGTCAGCAGGGCCAGGACGCCATCGGAGGGCGCGCTCACCGGACATAGATGCTTCAGGTAGAAAGAGACGCTCAATCTCTGCAGCATGGCGGGAAAAACTCCGCTGAAAGTTTCCCATCCTAACATTGCAATTCCGGGAATGACCGGGTTCTTAAAGATGATCGTGAGGGTAAGGAAAATCGCTCCATAGCCGATGCAGGCCAGCGCGGTCACGCCAAGATACACGGCCAGCTCGTACAGACCCGGTCCGTTGAAAACATAATCATATCCCCGAGCGCCAAAGTGCCAGTACACCAAAGAGAACGAGAGCAATACTCCGGCGCCGAACACCACTGAAGCAATCAAGGCGCCTGCGAAAAACTTGCCGATGACCAGCAGCTCGCGCCTCAGCGGTGCAAGAAATGCGTAGTGGAGCGTGCGCTGCACCATCTGGCCGCGAAACAGCCAGGCGAAGATCCCCATGACGCCGAAGAATATCCCAAAGCGGATGTAATACAGTTGGAAGGTGGCGGCAAACAGGGAGGTATCCTCATCCACGGTGCAGGTGGCGCAGCTGCGGCTTTGGATGGCGTCAATGGCAAAGACCACCACCGGACCGAAGGCCAGCAGGTAAATCCATATTCCGCGCCGGGTAAAGAAGTTACGTTTGAGCTCCTGGCGCATGACGGCCATAACCTGGTAGCACCAGAGCCGCCAAGGCTGGCCGGTGATCCGCGTACGTGTGCTCGTGCGGGCAGGTTTCATATGCGCTCTTCATCGGAGCCGATCAAATATTGGTAAACCGAGTTCACATCGTCATCGGCTGGAGCCACGGCCTCAACCTGCATGCCATCTTCGACGATGAGCCGGTTCAGCAGTGAATAGAACTCATCGGCATTGGTGGTGCGGATCAGGATGCCTTTGCCGTCGTTTTGCAGCTTGGCTTCTACCACGTGGTTCTGCGCAAAGACACGCGCGGCCAGCACGCCGGGCTGGGAACAGCGGACCAGAATCTGCATGGGATGATCCTTCACTTCGGTGCGGACGTCGGGAATTTTACCTTCGGCAACGATGTATCCGCTGCTGATGAGCACAACCTCGTCGGAAATCCGGTCTACCTCGTGCAGAATGTGGCTTGAGATCACGACATGCATGCCTTCTTTGCCCAGTGCTTCAAACAGCGCCATAGATGCTGCGCGCGCTTTGGGATCGAGGCCATTCAGCGGCTCATCCAGAATGAGCACCGTCGGGTGATGGCTGATGGCATGCGCCAGCCGGATGCGCTGGCGCATGCCCTTGCTGTATCCGGCAATCTTGCGGTCGGCGGCTTCGGTCAGTTCCACGCGGGCCAGCGCATCGTCGGCAAGGCGGCCGGCTTCCTGGCGATTGAAGCCATGCAGGCGCAGCCAGTCACAAATAAATTCGCGCCCGGTAACACTCGGAGGAAAGGAATCAAACTGCGTGCAGTAGCCGACAATGCGGGCAAGCTTTTCCGGCTCCGCAGGAGCGATGCCAAGAACGCTGATCGCGCCGTTCGTGGGCCTGATCAGGCCGGTCATCAGGTTCATGAGCGTAGTCTTCCCCGAGCCGTTGGGCCCAACCAGGCTTGTGACTCCGGCTGACAACGAAAGGTTCACGCGATTCACGCCCAGAACCTCGCCGTAGAACTTGGAGACATTTTCGAAGACGATTCGATTTTTCGCTTGGACGCTCATCCGCGCACCACCTCACGGGCGCGCAGGCGGCGATTCAGAAGCAGCAGGCACACTGCACAGACAACAAGAACAACCATCCAGGCTTGCCAGAGTTGAATGGGCGGCGGCGCAAGCGCAACCATGCCCGGAGGCAGGTGCGGATGTCGGGCGTGAGGATTCACTCCGGCAACATCGGCCTCCACACCGAACAACCTTGGCCATATCACGCCGAAGATCAGGTAACTTAAATTCAGCAGGTGTCCCCGGGTGGTGTTCAGAATGCCGTTGATCAGCTCGCCAAAGGCGCTGCCGACAAAAAAGATGCCAAAGAGAAATATGCTGGCCACAATGCGCCAGCGCACCCAGGCGGAGATGGCCAACGACACAAGAGAGATTACGCCGATCCATAGAATACCGGCGAGGAAGATGGAACCCATCATCCAGTAGTTTTCGCTGAACCAGTCTGTCTCCAGGCCGGCCTGCAATCCGAACAGCAGGAGCACCGGCAACCAGGTAATGGATGAGAGCAGGAGGAAGAGCACACCCATCTTTCCCAGCACATACTCGGCGCGCGAAAATGGGCGCGACAGATACAACGGCAAGGCCTGGTTGGCGAGGTCCGGGGCCACCAGCCCGGGCCCGGCCCAGGCCGTCATGAGAAATGCCAGCCAGCCTTGATTCAGCAGCGCCTGGCGAAAGAACTTGGGATCGATTTTGATCATTGGCCCGGTCAATTGCAGCAGAGTGCGCGCCATGGGGCTGTGGCTCAGATAAATGATTATGCCGAAAAGCAGCAGCGGTATCGCCGAAAGCACAACGAAAGCCGTAAACGGGCGCGAATCGAAGAGCGTGTAGAGTGAGTAACGTGTCAGCACCAGGAAGCGCGACCATTGCGCCGTAAGCTGGCCATCATAACGGCGATAGGTTCGTTTATAAACCGCCATTTTGTGCTCCTACTTGCGCAGCGCGGACCTGGCCCGGCTCTTCCATGGCCCGCAGGAAAATATCTTCCAGCGAGTCGCGGCGGTGGTTCATGCGCCGGATCTGCACGCCCTTTTCAGCCGCCAACTGGTAGATTTGCCGCAATTCAATCTCATGCGGCAAGACAATTTTCATGCGGCCCCGGCTGAACAGAGCGCATTCGCATCCCATAAGCTCGGCGGCGTCGGCAAAGGCATTTTCATCGCCCGTGGTCTCGAGCTCGAGGAATTTGCGGTTGGCCTTGCGCTCTTCCTCCAGGTTGCACAGCGCGGCGATGCGGCCATCGTTGAGGATCAGCACCTCATCGCAGCACTCTTCCACGTCGTGCAGAAGATGCGATGAAAGAACCAGGTTCATTCCCGGCGTATCGCGAATCTCGCGGATAAGCTGCAGCATGCGCAGGCGCGCCGGCGGATCGAGGCCGTTAGTGGGTTCATCCAGAAGCAGCAGGTTGGGGCCATGCGCGATGGCCTGCGCCAGCTTGGCCAACTGCTTCATGCCTAGCGAATACGTACCCAGCTTGCGATAACGGGCCTCGCCTAAACCAACATAAAAAAAAGCCTCGTGCGCCCGTTCCAATGCCTCGTCCGGAGGCAATCCGGCGAGTTCCGCCATGTAGCGGACAAAACGCACACCGCTCATGCCGGCGATGAAGGCCTCATTCTCCGGCATGTATCCGATCATGCGGCGCACCGCTATGGCGTCGCTGCAGACGTCGCGGCCATGCACCCGCACAGTGCCCTTGCTGGGCTTGTGAAAGCCAAGCAGTGTATTGATGAAGGTGCTTTTGCCGGCGCCGTTGGGGCCCAACAAGCCAATGGCCTTGCCCGTGAGCGCACCACTGAGACCGTGGAGGATTTCACGCCCGCCCAGGCTTACCGTAAGGCCATCGAACTCGATAATTGGCTGCATTCGTTGAGTTAGATACGCCGTTCTCCTCTATTGAGTTCCCTTGTATTGAGCTCCCTTGGCCGCCAGGTCCAGCAGGCGGGTAAGCGTAAATGTATTGGGATCAAGCCCGGGAAATTTGCTGTTGGTTACGAATTCTATCTGCGACTCCTCGCCGTAAGCCACCGCCATCGTAGGCTTGGAATTGGCGGCCAGCTCGCGCAAAGATTCAACCTGGCCTGGCGTGAGCCCCGAAACCGAATCCAGCAGCGGCGCCAGGTTCTCGTAATAGAGCGCCGAGACGTTGGCCTGAGAATTCTGCGGCAGCAGCGCCAGGAATTGCGAAGAACGCGCCAGCGTAGCGCTGCTTTGCCGTGTGGCGATGGCCTCGATCAGGACCGCACGCGACGGTCCCGCGATCATATATCCATCGGCAAAGGTGTAATAGACTTCTTCCAGAGATTCCGGCGAGCGCAAGCGCACATGATAGTAGGTGCGTCCCTCAAACTGGGTCTCTTCATAATCCACCCCTGGCCGGTTCTTCTGGGCTGCATCGGCGTTGATGTCATCCACCAAAGTGCGCAGACTATTTTGCAGTCTTCCTGAATCGTTCACTTCCACAATAAGCTTCCAGGCCGGGGTGGGAACCAGGGGGCCATCGAGTGCAAGCGTGGCTTCCCCACCGAGCGTGCTGGCAAAATCTCCACGCAGACTGAATTTCAACCATGACTCAACATCCCCAAAATCGGAATCGAATTTTGGACCTTGAGCCCGGCCAATGGAGATGATGTCATCGAGCATCGCCTCAGGCTGCTTCACCACAACCGAGACCACTGCGCTGGCCTGCGGCGAAACGAATTCCAGAGCGCCCATGGGGGCAGGCGCCGCCAGCCACGAAGCAATGCCATGGCGCGGACCGTTGAAGACCAGGACGGCCTGGTTCTTAGGCGTGCTGTTAACGTCTTTGCTTTCGGCAATCAGGTACTTGAGATCGCCGAAGCCTGTGCCCGCTTCCAGGCCTTCATGGTGATTCTTGTATTCTTCCCGGTCCAGGTGCTCACGCCGATACTGATGCAGGCTCGCGACGTCAGCGGTAAATAGCAGCCCCGCGCCGTTGGAGTAGAGACTGGTGAGCAACTGGCCATATGGAGTTTCGGCGAACCCGCTTTCAGATTGGGATTGAATGCCCGCAATTACATTCTTGAGCAACATTGGGTCCGGCGAAACCAGGACGTATTCCGGCAGTACGACCGCAAACAGTCTACTCCTCGATCCATTGTTGGCCGCGGCGCTGTCGAGTTCAGAAGCATCGAGCACTTGCAGAACAATTTGCCCTTGGGGATTGTCGTTGGCCCTGGCAGCTTCGCTTTCCAGATACTCACGCAAACCTGGGCGCTGCACCTCTGCCATGATCAGCGGTACACAGCGGTCCCCTTGCTGCACCACGCTCAACACTGCCTCGTCTCCGAGGTACTGGCTGAGCGTTTGAAACTTTTCAATCATCTCCTCCAGCGAGGGATGCCGATTCGCATTGACCTGCTCCCACCATTTCCTCAACACCTCGCTGGTCTGCAACTGGTCGTGCAGTAGCTGGTCGGCCTGCTTGAGGGCATCACCATAATTAGGAGAGCTGGCATAAAGCACGGCGTTTTGCGGCACGAAGCGCAGCAACCGGCTGCTGTAACGCAAACCCGGCATTGGGATGTTCGCCAACTTCTTTTGAAGCGACGAGAATTGCACAAGCAATTGCAAATATTGATCGAGGTTGCGGCTCCAGGCAATCTCTCTTTTTACCGAAACAGGGTCGCTGCCGCTGGCGGTGGAAATCGCCTCGCCCGGATGGAGCATCTGCTCCTCGCCGGAATAGGAGACGCGCACCGCGCCCTGAACCACCGCTATCCGCGAGTCTCTGATCCCACTGCTGACGGCGAAGATAGTTCCGGTTACGGCAACACGGCAGTCTTTGGAGAGGACATAAAGATGTCCGCTGGTGCGCTTGGCGGCTTGAATAAGAATGTCACCGCGTGACAGATGGACAGTCGTATTCTTGCGCCCCTGGCTGACAGAAAATTCCGCGCGCTCATTCATCTCCACGCGTGAACCATCCACCAGCCGGAGAAATGCGTGCCCGCCATTGGGTGTACGGACAATTTCATCCTGCGCAAACTGATCTCCCGGACGGACCGCCTGTTCGCCATTGGCCGAAACCCGATACAGCCCGCCGTCAATCGATTCCACCGTGGCGCGTGGTCCCGATCGAGCGAAAAGCGAGTCGTTCTGCATGAACACCACGACCGCGCCGACAATAACCAGGATCATGGCGGCGACTGCATACATCTTCCAGGGCAAAGGGTTGGCTGCAGCCGAAGGCTTGGCCGGCTCCCATGCAATCGGAGCGGTAGCGCGCTCAAAGTAACGGCTGCAACTCACGCACTCGTGCAAGTGGGCCTCAACCAGCAACGCCCGCGGAACCGCCAGCCGGTGATGTCTATAGTCGTCGAGCAAAGAGCGAACGTCCGCGCAGCCGTGAATAGCGCCGGCCCCGGCGGAGGCGGCAGAACCGCCGGATTGCGCCCAAAGGCGGGCTTCGCTTTCGCGCACAAGCTCCGGATTCGGTTGCTCGGTACGAATGGAATCAATCGTGTCTTTCAGTAATGACTTGGCAGTATCTTTGCTATTCATCGGGTCCCTCTCATGCGCGCTTTGAAATCGCGCTCCAGCAGACGCCGCACCCGGTAGAGAGTCACGGCCACGGTAGCTTGCGAGATGTGCAGCATACGCGCGATCTCACGGTTATCAAGCTCATCGAAATAACGCAGGATGAAAATCTCGGCCCACTTCGGATTCATTTCCACCAGCGCGCCCCGCAACCAAACCTGGGTCTCCTTGGACTCCAGCATGCGATGCGGCGAAACTTGCGCCGCAACCTGCAGGTCCTCTTGCAGGGGAATGCATTGTCCGTCGCGCCGCGAGCGCAGCACGTCGAGCGCGGCATTGATCGCGCCGCGATAAACATAACCGCCCAGGTTAGCGACCGCCTGGTCTCCGGGCCCGCGCCGTAACAATCGGAGAAACAGCGTTTGCAGCACGTCTTCGGCATCGCTGTGACTCCCGGTGATTCGATAAGCGGCCCGGAAGGCGTCCGCATAGCGCGTGCGGAACACCTCTTCAACTTCGCTGCACCACGGGCGAGCTTCCTTGGTTTGAACCATGACTGCGAGTGTTTTCATCCTGCTGCTCCGTCTGTTATCTAAGACGATAAGAAGCCGGGATTATTAACAGGCCTATCCATTTCAGTAGACACCGGAGAAGGCAATCGTATCTGCCTTTGGCCAAAATGTTCTACAAATTCCGCGCAGAACCAGCGGGTTACAAGCTGGAGCCCCCATCTACGCTCGCGGGTGCGCAACTGGTACTATATTCCGGCGCTACAATAAGCGCTTGAAACTGCCCCTTCGTTGATCATCATGATCTTAAGGAACTGTAAATGAAATTTCTGATCGGCTTTATTCTCGGGCTGGTGGTAATTCCCGTAGGATTGTATTTCTATTTTTCTACCGGGAGCGTTCCGGTGGCGACTTCCGCTCAACCCATGCCTTTTGAGAAACGCATGGCAAACATGGCGCTTGATGCTCGCGTTAAAAAGGAAGCGCCGAGCACGGTTCCCATCCCGGCCAATGACGCCAACTACATTGCCGGAGCCCAGATTTACCAGCAAAATTGCGCTGTATGCCACGGGCTTCCCGGCCAGCAGCCCAACGCCATCGCCAAAGGCATGTTCCCCAAACCCCCGCAACTGTTTCACGGCAAGGGAGTCACCGACGATCCGACGCAGGAGACTTACTGGAAAGCCGCCAACGGCATCCGACTCACAGGTATGCCCGGTTTTAAAGGATCTCTGTCGGACGACCAGCTCTGGCAGGTGAGCCTTCTGCTGGCCAATGCTGATAAGCTGCCGGCCCAGGCTCTGGCAGCCTTGAACGGAAGCAGTGTAGCGCCCACAGAAACCACGCCGGCGCCGAAGAGCGGCCACAAGAAATAATTAGTTTCACCCTCATATTGGGCATTGTCATTCCGAGGAGCAATGCGACGAGAAATCCCTTTGAGCTTTTTAAGCTCTATGGGTAAGACACATAAGTCCTCGATACAATAGAGATTCCTCTCCCGCTTCGCGGGATTCGGAATGACTAGAAACTGAGTTTTCCACAACCTCAACTAAATCCGCGCTTTGAGAGAACCCGTGTGTGAATTAAGTCTAACCAAGCAGCGCCTGGGCAAGTTTTCGCACGCCTTCCCTTATCGCTTTGTTATCGTATCCCGAATAGCCCAATACCAAGCCGGGCTTGCCGCCGCTGCCTAAATAAAAAGCGGAGAGCGGCAGGGTTGTAACTCCGGCGGCCGCGGCCCGGCGGGCAAGTTCGCGGTCGTTGCTTCCCTTTTGCAATCGGCCGATGGTGTGCATGCCTGCTTCGGGTAAGCTCATCTCCAAAAAGCCTTTCAGCTCTTTTTCAACCGACCCCACCAGCACCCCAACCCGCTCCAGATAAAGCGCGCGCATTCTGCGGATGTGCCGGCCGAAATGGCCTTCGTCGATAAACTCTGCCAGCACCGCCTGCTCGATGGTCGGCGATTGCCGGTCGGTTACAGCTTTGGCCACCAGGAATCCCTCGACTAAATCCGGAGGCACAACCAGGTATCCCAGCCGCAGCGCCGGAAACAACACCTTGCTGAAGGTGCCAAAATAGATCACGCGTCCGCCGCGGTCGAGTCCCTGCATGGAAGCCAGCGGACGGCTGGCGTAGCGATACTCGCTGTCGTAGTCGTCTTCCAAAATCCACGCGCCGGCTTTCTGCGCCCAACTCAGCAGCTCCAATCGCCGCCCTAGCGACATCGTCACCCCCAAAGGAAACTGGTGCGAAGGTGTAACGTAAACCATGCGCGCGCGTGGCTTCCGCGCAATGCCCCGGCGAACGCTCAGCCCATCTTCGTCCACGGCAATGGGAACCAGCCTCGCCCCTGCCGCATTCATGGTGGCGCGCGCGCCTAAATATCCGGGATCTTCAAACCATACCGCATCGCCCGGCTCAAGCAGCAGACGCGCGGTCAGGTCGAGGGCTTGCTGCGCTCCGGAAACCACGATGACCTGCTCCGGTTTGCAGCGCACCGCGCGTGCCACGGCGAGGTAAGAAGCGATGGCGCGGCGCAGCGGCATGTAGCCCCCGGAATCTCCGTAGCCGAGCAGCTCGCCCGGCTGTTTGCGCCAATATCGGTTCAGCAGCCGCGCCCACAGGTCAAAGGGAAATGCATCGAGCGCCGGAACGCCAGACTGAAAAGGTTTGGGTACCACGGCCTGCCTGATTCTGCTTATGGTATACATCGCCAGGCGCGCTCCCTGGCGGGACCAGCGGCGCCGCTTGCCGGCTGCGCCTGCACCCGCATGCGTAGCTGTTGCCCTCAGCATCTCTTCCGGCAGTGCCCGTGCTACGTAAGTTCCCGATCCAACCGCTCCCTCCAGGTAACCTTCGGCGATCAACTGCTCGAAGGCGTTGAGAACGGTGTTGCGCGAAACCTCCAGGTCGGCAGCCAGGATTCGCGTAGAGGGCATCTGCTGCCCGGCGCTGAAGCGTCCGGCAAGAATGGCGTGGCGCAACTTGTCGTAAAGCTGACGGTAGAGGGATTCCGGCGCTTTGGAATCGGGGGCCAGCGCGGCGGCTACCGCGGCGGAAGAAACTCGACTCATGGCCATCATTAGACCACAAAAAGTGGCCCCTTAATTTATGGCGAAAGTGGCTCTTTGCTCACACCGCTTTCTGCATCACACTAACCTGTTGTTCCAGCGCAGAAAGAGCAGCAGTAATGAATTCACAAGCACCATCAACCAGCGGCGAGCCAATGATCAATCCAGCGACGCCTGCAGAGGGAGGGCTACAGGAACTCATGAACCAGGACCCAATCCTAACCACGGAACAGCAGCTCATTCGTAAGCTGTTCCCCGAACTCATTTGCAACTGGATCAAAGGAGAAATGAACATGCAACCGAGACTGGACGTAACCAAAGCCACCCCCGGAGCCTATAAGGCCATGCTGGGATTGGAAGCTTATCTTGCTCACAGCAGCATCGAAAAGCCGCTGCGCGAACTGGTGAAGATGCGCGTCTCGCAGATCAATGGATGCGCCTATTGCCTCGATATGCATAGCAAAGACGCTCGCGCGGGCGGTGAGACCGAACAGCGTTTGTATTTGCTGAATGCCTGGCGAGAGGCACCGTTCTACTCCGATCGCGAGCGGGCGGCATTGGCATGGGCTGAGGCGGTGACTCTGGTACATGAGACACATGTTCCCGATGAGCTTTATGAAGAAACCCGCAAAAACTTCAGCGATGCCGAACTGATGGACCTGACGGTGCTGGTCACGACCATCAACAGTTGGAACCGGATCGCGATTGCATTTCGCTCCGTGCCCGGAATCTATCAACCCGCGCCACACGCGGTTGCCGTTTAGGAAGCTCCCGGAACAGAGACAATCGTGGCATCGAACACACATATTGCACCGGCAGCCGGCGAACGCTCCCGCATTCGCCGGCATCCCGATCGCTCCGTAACAAGCGAGGCGGGCAAAATCCTTGCTGAAGGCATGGTGGCGCACGTCGGCTTTGTGCAGGATGGGCAGCCATATGTGATCCCGTTTTCCTACCATTATGATCCCGCAGATCCGCAGCGGCTCTACCTCCACGGAGCGGCCGCCAGCCGGACCTTACAGCATCTCGCCGCGGGCAATCCCGCCTGTATCTGCGTAACCCTGGTGCAAGGCCTTGTCTATTCGCGCGCAGCTATGAACCATTCTATGAACTACCGCAGCGTGGTGTGTTTTGGCCGTGGGCGTCTGCTGCAATCGGAAGAGCGGAAGCGTGCGGTATTCGCGGCCATGATTGCCCGATATTTCCAGGGACGCATCGCCGGTCACGACTATGAGACTCCAACTCTGGAGCAACTCAACGCTACTACCCTGGTGGAAGTTGAAATCGAAGAGATAAGCGCCAAAGCCCGGAGCGGAGGCCCCACGGGCCCGCATGACGCTGACTCCGAAGCCATGGGAAGCTCTGGAGTGGTAGAGCTGGACTCTAATAAATGTCCGTTTCCCGGCGCTGGTTTTCCGCCCAGTGAATAGGGTTTCCTCGCAGGTCTGATTCATTTCGGAACCAGACGGGTGTCCCGCCAACTGCCAGAGGGGTACCCTGCCTGCACCAACCATAATGTCCCATTGCCAACTGCCGCTTTTTCGGAGTATAAACACCTTGCGAAGTAGCCAGCCCTGACGCCGCCCCCCCAACGGACAGGAGATGAGGAGGCCTTTGTGGCCAATCCTGGGCGTAGGTCGCAGTCTGACATTCCAGCCGGTATCGCCGGGTCCATCCCGGCGACTGTGCGCACCTTGCCCGAAGCGGAAACCCTCTATCGCGGTCTTTTCAACCAGATAGCCGACGCCGTTTTTGTCATTGACCGGCAGACACAACGCTTTCTTGACTGCAATGACGCCGCTGTCAGGAAATATGGTTACTCGCGCGAAGAATTTCTTTCCATGACTCCCCTGGATCTGCATCCGCCCGCTGAGCATGCAGTCCTGCAAAAACGTATTACCGAATCTGCCGGTGGAGTCAGCCAGGAATACACTCATCTCACCCGAAACGGGAATTCGTTCCAGGTAGAAGCCAATACCAGCGTGGTCAACTATCACGGACGCGAGTGCCTGCTCAGCGTTGTCCACGATCTCACCCCGCGGCGGCAAGCCGAGCAAGCTTCACGCGAGAGCGAAGCGCAATTTCGCGCCATGGCTGAAACCGCGGCTTCCCCCATCTCCATCTATAAGAACGACAAGTTCATTTATGTGAATCCTGCCTGCGAGACCCTCACCGGCTACAACCGCGAAGAACTGCTACAGATGAACTTCTGGGATGTCGCCCACCCCGATGTGCGTGAGATGGTGCAGCAACGCGGGCAGCAGCGCCAGGCGGGCAAAATACCGCTGCCCACGCGTTATGAACTCAAGATTATCCGTAAAGATGGTGAGGTGCGCTGGCTCGATTTCACGGCCAACGCCATTGAATTCGGCGGAAGCAAGGCGGTTTTGCTCACCGGGTTTGACACCACCGAACGCCGGCAGGCCGAGCAGAATCTGCAGGTGCAAAAAGCCTATCTGGAGCAGTTATTTGAGAGCGCCCCTGAAGGCATCGCCGTAATTGACGCCGCCGGCAGGACCTTGCGCACCAACCGCGAATTCTCCCGCATGTTCGGTTACACCGCGGAAGAGGCGAAGGGCAAGATAATTTACGACTTGGTGGTATCGGCAGAGAAAAAAGAAGAAGCGCTCGATCTCATCAAGCGTGCCACCGAAACCGGACCCTCATTCATCGAGAGTCAACGGCGCCGCAAAGACGGAAGCCTGCTTGATGTTTCGCTGTTGATTGCTCCCATTATCCTTGCCCCGGGCCAAACCGCGCTCTATGCCATCTATCGCGACATCAGCGAGCGCAAGAAGGCGGAAGCCAGGTTGCGCGAAAGCGAGACACAATTCCGGGTGATGGCTGAGACCGCGGCTTCCGCCATCTTCATCTACAAGGACGATCAGTTCATCTACGTGAATCCGGCGACCGAGGCCATCACCGGCTACACCCGCCAGGAACTGTTGCACATGAATTTCTGGGATGTAACCCATCCTGATATGCGCGATATGATCCGGCAGCGTGGCGTGGACCGCCAGGCAGGCAAGAAAAATATTCCCATGCGTTACGAGATCAAGATCGTGCGCAAAGACGGCGAGGTGCGCTGGATTGACTTTGCCGCCGGGGTCATTGTCCTGGGAGGAACGCTGGCCGGACTGGGCACCGGCTTCGATATCACCGAACGCAAACGGGCGCAGCAGTTGCAATCGTCGCTCTATCGCATCGCCGAGACAGCGCGCCTTTCCTCCGACTTGCAGCAGCTCTACACTTCCATCCACGCAATTTTGAGCGAACTCATGTACGCCAGAAATTGCTACATCGCATATTACGACCCGGCCAGCGACCTTGTGAGCTTCCCATACTTCGTCGATGAGTATGACCCGCAGCCAACGCCGAGGACCCGGCGGCGTGGAGTCACCGAATATGTCCTGCGAACCGGCGAGCCGCTGCTTGCAACCACAGAGGTACTGGAGCAGTTGGAGGAAAAAGGCGAGGTTGACCGCATCGGCGAGCCTTCGCTCGACTGGATGGGCGTGCCTTTGAAAAAGGGTAATGAAACTTTCGGAGTGCTGGTGCTGCAAACCTACGAGCCCAATGTGCGCTACGGCGAAAAAGAAAAACAGATTCTAAGCTTCGTTTCGCAGCAAATCGCCAATGCCATCGAAATCAAGCGCAACGAACAGGCGCTGCGCTCTTCCGAGGCTCGCTATCGCACCCTGGTGCAAAGCGCCGTTTACGGAATTTATCTCACCAGCGTGGACAACAAATTCACCGACGTGAATCCGGCCCTGGTCTCCATGCTGGGTTATGAGAAGGCTGAAGACGTGCTGGCGCTGAACCTGGTCCCTGATGTCTTTGTGAATCCCGAGGAGCATGCCCGCCTGGTGCAGCAGTACCGCCAGACCCAGCAGGTCGAGAGCGTAGAAGTGAAATGGCGGCGCAAAGATGGACGCCAGATCACCGTGCGGCTGAGCGGCCGTGCGGTGCTCGACCGCCAGGGTCACGTTACCGGTTTTGAGATCATCGCGGAAGACGTGACCGAACGCCTGGCCATCGAAGAGCAGCTACGGCAATCGCAGCGCATGGAAGCTGTAGGAAGGCTGGGCGGCGGGATCGCGCACGATTTCAATAACCTGTTGACCGTAATACGCGGCAACACCGAGTTGCTGCTGGAAGAGATCAATGTGACCCATCTGCGCGATGAGGTGGAAGAGATTCGCAAGGCCGCAGATCGCGCCACCGAATTGACTGTACAATTGCTCGCCTTCAGCCGCCAGCAGGTACTTGCGCCCAAGGTGCTTGAGCTGAATACGGTAATTTCAAATATGGGAAACTTTTTGGGCCGGTTGCTGGGCGAAGACGTTGAGCTGCGCACCAGGTTCCAGCCTGATTTAGGCCGGGTGAAGGCAGATCCCGGACAGATCGAGCAAGTCATCATGAATCTGGCGGTGAATGCGCGCGACGCCATGCCGCACGGCGGCAAGCTTAGCATCGAACTGGCTAACGTTCGTCTGGATGAAAAAAATACGCGCGAACATCGCGAAGTTGCTCCCGGCGATTACGTAAGCATAACCGTCAGCGATACCGGCGTCGGCATGGACCGCGCCACCTGTTCCCGCATCTTCGAGCCTTTCTTTACCACCAAGCCCTCAGGCCAGGGCACCGGCCTGGGACTTTCTACCGTCTATGGCATCGTGCAGCAGAGCGGCGGCCACATTTGGGTCGACAGCGAAATCGGCAAAGGCACCTCCTTTAAAATTCATCTGCCCCAGGTGAGCGAGCCTGCGGCAAAAATCGCTCCGCGCCCCGCCGACCCCGAGATTCCCAAAGGCACCGAGACCGTGCTTCTGGTGGAAGATGAAGACGGCGTTCGCGAGTTGGTGAGTCATATCCTGATGAAGAATGGATATAAAGTTCTGCCGGCAGCTCAAGGCGAGGATGCCCTGCGTATCTGTGAAAACAATCCTGAACGGCCTGACTTGCTGCTCACCGACGTGGTGCTGAAAAGCATGAATGGTGGTGAACTGGCCCAGCTCCTGATGGCCAGATATCCGGAGCTGAAAGTGCTTTTTATGTCAGGCTACTCCGATGATGCCGTGGAACACCGGGGAGTCTTTGCCGCCGACAGCGCCTTCCTGCAGAAACCCTTCTCTACCCGCGCCCTCATGCAAAAGATACGCGAGGTGCTGGATTCGAAATAGCACTCAGCATTCAGCAATCAGCAGTCAGCCCCTAAACAAGCACTTGACACTTAGTGGTTAGCATTTGGCACCTAAACAATTTCGTACAAGAAGCGTTCCGGATCCCCCAAATTTCGGCAGACCACAAATGCACCCCAGGGGCTAAATGCCAAGTGCTTTGGCTGAATGCTGATTGCTGAGTGCTTTCCTCTTGCCCGCTCAAAAAGGCTCGCATCTGCGCAAAATCTGCTATCGTTTTCTCTGAGCTTCATGTTCGCAAAAATACAGCGCATACATTTCGTGGGCATCGGCGGCATCGGCATGAGCGGCATCGCCGAAGTTCTGCTTACCCTGGGATACAAAGTCTCCGGCTCCGACTTAAAGCTCTCTCCGGTGACTCAGCGTCTGACCCGCCTGGGCGCAACTATTTTTGAAGGCCACCGCGCCGAAAACGCCGCAGGCGCGGAAGTTGTCGTGACCAGCTCGGCGGTCAACGAACAAAACCCGGAGGTCGCGGCGGCGCGCCAGCGGCATGTGCCGGTGATCCAGCGCGCGGAGATGCTTGCCGAGCTGATGCGGCTCAAGTACGGCATCGCCATCGCCGGCATGCACGGGAAAACTACCACCACCTCCATGGTTGCCGCCGTGCTCGCCGCCGGCGGACTCGACCCCACGATTATTGTTGGCGGTCGCGTAGACGCCATGGATTCCAACGCCCGCCTGGGCAAGTCACAGTACCTGGTGGCCGAAGCCGATGAGAGCGACCGCAGCTTCCTCAAACTCTCACCAATTCTTTCCGTCGTGACCAACATTGACCGCGAGCACATGGATTGCTACCGCGATATGCAGGACGTAGAACAAACTTTTATAGACTTCATGGACCGTGTGCCCTTCTACGGAATGCTGGTGATCTGCAACGACGATGAACGCCTGCGCGGACTGCTACCGAAAGTCCGGCGGCGAGTTGTGACCTATGGCACGCAGAAAGGCTCAGACTTTCAGATCGTAAGCTCTGAAACCGCGCCAGGCAAAAAATACATAGGCCGCTTCGGTGTGCATTACCAGGGGAAACCACTGGGCGACTTCTCTCTCCACGTCCCTGGAGCACATAACATTCTCAATGCCACTGCTGCTGTGGCCGTAGGTATTGGCCTGGAGATCGGTATCGAGCACATTCGCACCGGGCTCGAAAAATTTCGCGGCGTTGACCGCCGCTTTCAGCTCAAAGGCAAGGTCAACGGCATCAGCGTGGTGGATGATTACGGACATCATCCTACCGAGATCCGCGCCACCCTGGCGGCGGCGCGGCAGTGCGGCAACAAACGAATTCACGTTATCTTTCAGCCGCATCGCTACACCCGCACGCAGCAACTGATGGAGGAATTCACCAGCGCCTTCGGCGACGCCGATACCCTGCACATTCTCGATATCTATGCCGCCAGCGAGCAGCCCATCGAAGGAATCACCGGCGAGGCCCTGTCGCGGGCCGTTGCCCAGCGCTCCGGGAAGAAGGTCCACTATATCCCCTCGTTCGCCGACGCAACCGAGGCCGTAGTTACCCAGGCACGAGATGGGGATATGATTCTTACCCTCGGCGCAGGCAATATCTCCCAACTCGGCCCCCAGATTCTGGAACGACTTGCAGCCAACGTCAAACAGCAAGAAGCTGTTGGGAATTGAGTCATTGAATCATCGGGTAATTGTGTAGTTTAGTAATTGATTTGAGCTTAGGTTCGCATTACGCAATTACAAATTACGCAATTATCCAATTCTGAAAATGACTCAATGACCCAATGATTCAATGACCCAATTCTCCGTGTCTCCGTGTCTCCGTGCCTCCGTGGTTAGAAAAATTGCTCCTGTGGAAAATTCCTTTCTGCATTTCCCTCAAAAAAAGCTATAGTGGAACAGAGCAATGCCTCGAGACGACGACTTCTATATTCCCGAGCGTGAAAGTCGGACCCGGCGGCCAGCGGTTGCGGCCCGGGAGGAAGAAGACGTTGATAGCGAACTCGACAGCCGGGTGGTTGATCTCGAAAACGACGAAGAGTCTGCCTTCCTGCGCGGGCAAAAGCGCATCCCGGTACGTCGCGGCGCGCTTCCCAAGAAAACTGCCAGCCGGCTCAAGCAGGCCTCCATCGGTCTTCTTATAGCTGGCTCGCTTGGCGCTGCGCTGGCGACCGCTTATTTCTACGGCACAGGCTCCTGGCGCTTTCGCGTCGACTCCAGCGATAACATTGAAGTCACCGGCACGCAGAACGTCTCTCACGGCCAGGTGATGGAGATCATGGGTGGCGACATTGGTCGCAATATCTTCTTTATTCCCCTGGCCGACAGGAAAAAGCAGTTGGAAGAGATTCCCTGGGTCGAATCCGCCACTGTCATGCGCCTGCTGCCCAATCGTCTCAAGATCGAGTTGCACGAGCGCACGCCGGTTGCTTTTGTACGCATAGGCTCCAAGGTCTCGCTCATTGACCCTGGTGGCGTAGTGCTCGAACTGCCTCCACACTCTAGCGCCCGATATTCCTTTCCGGTAATTACCGGCATGCAGGATGCCGACCCGCTTTCCACCCGGGCGGCGCGCATGAAGATTTATGGCGAACTGGTGCACGACCTGGATTCGGAAGGCGCGCACTATTCCAGTTCCATCAGCGAGGTGGACCTCTCCGACCCCGAAGACGTCAAAATTACGGTTGCCGACTCAGAAAACGCCGTGCTGATACACCTGGGCAGCAGCCAATATCTCGAACGCTACAAGATTTACCTGGCGCATGTGGAAGAGTGGCGCCAGCAGTTCAGCAAACTGGAATCGGTGGACCTTCGTTACGATCGCCAGGTCATCGTCAATCCCGATACCGCGGGCAACCGTGAGCACACTGATTCCACAACCGGCAACGCCCCAGCAGCACCCAGGAAGCCGGCGCCAAGGACCGTTGCCGCACAGCACGCCGCGCGCAGCGCACACACTAAAAGGCGCCATTAAAAGAATCGTAGAGACGTAGCTTGCTGCGTCTCTGCATGGGACCGAAACAAATTGTGTGGTATGGGTAAACAAAAGCAGAACCTGATTACAGCCATTGACGTTGGCAGCTCAAAGACCTGCACCCTGGTGGCCGAAAGCACCGAGGGCGGAATCCGCTATCTCGGGCACGGGCTGAGCGACTCCCGCGGCTCGCGCAAGGGCGCTATCATCGATTTGGAAAAGGCCGCCGCCAGCGTGCAGCGCTCTATGGAAAAAGCGGAAGCCGCCGCCGGGGTGACAGTAGACTCAGCCGTGGTCGGCGTGGGCGGAACTCACGTGCGCGGGGTCAACAGCCGCGGGGGTGTGAGCTTGGGGACACGGGCCCGCGAGATCAACCGCGACGATATTCGCCAGGCGGTGGAAAAGGCCCGCACTATCCCCCTGCCCGCCGAGTGGCAGACCATGCATCTGCTGCCGCAGCAATTTATCGTCGACGATCAGAACAGCATCCGCGATCCCGTAGGCATGTTGGGGACGAGGCTCGAGGTGCAGATCCACATCATCACCTCCATCGCCAGTGTCACGCAAAACGTCGTCACCGCCCTGAACCGCGCCGGCGTTCACGTCAACGATACGGTCTTTGAGCCGCTGGCATGTGCGGAATGCGTCCTCAAGCCCGATGAGCGCGAGCTGGGCGTTTGCCTTCTGGATATCGGCGCCGGATCGAGCGAGTTGATCGTCTATCACGAAGGCATTGTGGTGCACACGGCGGTGATCCCTATCGGGGGCGACCACTTTACCAACGACGTTGCCGTGGGCTTGCGCACGCCGCTTGCCGACGCTGAAAAAATCAAGCGCGGCTATGGTTGCGCGGTGGTCACGCGTGTGCCGGAAGGCAACGAAATCGAAGTGCCCGCTGTGGGCGACCGGCCTTCGCGGCTGATGCCGCAACGCTTCCTGGCTGAGATCCTCGAGCCCCGCGCCGGGGAACTCTTCGAGCACGTGCGCGAAAATTTGCGTCAGTCGCGTGCAATGGAGTTCTGCGCCACCGGCCTTGTGCTCACCGGGGGCGCTGCCCGGCTCAATGGCCTGGAAGAAATTTGCGAGGCCCTGTTGCGCAAGCCGGTGCGCGTCGGCAAGCCCATGCCCATGGCCAAGCTGCCGGCGGAACTGGCCGAGCCTGAGTTCGCCGCCGTGCTGGGAATGATTTACTACGGCAACCGCTCGCGCCATGTACGCCAAGACGATGAAGGCGGACTTTCGGCCCGTATTCGTTCGTTTTTGGCGCGGGCATCGATGTAGCAGTTCTCGGTTCTCAGTTCTCGGTTCTCGGTTCTCAGTTTGTTTGGAATTGGGAGCGTTTGGAATGGAAAACAAGTTAGTTGTTTAAGTTTTCGTATCAACTTTATGTTACTCAAGTTAAACTACAGCCACGTTGCTTCGTAGAGACGTAGCTTGCTACGTCTCCGATGGGAACCACCACGAACTCTGACCAAAACGAGAAGGTGAACATGACGGAACCAAAATCGAAAACCAGCGATATCCGCATACAGTTCAACGAAGAAATTCGCAACAACGCCAAGATCAAAGTCATTGGTGTCGGCGGTGGCGGCGGCAATGCCGTCAACCGCATGATTGACGCCAAGGTCGAGGGCGTGGAGTTCGTGACCGCCAACACCGACATGCAGGCGCTGCAGATGTCGCGCGCGCCTATCAAGATTCAGCTTGGTGTAAAGCTTACCAATGGCCTGGGTGCGGGCGCTAATCCTGACGTGGGCCGCAAGGGTGCCCTGGAAGATGCCGATAAGATCATCGAGGCCCTGGAGGGCGCGGACATGATTTTTGTCACCGCCGGCCTCGGTGGCGGCACCGGGACAGGCGCGGCCCCGATCATTGCCTCGCTCGCCAGCGAAATGGGCGCGCTTACCGTGGGCGTTGTGACTAAGCCTTTTGCTTTTGAGGGCAAGCGCCGCATGCAGCAGGCGGAAAAAGGATTAGCCGAGCTTATCGAATGTGTGGACACGATGATCGTGATCCCCAACGAAAAGCTGCTGGCCGTGGCCCAGAACGCCGGCTTCTTCGAGTCGTTCCGGGTTGCCGATGACATTTTGCGCCAGGCCGTTCAGGGCATCTCTGACATCATCACCATCCCGGGGATCATCAACCGCGACTTCGCCGATGTGAAAGCCATTATGGCCGGCATGGGCTTTGCCGTAATGGGAACGGCTACAGCCAGGGGTGAGCGCCGGGCCATCCAAGCGGCGCAAGCGGCGATCGCTTCCCCGCTGCTCGAAGCCGGAGCAATTGACGGAGCGCGTGGCATCCTGATCAACGTTACCGGATCGAGTTCCTTGCGCTTGGCGGAAGTCAATGAAGCTTCCACCATTATTCAGAGCGCGGCCCACGAAGACGCCAACATCATCTTTGGCGCGGTGTTGGATGAAAAGATGAAGGAAGAGGTCAAGATTACAGTCATCGCCACCGGCTTCCGCGACATCCAGCAACAGCAGCGGGAACGCTCCGCCACGGCCGCTGCCGTGGCAATTTCGAGCGCGCGCAGCGCTTCCTCTTTCACTCCAACCCGGCCTACCGAACTGCCGCAGCCGCAACGCGTCGTTCCGGAGTCCCAGCCTCAGCCGCCGGCAAGAAATGCCTTTGCCCCGGCGCTACAGCGTACCCCGGCAACACCTACGCGGGAGACGCCGTCGCTCGACCAAGTCAAAAGCAACGTAACCAGCAACTTTCCGCAGGATGACCTGGATGTGCCGGCGTTTATCCGCAAGCGGGGCGAGCAGTAGGAAAAAACAAGCTCCCAGTTCTTAGCTTCAGGCTTCAGGTGATATCACATGGTTGATCTTGGGAAAATTGTGGCGCATCATCAGCTTGGAATGTGTCCCGCGTTTTAGAATGTGGTGGGGTAGTCCCTGGTCTTTGAAATCTTCAAGTTCCTTGTCTCTTGCAGCTTGCAGCTGCGCCCGCCCGGCTGGCCGTGGGAGCTTGGAGCCAACCCGTATACCCATGATCCTCAATGGTTTATCGATCAGACCCTTGCTGAGCAAGGGGGGGGCTCCCGATTTTAAGGGTTTGCGACGAGAGAATTAAGAGCCGCCGGCTCCGTGTATCTCTGCATGTCTCCACTTGTGAGCTAAAATTTCGTTCTTCCAAAACTCAGATGGTTTCCTGGCTTGTTCTGCCCCAAAACAAAGCTGCAACTCTGCTTTGCCCAGGATCATCCAAGTTATTGAACGAGAGTTGCTGTTTTGTGGACTCAGGGGTTTTTCCTATTGAATTCTCATCTGCGACTCACGTAGTATCACTGCAACCTTAGCAACAAAAGATGGGAATTCACCTTTATGGTGGGGCGCCACAGTAGTCAAAATCTTGCAGTCGGGCTTGCATCTCTGCTCGTTCTCCTCGTATCTTCCGCCTACGGATTCTCCACGACATCCACTTCCGGAAGAGCCAAATCGCAGGTCAGCGAAAGCGCGGGCGCGCAAAAGCGCATAAGCCACCTGCGCCATCGCCGGCGCCATCACTACTACGAGCGCTTCTATACCAGTTCGTTCGCCGACGATGTGACCGCGGGCGACATCACCGACGGAGAAGACCTGTCGGTCCGCACCGCTGCCATCGATGCCCTGGGCAATATGAACGGATCAGTAGTAGCCATTGATCCCGCTTCAGGACGCATTCTGGCCATGGTCAACCAGAAGCTGGCGCTCTCTGAAGGAGCGCAGCCCTGCTCCACATTCAAAGTCGCAGTCGCCCTGGCGGCGCTGAAAGAAGGCCTGATCACCAAAGATGATGAGGTCCGGCTGGGACGCCGCACGCGCATGAACCTCACTGACGCCCTGGCCCATTCTAATAACGCATATTTCGAAGCGTTGGGACGCAGGCTCGGCTTCAAACGGGTCAGCGAATATGCCCACATGTTCGGCATGGGCGAGCTGGCCGGCTTTAACATCGAAGGCGAACACCTGGGCCAGTTCCCCACGGTAGCGCCGGGAACCAGAGATGGCGGTGTAGGCAAGCTGTGCTCTTACGGCGAGACCATTTCCATGACCCCGCTGCAGCTTGGCGCCATGATGGTCGCCGTGGCCAATGGCGGTACCTTGTATTACCTGCAGCATCCGCAGTCAGCCGATGAGATCGCCGGTTTTGTGCCCAAGGTAAAGCGCCAGCTCGAAATCAATGACCTCATTCCCGATGTCTCGGAAGGCATGGCGGGAGCCGTAGCCTATGGCACCGCGCGCAGTGTGCGCTACAACTTTGACGAAGAAGAGATTCTGGGAAAGACCGGAACCTGCTCGAAAGACGGAACACGCTTCGGCTGGTTCGCCTCTTATGCCAACACCGATCACGGGAAAGTGGTAATCGTGGTCTTCCTGCGCGGCGGACGCCCTACGTTTGGCCCCAAAGCCGCCGAGATTGCCGGACGCATGTACCACAACCTGTACAGCAGCAACTTCTTTGTGGATACCAAGCCGCAAACTCCGCACCAGCCGGCGACGGGAGTGGCGGTGGGGATATCGCAATAGCATTTAGCATTTAGCACTTGGCATTTGGCCATTAGGATTTGTAGTCGCGGATTCGTTCGGCCTCAACCTTTGTAATCAAAGCGCTCAACATTCGCCGTAACTCAAGCAAAGCCTTATAAAGTTCCTGATACACGTCTTGTTTAAGAAATTGAGATCATTTGCAAGCAGTAGATGATAGTCAAGTTCACTGGCAGAGCCAGCGGCGATCTGAAGAAAACGATGAAACTCGCCATTACCACGTCTTCCGCATCCCTCCGCAATATTGGCCGCAATTGATGCACTGCATCGCCGGATCTGGCTCGTGAGTCTATACAATTCCTCTTTGGGAAAATTGGCGGTCGCTGAATAAATCTTGAGCGTTAGTTCATGGGCACTGACCCAAACCCTCAAATCTCTGAAATCTTTCAATTGTTATACTCCGTGTTGGCCAAATGCCAAGTGCCAAATGCCAATTCCTTCTTCAGAATTTTGTCACTTCCGTAAAATTAAAATCCCTCACTTTCATCGCGGGCACTACCATGTCGAACGACTCTTCCCCGCTGGCGCGCACGGGGATGCTGAGCGCATCTACCTTGCTTAATAGTTCAACCAGGCTCTGGTTAAAGCGGAAGTTGCGGATGCCGTATTGCAGCTTTCCGTTTTCAACATAGAAGGTGCCGTCGCGGGTCATGCCGGTGAGGATTTTTTCGTAGGGCTCCACTTCGCGGATATACCACAGCCGTGTGACCCACACGCCACGTTCGGTAGAAGCCACCATCTCGTCCACGGTTTTCGCGTTTCTCGTCTCCGGCGGCGCAAAGACCACATTCAGCGGCGCTTCACCCACCTCGTTGGGAAGCAAAAAGCCGTGGCCTGTGGGGCGAACGTCACCGACTTTGCCGGCCAGCTCAGATTTTTTCATCTTCTCGACCGTGGCGCGGGCATAAACAAGATTTTTGATCGCGCCTTTTTCCACCAGCGTCACATGCTGCCGCGGCGCGCCTTCACCGTCAAAGGGCGAACCCGATTGCAGTGGGTGGCTCACATTATCGTGAATGGTAATGTTTTCGCCAAAGAGATTACTGCCCATGCGATTGTTCAGAAATGAGCGCTGATCGAGCAATGCCAGGCCGGCAAAGTCGTAGAACATGAAGCCCACCAGATCAAGCACGGCGGCAGGCTCGAGGATGACGGTGTATTTGCCGGGAGCGAGCTCGCGCGGGGCAGTCGACTGTCGGGCCTTGCGCGCCGCGACTTCGGCCAAAGCGACCGGGTTGAGATTGCGCACGTCGGGTGAGTTGGCCTTCTGCCATCCGGAGGAATCATCTCCCAGCATGGTAATAGAGATTTCAGAGGAGGTCTGCTGATGAAATCGCGCCAGGCCGCGGGAGTTGAAGAGCCCTTCCACGTACTCGGAGACGGAGAAGATTCCGGCAGTGACCAGCTTCTCGCGTTTGGCCACCTTCACAATCTCATTCACGCCGGCAGCACGCTCTTGCGGTCCGACAGTGCGAGTTTCTTCAAACCAGCGGCTGGGGATGAGGGTTAACGGTTCGTTCCCTTCTGTCATGGGCAGCAGATCGGGGTTAGGATGTTGGACTTTGCTCAGGCTCTCGGCCGATTGCACCACGCGGCGCAGGCTGTCTTCATCCAGTTTGTTAGTGGTCGCGCGCGCGGTGCGGCCGTCGAATGCCGTGCGTATCGAAACCGCGTGGTTCTCATCGGCCACATTTTGATGGATGAAATTGTTGGCAAAGCGCGTGAGCGCGCTGCGGCCGCCGGAAATGTAGACTTCAATCTCGTCGGCGGTTGAGAATTTCTTGATGCGCTCGAAGATGTCGTGTGATTGTTCTTTGGTAAGCATTTGGTAATTTACGGTATCAATTTGAACGCCTGGCCAGTCAAAAATAGAGTTTCGGGTACGTCTTGATGTTCTGTTCTGGGAATCTGGGGAGCGAGCTTCACCCATGCTACAGGAAGAGTTTTACCTTGAAGTACCTCATCGAACAGTGCTCCAAAGAATTTTCCAAAGACATCACCTTTACGCTGTAGCGTCAGAATTAAGTTCAAAGGAGAACGCCCCTTCTTAAACCCGGTGATATAACCTTTGGCAGGATTCTCGTTGGCGACTAGAAGAACTTTGACTCCGCTTCCATCACAGGCACTTAACAAATCCGTTGCCGGACGCAACCCATCTGCACCTTGAATCATCCCTTGTTCAGACACAGTACAAAACAAATGCAGAATATCGCAGCCCTTTCGGAGCTGGTCAAACAGCTCGTCCAAATCGTGAAGCTGCACGGTGCTAATACGCTTGAAATGTCTTGAATAAATCCCAGTGTCGATTTCTGCCAAGTCCGTGTAGGAATCTTCTAGTGCGCAAACAAGGATTCTCGGATTTCGCAACTCTGGAAAAGTACGAAAACCGCGATAAAGAGCCTGTATGAACTGCCCTCTACGGTCAGCAAGCATCGCTACAATGAAGATCACGATTCCGATATAGAGCAAAACGTTAGAATCCATAGAGATCAATTTCCCTTGTACGCACTGCCTACCTTTACGTTTCGAAATCTTGCCGGTGCGGCCCCATGTCCTGTGCCCATGGTCTGCATGGGCTGACCTTTGCCGCAGTTTGGAGTGCCCCACAGGGTCCACTGGTCGCGGGAGCAGATGGCGTCCATGGAATTCCAGAACTCGGTGGTGATGCCGGAGTAAGAAGGGTTCTTGATCATCTCGCCCAGCTTGCCCTGCTTGATCTTCCAGCCGATTTCGCAGCCGAACTGGAAGTTGTAGCGCTTGTCATCAATGGACCAGGAGCGGTTGGTCTGCACGAAGATGCCGTCATCGGTATCGGCAATGAGTTGCTCCAGGGTCAATGGTTTCTCGCCCGGAAGGATGCTGATGTTGGTCATGCGGATGATGGGCAGGCGGTTCCAGCCTTCGGCGCGCATGGTGCCGCCGCTGCGATTGGCTCCGATGGTGTGGGCGGTCTCGCGTGAAGAAAGGTATCCGGTGAATTCCCCGTTGTTGATGATGGGGGTGCACTGCGCGGCCACGCCTTCGTCATCGTAAGCGAACGTTCCCAGGCCGGGGCCGTGTTGCACGGTGGCATCGGCCACGACGTTCACCAGTTCGCTGCCGTAGCGCAGGTTGCGCAGCTTATCGAGAGTAAGGAATGAGGTGCCGGCGAAGTTGGCCTCCATGCCCAGCACGCGGTCGAGCTCGATGGGATGGCCGACGGATTCGTGGATCTGCAGCCCGAGCTGGGAGGAATCGAGGATAATGGTCGCCCTGCCCTGCGGACACTGCGCTGCTTGATGCAGCGCCACGGACTCTTCGCCGATGCGGCGGGCGTTCTCGACCAGCTTCAGCTCGTCTATCAACTCGTAGCCTTTGTTCTGGTACTGGCCACCGAAGGAGTTAGGATACGAGCGCTTCTGAATCTCGTTTCCCTGAAACGAAAAAGCCGCGTAGCCGGCGCCGGTGATGAAACGCAACTGGTGAATATCCGCCCCCTCGGAAGAATAGAACCACTGGTCGTAGCGGCGAAATTGCAGATTGGTCTCGGCTAAAGTCACGCCCGCAACCGAGAGCAGTTCCTTATCAATTTTGAGCAGCAGGTCAATGTTCTGATCGACGGAAATCGTAAAAGGATCGATTTTGTATTCAGCCGTCCAGTCGGCGACAGCCGGCTTTTCAGGCGCAAAGCGAAGCTCGCCAGCTTTCACCCGCGCCGATGCCTCGGCAATGGCTACAGCCTGCGCGGCGGCAGCTTCTACGGCTTTGCGTTCTAGAGAATCGCTGGCGGCGAAGCCCCAGCTTCCGTTGGCGATCACGCGCACGCCGATGCCCAACGACTCGGAGTCGGAAGCATTACCCACTTTGCCATTTTTGGTGGAAAGAACACGGTGGCGTTCGTCTACGATGCGCGCGTCAGCATAGGTGGCGCCACGCTGCGCGGCGGTGTCGAGGGCCCAGGCGGCTATATCTTTCATCATCGGAGATGATAAATGATTGAGGACTCTTGATGCAGCACTGGCATTCAGCGGTCAGCAATCAGACCTGAGCAACATTTGGCGTTTAGCCGTTAGCATTTGGCCCTTAGAGGGTGTTCATAGCTGCCGAACGGTGGAGATATTCGGCTTCTTCTGTCGAAGCTGTTTCAGGGCAAAATGCTAACTGCCACGTGCTAATTGCTATTTGTTTTGGCTGACTGCTGACTGCTTTCCCCCGGATGCTACTATCGTAATGATGCATATTCTCTTCATTGGCGACATCTTTGGACGCCCCGGCCGCACCATCGTGCGCGACCTGCTCCCCCAATTGGTCAGCCAGCATAAGATCGATTTGGTGCTGGCCAACGGAGAGAATGCCGCCGCCGGCTTCGGCATCACCCCGCCCCTGGTGGAGGAGTTGCTGGGACTGGGCATTGAGGTACTCACGACCGGTAACCATATCTGGGATAAAAAAGAGATCATCGAATTTTTCGAGCGGGCAGCCGGCAATCAGGATGGTATGGCGCATCGCGTGCTGCGCCCAGCCAATTATCCCGCTGGAAGTCCGGGATTCGGGCTCTTCGAAGGCCGTTCCCGTTCCGGTCATGACTTCGCCGTCATCAACCTGCAAGGGCGCGTCTTCATGGCCAGCAACGATGACCCTTTTCGCACCGCCGACGCGCTGCTGGAGAAAATCAAGGCAAAGATCATCTTCGTGGATATCCACGCCGAAGCCACATCTGAAAAAATTGCGCTGGGTTGGTACCTCGATGGCCGCGTGACCGCCGTCATCGGCACGCATACTCACGTTCCCACGGCCGATGAGCGCGTGCTGCCCAAAGGCACCGCCTATCAAACCGACGTAGGCATGACCGGCCCCTATGACGGAGTCATCGGTGTGGAGAAAGAGCAGATTCTGCAACGCTTTCTCAGCAACATGCCCATACGCTTCGAACCCGCCAGCGGCGATGTGCGCCTTGCCGCCGTCGTCATCGAGTGCGACCCCGCCACCGGGCGCGCGGAAAGCATCGAAAGAATACTGGTGAGGCAGAGCTGACCTTGACGTCGCATCGTGATGGTTGGAGACACCCCGAACCTTCCTCCCAAAAACCGGGAAGCAACGACTTGCGTCTGCGCGACCTGCCCGAAGCCCAGGCTTACCTGTTCGATATTGACGGCACGCTGTTGAACAGCCGCGATGGCGTTCATTACAACGCCTTTCGCAGCGCGCTTGCCGAGGTCTACGGCATTGAGACCAAACTGGATAACATTCCCGTACACGGCAACACTGACATCGGCATAATTCGCGCAATCCTGGAGCGCGCCGGGCGAGCGGGCGACTTCGAGAGCGGATTGCCGCGCGTACTTTCGCTCATGCGTTCGGAAGTGGGAAAAAATATTGCCGGCATCAATGCCGAGCTTTGTCCTTCGATCCGGGAACTTGTCAAGGAACTCCATTCCCAGGGCAAAATCCTGGGAGTGGCCTCGGGAAATCTGGAATTCATCGGCTGGGCCAAGATCAACGCGACCGGGCTGCGTCCCTTTTTCAGCCTGGGCTCTTTTTGCGGCGAACGCGAGAGACGAGCCGATATCTTCCGCCACGGCATAGAACAGGCCCTTGCGCTTCTAAGCAAGAAATCGAGCCTTACTGAAGAGGCTGCTTCGGATGCCACGGTGTGCTTCGTTGGCGACACCCCCGCTGATATTCTCGCCGCCCACGCCAACAACGTTCCCGTAGTTGCCGTCGCAACCGGAATCTATTCCTACGACGATTTGCTCTCCCACAGCCCTGATTTGTGCCTGCACTGCTGCACCGACTTATTTGCCGGATCATCGCAAATGACATAGTTGTGTTGCATAGCCGTCCCCGGCTGTGCCCCGTCTCGGTGCGGCGATTTGTTGGTGAGGAAACTCCTTTAAGAACCGACTCGCTCTCATCGGCATCTCAATTCACGGTACAATTCCATCTCATGCGTTTTTGTCTTCTTTTCGTCTTGCTAATGGGTGTGGTTGGAAACAGTCATGCCTCCGTCTCCAAGCAGGACGCGAAAGCCGCCCGCGACGCCTTCAAGCGCGGCATCAAATTTGAGCGCCAAAAGCACTACAACGAGGCTTTTGCCAGCTTCGAGGAAGCTGCGCGGCTCAATCCGCAAGACACCCAGTACATCACTGCCCGTGAAATGATGCGGCAAAAGCTGGTCTCCGACCATCTGAAGAACGGCAATAGCGCCGTGCTGACGGCGGATGAATCCGGGAAGTCTTCCTCCGAAAACCGGCGCGTCCAGGCGATGGCTGAATTCCAGAACGCGCTCAATCTGGACCCCACGAACGACTACGCCGCCGAACGTCTGCATGAGCTTGTTGCTGAAGAGCCGCCACTTTCGCCCTCCCTGGAACAGATTACGCAAGGGTCGGAAGAAATGCGGCTGCGTCCCTCCCCTGAACTCAAAGACATTCACTTCCGCGGCGACAGCCGCGCGCTGATGACTCGCATCGCCGATCTATATGGATTGACGCCCATTTTTGACGACAACTTCACTCCGCTGGCTGTCTCGCTGGAAATGAGCCACGCGTCGTTCGAGCAGGCAATCGCAGCGGCCACCCCGCAGAGCCATGCCATGTGGACGGTGCTCTCACAGAAGGAAATCTTTTTCGCCAACGATACGCCGGAAAATCGCCGTCAGTACGACCACATGATCCTGCGCACCTTTTATGTCTCCGATGTTACCAGCCCGGAGGCCATGACCGATTTAGTCTCGCTTATGCGCAGCATTTATGACATTCGCTTCGTCGTCTCCAACATGGCCCAGTCGACCATTATTGTGCGCGCCCCACGCTCGACCCTCGACGCTGCCGCCGCCTTTATCAATACATTAAATCTGGCCAAGCCCCAGGTCATGCTTGATGTCAGGACCTATGAGATTAATCAGACGCTCTTACGCGACCTTGGGGTTACCTTCCCGACGCAATTTCAGCTGATCAATGTTCCTACAGCGGCGCTTACAGCGCTGGCGAATCAGCCCAATATTCAGAACCAGATTCAGCAGATTATCCAAAACGGAGGCCTTACCGCCCAGAACCAGGACGCAATTAATGCCCTGCTGGCGCAGCTCCAAAACCAGCAGAATTCGCAGCTTTCTCAGCTCCTGAAGCAGCCCTTTGCGCTCTTTGGCGGCGGAAAAACCACCTTCGCCGTAGTGATTCCGCCGGTAAGCGCCAACTTTACTTTGAATCAATCCTCGGTCATAAACCTTGAGCACCTGATTTTGCGCACCTCCCAGGGAGATACCGCAACCTTGCGCGTCGGTGACCGCTTTCCCATTCAGAACGCGATCTATGCTCCAATTGTTTCCAACCCTTTGCTGAACCTCCCCGGATCGCAGGTTTCAACCTTCCCCTCTTTTTCGTATGAAGACCTGGGCATCACTCTGAAAGCCAAACCGTTCATCCACATGCGCATGGTTCCAAATACGGATGAGTCAGACCCGGATGCCGCTCAGACCGGCGCGCCCAACACAAAAGCGCCGGCCCCGCCGCGCGCCGCTAAACGCGAAGAGGCTGAGGTAACGCTGGATCTTGACCTGAGCATCCGCTCCCTTGGCGGACAAAGCTTCAATAACGTGCCCGTGATTTCTAACCACCAGTACACCGGGACCGTGCGTTTGATGAATGGCGAAAGCGCGCTGGTGGTGGGCAGCATCACCCGCGACCAGCAACGCAGCTTGAGCGGCCTTCCTTTTTTCAGCCGCATCTTCGGAGTCCTCACCAGCGACAACAATAAGAACAATACCGAAGATGAAATCCTGGTGATCGTAACCCCCTACATTGTGCGCGCTCCCAACCAGATGGAAAACCCGGAACAATGGCTGCCGCCGGGATCGCCGTAAACTCAGTTCTCGGTTCTCAGCTCTCAGCCCGAAATTAATTGCCGCTCCCGGTTCCACGTCGCCCAAAGCTGGCCAGGTCTGGTTGGAGCTTGGCTTGGTTTTTACTGTCCTTCCGGCCATGACCCTTCCGCATCTTGCTGCTTTCCCGCCATCATTGTTTAATAGCCATCTCCCCACGTCGTAGTTTGCATGCGCCAATCAGCCCTAAAAAACCTCGTGCCCGCAACGCGGCCTCTTCTGCTGCTTGCCTGTTATCTGTCGCTGCTATCTGCGCTGCCAGCCGCCTGCCAAGTCGCAATCAGCGTGGACGCCACCGCGAATCAACATCCCATCAATCCTCTGATATATGGTGTAGCTTTCGGCAGTGCGGCGCAGTTGAGCGACTTGAATGCTCCCGTAAACCGCTGGGGCGGCAATTCCACGACACGCTACAACTGGCAGACGAACAGCCACAACACCGCATCGGATTATTACTATGAAAGCATCGGCAGCGGCACTGCCGGCCAGGACGCCGACAATTTCATATCCGATGCCAAGCATAACGGCGCGCAGCCGATGATGACGATCCCCATTATTGATTGGATCGCCAAGGCCGGCCCCAGTCATCCTTACCTGTGCAGCTATCCTACGAGCACCTTTCCCTCGCAGCAGTCGGTGGATCCGTTCCAGACCAACTGCGGCAACGGGCTTGATACCGGTGGAAACCCGATCGCGGGTGCTGATCCCAACACGGCCAACGTGCCTAATAGCACCGCTATACAAACGCTGTGGGTACAGCACATCGTCAATACCTGGCAGCCCGCCAACCAGGGCGGATTGCAATACTACATCCTCGACAACGAGCACAGCATATGGCAAGGGACACACCGTGACGTCCACCCGAATGGCCCCGGCATGGACGAAATCTTCCAGAAGATGCGCGACTACTCTTTAGCCGTCAAGTCGGTCGAGCCGAACGCAATTGTGGTCGGTCCGGAAGAGTGGGGATGGGACGGATATTTCTACAGCGGCAAAGACCAGCAACTCTTCGGCCAGGGCAACTTCAGCACTCCCGACAAGGTAGCTCATGGCAACGAATATTATCTGCCCTGGCTGCTCGACCAGTTCCATCAGTACGAGGTGGCCAACGGCAAGCGGCTGCTGGATGTCTTCAGCGTTCATTACTATCCGCAGGGTGGCGAGTATGGCAATGACGATTCCGCGGCAAAACAGACTCTGCGCAACCAATCCACGCGCTCGCTATGGGACCCAAGTTACGTTGACCAGAGCTGGATTCCCTCGACCGGTATCGATGGCGGAAAAGTCATGCTTATTCCCCGCCTGAAAACCTGGGTTGCGCAGCACTATCCCGGGCTCAAGACTGCTATCACGGAATACAACTGGGGCGATGAGTCCCGGATGAACGGCGCCACCGCGCAAGCCGATATCTATGGCATCTTCGGGCGCGAGGGCCTCGACATTGGCGCGCGCTGGACTACCCCCGCCGCCGGCTCGCCCGCATATAACGCCATGAAGATGTATCGCAACTATGATGGCAGCAAGTCCTCTTTCGGTGACACCAGCGTCTCAACCACCGTGCCCAACCCTGATCATGTCTCTGCTTTTTCTGCCGTGCGCAGCTCCGATGGCGCGCTCACAATCATGCTGGTCAACAAAGACGCGGGCACGAGCCCGGCGGTCAGCGTGAGCCTGGCCCACTTCCAGGCCAGCGGCGTGGCCCACGTGTGGCAGCTCACAGGAAGCCCAGGCAGCAGCGTAAATGCCATCAACCACCTGAGCGATATCAACTTTTCCTCCAGCACCATCTCTCTGACTGTTCCCGCGCAGAGCGTGACCCTGCTGGTGGCCGATGCCGCCAGCTTTACGGTTTCCGTCCCCAATCCTGTGCAAACGGTAGTCGCCAATCAAACCGCTACCTTCACTGGCACGCTGACTGCCTTCAACGGATACAACAGCCCGGTCACCATTACCTGCGGCAGCGGCGCGCCGGCAGTCTGTTCCTCCACAACTGTCACCCCCACTCCTGGCGGCGCGGCTTTCAGTATTACCGCCGGCAATCCCGTTGGAAGCAACTTCAGCTTCAACCTCGTGGCTACCGGCTCGGATGCAAGAGCTATCGTGCAACAGCAGCCAGTCACTTTGCACGTCTCTGATTTCGCTGTCTCGGTATCCAACCCGGTGCAGACCGTCCCGGCTGGAAATACCGCCACCTTCAATGGCACACTGACCGCGCAAAACGGATACAACTTCGCGGTCACCGTAAGCTGCGGCGCCGGCGCTCCAGCGACCTGCCCCGCCGCTTCACCGGTCACGCCCACCGCCGGAGGGGCCGCGTTCAGCATCAGCGCCAGCAGCAACACCACCGGCGACTACACCTTCAATTTGATCGCCACAGGTTCAGACCCCGGCCCGCTGACGCGCAACAGCCAGCAACTGACCTTGCACGTTCTTCCCAGCGCCGATCTGGCCGACACGCTGAGCCGCTCTCCAGCAACGCGCTATGCAGCCATTGGAACTCCGATCACCTACACTGCAACCGTGACCAACAATGGTCCGACGGCCACAGTCGCAACTCTTACCTTCACTTTCCCGATCAATGTGCGCATCACGGCGATCGATAACGCCTGCACCGGCCCGGGACCTGTAGTTTGCACGAGCACATCGCTGGCCGCTTCCGCACAAGCCAGCTTCCATGTAACCATCCTGGCTCCGCTTACGCATGACCTGAAGACAACCGCTACGGCCAGCTCTGCAACAACCGCCGATCCCAACCTAAGCAACAACACTGCCCACGATTCGGTAAGGATTTACCTGCGCCCCTTCCGCCGTGCCGAGGCACTCGGGGCACCGTAAAACAGTTGCCGGTCTTGAATTTCACCACGGAGGCACTGAGGCACGGAGAAAAGACAAAACCGGCCGCAGATTTACGCAGATCGGCGCAGATTAAAAGCTCATGGGAACCCAGGCGGGCGCCTCTAGCAATCCGCGTGATCTGCGAAATCAGCGGTAAGCTTTTTCTGAATACTGAATACTGAGTACTTACTTGTAGATTGAGTACTGATCGCTGGGTGGTTTCAGCTTGATGGTGATTTCCTGCTCGGGCTGGTCGATATCGTAATCTTCGCCGTAGGTCTGGAAGCCGGGGGCGATCACCTGCACGCGCAGCTTGCCGTAAGGGACGCCATCCATATCGGTCTTGCCCTCGGCGTTGGTCTTGAGCTCGACGCCGTGCTTATCCTGATGGCCTTTGCTGTTCACCGGATGCAGGATAACAGCGGCGTTCCGCACCGGCTTGCCATTGCTGTCTTTCAAGACCACCAACTTCAGACTGGAATAAGCCTTCCCGCCGGCTAATGCCGGAACAGCCAGCACCGCGGAGAGGAGCAGCAGAATGGCAGATCGCATAGGGACATTTTAGCGCAGAAAGGAAGCTCCTAGCTGCTAGCTTCCAGCTGTTTTTGAGTATGGGAATGGGCTTGCGGTAGGGGATGTCTGACGAACGGGAATTGAAAAAATGCTCTCGGGGCTGTTTGGGGGAGGGGGGGTTACTAAGTAACCTCTGATCGGTCGCTGTTTGGGAGAGGGGGGTGGGGGTTACTCGAGTAATGAATCGTGCAGAGGCAGAAATATCCCTTTGCCTCTGGGAGAGGTGAGAGACGCCGCTTGATGTTTTCAAAGAGCGTGTGGGGCATGGAGCCATGCATTGATCATGCCAGCAATTTGATAAAAAGCAATGATTTGATACCACTTCACTGCGCAGCAAAGAAATATAGGGGCTTTGCACAAAAAATCGGGGTTGGACAAACCGCAACGTAATTTTGGTTCTCGTCGTTCAAAACCTACTATTTTTTCTGAACGCTTCTCCCGCGTGGCGGGATACGCGTTGGCCTTCGGCAGAGAGGAAGTAAATTCTTTTCTATCTTTTCCCAGGGCTTTCCGCCCTGGGCTACATTCTGCCGCCCCATTCGGGGCTGTACCTTAGCCATGCCTGCTTTCACGTTTTCCCGAAATTTTTGCGACCGGATCACTCAAGCGGTGACTTTTCCAGCTGTTGTTGGGTCTGGTGTTCGAAGCTGGTTTTTCGACGTTTTGCGGCGCTGTTGACTTCCTCAAACATTATTATTCTAGATTTCGTTATGGAGAGGAAAGAATCCAAGGGTGGTCCGATTGAAGCCGTAGGCGGCTCCCGGCTCCATCCGAGGTCCTTCGCCGCACAAAACGCGGCTCAGGATGACACTTTCTAGAAGTGAAGCCGGCCGTGACGAAGAACGTGCGGACTTCTTGTGGGGCGAGTCTCATATCAGGCCAGGGCTGAAGCCCCAATTTTATTCGAACTTTCCACCCGGCTAAAGCCGGGTGCTCCCACCGATGCTCCACCGGTCGCGCTTTCGCGCGTCTCAGATACAGCTGGAAGGTAGTGGCCAAGAGCTCGCCTTGAGTCACTTACACTCAACCATTTGACAAGCAAAATTGGCTACAGTTATAATTAGCACTCGATGAGACTGAGTGCTAACAAGAGCACTGAGTTGCAGTAACTCCAACGGATTCAAGCTGTAAACACTTAATTCTAAACCCAGATTTCTAAAATCAAGGAGCAAAATCATGGCACAGAAGCTGACACCACTACATGACCGCGTTGTGATCCGCCGGATTGAGGACCAGGAGACGGTCCGCGGTGGCATCATTATCCCCGACTCGGCCAAAGAGAAGCCCCAGGAGGGCGAGGTCATCGCCGTTGGCAAAGGCAAGAGCAACGACGAAGGCAAGGTATTCCCTCTCGACGTGAAAGAGGGCGACCGGGTCCTGTTCGGCAAGTACTCCGGCACCGAGATCAAGATTGACGGCGAAGATTACCTCATTCTGCGGGAAGAGGAGATCCTCGGCATCCTGCAAGGCGCCCACTCCGGCAAGGCACATAAGGAGCGCGAGACCGCAGGATCAAGAAGGTAGTTTCGAGTTTCTAGTTTCGAGTTTCAAGAAACAAGCACTTAGCAATTAGCAGTTGGCATTTAGCCAGCTCAGTGAATAGAAGTTTTCTGGCAAAGAGCCTGATGCTTCAGATCTGAAAGGATCAAAAACAGTTAGTGGTTAGGAGCTAGAGGCTAAAGGTAAAAGGCTAAAAGCTAAGAGCTTGCTGGCAGTTCCAAAATTTCCGGGCGCATACACGCCCAACGAACTACAAGAATCAAGGAGAAATAAAAATATGGCAAAGCAAATTGTGCATGGTGAGGAGTCGCGGCAGGCGATCCTCCGCGGCGTCAACGTTCTGGCTGACGCCGTGAAAGTGACGCTCGGTCCCAAGGGCCGCAACGTCGTCATCGAAAAGAAATTCGGTTCCCCGACCATTACCAAAGACGGCGTAACCGTAGCCAAAGAGATTGAGCTGAAAGACACCCAGGAAAACATGGGCGCGCAGATGGTGCGCGAAGTCGCCAGCAAGACCTCGGACGTTGCCGGCGACGGCACCACCACCGCCACCGTGCTGGCGCAGGCCATCTATCGCGAAGGCGTGAAGACGGTTGCCGCCGGAGCCAATCCGATGGCGATGAAGCGCGGCATCGAGAAGGCCGTGGCTGCGGTTTGCGGCTCGATTGATAAGCACGGCGAGCGCAAAAAGGGACTGCTCGATGACCTGAGCAAGCCGGTCACCGGCGAGATGATCGCCCAGGTGGGCACCATCTCGGCCAACAACGATGAGACCATCGGCAAGATCATCGCCGAGGCCATGAAGAAAGTCGGCAAAGACGGCGTGATCACGGTGGAAGAATCCAAGACCATGGAAACCCAGCTCGACGTGGTTGAGGGCATGCAGTTTGACCGCGGATACCTCTCCCCTTATTTCGTCACCGATCCCGAGCGCATGGAAGCGGTGCTCGAAGACGCTTATATCCTCATCTACGAAAAGAAAATCTCATCGATGAAAGACCTGCTGCCCATCCTGGAGCAGATTGCCAAGAGCGGCAAGCCGCTGCTGATCGTCGCCGAAGATGTTGAAGGCGAAGCGCTGGCTACGCTGGTGGTCAACAAGCTGCGTGGCACGCTGCAGGCTGTGGGCGTAAAGGCCCCCGGCTTCGGCGACCGCCGCAAGGCCATGCTGCAGGATATCGCCATCCTGACCGGCGGCAAGGCCATCACGGAAGACCTGGGCCTGAAGCTCGAGAACATTCAGCTGCAGGACCTGGGCCGCGCCAAGAAGATCACGGTGGATAAAGACAACACCACCATCGTGGAAGGCAAAGGCAAGCCGGTGGAGATCGAAGGCCGGGTAAAAGAAATCCGCGGCCAGATCGAAAACACCACCAGCGACTACGACCGCGAGAAGCTGCAGGAGCGGTTGGCCAAGCTGGTCGGCGGCGTTGCCGTAATCAAAGTGGGCGCAGCCACCGAGACCGAAATGAAAGAGAAGAAAGCTCGGGTGGAAGACGCTATGCACGCAACCCGCGCAGCAGTCGAGGAAGGCATTGTCCCCGGCGGCGGCGTGGCGCTGGTGCGCTGCATCCCGGCGATTGATAAGCTCAAGCTGGAAGGCGATGAGCTGATCGGCGCCAACATCGTAAAACGCGCCCTGGAAGAGCCCCTGCGCCAGATCGTGGCCAACGCGGGCGAAGAAGGCGCAATCGTGGTCGGCAAGATCCGCGAGCACAAAGACCCCGACTACGGATACAACGCCCAAACCGGTGAGTTCGAACACCTGGTGAAGGCAGGCGTAATCGATCCTACAAAGGTCACACGCACCGCCCTGCAGAACGCCGGCTCCATCGCGGCGCTCATGCTCACCACCGAAGCCCTGGTATCGGAGATTCCGGAAGAGAAGAAGGAAGCTCCAATGCCGGGTGGACATGGCGGAATGGGTGGGTTCTAAAAAGCAGCTAACACTTGGAAGTTACAAAGCAATTCGCGAAGGCCCCACAGCAATGTGGGGCTTTTGTGTTTTGTGGGGCATAATTGAACTATGTTGCGACTCGACCCGCTCAAATTGATTCAACAATTCCGCCGCCCGGGAGGAGCGGACTTCACCGGATTTGTTAACGAATTGATTCGTACAATTTGTTGGGAACAGGGAATACCAGCGTCAGCTGTTTCAACCTGTTCAAGAACCGATGCCAAAGACGGCGGTGTTGACACCCGAGTTGGACAACCGTCTCCCCAGGACAAAACTGGCTATTTTCTTTCAAGTTCAATATGGCAGTTCAAGGCGGCAGATGAGGCGAACATCACGGCAGCTGACATGGAAAAAGAGGTCAATAAGTCGTACGCCAGCCCCTGCGTTAAAAACGGGGATGCCTATCGCCTCTGTATATGCGACCAGTTGACGGACGACAAAAAGACAGGTCTAAAAAACGCATTGCGTACGGCAATTAATGCAATAAGGTCGGGCGCACCAGAGCTCAGCGTGCTGGACGTGGACGACCTTGCCGCATTAGCTGACCGATATCCAGCAGCAGTGATGCGTTTAGAGCCATCTCTTGCGCGCGCATCTCAGCACTTTGATGCCTGGGGTGCCTCAATCACTGATGTAACTCCGACTTTTGTCCCAAGTACCGGATTCGAGAAAACAAAAGATCTCATTTTGAGCTTTGTGAATCTCCACGAGGATGTTCCAGATCCAGTATTTCTGGTGCAGGGGGAAGCCGGTGTAGGAAAGACCCGCACTGCCTATGAATCTCTGAAATTGTTGGAGGGCGCAAGGAATCTAGTCTTGTACACCGACGATGAAGAGAATGCGATAGAGCTGGCAACTTTGCTCTCAAATGACTCCATTGCCCATGCAATCATCGTTGCTGATGAATGCTCCATCGGAGCCAGGGAGCAGCTTGCTCGTCGAACTAGGGGCTGCCGGAATCGAGTCCGAATCATTGCCATCGATAATAGCGGGGAAATCTTGAGCTCGATTGCGCCAGAGCTCAAGATCGAAAAGATGGGACCTGACGACCTGGAAAAAGTCCTCAAGGCAAATTTTCCAGGAGTGCCACCAGAGCGGCTACGGTCATATTCGCACCTGGCAGAGGGCTTCATTCGACTTGCCGCTGACATGTGTAAATTTGATCCCAAGATCAAAGCAGCTGGCAGTATAAGTCCCGTAATTGCTTCAATTCACGAGTATTACAGGCTCAGGCTAAAAGATGAACAGAGAATAGCCCTGGAAGCGATTGCCCTGCTGCGAAGAGTGGGGCATAAGGGAGATGCTTCCGGCGAACTTGATGAGCTTTGCAAGATGTTGGGGTTGAGTAGAAGTGATGTGGAGCAACAGCTTGCTTCAATCAAAGACGCCCCAGGATTTATTGAACGCGGTGCCAAGTACTATCGTGTTACGCCAGAAATCATTGCTATTGTGGCGTTCGAAAATGCCTGGCAAAGACTTGCCGCGGGGCGAGAAGACCAATTTCTCGAGAAACTGCCAAAAGAGTTGCAAGAAGCATTTTTAGAAAGAGTATCCGCCAGCGCAAAGCAGGAGGTGCGGAATACTGTACAGACCTTTTTTCGCAACTTTGCTCTCAATTTCAAACCCAAAGATTTGGGTAATCTCAACTTGGTCAATAGATTCGTAACCCTGATTGAGACCGGCCCTTCCTTCTATCTGCCTATATTGAGAGAGGTAATTGACAAGGCTAGTCACGAGGATTTGACGTCATCGCCGGAATGGATTAGTTCCAGCTGGGGACCGCGTCGCCAGTTGGTTTGGATAGCGGAGCGCCTAGCGCAGTTTCCGGAGTTCTTTGACGATTCAGAAGCGATTCTTTACAGATTGGCCGTTCACGAATGTGAACCGAAAATAGGGAATAATGCAACTGCAATCTGGCATCAATTATTTCGCTTGTACCTCTCAGGTACTGCTGTTCCATTCGGTGAGCGGCTGAAGAAATTGCAGACCCGAGTTGTAACGGCTGATGCGTCAACCCGAGAGACTGTCAGAGGGGCTTTCGGCCAAGTATTGGACTTCCATTCAACGCGCATATTAGGCCCGCCCGTTGTTGCTGGCCGAATCCCGCCAGCCGAGTGGAGACCGAAAGACCTACCAGAGTTAAAAGATGCTTTTAATCAGGCCTTAAATCTTCTGATCGAATTTTCCAAGGCAGAAGATCCCAAGCTGGCCCGTGCAGCGCAGAAATCGCTGACAAGAGCGATTGAGACATTGATACGCCAAGGCTATTTGGCCGAGATCGAATCCATCGTGCCGATAGATCAAATCGCCGAAGACATCCGAGGTGCACTTGCAAGCAATTTAAAGCAGTTCATATCATTTAGAGCTAGGTCTGACTCCGGACAGCCAGAAATACCAAAGGAGTATCTAAATAAACTCACAACCTGGATCGAAAGGATAACGCCACACTCTCTTCACGGAAGACTCGTTGAGGTTGTTGGGGTGAGCCCTTGGGGCCACTATGGTCGGGAAAAAGAATGGCACTCCGAGCTAGATACACTTGCCGCTGAACTATTAAAAGACACGAGCGCTTTTTCAGCGGAGTTGGCCTGGTTGATTTCAACAGATGCTAAATCGGCTTCTGATTTTGGCGAGAGAATAGGCGCATTGGACTCGGGTGCAAATCACCTTCAGCCAATCGTCGATCACAGCTTGGCTGCCAGCAGCTCAGGTTTCTTAAAAGGGTATATCGTTGGTCTGCTCTCACGATCAGATGTAGACCTTAATCTAATCAACACCACCTTAGATCAATTAGAGAGTCAATCTCCCCTTTTTGCATTTGACGTCTCCCTAGTTGGAGGAGATCGCGTGAATACATTTGGTCGAGCTACCCGCATGATTCGCGAAGCCAAGGTGTCCGCTGTCTACCTTCGTGTATTTACTTTCTGGATTGGAAACCGCCGTATCGAAACACGTGAGGTTGTAGAAGCACTTGAGCTGTTGCTGGAAGTCAAGGGGAATGAAACAGTTTCAGCTGCCGATGTAATGCTGGACTTCTTAGGTGCACGGTTGCACGTTGGTAAATTCACTGAATTGCTTGAAACAAACCCCGCGATCGTCTGGCGAGTGGTCGAAACTGCGGTCCAAAATCCAGGGCGCGAAGCTCATTGGTGGTCAGAGATTATGATGAAAATTGCCGATACCAATCCCACCCGCGCGATTGAGCTGGCGTGTAACGCAATGATCTCTGATGAATTTGAATTCTCTGATGCAGCAAAGAATTTGATTGCGCTTTTTGCCAACAAATTTCCCAGCGAAGTGATGGAAAACGTAGGAAAGATTGCATTAGATAAGAATGTGGGCTGGCATTTTCTCATAGGGAAATTTTCTGTTTTTACCGCGCTTTCCTTTAAGGTTGTGAAGGAATGGCTCGAGAAGAATGGAGTTGATGCCGCGAGAAAGGTTGCTAGACATGTACCACGTCCATTTCTCACAGCGGAAGGAAAACCGGGCCTTCCTCCTCTAACAGAATTTCTTCTGACTCGGTTCGAAGACGATGATGCAACGTTTAATGAGTTTTGCGCTGGAATCCATTCGTTTCAGACTTATGTAGGCGACATCGCTTCCAAGCGTGAAGCTGAGGCGAAGTTTGCCGAAGCGTTCTTTAATCATCCTCTGAGACGCGTACGCGAATGGGCACGACTAGAGTGGCAAAGTGGGCATTCTGAAGCAGAGTATTTCCGCATGGAGCAGGACGAACGCGGTTTTTGATCAGGAACTGGCCGCCGGGTGGCCCACCCTTCCATATGTTTGTTATGAAAGCGGCTGCCTCCTTAGGAGTTTAAGAAACTGTTTCGACCGGCAAAATGACCAGGTGAACCTGATCTGAATCCTCTAAATTTTCCGTGGGCGTAATGCGCTTGAGGTCATCTTCCTGAATAAATCCCAATTGCGGCCGCAGCACCAAGCGGATTCCTTTTTGTTTTCCCTTACCATGGATTCCATGAAACGCCAGAATTATAGAGCCTCTCAAAAGAGGTCCATACTGGGTAAGTACATTTTTGTAGATTCGCCATTCCACGGCACATGAGTGTGAGTCAGAATCGACAAACTGATATATGAACCAATGTCGCTCATCTCCCTGGTCTTGTGCATCCAATGAATTCGACAGCGCAGAGAATGTCTTAGTGATTATGCCTGGATGCCACTCCTGCGCTATTTTCGTACCAGACTGTGCGAATTCAACTATCCCTTTGCGGTTCTTTTGCCACCATGATTTTTCGTTTTTTGAGGGAGGCAAGACATTGAGGTTCGTAGACACGCACGTATAGGCGAGTTGGGGATCATCAGGCGAGATGATCACCTGAACAGCCATACACGTTCCGGTCGTAAGGTATGCCTGCCAGTCCCACCATAGCTGGCCTTTTTGCTCATCATCCGGGTCTTGGTTTCGATCTGGCACAGCGACGTTAGGAATTGAGATTCCAAAAACCCAATCATAACGATAAACCAAATAATTCTTGTCCGCAGCAACATCTACCGACAAAGGAGACAATGTAGGAGAGGTTTCGCCCATCAGTCCGAAATACCAACGCAAAACCTTCCCTGCCTCTTTGTACTTTTTGAATGCCTCTGAATCCAACCTGATTGAGGGTTTTTTCTCAGGGACACCATAATATAGGCGGCTGGAACTCTTCTTACGGAGATCGGGGATGGCGAGATCAAGAACGCGGTTCATGGATGAAATTGACATGATCGGCTCCGTAGGGAAAAAGACGTATTATATCCTTCTGTATGGACTTGCAACCAATCAAGCTTGGGTCGGGTGGCACACCCTTCCGCGCGTTTTTTGCGGAGGGTCGGGGGGCGTCTGCGCCGTAGGAAATTTACAGGAACAAATTTGATATAAACTCCTCATGCCCCGGGAACTGAAGCGCTTTAAACAAACAAGCCAGAAGTATGCCAAGCAAGGGAGCTGAGCGCTATGATCGAAAACTCGAATTTCCTATCGACAGTATGCGCGAATATGCGCAATTACGGACTCACCGTCTCTGATCGAGTCACGCTGCCCTCCGGTCCAGTCGTGGACTATTTCGGTTCACGAACATATTTTTCGTGGAAAGGGTTCGTCATCCTTTCCCAGCATGTTGCGGTGCGTGACTACGCGGACATGCGTGCGACCCCAATGGATGCAGAGGCGTTATTCGAAGCCAGTTTCCGGCAAGCTAAGAAGGTGAACCGTGTGCCCCTTTTACGAGGCATGCAGTTTGGCTTCATGGTCATCCCCTGCTTGATTGTGGCGAACGCCGATCAGGCACTGGTTGAGTATGCGGAGCGTCGACCGCCCAAGCACTTTTCGTTGTTCCAATTTCCCGTCGTGGTTGATCGAAGCACAGGGAAAACCCACTACTACAAACAAACGGCGCTGTGGGGAGCTTTCTTCTTCTCCGATATGCGAGAGGTCGTAGAGCGGTGCATTGTCGCCGCAGAAAGCCCTTCTTCTGCTCAGGACGCGGCAAGCCCGCGACATCTTTGAGCTCGCACTTGAACAAGTCCGAGGCTGGTATGGCTTGTAATCCCGGAAGGGACGGCGCATTATAGCCCAGCACTTCCAGTGCCGGGTCGAGTTGCCAGAGTGTTCCAAGTCCCGCAGGGACGACGCCCGCTCTATCCAAATACAAAGCGCTCGTCGTATTCCATGCCGTTCTTTTTCAAAAACAAAATATATTCTTCTTCGAAGGTCTGTTTCCGGTGATGTTTCTTCTGGTTCCTGATATATCGGATCGTGTTTTCAATTTGGGAGGCGCTCACGCTGAATGCGCCGTAACCCTCCTGCCAGGCAAACCTGCCGCGTCCGGGAAATTTTTCGTTGATCCATTTGGATGAAACTCCCTTGATACTCTGGATGGCTTTTGCCAAGGGGAACACTGCCGGAACGGAAAGCAGGATGTGAATATGGTTTGCGATGCCGCCGATGGCAGGAACTCTCATACCGCGCTCAACCGCCACGGAGACGATGAGCTTCCATAGACGCTCTTCGAATTCGGGACGCACCAGGTTCTGCCGTTCTTTTGTGCTGAAAACACAATGCAGATTGTTGTTCACGAAAGAGTGAGCCATGTGGTTGCATCCTTCTGGCGTCGTCCCTGCGGGACTCGGCTCCATTTGTTTAGCTTACCCAGCACTGGAAGTGCTGGGCTATAATACGCCGCCCCTAACCGGGGCTGGGAAGCTCATCTACAAGCATTTCTGGCCGGTTGGGCCACCGAGTCGTCGGGGCGCGGGGTTTGAGGACTAATGTAATTAGCCACTATGCTGAATGAGGAGCATCAGCAGCATCAGCGTGGAAAACGTCGAAGTGAGCATCTGGACGCCTTGGTAGCGTATGTACAGCAGAACGTCTGATGGTGAACTGCCGGAGGCGACCACTTTCTTAATTCGGCGGTAAGTAACAATGGCGTTCAACCACGGAAGCACGATCACAAGACTCAGACCAATGATATCCAGAACCCACTTGTCTGCGTGGTGAGGCATTATGCGGTCAGCCCCAACGAGTGCAACGCAAACCGAAAAAAAAATAGCAAATGCCAAGTTCATCTTCACTACAGCCTGAGCAGAAATAGGCTTGGGTCTTCGCTCGGGCCAATCTTTCTCAAGCTGTTCCAGATTGTCGGTCATGAGCGCCTCCTGGAATGCCGCTGAAATCCGCGTCGAATGATTCTATACGGTTCTATCATGCCTATGCCGGAGTATGACCGGGATGGCCCGCGCTGCCTCTCCAAATTTCACGCCGCAGGCACTGGAAGTGCTGAACGCTGCCCCTAACCGGGGCTGGGAATCTCATCTACAAGCATTTCTGGCCGGGTGAGCCATCGGGCAGCGCGCCTAATTTCAGCAAACTGCAAACCTGAAACAAGCAATGACAATGCCGGGCTCTCCCCTGCCGGGGCCACCAACTGCTGTGCTATGATTCAACGCTGCATTTCAGCTTTCTTGACTTACCAGAACTCCGCCAAACAGGAGGAACGTCTCAAATGCGTTCACGCATTTTCGTTTTCATCGGTTTCCTGGGGATATTCGCTTTGCCTCTCGCTTTTTCTCAGGAAAAGGACTGCAAATCGCAGAGCCTGACAGAACATACTTTAGAGCTTGGCTTTACCGCTTATGGCTGCAGCGTCGATTCTGCTCTTGCGGACCACCTGATAGCACAGGCAGAGAAGGAACGGGAGAAGAAGTGTCCCGCGTGTTCATGCGACGCGAACACTGTTTGTGCCACCTATATTCGCCGACAGGACTTTGCCAGCATCAAGGCGAGACTTCTGGCGCCAACCCCATACCGGGACGCGGATTGCCCCGACAAAGTGGGCTATCTGGTGGAATACCTGTCATCGAAAGAATCGCAAAAATTTCAATCGGGGTGCGCTTGCGTGTCGATCAGAAAGAAGTAAAGATCAGGTTTTTTACCACGGAGACACAGAGAAAACAAGAACTTTTCGCCGCAGATGAACGCGGATTAACGCTGATTCTTTCCTGATTTTTGTAACGCAGATGCGCCGCGGAGGGAGCGCGCGGTCCGGCGCTCTCCCTCCGGTCTTCCATTTAAGGGCTTCGCAGCCATAATCCGGCTGCTCCGCCCTCGCCTCGGGTTCGCGCGGTCCGGCGCTCTCCCTCCGCTCACCCATCTAAGGGCTTCGCAGCCATAATCCGGCTGCTCCGCCCTCGCCTCGGGTTCGCGCGGTTCCGGCGCTCTCCCTCCGCTCACCCATCAACCATCAACTTCACCTGCCACCGTCGCGCTTCCCTGCTCGGGACGCCCGAGCCCGCGACGTCTTTGAATTCTGAACTTCACCCAATGACCGGACGACCCGATGACCGATGGCTCGATGACCGGATTGGTTCTCTCTCTTCGATCCCGTAATCCGTCACTCCTTCATCTTGCCGCAGCTTCCTGAGTGACGCGAAGTGCAACAGGATCGATAGCGGGACGGCAAATACGGGAATCAGCACGAGTGGAAACATCCCGATCAGCACGTTCGGCCGGTCGAACGCCGCGACCTGCAGCGGCGAAGGCGAGGTAAGAAACCCAGTTGTAACCGCGATCACAAGATCGGCAATGCCAAGCAGGTTCCAGAGCCGCACGCGATTCCGGGCGCCCGTAGGCGACCGCGCATACGCCGCGGCAACGAACGGGGCAAGGATTCCTACCAGCGTATCGCCCAGCCCGGCGGGCAAGGCAAACAGTGAGGGCAAATGTCGGCCGGCATAGAGCACCAGGAAGATCACTCCCAGGGCGCGATAGAACTGCACCCCCACCAGCCAGGTGTTGGGGACGAGCGCCAGAGTGCGGCGAAGCAAAGGCCAAGTGAAAAATAACAGCACGCCAACCACAATGGGAGTCAGAAGACCGAACTGAATTGTGGGAATACGGCCGCCCAGAGGGCGATAGGCTCCTGCCAGCGACGTCGCAAGGGCCACGATGAACCATCCCACAACAAGCGCCGACAGGCTCCAAAACGCCTGGCCCCGGCCTGGTTCCAACGGCGCCTCCGGCGACGCGCGACGGAGCGCGCGGCGCAGCCCGAACAGCATGGTTGCGATGATTGTAACCATCCCCGCAAGGATGAAAGGCGTTAAGTACAACGGAACGACGTGATCCATATATTTGTCTCCTGTCCGAGAGAAATCTCTCTCCTTCGATAGATGTATATACATCTATCACGATACAAATTTTTATGTATGCCCTGTGGAAATCCAACTTTACTCCCGCTCCAACAACAGATGCAGATACACTTATATCTATGGCTTCAGGCTCACGAAAACAGCGATCGAAAACGGCGGCCGGCATCATCCGGCTGCCCTGCGCATCTGCCAACCTGCGGCGCGCTGCTCGTCTGGTTACGCAGATTTATGAAGACGCGTTGCGGCCAGCCGGCATCACGGGGCCGCAGTTCACTCTGCTGCAAACTCTGAAGCTGGCTCCGGGCAGCTCACAGAAGCAACTGGCTCGACTTTTGGGCATCGACAGCACAACCCTCACCCGCACGCTCACTCTGCTCGAAAAACGCGGCTGGCTGCGCTCGGAACCGGCAGAAGACCGTCGCCGGCTGCGCCTCGGGCTGAGCCGGGCGGGAGAACGGGAATATGAGAGAGTCTTGCCCTATTGGCGGTCCGCTCAGAGACGTCTCAAGCAAGCGCTGGGCGACCCAAATTGGAACAGGCTGATCGAAGCAGCCGTGCACACCGCCGAGGTCATTCAGTAACGGCAAATAAGGTCGGCTCGGGATCCTTCGACTCCGCTTTGCGGGATCGTTCCGGCTCCCGCTTAGAATGACAGACCTGTTCGCCGATCAAAACAGGCGCTAAAAATCACGGTCTCATTCTGGTAAGACAGGTGTATAACCTAATTAATATAGATACCAGGCCATTAGGTTTTGGGGTGTCGACCGTTCGACGGTCCGCGGAAGCCTGTGAAGAGGTGCCGGTATGCAACAGAACTCGTTATCTCAGAATCTCAATCCTGGTTCTGCTACGCTGAGCAGCCAGCTCGGCGACGAAATCACGGAAAAAAAGAAAGCGGAACAAGCCGCCCAAGAGGACCTGGAGCTGTTGCAAGGACAAAACCAGGTGCTCAAGCTTATCGCCCAGGGAGCGCCGCTCGAAACAACACTCGATACGCTTCTGCGCATCGTCGAACATCAGGTTCCAGGAATGCTGGCTTCGATTCTGCTGCTCGACTCCGACGGCAGGCATGTGCGGCACGGCGCGGCCCCGAGCCTGCCGGAAGGCTACATTCGATACATTGATGGCTCATCGATAGGCCCTTGTGCGGGCTCGTGCGGCACAGCCGCATACCGCGGCGAACCAGTTATTGTGGAAGATATCGCCACCGATCCTTTGTGGGCAGACTACCGCAGCGTCGCTCTCGCGCACGGTTTGCGGGCCTGTTGGTCAACGCCGATCTTTGACGAGCAACATCGAGTGCTTGGAACTTTCGCTCTCTATTTCAGAACGCCTGGACGTCCTGATGACCGGCATCTGAAGCAGATCGCCATGGTGACCCATACCGCCTCCATCGCCATCGTCAAACATCGCGAGCGAGCGGCCCTGGCTGCTGCCGAACAGCGGCTTCGCCTGGCGCTTGACGCCGGCAAGGTCGGCATTTGGGAACGGGACATCGAAAGCAACCGGCTGGTCTGGAGCGCTCAACTCAAACGAATTGTCGGCCGCCCCGTGGAGGAGGACATTCCTTTTGAAAGGCTCCTGGAGTTGGTCCATCCCGACGATCGCGCGCGTGTAGCGGCCGCCGCGCTGCAAGCCCAATCGAAACCCATGGAGGCGGATGTGGAATTCCGCATCATTTGGCCCGACGGCTCGGTGCACTGGATTGCAGCCCGAGGCCGGACCGAATGCAGCACCGATGGCCAGCCGCTCTTTGTACGGGGAGTCGGCCTCGATATCACCCAGCGAAAGCAGATGGAAGAAGAACTTCGAGTGCGTGAAACTCAACTTGCCGATGCCCAACGGGCGGCAAACTTCGGCAGTTATGAATGGCTGCCCGATACCAATACGGTGCGTTGGACCGATGAGCTGTTTAGAATCTTCGGTTTCGAGCCCGCAGAGTTTCAGCCGACCGTAGAGACCTATCTGGAACGTGTTCATCCGGAAGATCGCGAAGCCACGCGAAAGAGAATCGAAGAATGTGTACGCAACCATACCGCGTTTGAAGCAGAAGAGCGCATTCTCCGTCGAGACGGCGAGGTCCGTCTGCTCGCCAGCCAGGCGAGATGGCTCTTCGATGAGAACCGGCAGGTGAAAAAGCTGGTCGGCACATGCCAGGATATTACAGCCCGCCGCGAAACCGAGCTTTCGCGGCTTCGGCTGGAAGCGGAGCTTCGCCAGATGCATAAGATGGAATCCATTGGGCGGCTCGCGGGCGGTGTCGCGCACGATTTTAATAATCTCCTGGGAGTGATTATGGGGCACCTGTCTCTCTGTCAGGACCGACTGTCGCCCGAAAGTCCTCTTTACGAGAACATCAAGCAGATCGAGCAGGCGGCACGGCGGGGCGCTAACTTGACGCGGCATCTTCTGGCGTTCAGCCGCCGGCAGGTCATTTGCCCTGCCGTTCTGGACCTGAACACCGTCGTCAACAACCTGAACACGATGATCAATCGCGTGATCGGAGAGCACATTGCATTGCGCATCGTTCCCGGCCAGTCCCTGGGCAGAGTCCGGGCAGATTTGGGCCAGATCGACCAGATTCTGATGAACCTGCTCGTCAATGCTGTAGATGCCATGCCCAAAGGAGGAGAGATTGTCATCCGGACGGGCAATGTGAAATTGCCTGACGACTCTCGCGTGCTTGGATCGTCCGTCGAGGCCGGTCCCTACGTCATGCTCTCCGTGACTGACACCGGGTGTGGCATGGATAGCACAACGACTTCGCAGATCTTTGAACCGTTTTTCACGACGAAGGGACCCGGCGAGGGCACCGGCCTTGGACTCTCGATGGTCTACGGCGCGGTGAAACAAAATAACGGCCACATCACCGTCACCAGCCAGGTTGGCAAGGGTAGCACCTTCACGGTCTTTTTCCCGCGCGTCGAGCAAGCTCCAGAGCCGGCGCCGGCGCGCACGGCAGAAGCCTATCGCAGAGGCTCAGAGACAATTCTGCTGGTGGAAGACGATGCGGCCTTGCGCGATACAACCGCCGCGCTCCTCGAAGCCCAGGGTTACAAGGTCCTCGCGGCCAGGAATAGTTCCGCCGGACTGGTCCTGGCGAAGGGATATCCCGGCAAGATCGATCTTCTGCTTACCGACGTGGTCATGGCGGAAATGAGCGGTCCCGACCTCGCGGTCCAAATCAAGGCGCATCGTCCTGACCTCGGCGTTCTCTACACGTCCGGTTATACCGGGACCCTGTTGTCGCATCATGGCCTGCCAGATGCAGACACCGCCTTGCTGCCAAAGCCCTTTACAAAAGAAGACCTGCTCTCCCGCATAAACGACGTGCTGGCATCCAAGACAAAATCGTAGTATGACAAAAAGTTGGCGGAATAGTTGAGTCAGCGGCTGAACGGAAGCGAGTTTGCCAGCGAGGCAGACGGACCCACTGGAATCTTGCATTCTAGTGCGGCCGGGTGTATGTTACCTCTCGACTTTCCCACCACTCTAGCAAACAGGAGGCTCTGCAATGGATCGAGTCTTTGGAAAACCGCATGCGCGCGCGCACTTTACCGCGCACTTTAGTGGAAGAGCAGTGAAATCGTTGTTCAGAATTGTTTTTCTGGCGGCCATCGTGGTCGCCATGGCGGCCTCAAGCTACGCGAGCATCCGCATCGGTGGATGGTCTCTGCGGGCCAACGGCGAAGTTGCGCAAGGTTTTCAATATACCGGCTCCTGCCCGGTTGATCTCAAATTCGGTTGGGGTGTCGTCAGCACCGAACCAACAACCGTGACCTACACTTTTGTCAGGAGCGACGGCGGCCATTCTTCCAGTCCTCAAACCGCGTCTCTGGCGGGCGGCGGCCGCTCCACTCCCATTTACGATGACTGGCGCCTGGGAGCTGATACGCCGCAATTTGCAAACTACAGTGGCTGGGTTGAAATCGACATCCAAGGCCCCAATCCGGTTTCGCAGAAGATCAACTTCACTATTCACTGCCAGGGACCAACGGTGCGTGTGGGAGGATGGTCGTTGCGCGCCAACGGCCAGCTTGCGCAGAACTTTCAATACACCGGCTCTTGTCCCGTTGACCTCAAATTTGGTTGGGGTGTGATCAGCACCGCTCCGACAACGTTGACTTACACCTTTGCCAGGAGCGACGGCGGCCATTCTTCCAGTTCACAAAGTGCGTCTCTACCCGGCGGCGGCCGCTCGACGCCCATTTACGACGACTGGCGACTGGGAGCCAATACACCACAATTTAGAAACTATGGCGGATGGGTTGAGTTGAATACGGAATCTCCTAACCACGTCGCACAAAAGATCCCGTTCACCATCCACTGCCAGTGACCGCACCTGTGATAGCGATCTCAGGCCGGGGTGCAATTCAAGCACTTCAACTTCAAGACCGCATCGGGAACCTACGTGATTGACCGTAGTGATGGCCGCAGGCAGACGGGTTTGTTTAAGGTCGTTGGCAAACCGCCCAACATCTGCGAATAAGCAAGGAATTATTTCTCACTGGAGGGCTGAAAGGCGCAGCAGCGCCGACTTGGCTTCATCAGACCATTTCTCAGGACCGGCGAGCTTCTGCGCCGCCTTGTATTGCTCGATTGCCTGTGGAACCTGGTTCAGTTTCTCAAAGACTCGCCCCAACCGGACATAAATGGCAATATCTCCGGGTTTTTCGTTGAGCGCATCGTTGTAGCGCATCAACGCTCCGTTATAGTTCTTCTCTTCAAAGTAGTAATCGCCAACATCTGTGTTGTGAGCGGCGTCAAGCGCCATCTCCATTTTTTCATCGCACGTGTCCCTGGAACTCTTACTTGAACTCTCCGAGCTCGCACTCGTATCCGCCTCGTCGGGCTTTTTCGTTTGCGGCGCCAGTTCTGGAGAGGTTCGCGGCGTTCTTGAACGGTCCTTGCACCACCCGCCAATGCAGTAAACATCCGGCAAAGGATTGAGGCTGCGGTGGCTCTTTTTGGATTGCTGCTTGTGGATCTCAGCAATGATGTCGTCCACTGGACCGTCAGCAGGACACGAAGGCGGTGCGGGTTGCGCCAGCATCCATGCGCTCATAATCACGACTGTTACAGCGTATCGCGTGTGCACACGGTCATTGTAGCCGGCCGGCCCGCCCTTCCGCGCGTTTTCGCATTCTCAACCATGAAAATCGCATTTGATATCACATCGTTGATAATCCGCCGATTGTTAGATCATTCTGGATCAGGGTATTGCTCCTGGGTTCTTTGACAATTCGAAAACAGTTTCTTGCTTCAGGTCTTAGTACGCTAAGCCAGGAATCCGGTGTTCCTGAAGTTGAGAGTTAAATTCCAGGTAAAGCTCACCGCAACGCCGATTTTTCGCCAGTAGATATGGTGCGGTCATGCAAAATGGGCGGCTCCTGCGACTACTTAGTAATGTATGCGGCAATTACGAGCCGGGTGGCCCACTCATCAGGTAGTGCGCGGCTTGGGGAGCAGACATGCGGGGAAATGCGGTAACGGCCGGCGAAAGTACGACTCGTATCGCGCGGCGAACTCCTGCGGACGCCCGTCGCGGATCGTCGCCATGAGCGCCGGGATAGCGCCCACAGCGAAATACATTTCAAGCTCGCGATCGTCCTTGGTACGCACCTTGCCGCGTTCTTCGCAGACGAAGAAATCTTTGATGCGGGTGTAAGTGACGGGCGAGACGTTGATGCGATTGGGGGCGCCACTCGATTCCATGCGCGAGGCAAGATTCACCGAATCTCCCCAGATATCGAAGGCAAACTTGGTCACGCCCACTACCCCGCTCACCACCGGCCCAGTATGCACGCCGATGCGGAGCGGCCAACTCATCGCCGCATATTGGCCGCGCTCCACCGCTTCCAGCATCTGGAATGCAGCCAGCATGGCGTCGATTGCATGGGATGGGCGGCGCTCCGGCAGGCCGGCCACGCACATGTAGCTATCGCCGATGGTTTTCAACTTTTCCAGCCCGTATTGCCTCGTGATCTCGTCGAAGGCGCAGAAATAGTGGTGCAGCGCTCCCACCAGCTCACCGGCGGAGATTGTCTCGCAGGAACGGGTGAAGCCTTTAAAATCGGTGAAAACAATCGTGACGTCCTCGTGATATTGCGGATCAACTGCGCCTTTCTCCTTCAGCTCAGCGGCGACTTCTGCCGGCAGAATATTCAGCAGCAACGATTCGGTGCGCTGCTGCTGCTTTTCGATCTCGCTCTTCTGCTCCAGAATCAACTGCTGGGCCAGCGAGAGCCGCTGGCCCAAGCGCGCTACGACACCCACCATCAGCACAAAGGAACGCGCAAGGGCAATGGCGAGACGGTCAATCAAGGGCGCCTGGGGCTGCAGATAGACCAGAACGAAGCCGATCGCGCCGCTTGCAAAACACGTGATGGTAAACGCATTCCAGAGGAACACTTCGGTCCGAGTGATGGGCTGGCTGCGTACCTGAAGAGCGCGTCCACCAACCAGGCCGACGATGCCGGCAAGCAACAGGAACGAAGCGCTCAAGCCGAAGCTGAGCGCCTCAGCCGAGATAAAACTCACGCCGAAGCGCACAAAACTGTAAAGCAGCAACGCGCTGCCGACCGCGGATAACAGACCGCCGGCGATGTACCAGAGCCGCGCCTCGGCGGCTGATGGCATGTTACGCACAGGCACGGTCGGGTGGTCCGGGCGAAACTTTTTGCTCATCATTACTCTTCAGGGTGTGCCCCCCCGCCAGGCTCTTTTTGCCAGGCTGGGTCTTTTCCGAAATTAAAATATCAGGACTTTAGTACCGAAATGATACCACCGTATCTTCGTATCATTTCCGGGAGCGCGGAAACGGAAGGCATAGATTGAAATCTGTGCGCCATAGAAGCTGGGATTTATCCATTTGTACGGAATGTCGAAGTTCGTCTAGCGGGGGAGGCGTTCGAGCCGTTCCTGTGACAATTGCGCGAAGTGTCCTTGGGGGTCTTGTTGGATAGATTGCTCGAAAGCGGCCCTGGCTCCCGGATGATCGTTCAGTTCCAGCAGCACGCGCGCTTTTGTGTAAAACACCGATGAACGGTTGTCCGGCTCGGCCGGGCTCTTTTCGGCAGCCTGGGAAATTGCGCCCAGAGCGGCCTCATATTTTCCCGAGCCCAGATAGGCCAGGGCCATTTCATATTGCACCGTCCAGGCGGTGGGCAGCATTATGGCTGCGCGATTGAGCGGAACCACCGCTTCCTCGAAATTGCCGAGACGGTTGTAAACCGCGCCTAGTGAGAGATAGGCTGCTCCCAGATTCGGATCGTACTCAATGGCTTGCTGGAAATCTGCGCAGGCTTCTTCCAGACGCTGCTCGCGCAGGTTCAGGATTCCCCGCAGCTCCAGGGCCAGCGCATACTTTGGATAAATCTCGAGCGCTCGCGCAATGTGCTTTCTGGCATCGGGATAATGCCGGCGCTCCAGCGCTTCGCGTGCCTGGTGGAGGGCAGCCTGGGCTTCATGCGGCGCCTGCAACTCGTTCGCAGACACTACAGTCTGGTGTTGCAGTTGTGCAGTCGGCCGGCGCCCCGGCATGGTTCCAGCGTTGTTCATTTGCGCGGCAGCAATGACAACAGAGGAGGTAATGATGGCAGCCATGAGAAGGCACTGCGTAACTGCTTGCCTTCCCCGTTTGAAGCGGTTGCTGATCCGTGGAACAAACACTCTCATACTTCAAGTCCCGCCGTTGGCGTGGCGCCAACCTTAGCACTAAACGGACTTTAACATAATTTTAATTATAATTTAATACTCCTTTAACATAAATATGGTTACCAAAGACGGTTCCCTTTGATCACGGACGAGCCAAGGCGCGTTCATCCGCGAGCCTGGTTTGCAAACTCAGAAATCCGCAAGAGGAGAAGGAACGCCCCGGCCAGGGCCAATGCGGCAATGAATTGCACGCCCCGTGAAACGTAAGCGGGCCGAGCATCACTTACCTCTAAAGGGAGATTGTGATGAGATCACGGCTAACGCTTGCAATTTTGTTTATAGCATCGCTTCCGGCGTTCTCGCAGAGCTTCAGGCTTGAACTTACCGGCGGCACAATCATTTTTGGCATAGCACCGATGAACATTGCGGTGGTTTCAGCCAACGCGGGAGGCACCAACGGCCATCTTGCTCCGGCGCTGCCTCCGGCAACGTTCTCCTGTAAACCGACGGAGGCAGTAACTTTGGTGGGCGCCGCTCCTTTTGGCATCCGCGGGACCACCACCGAATTCGGTCATCAGTGGGACGTCAACTTTGTATTTCCCGGTCCTCCTTACGCCAACCAGGGCAATCTCAGCATCTCGTCGACGAACTGGGAGCTCACCGGCAAGTACACCATGACGATCAGGGACACTGTGACAGGCGCGCAGTGCTCCAAGATCGTGGGCATGTCAGGGGAGTACCAGTTTGCCGGACCGGCGCTGGCCGGGTGGCCACACAACTGCATGAAGGCAACCAACACCATCGGACAATCGCCCGGGCTCACCGGAACCATAAATCTTCGAGGACACGCGGGGATCTTTCCCAAATTTGTGCCCGGTGGCGCGTGCTCGGCGACTCTCGCGGCACAGGCCAACAGCAGGATCGTCAACAAAGGCTTCGACTCCGTGCAGCTCGATTACAAGTTGACGTACTGAGATTGATTGTCCGCAACTTTTCCCAGCAAGAGCCCAAAGGCCCTGCAAAAATGCAGGGCTTTTCTTGTTTTTAAAATCCGTGAAATCAGCGGTGCGCTTTTGTTTTGAATTCGGGACTCTAAAGGTCCTTGAAGTTAATGACTTCAATTTCCGGCTGGAAGGCGCGTTTCACCGAAGGTCGGGTCAGGTAAACCGCCATTGCTCCACCCCAGAGCAGGAATCCGAAATAGAGCAATGCCATGAAGGATACGATGCCGAAGTGCGCCACCAGTAATATTCCGCTCACCGCGCCAATAGCGAACACAATCAAGCAGGAGACGCGCGCGCTGTTTTGCATGTTCCAGAGCCCCCAGCCAAGCAGGCCGGGCAATGCCATCACAAACAATTGGAACAGAAGCATGGGACCGTTATAAAAAACAGCCGGTCCGTACTTAACGAGTTGGACCAGAAAACCAAGCACGGTGAGCACAATCGGCAGTCCCGAAAGCGCCATCAAAAACACCGCGAAGATCGCCACTCCCATCGGGCGCGCAGTTGTCTCTGCCGGGCTCATGGCTGCGAAGGATACCACTCCAATCCACGCTTGTCATGGCACAAATGCGCAGCTGTCAAACCTCGACAACTGCGACGTGCCACATTCAATGTGCAGGCTCAAGAACGTGTAACTTGCAGCTTGGAGCTGACAGCTGTTCTTGTGATATCTTTTGAAGTTTAACAACTTCATCTGAACGGAGCTGTAATGCCCCCTATTACCGAATTCATGCAACGGCACTACCGGCACTTCAACGCGGCGGCGATGATGGATGCCGCGAAGGGCTATATCGAACTGCTGAAAAAAGGCGGCAAGATGTTTGTCACCATCGCCGGAGCGATGAGCACGGCCGAGCTGGGTATCTCGTTGGCGGAGATGATCCGGCAAGATAAAGTCCACGGCATCTGCTGCACCGGCGCCAACCTGGAAGAAGATGTCTTCAATCTCGTCGCCCACAATTTTTACGAGCGCGTGCCTCACTACCGCGACCTGACCCCCAAAGACGAAGCCGCGCTGCTGGCCCGGCACATGAACCGGGTCACTGATACCTGCATCCCTGAGATGGAGGCCATGCGCCGCATCGAGAGCGCGGTGTTGGAAGAGTGGGTGGCTGCCGACAAGAAAAACGAGCGCTACTTCCCTCACGAGTTTATGTACAAGATTCTGCGGGCGTGCAAGCTCAAAGAGTCCTATCAGATCGATCCCAGGAACAGTTGGCTGATGGCAGCGGCGGAAAAGAACCTGCCCATGTTCGTTCCCGGATGGGAAGATGCGACCCTGGGAAACATGTACGCCGGCCACTGCATCAGCGGCGATGTGAAAAAGGTCCACACCGTGCGAACCGGAATCGAGTACATGATGGAGCTGGCCGAGTGGTACACGGCAACCACGGCAAAGACTCCTCTGGGCTTCTTCCAGATCGGCGGCGGCATCGCAGGAGACTTCCCCATTTGCGTTGTCCCCATGCTGCACCAGGATTTGCAGCGCAGCAATGTCCCGCTGTGGGCGTATTTCTGCCAGATCAGCGACTCGACCACCAGCTACGGATCTTATTCCGGCGCGGTGCCCAACGAAAAAATCACCTGGGGCAAACTTGGAATAGACACGCCGAAATATATCATCGAGTCGGACGCGACGATCGTGGCGCCGCTGATTTTTGCTTATGTGTTGGGATGGTAGAGAGCAGTTCACCACACAGGCACATAGAAAAGCGTTTGAGAACCGGCAAGCTGCCGGCTGCGCTAAATTTAACCACAAAGGATACAAAGGGTCACAAGGGAATTTGTCGGAACCAAAAAGATCAGGGGGTTGCGCCAACGCTACACAGCCGAGGACGGCTGCATTACTATGACCAAAATTTTTCCCGTTCTGCGATGATTTTCAAGGGGTAGCTCATACAAAACACTCTCTGGTTTTCAATCGGTCATCGTCTCGATTCCATCAGCGCGAGGGAAAAATCCAAGCGAAAGTCCGGTTTCAGCCGTGGGTGGTGCCCAGCGCCATCGGAAGTCCTTCTCTCGCTTCGCGGGATCAGGATGACAGTGCATGAAGAGATATAGTCTTTGATTGCGGCTTGCCGCGCTGCGCCACACAAACTTTATTCAGGCGGTGCGGGAGTGTTGCAACAACCTATCTTTAAAGGGATTGGGAATGCGGAGTCTCTTCTTCAGATGAGCGCGGGCGTTGTGAATGGACTTGCGCACCTGCTCGCCGTCGCGCTCCATGGTGGCGGCGATTTCTTCCAGGCTGAAGCCCTCGACGGCGTAAAGAATGAATGCTTCCCGGTCTTCCTTCTTTGCCCTGAGCAGGGCGGCTTCGACCAGGTTCACCATTTCGTCGGAATACATAATCTGTTCCGGCGTGGCCTGGCGCGTATCGGCAATCACTTCTTCCGCCAGCATTGTTTCATCCAGCTGGTGGAACTGCATTACAGCTTCGTCACTGCCGGTCACATTGCGCTCGCGTTCTGAGCGCTCGAGAGGAATCGCGTTATCCTGCTGGCGGTTGTCGCCGGCCAGGCGGTTGATCGCAAGTATGGCAACGCGATACATCCAGCGCTCAAGGGTCAGCAGGTCGGGCTTGTTCTCGTCTTCACCCAGGGCGGTGGCCACGACTTCGTCGAGAACTTCTTTCTGGTCGACGGCGCGCGGATCCAATTGTCCCTGGCTGGCACGATAGCGCAACTCGCGCACGATGAAGCGCTCGATCTTGGCCAGATTAGCGTTGATAAACGAATAGATATCTTCTCCCGAAGCGATGGCCGGATGCACCGCCGCCAGCGTCTGCTCAAATGGAACCTGCCTGGCGTGACCGTTCCCCTCTTTTCTGCGGGCGCGGCGGTGGAATCCGCGCAGCAGGTCTTTGTGCTTGGTCAGTTGCTTGAGCAGCTCGTTGAATGCAGACTTCATAGCAAGCACCGCCGTGCGTCCCGATTGCTGCGAGGCCAACTGACCGGAAGGCAGACGGAGATTGAGCGAGATCGAGGTCTCTCCACGCAGAGAGCTACCCTGATCCACAATGCCGTGCAGGTGAACAAGCTCAGGACGAAACACGAGCAAACGCCGGTCCAGCTTTTGAATATGGTGGGCGAACTCACGCTCAACATCGGGGGCCTTGGCGGTCTTGTAACTTATGTGTACGTTCATAGAACCTCGTAGGAATCGAAGTCGCAGGGGAACGTTGATGTTTTTTCAGCCAACAGGAAAAACCGCTGGCGTGAAAGCTTATTTGTCGTGATTCTACACCCGCGAAAGACAGCCGGAGCACAAAATTAGATTGAGGCTAGGTAGATAAAATGCTTGCAATTTTAAAATGTTGTCTTCTAGAAAACAATTTCTTGTCTTACATGACCCAAAGTAAATCGCGTTTCGCGAGAATTACATGGTCTCACTCACGCTCACGCAAGTGCTTTTTCCGCCCAGCATTTGACTTCATCTAACGCCTGGCCTTTTAGCTTTGACAACACAGCATCAGTGATTTCGCGAGCCTTGCGGCTTCCACAAAGGATTATTCCAAGCGCAATTGCTCTCTTTGCTGCGAACTCATCGGTACCAGCGTAACGCCGAGCATCTTCCAGATTGCCTGAGAGCAATCTAAGCACCTCGGTTGGATTCGCAAATCGCTTCCAAAAAGGGACGGCTTTTTCAACAACGCGCTGAACAAACTCTTCAGCCACTCTAGCTGCCTCTTGTTCCTCAGCTAAAACCCACGGTTTTCGAAAGATAGCAAGAAATTCCTTACAATCTGGGCGGGTTCCCACCGTGGATCGAGCAGCAATATCCTTTAAAGCCCAACTTGCCAAAGCGGCCGTCAAGCTCTCTAAAAAGTGCTTTCTTCAAAACCATTTTCAAAACTGCACCACCGGTCTCTTGTCAACTTGAATTGGCTTCTATTCTCACACCGCCACCGTAAACGAGGTCTCAGTCCGGGTCACGGGGTGGTACATGGTGTCGCGCTCGACGGGTTCGCGGCCGGCTTCGCGGATGAGGCGGGTGAGTTCTTCGCGGCGCATTCCCTGCGGCGTGGTGGCGCCGGCGTCATGGTAGATTTTTTCTTCGATCACGGTGCCGTCGATGTCATCGGCCCCGAAGCGCAGGGCGATCTGGGCGATTTTGGGGGTCATCATCTGCCAGTAGGCCTTGATGTGGGCAAAGTTGTCGAGCACCAGGCGGCCTACAGCGATGTTCTTGATATCAAGCATGCCGGTGGTCTTGGGCAGATGCTGCAACGGTGTGTTATCGGGATGGAAGGCCAGCGGAATGAAAGTCTGGAAGCCGCCTGTTTCGTCTTGCAATGCACGCAATTTCAGCAGGTGGTCGACGCGGTCTTCATCGTTTTCCACGTGGCCGTAAAGCATCGTGGCATTGGAGCGCAGGCCGATCTGGTGCGCCTGGCGCGCGGTTTCAAGCCACTCCGTGCCATCAATCTTGTGGTCGCAGATAATCGAGCGCACGCGGGGAGCAAAAATCTCTGCGCCGCCTCCCGGCAGCGAATCCACGCCCGCGGTCTTTAACTGCTCGAGCGTCTCGCGGATGGAAAGCTTGGCGCGTTTGGCCAGGTACGCAACCTCAACCATGGTGAAGGCCTTGAGATGCACCTTGGGGAAACGCTGCTTCAAACCGGCGATGAGGTCAAGAAAATACGAGAATGGCAGGTCAGGGTGCAATCCGCCGACGATATGAAATTCGGTGACCGCCTCCGAATATCCTGAAGCCGCCGTTTGCCAGGCCTCTTCCAGGGCCATGGTATAGGAGCCCGCGGTATCCTTTTTCCTGCCAAAAGCACACAGCCGGCAGGCCGCCACGCAAACATTCGTAGGATTAATATGCCGGTTGACGTTGAAGTAGGTCACATCGCCGTGCATGCGCTCGCGTACCTGGTTGGCCATCCAGCCAATGGCCAGAATGTCGGACGATTGAAAGAGCGCGAGGGCATCAGCCTGCGTCAGGCGCTGGCGTGCAGTCACCTTCTCGGCGATCGGACGCAGGCGCGCATCGTCAGTCTGAAAGGCGTGAGTCTGGAATGTCTGGGCCATGAGGTATCAACAATTGATGATAACCCAGCGATGCGTTCTGATGCAGCCGTTTTCTGGCTTTTTGAACAGCCAAGAAGATGGCGTTCAAATTTTGGCGGGTTGGTGCGGGCCTGACACAAGTTTTCACACTTGGGAAAAGCTCTTATGGCTACAGGCACACAGCCGAGGACGGCTGTGCCACACGATTCTCGCGGTGCAAGCGTCTTCTTCGCCGAGGAGTTTTTCCGCAGCTTCTGAAAGCCGTGCTCTTCCACAGTCGAGGACAAAGCAATTAGGAAACCGCTCCAGGAACCGGTATGGAGAGATTGGGGTAATGCCTATCGCCTGGGCAGCAGCAGGTCCGCCGCGATAAAGAGGAAAAACACCACGGAAATTACACCGTTCATGGTGAAGAATGCGGCGTTGAGTTTGCTGAGATCATTGGCCCGTACCAGCGAATGCTCGTAAAGCAGCAGCAGGGATACGACCACAAGGCCGGCCAGCGCCAGCTTGCCTAAGCCAAACACAACGACCAGCGCCGCCAGCAATCCCAGCATTACCAGGTGCAGACCGCGCGCAATCCAGAGAGCATTACCGATGCCAACAAAACGCGGGATTGAATAAAGCCGGTTTTGCCGGTCAAAATCATAATCCTGGCAGGCATAGAGCACATCGAATCCTGCCACCCAGAAGGCGACGGCGGCGGTGAGCAGCAGAATGCGCGGATCAAGCGACCCGCGGACGGCGATCCAGGCCGCGGCGGGCGCGATTCCCAGAGCGAATCCCAACACCAGATGCGACCAGCGCGTAAACCGCTTGGTATAGGAGTACAAAAGAACAACTGCCAACGCCACCGGCGAAAGATAAAGAGCCAGCCGGTTCAGCCGCCAGGCCGCCAGCACAAGAAGCGCAGCGGAGACCACAACGAACACAGCAACAAATTTTCTTGAAAGCGCACCCGCGGGAATGGCCCGCATGCTGGTGCGCGGGTTGGCGGCATCAATTTCCGCGTCCACCAGCCGATTGAAGGCCATGGCTGCCGAGCGCGCGCCCACCATGGCAACTACGATCCAGCCAAGCTGCCATGCGGCAGGCCATCCTCGGGCTGCGAGCATGGCTCCGCACAAGGCGAAGGGAAGCGCAAAGACCGAGTGCTCCCACTTGATCATCTCGAGCGTGGTGCGAATGTCGCGGAAGAACGGCACAACAACATTGTAGCTGGGGCGGGCGGCAGCCGACAAAAGTTGAATGATATTTGAACGTATTTACGGGGCAAGAATATTAGTGGGACAAAAAAAGCACAGCAAAAATGCTGCGCTTTCTGGCGAACTCGCGGCGACTTACCGGGCCTGCTCCATATTCATTCGGTCGCCGGGTATGGCAATTTTGTCGTCCACGCTAAACACGCCCGGTACCGAGCGCGCCTGGAAGTACGCAACCTGCCTATCCAACTTGTTATCCACCGCGCCGTAGAGGGTCACGTGCCCGTTCTGCACCACGATGCGGATGGGCGCCTCGGGATCAAGCGCATATCTCTGCAGTACCGGACTTCCGTAAATAGCGCGAGCCAGGCGAAGGCGCAACTGATCATCGAAGAAAGAAACAGGGGCCACCTGAATGTTATCGGTGACGTCAGTCACGCCCTTGGCATTTTCCACGATGGAAAGCGCCGAGTCGCGATCGGTGTAATTCAGCACATTGCCGCCAAGGACCACGTGGCCGTCGTTGACCTGCAGCGTAAGATTGTTAAACACAATGCCCTGGCCTATGCGGTCGTAACGGAGCTTGCCCGCCAGCATCTTCGCGAGTTGGTCATCGGGAATTGCCTCGGTGCTGACCTGCACCTGGTTGCGCACGCCCTCAACCCCCTGCACGCCTTTCACCGTGTCATGCAGACGTAGTTTGTTGTGATAACTGTCGACGGAGCCCTGCAGGGTCACAATGCTGTCTTCAACCACGGGGCGAACATTCTTAAAGCTGGGATGCTGGGCCAGCATCTTCCCCACATTTTGTAATACCTTGGTATCCGTTGCGCTCGTCGCGTTACTCGGCTGCGCAACCGTAAACACCGGGACACTCAAAGCCAAAATCAAAAGCGCAATACAAAATCTACTCTTGCGGTTCAGCATACGTTCTCCTCTTCTTTAAGTAAGTATCTACTTACTTCGTTAGATGAAGACGCACTCTCTTTGACTGTTAAGTTTTGTAACCTTCTGCTCCAATGAGAGGGACAAAGCGGCAGTTATCGAGCAGGGTGGTGGCCAGGCTGCCTGCCTGCTTGCGCACAAGCTGAAGCTGCTGATTTTCAGGGCCGCCAACGGGAAGGATGAGCCGCCCGCCTTCTGCAAGCTGCTGCACCAGCGGCTGTGGAACATAAGGAGCCGCGGCGGAAACGACAATGACGTGGTAAGGGCCGTACTGCGGCAATCCGAGCGTGCCGTCGCCTACTGCGATTGTCACGTTGGTATAACCCAGGTTCATCAGACGCTCGTCGGCCAATTTGGCCAGCAAGGCATAGCGCTCCATGGAGTAGACATGCGCCGCTAGTTCGGCCAGCAAAGCCGTTTGATATCCCGAGCCGGTGCCGATTTCCAGTACGATCTCTTGCGGACCCACGCGAACGGCTTCCAGCATGGCAGCCACGATGTAAGGCTGCGAGATCGTCTGCTCGGCCTCAATGGCAACGGGCTGGTCTTCGTAGGCGTGCCGTTGTTTATCGGCGGGGACAAAAAGATGGCGCGGCACGCGTTCCATGGCTGCCAACACTCGTTCATCCCGAATGCCTCGATGCCGCAATTGGGTTGCGACCATCGCCAGGCGCGGAAGTTGCCACGGATCGCCACTGGGGGGCCCTGCCATCCAACACCTCCACGGGCTTGATTATCGTCTACGCTGACGGATTCTGAAATCGAATCCTACAACTCCATACTGATCGCGGAGCGCCACCAGCGAAAGGTTCTTATTGATTTGAATTTCGATCTGTATCACCTGTTGCGCCGATTGGGAAAGATTTGTGATGTAGGTGAGCGTCACCTTATTCGAGACTGATTGCTCAACCGTGAGGCGCGCGCCCGGCGTGCCGGGCTCGCCGACCTGAGGATCGATCTTGATACGGCTGGCCCCGAACAATCGCTGCACCCGGCTGCTCAGCGCGTAATTCAAAGCCTGGCCCAGGATCGCGTTGGCGGCTGTATCTGTAATCGTCGTGGAATTCTGGGTATTGTTCAATACCTGCTCTTCGCGAGTGCGTCCCAGGGCCAGTAGCGCAATGATATCGGCGGGGGGCAGGGGCGGATCGGACCGATAGGTCGTCGTCAGTCTGTCAATGGGACCGTGGAATCCCAGCACAATGTCATAGTCACGCACGCGAGTTGTGGCTTCCATGTCCAAAATAGGAATGATCGCCAGAGGATTGATGAAAAGCAAGTCCCCGCGGTCCAGATGATAGGTCGTGCCATTGAAGTAGATGTCGCCCGATGAAATGTTTACCCTGCCCAGCACAACCGGGCGGGCAACCGTGCCCCGCAAGTTCAAATCGGCGTCTCCGGAAACCTTGGCCAGCGAACTTTGCACCTGCAGTTCAGGGCGGGTGACGACATGCACGGCAAGATGAACGTTGCTCAAGGGGGAATCCGCGCTCGAAGTGAAAGACTCCTGCTTGCTTTTTATGACATACGATCCGAAATCGAAGCTGGGAGTCAGACTGAACCGGTTGACGGTGATCTCGCCGGAAAGAGTCGAACTTTGAGGAGAGCCGGCAAAGCGCAAATCGGCGCTGGCCTCGGCGCTCACCCCTTGCGGATAACGCAAACGCACATCATTTCCGGTTGCAGCCAAATCGAAGTAGATGCCGCGCGAATATGCAATAAAACCACTCAGCTTCAGGTCCCCGCCGCCGGAGCGTGCCGTCAACGACTGAACTTGAAGACGGTTCTGGTTAAAGACCAGGGTTCCGTTCATCTCGCTCAGGCCATTAGGCAGGTCAATCAGCGAGACTCCGGCGTTTGAAATTTGTACCTGGCCGCCCACTGCGGGCTGGTTGAAGGTTCCAGTCACTCTCATGGCAACCGACATCGCGCCATAGGACTGTAACCCGGGATAATATCCCTGCAGCACCTGCAGATTCATCTGCCCGTTGATATTAAGGTTGACCGGCTCCTGCCGGGAAAATGGCAATGAACCCTGCGCAGAGAAATCTGTGCCTTGACCTACGATGCGCACCTGCTCAAGTTTTAATACTCCTTGATCGTCGGAAAAACGAATCGGACCTTCATTGCGTAATTTCACATTTTCGATATCGGCCGAAAGCTGGGAAAACTCTCCTGTAAGGTTGACGTGCTGAAGATCACGCAACGGACCTTGCAGATGAAGGCTGCCCTCAGCCGAGGAGTGCCCGGTGATGTGGCCTTGCAAATAGGCGTGCAGCAGGGGATCGAAATCGATGCGGCGCAGGTTGAGAGTAATATCGGCCGGCCATGAGCCGCGCATCAATACATTGCCATCAAGCTGCAAGGTGGCGTCCTGCAGTTGCGAGTAGGCTTTCAGGCGCAGATCAGCGCCCTGCGTGCTGGCTTCTATCGTAAGGTCGCCTTGCCGCTCGCCGTTGAGCACCAGATCGCGCAATGTCGCTTTGGCGTTCAGGATCGGCGCGTTCAACGTCCCCGAACCGGATGCCTGAAAGGCCGCCATCCCCTGCACGGAAAGCTTTTCCGAGTTCAATGCCGGTATGTGCGTCAGATCGAAGTTCTCTCCGGCAACGTTGAAGCTGATGCCTTCATCCGCGAGGTTATAGCTGCCGCCGCCGGTCATTCTCGCTCCGTTCAGCGCGAGAACAAAATTATTCAACTGCACTTCTTGCTGGGTGAGGCACATCTGGGAGCGCAAAGATTTGAAAGGCCTGCCCCAGGCCGTGCCCTGCGCCAGCTCAAAGCTGCCATCGCCGTGAGGATCAACACGAGTGCCGGAAAGCTGGAAATTTAAATTCACAGTCCCAGTGACCGGGTAGCTGACGCCGGCTAGGCTTTGCAAATCTTCGAGCGGAGCATCATGGACAGCAATGGCCGCCGAAAATTGGCTGTCATCGGTGAACCTGTATCGATGCAAAGCCGCCGAAAGTTGCAGATCGATCTGCGTTTGTCCGCGCGTCAGACTGCCTGCGCGCACCGTGAGGTTGTTGGAGTCGAAATGTACGTCAGCGCTGAGCTGATCCCAATGGATACGCTGTGGCGGCTGCGAATTTTGAGCCGCAGTCTGCAATCTGCCTGCTGGTTTGAAGGCAATTGCTGGAAACAAAGTATAAAAATCTGTGAGCTCCAGATGCCCGTTGACCGCGGGAGAATTCAGTCTCCCGCTGACCACTCCAAGAAACGAAGCAGGGCCGTGCAATTCCACCGGGGCATTTGAAATGCTCAAGGCCGGAGAAATATTCAAAGCAGAGAGCAGAGGCTGAAGCTCGTAACTATTACCAGACTTCACGCTCAGGTTGAGCATGGAATTTGGGCCGCTCAAGATTCCAGATGCGGTGACAGTTGTAAACACGGTGGCAAGATGAGCATCGGTAATATTGAGCCGGTTACCGGCACGCTGATAATTCCCACGAAGCTCTCCCTGCAAAGGCAACGCATAAGCAGGGGGCTTTGCCGGCGGTGTCACTGTCGCCACAACTGTGGTTTGTAGGGCGTTCAGGCTTCCTTTCCAGTTCAGATCCACGTCTCCGCTGATCTCGCCTGCCGGGCGCAGGCGATCGAGGGGCATTGCCCGCGTGGAAATTGCTCTCGTAATTTCCGATGCCTGCAACGCACGAAGATGAAGATGCACGCTGCCCACCTGAGGGGAAGCTTTGGCACTGCCCGGGGCCGCGCTGGACGCGTTGTCAAACTGGCTCATCCAGTCACGCCACTCTGCCTCGCCTGTTAGCGCTCCGCCAAATCCGCTGCCCATAAGATGAGAGAATGCCAAACGAGTTTTGTCCGCGGAATAATTTAAACTCAGGTTAAACGCTGGGCAGTGTAACGACGGGCCGCTCCACTCCGCCTTCTTCAAAACCATCTTTCCTTGCGAAGAGAAACCGTCAGGAGAAAGACTTCCCTGCCCGGCCATTCGTAGAATTCCGGCGCGCAACTCGGGCCTTCGCGTGATTGCCCCCACCTGGTGCAGATCAAGCGATAGATCGTAGTCGCCCTGGAATTTCAGATCGTGCAGGCCGGCAACCTGGCCTTTAACGTTAAGCACCGAGTCTCCGGACTGCCAGTGCAGCGAACTCAAGTCTGCCCTGTTGGGAAAAAGGCTGAACTCGGCCTCAAAGCTGGAAGAAAATGGACGAAGGTCTTTGGCGCTGGTGTCGAGCTTGCCGATTTTTATTGATCCATCAAATCGCCGCGTTGCCGAAATGTAGATCAACTTTGCCGCAACATCGTCAGCCAGCAGATTCAGCGGAATGTGGCGGTCATTCCAGATGAGTTCTCCATTGGAGATTTCCGCCCGTTCAATGCCCAGGTCAAACAGGCTCTGCATCGTTGTAGGCTGGCCTTTCTTTGCGACGATCGGCATCGGCTGGTTGGTAGCGCCGTCAGGGCCAACCATAATGTGAATTACAGGACGTTCGGCGATCACAGTGCGCAGGCCAAAATTTCCCGAAAAAAGCGAGAGAATCTTCAAGCGCACGAGAAGATGATCAACGTGAGCATAAGGAGCTTCGCCGGCAGGCTCGAGACCGTGCACGGTCAGGTCATGGATATCAATTTCAAGCCGCCAAAGGTTCCAATGGAAAGACCCCATCTCAACCCGTCCGCCGGTGGTGCTTTCCAGTTCAGCGATCACATTGCGCCGCACCCAATTCTCAAAGCGCTGGCTGGTCAGATACCATCCTGCTGATATCGTAAGCGCGAGCAAAAGCACTCCCGCGCCAAGCTGAACCAGCTTGCGCTCGCGGCGGCCCGGGCTTTGTCTGTCTTTCTTCAATGCCATTGCCTCATCGCATCTGGATCTTGCCCTGCTGGCGAAGGGTTTGCAGCCAGCGGTTGAGCTGCTCGTCTAACGCCTTCTGGGTCAGCAGCTCGCGGATCTGTGCCGACACATCCGCAAGCGGCGGGTCGGGAGCGCCCGCTTTCTGCAACTGCGGCATGAGCGTCGCGCGATAGTACTGTTCGATATCCGACGGCTCGATCTGAATGCTTGGACGGAAGCGCCGATCCACGAACCTCAACAGATCAAGATCATGCGCCATATGCTCTTCAACTTCCGCCTGCGTGAAGCCATATTGCGCCAGCGCGGCTTGCCATTCGCGGTCTGCTTCTGCGCCGATGCTCGCTTTTGAGGAAGCCGGGTTGCGATTGCGCAGGATCTGCTGCCGCACGTCCGCAATCTTTTTTCCTATTTCTTCCTCCCTCGCTGGACGCGAGCCCTCAAGCTTCATCTCGGCTTCCATCAATCGCTGGTCGACCAGGCGTTGCAATGCGGCCTGGCGTTCCGGAGCAGTCATCTCGCCGGGGGCATGCTGGTTCAAAAAACATTCGTAACGCACAGCTTCATCCCACTCGCTCGCCAGGATGGGGTGCCCATTGACCACGGCAACCACACGATCAAGCACCTCTCCGTGGACAAATTGGGAGGCGCAGCCCAGCAGCAACAGCACCAGCGCGAGTTGGATCCGCCATGTCATCAGAATGTCTGCCCCAGGCTGAAGAAGAAATTGAAGTGCTTGAGAGAGTCGACGCGATTCTGCTGTGGAATGGGAAAAGCCGGCGGATTCAGATCGTAACCAACGTCGACCCGTATGGGACCGATGGGAGTCTTGTAGCGCAATCCACCCCCAATCGCCTGCACATTGTAGCTGAAATCGCAAGCCGGTGTGGCGCCCAGAATTCTGCACTGCGAAACATTCTTCTGGTGCAAACGCGCCAAGCCAGGGAAAAAATCGCTGGCTGCGGCAAATACGTTCCCCATATCGTGGAACAGCACCGGACTGAGGTCCTGGCCAAAATAAGGCAGGGTAAACGGAGGAAAGCGCAGCTCAAGCTGATTCAGGAACAGCGCGTTTCCGCCAATGGGAAAACCGGTCTGCAAATCGCGTGGGCCGGCCTGATTGAGGGCGAATCCGCGATGGGAGTTTGCGCCGCCGCCAAAGAATCTCTCCGGCAGGGGGACGATTCCCTGGCTGCCGTGGCCAAACGGCTCCTCGAAGCCGATCTCGGTGAAGCGGGCAAACACCAGCCGCTTCTTGTAAAACTGATGATAGGTGGCATTAGTGGTCAGCAATTTGTTGAAGCTGGCCTCGGAGCCAAAAATCTTCGACGAGGTGCCAAAGTTGAAGGTGGTGTAATTGCCCTTGCGCGCATCCAGCGGGTCGTCGCGCCGGTCGCGTACCAGGGTAAAGCTGGGTATGCCCACGCGCACCGGCTGCGATAACAGGGGAACAAGGTTAGGATCGATGCGCAAGGTCCGCGGGTCCACCTTCACCCGGCGATAGCTGAAATCGTAAAGCAGGGTGGTTACTCTGCTGTATTTTTGCTCGGCCTGGATCTGCCCTTCCAGGCGGTCGGCGGTGAAGGTGCGCACATCGCGCGTGTTGTCGTAGAAAGTTGTAAAAATAAATTTCCAGTTCTCGCGCTGGAACAGGCGCGGGGCCTCGTAACTGAAAAGACCAAGCTTCTCCAGCCGCCCATAACGCGACTTGAAGAGCAGGGTGTGATCGCGTCCCATGAAGTTGAGACGGGTCACGTCGAACGAAACGCGCGGACTGACGCCGGTTCCTCCCTGCGGCTGGTTTGATTGCCCGGGGTCGGTGCCGCTATCTACTTCCAGCCCAAATCCATAATTAAAGGTATAGCGTTTGGCCTCTTCCACCTGGAACAAGACATTCTTCCGCTGGTCTTCTCCATCAGGATTCTGTATGGCGGAATCCACTTCATTAAAGATGCCAAGGTCATAGAGCCGGCGCTGGGTATCGAGCATCTCGGCCTGGCTGAGCGGATCGCCTTCGTGCACCTGCACCTCTCGCCTGGCGACATAGGGACGGGTAAAATTCAGGCCGGAAAGAAACACGTTGTTCACAAAAATCCGGGGGCCTTCCGTGATTGTGTAAGTAAGGTCTACCCGCGTCGGATCTGATGGAACCTGCTTGTAAGAAGCCTCAAACTGCACGTTGGGAAAGCCATTGTTGAAGTAATAATAAGTCACGTTATCGCGGTCAGAGGCAACGCTGCTGTCTGAAAATGGCTGGCCTTCCTTGGTATCGACCATGCCGCGGATCACGTCAGTGGAAACGGCATGATTGCCCTCAATGTTGAGAGTTTGCACCCTGCTCTGTGGCCCCTCTTCAATGTGGATGATCACCCGCAAATGTCCTTCTTGCCCCAGATAGTTATCCTGCTGTTCGGCGCTGACCTTCACCTTTTGAAAACCGTTGTTGCGATAAAGTGTCTGGATCCCCGCCAGATCATCGCTTAAAAGAGATTGGCTGAAGCGGCCATGGGGAAGCAGAAAACTGGAAGGAGCAACCTGCATTCGATCTGCCAGCAGGTCAGTATCGAAGTAGTGGTTGCCGTCAAATGCCAAGGCCAGCAGCCGGTGGCGCTTGCCTTTATCGATCTCATAAATCACATGATGCTTGCCCCGGGCCGCATCGGTTTCCTGCCTTACATTCACGTTCACATCAAAGTAACCCTGGGTTTGAAAGTAATCGCGCAGGTTACGCCGGCCCTCGTTCAAAAGATCTTCATCCACGGTGCCCTCTTCAAACACGGGCACATATTTCTTGATGAGCCCGCGGCGAAGATACGCGCCTTGCAACTCCACATCTACCTCGGGCCCGCGTTCGATGCTGAAGACGTAATCCACCGTGTTGCTTTCAGGATGGTAGACATCATGTGCGACCGAGACCTGCACCAGGAGCCGGTCCTGCTTCTGGTATTTCTTGCGCAGGTTCTGCAGCACCTGCATCAGGCGGAGGGAGCTGGCGCGGTCTCCGGTGTGAAGCCTGGCGATTTCCCTGACTTCTTCGTCCGGATACCCGGCATTGCCCTGGATGGTTATGTTCCCAACGCGCGCGATTGGGCCGGGCGCCACGGTAAAGATGATGTCCACCTGCTGCTGCAGCGGATGCTTTTCAAGCCGTGCGGTGACGGATGCTTTGTGATATCCATTCTCGACCAGGACGCGCTGAATTCCCTGAATGGCGGCATTCAGTTTTTCGTCGGTAAACAGCTCACCCAACTGCAAGCGGGTGGCGTTTACGAGTTGGTTGGGCGTCGGCGGAGCGCTGAAGATTCCTTCAACCCGGCGCGCTCCGACAAAATAATTTTCGCTGGCCACAAAGACAAGCGTGACCTGCGCGTTGGGCGCGAGCTCAGCCTCTACCTGCAAATCGGCAAAGCGTCCGGTTTCATAGAGCGACTGCAGGCTCTTTTGCACCGCTTGTTTCTTCAGGGGCTGGTTTTCCTGCTGGGCGAGAAGGCTCTTGAGGTTATTCGTATCTTTCAATCCGCTGCCGCGAAATTGAATGTCGTGTACGGGAAGCCCTTCATATTTATCCATGGCAGACCGATAGATGGAAGGATCGGAAACGCTGGGAGCGGCGAGTGGGGCTATGGCGCCGGGAGCCGATAACACTTCTGGGGAAGCCGACACTGCCACTGGAGCGGCTGCAGGGTCCTGCGCCCAGGCTGCATAGGCGTACAGCAAGCCTGCCGCCAAGATACATAGAACCGCTGCTCTCAACCCCATCACCTGGAAATTCTTCGATTTGACCCTGATTTTCTCTGGCACTCTAAAGTGTTTGCATAAGCAATCATGAACAGCCCCGCAAGGAACGACGCGCTGGCTCCTGAGTTCGCGCACACTCTTTAGCTCCTGAACCTTAAAATCTCATCGCCCAAAGCGTTTTCCGCAAACTCTAATGACTTGTGTACGAAGATGAACCAAGGTCTTCTTGTCGACATTTATGGCGGGCTAACGCTACCTGGTACCACTCGACCTTGCTCCACCCAGGAGTGATTTCTCTTCAGGCCAACACTACTATAATAAATTGTTAGTCAGCCTACTCGCGAAGCGGCCACATGCCTTTTAGCTTAGATGAAAGATACTCACGCCAAGTATTGTTTCCCCCTATCGGACCGGAGGGGCAGCGGAAGCTGGCCTCCGCAAAAGTAGCAGTGATTGGGTGCGGCGCCACCGGCTCAGCCGTCGCCTCTCTGCTGGCTCGAGCCGGCATCGGTGAGATACGGATTATTGACCGTGACTACGTGGAACGCAGTAACCTGCAGCGCCAATCCCTGTTTGACGAAGCCGATGCGCGCGAGTCTTTGCCCAAGGCGCTGGCCGCGGCGCGCAAGATTGCCGCCTTTAACTCTGAAATTCGGGTGCATCCTGAGATTGCTGACTTGACCCCGGAAAACATCGAGTCCCTGCTGGGCAGCTCCGACCTGCTGCTCGATGCCACAGATAACTTCGAGACCCGCTATCTGGTCAACGATTTCGCCGTGAGCCAAGGCAAGCCCTGGATTTACACCGCGGCCGTCGGAAGTTACTGCCTCACCATGAATATCATCCCGGGCGAGACTGCCTGCCTGGCCTGCATGTTCCCACAGGCTCCCGGCGGAATGGTTGAAACCTGCGATACGGCGGGCATCCTGAATTCTGCCGTCAACCTGGCAGCCTCTATCGAAGCGACGGAAGCTCTCAAAATCCTTGTTGACGCCAAAGACAAGCTGCGTCGCACGCTGCTTTCCTGGGATGTATGGACAAATGAACGCGCCGAGATCAGCGCGGAGCACCCCCGCGAGCAGTGCTCTGTGTGCCGGCAGCGCGAGTTTGTTTATCTGGCAGGAGAGGGTCGCCCGCACATCACCCTCTGCGGACGCAACTCCGTCCAGATCCACGAGCAGCACCGCCCCGTGGATTTCGCCGAGATGACCCGCAAACTTACCCCCCACGGCGCCGTGAAGCACAACGAATTTGTGCTCAAGTTCTGGCGTGAACCCTATGAGATGACCTTATTCCCCGATGGCCGCGCCATCATCAAGGGGACAACGGATACTGGTATCGCACGCAGCCTTTACGCACGTTTTGTGGGAAGTTGATGTCTTCAAAAAGATTTCCTTCGTGTACCTTTGTGCCCTTTGTGGTTAAGATTTTCTCTGCGCTTTTGCCAAGCTTATTTCTTGATCACCCCACACGCAATCCTGTCGCCCGAGCTTCCCGACGGGTCTGTCTTGCCGTCGTCAGCCTTGGCGTGAATCACCAGCGCCGTTCCCCCATTCGTGAAAACTGAGTGCGGATCATCGCCCAGGGTCACATTAGGAGCGATCACCGTGCTCTTGGATTTGCCTTTGGCATTCACCGTGATGTTGGGAATGTCGCCGGCGTGGGGCCCGTCAGGGTTCTGCAAGCCGTGCTTCTTTCCGTCAGGATTAAAGTGCGGACCGGCGGACTTGAAGTCCGGCGTCTCGCAGGTGGCATTTTGATGCACGTGGATTGCATGCTCTCCCGGAGGCAGCCCCTGCAAATTGAGTTTGATCTTTACCCCCCTGGGCCGCGCTGGAGAGCGTAGCGGTCCCGATGCTCTTACCCTGCGCGTCTTGCATATCGACGGTCGCGGGTTTTGGACCTTTGGCAACGACCGATGTTGCAACCAGCAGCAAGATGGTGGTGAAGAATACTGCCTTCCACAAAGATATTTTTCCCGGTTGGCGATTTTCAACTTCAGTGTGCATGGTCAATTCCTCCATTTCTTTCACAGGCACAAATAAATACAGAAGGATTGTAACCAATCTGGCGGTGGATGAGAGATATCACCTTAGGCCAGAAGCTCGTAATTACCTCAAATTTCTTGAGCATCCCTGTTTACTCAAAAGTAATCAAACCGAATAAGCCCGAAAGGGTGAAGATAAAGCTGTGTCGTGCAGCGGGGAGTTTCATATGCGGCGTGTAATCCTGTTGAATGCATTTCTAATGTTATCGGCATCTCTGTTGGTGGTGGCGCAAGCCAGTAGGAGCGGTGCAGCTGCACCCTCGGCCGCGGGAAGTACAAACTCGGGTCCAGGCACTACCATGACTCAAACGGCAAATCCTACGCCCAGCAGGGGAAACGCGGTTCCGACGCCCACGAACACGCCGCAAATCACCGACACAACCGGTCAATCGGTGGGCTCTACGCCGACGCAAGGAAATACCGGCCCAACAACTACGAACACGCCGCAGATTACAGATACAACCGGTCAACCTGTAGGGTCCACCCCCACGCAACCGAATGTAGGACAGACCACAGGTACGACCACCACCCCGACCGCAGCTACTACCCCAACCGCGGCTACCACCTCAACTCAAACCCTCAATACGACACAGGGCGGCAGCACTACGACCGGCCTGGCGAATACGGCTGTGCCAGGTGAAATCGAAACTGTTTTTACCCCTAATGCGAATGCGACCCAATCTGCAACTACGCCTCCCCAGCCGGAAGTCAGTACATCGCTCACTCCTGCGCAAGTATTAGGAACGGGCAACTTTACCGGAAGTGATTCGGTGTGGAGCGTGCCCAGCAACCAAGAGAGTCTGGCCGAGGCTGCACGCGAGGCACGGCAAAGATTGGCCAAAGACCGTCCACGCGTATTCACCAATAACGATGTTGCCCGGCTTCGCCAAGCCGCGGGTGAGCCCCCAATCGCACCTGCCACCGGACCGGTGACCAACGAACAAACCATGCCGGCCTCGGACGTAACTCCGGACAATAATAGCGGGCTGAACCTGCCTGCTTCCGACCAGACCACGCCGCCAACCAACATGAATCAGAACCCGGGGAAACACAGCCCATTTCGGCCAAAAAGATAACGGTAAATTCCACATCTTTGCTTTCCTTCGTGTACCTTTCCGTTCTTGCCTATGTGTCCTTTGTGGTTAGGTTTTGACTTTGTTTTTCTCCGCGCCTTTGCATTGAGATTTCGCTTATACTCGTCGCATGGCTTGTTCGGACTTGGAAAAGATGCGGCAGCAGGCGCACGACCTTCATCAGCTTCTCCGGCAGAAACGGGAGAAGGCGCGGGCACACGCATCGGAAAATAAGAACAGCGCGAGGAGCTCGCGCTCTGACTTCGAACCTTTTCTAAAAAACAAGCTCTCATCCCTCTCGGGAAAAATCTCGCAACACCTCACGCAGCATCAATGCGAAATAGAATGAAAGTTTAAACTGCCATGGGCCTCATACTTCGATCCTCAGACATTCATGCCGTGGGCTGCTATACCACAACCCCGATTCCTGCCCGAACCATGACGGTGGAATACACCGGCGAACGCATCTCCCCGGAAGAGGGCGATAACCGCTACGAACACCGCGAGGTCACCTACTTGTTCGGCATGGAGGACGGCAAAACCGTGATTGATGGCTACGGTATGGCGGCTTTTATCAATCACTCCTGCGACCCTAACTGCGAGACCGATGAGATCGACGGACGTGTTTGGATCATCTCCATTCGCAACATCTCCCCCGGCGAAGAGCTTACCTACGATTACAACCTCTACGACGGCGAAGACGACGATCCGGCGCCCTGCTATTGCGGCGCAACGAATTGCCGGGGAAGCATGTACTCCCCGGAAGAACTCGAACGGCAAAAGCAAAATCAGTTGCAAGCCGCAAGTTCCAAGCTCCAAGGGGCGCTCTCGACGGCGTAAGCAGCACCCTGTACCCGATCAAGATTTCTTCAGGCCGATGCCAGGCATTCTTCCAGAAGAAATCTTCCTTATCTGCGACAATCAGCGTTCATCTGCGGCCAGCTTTTGATTTTCTTGCTTTCTCTGCGTCTCCGCGGTAAATCTCGATCTGAGTCACTGCACTTTTGCTACACTTCGATGCATGGCAGCGCGCCGCCTCATCATCAATGCAGACGACTTCGGCCTGACCTCGGGTGTGAATCGCGCCATTGCCGACGCCCACCGCTCGGGCATCGTGACCTCGTCGACCCTGATGGCGAATTCGCAGGCCTTTGCCGAAGCGGTCAGCCTCGCGAAACAGAATTCAAACCTCAGCGTAGGATGCCATGTTGTGCTGACCGACGGCGCCCCGGTGTCTCCACCCGAAAAAATACCTACACTTCTTTCGTCCAATGGAACCGCCAGTCAATTTCGCGAGAGCCTCACCTCGTTTGCGCTGGCGGCTCTGCGCGGACGGCTCAACCAGCAGGAGATCGCAGCCGAAATAGCGGCCCAAATCACTAAACTGCAGGCCGCAGGTGTGCAAGTCTCGCATGTGGATAGCCACAAACACAGCCATATCTTTCCGGCAATCTTTAAACCATTACTTGCGGTCGCGCGCGACTTCGGAGTACGCGCTGTACGTAACCCTTTTGGCCCGCTCAAAACCTTGGCTTACGCCCACCTGATGCGTCGTCCCAAGCTGTGGACGCGCTACACAGAAGTTGGCATCCTTCGCCGTTACGCACAACAGTTCCGCACCCAGGTCGCAGCCCACGGCATGATCACGCCTGATGGCAGCTTCGGTGTTGTGGTCACCGGCGCGCTTACGCAAGAGCTGTTTGACGCCGTGATTGGCTGCATTCCAGAAGGAACATGGGAGTTCGTATGCCATCCCGGTTACAACGATGCCGATTTGGGAAAGCTCAAGACGCGCCTGCGACACTCGCGCGATGTGGAGCTGCAGATATTGACATCGGCGGCAACGCGGGCGACATTGCAGAGGCATAGAATTAACTTAATTTCGTACAAGCAATTGTACGAAACAGGTTAAGCATTAAACTCTTAATTCCCTGTAAACACAAATTAATGGTCAATACCGCCAAAAACCGCAATGTTTTTACTCTCGGCTCCCAGATTGGTGGTCCCGATGCTGCAATAGTAACGAGGCAGATCGAACAGCAATTGAGAGATGCAATAAACATTTGGACTGGCGATTATTGCGCTGAAATCAGAGAATTTGCTTTCCTCTTGAGGGTTGACGGCCAGTTTCACACCTACACTAAAGAGTGGAACATTAACGGCGCACAAAAAGCCAAACGAAAAAAAGATTGGGTCGAAGTTGAGATTGGGGTGCCTGAAAGCTGGTGGCGGAAAGATCAAGGTCGGAACTACAAGAGGCACCTTGCCGAAGAGATTGAAAAAGGACTGCACTCGATGATTCAACTCTTACAGAAAAATGGGCGCTCCATCAACTCCGAGGCATTGTTGACAGATTGGGAGAAGATTAAACGAGACTATCTTGCCCAAAACTCTGAAAACATTGCGCCGGATCCATTTCTAGCAGAAGCCATGGCCGTATTAAAGAAGTTCAATTTAACAGATGCACCCAAAATCTCACCACAGCCGAGAGCCAGACAAATGCCTAAGCTCTACATGGGAGATCGATATTGGGAAGCATGGCATGATACTGACAAAGTCACGATTCATTGGGGAGTTCTCGGGAATCGGGGTGAAACGCGGATCGTTCGTGTTCGGCATGGCGTAGATCCGTACTCCATTATTGAAAAAGAAGCCCTGGAGCCGCGTGCACAAGGATATCAGGAGGTCACACAGCTCTCGCGTGTGGAGATTCGATACCTGATCGAAGGCATGGGAAATACAAACGATGTGGACAAACGGCACCAAATACAGCATCTGATGGATGAATGCCTTGGCTGGACTGGATTAGGCCACTGTGCGGGAGGAGAAATGGGCAGCGGCACGATGAGCATTTTCTGCCTTGTAGTTGATGTAGATAAGGCTCAGCAAATTATTGCGCAAGAGCTTCAAAAAAATGACCTTTTGCGAGCAGCCAAGATCATCCTGCGTTCCGAGCAAGGCAGAGATACGATATTATTTCCGACCGGATCTCCTCAGAGCACACATTGAATCCTTATTTTTCCTGGGACCATCTATACTGTGTGCTTTCTACTTGACTTAACGTTCAATTGACGATTGAGGTCAAAACCAGCCGCATGAAAATCGGAATCACCTGCTATCCCACCTACGGCGGCAGCGGAGTTGTCGCCACTGAGCTGGGCATGGAACTGGCGCAGCGCGGCCATGACATCCACTTCATTACCTACTCTCAACCCATCCGCCTGAGCACGGCCCATCCTCACATTCACTATCACGAAGTTGAGGTGTCGCGCTATCCGCTGTTTGAGTATCCGCCCTATGATTTGGCGCTGGCTACGCGCATGGCTGAAGTCGCGCAAATCTACGATCTTGATCTGCTGCATGTTCACTATGCCATTCCCCATTCAGTGAGCGCGCTGCTGGCGCGGCAGTTACTGGCTTCGCCTACTACGCTCGCGCCCAGAAAATTGCCCTTCGTAACGACGCTGCATGGGACTGACATTACGCTGGTGGGCGCCGACCGCTCTTATCTTCCTATTACCCGCTTCGCCATCGAAGAGAGCGACGGTGTGACTTCAATTTCGCGCTATTTGCGCGACCGAACGGTATCGGAGTTCGACATTCACAATCCCATCGAGGTGATTTCGAATTTTGTAAACTGCGATCTTTACCGCCGCGATCCCAAGGCCGCGGAAAACCGCGCCGAATATGCCAAACCGGATGAGCGCCTGCTGGTTCATCTTTCCAACTTTCGTCCGGTGAAGCGGGTGCAGGATGTAATAGAGATTTTCGACCGCGTGCAGAAGAAAGTTCCTTCGCGGCTGCTCATGATCGGCGACGGCCCTGAGCGCCCGGTCGCCGAAAGGCTGGCCGCGCGCAAAGGCATCCTGGACCGCGTGTTTTTCTTAGGTAAGACAGACCGCGTCCACGAAAAACTGGGCATAACAGATCTCATGCTGATGCCCAGCGAACTTGAGAGCTTTGGCCTGGCGGCGCTTGAGGCCATGGCCTGCGAGGTTCCCAGCGTGGCCACGCGGGTTGGCGGCGTGCCTGAGGTGATTGAGCACGGCCACAGCGGATTTCTTGCCGACGTGGGTGACGTGGAGACCATGGCCAAATATGCTATCGACCTGCTCTCCGATGAAGCCAAGTTCAAGGCCATGCGGCAAACGGCCCGCTTTGAAGCGCAATCGCGCTTCTGTGCCACCAAGATTATCCCTCTGTATGAAGATTTCTACCGCAAGGTGCTGGAGCGTGCAGGATAAAGGCTGCCCGGAGCCTGAATGGGCTGGGGCGTAAGCTCGCTGGCGGCAACGTCATCAATCAGCGGCAACTCGAGGGTAATCAGGGTTCCAATACCGTACTCGCTGTTAATGCTCATCTGGGCAACATCGCCGTAAAGGACCTTCAGGCGCTCGGCCACATTGGTCATGCCGATGCCGGTACTGTCAGGCCTGGTGTTGGGGCGCTCGATATCCATGCCGATGCCATCGTCGGCGATATACAGGATCAGACGATCATCCATAAGGCGGCTGCGCAACAGGATCTTGCCGCCTTCCAGCTTCGGTTCCAAACCATGCTTGATGGAGTTTTCCACCAGCGGCTGCAGCAACATGCTGGGCACCATGGCGGAAAGCGACTCCGGCTGAATGTCTTTTTCCACCTGCAGCTTGTCATGTCCGAAGCGCACAACTTCAATATCCAGATAGTTGTCGATAAACTCCAGCTCTTCCCGTAATGGGACGAAGGCCTCGGTCTGGCGCAGCAAACGCCGCAGAATCGTGGCCAGCTTCACGATAAGCTCGCGGGCGGTATCCGGGTCCACGCGCACCAGCGACGAGACTGAATTGAGCGTGTTAAACAGGAAATGCGGATTGATCTGGCTCTGCAGGGCCTCCATGCGCGCCTGCAGCAGAAGGCGTTCGTGCTCGCGCAGCTTCAACTCCAGGCGCGCGGCATTGAATATCTTGAGTGGAATTGCAACCACCGCGATGGTCGTAGCGTACAGTGCGATCAGAACCCAAAATGTCCCTTGCGGTGACAGCCCCGGAGGCTCTTGTATATAAAAAATCCGCCCGGGAAAATGCCTTCCTATCTCCATCCGGGCAAACTGCAATGACACAATGAGGATGAAAAATCCCATCTGCCAATCCAGGTGTGGACGGCGCACCATCTTGCGGATCCAGCGATAAACGCTGAGATCAATGAAGGGAGAAAACGACCATATCTCCTCCGGATCACGGGCAATATCGCGCAGGATCCCGGCCAGAATCCCCACGCCAACATTAAAAGGCAGCGTGAGATATTCGTGATGCAACAATGCCGGCACCGAGACCAGTGCGCCGCCAAGCGCGCCGGCGATGGGGCCTGCGATCACCCCCATGAGCAAAGAAGCTTCGAAAGAAAGATCGGCAGGAATAAAATTCTTGACCCTCAGCCGCACCCACACGCCGCCCATGTAGGGGATAGAGAGAAACATCACCAGGAAGATCCTCTCCCGCAAGGCGAGGGAATCGAGAAAAAGCCAGCGTTTGAAATCACGCGAGCGAACCATCGCGCTGGCAATCGCTGCAGCTACTCCCAGCTTGATCACCAGATACGTAAGTAGTTGGAGGCCCTGATCCATGACGAATAGCCTTATTGTATGGCAAATACGCTAAAGCCGGACAGCGCGCTCGAAATCGAACGGCAACGCCGGAGCATGTACCTGCGTGCACGCTCAACGTTCTTGACGGTATTTTATATTTTCATTATTGTAGAAATATAGTAGGAGCCACATGCCCGCTAAACAAGATTCCAGAGAAATTGCCCGTTACGCCGACATGCTGTCTGCCCTCGGCACCGAGCCGCGGCTGCGCATTATGCGACTGCTGCTCTCTGCCCATCCCGAAGGCATGGTCGTAGGTGAGATTGGCGAAGAGCTTGAGATTCCCAACTCGACTCTGTCGCATCACCTGGAGAAGCTCAAGAACGAGGACCTGGTTTGCGTACAGCGCGAGGGGACCTTCCTTCGTTACTCGGCCAATACGTCCGCGCTGGAAGGCCTGCTCGGCTTCCTCTATGCCGAGTGTTGCACCCGGAACCGGGCGGTTGAACCGCAGCGGGTTGTCTGCTGCCGCTGAGCATCGAAAGAGAAAACCATGAGCACGCGAGGCATTAAAGAAATCGTGAGAAGTACGGCGAAGCTGCACTTGCTGCACCTCGGCGACTGCCTGACAAGAAACAATGGAGCATTTAACGAGGTCTTATGAAGTCGAAAGTTCTTTTTCTCTGCACCGGCAACTCTGCCCGCAGCCAGATGGCGGAAGGATTTCTGCGCCATTTTGCCGGCGAAGATTTTGACGCTTTGAGTGCAGGCACAAATCCTGGGACACTGAATCCGCTGGCGGTCCAGGCCATGGCCGAACTTGGAATTGATATCTCACACCAGTTCTCCAAGAACGTCACCCGATTCCTGGGAATGTCCATTCAGCATGTGGTCACGGTCTGTGATAATGCGAAAGAGTCGTGCCCTGTATTTCCTGGCGCGGCCCGCTTCCTGCACTGGTCATTCCCTGACCCGGCTGCGGCCCTGGGATCAAAAGAAGAAAAGATGGCCATCTTCCGCGAAATAAGAGATCAGATTGCGACTCGCATCAGGCAGGAATTCTGCAAGATCGGAGCTGAGCAAAAGGCGTGATGACCTACTCTCTTTCCAAACGATTGGTGGCTGAGCTAGTGGGAACGGCTTTTCTTCTTATGGCTGTGGTCGGGTCAGGCATTATGGCCGAACGGCTTTCAGCCGGCAACGTCTCTTTAGCTTTGCTGGAAAATACGATCGCCACCGGCGCCGCCCTGGTCGCCTTGATTCTTACCTTCGGTCCGATCTCGGGCGCGCATTTGAATCCGGCTGTGACTCTGGCGGATGCGGTGCAGAAAGGGCTGCCCTGGCGGCGGGTTCCTGGGTACATAGCCTTTCAGTGCATAGGGGCGATTCTCGGTGTCTATGCCGCTCACCTGATGTTCGGCGAGCCGGTGCTTCAGGTTTCGCAGCATGTCAGGAGCGGCCCAGCGCAGCTGTTCAGCGAATTCATTGCCAGCTTCGGATTGCTGGCGGTCATCTGGGGATGCTCGCGCACGCGCCCTTCCGCAGTCCCATTTGCTGTGGGCGCTTACATCACGGGAGCATACTGGTTTACCGCTTCAACCTCATTTGCCAATCCCGCTGTCACCATTGCGCGCTCTTTCACCAATACCTTTGCCGGCATCCGACCGACCGATGCCCCCGGTTTTATCGCCATGCAACTCACGGGCGCTCTTGCCGCCACGCTCCTCTTCAGATGGCTCGCCCCATCCTCGCCGTCCGCCAGAAAATTGCCGGGTTCTGACGCTCTTTCACAGGTTCCCGCACATTCAGAATCCGCAAGCGACGTGGCCTATATAATTAAGTAGATGTCCAGCTCTCCCGCAATACGGAAAATCGCCGAAGCCGACTTCCCCACTCGCTGGGGACACTTCCGCATTCTTGGCTTTGAAGGCGAAGCCGACGAGCGCGGCAAGATAGAAACTGCGGTTGCGCTGGTGATCGGCGATTATGCGAGCGCCACGCCATTGGTGCGTATACACTCGCAATGCCTTACCGGAGACGTCTTCGGATCGCTGCGCTGCGATTGCCGCCAACAGCTCGAGATGGCCCTTTCCATGATCGCCTCGGCCGGAACCGGCGTGCTGGTCTACGAGCAGCAGGAAGGGCGCGGCATCGGACTAATGGCCAAATTGCAGGCCTATGAACTACAAGACCGAGGCCTCGATACGGTGGAAGCCAACGAAAAACTCGGCTTCAAGGCCGACCACCGCGAGTTCGCCTTGCCGGCTGAGGTGTTGAAATCTTTGGGGATCAAACAGGTGCGCCTGCTCTCCAACAATCCTGACAAAGTCGCGGCCCTGGAGCGCGCCGGGGTTCGCGTGGTGGAGCGCGTTCCGTGTGAAGTCGAGCCGCATTCCCACTCTGAGAACTATCTGAAAACCAAGAAAGAAAAACTTGGTCACCTGTTCACAACAGGATAGACTTCCTGTTCGTCTCTATTGCCTGCAAATTCAGCATTAGCTTTACAAGGAGCCATCTCAATGCAGCACAAGTTAGGGAAAATTGCGGTCCTCGGTTTGGGGAAAATGGGCGGAATCCTGGTGCGCGCGTTTCAAAAACAGGGTCTGTTCGCCGCCAGCGACATCTCCGCCACCGTGCAACATGAGGAGAAAACTCCGGCGCTTTCCGATGATTTGGGAATCCATGTCGGCACTGATAATCGCGCTGCCGTGCGTAAGGCAAACATCATCCTGCTTGGGCTCAAACCGTCGACGGTTGGAAGCGTGCTCGATGAGATCCGCTCAGAACTCAACCCTGATCAGCTTGTCATCTCCATTGCCGCCTCCGTGTCTACCGAGTACCTGGAAAAGAGACTGGCGGCCGCTATCCCCGTTGTCCGTGCCATGCCCAACACTCCCGCGATCGTGGGCTGCGGGATGACCGCTATCTGCAAGGGAAAATTTGTCCACGAGAAACACCTGGAAACCGCGAGCCGCCTCTTCGCCTCCGTGGGGAAAACGGTCACGGTTGACGAAAAATATATGGACGCCATCACCGGACTCTCAGCCAGCGGTCCGGCTTACATCTATATTATTTTGGAATCGCTGTCGGAAGGCGGCGTTAAAGTCGGATTGCCGCGCGATCTCGCCACGCTGCTCGCCGCCCAAACCACGCTGGGCGCCGCGCAGGTGGTGCTGGAAACCGGATCTCATCCGGCATTGCTGAAAGACGAGGTTACCACCCCCGCCGGCTGCACCATTGACGGCATTCTTGAACTCGAAGAAGGCAAGCTGCGCGTAACGCTGATTAAAGCCGTGGTAAAAGCCGCGCAACGCGCTAAAGAGCTGCTGTTTAAGGACAACGCCGCGGGAGCGTGAAGGATTTAACGGATTAATTGACTTCTGCGTTCTCAGCGTCCTCTGCCTGCCCTGGCATGCCGTGGGCGGTAAATTCTCTTACATCACCGCCGGCACGCTAATCCCCATCAGCCCCAGAGCCTTCACCAACTCACGTCGCACAACAGCCGTCGTAGCCAGTAGAAATCTCTTCCGTGCTTCGTTGGTTTCCGTAAGAATGTGGTGCTTGTGATAGAAATTATGAAAGAGTTGCGCCAACTGAAAGGCATGCTTTGCAAGATAGGCTGACTCGGTCGTAGCAATGCACTGTTCAATCACATAGTCGAGTTTGGCTGCTGTCAGCCACAGCTCCCAAATTTCATTACCTTCCTCGCCTGTCAAAAAGCGCTCATATTCAACTTCTTCCCCTAGTACTTTTTCGGGATCAATCTGTCCTTTACGAAAAATGCTGAGAGCGCGGACCGCGGCATTTTGGATATATGCGCCAGTTTCCCCTGTAAAACTGAGCGCATCTTTAATATCAAAAGCGATCACAGAAGCTTTGGTGTACTTCAGCATGAAATAGCGCAGCGCTCCAATCGCGATTGCCCTGGCGATGGCATTGCATTCCTCTTTGCTCAATTCAGCATGCCGTGATTGTACTTCCTTCTCGCTGGCGGCAATCAGCGTATCGATCAAATCATCGGCTTTAACCCCAAAGCCCTTGCGCCCGGAGACTTCAATATAGGATTTCTGTTCGTCTTCAGCAGAAAGCCGGTATCCCAACTCAGCGGCGCAGCGCGGAGTGAGCGCCACCATCTCGTAGGAAAAATGATGATAATTTCGCGCCTGCTCTTCATATCCCAGGGCGCGAATGGCTTCGATCACGTTGTTCTGCGGATCGGCCTGGCGGGAATCAATCACGTTGTAGATGGCGCTGACACCGCCAAAGTGCGGATGCTGGGCTTCGCCCTGCTCTGCCGAAATCCAGACCTCGTGTTTGTCGGGATATTTAAAAAATCTTTTGTATCCAAAATCTTTCCCCAGCAGACCAAACTTCCACAAGTGATACGCAATGTCTTTACCGACGTAGGTCACAGTCCCATTGGAGCGGACGATTACCTTCTGGTTTTCTTCATCGTCCGCAGCTTCAGCATTCGAGCTGCGCTTCATGACCCAGCAGCCCTTGTTCTTGCCTTCGGTGACCAGCGTGACTACGCCTTTTCCCTTGAGCAGCGCAAAAGCCGCATCCCAGAAGTGCAGATGAAGAATCTCGCTCTCGCGCGGCAGAAAGTCGTATTCAATATCCAGGCGCAGCATAGTCTCGAGGTGCCGCCTGAGAACGGCGGTGGAGATCAGCTCGGCGATCTCGGCGATCTCATTTCCGCCCCGCTCAATGGCATGCAAGGTATCAAGCCGGACTTTTAAATTCGCCTTGTCTTCTTCATACCATTGCGAAACCCGCGTGTAGACATCCCAGCACAAATAGTCAAAACGCGGCTGGCGGGCAAGCTCTTCGATCTCGGCCTTCGACTTCTTTTCCCGATGCGTGAACCCTACTACTACGTCGGCCACCTGCACACCGGTATTATCAATGTAGTTCTGCACGTCAACGCACGTACCGGTGGAGCACAACAGGCGCACAAAGGTATCTCCCAGAATGGCATTGCGCAGGTGCCCCACATGCGCCGCCTTGTTGGGGTTAATGCTGGTGTGCTCGACCAGCACCTTCTGCCCGCTTCCCTTTTCCTGAGTCTGGGATGATTGCGCCTTCTTCCCGGCGGCAAGCTGCTGGGCAAAGGCTCCGCGGCCAATCCGCACATTAATATAGCCCGCCCCGGCAACCTCGAATTTTTCGATGCCCGGAACCTCGCCGATTCCGGCAACAATCTCTTCGGCGATCTTGCGTGGAGCCTTGCGTAGTTGTTTGGCCAGTTCGAAAGCCAGCGGCAAGGCATACTCTCCCAGGGCCACATTGGGGGGCTGGGCGATTACGATGTTCTGGACGTCAAGCTGGTATTGCCGCCGCAAGAAGGCGCGCACGTGCTCGACAAGTTGATTTTGGATCTCCTGATACAAAGTGAATCCATCATAACAAACGCAGTTCTCAGTGGCAGTTTTCACCACAGAGGCACAGAGAATTGAATCATTGGATCATCGAGTCATTGGATCGTTGGGTAATCGGATAATTGTGATCAGCACGAGTGGTCCAATGCATAATTGCTAAATTACTCATTCTGCAATGATCCGATGACTCAATGACCCCAATTCTTCTCTGTGCCTCTGTGTCTCTGTGGTGAACGATCTGCCTGCAGTTTGACGCTGGTGTGCACGCGAACCTATGATTAAAGGTTTACGGACTGCCACTATGCGCCGCGTGAGCATCATACTTCGGCAGCAGGGGGATGCCTCATAGGCATTGGCATTCTGGAAATTAAGCTAATGACAGACGCAGCAGCAGCCAGCAAGTTCTACATTACGACGCCGATTTACTACGTGAACGCGCGTCCGCACCTGGGCCACGCCTATACCACCATCGTGTGCGACGCGATTGCGCGCCGCAAACGCATGCTTGGGGTTGATACCTGGTTCCTCACCGGCACCGACGAGCACGGGCAGAAGATCGAGCGCTCGGCGGCCGAAGCCGGCCTGACTCCCAAAAAACTGGTGGACCATATCTCCGCCGAGTATAAGTCGCTGTGGAAGCGCATGGAGATCAGCAATGACGATTTCATCCGCACCACCGACGAACGCCATCAGCGCGGCGTGCAGCAGATGTTTCTTTTGTTGAAGAAGAATGGCTGCATCTATAAGGGTAAATATGTCGGCCAGTATTGCGTCTTCGACGAGCTCTACGTGGATTCCGCCGGACCGGGCGCGCCCTGTCCCGTATGCGGACGACCCACGGAAACTGTGAGCGAAGAAAATTATTACTTCAAGCTCTCCGCCTTTGCCGACAAGCTGCTGAAGCTCTACACCGAAAACCCGGCGATGATTCGTCCTGAGAGCCGCCGCAATGAAGTGCTGGCCTTCGTGCGCTCCGGACTGCGCGACCTCTCCATCAGCCGGACGTCCATTAAGTGGGGCATCCCAGTGCCCGATGATCCCAAGCATGTGATTTACGTCTGGCTCGATGCCTTGTGCAATTACATCACGGCCGTTGGCTACGGTTCCGACGCCGAAAAAGACAAGAAGCAGTTCGCGCACTACTGGCCGGCTGACGTGCACATGATCGGCAAAGAGATTGTGCGCTTCCACTGCGTCTACTGGCCGGCATTTCTCATGGCCGCCGGGCTGCCGCTGCCCAAGTCGCTCATCGCCCACGGCTGGCTGCTGTTTGAGCAGGATAAGATGTCGAAGTCGCGCGGCAACATCGTGCGCGCCGAAACCATTCTCGATGTCATGGGAAATGATGCCTTGCGCTATTTCCTGTTGCGGGAAATCGCCTTCGGGCAGGACGGATCGTTTTCCTTCGATGCACTGCTGCAGCGTTACAATGCCGACCTGGCCAACGACCTGGGCAATCTCTCCAGCCGCACCCTGACCATGATCGGCAGATATTTTCGCGGCGAGGTTCCTTATCCCTCGCGCACCGCGCAGCGCACCTCTGCGGAAGATTCGATTGCCAGCCTCGCGGCCCGGACCATTGCGGACTTCAACGCTCTGTTTGACGATTACCAGTTTTCGCGCGCTGTAGAAACTGCCTGGAACCTGATCGGCGCGGTGAACAAATATCTGGTCGAGGCCGAGCCCTGGGCAGTCGCCGAAAAAGAGGACGAGAGCAGCCGCGCCCGCGTCGCAACCATCCTGTATACGGCCGCGGAAGCGTTGCGCATTGTCACCGCGCTGGCCCATCCCATTATTCCGCAGGCGACAGCGCGTATCTGGGCGCAGCTCGGCTTGGGAGACATCCGCAACTTGAAGCTCAATGACCTGCAATGGGGGCAACTGCAACTCGGAACAAAACTTGGGACCATCGAGCCCGTCTTCCCCCGGGCCGACAAATCTGCCATTGAAAGGATGAAGCAAATGGAAGAGCAACACCACGGCTCAGGCTCATCTGAAGAGAAGGCTCCGGCAACTCAATCGGCCGGCTCCAGTGGGCAAGCGGCAAAGCAGGCGCTGGCTCCAGCGGCCTCGGCCCCGGCTTCAGTGGCCGCACCAGCCACAAACAATAGCTCAGGCGACAACAACAAGATTGGCATCGAGGACTTCACCAAAATTGAACTGCGCGTCGGTCAGGTAAAAACCGCGGAAAAAGTGAAAGGCGCCGACAAGCTGCTCCGTCTGGAGGTCGATATTGGCGCCGAGGTCCGCCAGATTGTCGCCGGCATCGCCGAAGCCTACACTCCCGAGAACCTGATCGGACGCAAGGTCGTAATCGTCGCCAACCTCGCCCCCCGCAAATTGCGCGGCATCGAATCGAACGGCATGCTCGTCGCGGCCTCGCTGGGAGAGCAAGGCAAACCGGTGCTGGCAGGTTTTCTGGAAGACGTGCCGATTGGGGCAAGATTGAAGTAATTGAGTCATTGGGTCATTGGGTCATTGGGTCATTGAATCATTTAAGTGCGGAATTGAGTAATTGGGCAATTTTGTTGAAATGAATCTAATGACTCAATGACCCGATGACTCAATTGTTAATTGCCCGAAGTCACTGATTAGCGAATTACATTTTCCAATGTTCATCGATTCCCACGCGCACCTTGAGATGCCGCAATTTGATGCCGACCGCGAGGCTATGTTGGCGCGGGCCCGGGCGGCCGGGGTGGGAACGATTCTCGCTATCGGCAGCGGCACTGGGCCAGGTTCGCTCGATTGCGCCATTAAGTTGGCCGATCAATACGATTTTCTTTATGCCAGCATCGGCATTCATCCTCACGAAGCCAAACTGGCGACAGACGACGATTTCACTGAACTGGCGCAGTTTGCCGGGAATCCCAAAGTGATTGCCTGGGGAGAAATTGGGTTGGACTACTACTACGACCACTCTCCCCGCCACGTGCAAAAAGAGGTCTTTATACGCCAGATGGAGCTGGCGCGCCTCGCCAAGCTTCCCATCATCATTCATTGCCGGCCCTCGGACAACAGCGAGAATGCCTGGAGCGACTGTCTGCGCCTGCTGGATGAGCACTGGGCCAGCAGCGGACTGGGCGGCATTTTGCATTGCTTCACCGGCTCTCTCGCCCATATGCAGGCGGCGCTCGATATGGGATTCATGATCTCCTTCGCCGGCAACATCACCTTCCCCAAAGCGCAGGATATCCGCGAGGCCGCAAAACAGGTTCCACTCAATCGCATGTTTATTGAAACCGATTCGCCGTTTCTGGCTCCAGTCCCCCGCCGCGGCCAGCGCAACGAACCGGCCTTCGTAACCGAAGTAGCACGCCAAATCGGCGAACTGCGGAGAATGGCGGCAGACGAAATCGGCGCGGTTACGGCGAGGAATTTTCAATTTTTTTTCAAATTGAATGAGGGCGTAGCTGAGTCTGCGTAGGATTTGGCGCTACCGCTAAAGGGTTTTCAGAGGAACGCATCGGGGTTGGTCTAGCATGGGCAACACGATCTGGGTGGACGTGGAGGGGCGCGGCAAGGAAGAACTTCCAAACGATAGTTCCATCATGCTCCGGCTTAAGGACGAACTTGACCGGCTCGCGGACAAGTTGGGCGTAACCAAGCTAAGCCAATTTCATGACTACAGCGTGCTCGCGTCGGAACATAGTGATTTATTGGAAGACGCCCACCTAATGAATAATGTTGAACAAGCCGCAGGTTGGAACGAAATAAAGGGTGCATGGTTCGAACCTGCATCGGCGCTGGTATCGGTGCGAGCAATCTATGATCATCTCACGCAACATCCGGAAAATCTCGGCTTTACAGCGGATCAGCGACGAAACCATTGGCCTTCTGCTCTGATGGAAGAATTGAAGCATTGCCACGCCACTCTCGAAACGGCGGCATCGCGAGGACGCAAGTTCCGGTTTCTGATTGTGTCTTAGAACGCTTCTATTAATGCTTCTTGGAAGAGAATTCCCTGATACGGCATGGTTTTGCAAACATCTTCGGGATATTTCGACTGCGCGCTTCTGATTCGCCTAGTCTGAAGTAGAATCGTGGCACTCCGCTCAACATGACAGAGATATGCGACATGGCCACTGTGAAACTGTCTTTAGTCTATCTGCAATCTATCTGCGCCTCACCAAGGTTGCGCATGGGCGCAATCTTGCTTGAGAACCGGGCGTTTTCGTGTTACGAATAAGCACCCATGTCCAGGCAGCAGGCTGTCGCAGATGAGATTCGCCGCGCCATGCACGATGAATTAGTGAGAGAACTACGGCTGCGCCAGCGGAACATTGTCTTCCCCGATACGGTGAGAAATTGGGGTGTTTTCTACCGCAACCTCACCAGCAACAGCATATACGTTTACACCAGTCACAGGGTTTTTGCGTTTTTTTGGGGGCTCTATCTGCTAATTCGAGGAATCCATTATGTGTTCTATTACCTTATTTTCTTAACCAGAGGCGACACATTTTTATCCCGTGCGAGATGGCTGGGCGACCTTGACGGGATCGTCGAGTGGCTGCTTTGGATAGCTGTTGCATTAAAAGTCGCTGTTCATGCGCTCATTCGCGAAGATTTAACGCCGCAACCGCTCCCGCCCAAAACCTATCCTCACGTCAAAATTTGAACACCGCTTCTTATTCCCAAGTTTTCCCTGTTTTCCACCTCTGTGATTTAGAATTGAAGGTTCTATGGCCGAAAATTCATTTGACATTGTCAGCAAGGTTGATCTGCAGGAGGTCTCCAACGCGATCCAGAACGCGCTGAAGGAGATCCATACCCGCTTTGATCTGAAAGATTCCAAGTCCAACATCGTGATCGAGGGCAAAGACGCGATTATTCTCACCTCCGTGGACGACTACAAACTCAAAGCGGTCAATGACATTCTGCAGGCCAAGCTGGTAAAACGCGGCGTGCCCATCAAAGCGCTGAATTATGGTGTAGTAGAGCCGGCGGCGGGGGCAACGGTGCGGCAAAAGATCACTATGCAGCAGGGCATCCCGGTCGAGAAGGCGCGCGAGATCGTGAAGACGATCAAAGATTCCAAAAAGAAAGCGCAGGCTTCCATCCAGGGAGATACGATTCGCGTGAGCAGCAAAGATCGCGACACCTTGCAGGAAGTCATCGCTCTGCTGCGCGGCGCTGATTTTGGCATTGATATGCAGTTCACCAACTACAGGTCAAACTGAGGCGACAAAGAATTGGGCAGCCCCGCAACCATTTCGCAGAAAGAAATTTTCGACCTGTTGCGGGAAGACCTTTCCGCCATCGAGCGCGAGTTCGGGCGCGACACCGTTTCCAGTGTCCGCGCAATCACTGAGATTGGCGAGTACCTGCGCGAAGGCGGCGGCAAGCGCATCCGCCCGGCGCTGCTGTTGCTCTCTTCCAAGCTCTTCGGATACACCGGCCGCGGCGCCGTACAATTGGGTGCTGTAGTGGAGATTATCCATACCGCCACCCTGGTTCACGACGACATTATTGACGAAGCCCAGACCCGGCGCGGGCGTCCTGCGGCCAACACGCAGTGGGGAAACTCCATGTGCGTGCTCGCCGGCGATTGGCTCTACATGCAGGCCTTCAAGATCGCCGTGCAGGAGCGCAACTTCCGCGTCCTCGACGTGCTCATTGACCTCACCCAACAGATGGTGGAAGGCGAGCTGCTCCAGATTGAAAAGCTGGGCAAATGCATCTCTCTCGACGAGCACTTCGATCTTATCTACCGCAAGACCGCCTGCCTGTTTTCCGCGTGCATGAGGATGGGCGCGATCCTGGCGGGCGCATCTGAAGAACAGGAAAAGAGCGTCGGTGAATTCGGACGCAACCTGGGAATGGCCTTCCAGATCGTGGATGACGTTCTGGACCTTACCGCCTCAGAAGAAGTTCTCGGCAAGCCCGTTGCCAGCGACCTGCGCGAGGGGAAGGTAACCATGGCGGTTGTCCATGCCCTGGAGCGTTGCACCCCGGAAGAACGCAAGCTGGTTGAAACCGTATTGCGCGAACGCGCCTTCATCAGCGTACATCACCAGCAGATTCTTGCCATGTTGCAGCGTTACGGCTCGGTAGAGGTCGCTATGTCCCGCGCCCAGGAATACTCCGAAGCCGCCCGCAAATCCATCTGCAGCTTCCCCGATACCGAGATCAAGCGCGCCCTGCTCTGGGCGCCGGATTTTGTGGTGGGAAGAGAAAAATAGCATTCAGCACTCAGCATTCAGTCATTGAATCATCGGGTCATTGAGTCATTGCATCATTGGGTAAAAACGCATCTATCCGATTACCAATGATTCAATGATCCGATGGCCAAATGACTCAATGCTTTTTATGCTGTAAGCATAAAAAAGCCGCCTCGGTTTCCGGCGAGGCGGCCATGAAGTCCTCAAGGGGGTAGAGGACTCAATCTGTATATTGTTATTTCTGCTGCGGTGCTTCCGCCGGCTCTGTCTGCGTAGCAGGAACATTATTTTGTGCTGCCGCAGGTGATTCGGTTGAGTTGGTCATCAGCCGCACGTCAACCCTGCGGTTTTGCTGCCTTCCTGAAGCTGAGCTGTTGGGAGCAGCCGGTTTATCTTTCCCTAATCCAACGATGTAGAACTTGTGCGCCGGAATGTTGTGCGCCTCTGCCATGTACTGGATCACGGCAAAAGCACGGCGTTGGCTGAGCTCATAGTTGTAATCTGCGCCGCCCACTGAATCGGTGTTGCCATCAACCTCAAGGATGAAATGTGGCGTGTTGGGCACTTCGTTGGCCAGCTCGTCGAGGGCTTCTTTTGCCTTCTTGGTCAAATCGGCCTTGTTGAAACCGAAGTGGACCGTCGCCTCGGTCACCGGATGATAATTATCCAGATTGGCCACCGTATTGGTCAGCGCGTTCACGCCTGTGACCGCCTGGTTGGCTGCCTGCTGGGCCTGGTCTGCCGCCGAGCCTGCGGCCAGGGCCTTCTGATTGGCAGCTTCGGACCGGGTGTTTACGTCCGTAATTCCCTTCTGTGCCCGGGAATCAACGTCGCGAATGTCTTTGGTGTTCTGAGCGGTGATTTGATCCAGTTCGTTGGTCTTGTTGATGATTGGGGTGGTCTGCTTGCTCACGTAGCTCTTGGTGGTGCAACCTACCGTAAAGATCATGATGAAAGCGGCAAATGTGGCGATGATATTGCGGTTCATGCTGGGGCTCCTTAACCTTGCCTGGGGGACGCTAGTTTTCGTCCTCGTATCTCCTAATGTGATGAGCACGAAAGGGGCCATTTCCTCCATTACTCTAGCTCTCGATAAATCAATGTAAATAAGCCACTTACGGGAGCATTTCCACCGTCAATGACAGGTCCCCATTTCAGGCGAGAGTAGAATTTTTACGGAGCCCGCGAACTCTTGTAACATCAAAATAAGCAGCCTTCCCGATGGACCTTCAGGAAAAAATTCGAACTCTGCCCACCTCCCCTGGCGTTTATCTCTACAAGAACTCTGAGGGAGAGGTCATCTATGTGGGCAAGGCCAAGAGCCTGCGGGCCCGGGTGCGCTCGTATTTTGGCGAAGGAGGAGATACCCAGCCTAAGACCGACTCGCTGCTGCGCGACGCCGTTGACGTGGAATACATCGTGGTTGACAACGAGAAAGAGGCGCTGGCCCTCGAAAACAACCTTATCAAGCAGAAAAAGCCGCGCTATAACATCCTGCTGCGGGATGATAAGACCTATCCCTATGTGAAGCTGACCGCGGGGGAGCGCTTTCCCCGGGTCTACGTTACCCGCCGCCTGCGCAAGGATGGCAGCCTCTACTACGGCCCTTACTTCCCCGCCAACCTGGCCTATCGGATCGTAGACCTCATCCACCGGAACTTTCTCGTCCCCTCGTGCAAAATCGACCTTACGCGCTACCACCTGCGCCCCTGTTTGCAGTACTACATCAAGCGCTGCCTTGGCCCCTGCGTTAAGGAGCTGACCACGCCCGCCGCCTATGCGGAAGCCGTGCACGACGTGAAGCTGTTTCTCGAAGGCAAGCATGGAGACCTGTCGAAATCTCTGCGCTCGCGCATGGAAACAGCCGCGGAGCAGCAGCACTACGAGCTGGCCGGTAAGTATCGCGACCTCATTTCCACCGTGGAGCAATTGCAGGAAAAGCAGCGCATGGCCGTGGTTGAGGGCGACGATGCCGACGTCTTCGGCTATCACTATGAGAACGACATGCTGGCCGTCAACCTCTTCCACATGCGCGGAGGCCGCGTGCTCGACCGCCGCGACTTTTTCTGGGAAGAGCTGCCGCCGGTCACCTACACCGTTGAAGGCGAGCCTTCCGAGAGCGGCAAGCGAGCCCGCTTTGATGCCGGCGCGTTCTTTAGCGGCCTTCTGCCGCAGATCTACGTCGATCAGCAGTATGTGCCGCGTAACATCTATGTCCCGGTAGATTTTCCTGACCGGGATTTGCTGCAGGAAGTCCTCTCCGAGCGGCGCGATGGCAAAGTGGAAATCATGGTTCCTCAGCGTGGGGAAAAACGCTCGCTGGTCGATCTGGTGTGCAGAAACGCAAAACAGTCTTTTGACCAGCGCTTCCGCGTGCTGAAGCCGGCGGCAAAACAGATTCAGCAGGCCTTGCAGGATGCTTTGGATCTTCCTGCCCTGCCCAAGCGCATCGAGTGTTTCGATATCTCGCATATTCAAGGCGCGGAAACCGTAGCTTCCATGGTGGTGTGGGAAGACGGCAAGATGAAGAAGTCTGATTACCGCAAATTCATCATCCGCACCGTCGAAGGTGTGGACGACTTCGCCTCGATGCGTGAAGTAGTGACTCGCCGCTACAAGCGGGTCCAGGCCGAAGAGCAAGAGATGCCCAGCCTGATTCTGATCGACGGCGGCCTCGGACAACTCCATGCCGCCGCCGACGCCCTCACCGAATTACAGATCACCAGCCAGCCGCTGGCGGCCATTGCGAAGCGCGAGGAAATAGTCTATGTCCATGGACAAGAGAGCGATCCGGTCGTTCTCGACCACCACTCGCCGGTCTTGCACCTCATCCAGACCGTCCGCGACGAAGCCCACCGCTTCGCCGTCACCTTCCACCGCAAGCGCCGTCAGATGCGCGACCGCGATTCCGAGCTGCTGCAAATCCCCGGCATCGGCGCCCGCACCCGTCAGCGTCTGGTGGAACACTTCGGCAGCATCCGCGCCGTCCAGCAGGCCGATTCGGCTGCGCTGTCGGCAGTCGTCACCAAACCCCAAGCCGAGGCGATTTTGAATTATTTTAAGAAAGTGGCGGTTGGAAATTAGCAGAAAGAAGCACTTAGCAATTAGCAGTTGGCATTTCGCCCTTAGAAATATTCGTTGCACTGTGGCTTGCAAACTCCTCTATGCAATTATTTCACATGATGCTTCGGGGCTAAATGCTAAGCGCTAATTGCTAACTGCTTCTTCTCTCTTCCAGCATCTTCATCAAATAACTCTTCACATTCGCCCGCAGCCGCGAGTTGTTCAGCACCTGCCGCAGCGCCGCCGATGACATGCTCTCAGCGAATGCCAGTGCCGGGGCCAGCGGTGTCTTTTCGTTGCGCAGCAAAGCAATGCGGATTTCGCGGCGCAGGCTCCATTTAGGATCGTGGCAGACGGCATCAATCAAGTGCTGCGGGGCGTCGTCTCTCATGATGGCTTTTACGATCGAGGTTTCCGTCATGCGGGCATTATGCAGTGCGGCCTCCATGACCCGCTTCTCTGGATCCAGCAATAGTGCAGCCGCAATGGCCGGGGAGCTGCGCTTGGCTAAACTCAGGCGCTCACCGGCGGTGGTGTTCTCGAGGCGCGAGATCAGAACGTCTTCCGCAAATTTCTTGATGTCGGCAAAAACCGTGGGCGCGAGAGCAATCTGCATTAATTCAAAGGCAAAAAGCCGGCGGATAATCGGCAGCGAAACATGGCGCGGCGCCCGCGGATGCACCACCACGGCATTAATCACGCTGCGGTGCTTCATCACCGCGCCGTTCTTCACCATCGCCTCGATGGCGGCAGCCGGCAGGTCGCGGCGTTGCAGCAGCGCCAGGGCCAGATCTTCGGTCAGGCGCTTGTCGGCAGCCGCGCTGCGCAGCAGCTCGGGCGACTGCTCCTGCACCAAAACAGAAAGATCAGGCTGCGGAGTGCTCGCAGTACGTGAATTTTGCGGATGCCCAGCCAATGCTTTCCTTCGTGTCCTTCGCTCTTGCCCTTTGTGTCCTTTGTGGTTAGCTTTTGCTTTCCTCAGCGTCTCCGCGCCTCCGCGGTTAGACTAGATATTTGACTGCGGCGCGCCATCGCCAATGCACCCATAACTGATTCAACATTCCCAAAGCTCACTGCGATTTCGGAATGCGCGTTCCTCATCGCATTCACAAACGCCTGCCGAAGCAGCGCCGAATTTTGCAAAACTCCCCCTGCAATCGCCACCCGCACCCGTTGTTCCCTCGGCCACAGGCGGCGGACCACAAGCAAAGCCAGTTTGGCTAATTCCAATCCGGCACTCGCGATGATTTCGCCGGCCAGGGTATCGCCCTCCTCGGCGAAACGCTTGACTGTGGGAAAGAGCTGGGCAAAATCGGGCGGCGGCGAGGCGCTGACCGCCTGCAGAAAATCTTCGGGAGCTGCCAGACCCCATCTTTCCATAATCCCAGTCAACAAAGCCGCGCGCGTGCCGGCATCGTGCGCGCGCAGGACCGCGGCTGCGGCAGCGCGTCCGATCCAATACCCAGAACCTTCGTCCGAGGTTGCCGGTCCCCATCCACCTGCCCGGAAAAAGTCGCCGTGACCGTTTCGGCCTACAGCGATTGAACCCGTGCCGGCAATCACAATGCATCCCGCGCCGCCGCCAAAAGCGGCTTCGAGCGCAATCGTCACATCGCCCACAACTTCCACCGGCGCCGGGATGACCTCGCCCAAAATGCGGCGCACCGCCGCGGCCACATCCGGATCGGAAGCGCCGGAAATCCCAATGCAGGCATGCTCAATCTGCTTAGCAGTCACGCCCGCAGCCTGGATTGCCTCGCGTACGACGGCATACAAAGCCCGCCGGGCTTCGGCTTCGCCAACCCTCTGGATTTTGCAGCTGGAACCGTGGGCCGTGCCGAGAACGCGATGCTCGTCGCCCACAACGCACCGGGTGTAAGTGCCGCCAGCATCAATGCCGAGAAAGATTGCCATATCTGGAAAAATCACCTTCAGTCTGCCACACTTCGCAAACCCAGGCCAAATTGTTTAGGGTAACCGCGGAGGCACGGAGACGCGGAGGAAAAGGAACAAAAGCTCTTTCTTCTTGTATAAGCACCGATTATTCTTAGGGGCCAAATGCTAAATGCCAAATGCTGCATTTGGGCTGACTGCTGAGTGCTATTCCCGAATGCTATTCTTAAAAGCACAGGAGAACGCCCTGCATTCCCTCAGACTCAGCCCTGTTGACTTGGCCATCGTCGCGGCTTATCTGCTCGGCATCACTGTCTTTGGCCTGCGCTTTCGCAAGAAGCAGCGCTCGCTGCGCGATTATTTTCTCGCAGACCAGAACATTCCCTGGCCGGCGATTGCGCTCTCCATCGTAGCCGCTGAAACCAGCACGCTGACCATCATCGGCACGCCTGCCCTGGCCTACGACACCAATCTTGGCTTTCTGCAGGTTGTCTTCGGATACCTCATCGCCCGCGTGCTGATCAGCATTATTCTCATCCCAAAATATTTTGCCGGCCGCATGATGACCGCCTATCAGCTCATGGAGCACCGCTTCGGGGGCGGTCTGCGCTCCCTCACCGCCGGACTTTTTCTAGTCACCCGCGCCGCCGCCGAAGGCGTGCGCGTCTTCGCCATCTCCATCGTCATAGGGATTGCTATCGGAACCCACGACATCGCATCCATTGCCATCATCACCGCGCTTACGCTGATCTACACCTTCGAGGGCGGCATGGCGGCGGTGATTTGGACCGACGTGGTGCAGATGGCGATCTACATCGGAGGAACCATCGTCGGGTTCTTTACCCTTCTGCACCTGGTTCCCGGAGGATGGCCCGCCATCCACGCTGCCGCTGCCAGTGCGGGAAAATTTCATCTCTTCGATTTCTCTCATTCTCTCTTCACCAAGTACACATTCTGGTCCGGTGTCGTGGGTGGGACCTTCCTCACCATGGCCAGCCACGGAACCGACCAACTCCTGGTGCAGCGCCTGCTCGCCGCCAAGAGCGAGCGCGATGCAAAAAAAGCCCTCATCTCCAGCGGCTTTGCCGTGCTCTTCCTGTTCTCCCTCTTCCTGATTGTGGGAGTCATGCTGTATGTCTACTACCGCCAGTTCCCTCCCTCGGTTGCCTTCGCCAGCTCTGACCGCATCTTCCCCACATTCATTGTGCAGCACATGCCCGCTGGCATCTCAGGCCTGCTGATCGCGGCAATTCTGGCGGCAGCCATGTCAAACTTGAGCGCAGCTCTCAATTCGCTTTCCGCCAGCACGGTGGTTGATTTTTATGGCCGCCTGCGTCCTCAGACCAGCGACCCACAGCGCATGAATCTCTCCCGTGGAGCAACTGTCGTCTGGGCGCTGGTTCTGTTTGCCCTGGCAATTGTCGCCCGCCGCAGCCCGAGGGTCCTCGAAACCGGGCTTTCGATTGCCTCGGTCGCATATGGAGCGATGCTCGGCGTCTTCATGCTGGGCGTGCTCACTCGCCGCGCCAACCAGCCAGGCGCTATGATCGGCATGCTCTTCGGGTTTGTTTTCAATATTTACCTGTGGCGATGGACCAAAATTCCTTTTACCTGGTACGTAGCCTTCGGCACCGTAGCTACTTTTCTGGTTGGATATATTTGCAGCCTCGTGATTTCAACCATGTCCGGCACGAACAAACCGGAAGCAGCAGCGATGTCAAATCCGCGCAATCCGCGGTAAGTTTTTCTGATTTGTAGTGGATAATTACTGTGGTACACCCGAGAATCCATGCCTGAAACCACCTCCGCCACTATCAAACCACAGGGCCTGCTCCGCGACCTTAACATCAGCCACGCTGTCGCTATTGTTGTAGGCACAGTCATCGGCAGTGGCATCTTCCGCGTTCCTGGGACCATGATCCGCGACGTCGGCTCCGCCAAAATGGTCTACCTCGCCTGGATCGTGGGCGGCCTGCTCTCTTTCTTCGGCGCGCTTACTTATTCTGAGCTTGGCGCCATGAGGCCCCAGGCCGGCGGAGAATATGTCTATGTGCGCGACGGCTACGGCCCGCTGCTCGGCTTTCTCTACGGCTGGACGTGGTTTGTTATCGCCAAGCCCGCCTCTATCGCCACCGTCACCGTCGGACTAACCGATGCGCTCAGCGCACTTCCCCGCTTCAGCTTCCTTTCCGAACCCGCCTCTGCGCACCTGGCTTTGACCTGGGCCCAGTTTGTCGCCATCGGCGCGACCATCTTGATTTCGTTCATCAACTATGTCGGCGTGCGCCGCGCCGGGGTCTTTCAGTTGATTGCGACTTCACTCAAAGTCGCCATGCTGGTAGGGATCGCAGTCATCGGATTCAGCTACTCCGGCGGAAGCTGGGCCAACTTCGCCACCCGCTTCACCGGCGCGCACGGCGGATTCAACGGCTTCATGCTGGCTCTGGTCGCCGCGCTCTGGGCATACGATGGCTGGAATGACCTGAACATGGTCGGAGGCGAGATCCGCAATCCGGAGCGCAGCATTCCCATCGCTCTCATTGCAGGTGTCGCCGTGGTGGCGGCGCTTTACATGCTGATGTATGCCGCCGTGCAATTCGTTCTGCCTGCCGATGCCCTGGGAGCCTCCAAGAGTCCGGCATCGGCCATGGCGCTGGTCGTGCTGGGTTCAGCGGGCGCGGCTCTGATCACCGCCGGCATTGCCCTCTCCATGCTGGTCACTCTCAACGGCACCATCATGAGCGGCGGGCGCATCCCCTACGCCGTAGCCCGCGACGGATACTTCTTCCGCTCACTCGCCGCTGTAAGCCCGCGCTTCCATACGCCCGCGAATGCCCTGCTAGTTCAGGCCATACTTTCCATCCTGCTGCTTCTGATCGCCGCCACCTTTAAGCAATTGCTCGACCTGGCCATCTTCGCCGAATGGCTCTTCTACATGATCGCCGCCAGCACCATCTTCGTCTTCCGCAAGCGCGAGCCGAATGCTATTCGTCCGTATAAGGCCTGGGGATATCCGGTTGTCCCCGCGCTCTTCATCTTTTCCGCCGGCTTCCTGCTCTACTACACTTTCAAGGACAACCTGGAAACAACGTTCATCCCCGCCTGGCCGCACTCATGGATCAACTCGCTGGCCGTCGCCGGCGTGGTGCTGATCGCGGCAGGCGTGCCGGTGTACTTTGGGTTTGCAAGGAAAAAACTCGCCGCAGACCTCTCCCGGCCTGGCGTGGATGAACGCAGATAAACGCAGATTTCATCTTGCGGTTTGGTTTTATCAAAGACCGCAGTTTGCATTTTAGTAATCTTCGGTCTCTAGGCTCCGGGCCCACAAAGCAGTCCCACCCTCCCCCCATTACTAAGTAATCGCAGGAGCTGCCGAATTTGTATCATCGCCTCATATTCACTGGTGAAAATCGCTGTCGTGGCGGGCACTAGCTGAACTGAGTCGAGTAGTCCGCGGTGTTTACTGGATAGACATCATCCACGTTCTGCTTTCGAGTACCGGAGAACGTGAATGCCGAGTGCTGCTTTTGCGAATTTTCAAAGAGCTTTCATCTAAGGGCTCCGCAGCCAAAACGAGGCTGCTGCGCCCTCGCGCTGCGCTCGCGCTGATCCGGCGCTCGCTTCGCGCTCACCCGGGACATGCCCCCGCATTCTTGAATGCTGGATACACCCACGGCACACCGGGGCAGGCTTTCCAGGAACAATGATGACCTACAATTTCTGCGAAGTGAAGGTTTTGATATCACAATGACACCACGGGCTAACCTTAACGGAATCAACCTCGAAAGTTCTCCGTTGATGGGGATTTATCTCTGCAATATACTCACCCTTACGTAATGCCAAATTAAAAAATGCCAAAATGGCCGAAAATAGCCGCAACAGCGGTCGACCTCTTTTGTGGAGCGGGTGGGCTGACGCGCGGCCTCTTAGATGCTGGCGTAAAAGTCGCTGCTGGCTACGACATTGATGATATGTGTCGTTTCCCGTATGAACACAACAATCCCGGAGCGAGATTCCATCAACAAAGCGTCACTACGCTCAGCGCCAGCGACCTGTCTGCCCACTACCCAGAAGGCCATGCTCGCATTCTCGTGGGATGCGCGCCCTGCCAAACGTTTTCTAAATACACCCAAGGGCTTGAAAACGACAGCGATCCGAAATGGACGTTGCTTAAAGACTTTGGCCGCCTTGTGCAAGAGTTGAAGCCCGATATCGTGAGTATGGAGAACGTCCCTGAAGTCCAACGTTACGACATTTTCGAGGACTTCATGTCCATTCTCGACGACGAAGATTTCTATTACACCAAAGAGGTCGGGAGTTGGTTTGTCTATTGCCCGGACTACGGTGTTCCTCAACATCGGCGCCGGCTCGTCATAGTCGCATCGCGCTTAGGGCCGATCGAACTCATCCCACCAACGCATCGCCCCAGCCGATATCGCAAAGTCGCAGATGTGTTGCGGAAACTCCCGCGACTTAGTGCGGGGGAGGAGTGTGCAACTGATCCGCTCCATCGTAGTAGTATCCTTTCCGCTCGAAATCTGCAACGCATTCGCGCCTCGAAGCCTGGCGGTACTTGGCGCGACTGGCCGCGTCGACTTCGTGCCGATTGCCATAAAAAAGAGAGCGGCGAAACCTATAGAGGCGTTTACGGGCGTATGGAGTGGGACAAGCCTTCGCCAACCATCACCACTCAATTTTTCGGCTTCGGTAATGGCCGCTTCGGACATCCTGAACAAGACCGAGGTCTTTCTTTGCGAGAAGGTGCTATCCCAACACGGCAAGCTATTTGTCTATGGATGATCTCGCCAACCTAGTTGATAAGAGAGACCCAGCAAAAGAAGCTGGTTTGTCGAGAGATGCAAACGAATACAAACCGATCAGGGATGCGGTGGCACACACGGCTCTTTTGACGAGTGCTGCGAAAAACAAACTCTCTACCGTCCGCGAAAATATAAAGGGACGAGTCAAAACGATATTGTCTAAGACAAAATGATTGCATAACTGCATTTCGGATTTGCCATTTTATGCCTGACCACATGACACCTGCGCAGCGCTCACATGCAATGAAGTGCGTGAAGCTCAAAGACGGGCCTTTGGAGCTATTGATTCAGCGTGAGCTTCGGAAAATCGGCTTACGGTTCCAGCGAAACTGTAAAAGATTAAGAGGGTCGCCTGATATCGTTTTTCCGAAGAATAAGGTCGCAATCTTCATTGATGGCGATTTTTGGCACGGATGGCGGTTACCGGCATGGGAACATAAATTGTCAGAGTTTTGGAAATCCAAGCTACACACAAACCGAAGGCGAGACCAGCGGAACTTTAGACATTTGCGTGCGGCCGATTGGACAGTAATTAGACTTTGGGAGCACGAAATTCGTTCCAACCGCGCCCGATGTATTGACCGCATCCTCAGGTTGTTGTAACTCGGCCCGGGCCGGCTGGCCCACGCTTTTGCTCAAGCAAAGCGTGGGTAGAGTAATTTTCTTTCCAAATTGTTTTTGATGAGCGCTTACTGGAAAACAGTGCCTGGCTGTCAACAATCGGTCCCGAAGCGGAAACTCTGGTAACCCAATTCCTACACGCGCAAAAGCGGCGCGAGTGGCACCCCGGCACCCCGGCGTAGGAGACCGAAGCTTCCATTCTTATACCAGAACGGCTACACTGATCGGCGCTTATGGACAACGACGATTACGATGATGACGATAACAGCCATCAAGATCAAATCATTAGTGAGCTTGAGAAAATCAACTCCAAGCTTGAATCCAAAGGCGATTTCACCGGCTATTTTTGGATCTTCTTGATTATCTGGTTACTTGCGAGTTGGCCTGGCTCTTGGTTAGACAAGTGGACAGATAGACTGTGGTACTCGGTCAGATATGACTGCGATTTTAAGAACGTCATAGTCGAAAAACGACCTTCTGACTGCGATTGGTTTCGAGCCCCTATCGGAGATAAGGATTGCCAATATAAAAAAGCGGTCAATGCCTTTGGCACCGAGCAACGCAAACAACTTATGGACCAGGCGACGAGCGTGGAAGAGAGGCAGCGATATGAACAGATGCCGGACTCGGTCACTGTCGCTTGGGAAAAAGAATCCGACTAAAAGATTCTTCAGAAAATGCCTTGCGACGGCATAGGCAGCCGAAACATTCTCGGGATCCTTCGACTCGGGCGTTCGCCCTCGCTCAGGATGACAGAACCTACAGGATGATAGCCTGAAAAAATCCGCGCAAATCCGCGTTCATCCGCGGCGAAAAACCTGCTTTTGTTTTTCTCTGCCGGGTGCCCGCTCTTTTGTGCAAGCAAAGGGTGCATTTTCAGATTGAAAGGCCAGGTGTTATATTTTCGGACGGCCCGGGAAGATCAAGCCGGAAATTCCGGCCTGGAGTCGCGGCAAGGAGGAGAAGCGTGGGATTCATCGCTTGGATTGTGGTTGGACTGATAGCAGGCTGGCTTGCCGGCCTGGTTATGAAGGGCAAGGGTTACGGCGTGCTGGTGGATATCATTCTCGGAATCCTCGGCGGCTTTGTGGGCGGCTGGCTCTTTGGGCTGTTGGGAATTTGGCCGGGAGGCGGCATCGTAGGTTCCATCATTGTGGCATTTGTTGGGGCGGTAATTTTGGTCTGGATTACCCGCTTGCTTAAAAAAGCCTGACAAACTTTGACAATACCTCGGCGGCCAGGGAACATGAGCTCCACTTGCGGAGTCTAAATGCTATATCGGATTGGCCTTGACCCGCGGATATGCACAACTGGCGTCGAATTCGCCGAGCTGGGCGCTTTTTCCTTCTTATTCTTCTCATCGTCATTTCCTGTGGCTGGCTTTTGTTGTACCTGGATTCGGTCCGCCAGCGCCACAAGGCAGAACGCTTTGTGGCCGACCTGAAGTCATTTCCGTTTGCGACGGCAGGCTTCTTCGAAGTACGCGAACTGGCGAATCGCTACGGGGGTACGCCCGTCATACAATCCCCAATTCTCCAGTTGCCGCAGTACGCCATAACAGTTCTCAATCCGGGAGGTAAGGTGAGCATTTCGCTTACCCAGGGAGGGCCGTTCACCTGCACGGCGCGAGAGTGCATCTTGAACGTCGCTATTCAACCTCAGGTGATGGAGCTTCCCCTGGGATATCGTTTAGAGCAGCTATTGTTCACAGGTCTGGCTTATTCTGGAGTGCAGCCCTGGGCTGTCCATGCTCGTTTTGAAATCAGCGGCGGCAAGTTGAAGAGCAGTTGGGCCTCGATCGCACAGCTACGAACAGAGCTGGTAAGAAGCAACTCGGGCATGCACAAAGAGCTGATTCCCTTTGAATATGAGGTTGAGTCTGCAGATGACCCCGTGACGTTCCCCTCCACCGGGGGTTACAGAGTCGGTTTTCCCCACGTTACAGGAGGACCCGCACATATCTTGCTCGCAAGGCTGCCACAGACCGCGGATGTATCGACCCAGCGTGCTTTCGACTTAGATCTCCGCTGTCTTACCGCCGTCTTCCGCAGTTGCCGCGGCTTTGATGAGCTCGCGCCATCGGCATGGGTGGATTACAAGGTGCAGAGGGAAAATTTGAGAAAGCAGGAACACTCCAAGTGATGTAAATGGGGGCCACTACTAGAAACTTGAAACTGCTTTTAAGCTCCCAGACAGGAGACGTAGCAAGCTACGTCTCTACGAAGCGTCCTCTCAGAATCCGCGCAAATCCGCGTCCATCCGCGGCGAAAAATCAGCTTTTGTTTTTCTCCGCGTCTCAGCGCCTCCGCGGTGAAAAAGCAACTACGCCGCTGCCGACGCTTTCGCCTGGCGGACTTTATCGAACACGCGCACGTACTCCCGCGCCGAGCTGTTCCAGGAGAAATCTTTTGCCATGCCGTTGCGCATCAGCTTTTGCCAGGCGGTTTTGTTTTTGAAGGCGGTGAGAGCGGCCTTTACGGTTTGCAGGAGCGCCTCGCCAGTGTACTCGACAAATTTGAAGCCGGTTCCCTGCCCGGTGTATGGGTCGTAGGGCTCGATGGTATCGTCGAGGCCGCCGGTGGCGCGAACAATCGGTACCGTGCCGTACTTCAGGCTGTAGATCTGGTTCAGGCCGCAGGGCTCGTAGCGCGAGGGCATAAGGAACATGTCGGCCCCGGCCTCGATCTTGTGGGCGATGGCGTTGTCGTAGGCCACTTTGACGGCGAACTTTTTAGGAAATTCGGTCTGCAGGCGGCGGAACAGCTCTTCGTATTCCTTGTCACCCGAGCCCAGGACGACCACCACAATCGGCTCACGGGCCAGCTTGTCGGCCACTTCAGCGATCAGGTCAAAGCCCTTCTGGGCGGCGAAGCGGGAAACAATGCCAATGGTCGGCAGCTTGGCGTCGCCGTTGCCGATGCCGAATTCGGTGAGCATGTCTTTCTTGCAGCCGGCCTTGGCGTCGAGCAGTTCAGGGGTATACCTGGTGATGATGAACTTATCGTTTTCGGGGCTCCATTCGTTGTAGTCCACGCCGTTGAGAATTCCGGTCACGGTGTTGGCGCGGTCGCGCAGCACGCCATCCAATCCGAAGCCATACTCCGGGGTCTGGATCTCCTGGCTGTACTTTTTGCTCACCGTGGTGATGTAATCGGAAAATACCAGCGCGCCCTTGAGGAAGTTGAGCTTGCCGTAGAATTCCATCTGCTCAACGCTGAACAGCTCTTCCGGAAGCTGCAACAGCGACAGAATCTCAGGAGGAAATAACCCCTGGTATCCAATATTATGAATAGTGAACACGGTGCTCACGGTGCGCAGAGCGGGGTCGGCAGCATAGACAGTGCGCAGAAAAACCGGGATAAGGGCCGACTGCCAGTCGTGACAGTGAAAGATATCGGGCACGCCCAGCACCTTGCTGGCTTCAATCACCGCGCGCGAGTACAGGGCAAAGCGCTCGGCGTTGTCAGGATAGTCGGCGACAGAGGTCCCATAAAGGGCATCGCGGTCAAAGTACGGCGGGTAATCAATAAAATAGTACTTTACCCCGCCCTGCCAGGGCGCCTCGAGCACGGAACAGAAGCGGTACTGATCGGCAAAAGGAATGGTAACGCTGGAGAGAACGGTATTGGCTTGCGGCAGCTTGGTCTGCTTATAGCGAGGGAGAAAGACGCTGACGTCGTGTCCAAGGGAAGCCAGGGCCTTGGGCAGAGCGCCGACCACGTCGGCCAGGCCTCCGGTCTTGGAAAACGGAACACACTCCGACGCAGCGAAGGTAATGCGCATTAAAACGGACCTCCAGAGCTTGTAGCGAGCTTGCCCAACAGAGATAGATGAAGCGATACGAGTTTAAATGGCAAACAAAATAAGGGTCAATGTACACAGTAAGCCAACCGGAGGTAAAAAAGCCCCGGTGGGGCAGAATTTCCTGAACGACCCCGCCGCCGCCCGCAAGATTGTGGATGCCCTGGGCAATATCAGGGCTGCCACAGTCATCGAGGTTGGCCCCGGACGCGGCGTGCTCACCGATCTGCTGGCCCGCACCGCCGGCCGCCTCATCGCCATTGAGCTTGACCGGGTGCTGGCGGCCCAGCTCCGCATGAAATATAGCCTGCAATCCAATGTGGAGATCATTGAGGGCGACGTGCTGACGGTTGATTTTGCCAACGTGATCAGGCGCAAGCCCGGCCCGCTGCTCAACCAGGGCCCGCAGGCTCGTGCCGACGAAACTCTGGCCCGGGCCCGCATTATCGGCAACCTGCCCTACTACATTACCTCTGACATACTGCTGCACCTGTTCCGCTTTCACACCTACCTCGAAACCATTGTCATTATGGTGCAGCAGGAGGTCGCCGAAAGGATCGCAGCCAAGCCGGGCAGCCGCGACTATGGGCTGCTCTCGGCCACAGCCCAGCTTTATGCCCGGGTGGAAAAGCTGTTCACCCTGCCACCGGGGGCGTTTTCTCCTGCTCCTAAAGTCCATTCCACGGTGCTGCGCATGACGGTCTCGCCGCAATTGGCGGCGCTGCGGGTAGAGGAAGCGCCGTTTATCGATTTCCTGAAGCTGATCTTTGCCCAAAAGCGCAAAACCCTGTTCAACAACCTGAGGGACCGATACGACAATGGCGCCGTGCGCGAAGCCTTGCAGGAGGCGAAGATACGTCCGGACGTGCGAGCTGAGGCGCTCGATTTGAAGAAGACGGCGGAGGTGTTTCGCCGGCTCACTCAATGAGGCAGTTCTCGGTTCTTAGTTCTTAGTTCTTAGTTCTTAGTTCTTAGTTCTTAGTTCTTAGTTCTCGGTTCTCGGTTCTCAGTTCTCGGTTCTCAGTTTGAGCTTATGCAGGATATGGATTGCTCGTCGCGCTTCTCCCAATGCAGAGTTGGCGACTTCGGCGGCTTATTCGCCCATGACTTTGATGATCACGCGCTTGGGGCGCTCCCCGTCAAATTCCGCGTAGAAGACGCGCTGCCATGGCCCCAGGTCAAGTTTGCCATCGGTGATCGGCAAAATTACCTCGTGGTGCATGATCAGGCTCTTGAGGTGCGAATCGCCATTGTCCTCCCCAGTCTGGTGATGGCGGTAATTCTCGTTAAAGGGCGCCAGCTTTTCCAGCCACTCATCAATATCCTCGATCAGGCCGGATTCATGGTCATTGACGTAGACCGCCGCGGTAATATGCATGGCCGAGACCAGCACCATACCCTCACGAATGCCGCTTTTGCTGACGGCGGTCTCCACCTGCGGAGTGATGTGAATATACGCGCGGTGCTTCTTGGTGTTGAAGGTCAGATACTCAGTGTGAAATTTCATCAGTAGTTCTCGGTTCCCAGAGCAGTTCTCGGTTCTCAGTTTGGGCTTATACAGGATATATGGATTGCTGGTCGTTCCGCCTCTCCAGGGAGGAAATTTAAACCGCAGAGGACGCGGAGGAGCGCAGAGGCCTGGAAAAGTCAGAAGCTTCCCTTCCATAAATGTGGGTTTGATTCAGAAAGCACGCAAGGCCCCTGACTGTGCTCAATCTGAACGACTGAGAACTGAGAACTGCCTTACCGGTGCGAGGAATGGGGCGCGCTCATGTGGATGGATGGAGCGCTCATCATATGCGGAGATGGTGAGGACATCCGAGGAGACGGGGATGGAATCCGCGGCTGCGTCGGAACTGGAGGCGGGAAGTGAGGAACTATCGGCGCGGATGGACCTGTGGGCCGCAGCGGGGCCAGGGTGCTGGGATGAAGAGGCGTAATCGATGGCGAAAGAGGGTAAATGGAAGTGTTGTCAGTAGCGCGTCCGCCGCGCGAAACATCCGTTCCCGCCGGCATGCGTATTGTGGAACCTGGCCACTTCAGCAGTGGAGACGACCTCGGCATCAGGGTTTGCTGGCCTAACCGATTCCGATCTTCCAGACGCGGGTTGTGGACTATGCCAGGGTTGGGACCGCGTCCTACGACAACGATTCCGCCGTTACCCTTTGCGGGCGGCGTAGTTGGCGGACGTGGCGGAATAAAGCCAGGACGAGGATTGCCTATGACCGCCACCGGCGACCAGTTGTTCCACACTCTGCCCGGCCGCCAGCACCAGCCATACGGCTGGAAGTAAACCCAGGAGCCATAGTGGTAAGGCAGCCAGCCCCAGGGATGTCCGGAAACCCAAGTGTACCCTGCGCCGGGATAGAAGACCCAGGCGCCATCCAAAAACGGGTCCCAGGCCGCACTGGCGTACCACGGACACCACACATAGCCATAGGGCGAATTGAAGAAATTGCCGTAATAGTTCAAATCAGTCTGTCCGTACAGGGACGACGAGAGGTTATAAGAAGAATTGTTGGAATATTGCTTGCGATAATCATCGCGCTCTTTCATCCAGGAATCATAGGCTTCGGGCGTGATGTTCTTGGAGGTGTAGAAGCGGTCGGTTCGGTCGGTGTCGAGGGTTTCATTCTTCTTCACCACAACTGATTTGCCGGGGCCGTCGAATTGAATCTCGCCGTCGAAGACCGCCAGCTTCAAACCCGTGGGGTCAAGGTTCACACGAAAGCGCGCGGAGTGGTGAAGCTCCAGCCTCTGCTGGTCACCGGCGGTAATTGTGAATTCCTCTTTTTTATCTTTCCTGCGCAAGTCGAAGTAGGCAGTCCCCTGCTGCAGGCTGATGGAAGTAAACTTTGCGCCGGAGTCGCGCAGTCCCATTTGATCGAAGACGATATTTGTATCGGGAACAAGGCGGAGCGTGCTGCCGTCTTCAAACTCAACTTCGGCGCGGGCATCATCATGGGTCAACAGATGAGAGCCCTGGGTGATGGGGAGGTTGAGGAAAGCGGGCTGGAAACCTTGTCCGTCGCCGCGGTCAATCTGAACGTCGCCTTCCACGTAGCTGAGGCGTACGATGCGCGCATGCGAATCGGCCCAGGCCGCAGCGGACGTTAAGCACATCGCCAGCAGAAGGAGAAGAGCGAACATCACTCTTCGGGGGGACATATGTTCTCCACTCGTACAGTAAGTTAGATGAAAAGATTTGGTTTCTGGATACTGTTTTCTTTAGGAGCGTTCAGCGGTCAACATTCGAAGCTTCCAGCTACTGGCCACTCGCTGTTTCTGTTCGCGGAAGCTGCGTGGATCATTCACATTAAGAAACAGCCGGCGGCTAGAAAGCCAGAAGCTTTTACTGCCCATCCATAAGCTGTTGGGCGCGCTGCCGGGCCAGGTTCATTTGCGAGGAATCCTGCGCGATCTGCCGCAGCACAGGAGCAATGCTTTGTATCTCCAAGAGATGACCCTCGGAGCGCATTCGCAGCATGTTCAAAAGTTCCTCGGGCAGACCCAGCTTGTCAAAGCGCTTGAGATATTCGAGCTTGCTGCCTGATTCCATGGTGTTGGAGATGCCATAGAAAATGTCTGTCAGCTCCTGAATGCTGGGATTTTCTGACCAGTTATAGGCAGTCTGAAAATGCCTGCTGCCATCGGTGTACTCCAGGGTTTTCTGGCCGGTGCTGGCGATCTTGCGCTTGGTGTAATCGAATTTGCCGTCGAAGTAGTTGGCCTTCTGCGCCAGCGCGAAGATGCGGTCGCGCAGGTCAGCGCTCATCACGAACTGCGACTCATATTTGTCCGATGCATCGGTGGTTGCGCTGGGCAACGACTCATAGGTGGCGTGTCCGGCAGAATCCAGCTTGATGCTGTAGTGCGATGGCTGGGCACCATGCCAATCCACCGTGTAGGTTATGGTGGCGATTAAATCTTTCGCGGGGATCTTGTTCTCGGGCTCCGAAGTCTGCGCAAATCCCGGCGCCAAAGCTGAAATCAGCACAAAGATAAGACCTGCAACCATAACTTGGAATAAATGTAATGAAGTTCTCATACGAATTTTTAATGTATCAGTTTAACCGGTTTGAGATCAGCCGCCCGATTTTGGACCGCCATCGAACACCAACAGACGACATTGTCTCCTAGGAATGTTTCGATCCAACCCGCTGCCGCCTAAGTGTGGCTGCGGTGTGCAGGTGGCAGATGGCAAGCGCGAGCGCGTCGGCAACATCCGGGGGTTCGGGCACAGTTTTCAAGTGCAGCAGATGGGCGACCATGGCCTGGACCTGAGATTTTTCCGCGCGCCCATATCCCACAACGGCCGATTTGACAGCCAGCGGCGCATACTCGGCGACTTCCAGATGGGCAACGGCGGCGGCCAGCATGGCAACGCCGCGTACGTGCCCGAGCTTGAGCGCAGATTTGACGTTGGCTGCGTAGAAGACATCTTCTATAGCGACCCTCTCGGGCTGGTACTCGGCGATAATCTCGCTTAACTCCTGAAAAACCTGGGCCAGACGGGTAGAGAGCGGAGCGCGGCTGCTGAGCCGGATCGCTCCAGAAGCAATGCAGTGCAGTTTGCTGTCGGCAAGTTGTTGCACGACGCCGTAACCGGTGATTTCACTGCCGCAATCGATACCTAAAACTCTCACTTTAAATCCTAATCTCTGAATTAAAGAATCATTGGATTTTCAGCAGCACCGCGGCCGCCGCTGGACGACCGCCTCACGTTCCCTCAGAAAAGCCGCGTAAGCCATCCGTGAGGAAGCCATGCCTTCCCGCGCCAGGAAACGGCTGTAGGCGTTTTCGTCAAAGATCTCGCGCAGAGTCGCGACCAGAAGCTGCCACACATTGTGAATTCGCTCTCTCATGATACTGCCTTATGTGCTAACTCCGGAGACGCTCCCAAGCGGGTGGGAACAAATGGAGCTTCTTTGGTCTCGGCGGCTTTGCCTCCGGAGAGCACGCGGAACCACTGCCAGGCAGAGTCGGCCACAGTGAGTGCAACAAGAAAGACGAGAACCGCGGTGACCACGGCGTCCAGGCGGTCGTTGAAGATCAGCCGCGCGAGCTCGTGGGTGCGCGCCGCCGTGGGAGCCGGCGCTGTGCCGTTCAACTCTCGCACCAGTGTTTGCGCATGCGAGAGAAAACCAATGCGCGGATTGGAATTGAATATCTTGTGATACGAAGCCGTGAAGGTAACGGCCACCAGCCAGGCCAGCGGAGCGAGGGTGATCCAGGTAAAACGGGCCTTGTTCATCTTGATGATAATGGTGGTGGCAACGCAGAAAGCAACAATGGCCAGCAGTTGGTTGGCGATGCCGAACAGAGGCCAGAGCGAGTTAATGCCTCCCAGAGGGTCTTTGACTCCTTGCCAGAGAAAGTATCCCCAGGAGCCCACGATGAGGCCGCTGGTAGCCACGATGCTGGGATACCAACTGGTGCGGCCCAGCGGCTGCCAGAGATGGCCGAGTGCATCCTGAAGCATGAAGCGGCCCACGCGCGATCCGGCATCGAGAATCGTCAGAATAAACAACGCCTCGAACATGATGGCGAAGTGATACCAGATGGCCATCAAGGTTTCCCCACCCAGGCTGTGGGCGAAGATTTGCGCCATGCCCACGGCAAAAGCCGGCGCTCCGCCGGTGCGGTTGTAGAGAGTCTGCTCACCCACGGCTTTGGCAAGCGAGGCCATATCGGACGATAAGACCGGAAATCCCCAAGAGGTGATTGTGTTTGCCGCAACCTCGGGCGCCTTTCCAACAATTCCCGCGGGGCTGTTAATCGCAAAATACTGGCCGGGCTGCATAGTGCAGGCAGCGATCATCGCCATGATAGCGACAAACGATTCTGCCATCATGGCTCCGTAGCCGACCATGGGGGTTTCTGTTTCGCGGGTAATCAGCTTAGGCGTGGTGCCGCTGGAAATAAGGGAATGAAAGCCGCTGATGGCGCCGCAGGCAATGGTAATGAAGGCAAAGGGAAAGACACTACCGGCAAATACCGGGCCGGTGCCGTCAATGAAGCGGGTAAGGGCGGGCATGTGCAGCGTTGGACGGATGGCAATGATGCCGACCGCAAGAATGAAAATTGTCCCCAGCTTCACAAAAGTGCTCAGGTAGTCGCGGGGTGCAAGCAGGAGCCACACGGGAACAACGGAAGCCGCGAAGCCATAAACAATGATGAGAGCGGCAAGCCAGTATGCGCTCAAGGTAAAGTAATGGGCCATTTGAGGCGCACGCGCGACCCATTGACCGCCGACGACCGCCATCATGACCAGCACAAAACCGAGCACAGAAGTTTCCAACACTTTTCCCGGCCGCCAATACCTCAGATACACACCCATAAAAAGCGCGATAGGAATGGTCATGGCAATGGTGAACGTACCCCATGGACTGTCTTTGAGCGCATTGACCACAACCAGCGCCACCACTCCCAGAAGAATCACGATGATGCTGATGACCGCGACGAAGGCGACAAAACCTCCCAGCGGCCCTATCTCTTCTTTGGCCATCTGGGAGAGCGATTTTCCATCGCGGCGAATGGAAAACAGGAGAATCACAAAATCCTGCACGCATCCGCCCAGGACTGCCCCCACGAGAATCCAGATCGTCCCTGGCAGGTAGCCGAACTGAGCGGCCAGCACTGGTCCTACCAGCGGTCCGGGACCGGCGATGGCGGCAAAGTGGTGTCCAAAGACTACCCATTTATTGGTGGGGACAAAATCGCGGCCGTTCTCCAGGCGCTCTGCCGGAGTAGCGCGACGGGGATCAAGCGCCAAAACCTTCGCCGCAATAAATTTGCTGTAAAACCTGTAGCCCACGGCATAACTGCACACAGCCGCCAGCACCAGCCACATGGCATTGATCTGTTCGCCACGGTGGATGGCAATGGCGGCCACGGAAAACATTCCAAGAGCCGCTACACAGCTCCAGACCAGCACACTTGTGATTGATCTCATTCCGACAGGACTCCGCTTTAAGGGAACTATTCTCGCACTATTTTAAAGCAGTTCTCGGTTCTCAGTTCTCAGGAGCACGGCTTTCGCGTGGCGTATAGGACGATTTGGGCTCCAGCCCCTGAGGCTTCCTTCGACGGGCAATTCGCATCTTCCTTTTTAACAAGCGCCGCAGGGAGGACTTTCGTCATCACACCAGAGTTGGAGAGATTTTTATGAGAAAAGGATTAGCAATTTTGCTTACGGCAACAGCACTCACCGGATGGGCATTCGCGCAAGACGCTGAAGACAAGCATGACCAGGCGCAACCGCCGCAGACGCAACCGGCAACCGAAAACAGCAGCAACAAGAATGGGAAACCGCTGGATAAGGTGGCCATTACCAACGGGCCGAACGTCACGCCCCAGGATACAAGCGCAACCATCGCGTGGACTACCAGCAAAAATGCAGCGACCTTTGTGCGCTACGGAACCGACGCCAACAACCTCGAGCAGAAATACTGGCAGGCGGGCGGAAGCAAGAGTCACACGGTGAACTTGCCGAACCTTCAACCCGGAACGTTGTACTACTTCGCCATCATGACCGATGACGATAAGGTCAGGGCCGGCGGCCAATTCCAAACCACAGGCCAGGGCGCGGGACAATCCGGCCAGGCGGCAACCGCTCAGCCGGAACCGTCGAGTTCGACACAGCCACCTGCTGCTAATCCGCAGGCTCCTGCTCCGGCGCCGCAAGCTTCCGGCGGCGGCCAGCCTATTTCCATTGTCAAAGGACCAGACATCGAGTTTGTAACTCCGAATGCGGTTGTCATTGACTGGAGCACGGATGCACGCTCGAGCAGCGTCGTCCATTACGGTACCGACAAGAACAACCTGGATCAGATGGCAGAAGCGCCATGGGGGTCCTCATTCCACCGCGTCACAATTCAGAACTTGCAGCCCAATACCACCTATTACTTCGTGGCAGAGTCGTCGCAGGCCCAGGGCACGGGAAGCGGCAACAAAAGCACTATGGCAGGATTTCAGACACCAACACCAGGATCACAGGCACAATATAATCCGCCGGTCATTCATTAGAGCGGGGTTCGAAGTACCGGCAACTGAGTGCTGCTTTCAATGCACGCGGGTAAAATCATAAGAGAAGTCAACCAGCCCATCGCGGTAATCAATGGTGATCTTCAGCAGGCGTAGAAGGGAGAAGCCCAGCGTGCCTGAGATTTCGGTACCTGCATCCTGGCTGATTCTGGAGAGATCGAAGGACACCACGTCCTGTGTCTCATGTTTATAAGGCCCGAAGCTAAGAGTGACTTTATCGGCGCGGAACACATTTTTCACCTTGCCGTTCAAGCCCTGCACTATTGTGTCAGGGTCCTCGTGCACCCCGGTCACCTCGCGCGCCGCCTCTGGAGAAATGTAGCTGTGGTTTGCGCCGGTGTCGAGCAGGAACAACTTCCGTTTTGACTCGCTTAACTTCCGCTTACTCTCGTTCAACGCCGTTGGGACCAGGAGCATGTGGCCGAAGCGGAACACTGACGTATAATCCTGCATCTCGGGTGCGACGTAGCGGTCCTCAAAATCGCTGCTATCGTCCTGCGGATCGGCAGCTGGAGATATCTGCCCGGCATTGGTTTCCGCCGCCGATGTCGCCGCGCGGGGAGGATCTTCGGGTGGCCTGGAGGGTGGCTTAGGCAGCTCGCTTAATCTCAGCTCCTGGCCGGGGAAATCGATGGTAACCAGATAGTGCGCAAAGAAATCGGCCCCCACGAGGCCGTCATGATCGGTTGCTTCTCTTGCCGAAACTTCAACCGGGCAATTTCTAAATTCCAACGCGCCGATTTTGATGGAATCGGCGTAGCCGATATATAAATCCGTCTCACCTTTGTCGCCAATTCCGGTAATCTTCGACTGCGCCGCAGGCAGAATGCCCGCGCGCTCGGCCTCGGCAGGAGTCAAGAGAATGCCGCTTACACCGGTATCCAGAAGCAAACGAGATTTGCGCCCGTTAATCCTGAAGTCGAGACCGTACCCGTTAATGTAGGGCGGCCGTACGAACACGGGCCAAAGATAAACTTTTGCCGTCCCGGGGTTGCTCACCAGCTCGCATTCCCGCGGCGGTTGCCTTTCTTCCTGCTTCAGGGATTCCAGATAATTCTTATAATCTTCCAGCAGGCCGGAATCGTTGCTCTGCGCGCCGGCGATATACGCTTCCAGCGCTTTCATGCGGACGGCACGCGGCAGGGTGTTTAACCAGAGCCACTCGATTTCCGGATCGCCGGGGTCAAGTTCGTGGGCCCGCTCCAGCATCTGCCTGGCGCGCGCACGCATTGAGACCGCCGTGGAAACGCGCGCCAGACCCAGATAGGCGCGCCCTTCCGGCGCTTCTGCGCTGGTCGCATCCATGAACGCCTCCTCTGCGTCGTGCATCCTTCCCTGACGGAAATAGACCTCGCCCAGGACAACGCGCAGCATTTCCGAATCAGGCGCCGTTTTTATTCCTTTCTGGATGCTCTCGTAGGCCTGCTGCACCTGGCCTTCTTTAAGATAGCAACGTATCAATCCCGCATAAGCCTCGACAGAGTGTGGATCTCTATTCAGGGCCTCCGTATATTCTTCGGCGGCATCCTCGAATTTGCCTGTGCGGTAGAGACGCAGGGCGTCGCTGAAGAGGTCGGCAGGGGCCAGCTTTGCCGGAGCGAATTTTTGCGGACCGGGCTGGGCAGTTTTTTGCCAACCTTGCTGCCTCTCGGAGCAGGCAGACAGGGCCATGGCAAGCAATAGAATCGCCTGCAAATGGCGGGCTTTCCCTATACCTGAAATCCCGCCCGGTGGGCTTTTGCGCGCAAGCATCCTGAGCGCAAATTTATCATTTATTTCTTATTTCTGCGCGGTGGGCGGCAACATGCCGTTCAGCCGTAAATACATGGCGGCAGTGCCGTAGTGGTCGGCGAAATCATTGGTGAGCGCAATCACCGCCGCCGCGCGCGGAGCTTTGCGGCCTCGCAACAGCGTAACGGTATCGCCCAGCTTGGAATCGTCTGTCTTGTCGAGGGCCGCCGAGCAGTAGTCAAACGATGCCTTCAAAGCCTGCACCAGCCTGGCCTTTGTGTCGGTGTCTTTTACGTCGGCCTTGACTTCGGTTTGATCAGAGATCCTGGAACACAAGAAATTATTGGAATCGGTAATATGAGCGATCAGGTGGGCAAATGTCATCTGCGCTTCGGTGGGATGAAAATCATATTTTTCAGCCGGCATCTCTTCCGCCGCAGCAACAATGTTCTTGCTTTGCCGGTCTACGATCTGGCGCACCGTGCTGGTAACGGGATTGGCGATGGGTTCCGGTTTATCTTCCTTTACGGCAGCTTCCGTCGCCGGCTTCGCTACATTTTCCTTCCCTGCTGATTTTTCCTGGGCAGGTTTTGCTTGGGCAAATGTTAATGCGCCGGCAAATACGACAGCGGCTACAGCGATTGTGGTCAGGCTTCTGCGCATACTTCATCTCCAGCGTAAGAATCTCGTGCGCATGAGATTAACACAGGGTTCGTTGCAGTGGCGTGCTGGTGTGCGCTTTTTCCGCGGGCCTCTGAAAGCCGCGCTCTTCTACGGTAGTTCTCATCTAAACTATTGTTGTGCTCCCTTATGATTTCAAGTTTGGCGTTTGCCGGCTCTTTCTTGTGCTGTTGTTCTGTGCCTCCTTTGCCGGCTGCCATAAACTGCACTCCAACGGAGTGACCATCACAACCGTCAACAACAGCCAGCAGCGGGTAGACACGATTGAAATCGATTATCCCGGCGGTTCTTACGGCATTGGCTCTCTTGCGCCAAGCGGCTCTCGTGTTCGCTGGATCAAGCCCAACGGCAGCGCTACCCTGCGCATTGATTTCATCGATAGTACTGGCGAGCATCAGGCAAAACCGTTGATATTGCAATCGGAGGACTCGGGCGCTATCGTGCTGCATATTCTGGATGGCGGCAAAGTTTCTGCCGAAGATAAGCGAAACCGGTAAGCACGGTGAAGCCGGGGCGGCGCAATTTGAAAATCTGCTTTTATCTGCGTCCACCCTGCGGCGTTTTTTATTTATTTAACGAAGATGCAATGCTTGCGCGTACCGCCTCCATTAGCTGATCGCGATCTTTGAGCCGGGCGGGTTCAACAGGATCGTGAAAAATCACCCGCGTTGTGCCTGGGCGAATGCGTATTTTCCCCTTCGGCATCATCTCCAAAGTATCGAGCACGGTGACCGGCACAATGGGCATGCCGGTATCCAACGCCAGATGGAAAGGCCCTTTTTTGAAGGGCAGCAGGCTTCCATCGAGAGAACGGGTACCTTCCGGAAAGATGGTCATATGCAACCCTGATTTCATCACCTCGGCGGCTTTCTCGATGCTGGCAATGGCAGCATCGCGGTTGTCGCGGTCTACGGGCACGAGCGAAGCCATGCGCATGGCCCATCCCAGAATGGGAATGCGGAACAGCTCTTTTTTAACCAGGACCGACGTGCGCCCCGGCAACACCGGGATGACTATCGGCGGATCGAGGTTGGAAACGTGGTTGCTCATGAAGATATAGCTGCGCGCGGGATCGAGCTTTTCGCGTCCTTCGGTCTCGACCTTCACGCCCGCAATGCACAAAGCGCTCCGGACTCCCGTCATGGCCACGCTATAAAGGAAATTGGCTTTTCCCGTGATCAACGTCCAGGGGAAGGTAATCAGTGCGGCGACGGGGATAAAAAAGACGACAAACGTCAGTGCCAGCGATGTGCGAATCACGGATGCGGCCGCTCCGCTTCTCCCGCAAACCAGGCGGCGCGGCGCGCGCGTTGCTGTGGCGTGACTGTATCGCTCTCTACCATAGAGACATCGTCCTCTTCTCTGCCCGCCAGCTTCATCTTGATCTCGCGCGTCCCTTTGCCGCCGGCAATTTTCAGTTTTATCGGGTCGCCGGCATGCATAGTTGCAATCAGAATTTCTAAATCGGAGGTTACGTCTTTACCGTTGAGCTGTAAGATTACATCTCCGGGAGCCATGCCCGCCCTTTGCGCTTCGCTGCCTGGCTCAACCCCCACCACCAGTACCTGACGCTTCGAGTTCCGCACCGTATCAATACCCGCCGTAGGCACCAGCGTCTTCACCTGCACCAGTTTGTACCCCACCGTGGCCAGCAAATCATCATAGGGCAGCTCTTCCAGACCGGCGACGTAGGCGCGAAAGAACCATCCGAAATCCTTGCCCGTCACCTCTTCAACCGCCGTCTGCACTCCCTCGGAATCGTTGAAGAATCGGCCCTGTTTGGCATAGTGCTGGTTCATCCATTGAAAAACTTCGCGCAATGATTTTTCTCCATTGCTCTCCCTGCGGATGGCCAAGTCGAGAAGCACGCCCAGAATCTCTCCCTTGTTGTAGTAGGAAATGCTGCGCTGTGGCGAACGGTATCCTGCATATTTCTCCAGCCAGGCATCGAGGCTGGCTTCTTCCGCCGATTGAGTGCGGTGTGCCGGCCGAAGCTGCAAGCTACGAATCTCGCTCGCCACCTCGGACAAATACTCTTTTTTGTCCATGATCCCCGCGCGCAACAGCATGATGTTCTGCACGGTGTTGGTCACCCCTTCGCTGAACCACAGCGCCCGGGTGTAGTTTTCGTGTACATAGTCAACCGGCTCGAGCGACGCTGGACGTATCCGCTTCACGTTCCACAGGTGAAAAAACTCATGTGCCGTCACGCCCGGCAAAGAGAGCGGATCTTCTTTCAGGCTATCTGCGGCAAGGTCAATGGCCGTGCAATAGGAGTGCTCCATGCCGCCACCGCCGTTATTGCTGTGAGGAAAATGATAGATGAAGAGGTATTCGCCGAATGGCCGGTCTTTCATCCAATCGACTTCTGTGGCTACAATCTTCCGGATCGTGTCTTGCAGCGCTTTCATATCGTAGTCGGCTGCATCGGCATCGACGACAATGCGATACGTCGCCCCGCCGAGTTGGAAGGCCGCTTCCCGAAAGCTGCCCAACTCGACAGGAGAATCCACGAGCTGGTCATAGTCTTCGGCAACAAATTCATGATTCCCGCGCTCCCCGGGTTGCTGACTGTGCAGTACCGTCTCTATCTGCCAATGCGAAGGGACCTGCGTGAAAATCACTGTTGCCTGCCATTGGCGCGCGTCTGTGGGATAGGCCAGCACCTCGGCTAAATTCAAAAAAGCGTGTTCGCTGTTAAACTGCGCCCCATAGGGGCCGGGCTGGTCGGCAAAAATATCGTATTCCACATCCAGACCGTCTTTGGCGTTGCCGATGCGCCAGGTTGTTTTATCAATTTTGCGCACAGCCAGCGGATGGCGTTGGAAGTCCGTGGCCTGCAGGACGCGCACATTCTGGGCAAAGTCGCGTATCTGATACAGCGTATTCCAGGTGGGAAGCTGGATGTCGCGCTCCGCCGTCGTGCCCGGAACGTGGATGCTCACATGCAACAGGTGCTCATGGGGGTTCGCCAGTGCAACCGTGTAAGCTATCGGCGCGGCAAAGGCATTCGCCGCAACAAAAATCAAAAGGCAAAAAAAGAGCCGCTGACAGGTTCGGACGATGGAAATCAGGCAGTCACTCCGCTTTGCTTTTTGAGCTGCTGCGGCAGCTTTTCATAGATGCCGCCGAAGCCGCCGTTGGAAAGAATGGCGACCACGTCGCCGGGTTTCAATTCGGGAACAACGGCGGCAACGATGGCATCGGCATCGGCCAGCTCGCGCGCCGGTTTGCGCATGGTCTTTAATCCGGCCACGATCGCAGCCGGGTCCAGCCGCTCGGCATCGGGGACCGCTTCCGGACGAAAGACACTCGCAACCACAACCTCATCTGCCAATGAGAGGCTCCGCACCAGGTCTTTTTCAAAAACCTTTCGGCGCAAAGTATTGGACCGGGGCTCGAAGATCGCCCACAGCCGGCGTCCTTTATAACGGGTACGCACTGCCTCGAGCGTAGCGGCAATGGCTGTGGGATGATGAGCAAAATCATCAATCACCGTGATGCCGTTGATCTCAGCCTTCACCTCCAGGCGCCGTTTGACGCTCTTGAAGCTGCGCAAAGCTTCAGCAATAGCAGGCGCTTCTACTCCGTAGGAAGCTGCGATGGCGGCTGCTCCCGTGGCGTTGAGGACGTTGTATGCCCCCGCCAAAGGGAACTGGAATTCCGCCCAGGCACTTCCCTCTCGCAACACCGACCACGTGGTTTGGTCGGGAGCGAGATTCAGATTCACCACCCGCCAGTATGCCCGCTCGGTAAAGCCGTAGAACTCAACCGGACTGAAGGCCTTGCTGACGCATTCTTTCACGTTCTCACTGCCATCGTAAGCAATGATGCGTCCGCGGCGGGGAACCAGGTTGACCAGGCGCTTGAATGCCGTCTTCACGGCGTCCAGGTCTTTGTAGATATCGGCGTGATCGAATTCCACGTGCGTCAGCAACAGCGCTGCCGGCATGTAGTGCAGGAATTTGGGGCCTTTGTCGAAGAAGGCGGTGTCGTATTCGTCGCCCTCGAGGATGAAGTGCTTCCCCTGCTTCACCGCAAAACTACTGCTGAAATTTTCCGCAATGCCTCCGATCAAAAACGATGGCATCAAGCCGGCCACCTGGAAGATCCATGCCAGCATCGAGGTTGCGGTAGTTTTACCGTGGGTTCCGGCGACCACAATGGGTTCGCGGCTGCGCAGGAAGTATTCCTGCAGAACCTGGGGCAACGATCGCATGGGGATACGTTCATCGAGAACATATTCCAGCTCGGGATTGCCCCGCGAGATCGCGTTCCCCACCACCACCAGGTCCGGACGCGGCTTCAGATTCGCTTCCGCATAAGATGGGGCCACGGAAATCGAAAGCGACGCCAGAAAATCGGACATGGGCGGATAGGCAGCGGCATCGGAGCCCGTAACCTGCACGCCGCGCTGCTTCAGCATTCCGGCAAGCGAAGCCATGGCCGTGCCGCAAATCCCGATCAGATGAATGTGTTGCTTTTCCATGAAAATTAATTATGCGGCTGTTTATACTGCTCAATGAACAATTAAAAAAATGCACGGCTAAGAGTGGCTGTGTGCGAACGCGAAGGGCGTCGTCCCTACGGGACTAACATCATTTTGCGCATACCCAGCGCTGAAGCGCTGGGCTATATTACGTCACCCCTTCGGGGTTATTCGTCCCTTCACGTGCCCATAAAATTGAGTTCACACAGACTCTAAAAGCACGACTGATTTCAAGATCCCTTCAGCTCCGTTGCCGGTTCCAAAATGGTAATGCGAACTGTATCTTCAACCGCCAGTGCCGCGCTTACTCCAATCGGCAAAGTAATGTTGGCCCGGTTCACGTGCCCCGAAGGCAAACCATAGGCCACCGGGAATCCTAGATCGCCTACGATCGGCCTCACCACATCAGTCAGCGCATAACCTTGCGTGGAGTTCTGCACGCAGTCGAGCATCTCGCCAAAAACGATGCCTCGCACCTTTTGCAACTTCCCGGCCAGCTTGAGCTGCATGAGCATGCGATCAATCTGAAACGGCTTGGCCGCCACATCCTCTATAAAGAGAAGGGTGTCATCGGTGCGGACCTCATAAGGCGTCCCCAAAGACGCAACCAGTAACGAGAGACATCCGCCATACAAAATTCCTTCCGCCCTTCCCGGCACAAGTGGCAGCACGCCTTCTGTGGGTATTTCCCATTTCGCTGCTCCGCCAAGCGCCGCATTCCAGGAGGAAAGCTGCACGTGACCCTCTTCGGCAAAATCCTTTGCCGCCATAGGGCCGTGAAAGGCCACGCATCCGCATGCGTCGGCAAAAAACGTCAGCAAGGTCGTAATATCACTATAGCCGACAAAAATCTTAGGATGCGCCTTGATTTTTTCCAGCCGCAGCGCCGGCAACAGATAGTTGCAGCCGTACCCTCCGCGCGCGGCGATGATGGCCCGCACTTCGTCCCGTTCAAACATCTCTTCCAACTCCCGGGCGCGACGCTCGGCCGACCCGGCAAAATATAAATCCTGCTCGAATATTGACGGTAAATAGAATGGCTTGTATCCCAACTCGGCCAAAGCTCTGCAACCGGCCTCAAGCAACGGGCGCTGAATATTGCTGGCGGGAGCAACAATGCCTACCGTATCCCCCGGGCGCAGCGCCGGAGGTCTGACCCGTTTAGGATATATAGAAGAAGACGCGGGATTAGCAGGCATTCGGCCTATCTTAAACGAAAAACTCACCCCGGCAGAGCAGTTGCGCCGGTCCGGTGAGAAAAACATCGCCTTCCCAGCGCACGATCTGGCTCCCCCCTTCGGCTTCTACCTTCAGCGGTGACTGGCATTTGCCTGTGGCAATGGCAGCCACAGCCGAAGCGCACGAACCGGTGCCGGAAGAGCGCGTCTCGCCCACTCCACGCTCAAAAAAGCGGACTCGCACAAGGTCTTTTTTATCAGCGATTGCCAGTTCAACATTCATTCCATACTTGAAGTCGTAATGGCGGCCGATTTCGGCTGCCTCAGCCTGCCATCCAGGAAAAAAGTCAGTCACAAAAACTACAAAATGTGGATTTCCCATTGAAACCGGCACGCCCTTCACCTCACCAGAAGACGTCTCGATTGAAAACTCGTCGCCTACCTGGGGTTCCCCCATGTTCATCTCAAAGATAAAGCGCTGTGCCTGGTGAGAAACCAGACGGCAGCTCTTGAGCCCCGCTCTGGTACGCACCACGACTTCACTCTTTCCCTGCTCGGCCGCCAGGAAGGCGGCCACGCAGCGGGTGCCATTGCCCGAAATTTCGGCTTCTGAGCCATCGGCGTTGAACAGGCGGATGCGAACATCGGCCTCATTGCGCGAATCTGGAAACAGCCACTCCACCCCATCGGCGCCAACACCATCATGCCGGTCGCAGATGCGGCGGGTAAATGCGGGGATATCCGCGGGCGCATGCATGCCGTCAATCAGGATAAAGTCATTGCCGCAGGCGCTGGCCTTGGTGAAAGGAATAGTTCCGTTGCGGGAGGCCGCATCACTGTTCATCGTCATTACTCCCGCGCACCAATGAATGTAATTCTGGACAGCAGCGAGGACTTCTTGAGCGCCTGCAATAATGCCTGATGCTCGCGATATGTGGCGCTCACGGTAAAGTGTACTGAGAACCCTTCTTTCGTGGGAACAACCTGTACCGATTCCATGATTCGCTTTTCCGTTTCTAAAATCCCGTTGACCTCAGCGATCATATCTTCGGCCTTGGGACCCACGGCTTCGTAGGACATATGCAGAGGCTTGAAATTGAAGCGCGTCTCCAGCACACCCAGCAGGCGCAGGGCCAGCAGAATAATGACGGTGGCAAAAATGGCCAGCAACACGAAGCCGCCACCTGCTGCCATTCCGATGGCTGCTACCACAAAAATCGTAGCCGCGCTGGTAAGTCCCTGCACCGAACCGCGCTCGTGCAGAATCGAGCCTGCCCCGATGAAACCAATGCCGGTAATAATATTGGCGGCGATGCGGGTGTGATCGCCGAGTTGCGGGTCCACCATTAGATCGGAAAGAATGGTGAACATGGCAGCGCCGAAACAAATGAACATATTGGTGCGCAGGCCGGCAGGTTTTTGGCTAAGCTCGCGCTCCAAGCCAATCGCTCCACCCAGAAATGCCGCCAGCAACAGGCGCAGCAAATTGCTGGAGAGCAACTGCATTGTTTCCGCGCGCGTAAGAATGTTGTGCAAAATCCCCATGCGTGAATCTTCTGGCGGATTGTATCAAAGACGCCTCTATGGGCTGCCGTTTTTCGTCCGATCGCTCTTGACCCGGTATAGAACCGCCTCTGGCTGGCCGGGCACTACAATGTCTGCCACCTGCACAAGCTCGCCGGAATGCTGCTGCGCCGACTGCCATACCGCGTCGTCCTGCTGTGCTACTACGTAATCCACCCACCGCGCCGGGTCGGCCAGCGCGGGCTCCCACATTCCGTAATTGCCTTCGTTCAGCGTATGCCGCAGCGGAATTCCGGCCTGCTGCAATGCGCCTACATGACTGCCAGTAAACATAAGCAGCGAGGCTTGCGGGGGAAGTTTGCTCAACTCGGCAGCCAGCTTGCTCTCGAAAGCCATACGGGTCACGGCGTTGACACGCGCCTCCCGCAGGCAGATAGGCGCCGCGCGCCACGCCTGCCAGTAACAAGCCAACATTACCATTATTAGAACCGCGTTCACCGCATAACTCCGATAGCGATGGCCGATTTTACGATTCACCAGGCTGGCAACCGCACCCAGGGCAATGGCCAGCGCCGGCAGCAACTGCAATCCATAACGGACGTTGTAATAAGAAAACGGCCACCACACGGGTATAAAAATTGGCACCCCGCCGTAAGCGATGGAAAGAGAATAGAAGAGCAGCGGCAGCCAAAGAAAAGCCACGATCCAGAAGAACTTTCTGTTGAGTAGGATCACCACCCCCGCAATTGCCAGCATGACCAGTGCAATCTGCAGCTTCCCTTCGCCCAGATTGAGTTGCGCGTCTTTCCAGTAATAAACCGCGGCCATCTTCAAGCTGTGAGTACCGGGATGCGGCGGATCGCCGGGCCGCGTTGTCTTCTTTTCGATGCCCCGCGCTGAATAGGGGCCATTGGCAAACTCCAGCGGATTTTGATATACGCCAAAGTTGTAAGCCATCCAAAGTAACGGCACAGAGGCAGTGAGCAATGCGAACTTCCAGACCGTCGTCTTGAGTTGAACTCGCAGTCTGTCTGGCGCTGAAAAAAAGCTCCCGAGCACGGCCACGCCAACGGTCACAGCCAAAAACCAGGAGTCATAACGCGTGAGCATGGCCGCCGCCAAAGTTATGGCACAGAGTTCAAGGGAGCGTCTTGCCCCGCCCAGCGCCTGCCGATGCTCTTGATCGCTTGCGTCAGGGACTGCCGCCCTCTTGCGGGCCGCAACAAATTCGGCAAACCACACAATTGCCCAGATGGTCAGAGCAAGCGAAAGCGATTCTGTCATGGCAGTCGCCTGCAAATAAATAAGATTAGGATTGAGCAACAGAACCAGCGCCGCAACCCATCCTCCCCAACCGGCTTCACGGCCAGGCTGCTGATCTTGATTTGCCAAGCTGAGCAATCCACTCCAAAACAGCCGCACTATTCCCAAGCCGGCAAATACATAAGCGACCATGGAGACAATCGACCCGCCAATGCCGCTTTGCCACAACCATTGAGGAAATACAAAAGGAATCGTCAAAATATGCGGCAGAGGCAGCCACACTGTCCCCAGTTGCAAGGGACCCGGCGTGCGCGAGTCAAAGACCCGCCGGGCAATGTTGATGTGGGCCACTGCATCGCCGTAGAGAAGAATTTCGCCGCGGCCATAGAAATAAATAAAGCTAACAATGGAGATGAGGGCGGCGATGGCCGCCAGTACCCAGGTGTTCCAACGCCGATTGCGCGGCTGCACAGACGAACTACCTTCTGTCCACGCAACCGCTTCCGCCGATGTGGGTTCCATCAAAAAGAAGTTACTCCAGGTGGGTCATCTCGCGGAAGAGCTGAAAGCGGGCATCAATTTCCTGGCGTGTCAGCGAGAGCAGGCGCTCTGTACCGAAGCGCTCTACGGCAAAGCCTCCCATCACGCCACCATAAAACATGGCGCGCTTGACGACATCGGCCGTGACTTTCCCCTGCGAAGCAATGTACCCCAGGAAGCCCCCGGCGAAAGCGTCGCCGGCGCCGGTGGGATCGCGCACTTCATCCAGCGGCAACGCCGGGGCGCGAAAGGGGTGTTTGCCAAAGCCAAATGCGCCTTTTTGGAAGAAAATAGTCGCGCCATACTCGCCGTGCTTGATGACCAGCGCCTTGGGCCCGAGCACAAGTATCTTGTTTGCCGAGCGCAGCAGGTTGTTGTCTTTGGCGAACTGGCGGGCTTCGCCATCGTTGATGATCATGATGTCAATATCGCCGATGGCCTGCGCAAGTTGTTGTGGCGTGGTCTCGATCCAGAAGGGATGCGTATCCAGACCTACGAACTTGGCGCCCCGCATCTGCTTCCGCACTTCGCTCTGCAGCTCCGGATTAATATTGCCCAAAAAAACGTATTCCGAATCGCGATAACTGCCGGGAATCTTCGGCTGGAACTTCTGGAAGACGTTCATCTGCAAATCGTGCATTTTGCAGTCATTGGGATTTTCCCCGTATTCGCCCGACCAGTGGAAGGTTTTGCCGGCGGCATGTTCGATGCCCGTGATATCGATTCCATGTTTGCGAAAAACATCTTCGTGCTGTTTGCCAAAATCGTCGCCAACCACCGCAATCATGCGCACCTGCGTAAAATAGCTCGCGGACAGCGCAAAGAAAGTTGCCGAACCGCCCAGGCTGGCGCGCACCTTGCCGTAAGGACTCTGAATGTCATCGAGAGCGACTGAACCCACAACCAGTATGGCCATCGTTAGTTCGTCCCCTTCTTGTCGAGATATTTATCCAGAAAGAGAGCCAGCTTCTTGCGCGTAGCAGCGGGAATCTTGTCGGGCTGGGTCAATAGCGCGTGTTGCAGCGCCGCGCCGCATTTACAGCCTCGCGTCTTGGGCATGGCCGCGACCGCGCGCCTTACAACCTCGCAAGCATTGCTGGCATTCTTGTTCAGCACGCCGATAATCTGTTCCACCGTGACCGAATCATGATGCGGATGCCAGCAGTCATAATCGGTCACCATGGCCACGGTGGCATAACAAATCTCAGCTTCCCGGGCCAGCTTGGCTTCCTGCAGGTTGGTCATGCCAATCACGTCCATGCCCCAACTGCGGTAGATATTCGACTCTGCCTTGGTGGAAAACTGCGGGCCCTCCATGCACAGATAAGTGCCGCCCAGCTTGGATGTCACCTTGGCGCCGTCACAGGCGCTCTTAATCACCTTGCCCAGTTCGCCGCAAACCGGGTCCGCAAAGCTCACGTGCGCCACAACTCCTTCGCCGAAGAAAGTCGAGACACGGTGCCTGGTCCGGTCAAAGAACTGGTCGGGGATAACAAAATCCGTTGGCTTATGCTCTTCCTTGAGCGAGCCCACCGCCGAAAGCGAAAGGATCCGCTCCACCCCAAGGTGCTTCATGCCATAGATGTTGGCGCGAAAATTGAGCTCCGTAGGCGAGATGCGATGCCCGCGTCCGTGCCGCGCCAGGAAGGCAACGTTGCGCCCTTCCAGCTTGCCCAGCACGTAAGGGTCGGAAGGCGCTCCAAACGGCGTGCTGAGCTCAACTTCATGCACATCGCTGAAGCCTGGCATGGAATATAAACCACTGCCGCCGATAATTCCAATTTCTGCCTGTTGCAAGGGACTCTCCTGAGTGAGATGTCGAATTGCTGATTATACAAAAACAGTTCTCGGTTCTCAGTTCTCAGAAGAGCTCAGCCGCAGTCAGACAAAGGCGTGTATTATGAAGCCTGTGCTGGGATCAAAAGACATTGTCGCCTTCATTCCCACCCGTGACGCTAAGAAGGCAAAGCTGTTTTATCAGGGAATATTGGGACTTCGCCTGGTCAGCGAAGATCCGTTTGCCCTCGTCTTCGACGCCAATAGAACCATGCTGCGGGTGACGCCTGTGCCGGAACTTACACCTCAACAATTTACGATTCTTGGATGGCAAGTCACGAACATCGAGGAAACGGTGTCAGGTCTTCAGAAAAAAGGCGTTGCTTTTGAGAGATATGGCTTCCTGCAACAGGATGATCTTGGAATCTGGAGCGCACCCGGCGGCGCCAAAGTGGCATGGTTCAAAGATCCAGATGGCAACATACTCAGTGTTTCACAGCATAAGTGACTAGAAACTTTAGTGTACAATTTTTACGGTTTTTCGAAGTCAAAAAGGAAATTCCGGCTGATGGGAGAACGTAAGATTGATTCGATTCCAGGTCGTCATCGCTGGACAAGCATCGCGGTACTTGGATTTCTCGCGCTTTTTGCCTTTCAGTTGGTACGCACGGCACACGCCAACACCCTTACGTTTGATGAGGACGATCACATCTACGCGGGGTACATGGCTTGGAAACACGGCGATTTTGGGCTGAACCCCGAACATCCGCCGCTGGTTAAATTTGTTGCGACCTTGCCTCTACTGTCGACGCCTCTGAAATTGCCGCCAATGGAAGACCGGCGTTACCGCTTGCAGGCAATTCTTGGCGGTAAGGATTTCATCTTTAAAAATGATGCCGACCGAATCGTCTTTCGCGCCCAGATGGCAGCTTCCATTTTCAGCCTGCTGTTACTTATTTTTGCCTTCTTCACAGCGCGCGAAATGTTCGGCGCCGGAGCGGGTTTTATCGCCCTTGGCCTCCTGGTCTTCGACCCGAACTTGCTGGCGCACGGGGGGCTGGTAACGACCGACGCCGGGCAAGCATGCTTTCTTCTAGCTTCTATCTATGCCTTTTACCGCTATATCAAGCTACCCTCCGCAGGCCGGCTCATCATCTCAGGATGCGCTGTGGGGCTGGCCCTGGCCTCAAAACACAGCGCTATCCTTCTCTTCCCGATGCTGCTGGTGCTGGCGGCGATCGAAGCCGTCCGGCGGCGATACGATCACGCTCCCGACACGCAAACTTCCACCGTTAGACACACTCTCCGCCTTGGCGGTGCTTTAGTTGTAATCTCAGCCCTCGCGGTCCTCATTCTGTGGTCCAGCTACGGATTTCGATATGCAGCTCGCACTGACGGCCTGCACTTAAATCCCCCGATGGCAGAACAACTGGCGCAAGTTCCCAGTCCGGCTCAGGCCTGGATGCTCGGCGAATTCGCTCGATGGCATCTGCTGCCCGAGTCGTATATTTACGGATTCGCGCACGTCCTGTTCAGCGCCAATAATTTTAATAGCTACGTTTTCGGCAAGCCCTATCCGCATGCCGTGTGGTTTTACTTTCCGGTTGCATTGCTGGTGAAGTCTTCCCTCACCTTCCTCATCTTCCTTGCCCTTTCCGTCTGGATCATCAGCAGCGGCCGCTTGCGAAAGACCCGGGAACTTCTGTTTTTGCTGATTCCCTCCGTCATCTATCTGGCCGTTTCCATGAAAGACGGAATGAATATCGGCGTTCGCCATATCCTGCCGGTGTATATCTTCCTCTCTCTGGTCATTGCCGGCGCTGCGTGGGCCCTGGTACAGAGCGATCGGCGCTGGTCGGTTGCAATCGTTATCCTGCTGGTGTTTCAGGCAATTTCCGTCTCACGCGCATTCCCGAACTACATTGCCTATGCCAATGAAGCCTTTGGCGGTCCAAGGAATGTATGGAAATACCTCGCCAACTCGAGCGCAGATTGGGGGCAGCAGCTGCGCCCAGTCAAACGCTACATCGACGAACACCAGATTCGCCAATGCTGGTTCGTATATTTCGGATACGGCATAATGGACTACAACTATTACGGCATCCCCTGTAAACCGCTTCCCACCAGGAACTCGCTCTTGGTGGGCGCCCTCTCCGATGCTCCTCCGGCCATTGACGGCCCCGTGTTCATCAGCGCCAACGACTTCACTGGATTCGCATTCGGCCCCAGCCCGCTCAATCCGTATGAGCAATTTAAGGCGCTCAAGCCGGTAGCGACCATCGATTCCAGTATCTTCGTGTACCAGGGCCACTTCGAAATCCCTTTAGCATCTGGTTTAGCCCATGCGCAAAAAGCCCGCACTTTTGCGACCGCCAGGAAATTGCCGGAGGCTCTGAACGAGGCACAACAGGCGATGGCCCTTGCACCCGATTCCGCAAGCGTGAACGCAAGTATGGGCGCCGTTCTGGATGCACTCGGCCAGCGCGAAAAAGCCCGCCCTTTCTATGAAAACGCTTTGCGTCTCTCGCAAACGGTGGAACCGGATTTTCAGCGCTCCATCGCTTCAGAGGTGCGAAGCAGGCTGGCAGAAAACTGAGGTGGGATCATCTTGAATGTCAAACAAATACTGTTCTCAGAATGAAAAACGCTCTGAGCTGGCCTTTAAGAGGGAAAATCCAAGGGTAGCCCGATTGAAGCCGCCGGTGGTTGCAATCTCCATCGGAGATATCCTTCTCCCGCTTCGCGAGATCAGAATGACATTTCTAAAAATATAGATTTTTGAAGATGTAAACAGAGCCAACCCAGCTCTAATCACTTGATTGCTACATTGGAGGGCTGTGCTGCCGCTTGCCACACTGCCTTGCTCAGCGCCGCCTGGGTCTTTGCGTCAAAGCTTTCCAGCACCAGCACTGTATCGCCGTGCTGTTCGACGGTGACCGAGCCTTCATCCGTTGTCCAATGGCAGATGCTGTCATGGCCGGCAACCGGGTCTGGTTTTATATTTTTCGCGGCCGCATCTGCTTTTGCATCTGTTGTCTCCGGCTCATCTGGTTCCTTAGGGTCAACAAAACGATAGCGCTTCAGCAGCATGGAATTGTAGGCCTGGGCGAACTGCACGGCAATTCCTGGCGACGACCAGCGGGAAAGATAGAGCAGGGCAAGCGATTTGGTGGTTACCGGCTCTGCGTCTTTCTTTTCGGTCTTCACTTTTTCTGAACTTTTGTCCGCATCCTTATCGGCCGCCAAAGATTTCTCCTCGGGAATTCCATGCTTCAGCGCTGCATAATATGCGCCGCCGCGCCAGCCCGGGGCAAGCTTCTCTCCCAGTTTGTCGCTGGTAAACTGCTTGAGCAGAACCATCACATCGAACTGGCCGACCGAGCCGACGTCGTAGCGTTCATAATCCTTGCCCAGCACCTCTGTCATGTGCGGCAGCGCCAGCGGCTCAAGCACCTCGCCCGCGAGATACCCTTCCGGGCTCATGATGTCGTGGCTGCTCCGCGGAGGCCGCTTCATGGCCCCGGCATAGGCCATGTCCTTGCCTCCTTTGCTCAACAACGCCTGCACAAAGCTCAGGCCGTAGCGATAAGGAAAGCCCAAGGATTCGCGCATGTAGAGTGGCGCGTTGGAATAAATGGGTGAATCTGACCCATCGGAGATGTTTTGTTTCAGCGCCTCCACAAACGAAGGTGCAGTTGAAACCGTAAGCCCGGAATCTTTGAGCATGTAATCAATCAGCACAGCCATGCCCTGCCCTTCTACCAGGGCCTGGCGGGCGGTTTGCTGCTCGTCGCTGGCAATATCTTCCGCGTCCTGGTCGAGCCGCTGCCCGGCTTTTTTTGCCTCCTCTTCAGCATCGCCGGCAAGCCACTTCTTCAGGTCAAAATTCTGGTCCTGCAACGCATGGGTGAGCTCATGGGCCATCACCGGTTTCTGCTGTTCGGAGGGGATCCAGTCCATCAGGTATACAGTCTTATCTTTCACGTTGTAATAACCCGCCACCTGTTCGCGCATCAGCGAAACCAGATACGTGGGCAGATCAAAACTGCGCGGCAGGAATCCAAATTTTTTTAATACCAGCTCAGAGCGTTGCAGACGTTTGGCATCTTCGTCATCCTTCATACGCTCATTCAAATTCTGCGCAACCTGGTCGCGGCTGCTGAGCTCGCGCTTTACTTTGTGCCTGATGGGCAGGTTGGTATCTTCACTCGCGAAGCGCAGAATGTCGTCGAGCGAGCGAAACAGTTCATCTGCCTCTTTTTTTGAAAGCTTGCTTTCGGGCCTGGTGGCCGGCGCCGTACCTTGCGCCCTCAGCCAGCCTGGGGAAAGCACAGAGAATAGGAGCAGGAGGAGGTAAATCCCTCTCCAGTGCCGGCGTATGAGAGTCTTATAATAGAAGCGGTTGCGGGTAGGCATCATGGTTGTAACAGATTCGGTACTTCATCATCATATTTGATTTGCCGGTCTTTTTGTCTTGTCGAGTATGGACAACTCCGAGGGCAATCTCCGCCAGCAGGCACAAGAGTATTTTCGTCTGGCCTACGAGTGCCAGATGAACGGTGAACTGGACGAAGCCATCGCCCTCTACACTCGCTCTATCGAGACCCTGCCGACGGCCGAGGCTTACACCTTTCGCGGCTGGACTTACTGCTTCAAAGAAGACCTTAACCGCGCGATCTCCGATTGCCTGGAGGCCATCAAGGTTGATCCGGACTTCGGCAACCCTTACAACGACATTGGCGCCTACCTGATCCAGTTAGGCAAGTGGGACGACGCCATCCCCTGGCTGGAACATGCCATCAGCGCAAAACGCTACGAGTCATACTACTTCCCTAATTTCAATTTAGGCCGCGTCTATGAGCACAAACGCGATTGGAACAAAGCCAGGAACTACTACAAACGCGCTTATGACATGAATCCTCAATATGTTATTGCTCTGCGCGCCCTGAAACGATTGGAAGTTATGTGGAATTGAAGTCCCGGTTAACCAACTTCCGTAGAGACATAGCTTGCTACGTCTCCAGCACAGCTTACGAATAATAATCAGCGATCAGAAATAGAATTCCGCCACAGGACAATCCCGGACCTCATTGCAAATCTGCGTTGATCTGAGTCCATCTGCGGCGTTTTTATTTTCACTTCGATGAACTGGCCACGGCGGGCTGCAATTGCGATAATGCAGTCATGCCGCAAGCCGAGGTCCAACAAAGCGCCCAGGTGATGCGCCACGAGAAGCGCACGGTTGCGCGCAACTCGGTGGCGGCGGCCGTGGTTGTGACCACCCTCAAACTGACTGTGGGCCTGACCACCGGCAGCCTGGGAGTTCTGTCGGAGGCCGCCCACTCCGGCCTTGACCTGGTAGCTGCAATCATCACGCTGTTCTCCGTGCGCGTGGCCGATAAGCCTGCCGATGCCGACCACCAGTATGGACATGGCAAGATAGAAAATTTTTCCGCCTTTATTGAAACCGGCCTTTTACTGCTGACTTGCGTATGGATCATCTGGGAGGCGGTGCGCCGCATGTTTTACCATCACGTGGAGATCGAGCCCACCACCGCCGCCTTTGCCGTGATGAGTTTTTCGATGATTGTGGATTTCTGGCGTTCGCGGGCCCTGAAGAAGATCGCAGATAAATACCAGAGCCAGGCCCTGCAGGCTGATGCGTTGCATTTTGGGACTGACGTTCTCTCCAGCGGGGTGGTCATCGTTGGACTTCTGCTGGTGACCGCCGGGAGGAGATTGCATATCGTCCAGCTTCAAGATGCCGACCCGATTGCGGCATTATTCGTGGCCGGAGTTGTAATGTACGTCAGCTCGCGCCTGGCGCGCCAGACCGTGGATGCACTTCTCGATGCCGCACCCACCGGCGCGCGCGCGCAGATCATAAACGAAGTCGCGCGGATTGATGGCGTGCTGGAGATGGACCGGGTCCGTATCCGCCGCGCGGGAAACAAGTATTTTGCCGACCTTTCCGTAGGCCTGGGACGCAACGTGACCTTCCAGCGATCGGAGCAAATCACCGACAGGGTAACGCAGGCGGTGCGGCGCGTGCTTCCCGATGCCGACGTGGTTGTCCATTCCCTCGCCCGGCCCAGGCGCGCCGAAAATGTATTTGACCGCATTCGCGCCGTGGCCACGCGCAACAACCTTAACGTGCATGACGTGAGCGTGCAGGACCTTCGCGGCAAATTGCATGTCGAGCAACACCTCGAGCTCGACGAAACCTTGAGCCTGAAAAATGCGCACGACGTTGTCACCCAGGTTGAAAGCGAGATGCGGCGCGATGTGCCGGAAATTTCGTCCATCCTGACGCATATTGAAAGCGAGCCTTCCACCATCGAACCCGGCGACCAGGTGCAGCAGGATTCCGCGCTGAAAAAACGCCTGCAGCGCATTGCCCATGAATTTCCCGAGATCCTCGACATGCACGACGTTGTCCTCAAGCGCGTGCGCGACCGCATGTATCTCTCCTGCCACTGCACCATGTCTGACGAATTGCCGCTCTCACGTGTTCACGATGTCTCGACTGCCTTGGAGGCACGATTCAAGCAGGAGGCGCCAGAGCTTTTCAAAGTCCTGATTCACCCTGAACCGCAGACTGACAACCGGAGGTAAAAAATGTCGCAGGTTACTGCCAGCGCGCGCTGGACCGATGGAGAGCGTTTTACGGGAATGGCGGGCAGCGGCCACGCCCAGGTGATCGATTCCGATCGCCAGCGCAATACCGCCACCGGGCCAATGGAGCTGGTATTGATTGGATTATGCGCTTGCACCGCGACCGACGTCGTGAGCATCTTGCGCAAGAAGCGCGAGCCGTTTATCGGAGTTGAAGTCCATGCCGAAGCCGAACGCGCCGCCGAGCCGCCAAGCGTCTACACCAGGATAAACTTGATTTACAAGATCAGCGGCAACGTTTCCCGCAAGGCGGCGGAAGACGCTGTGCTGCTCTCCAAAGAAAAATACTGTTCGGTATCGGCCATGCTGCAGAAGACCGCGCAGATCACCAGCGAGATTGAAATCACATAAATTTCTGCATCTTTAGCCGGCATTTGTTAGTCTGATGCGCTATGGAGCAAAAAGCCGTAATTTTGTTCTGCCAGGCCGGCTGTCCGCCGTGCGAATGGGCCAAAATTTACCTCGAGGGGCGGGGAATTTCATTTCAGGAACGCGACGTGCGCTCCGACCCAGAGGCAGTGCGCGAACTGGTGGAAATATATCAAAGCCACTCAACCCCTACCATCATCGTCGGAGGCAAGGTGATGATCGGTTTCGATCCTGAGCGGCTCGAAGAATTGCTCTCTGAATAACGACACCAACAATCAGACTCTGCATCCCTGGCGCGGTTATTTCTATATCGCGGCCGCTGCCTTGTGCTGGGGAGTTTCCGCCAACTTCGGCAAGGCAATGTTCAGCGGTCGCAGCATTTTAGGACTGCCCCCGATACGGCGGCTGGATGTACAGATTCTTTCCCAGGGCCGGGTGACCATCTCCTTCCTCGTGCTCGCGACTTTGCTGTTGCTGATGCGGGGAACAAGAGCCTTCGCCATGAGTACGGGTGACGCGCTGCGCTGCATGGCGCTCGGTGTGCTGGGAGTCGCGGGAGCGAACTATTTCTATTACTACGCCATCTCGGTGACTTCAGTTTCGGTCGCCATCATCGTGCAATATACTGCGCCGGTGTGGGTGCTGCTTTACATGGTCTCTCGTGGATATGAGAAAGCGACCCTTCCACGAATTCTGGCCGTCGCAGCCGCGGTACTGGGAATTGCGCTCGTAATCGGGATTTTTGGAGAACACGGAGTGCAACTGGTGTGGAAGGGCGTCGCGGCTTCTTTGCTGGCAGCCTTCTCGTTTTGTTTTTACACAGTTTACGGACGCACGCTGCTCGGCTCCCATGATCGCTGGCAGGTGATCGCTTATGCTCTTTTGGGCACCTCGCTGTTTTGGATCGTAGTGAATCCACCCTGGAAGATTGCCGCCGCTCACTACTCGCGCGAACAGTGGATTTTCCTGAGCCTGTTCGCGTTTACCTCCATGCTGATTCCCTTTTCGTTTTATTTTGCCGGACTTCGCCACCTTGACCCCACGCGTACCATTGTCACCAGTTGCCTGGAGCCGGTGTTCACAATCCTGATCGCGGCCACGTTTCTGCAAGAGCAATTGCGTTGGCTGCAGATTCTGGGAATCGTGCTGGTATTGGCAGCCACGGTAGTGGTGCAAGCGCCGCAGGCGGGCGAGGTAACGGAAGAAAAGAGAATTGCAGTTTCTTGAGTTTCAACACAGTGCATTGAAAGGTTGCCCGATCTTCACCGGCAGGGCCGCGGCCCGGAATGCATCCCAGGCCGGAAGCTTGCGCCCTGTGGTCAAACCAAAATTCCTATACTACGGATTGATCTTTCCTTCCCATCCCTCGGACGGTAAATAAATTCAGCCCATAAAAAGATTCTATTGGACAGCCGCATCCATACGAGTGAAAGTTGAAGGGCGATGGCGACGACTCCGTTACGTAAGAATCTCGAAGTTGAATTTCTGCATGAGATCGGCAGCCGTAGCGCGGCCGCTGAGCCCTTGCCGCGTGTCTATGAGCGGATTGTCGAATTTGTCTCCGCGGTTGTGCAGTGCGACTCCTGCCTGCTCTACGTACTGGAGGGTGAAGAGTTGGTGCTGCGCGCATCCAAAAATCCCCGTCCTGATGTCGTGGGCCGGCTCAGGATGTTGGTGGGCTATGGGATCACCGGCTGGGTAGCGCAGAATCGCGTGCCCGTTGCCGTCTCGCGCTCCGCCTATCGAGACCCGCGCTTCCGGTCTTTCCATCAGTTACCCGAAGATCGCTACGAGGCATTCCTGTCAGTGCCCATTCTTTGTCGCGGACGCGTTGTCGGCGTCATCAACCTGCAACATCGCCGTCCGCACATACACACGGCGCGTGAAATCGGATTGGTCTCAACTATTGGCTTTTTTGCCGGAGGCGAAATTGAGATGGCCCGGCAGGAAAACACTTCGAGTTCTTGTACTTCGACCTAAAGCAGCCTTATCGTGGCCTGGGGGTGTGATTGATCACGCTGGGGGGAGAAGACGTGCTTGTGTGGAAAGTGCTGTCGCCAAAATATCTCGCGACAATGCTGTGCACACCCAAACCGAGTTCGAAAGGTCCGAACGTAACGCTTTGCGTACTGCCCGTCATGGGAAGGTCTTGGCTGGAACTAACCTGAACGTCGTTGTTGTCGAGCAGCGCCACACTTCCCATTGGTGTTCCCGTCTCAGTTGTAATCGTCGCGGTAACCGTAATGCTCTGCTCCAGGTGCACTGTACCGCTTTTCTGACCTGGTGTGGGACTGGGAAGCACCACGATGTTGCTAATGGTCGTGCTGGTTGCAGTTGTTCCGGTGCTGGTGACGGATTGCGTTAGCACGGGCGAAGTACTGCCGGCAAAGATGGCGTCTCCACCATAAACCGCCGTGATGCTGTGCGCACCCACAGTTAACGACGTGGTAGGAGGTAATGCAGCTGTGCCATTGCTTAAGGTCATTTGTGGGCCCAAATCATTAGCTCCATCCTTGAACTGTACCGCGCCCGTCGGCGTTCCCGGCATCACTGCCGAAACTACGGCAGTGAACGTTACCGGCTGTCCCGAAGTAGAGGGGTTCATAGAAGACGAAACACTGGTTGAACTGGCATCCTTGTTTACAGTTTGCATAAACGAAGAACTGGTGCTGCCCGTGAAGTTACCGTCTCCCATGTAGATCGCTGTGATGTTGTGCGCACCAACAGTCAACGACGAGGTAGGAGGCAATGCAGCCGTGCCACTGCTTAAAGTCACGGCCGGCCCCAGGTTGTTGCCTCCGTCCTGGAATTGCACTGCGCCGCTCGGCGTTCCAGCACCGGGCGCTAATGCTGACACCGTCGCGGTGAATGTCACCGTCTGTCCGAAAGAAGACGGGTTGCTATTCGAACTGACCGCCGTCGCGCTGGCGGCCTGATTAACATTTTGCACCAGGGGCGAACTGGTGCCGGCTGCAAAACTTGAATCGCCGCTGTAAACGGCTGTGATGCTATGGGATCCCACAGCCAGCGATGAAACAGGGACCGATGTTGCTGTCCCGCCGCTAACAGCCACCGGAGCGCCCAGATTCGTAGAACCATCCTGAAACTGCACCGTGCCGGTAGCGCTTGCCGGTGAGAGCGTGGCCGTGAACGCAACCGGCTGTCCAAAAACCGATGGATTCGCGCTCGAAGCCATGGCCATGGTCGGAGTTTGCTCGTAGACGCGGACATAGTCCACCAAAACTACAGCAGGATTAGGCGTCGTGTTGTCAGGACCAGGTTTTGGGAAATTGCCGCCCACGGCCAGGTTCAGCAGAATGAAAAAAGGATGATTGTAGACCCAGGTTGTGCCGGCGGGGATATTCGCAGGAGTCACGGTAAAGAAAGGCTTCGTGTCATCGTCACGATAAAACTGCACCTGGTCCTTGGACCAGATGACCCCGTAGGTGTGATAGCCCGCATCGTCCACTCTTCCGCCGCTGGGAAAGGTGAATTTGCTGCCGATGCCATTGGCGCCGGAATAGCCCGGTCCGTGAATTGTCGATGATGTCGTCGTCGGAGTGTACTGCGGCACCCACTCCATGATGTCCTGCTCGCCGCAGGTCGGCCAGCCAACCGTGCCG